>CAVUXA010000010.1:0-528876 GCA_963745375.1 uncultured Solirubrobacteraceae bacterium | reverse complement strand
CATCCTCAAGCTCGGTCCGCGTCGCAGCGACGCGACCGAGATGGTGTTCATCGAGCTCGTCTAAAGGCAGCGCAGGCGCCGCGGCGCCGGAAGCGCGTGACCGCGCCGCGCGAGGATGGTCAGCAAGCTCACGATCGAGTACGACGGGACCGCCTTCGCCGGCTGGGCGCGTCAGCCGGGCAAGCGGACTGTCCAGGAGGAGCTGGAGGGGCGCTGCGCACGGTGCTAGGCGGACCGGCGTGGATGGCCGGCCGCTCGAACTGACGGTCGCCGGGCGCACCGAGCGGGGCGTGCCGCGGGGGGCAGGTGGCCACTTTCCCACGAGGCGCTCGACCCGCTGCGCTTGAACGGGCTGCTCGATGACGACGTGGCGGTGCTTGCGTGTGAGCCCGCACGCGAGGGCTTCGATGCGCGCCGCGACGCGACCAGCAGGACCTACTGCTACCGGGTGCTCGTGCGGCGCATCCGCTCGGTGTTCGAGCGCAACCGCGCCTACTGGTGGCCGCGGGCGCTGGAGCGAGCGCTGTTGGGCGAGTGCGCGGAGCGCTGGTGGGCGGGCACGACTTCACCGCGTTCACACCCGCTGAAACAGAGCACTCGCACTTTCACTGCACCGTGTTGAGCGCGCAGTGGCGCGATCACGGCGACCTGCTGGAGCTGTGGATCGAGGCCGACAGGTTCCTGCGCCACATGAACCGGGTGCTGGTCGGCACCATGCTTGAGGTGGCCTCGGGTGCGCTCGCGCTGGAGGAATTCGTAGACCTGCTGGAGGGCCGGCCGCGGGCGCAGGCGGGCAGGACGGCGCCGGCGCATGGGTTGGCGTTGGCGCGCGTGAGCTACTCCGCATAACCGCCTCGTGACTGGAGAGACCCGCGCGGCCCCTTATGCTGGACACAGCGACAGTCATGCTCAACGTCCTCCTGACAAACGACGACGGGATCGAGGCCGACGGGCTGCAGGCGATGCGCCGCGCCCTGCTGCAGGTCGACGGCGTGCGCCTGGCGGTGATCGCGCCGGACGGCAATCGTTCGGCGATGGCCCGCTCGATCACCACCCGCAGGCCGCTGTGGGTGGCCGAGGTTCCGTTCTCGGACGGCACGACGGGCTATGCGACGGACGGCACGCCGGTGGACTGCGTGAGGCTGGCGAGTCTGGGGTTGATTGAGGGCTTCGCGGCCGATCTGGTCGTGGCAGGCATCAACCATGGCGCGAACCTCGGCGATGACATCACCTATTCGGGCACGGTGGCAGCGGCTCTGGAGGGCGTGGTCCTGGGGCTGCCCGCGATCGCGGTCTCTCAGCAGTCGCGCGCGCGCCAGTTGGACTACCGCTTCGACGGCGGCTTCGGCTTTGACGTGGCGGCGCGTTTTGTGGCGGCGCTGGTGGAGCGCATCGAGGAGGTGCCGCTGCCGGCCAGGACGCTGCTGACGTGAACGTGCCGGCGGGCGAGCCGGGCGGGGTGGAGGTGACGAGCCTTGGCAAGCGCATCTACCGTGACGAGCTGAAGCTCGACAGCGAGGAGGAGGAGGGCAGGCGCTACTGGATCTACGGCTCGGATCCGGGCTTTCACGATGAGCCGGGCACGGACCTGGCGGCGGTGGCGGCGGGGCGCATCGCGGTGACGCCGATCCACTTCGACCTGACCGACCGTCCGAGCCTGGACGCGCTGCGGCGCTTTGACCTGGAGGGCCTGCTGGCGCCGCTCGGCCACGACGCGGGGCCGTGAGCGCGGCCAAGGCCAACACCAACACGAGGGTCCCCGAGGCCAATACGCAGGTCCAGGGCGTGGCGACGCGCGCGCGACAGCTGCGCGAGCAGCTGGAACACCACGCCCACCGCTACTACGTCCTGGACGACCCGGAGATAGCGGACGACGCGTACGACCGCCTGCTGGACGAGCTGCGGGCAATCGAGCGCGACCACCCGGAGCTGGCGACGCCGGACTCGCCCACCCAGCGCGTGGGCGGCGAGCCGGTGGGGCGCCTGGAGAAGGTGCGCCATCTGGAGCAGATGCTGTCGCTGGGCAACGTGCGCTCGCAGGAGGAGCTGCGCGCGTGGGTGGAGCGGATGCGCAATCACCTGGCGCGCGAGGGCATTGCAGATCCGCAATTCACGTTCGTTGTGGAGCCGAAGATCGACGGCCTGGCGATCAGCCTGGTGTACCGCGACGGAGTGCTGGAGCGCGGCGCGACGCGCGGCAACGGCGAGGTGGGCGAGGACGTTACGCACAACCTGCGTACGATCGGCGCGATCCCGCTGCACGTGCGCGACGCGCCGGCGCTGGTGGAGGTGCGCGGCGAGGTGTACATGTCGCTGAAGGACTTCACGGCGCTGAACGAGCGCAGGGCGCAAGCGGGCGAGTCGACGTTCATGAACCCGCGCAACTCGGCGGCGGGCACGATCCGCCAGCTGGATCCGGCTGACGCGGCCAAGCGCCCGCTGTCGATCTGGTGCTACCAGGTGGGGGTGGCGCAGGGCCTGTCGTTCAAGACCCACTGGGAGGGCCTGCAGTGGCTGCGCGAGCACGGCTTTCGCGTGAACGACGGCATCAAGCGGCTGAGCGGCGAGGACGAGGTGATCGCCCAATGCCTGCAGTGGGAGCGGCGCAGGGGCGAGCTGGATTTTGAGATTGATGGGGTCGTCGTCAAGGTCGACGACCTGGAGTTGCAGCGTCGTTTGGGCTCCGTCGGGCGCGACCCGCGGTGGGCGGTGGCGTGGAAGTTCGCGCCCACGACGGCGGTGACGCGCCTGGCGAAGGTGATGTGGAACGTGGGCAAGTTCGGCGACCTGCGCCCGTATGCGGTGCTGGAACCGGTGTCGGTGGGCGGCGTGACGATCGGGATGGCGACGCTGCATAACGAGGAGGACATCGTGCGCAAGGACATCCGCGCGGGCGAGGACGTGATCGTGGTGCGCGCGGGCGACGTGATCCCGCAGGTGGTGTCCCCGGCGCCGCACGTGGTGGAGGCCAAGCGTCGCCCGCCGCTGCCCCGCCCGCCCAAGCGCTGCCCGTTTTGCGACACGCCCACGGTCAAGCCGACGGACAGCATCTTTACGCAGTGTCCCAACCGCGATTGTCCGGCGCGAGCGTGGCAACTGCTCAAGCATTTTGTGTCGCGCGGCGCGATGGACATCGATGGCCTGGGCGAGAAGCAGGTGGCGCTGTTGCAGGAGAAGGGGCTGGTGGGCACGGCGGGCGACTTCTACCGGCTGACAGAGCAGCAGCTGCTCGAGCTGGAGGGCTTTGGCGAGCTGTCGGCGAGGAACCTGCTGGCTGCCCTAGAGGCGTCCAAGCGGCGACCGTTCGCGCGCGTGCTGTTCGCGCTGGGGATCGAGGAGGTGGGGGAGGTGACGGGGCGCAACCTGGCCCAGCGCTTCCGCGACATCGATGCCCTGCTGGACGCGTCCGCCGAGCAGCTCGCCGAGACGCCTGGAGTGGGCGAGAAGATGGCCGACTCGATCCGCGCACAGCTCCACGACGAGCGCATGCGCGCGCTGATCGAAGGCCTGCGCGAGATCGGCCTGCGCTTTGCAGAGGAGGGCCCGCCGCCGTCGCAGGGACCGCTGGCGGGCAAGACGCTGGTGCTGACGGGATCGCTGCCGGAGCTCGCCCGCGAGCAGGCCACCGAGCGGATCCTGGCGGCGGGTGGGCGGGTGACGGGGTCGGTGTCGAAGAAGACCGACTACCTGCTCGCGGGCGAGAGCCCGGGGTCGAAGCTGGAGAAGGCGCAGCGGCTGGGCGTGGCGGTGATCGACGAAGCGCAACTGCTGGCCCTGCTGAGTGATTAGTACGAGTAGCGGCGCTGACGCCGAGGCTGTCCCCAACCGAACGAACGGAGCTCGAGTGCGACCTACTGGTGTTTGGCATGGCAACGCGAAATCGAGTTTGGTGGCGCTCCTGGTCGGTCTGGTGGCGTCGCTGGTCATGGCCTCGGGAGCGCAAGCGTCGACAGGCACGGCCACGATCTCGGGCACCGTCAGCGAGTCGGGGACGCCCAAGGAAGGCATCAGAGTGGCGGCGTACTTTGCGGCCACCGGCGAGCCCGCCGGCTTGACCACCACCAACTCGAAAGGGGAATACACGGTTCCGGCGCTGGTGGCCGGTTCTTACAAGGTGGAGTTCTTCCCGGCCGGGGAAAGCGAATACGCGCTTCAGTACTTCGAAGAAAAGCACACGCTCGCCGAAGCAACCGAAGTGCCGCTCGCAGAAGGCCAAGCACGTCCTGGGGTGAACGCGAACCTGCGCAAGGGCGGCGTGATCACGGGAATGATCAGCGGCAACGGTGCGCCGGTGGGGAACGTCGAAGTCTTCGCGTTCGCCCAGGGCGGATATTCCGCCAGTGTGTTGAGCGAAGCGGACGGCGACTACACCGTCAAAGGCCTGCCCGCGGGCTCCTACCGCATCGAGTTCTATCCGATCGAAGGCGTCAACCTGGCGCCCCAGTACTTCGAACACGGTCTCGCGCCGTCTGAAGCCACCGCTGTTGCGGTCGAAGAAGAAAAAACCAACGTGATTGACGAGAACCTGCCGGCCGGCGGCGAGATCAAGGGCACGGTCACCGACTCGACAACGCACAAGCCCGTGGCCAACGCCACGGTGTTTGTCGGCAACGCCCGCGGCTCTGAATTCTTCCCCGCTTCCGCGGACGAACTCGGGTACGACGAATTTGCTGAAACGAACGCAAACGGAGAATACATCGTCCTAGGGCTGCCCAGCGGCAGCTACAACCTAGAATTCGAAGGCGAAGGCAACCGCTACATCCCCCAGTCGGATAATGGTGTGAACGTCACACAGGGGAGCACGGCATCGGGCGTGAACGTCGCCTTGGTCCCCAGGGCTCCTTACAACACGGCCGCTCCCGTGGCATCAGGGACGCCTGCGCTGGGCCAGACGCTTTCGTGCTCCAGTGGCTCGTGGTCGGGCATCTCCACGATCAGCTACGCCTACAAGTGGCTGCGCGACGGCAACGCAATCGCAGGGGCCACCTCGGACAGCTATGTGGTCCAGCCCGCCGACGAGGGGCACGGCCTCTCCTGCGAAGTCACGGCCACCAACTCCGCCGGGCACGCCACGGCCAAGAGCAACACGTTGAGCATTCCCCAGCCACCCCCACCGCCCCCGCCGGCGCCTGTGGTCGGGGTCTCGACGTCCACGGTGATCGTGTCTGCCGGGGGTGTGGCACATGTGCTGGTCACCTGCACGGTGGGGCCGTGCTCGGGCACGATCGATCTGATCCAGCGCAAGACTGTCAGGCACCACCATGGGCACAGAACGGTCACCCGCACGATCACGATCGTGCTCGGCCAGGCCCCCTACTCGCTGGCGCCCGGCCAAAGCCGCCTGCTGGTGGTTCGCCTGAACAGACCGGGTAAGCACCAGCTGGACGCCACCCGCCACCACCGTATGTCTGCGCTGCTGGAGGTCTTCGTGCGCGGCGGCGCGACCGTGCAAAGGCCGGTGCTGCTGGTGGAGAGGCGCCCGCGGCGCAGGTAGACGCTCGCTTTCAGTAGTCGGCGACCGTAATCGCCATGTGGTCCTGGAAGACGTGCGCGGTTTCGATGGCGATGCCGTCGGTGAAGATGGCGAACGCGAGCAGGTGCCCGTTGGATGCTTCGCAGTAGCCGACCAGGTTGGACACGCCAGTGAGCGTGCCGGTCTTGCCCTCACAGCGCCCGGCGGCGCCGGTGTGGCGCATGCGTTCGGCCAGCGTGCCGGTGCGCCCAGCTACGGCCAGGTGTTCGCGCAGCACCTGCCCGATGGGCGTGGGCTCGAGCTCGACCAGCAGATCTGCGACCTGGTAGGGAGACGTCTGGTCGGCGCCCGACAGGCCCGAGCCGTCGACCACGCGCGGGTGGATGCCCAGCAGCGAGGAGACCGTCTGCGCGACCACAGCTGCGCCCGCCGCGGTCGTGCCGATTCCGCCGAAGCTGGCGCCGAGGTCCTTGACGAGCGTCTCGGCGAAGAAGTTGTCTGACGGCGGCAGCATCAGCCCGAGCAGCTGGGCGATCGTCGGCGACTGCACCTGCGCGAGCTGCACGGCACCGGGCGGCGTGGCGGCTGCGGCGTGCGAGCCGTCGACGTGCACCCCGGCTTTCTTGAGGGTGGCCCACAGCTCGTGCGCGGCGTAGGCGGCGGGCGCCTGCGGACCTTTTTCCTTGCGTGCTTCGCCGCGGTTGAAGGCAAGCGCGCTCAGCGTGCCTTCCAGAAAGGGGTCTGGTTCGTAGTTGCTGGAGGGCTCTCCGCGCAGCGAGTCGAAGTAGGATTCGTCGCCGTAGACGGACCCGGTGATGCTGTGAATGCCCTGGCTGTGCACCAGCTGGGAGACCAGCGTGGAGACGCTCGCGCCGACGCCGCCGTAGTGGCTGTTGATGAACGCGGTCGAGCCGAATGTGGGGTCTCCGCCGCCACGCAGGTACAGGCTTCCTTCCCACACGCCGCCGGGGGCCAGGTGCCCGACGCCGAAGACGGTGGTGCTCAGGCGAGCTTCAGCGCCGAAGCGCTCGAGTGCTGTGGTGGCTGTGTACAGCTTCTCCACCGAGGCGGGCGGGCGCAACGCGCTGGCGCGATCGGAGAACAGCGCCTGTTTGGCGGTCAGGTCATAGACGTAGGCGCCGTCGGCCGGTCCGGCCAGCGCGAGCTGATGGTTGAGGTCGCCCTGCAGAGTGGCCAGCCCGTCCTGTGCGCTGGCCGCCTGCGGCGCCAGCACGCCCACAAACGAGAGTCCGCAGAGCAGAATCAGCAGCTTTGCAGGGTAGGTGCGACGCACGGGGCCTAGAATCTTTCGTGCATGGGCAAGGTTGTCAAGCTCGAACCGGCTCACAAGCCGGCGTCCAAGGACAGGACGCGCGCCGGCCGGTTGGTGCCGCGCGGGGTGGGACGGCCGGGATCGGTCGATCGCAGGCGCAGGCCGCGACGCAGCAAGACCGCGCTGGTGCTGGGCGGCGGGGGCTTTACGGGCGGCGTGTATGAGATCGGCGCGCTGCGGGCCCTGGATCTGCTGGCGGTCAACAGCACGGTCAACAACTTTGACGTCTACGTGGGAACGTCTGCGGGCTCGTTCATCGCTGCGCTGTGCGCCAACGGGGTGACGCCGGAGGAGATGATGAGGGTGGTCACGCGCCAGGGCGCGCCTCCCTTCAAAGACATCGACCTGGGCGATCTATTGCATCTGAACCTGGCGGAATTCGCGCGCAAGGGGGCGCTGTTGCCGCTGCGCGCGCTGTCGCTGGCCCGTCAGGTGATCTCCCAGCCGGGCGGGGTGTCGCTGATGGACGTGGTGTTGGGGCTCGCCGAGGGACTGCCGTCGGGCATGTATACGGGCGCTGGCATCGAGCGCTACCTGCATGAAGTGCTCAGCGAGCCGGGTCGCACGGACGACTTTCGTGAGCTGGCGTGTGAGCTGTATCTGACGGCGACCGACCTGGATACGTGTGAGCGCGTGGTGTTCGGCATCGAGGGCGCAGAAAACGTGCCGATCTCGACGGCGGTGCGCGCGTCGGGTGCGCTGCCGATGGTCTACGCGCCCGTCCAGGTCAACGACCGTGAGCTGATCGACGGCGGGATCGTGTCGACGACCAACCTGGACCTGGCGGTGCAGGCGGGCGCGAAGCTGGTGGTAGTGATCAACCCGATCGTGCCGTTCATCAACGACTTCTCGGGCACGGTCAAGACGATGCGCGGCTCGCGCGCCAAGCATGTGTCGGACATGGGCCTCGCACAGATCGGCTACCAGGTGTTCAAGCTGGTGGCCCACCAGCGCCTGCACGAACTGGCCAAGGGCTGGGAGGCCCGCTACCCGGGCGTGGACATCATCCTGATCGAGCCCCAGCCGACCGACGAGCTGATGTTTGAGACGTCGATGATGAGCTTCACCTCGCGCGTGGAGATCGCACGCCACGGCTTCGAGTCGGTGACCAAGCAGCTGGCCAGCGAATACGAGCGCTACCGCACGGTGGCCGACCGCCACGGCCTGGAGATCTCGGCCAAGCGGGTGCGCCAGGTGGTAGAGCACTTTGACGACGAGCAGCAGGAGGAGGTGAGCGCCTGGCGCAAGATCCTCGAGGGCACCACGGGCGCGCTACTGCGCCAGGCGGGCTCGAGCAGCGCCTAGAGGATCTTGTCGAGCGCGCTGAGCAGCCGTTCGGAGGTGCTGGCGCGGTGCAGAGCGATGCGCACGTGGCGCGGCTCGCCGAGCGCGTCGCCGCTGGCTACGAGGATGCCGGCCTGGGTCAGGCGTGCGGCCAGCTCGGCGCCGGCGAGCCTGGGGTGGGCTACCCACAGGAAGTTGGCCTGGCTGTCGCTGACCTCATAGCGTCGCTCGCGCAGCGCTGCGATCAGGCGCAAACGCTCGGCGCACAGCTCGCGCGTGCGCCGCTCGATCAGCTCAGAGCAGCTGCGCAGCGCCTCCAGGGCGCCGGCCTGGGAGACCTCGGAGACGCCCAGGTCGGGCTCAAGCTCGGCCAGCAGGTCGCCCGAGCGCGGCCCACCGATGGCATAGCCGATGCGCAGCCCGGCCAGCCCCCATGCCTTGGAGAAGCTGCGAAAGACGAGCAGGCGCGGGTGATGCTCGAGTAGCTCAAGCGATGAGTTGTGCGGCTGGGCGTCTGAGAACTCGACCAGCGACTCGTCTAGCAGCACGGCCACGTTGTCGGGCAGGCCCTCGAGCAGCCGTCGCAGCTGGTCGGTTCCCAGCAGCTCGCCGGTGGGGTCGTTGGGGCTGGCCAGGGCGATCACGCGCGCGTGCTGCTCGCGTGCGGCCTGCAGCAGCTCGTCTACGCCGCCGGCCACCCGCTGGGCGCGGCCGTGGGCGCGGCGGGCCATGATCGGATACAGGGGGTAGGAGGGCCAGTAGGTGAGCAGCTGCTGGCCGGGCTCGATCAGCGCGCGCGTGGCGGCGCTGAGCAGCTCGGCGGCGCCGTTGCCGAGGATCAGCCGGGCGGGGTCGTTCAGGCCGTGGCGGGCGGCGAGCTCGTTGCGCAGCGTGGAGCCCTGCAAGTGCGGGTAGCGGTACAGGCCGCGCCTGGCCACATAGGTGATTGCGTTGACGATGCGCGGGTGGGGCAGCTCGGGCCAGGTGGTCTGAGATAGGTCGAGCGTCTCCACGCGCGCGAGCGCTTTGCGCCGGCGCTCGGCCGCCTCCTCGCGCAGCTCGGCTTTGACCTCCTCTTCGGTCATCCCCTCGAACTGCTTGTAGTAATCGAGCAGGCCCACAGCTATGTGGTTCTAGCAGCGATCGCTAGGGCGCTGCCTGCCGGGAGCACGCGGCGCTCATTGCGCTGTTTCGCCGCCACTGGAGACGAGGCTGAGGCCGGGGCCGTGGATGACGACGAACCAGAACAGGGCTGCGAGCGCGCAGAAGGCGGCGGTGCCGGCGAACACGCGCCCGAGTACGCCCGTGCGCTGGTCGTGGCCGGCGGCGCGGCGCACGAGGATCCAGGCGTTGTCGAGGCGGCGCATGAGCGCGAGCGCGCCGAACAGCAGCGCGAACAGGGCGACGAACGCGCTGAAGATGCCGAAGCTGACGCTGCCGGAGTGATAGTCGATCTGGGAGCCGATCCACAGGCAGGCGACTGGGATGGGGCCCCAGCAGAGCAGGCTGAGAAAGGCGATGCCGGCGATCAGCAGGTTGGCCAGCGAGTCGTCCAGGCGCTGGCGCACCGAGCTGCCGCGCTCGGGCGGCGTGCGAAAGTGCGTGGGCGCGGTGCCGGGGCGTCGCCCGACGAACAGTCCGCCGGTCTCGGAAGGGTCGCTGCGCATCTATTGCCTATCTTGGCAGCTATGGCGCGGCGTGCACGCTAGCTGGCGTACAGCGCGTCAAACACGTCGGCGTATTTCTCGTTGACCACGTTGCGCTTGACCTTGAGCGTGGGCGTGAGCTCGCCGGTGGCCTGACTGAGGTCGTGGTCGAGGATGGCGAACTTCTTGACCTGCTCGACCTGGGCGTATTTAGCGTTGGCGCGGTCGAGCTCGGTCTGGATTAGCTCACGCACGGCGGGCTCGCGGGCGAGCGATGGGATGTCCTCGGACAGGCCATGTTGGCGGGCGAAGATGGGGATCTCTTCCTCGTCGAGCGTGATCAGCATGACTGGGTAGGGCCGCTGGTCGCCGTACATGACCGCCTGGGAGACCCAGCGGCACTGCTTGAGGTCGTTCTCGATGTTGGCGGGCGTGAGGTTCTTGCCGCCGGCGGTGATGATGATGTCCTTCTTGCGCCCGGTGATCGTGAGGTAGCCGTCGGCGTCGATCGAGCCGAGGTCGCCGGTGTGCAGCCAGCCGTGGACGACCGCGCCGAAGTTGGCTTCGGCGCGCTTGTGGTAGCCGCCGAAGATGTTGGGGCCTTTGATGAGGATCTCGCCGTCGTCTGCGATCTTCAGCTCGACGCCGGGCAGCGCGCGCCCGACGGTGCCGAAGCGGTGGTGCTCGAGCGTGGAGATGGTGGCGGCGGTGGCGGTCTCGGTCATGCCGTAGCCCTCGAACACGGGCACGCCGCAGGCGTAGAAGAACTCGAGGATCTCGTGGGCGATTGGCGCGGCGCCGCTGGTGGCGTGGCGTACGCGCCCGCCGAACAGCGCGCGCACATTCTTGAACAGCAGCTCGTCGGCCTCGTCGAACTGCTTTTGCATGTCCTCGGGTATGGGTTCGCCGCGGTTGGTCATGTCGCGGACCTGCACGCCCAGGCTGATGGCGTCCTGCGCGCGCTTTTGCTCCTCGGGCGGCTGCGCTGCGATGGCGCCCTGGGCGACGGTGTAGATCTTCTCGAACACACGCGGCACGGACGGCAGGTAGGTTGGCTGGACTTCCATCAGCTCGGGCAGGATCTGCTTGGTGTCGCCGCTGAAGTAAGCGAGCGTGCTGCCAAGGTCGAAGGCGGCGAGCTGGACGAGCAGCGCGTAGGAGTGCGCGAGCGGCAGGTACAGGTAGGTGACCTCGTCTCCGGTGATCTCGCGGGCGGTGGCGATCATGTTGACGATCGCGCGGTAGTTCTTGTGGCTGAGCACGCAGCCCTTGGGCGGGCCGGTGGTGCCGGACGTGTAGATGAACGTGAACGGATCGTCGGGCGAGACGGCGGCGCGACGCGCTTCGAGCTCGTCGACCCCGTTGGCGCCGGCCCGCGCGCGCCCGCGCTCGCGCACGTCCGCCAGCGGGATGGCGCTGAGCGCGAGGACGCCTGCGCCCGATCCGTTGACGACGGCCCCGTTGCCGGAGCCGTTGGCAGAGCCGTTGTTGGCGCCGGCGGGCGGGTCCATGACGATGATGGTGCGCAGCTTGGGCACCTGCTCGTGGATGACGGCGATCTTGGCGAGCTGCTCGGCGTCCTCGCAGACGATCGCGCAGGCTTCCGAGTCGGAGATCACCCACAGGCACTCCTCGGGCGAGTTGGTTTGGTAGATGGGTACCGACCACGGTGCCGGCGGACGTGGCGGCCATGTCGACGTAGGACCACTCGGGGCGGGTGTTGGCGAGGATGCAGACCCGCTCGCCGGGTTGGATGCCGAGATCGATCAGGCCGAGCGCGATCTCCTGGACGGTGTTGGCCAGCTGCGCGTAGGTCACGTCGTGCCAGGCGTCGTCGCGCTTGTAGCGCACGGCGACCTTGTCGGCGTACGCGTCGCCAGCGCGCGGGATCGAGGTCGGCAATGGTGCGCGACCCGGTAGACGAGGCGGAGGCGGTGGTGACCTCCATCAGAGACTCTCCTCCTTGATCAGTCAAGCGGACATGTCGATGTTAGACGCTGGTGACCTGATGCGTTGGACGGGCCGCGCAAGCCCGGCTCTAGGGCTGGTTGTGGGGGATTGACAATGAGTACATCGATGTTGCACGGCGTCCAGCTTAGACAGGGTTTGGGACGTCAAGGAAGACGTGGCGCAGATCGGAAGCGCTGCGGCGAGCATGCTCGCCGAGGCGCTGCACGCCGAACGTCTCGGTTGCGTAGTGGCCCGGCAGCGATCAAATGCAAACCGAGCTCGCGCGCGTGGGCCATCGGCGCGCTCGGCGACTTCGCCGGTCAGCAGGGCGTCTGCGCCGGCGGCTGCGGCGTCGGCGAGGTAGTCGGCGCCGGCACCAGACACGATGGCCAGGCGGCGCACGCGCGCGGGGCCGGCGCCGAGCACGAGCGGCTCGCGGGCGGTGATCTCGCGCACGCGCGCGAACAGATGGTCGGCGGGCATGCCGTCGCCTGGCAGCGTGGCAAGGCAGCCGATCGGCTGGCCGTGATGCAGCGCGAACGGCTCGCGTTGCTCGGCACCGAGGGCGTGGGCCGAGCAGCGCGTTGTTTCCGAGTTCGGGATGGGCGTCGAGCGGCAGGTGGTAGGCGGCGAGCGCGATGTTGGCGTCGAACAGCAGTTGCAGGCGGCGTGCGAGCACGGCGTCGATCGCCTGGACGCCGGGGGCCCAGAAGAGGCCCGTGGTGGACGAGCAGCAGGCCTGCACGCTCGGCGGCGGCGAGCTCGAACAGCTGCGCGCCGGCGGACACGCCGGTGGCGATGGTGTCCACCTGGTCGGGCCCGGGTACCTGCAGGCCGTTGACGCAGTAGTCGCTGAAGCGGGCGGGCTCGAGCAGGCGGTCGAGCTCGGCGAGGAGGTCGGACGTGGCCGCGGGCACTTGGGCGACGATATCCGGCGCAGCGGGCTGCGTGGTGGGTAGGCCTAAGTAGGCGGTGGGAGGAGTCCTGCGCGCCGGCGGGCAAGGCCGGGTCCGGCTGGCGAAGTGCGGTATGGGATACTGGCGGTGCGTCGGGGCGTGGCGCAGCCTGGTAGCGCGCGCCGTTCGGGTCGGCGAGGTCCCCGGTTCGAATCCGGGCGCCCCGATATGACAGTTGTCTGCAAAGACTGGCGAATTGAAGCGTAGAGGGGCGTAGATACCCGAACGCTTCTACTCGCCCCGTGGCGAGCCGTAGTGCTCCCGTAGCCAAGTCTCGACCTCGGAGATCCGATAGCGGTTCATCCCGCCTGTATGGAGGTGCGGGAGGCCGCGAGGCTGTTGGAGCTCGATCCAGCGGCAGGTCACGCTGAGATGCTCGGCGAGTTCGTGCTTAGAGATCCATCGCTCTGGTCGGTCGTCGGCGTCGCCGCTCATGGCGCGCGATCAGACCAGATCTTCGGACAGATCTCAAGGGCCATCACAGTCCGGTACGTCTGGCAGGCTACTGCCGGCATGCTGCGTCGCGTAGAGCTGACCAACTTCAAGGCTTTCGAGCGCTTTACGGTGTATCTGCGCGGCGATGTCTTTCTGGTCGGACCGAACAATGCGGGGAAGTCGACCCTTATTGCTGCCCTTCGCGCGGGTGCCAACATGCTGCGGATCGCGAACCGGCTTCGGGCGACTGATAGCGACGAAGTGGACGGGAGCATTCGGCACGGTCACCGCTTTACTGCCGAACAGATAGGGCTCGTCCAAGAGAATCTACGCCATGAGTTTCATCAGATCGAGACGAGAATGCGCTTGGTCTTTGATGACGACGGGGAGCTCACCGCAGTATGGGCAGCCGGAGACGATTCCGGTGGGTTCTTCTATGTCCGTCACAAGGACGTCACACTAAGGCGCCCCACAGAGGTTCGTCGTGCCTTTCCAAGTGTCGGTCTCATCCCAGTACTGAGCCCTATAGAGCATGAAGAGCAGCCGCTCTCCGACAGCCACATCCTGGCCAACTTGGATAGTCGTCTCGCGAGTAGGCACTTCCGCAATCAGCTCTACCGGCTTCAGTTCGCGGAGAACGAGGATGATCGTTATGAGGCCTTCCGCGCATTCGCGGAACCGTGGCTGACCGACATGAGCCTCGCGGGCATTCAATTGTCCAGTGTTGGCGGCGCAAGCCTCGACCTTATCTATCACGAGGTGGGGAGCAACAAGCCCAAGGAGGCCTTCTGGCTAGGCGACGGTATGCAAATCTGGCTTCAACTGCTGCTGCACTTGTTCAGGCTTCGGAGTGCCGATGTGATTGTCCTCGATGAGCCCGATGTATTCTTGCACTCCGATCTACAACGGCGGTTGGTTGATCTGCTTGAATCGATAGAAGCGCAGGTGATTACCGCTACCCATTCCCCCGAGGTGCTAGCCGAGGCTGATACTCAGGCAATCGTCTGGGTTTCGCGGAATCGCAAGCGAGCCATGACCGCGCCTAAGGATCGTCTGCTTGGGAGCCTATCTGACGCGCTCGGTACTCAGTTTAATCTGAGACTAGCTCGCACACTACGTACAAAGTGTGTGCTCTTTGTAGAGGGTAAGGACGCGAAGCTACTTCGACTATTGGCAAATACGGTCGGCGCCACGCATATTGAGCGTGAAGACGGACTCACCATAGTTTCGCTTGAAGGAATTGACCGTGCGGACCATCTAGACGCATTTGCTTGGCTCATCGACGACGTGCTCGAAAAGAGCGTAAAGGCCTTTGTCGTCCTCGACCGGGACTACCGAGACACCGGTGCGGTCATGGAGATCGAACGTCGCCTGCGTAAGAGCGGAGTGAGCCCCCACTTCTGGGAGCGACATGAGCTTGAGAATTATCTGCTGGTTCCAGGTGCGATCGCTCGTGTCAGCGGTGCTGACGAGACGTGGATCGAAGAACAACTCGCGATCCTGGTCGATGGTTTTGAAGATGAGGTGTACTCTGGTATTTACGCGGAGCACCAGAGGCGGTTGAGGCGGACAGGTGCAGATGACGGGGCAATCGGGAAGCAGGCGAAGCGGGCTGCCGACGCCGCCTGGGCCGAAGTTGGCAGACGGATCGAACTTGCCCCGGGTAAGGAGCTGCTTGCTGCACTCAATCAGTCCCTCCAAGCGGCGGGGTGTAAGACTCTTCGAGCGCGAGACCTCGCTCGTGAGCTGGCGGAGTCTGAAATTCCGTCGGAGTTGCGTCGAGTGTTGCGAGAAGTTGACGCCGCGTGTTCCTAGAATGGTCGCCGCTCGTGTTCCGGCGAGCGCGGTGGCAGCGGTGTCGCGAGTCGTGCGGACATAACGTTCATCGACGAGCGCATCGAGGTGGCGCGTCCCAGCGTAACCGTGTGTCCCTGCTTAGCGCGGTCGCTTGGTGCGGCAGGAGGCGAGCCGTGAGCGGTCGGTGTAGATCGTTAGCAGTGATGCGGGCAAGAGCGCGAATCCGGTGTCCAGCGTCACGATCGCCTCGGCGCCGGCAGCTACGGCGCTCGCCGCATGGATTGCGTCGTAGGAGGCGAGTCCGTAGCCGGTCATGAGGCTCCTTGCGCTGCTCGCGGTGTCGCCGAGGGGTACGGGGAAGTGGTCGATCGACAAGAGCAATGTCTCATAGCGGGCGATGGTGTCGTTGAGCAGACGCGCGGCACGTCGGCGGGCACGTCCGTCGGTTCGGTGTTGTCGCCAGCGGCTCCCCCAGCGTTCCTTAAGTGCGATTGCGAATACGGCCTCGGCAAGCTCGACGGGGAGTAGGTCGCTGGTTGTGATTGAGACGCCGCTCTCGTCGATCCGGTGCAGAAGAGCGCGACATACTGCGTGGAGGGGCTGCGTGGCTATCAGCGCCTCGACTACGAAGCTGGTGTCGAGCGCGATCGGATCGGGCAGGAGAAGCTCTGGCTCCTCGATAGCGAAGACGCCGCGCGTGGCGGGCCGGCGTCCTCCTGAAGGGGCCATGGCCTACCGACGGCCGTACATGTCGGGCGTGACGCGAACCTTGACCCGGAGTCCCTCCGTGGCGCGCTTTAGGGCTGCGCGTTTTTCCTCGGGGGTTTTGGCTGTCGCAGGACGCTTCAGCTCAGCTAGCCGCTCGGGGCTGAGGCGCTCTAGGCTTCCATTGGTTTGCGTTGTTGCCACGGATCTCATGATATCGGCTGAAATCGTGCCAGCGTGCCCGGACATCTTGGATCTTGAGCCGTCGACGATGAGGGCCTGCCTGGCCCTCATCGCTCGTGCCGCGTGTTGGCCGACTTGTTTCGTAGACATGCGTTTGATATGGCATACGCGTGGTTTCGGCGAGGGCGAAGCCTGGCATGGACCGGGTATGCGGGACCGCATATAGACCGCAGGATGCCCAAAAACCGCATTGCAAAGCGGATCTGAACCGTTCGCCCCGATTGCCTTAAAGAACCACGAATATTCGCGAATAGCAGCGAAAAGTCGCGAAAACGCTGGAGGTGGCGGGCGCGGTGTTCGTGAGGATTCGGGGATGTTCGCGGGGATTGGGACCGCAGAGGGACCGCAGTGATGGGCAAAACGGACCGCAAACGACTGCAGCTCTCGCCGCCTGGCTGGCGCGCCCTGCAGGTGACGGACTGGCGAGACGACCTGAGGAGTCCGCCTCTGGCTTAGCTACCAAGCGGTCGCTAGGTCATCGACCAAGTCAGCCCTAGAGCCTGAGAATGCCCAGCGTCGCCGCGCTGAGGCCGGCGATCCCGATACCCGCAAAGGGGACGTGACCTAGAGCGAGCATTGGCATCGTCCCGACAACCACAATGAACGCCAGCGTCTGAAGCACGAAGCGCTGCCAGGCCCAGGTGCGCCGCGACGGTCCCTTCCCTCGCCTGCGTCTGCTTGCCGTCCGGTCTGACATCGTCCGCCTGCGCTCTAGTTATTGACACTACAAGCGGTGTGAGAGCGACCCATAAGCGAAGCCGACGCGATGCGAATGCTCATCGCCGCATCTCGGGGTAGTTCTCGTGCATCAGCTCACGGACGACGTCATTCGGGTTCGCGCGGTGCCGGGCGAACTTAAGCGTGAGCGACGACGTGCGCCGACGGTCGCCAGCCTCCAACGCGGCGTCAACGTCCGACCCGATCAGCACGTTGTCCACTAGGTACCGTCCTTGGTGGTAGACCAGATCCGGGTCCTCGTCGGAGAAGTGATCCTCCAGCCTGCCGTTGGCATAGACCCGCGCCGAGAAGACCCAGCCGGGTACCGGCTCAAAAATCCGCTGTGGCTCGGTGGCGTTGCTGCGCGCGTGCTCCACGACACTGCGCAGGAAGGCGGCCCGTGACACCCCGTCCTCCTTGGCCTGCTCGTCCAGCCAGTCGATTAGGTCCTGCGGCATGCGTACGTTGACTATGGGGCCGACCTCCGGGCGACCGGAAGAATTGTGGTAGTTGCCAGATCTAGCCGGCATCTGTTCGCTCCCCTGTAGTTAGACGGCACCTAGTCACTACCGCAAATCATACTATACGATGCCGTCTATCTAGCGATCCGCTGTCGTCTAGATTGGCTGGGCAGTGCAGTAGCGCGCCCGACTCCAGCACTCGCGGATATCTTTGTATATACTTGGCGTATGAAAGTCGTCAAGGTCCGTCGCGTCGGCAACAGCAACGTCATCTCGATCCCGCGAGAGTTCGAGGCCCATGGCTATGCCCCAGGCTCCTCTGTGCTCGTCGAGGAGCTTCCGGGAGGCGATCTGCGGATCATGTCCACGGAGAAGGTCCGCGAGCGCATCCGCGACATCGGAGGACGTCTGGTGGCAGAGCACGGCGAGGCGCTTGAGATCCTCGCCAACCACGATCCCGACGCTCCCCAGCGATAGGCGGCGTCATGGTTGAGGGGCAGTCCGGCGAGTTCGAGCCGGTCTATCTCACACTGGCAGACGTCCTTGAGCTGCACGCGCTGATCATCGGGGCGACCGCCATCGAGGCGGCCGACCAGCTGCGCAACCGCGCCGGCTTGGAGAGCGCAATCGCGCGGCCCGAAACGCCCGCGTCCGCAGCGAGCACCGCTCCGTCAGCGAGATCGCCCGCACCGCCCTGCGCGAGTACGTAGACCGCGCCGCCTAGTCGCGGCGCCGCGTCAGCGCGTGAGCGGAAAGAGCAGGTCGAAGCCGTACACGCTCGCCTTGGGCCCGAAATGCTCGACGTAGAACTCGGTCCAGACGGTGCGGCCGAGGTAGCGTTCGGTGATGCGATAGACACGCTCGCCGTCTTCGATCCGGGTCGGCTTCAGACGCTGGCCGTAACGGTGCATGAGACGGGCGATTGCGCCGCTCGCGAAGATGTGGATCCCGTTTGCCAGGCGCCACGTGCTGCGCGGCGAGATGATGAACATCCGCACACGCCCCCCTTGAAGGACGATGTCGAACTGCCCGTGCGGGTTCTTCGGCGGGAGGGCCTCATAGCTCATGCCCCGATTGGGCATCCCGCTCACGGGCGGTCCGAGGCGCGCGATCACCTGGGCCCGCGTCATGCCCAGCCTGGCCCCGGCGACACCCCGCCCGACGACGATCACCCCGCCGTAGATGCCCTTGGCGCGGGGAGCCGCGGCAACAGACGTCGTGGCGAGCAGCGACGCGAGGACGAGCACGGCGACGAAGCCACGCGAAAGCTTGCAATGCCGCCCGCCGAGAGACATGGCTCGAGGTTAGGTGTCCACCCGCCGCGCGTCATCCGTCTGTAGCCCGCATGCGCCGGCGGGGAATACCGCAGTGAGGAGCGCACTTGGAACGGATGCGTGTTTCGGGGTGGGGGATCATCATCCTCGGGGAGGTTCTCCAGAATGCACCCATCGTTCCCTGCCGCCACTAGTGCAGATCCGTCGGCAACCGGCGGGCGATCCGCCTGCGGTGATCCAGACATCGGGCTGCCGAAGGTTGAGCGGTCGGGCTTGAGCGAGGACGAGGCCGCGCGGCGCGGCAGCGATAGCCGGTCGCGCAGCGTGTCGAGTCGGTCCTACGCGAGCATCGTGCGCGCCAACGTGCTGACGGTGTTCAACGCGATCCTCGCCGGCTTTGGCGCGGTGACGTTGATCTTCGGTGATTGGCGCGATGCGCTGTTCCTGGGCGTGATTCTCGCGAACGCTGGGATCGGGATCACGCAGGAGGTCCGCGCGAAGCGTGCTCTCGATCGCCTGGCGCTGCTGGTGGCGCCGCACGCGCGCGTGCGCCGCGAGGGGGTCGAGCGGCTTGTCGGGGTCGAGGAGGTGGTGATGGGTGATCTCGTGGTCGTTCAGCCGGGCGATCAGGTCGTCGCCGATGGGCGGCTGCTGGCGGCCAGCGATTTGAGCCTGGACGAGGCGATCCTGAGCGGCGAGTCCGAGGCTGTTCGCCACCACGTTGGCGATGAGCTGCGTTCCGGTGCATTCGTCAGCGAGGGGACTGGCGTCTATGAGGTGACGGCGGTTGGGGCTGAGAGCTTCGCGGCGCGGCTGACGGGCGAGGCGCGATCGTTTCGCCATCCGCGCTCGCCGCTCGAACGGGCGGTCAATCGGCTGCTGTATGCGCTCGTGGCGCTGGTCGTCGGTTTGGGGGCGGTGCTCGGCTACTCGCTGTATCACCGCCATGTCGGCGTCCATACCGCGGTGGCGACTTCGGCCGCGGGCGTCGTGAGCTTGATCCCCGAGGGGCTGGTTGTGCTTGTGAGCCTCACCTATGCGGTCGCCGCCGTGCGTATGTCCCGGCGTGGCGTGCTCGCCCAGCAACTCAACGCGATCGAGTCGCTGGCTTCGGTGGACACGATCTGCATTGACAAGACAGGCACGCTGACAGACCCGTCGCTGCGCGTCGTGGAAGTTGTGCCGGCGGCGGGGGTGGACGAGCCCTCTGTCCGTGACACGCTCGGTGTGCTCGCCGCAAGCGCTTCGGCTTGCAATTCGACGTTGCAGGCGGTCGCTGAGGCGTACCCGGCCGAGGCGCAGGCGTCGGTCGGCGAGGTGCCGTTCTCGAGCCGCCGCCGCTGGAGCGCGGTGGCGCTGAATGGGGAGAGCCTCTACTTGGGCGCGCCCGAGCGCTTCGCGCTCGGCTCGCTGGCCGAGCTTGCCGAGCGCCGCCAGGCGGAGGGCCGGCGGGTACTCGCGGTCGCCCGCTCGAAGACGCCTCTGCCCTCCGTTGCCGGGCAGCTTCCACCGGGCGACGCGCAGGTGCTTGGCTTGGTCGTGTTGGCAGAGCGTTTGCGTCCTGGCGTGCGCGAGACGATCGCCTTCCTCCAGCGGGAAGGGGTGGAGGTGAAGGTGCTCTCTGGCGATGCGGCTGTGACTGCTGCGGCGATTGCCCGTGATGTGGGAATCCCGGTGGCGGGTGTGAGCACAGGTGATGAACTGCCCACCGATGCGGCGTCGCTGGCCGAGTTCGCTGATGGCATGAGTGTCGTTGGGCGTATCTCGCCCGAGGGCAAGCGTTCGATCGTGCAGGCGTTGGGCAAGCGGGGCCGTTATGTGGCGATGGTTGGCGATGGTGTCAACGATGTGCCCGCGCTCAAGCGTGCGCGGCTTGCGATCGCGCAGGGCAGCGGTACGCAGATGGCGCGCAGCGTCGCCGATCTGGTGCTGATTTCGGGTGACTTCGCGGCGGTGCCCCTGCTGATCGCCGAAGGGCGACGCTCGCTGCGAAACCTCCAGCGAGTGACCAAGCTGTACGTCACGAAGTCGGCGTTCGCGGCGTTCCTGATTCTGACGATCGGCACAAGCTCAGACGCTTACCCGTTGCTCCCGCGCCATCTCACGCTAGCCGCCAGCCTGACGGTCGGCATCCCCACGTTCTTTCTCGCCTTGGCGCCGAGCAGCGGCCCTTGGCGTCCGGCGCATTTCGTGCGAAGCGTGGCGCGCTTCGCGGTGCCCGCCGGGGCGCTGATCGGGGCCGGCTTGGTGGCGGGCTACCTGTTTGCGCGCCACGATCTGAATCTCTCGTTGGCCGACTCGCGCACGGTCGCAGTCACGATCCTGGTCGCCTGCGGCCTGTATCTCGTGATGGCGCTGGAGGCCGAGGGCTCGCGGCAGCGCTCGACGCTGGTCGCCGGGATGTGTGTGGCGCTCGCTGGCGTCTACGTGGTCTGCCTGCTGTTGGCGAGCACGCGCAACTTCTTCGCCCTGACTCTCCCCACCGCAGGGATGCTCGCCACCTCCGTGGTGGCGAGCGCCGTTTCGATCGGTGCGCTCGCGCTCAGCGGATATTCGCTGCACGTCAGCGCGCCAGCCTCCTCCCAAGAGATGGGGCCGTGATGCGAGAGGTTCTGTTGTGCTTCGATGGATCGCCACAGGCGGCGCACGCGATCCGCGCTGCCGGGGATCTGCTCGCCGCGCGCGACGCGCTCGTGCTGAGCGTCGCTGTGCCGGCCAAGGACTTCTTCGCGTTGGACCCGCTCGGCGATCTCGTCGGGCGGGTAACTCGCATCTACCGCGACCTGGACGAGATCGGGACGCGCCTAGCCGTCGAGCAGGCGCAGCGTGGTTGCGAGTTGGCTGACGCGGCGGGCTTGAACGCGCGCCCGATCACGCACGTCGGCAAGCCAGCTCAGGCGATCCTCGAGGTCGCAGACGCGCATGAGGTCTCGGTGATCGTGCTTGGCTCTCGCCGTCATCCCGCATTGGGAGGCATCCTGGGCAGCGTCGTCGCGCGCGTATCGCAGGCGGCGACTCGTCCTGTGCTGATCTTCCCCAGCCCCGAGGACTAGCGTGGCGACGAGGGAGCTGCCCTCCTCCGCAGGGCCGCGCATCGGCGCGCAGTCAGGCCGCGCGGACGCTTCACCGTGGCGTTGGCTGCTCGACCGCCGTGCCCGCGTCCTCATGTTCATTGCGCTGAGCGCGCTCGCCGCGGGCGGGGTGGCGACACTTGTCGGTGAGGGCGATCTCGGGAACGCGACCTGGGGCGCGGCGACGGCGCTGCTTGCGGCGGAGCTTGCGTTCGAGGTCGCCCGCAC
Organism: uncultured Solirubrobacteraceae bacterium; assembly: GCA_963745375.1. Taxonomy (GTDB): domain Bacteria; phylum Actinomycetota; class Thermoleophilia; order Solirubrobacterales; family Solirubrobacteraceae; genus Palsa-744. Next base: position 507,303 of record CAVUXA010000010.1, on the reverse strand, counting down.
GATCGTGCGCGAAAGGCACATGGGAGTGGACACGATCGCACTGGTGGCGATGGTCGGCTCGCTCGCGCTGGGACAAGAGCTCGCGGGGATCGTCGTCGGACTGATGTTCTCAGGCGGTGGAGCGCTCGAGGAGGCGGCTTCCACACGCGCGCGCCGCGAGCTGACGGCGCTCGTCGCACGCGCCCCGAAGATCGCTCACCTGCGAGTGGACGCCGAGATCCGCGACGTTGACGTGGAGCTTGTCCAGGCGGGCGATGTGGCGCTGGTGCGCACAGGCGAGGTGATCCCGGTCGACGGGAGCGTCCTCAGCGCCGAGGCGGTAGTTGACACGAGCACACTCAGCGGCGAGCCGTTGCCGCTGACCCTCACCCAGGGGATGCAGGTGCTCAGCGGGAGCGCCAATGCTGGCGCTCCCTTCGAGGTCAGGGCCGAGCGCCCGGCCACGGACAGCGCCTACTCGGCGCTCGTGCGTCTCGTGCAGCAGGCCCAGGCCCAGCGGGCGCCGTTTGTACGCATGGCCGATCGCTATGCCGGCTTGTTCTTGCCCGCCACGCTGCTGCTCGCCGGCGGCGCATGGGCGGCCAGCGGCGATGCCGTGCGCGCACTCGCCGTTGTCGTCGTCGCGACTCCCTGCCCGCTGATCCTCGCCGCGCCGATCGCGCTCGTCTCAGGCGTCTCCCGCGCCGCGCGCGCGGGCGTGGTGGTCAAGGGCGCAGGTGTGGTCGAGACGCTTGGCGAGGTGCGCACGGTTCTCTTTGACAAGACCGGAACGCTCACGGTCGGCACGCCGGAGGTCCGCGAGATCATGCCCTGTGAAGGGGTGCAGGCTGGCGAGTTGCTGCGTCTTGCGGCATCGGTGGACCGTCTCTCCGCGCACGTGCTCGGCGAGGCGCTCGTGCGCGCCGCCGAGCAGGCCGGGCTCACGCTGGGAGTACCTGGCGATGTGCGAGAGGAACCGGGTCAGGGCATCGTCGGCACGCTCGAAGCTCGGCGGATCGCTGTAGGGAGCCGGGCGTTCCTGCGCCAGATCGGTGTGCCGGAGAGCGAGGTTGCTTCTGCGGGACTGATGGGAGGCCGCGGCTCTGGGGAGGCGAGGGTGCTCGTCGCGGTAGACGGCCACGTGAGCGGCGTAATCGTGATGGCAGACGAGTTGCGCGCAGACGCACGCGGGATCGTCGAGCGTCTGCGAGCGGAGGGTGTTCGACACGTGGCGATGGTCTCCGGGGACCGTCGGTCGGTCGCCGAGCGCATCGGCGCTGAGGTCGGCGTGGATCGTGTGTACGCAGAGCTATCCCCCGAGGACAAGCTTGAGGTCGTGCGTCGCCTGCGCGAGGACGCGATGCTGCGCCCCGTGATGATGGTTGGTGATGGTGTCAACGACGCGCCCGCCCTCGCGCTGGCGGACCTCGGCGTTGCGATGGGAGCCGCCGGTGCGACCGTATCCTCAGAGACGGCCGACGCCGTTATCACCGTGGACCGAATCGATCGCGTCGCGGATGCCGTGCACGTTGGCCGCCGGGCGCTTCACATCGCCCATCAGAGTGTGCTCGCGGGCATGGGCTTGAGCATCGCGGCGATGGGCTTCGCGGCGGCCGGCTACCTGCCACCCGTGGCCGGCGCGCTGCTGCAGGAGGCGATCGATCTCGCCGTCATCCTCAACGCCCTGCGCGCACTCGCCGGATAGTCCCTCAAACCAGCCGCTCGGCGCGCTCCTTGATCCCGCGAAGCCGTCCTGCGAGCGCCAGGCGAGCACGTGCTCGGGCTCGAGCCGTTGCAGCTGCATTCGGTTCGAGCCGAAGCCGATCGTGTCCCCGATTTGAGGGTGTTGGAACTCCGGCAGAACTCTGTCGGCGCTGTGCATGTTCAGGCCGAGCAGGTTCTCGATCCAGTCATACGTGTACGCGCCGCCTCGCGGGCTCGGACCCATCTGCACGATCCAGGGCCAGACCGCCGAAGCGGGCGCGTCTATGTCGATCGCGCGCGTCGAGATGCCACCCGGCGCCGCGCAGGTTGCGCGCGGGGCGATGACGGCCCGCCGGTTCGCATCCGCGGGATCAGCGCCTGACCGACACGCATGGGGATGCCGGCAGTCCCGCACGCCGCCGCGGTGACCGTTCAGCCGCCTCTTGACAGATCCGGCGGATCCAGCGCCTTGGTGACGACTTCCGTGTCCAGATACTCGGTCAGCTCGCGCACCCTCCCGTTGGCTAGACGGCAGACATAGCAATAAGTCTGGTTGTACGGCTTGCCGGCCTTCGTGGTGACCTTCCCGCGGCACTCGATTACGACCACGTCGTCCTCAGCGACCATGCGAACCGCGTTGTTCGTGTAGGTGTCCGCGAACTGAGCAAACAGCGGCCGCATCAGCTCCTCGCGCACCGCCCGCTTACCCTCATAGGTCCGCGACCACGCCGTGTTGCCGATGATTGTCCAGCGAACGTCCTCGCCGAGGCTGTCCATGAACAACTCACCGTTACCGCTCGCGAGCTCGTCGAACGCAGCTTGCATCAGCTGCTTGTTCTCCGCTGCGCTCACGTATCGAATCCTACGGATCGAGCGTCGCCGCCGGCCTGCACGCTCACGCGGATCGGCCGCTCAGCCATCGTCGCTCAGTCGTCTGAGTCGGCCGGCTCGACTTATGTACCGTCTTATGGTCCAGATTAGTACCGGCTATCTGGTACAGTAGTGGAGGTGTCGACAGTGCTCAACCCGTTCGTCTGGGACCGCCCGCTGGACGACCCGTCGAAGATCGTCGGCATGGAGGCGTTCGCCAACCAGGTCGCGCTGACGCTCAAGGGGCAGACCAACGTCGCGCTGTTCGGCCCGCGCGACACGGGCAAGACCACGTTCACCAACCAGCTGGCGCTCGAACTGGCAAAGAGCCACGGCGAGGATGCGCCGCCGTTTGACGTGGTCAAGGTCAACCTCCAGCGCGTGGTCAGCATCCCGGGGTTCATCGGGTGCGTGCACGACGCCATGATCGGTCACCCGGTCAAGCATCTGCGACGTGCGGCCCAGCGCCAGATCGGTGCGCTGGAGAAGGAAATCGGTTTCGACATCAAGGTGATCAAGGGCTCGGTCAAGAGCACCGCTGTCAACCCGGCGCAGGATGGCGAGACGCTGCACGCGCAGCTGATCGCCCTGCGTTCCCTGTCCGAGCGCCTCGTCGTGGTGTTCGACGAGTTCCAGCGGCTGCGCCACTGTCCAGGGGATCCTCTGGCGATCATCCGCTCGGCGCTCATGAGCTCCGGCTCCAATCACGTGTCGCTGCTGTTCACCGGATCGATCCGCAACGCGCTGAAGATGATGCTCGAGGACTCCCACCAGCCGATCTTCGGCGAGGCCGCGCAGATGCAGCTACCGGCCATCAGCCGCATCGACTTCCTCGAGTACCTGGACTTCCAGTTCGAGGCGACCGGCAGGCCGGCGGACGACGACGCGCTCAACTACCTGCTCAGCGCCACCCGCGTACACCCCCGCAGCACACAGCAGCTGGCCTGGGAGTGCTGGGCTGGCACGCCCGCTGGCAAGCGCGTGACGCTTGAGACGGTGATAGACGCCCACGACCGGCTCGTGCAGACGATCGAGCGATCCGAGTTCGCGTCGGTCCTCAACGTGCTGATGAGCGGTGACGACGCGGAGGCGAACGAGGTTCGCGCGCTGCAGCTGCTGGCCGATCGCGGCGGCAACAACGTCACCAGCCGCCCAGTCGCCAAGCGCTACGGGTTCTCCAGCCATTCGCGCGTGCGCCCGGCGCTCGTGCGCCTGCAGGGGCGCGGACTGGTCGATCAACGGGATGGCAGCTGGTACATCGTCGATCCGCTGTTCGGGGAGTGGCTGCGGCGAGCATCGCCGCTTGCGGAGCGGCCGGCGATGGAAGCTGCGAACGAGGCGTAGTCAATCTGTACCGTATATTAGGTACAATATTGGACCTAGTATACGGTACATTTGATGCCGTCTATTCGGCAAAGAGGCGACACGTCAGGCCGTCACAGTCTCGAGCTCTCCACGGCGGGCGGCCGCGGCCTGCTCGCGGCTGTCGCGCGATGAGATCAGGATTGTGGCGAGGATTGCCCCGGCGACCGCGAAGCCCGCGCCGACGAGAAACGCACGGTCGAAGCCTTTCGTGAGCGCGACCGAGGAGCTGTGCCCTCCCGAGCTCAGCAGGCTCTGCGTGCGGCTGTTGGCGACGGTGGCGAGGATCGCGAGGCCGAGCGCTCCGCCGACCTGTTGAGCCGTGTTGATCAGTCCCGACGCGAGGCCGGCCTCGTGCGGCTGGGTCCCAGTCACCGCGCCGATGGTCACCGACACGAACGAGAACCCGAGACCGAACGCGGCCAGCAGCGACGGGCCGAGTACATCCGCGCTGAACGATCCGCCGGGCGCGGGTACGCGTGAGAACCACACGAGGCCGGCCGCGATCAGCACGAGGCCAGCGATCAGGACCGGCTTGAAGCCGATGCGCGTCACGAGCTGGGAGCCGACCCCGGCGGAGATGATGATGCCCACCGCGAGTGGCAGGTAGGAGAGCCCGGCTTTGATCGCTGAGAAGTGCAGCACGTCCTGCAGGTACAGCGAGATGAAGAAGAACATCGAGAACAGCGACATGCCGATCAACAGGCCGACCACGTTCGCTCCGCGCAGGGTGCGCAGGCGGAAGATCGAAGCTGGCAGCAGCGGGTGGCGCTGGCGGCGCTCGATTGCGACGAACGCCGCCAGCAGGATCGCCGAGCCGGCGAATCTCAGCAGTGTGCCCGTCGAGCCCCAGCCGACGTTGACCGCGTCGACCACCGTGTAGACGAGCAGCGCGAGACCCGCCGTGACCGTCACCGCGCCCGGGATGTCAAAGCCTTCCGTGCCGTCTTCAGCGTGGCTCTCCAGCAGCAGCCGGGGAGCGATCGTTGCTGCGGCGATACCGATCGGGACGTTTACGAACAGCACCCAGCGCCAGCTCAAGCCGCTCGTGAGGATGCCTCCCAACAGGACACCGGCGGCGCCGCCCGCGCCGGCGACCGCCCCCCAGATCCCGAGTGCGCGGTTGCGCTCAGAGCCTTCGGCGAACGTCGTCGTGATGATCGACAGCGCCGCCGGGGAGACGATCGCCGCGCCGAGGCCCTGGATCGCACGCGCGGCGATCAGCCACGCCTCCGACTGCGCCAGCCCGCCGCCGAGCGAGGCCAGCGAGAACACGACCAGGCCAATCATGAACATGCGCCTGCGCCCGAGCAGATCCGCCAGCCGCCCGCCCAGCAGCAGGAACCCGCCGAAGGTGAGCGTGTAGGCGTTCACTACCCACGAGAGGTCGTCGCGGGAGAAGTGCAGGTGCGCGCCGATCGAGGGGAGCGCGACGTTCACGATCGACGCGTCGATCACGATCACGAACTGCGTCATCGCCAGCAGCACCAGCGCGAGGTCCTTGCCGCGCTGAGAGCTGAGGTCGGCGGCTCTCCTGGGGGCGCGCGATGTCATTGTCGCTGCGTTGCGCTCTGCGGTCTCGGTGGTCGTCATGCTGGTCCTCTCATGAGTCGAGCGGCCGGGAATGATCCGGAAGCGGAAGTACGGTTCCACTTGTTTATAGCACGATACGGAGCTAAGATTCCGCTTGTGGATCTAACGGCCCCTGATCAGCGAACACTCCGCGCCGACGCCCGCCGCAACCGCGAGCGGATCATGTCTGCCGGGCGCGAGCTGTTCGCCCGTGAGGGCCCACAGGCTCAGATGGACGAGATCGCCGCCCACGCCGGCGTCGGCATCGGCACCGTCTATCGCCACTTCCCCACCAAGGAGGCGCTGCTGACCGCGATGGTCCGCGAACGCTTCCAGGAGTTCGCCGAGATCGCAAAGGTCGCCGAGGAGATTCAAGATCCACGGACCGCGCTCGAGAGTGTCATCTTCACCTCGGCCGAAGCAGTCGAGGGCGACTCTGGATTTCAGCTCGCGATGATGGGCTCCAACGAGATGGAGTGGGAGGGCATTGAGGAGGACAAGGCCGCGCTCGCCGAGGTCGTCTCCCGGATCATCTCCCGCGCGGCCGCTGCAGGCGTCATTCGCGACGACTTCACCTTCGAGGACTTCGGGATGATGATGTGTGGGATCACATCGACGATGTACTTCAAACCGGGCAGCGCGGACTGGCGGCGCCACGCCGAGATCATCCTCAACGGCGTGTGCGCCCCAGCACGCGCGGGTAGCGCCTCCTAAATACGCGCCTCGAGCACGATGTTGAAAGGGGTCTCGGCCGCGCGGCGCACCCGGCTGAAGCCGCCCTCGTTCAACACCTCGGTCAGGCGTTGCTCGCCGGCCTGGGCGCCGAGGGCCAGGCCGACCTCCTGGCTCAGTGACGCCGGCGTGCAGAGCATCGTCGAGGCCCCGTAGAAGATCCGCCCTACCGGGTTGAGGTTCTCCTCGACCGCGTCGCCCGCCCACGGCTCGACGACCATCCACGTGCCGTCGGCGGCGAGGTGTTCGCGGACGTGGCGCGCGGCGCCGGTCGGGTCGCCCATGTCGTGCAGCGCGTCGAACACGCACACCAGGTCGAACGGGCCCCCGCTAAAGTCCTTGGCCGAGGCCACCTCGAAGCTCACGCGATCGGCCATCCCGCTGCGCTCGGCGGCCGCGCGGGCGGCTTGTATTGAGCCCTCGTGATAGTCCGAGCCCACGAACTCAGACGCCGGGAACGCCTCGGCCATCAGGATCGTCGAGGCGCCATGCCCGCAGCCGATGTCTGCCACTCGCGCGCCCGCCGACAGCTTCTCCACGACACCGTCGAGCGCCGGGAGCCACGCGCTTACGAGGTTCGCGAGGTAGCCCGGCCGGAAGAACCGCTCGGTGCCCGCGTACAGGTCGTGATGATGCTCGTGCCAGCCGAAGCCCTCGCCCGAGCGGAAGCGCTCGGCGATGTGCGGCTCGTCCTTGACGACCGCCGCCACCAGCTGGAAGGCACCCGGGATGAACGCGGGGCTGTCTTCGTCGGCCAACGCCATCGCCTGCTCGGGCGGCAGGGTGAACGTGCCATCGGCAGCGTCGTACTCGACGTAGCCGCTCGCCGCCTGATTGCACAGCCACTCGCGTATGTAGCGCTCGCGGCAGTTCGTGCGCTCGGCCAGCTGCTGGGGGGTGACCGGCTGGCCGTCGGCCATCGCCTTGTACAGGCCGAGCTTGTCGCCGATCAGGACCAGCGGCGCGGTCATCGCCGCGCCCAGGTCCCCTACGAACTGACCCATGAACTGTTCGAGCTTGGCTTCGTCGATTCCCGTCGCGCTCATTGCGTTGCCTCCCGGTGGTGTTTGCAGTTCCACGGCCACGGTGACGCCCCAGCGTCACGAACCCATCAATCGATCGTCAAAGCAGACAGCTCGGCCAGGTTCGCCAGCGAGGTCCGGATCGCCTCGCGCTGGCCGTCCAGGCGTGCGGCCTCGGCCTCGGGGATCTCCACGTCGACGGTGATCCGGGTGCCGGCGCCGTCGGCGAGCGGCGCAAGTCCCCACTCAAAGCGCAGGTCTGACACCAGGCAGGAGACGGTCACCCGCTGGCGTTCGCGCGTCGTGTCGAGCAGCTGCGCCATCGGGAAGTCGGGATAGCCCTCGGGATACATCGTGTAGGAGCCATCCTCCTCGCCGAGCTCCACCGTGCCGATGCCCGCCCACCAATCGGGAAACCGCGCTGGGTCATACAACAGCTTCCACACCTCCTCGGGCGGCGCCTGCGCGTCTGCGCTGTCATGAAATGACGGCATGCTCTGCTCCCTTCTTGTCTTGTTGGATCGCTTTGAGCTCCGCCAGCACGCACTCGAGCTCCCACTCGGGCTCGATCAGGCCGACAACCGGCCTGCCGAGGTCGGCGAGCGCCACCGTCAGGCTGTCGCCGCGGCTCAGGGTCGACACCTGTCGGCGCCACCCCTCCGCGGCCTCACGCAGGCGACGCTCGGCCAGCTCGCGATTGCCGGCCTGGGCCGCGATCAAGCCCTGCACGCGCGCCATCCTGGCCACCAGCGTCGCCGGGAAGTCGCTCTCGCGCACCGGCTCGAGCGTCGTCGCGCGCAGCTCGCGCTCGGCCTCGGCGAGACGACCGGCGCGAGCGAGCGCCTCGGCGCGGCGCAGGCGAGTGAGCGGACGACTAATCGGCGCCTCGCGCGCGAGCGCCAGCTCCAACAGCTCGGCGGCTTGGACATAGTCTCCCTGCGCGAGCGCGACCAACCCGCGATCGTGCGCGGACACCGCCTCCAGCTCGGGCGCACCCAGGCGATCCGCGAGCGTGGCCTCGAGCTCGGCCGCCTCGCGTGCGTCGGCGATCCTGCCGATGCGCAGCAGCACAAACGAGCGCATCGCAAGCAGTTGCAGCTCGATGCCGACAAGACCCTTGCCCTCGAGAGCTGTGCTGGCGCGGCCGATGAACTCCAGCGCCCGCTCGAAGTCGCCAGCTGCCGCTGCCGCTCCGGCGACGTTGGCCCAGCAACCGTAGGCGAGGTCGGGCCGACCGGCTCGCGTGATCGCCTCCCCGGCCGCGATCGCCGGCGCATACCCCTCGACGAACGCGCCCCTGCGCATCAGCGCCAGCGCACGGGCGTGGGCGACGTCATAGATGGACAGGTCGTCGGCATGCGATCCGGCGGACAGCTCGTGCACCTCCACCAACAGTTGCTCCGCCTCATCGACGCTGCCCGCAACCGCCTCCGCCCAGGCGAGCGCCGCGAGCGCCTCGCGTCGCTCGCACACCACGTCTCCACCTACCTGGTCGAGCAGCGCCAGCGCCTCCCGACAGCATTGGCGCACCATCGTCGGCACGCAGATCGGCCCGTGATACCAGCGCGCGCTGCGCAGCCACGCCCGCGCGAGCGCCAGCGGCGATCCTGCCAGCAGATCCTTGGCGGATGCAAACGCCCGCTCGGCATCCGCGCGCAACCCGCGCCAAGCCTGCACCTCGGCGAGCTCGAGCCACAACGCCTCGTTGGCGCTTTCCATCGCGACGGCCTCCTGCAGGTAGCCGGCAGCCTCGATCAGCGCACCCACCGCCCGCGCGTCGCGCGCCGCGAGGCCGAGCTGCTCGACAGCCTGCTGATCTTTGCCGGCGAGCCGCAAGTGGCGGGCGACCTCCGCCGCTCTGCTCGGCCCCCCTTCCGACGCGCGCCTGAGCAGAATCTGCGCCCACTGCTCGTGCAGTCCAGCCCGGCGAGGTTGGGGCAGCTCACGGTAAGCCGCCTCGCGCAGCAGCGCATGGCGGAATCCGATGCGCCGCTCGCGCTCCACGAGCATCCCGCTGTCGAGCGCCTGCACGGCGGCCTGAGCCGAGTTCTCGATCGGCAGCGCCGCGACCTCCGCGTGCTCGAGCTCGCGCGCGGCAACCGCCGCCAGCTCGACGAAGCTCCGGCCCGCGTCACCCAGCGACCCGAACGCGCCGCGCACCGCGCTGCGCACCCCCTCCGCGAGCTCCCCCTCACCGCGGGAGATCGCGCGGGCCGTCTCGACCGCCAGCAGAGCGTTGCCCTCCGATGCTGCCACCACGCGGGCCACGTCCTCCCGTCCCAGCGTCGCCACGTCGAGGGCGATCTCGGCGACGGCCGCGGACTCGAGGGGGGCGAGCACGAGCTCCTCGCGCAACAGTCCACGCGAGCGCAGGGCGTGCTCGAGACGGTCCACCTCGGTGCGGCGCGGGAGTGGACGCCGGGTGAGCACGAACAGCACCGGCAGAGAGTCGATGCGACGGGCTACATAGCCGGTCAGCTCGAGACTCGAGTGGTCGGCGATGTGGGTGTCCTCGAGCAGCAGCGCGAGCGGACGCGCGCGCGCCGCCCATTCGATTGCCGCGACCGTCGCCTCGAGCAGCCGGGCGCGCTCGAGATCGGGGGAGACGAACGGGCGCTCGCTGTCCGCGCGCTCCAGCAGCGAGCGGATCTCCGGCACCAACCGCGCAAGATCCTCCGGCCAGGCAGCCCCGGCCGGAGGGATCGGCACGCTCACAAGTAGCTTGCGCAGAAGTTCTGCCCACAGCCCGAAGGGAGCCGCTCCGCCCAGGTCCAGGGCGGCGCAGGCCGCCGTTCCGGCACCCTGTTCGCTCGCGCGTGTCAGCAGCTCGCTCGCGAGTCGCGTCTTGCCGATGCCCGCCTCGCCGCAGATGCTCACCACCGCTCCCGCCCCAGGCTGCACTCCCTTCCACACTTCGAGCAGATGGTCGAGCTCGCGCGCGCGGCCGATCAGCGGCTGTGACGGGATCGATCCGGTGTGTGGACGCGCGGTCGCTCGCGGCGCCCGGGCCGCGCTCGCGTCGGGCGCGGGGTCCATCGACGTCGACTCGGCGCTGGAGCCGTCCGGCGGCGCGTCGTCAGCGTCGATACGAAGTCGTTGCACCAGCGCGCGGGTGGCCGGGGAGGGAGCGACCGAGAGTTCGCGCCGCAGGCGTTCGCCGAGCGCGCGATAGACCATCAGCGCCCGCGCGCGGTCTCCCGACGCGGCCAGCCGCGCGATCAGATGGCGGTGGGCATCCTCGCTCAGTGGATCTACCGCTATTGCGCGGCGACTCCACTCAAGCGCCTGGTCGGCGTCGCCAACTGCATCGCAGCTTGTGGCAAGTTGCTCGAGGACCTCTAGCTGACGCTCGCGGTGGGCGTCGCGCGCGATCAACGCCCACTCCTCCTCAAAGCCCGTCAGAAGCTCTCCCGTGCACAGCTCCACAGCCTCTCGCTCACGACCCGCGCGGACGAGCGTGTCGAAGGCGTCGACGTCCACCCATAGCTCCGGGCCGGGTGCCAGACCGACACAGTTGCGATCGACGATCAGGTGAGGCTCTGCCGCTGGGCCCAGGGTCCGGCGCAACGACCAAACGGCGCTGCGCAGGCTCGCCCGGGCGCTGGAGTCGAGCACGTCCGGCCAGAAATGGGCCGCAAGCTCTCCCCGCGGCTGGGGTCCCGGCGATAGCGCCAGGTAGGCCAGCAGCGACCACGCGCGCCGCGCGCTGGGCGCAGCCAGCTGCGCGCCGTCGCACTCCACGGCCATACGCCCCAGTAGCTGGATGCGCAGCACAGTCAGCCAAGCGTACATCTCACCGTCTGGCGCGAACAGCCAGTGACAAAAAGGAAAGCGTTGAGTGCGCTTTGACGCTCGCTTGACGTCCTGGCAACGCTGCCCGCCTCAACATGCGGCGTATCCATTCACCTCACCAAGGAGCCACGATGAGCACCATTCATACATTCGACCTGAGCACCTTCAAGCAGGCAATCGAGGAGCGCGATGCGAGCGCGCAGCTGGCCATGTACGCCGAGGATGCCGAGGTAACGCTCATCGACCGCGTCGCCCAGCCAAGCGCTCCTCGCGTGCTGCACGGACGAGGCGAGATCCAGGCATGGATCGAGGACGTGTGCGGGCGCGACATGACCCACCTTGTCCAGCACACTGTCCAGGACGAGAGTGGCGTCGCTTTTACCGAGGCTTGCCGCTATCCGAACGGCACGAGCGTCATGTGCGCCACCGTGCTCAAGATCGACAACGGCTTGGTCACCCGTCAAATCGGGGTGCAAGCCTGGGACGAGTAGCTCAGCTGCAGTCAGTCACGAAGTCTACTTTCTAGGCGCTAGATCTGTCTACAGACCTATCATGTGCGCCAGCCCAGTCCGGCAGCGCGACGGCGCCCGCGCGCCATCCCGGCTTGGCCAGATGCATCTGCACGACGCCGATGCGCCGCTCGGCAAAGCCGGCCTCGCACCAGGCGAGGTAGATGCGCCACAGCCGGCGAAAGCGTTGGTCATAGCCGAGCTGCGCCAGGCGCGTGCCGGCGGCCTCGAAGTTTGCGCGCCAGCGCCGCAGCGTCTCGGCGTAATGGGGCGTCAAGTCTCTGCGCCCCACGGCTCGCATGTCGGTCCGCCGCGCGAGCTGGCGTGCGATCACCTCGAGCGAGGGCAGGCAGCCGTTGGGGAAGATGTGGGTGCGGATGAAGCTGCGCGAGGCCTTCTCGACAGCGTAGGCGCGATCGTCGATGACGATCGCCTGCAACAGCATGCTCCCGTCACCGGCGAGCAGATCGGAACAGTGCGCGAAGAACCTGCCGAAATCGCGCCACCCGACGGCCTCGATCATCTCGATCGAGACGAGCTTGTCATAGCGTCCGCGCAGATCGCGATAGTCCTCGCACAGCACGGTCACCCGGTCGGTGACGCCTGCGTCGCGCACGCGTGCGCGGGCGTGCGCGTACTGCTCGCCCGAGATCGTTGTGGTCGTGACCCGGCAGCCTCGCGTGCTCGCCGCATGGATGGCAAACCCGCCCCAGCCGCTGCCGATCTCCAGCACGTGGTCGCCTGGGTGCAGGTCCAGCTCGCGGCAGATCAGCTCGAGCTTGGCGGTCGACGCCTGCGCGAGCGTCATTCCGCGGCGGGGGAAGTAGGCCGAGGAGTACATCATCGTCTGGTCGAGCATCAACGCAAAGAACTCGTTGCCGAGATCGTAGTGGGCGGCGATCGCGCGGCGGCTGCGCGCCCGTGTGTTGCGCGCGCGGATGCCGCGGGCGGTCTGCAGCGGTACCCGCGCGAACGCAAGACGACGACGCCACTCGTCAAGGCGGTCGGCGTTGCGCGCGGCCACCCGCACCACGGCGGTCAGATCGGGCGACTCCCACAGGCCATCCACGTAGGCCTCGGCCAGCCCGCGGCTGCCGTGTGCCAGCATCGGCCACAGCCGAGGCGAGCGCACCTCGACGGTCGCCTGCGGGCTGCCGCGACCCAGCACTAGCCGCTGGTTGCCCTCGACGATCGTCAGCTGGCCCGAGCGCAGATGCCCGAGCAGACCCAGCACGATCCGCCGCGCGACGCGCTGTGAGCGCGTCATGCCGACACCTTGGGGCGTGGATGTACCGGCACGCCCTTGAGCTTCAGCGCGAGCGCGTGGCCGTAGATGAGCGCGAGCACGCGCAGCGTCGCTGCTGGATAGCGCGCCGTGACGCGGGCCAGACCGGCGCGCGTCAGCGGCGCACGGCGCAGCGCGAGCGTGGCGTCGAAAGCTCGGAGCTCGCGCTCGCGGCTCTCGATATGCACCGACAGCGTGGCGCCGGGGGCGGTCACACGCCACTCATAGCGCTGGCGCATGCCCATGAACGGGGATACGTGCAACTGCTTGGGCAAGCTGGCGCCGAGCACTTGTCCCTCGCCGGTTCGCCCGAGCACATAGGCGTGACGCTCGCCCCAGGGCGTGCTGGTCACCTCTGCCACGACCGCCTCGAGTTGCTGATCGTGCGTAAAGCAGTAGTAGAAGCTGACCGGGTTGAAGCAGTGCCCGAACGTGCGCAGCTGCGTCAGCACGCGGACGGGTCCCATCGGGCGCTCGCCCGTGCGGCGCGCCACCAGCGTGCGCACGGCCGCTGCAAGCCCGACGCAGGGGTCGCCGAGGTAGTCGCCGCGGCGAAAGCGCACCAGTCCCGGGCGCCCGGCGACGAGCCGGCCGTCGAGCAGGCCGTCGAGCTCGTCGAGGTCGAGGTACAAGAGCGCCAGACGGTGGCGGAACTCGTGAGCGCGCACGGCGAAGCGACGGTGACGGATCGTGCCCTCATAGATCGCGCTGGCAGTCATGCGCGCACCGGCAGCGCTCGCCGTGCGCCGAGCTCGCCCACCACCCGCAGCGCGCTGCGCACGCCATCCTCGTGAAAGCCCCATCCCCAGTAGGCGCCGCAGTAGTGCGTGCGGTTGCGTCCGCTGATCTCGTGGTGGCGTGACTGCGCCGCATGGCCCGCAGACGTGTAGACGGGGTGCGCGTAGGGGATCGTGCGGATGATTCGCTGCGGGTCGATCGCGTCGGTGCGGTTGAGCGTGACGCAGAACTCGCGGTCGGCCTGCAGCGACTGCAGCTGGTTCATGTGGTAGGTCACTGTGCAGCGTCCTGTGACAGCCTCTGCGAGATGGTAGTTCCAGCTGGCCCACGCGCGCCGGCGCCGCGGCAGCAGCGAGCGGTCGGTGTGCAGCACCGCCTCGTTGCTTTGATAGGGGATCGCCCCGAGCAGCTCACGCTCGCGCTCGCTGGGGTCGCCCAGCAGCGCGAGCGCCTGGTCTGAGTGCGTGGCGATCACGACCGCGTCGAAGCGCTCGGGCTCACAGCCGCGCGATGACACGATGACGTGATCGGGATGGCGAGTGACGTCGGTGACCGCGCTGGAGAGCCTGATGCGCTCGCGCCAGGGTCGCACCAGCGCCTCGACGTATGTGCGCGAGCCTCCGCTGATCGTCCGCCAGCGCGGCCGGTCGCGAAGTCCGAGCATGCCGTGGTTGTCGAAGAACTCGACCAGAAAGCGCGCCGGGAAGGACCACATCTGCGCCGGATCGGCAGACCATACGGCGGACGCCTGAGGCACGATCAATCGCTCCACGAAGGCGCGCGAATAGCGCCGCTGAGCAAGCCACTCGCACAGCGACGGGTCCTCTTCTGAGGCGAGCAGCTCGCGGGCGTCGCGATTGAAGCGGACGAGATCGGCGATCATCCGATGAAAGGCGGGGTCGATCAGCTTGCTGCGTGTCGCGAACAGGCCGTTCGGCGAGGCGCCGTTGTACTCGAAGTCGGCCCCGTCGCTCACCCCGAAGCTCATCCGGGATGCCTGCGTCGCCACGTCGAGCTCGTCGAGCAGGCGTTCGAAGTTCGGGTAGTTGCGGTCGTTGAAGACGATGAAGCCCGTGTCGATGTCATGGACCCCCGCGTCAGTCTCGACACGCACCGTGTTGGCGTGCCCGCCAACACGATCGCTCGCCTCGAACAGCACCAGCTCGTGATCTGCGTGCAGAAGGTGTGCGCATACGAGCCCGGACACTCCTGCGCCGATGATCGCGATCCTCATACTTGTGCTTCGCATCACATCACGCTGCGGATCAACGCCCCCACGGATCGGATCGGGATGTTGCCGGGCCTGGCACAGACCTTGCGCTCAAGCGGCGGGCCGTCAGATCCCCATTGCGCGCAAGACGATCCTGTCCATCACACGGGTAGGCAGAAGTCGCGTGAGAAAAAGGCGTCCCTTGGCGTCGCGCCCCACCACGTAGCGGGTCTTGGGTCGGCTCGCCGTTAGCGCGTGCTCCACTGCCCGAGCGACCTTGAGGGGCGCCACCCCTGAGCGCTCGGCCTGGGCGATGATCTTGGGTAGGGCCTCGATTCCCGCGCGATACAGCTGCATGGCTTGCGCTGGCATGTTCGCCGTCGCCTGCTCGGCTTCGGCGCGGCCCTTGCCCCAGATCGGCGTGGCGACCGCTCCCGGCTCGACGGCCGCGACCTCGATACCGAACGGGCGCAGCTCCAGGCGCAGCGAGTCTGTGATTGCCTCCAGCGCGTACTTCGACGCGCTGTAAGGCCCGAGGAACGGACTGGCGAGGCGACCACCGATCGAGGTCATGTTCACGATTCGCCCCCGTGCCCTGCGCAGCGCGGGCAGCGCCGCCTGGGTGACGGCGACCTGGCCGATGAAGTTGACCTCGAGCTGGCGGCGCCAATCGTCGAGCGTCACAAACTCAAGCGGCCCAGCAACCGCGATGCCAGCGTTGTTGACGAGTCCGGCAAGACCGGCCGGTGCGGCCTGCTCGACACTGCTCATCGCGGCGACGATCGACTGGCTGTCGGTGACATCAAGCATCAGCGCCTGCGTGCGCCCCGATCCAATTTCACCCAGCGAGTCTGCGTCTGACTGCTTGCGCACGCCCGCGAAGACCGTGAAGCCGAGGCTGTCCAGATGCTCGGCACAGGCCCGCCCTATGCCCGTCGACGCGCCGGTGATCAAGACCGCGCCTCGGTTCGGGTTGTCAGGCATGGCCGCGCGATCCTAACAGCGCGCGGCTGGCACGCTCAGCGGTGGCTGGGCAGGCCGAGCACGTGCTGGGCGATGAAGTTGAGCGCGAGCTCCTGGGAGATGGGCGCCGAGCGAGCGGCCCTGGCGTCGAGGAACAGGTCGATCATGCCCTCGCGCTCGTCCCACGCCTGGGCGCCGAGTGTTTGCATCGCATGGTCGGCAGCGTCAAACAGCAGGTCGGCGCCCAGCAGCTTTGCCATGTTCGCTTGACCGGCGATCGCCATCGTGTCGGCGCCCGCGTCGAACTGGTGGGCTGCCCGGTAGACGAGCAGCTGGGTCGCCTCGATGCGCGCGTGCAGGTAGGCGAGTGGATGCCCGATCGCCTGCTCGGCGCCGATCGGAAGCTTGCCGAAAATCGTGCGCTCGCCGGCGCGCGCGAGTGCGCGCGACACGCAATAACGGGCGCTGCCGATCGTCAGTCCCGCGGTCAGAAGACGCTCGATATGGGTGAACGGCCACAGCACGAGCAGGCCCTGCCCCTCGGCTCCGACGAGCTCATCGAGCGGAACCTCGACGTCGTTGAACGTCAGCTGGAACTGACGCGCGCCCTCGCGCCAGCGCATGGGCAGCTCCTCGCGCTCGATGCCGGGCGAGTCCGGGTCGACGAACACGGTCGTGAACTGCGGGGGCGTGCCCTCCTCGTGGGGTGCGCGCCCGAACACGAGCACGCGCTCGGCGAGGTCGGTCCCCGAGGTGACGGCCTTCAGACCATTGACCACAAAGCGGTCGCCCTCGCGGCGCACGGTGGTCTTGCTGCGAAACACGTTGTGGCCGCACTGCGGCTCGGTCACCGCCAGGGCCAGGAAGGTCTCCCCCGAGGCGATTCGCTCGAGCCAGCGCTCGCGCACCTGCTCGGAGCCAACCTCTGCGATCGCGTGGCCGATCGCGCCGGTGAGGACGGGCATCCACAGGATCAGGTTGCGCGCGGCGAGCGCCTCCATGATGAGCACATAGGCGAGCAGCCCGCCCTCGCGGCCGCCGTGCGCGCTCGGAACGAGCAGGCCGGCCCAGCCACGCTCGCAGATCTCGCTCCATAGCTCGGGATACAGCTCGCCATGCTCGAAGGGGTGCAGGCGCACCTCTCGGTGGCGCTCAGCAAAGCGCGTGGCGAGCTCCTGCGCCTGCGCCTGGATCTCGGCAAGAGCGGGCGGCAGCTCAAAGGGCGCTGACTGCGTGGCGAGTGTGCTGGCTTGCATGTTGGCTCCTGTCGCTCTTGCCGGTCTCGTTGTCGGCGTGTTCTCGTGTCGCCCGCGGATCGAGCGACCGACCATTGCATTCCAGAGTATTCCTCTAGAGTGTTACTCTGTCAAGTCAGTGGGAGCCAACGAGATGGTCAGTGAGGTGACAATGGACACGCGCAGCCGCATCCTCGACGCCGCGCTCGCCTGCTTTTTGGAGTCGGGTTACGAGCAGACGACGATCGCGCGGATCCGCCAGCGAAGCGGCGTGTCAAACGGCGCTCTGTTTCACCACTTCCCCACTAAGGAGGCGATCGCCGACGCGCTGCACGTCGACGCGATCGCGTCCTTCCAGCAGGGCTTGTGGGAGTTGCTGGAACGCCAGCCGCGCTCGCTGCGCGCGGCGGTCGCCGGCACGATTTCCCACCAGCTGCGCTGGATCGAGGACAACGAGGATCGCGCGCGATTTCTGTACATGCGCGGACACCTCGACTGGGACTCGCCCGGCGGTGCCCAGATCCAGGAGCTCAACCGCACCCTCGCGCAGGCCTACCGCGACTGGATGGCCCCGCTGCTGCAGAGCGGGCAGATCCGCCCGATGTCGATGCTGATGCTCAATGCGATCGTGTCCGGCCCGGTTCACGCGATCGCCCGACGATCGCTGGCGGGGCACCTGAGCTCCCCCCTGCGCGCATACGAGGACGAGCTCGCAGACGCCGCCTGCGCGGCGCTCAGCGGCACCCCTGCGAGTGCCCGGCGCCGTCCTCGCGAGCTCGCACGGACAGGCCATATCCGCCTGCAGCTGATATCCGAGGACGGCAGCGTGATCGCCGACGGCGAGGCCACCGCGCAGCTGTTGCCCACGCACGCGGTCGCCGCGCTGGCCTAACGGCGCGCCTGGGCGAACGTCACCAGCCGCCTGTCCTGCTCGTCCCACAGCTTGAGCGACACCGCTCGCACACCGTCCCACAGCGACAGCGTCGGCACGTCGTGGAAGATCGCGTTCTCCTCGTGTGCCCGCTGCAGGTTGTAGTTGGGGATGCGGGCGCTGAGGTGATGCACGTGGTGAAAGCCGATGTTGCCGGTGGCGAACTGGAGCAGCTTGGGCAGCTTCAGATATGAGCTCCCACGCAGCGCAGCATCGGCATAGCTCCACTCGCCTGCGCTCTCCCAGTAGGCGTCCTCGAACTGGTGCTGGACGTAGAACAGCCAGATCCCGACCGACCCTGCCAGCAGCGCGGGCGGCCCGGCCACGAGCAGATAGTCGCGCCAGCCGATCAGCCAGCACAGCCCGCCCACCAGCACCGCCAGCGCGGCATTGGTCGCGATCACGCTGTTTCGCATCCGTGGGCGCGCGCCCTTGGCGACGATCCGCGGGCCGATGATCATCGCGGCGATCGGCCCGAGGCCGAACATCACGAGCGGATTGCGCAGCAGCCGATAGCCCAGCCGGCCCCGCCGGTCCAGCGCTTGGTATTCGGCGATCGTGAGCGTACGCACGTCGCCAACGCCGCGGCGCTCGAGGTCGCCCGAGGTGGCGTGATGGACGGCATGGTCATGGCGCCAGCGCAAGAAGGGCATGTACAGAAACAGTCCGAACACCGTCCCGAGCCAGCGATTGGCGCGTCGGGATCGCAGGAATGAGCCGTGCGAGCAGTCGTGGAACACGATGAAGGTTCGTACCAGCAACGCCGCGGTCGGAAATGCGAGGGCGATTACCAGCAGCGCAGAGACGTCCAGCGCCAGGTACATCGCGACCGAGAGCGCCAGATAGCCGACCACCGAGGTTGCGATGTCCAGGAGCGCCCGTCCGGTGTGCGGCTGGGCGTATCGGGCCAGCGTCGCCTGCAAGGAGGCGCCGTCGGACACGCGCGAGGCAATCTTGGGCTCGGCACTGCCGTGGGGCGACTTGCGTGCCTGCGCGCCCACGCTGTCGGGGAGTGTGTCGGTGGGGATCATCGGACCCTTTCTCTGATTGCGCGTAGCGGCTGCTGCGACTGGACGCGCCCCCCGACGCGACCGCCAGCATACGCAAGCGTCCTACACGAATGCGCTATTGGAGTATGACGATAGACGATTTTACGTATAAACGTATATACTACTACAGTACATGATCTTCCAGACCCCGGAGCTGGACCCGGATGCGCGGGCTCGGCTCGCGGAGCTCGACGAGCTGCACGGGCAGCTGACAGACCAGGCCCGAGCAGCCGGGCGATGGCTGGCCGGCTTGCGCCGACGATGGCGGGCGGCCTGCGCCGAGAGCTCGATCGAGATCGAGGGCTTTCACGTGCCCAACGACGAGATAATCGCGCTGGCCAGCGGAGACGAGCCGGCTGATCCAAGCGACGAGGACCGCATGGCGCTCTCCTGTTACGCCCGGGCGATGGACCAC
This sequence comes from uncultured Solirubrobacteraceae bacterium, assembly GCA_963745375.1. Taxonomy (GTDB): domain Bacteria; phylum Actinomycetota; class Thermoleophilia; order Solirubrobacterales; family Solirubrobacteraceae; genus Palsa-744. The sequence goes on along the minus strand of CAVUXA010000010.1, from coordinate 487,935 downwards.
GTCGGCGTGATGTCCCAAGATCCCGCCTTCGGTTGGGACGCGCGTGTGGTGCTCGACCTGCACTTCGACGCGTGCTACTTCCAGAAGGACAGAGACCCAGGTCAGTACCGCCGCGGTGGAATCGAGGTGGCGGGCGCGGGCGGCGGGCCGCCCGCCTACGTGGGGCCGCCCGCGTATGTGGCGCCACCCGCGGAGGACGTGCCGGCGCTGATGGGCGAGATCATCGAATGGCTCGATCGCGGCGACCTTCACGCACACCTGATCGTGCGCGCGGCGATGGCCCATTTGCATATCGTCTCCGTGCACCCCTTCCGTGACGGCAACGGACGAATCTCGCGCATCCTGCAGTCGCTTGTGCTTGCCCGAGGCGGACTCTTGGCACCGGAGTTCGTTGCGATCGAGGAGTATCTCGCCGGCAACACGGCCGCCTACTACGCAACGCTGCAAACGGTTCAGGGTGGCACCTATCGGCCCGAACGCGATGCGACCGCGTGGGTCCGATTCTGCATCGACGCCCACCTCGAGCAGGCTCGCCTGCGCCTGCGCCAGCTCGACGACGCGACAAGGCGTTGGGCGTTGCTAGGGGCGCTCGTAGAGCAGCGCGGATGGCCCGACAGGCTCGTGATCGCGCTCGAGCAGAGCCTTTTCCAGGGGATCGACAGGGCCGCGTATGCCACTGAGGCGGACGTGTCCGCGCCGACCGCGAGCAGCGACCTCAGACGCCTGGTCGATGCCGGCTTGATCCTCCAGAAAGGAAGGGGACGGGCCACGCGATACGCGGCCAGCGACAGCCTGCACGGCGATGTACGCCGCCATCTCGATCCCGTGCGTGTAGGCCTCGACGGCCCTGTCTGATTCGCCCCCAACGCCGCGTGCGGCGACGTGCCCGGGTGCGCGGCTCAGGCCGTCCCGGCGGCCGTGGCGTCGAGCTCGCCCGCGAGCTGGTCTGCCTCCTCGGTCTGCGGGTCTCGCTGCACCCCAGCGCGCAGTCCGAGGAACGCGACGATCGCGGCGGCGGCCATGATCGCGGCCATCACATACAGCACCGAGCGCGTCGCGTAGGCGAAGTCCAGTCGCACGAAGTGCGGTATCGAGCCTGCGCTTGCGCCCACGTCGTGCGACTGCGCCAGGTGCGACGCCTCGGAGTGCGCGCGCCCGGCGGGCAGGCCCTGGGAGATCAGCGAGCTGGTCACGCGCGAGCGCATCTGCGAGACGAGGATCGTGCCGAGCACCGCGAGCCCCAGGCTGGCGCCGTAGTTGCGCACCGTCTGGGTGATGCCGGTGGCCTCGCCGTAGGACAGGCGCGAGGCGCGGTTGACGGCGTCGGTGTTGGCCGGCCCGAGCATCAGCCCCATGCCGGCGCCCGCCATGATGATGTAGATCTGCTGGGAGCTGAAGCTCAGTCCGGTGGCCTTCTGGCCCCACAGCCAGAACCCCACGGCGGCGAGCACGCAGCCGAGCACCACCGGGCGCTTGGCGCCGATGCGATCGAGCATCCGCCCGCCGACCTGCGCGGCGATGACGAAGCCAATGAAGAAGTAGAGGATGTACAGGCCGGCCTGCGAGGGCGTCTTGCCCAGCGCGATCTGGGCGTACTCTGAGGCGAAGAAGAACACGGGAATGAACGTCAGCATCGCGATGCCCAGCACGATGTTCTCGACCAGGAACGCGCGGATGCGAAAGATGCCGACCGCGATCAGCGGCGAGTCGGTGCCGAGCTCGATGAAGTAGAACGCGACCAGGATCGCTGCGCCCACTGCGATGCACGCCCCGGTGGCGGGATTGCTCCAGCCCCAGATCGCCGACTCCTGGAAGCCGAACACGCTCAGCGCGACCCCGCCGGCGATCACGACCAGGCCGCGATAGTCCATGCGCGCGGGACGGTGCACCGTGGTGGGCCTGGAGATGGCGATCAGCGCCAGCGCGATTACCGCCACGGGGATGTTCACCCAGAAGATCGCCCGCCACGTCCACTGCGTCAGATAGCCGCCGAGGATCGGACCCACAGCGGTCAGACCGCCGGCGATGCCGAAGAAGACGGCAAGCGCCCGCCCGCGTTCGCGCAGCGCAAACGTCTGCACGACGATCGCAAGCGCCGCCGGAAACATGATCGCGCCGCCGGCGCCCTGCAGGACTCGGAAGGTGACGATCCACGCCTGCGCCAGCCCCCCGCTCGGCGTCAGGCCGCACAGCGCGGAGGCGGCCGCGAACAGGAACACGCCGAGCGTGACCATCTTGCGGTGCCCCACCGTGTCGGCCAGCCGTCCGCCGAAAGCGAACAGCGCGGCCAGCGACAGCAGATAGGCGTTGACCGCCCACTGCACCCCGGTACTGGTCAGGCCGAGGCGTTTCTGCACTTCTGGCGCGGCGATGGACACGATCGTCTGGTCGATGAACGTCATCGCCACGGCGAAGATCATCGCCGCCAGGATCAGGTTCCTGGACTGCCCCTGCCTGTCCTCGCTCGACATCGCGTTGATATGAAACCGTTTTTCAGTCTGAGGAGTATCGTGGCCTCAACGACGAGGGGAGAGAAGAGATGTATGACTACGTGATCGTGGGCGCAGGCTCGGCGGGATGCGTGCTCGCCAACCGTCTCAGCGAGGACCCCGACGTGAGCGTGCTGCTGCTCGAGGCGGGGCCGCCGGACACGAATCAGAACATCCACGTGCCGCTCGGCTATCTGCAGCTTCCGCGCACGGAGATCGACTGGGACTACTACACGGCGCCCGAGCCGCAATGCAACAGCAGGCGCATCCCGCTGCCGCGCGGCAGGGTGCTGGGCGGCTCCTCCTCGATCAACGCGATGGTCTACATCCGCGGCAACCGCCGCGACTACGATGAATGGGGCGTGCCGGGCTGGTCGGCGGCGGACCTGATGCCCTACTTCCTGAAGGCCGAGGACAACGAGCGCGGCGCCTCGCGCTGGCACGGCGCCGGCGGCCCGCTGCCGGTCAGCGAGGGACGCTCGCGCAATCTGATGGCGAGCGCGTTCGTCGAGGCCGGGGTGCAGGCGGGGCTCGCCCGCAACGAGCGACTTTAACGGCGACGAGCAGGACGGGGTGGGCCTCTACCAGGTGACGATGCGCGGCGGCATGCGCGCCAGCTGCGCGGTGGCCTACCTGCACCCGGTGAGCGAGCGGGCGAACCTGACCGTGATGCCCTACATGCTCGTCCAGCGCGTGCTGTTCGAGGGCACGCGCGCGGTCGGCGTGGAGGCCAGCCAGCTCGGTCAGTCCCAGCAGCTGCGCGCTGAGCGCGAAGTGATCCTGTGCGGTGGCGCCTACAACTCGCCGCAGCTGTTGATGCTCTCGGGGGTCGGCCCGGCCGAGCACCTGACGATGCGCGAAATCGAGGTGCTGCTCGACCAGCCCGCGGTGGGGGAGAACCTGTCAGACCACGCGGGCGCCTACGCCGTGTGGACGACGCCCGAGGAGCAGAGCCTGCTGCTGTCGTTGGAGCCGGCCGCGTTGCAGGAGTACGAAGCCACGCAGACCGGTCCGTTCGCCTCCAACTTCGCCGAGTCCGGCGGCTTCGCGCGCGTTGGAGCGGACGCTCAGGCGCCCGACATCCAGTTTCACTTCGTGCCGTTGCAGCTGATCGACGAGGGCATGACCGACCCCGAAGCCCACGGCGTGCTGGTGTCGCCGTGCCTGCTCACGCCGCACAGCCGCGGCAACGTGCGCCTGGGGTCCAAGGACCCCAGCGCCAAGCCGATCGTCCACCACTCCTTCTACACCGCCGGTGACGACATGCAGCGGATGATCGAGGGAATGCGCCTGACGCTTGAGATCTGCGCGCAGCCGGCCCTCGCGCCGTACTGCGCGCAGCCGTGCATCGGCGCCGTGGACGACAGCGACGACGCGCTGCGCGATCTGATCGCCCGCACGACCTACTCCGTGTATCACCCCGTGGGCACCTGCCGTATGGGTGCCGACGCCCAGGCCGTTGTCGACGCCGAGCTGCGCGTCAATGGCCTCGAGGGACTGCGCGTCGTAGATGCGTCCGTGATGCCTGTGGTCCCGCGCGGAAACACCAACGCCCCGACGATCGCCGTGGCCGAGCGCGCCGCCGACCTGATCCGACACGGCCAGGCGCTGGCACAGCCGAGCGCGGAGCTCGCCGCCGCCTGAGTCGCTGGAGCGGCGTGGGCCGCCACTGCGAACATGCGACGTGGCCAGGGTGTCCTACGCTGAGACCAAGATGGACCCGCTCCCGATGGCACCGAGCTGTGCCCTTGACGAGGCCGGGCTGCGCCTGCAACTGGAGCGCTACCGGCAGGTCGGCCGTGGCGCACGCCTCATCGAACGCACCCAGCGGTGCCTGGTGGTCGAGCTCGACGAGCGGGTGGATTTCGGGCGTGTTGAGGAGGCGATCGCCACCGAGCGGGAGTGCTGTCCGTTCTTCGCGCTGGATTGGAGGCCCGCCGCCCGGCGACTGACGATCTCTGTATCGCAGGTGCAGGACGAGCCCGCGCTCGATGCGATCGCGTTCGCTCTCGACCTGCCCCTCCCCAGCACATGAGGATGTTCTCATCGACGTCTTGGTCGATCTTTAGGGGTTGCGACGATGCTGTCGGCAATGGCCCCCCGGCGAAGCGCTGCGCGTCGGCGGACGATCATGCGCAGGCGGGCAGTGGCGCTGGCGGTGCCGATTGCGTTGGTCGTCGCAGTGGCGATCGCCGCCGGCCAGGGCGGCAAGCCCAGCCCGACGCGCAGCCCCGCGCGCGCTCGCGCGGGGGTCCTTGCGCTGCGCGCTGAACAAGCGCCGAGCGCAAACCTGCAACCAGGATCGGACCCGGCGGTCCTGCCGGGTCCCGTGCTGATCGCCGATCGCGACAACAACCGCCTGTTGGAGGTCAGCCCGCAAGGACGGGTGCTGTGGCGCTTTCCCGCGCCCGGAGATCTCGCCCCAGGGCAGACGTTCCTGCTGCCTGACGACGCGTTCTTCTCGCCGGACGGCCGGCAGGTGGTGGTAACCCAGGAGGACAACTTCACGATCAGCGTGATCGACCGCGCGAGCAATCGCATCGTCTACCGCTACGGCCATCCCGGCGTGCCCGGCTCAGAACCGAACTACGTGCACAACCCCGACGACGCCATGCTGATGCCCTCGGGCGAGCTCCTGACGGCGGACATCAAGAACTGCCGCGTGCTGGTGATCCGCCCGCCGGCGCACACGCCGCTGCGCCAGCTCGGGGTGACGGGTGCCTGCGAACACGAACGGGGCGTGTCGTTCGGCAGTCCCAACGGGGCGTTCCCGATGGCCAACGGCGATACGGCCATCACCGAGATCAACGGCGACTGGCTGGACGTGGTCGCCCCCGACGGCAGGCCGGTGGCGGCCACGCACCCGCCGGGGTTCACGTACCCGTCGGACACCAACGAGGTCCGTCCCGGGCTGTTCCTGTCGGCGGACTACACCGAACCGGGGGCGCTGGAGACGTTTACACCCGACGGCCAGCTGCGCTGGCGCTACGAACCGACGGGCGCCGAGGCGCTGAACCAGCCGTCGCTGGCGTTGCCGCTGCCCAACGGGGACATCCTGGCCAACGACGACAAGAACGATCGCGTGATCGTCGTCGATCCGCACACCAACAGGGTCGTGTGGCAGTACGGTCACACCCACGTGCCGGGCGCGGGCGAAGGGTTCCTGAGCAACCCCGACGGCGTGGACCTCGCGCCCCCGTACTCGCTCGCACATCGGTTCGCGGCCGTTCAGCGCGCACCTTGAGCGGGCGTCAGTTCGAGCACCGAGGCCACGGGACCGCCCACGCTCAGCCCGCCGGCCAGCCATATCCGTTGGCCGAGCACGATCGCGGCGGCGTCGGAGAGCGGCTGGGGCAGGCTCCCGACGCGTACGCAGCGGCCGCTGGCCGCGTCGATCGCGACGATTGCCGCAGTCTGTGATTGCGCCGCCGCGCCTCGGCCTCCCAGGACATACATATAGGAGCCGAGCGCGACCGCTGTGGCGTGCGTGATCGCTGCGGGCAGCTCACCGATGTGCCGCAGCTGGCCGGTCGCGGGGTCGAAGCTCAGGACGTCGCTGCTCGCGGCTTCGCCCTGTGAGCCGCCGGCGATCACCAGCCGCCCGTCGCTGGCCGCGACCGCCGCATAGCGCAGGCCGTGGGGCAGGCGGGCGACGACTCGGCTCGGTGTGCCGGGGCGCCACGCGACGATCGTGTTCAGGGCCTGCTGCCCGTCGTAGCCGCCCACCACGTACGCCGTGCCCGCGATCGCTGCGACGGCGGCGTCGGAGGTGGGGGTCGGCAGGCTACCGGCCTGCGCAATTGCGCCGGTCGCAGGATCGTAGGAAAGGATGTGACTGTAGGAGCTCACCTGCCCGCCGCCGAACACGTACACGCGCCCGCCGAGCAGCGCGCCCTGCGCGTCGTGCTGGGCTTCCGCCAGCTGCGGGCCGGCCGTGACGCCGCTCGCGTCGAGCACGCTGACGGACGCGGTGGATGTGTCGGCGCCGTCCAGGCCGCCCAGCAGGACCGCCCGGTCAGATCCGAGGGGCGCGGCGGCGGCGTCCTGCAACGCGACAGGCAGCGAGAAGGGCAGGCGTCTGACCGCCAAGCGCTGGGGCGAGCCCGGGCGGGCGCCTGGCGATGCGCCGGCGGCGCGCTTGCCGGACGAGTGCGATGGCGCGGCTGGTCCGGACGAGCCGGGCAAGCTGACCCAGACGATCAGCGCGAGGATCGCGGTGAGCGCCACCAGCGCGAGCACGCGTCGTCGCCGCACGACGTGACGGCGGCTGTCAGCTCGACGCCCGGGCGGCGCGGTCATGTCGCGCCTGTCGACGCCTGGCGTCTCGTGCATCGGGAGAAGATAGGCGTAGCGCCGGCGATGCTGCGGTAGGCGCCGAGGCGGTCCCCGGCGCCCACTCGATTAGGTGCAGGCCTTCAGTGCCTGCCTGTGGTCATGTGCCGGCTAGATCCCCTGTCCGTAGTTGCTGCAGGTCGCTTTGAACGACGGGTTGGGGCTCGCGCTGAGCTGGTTGAGCACATTCTGCAGCGACGGCGAGTCGTCGAACATGCCGATGTGCGCGACCGGATCGCTCGGGCACTGGCTCTGGATGGTGATGTCGGTCACGTTGGAGCCGCTCAGAAACGCGTGGCTGTAGGGCGTGACGACCTCGTCGTGATCGGTCTCGATCACCACGTAGCGGACGCCCGACGCGAGCGGTTCCCCGGAGCCGAACAGCTTCTTGATGAACGCCGAGTTTTCCTCCTGTTCGGGAAGCGACGGCGCCCCCAGGAATTCGAGCAGCCCCGACACGATTTCCGAGGCGAACGGGAACACTTCAACGAGCTTGGTCAGCCCATCGAGCGTCGTGCCGTGGTTGCTCGGGGCGAGCCCGATCAGCTCGTTGACCTTGGCGGCGCCGCCCAGGTACTTGATGAAGTAGTTGGGCATCATGCCGCCCTGGGAGTGGCCCACCAGATCGACCTTCGACGCTTTGGTCATGGACAGCACAGTGTTGACGAACGACGACAGTTCTTCTGCTGACTTTTCGATGTGGCCGAGACCGTCGATGCGAGGCCCGATGAAGGGCCACACTTCCAGCGAGGCCAGCGTGGCGCCGTAGTTGAAGGCATACACGCAATAGCCTTCGTTGGCCAGCAGCGGTGCGAGCGTCACCCAGTTGGATCCCTCGTCGGCGAGCGTCGCGTGGACGAGCACCACCGGGTACGGATGCGCAGAGCTCGGTTTGCAGTTGTTGTTTGCCCCCACCACCGATTCCGGTTCCCACGTCTCGTTCCAGATGGCATCCCCGAGCGCGCTGCTGCCATAGGGAACGGAGTATTTGGCGCTTGCCGTCGCCGGTGCCACCACCGCCATCGCAACAGCGGCGAGCAAGGCGACGAACGTCGCTTTGACCGTCAGCATTGAATCCCCTCTCTTGTATCCCCTGATCGCTGGAAACCGTCAGCAACCGACCGTTCCAGCCATTTCTTGGCCGGCTGGCCAACCGTATAGGCGGGCGCGAGGGCGCGTCAAGCTGTTTGTCGGGCCACCCCCAAACCTGGCCCGGGTACTCACTCATGACAGAAACATCGCCGCCCGACGGGCATGGCCCGCCGGGCGGTTCGGGACTGGTGCAGACCTCAGGAGCTGGGGATCGCGTGAGGCCGCGGACCGCAGTACCGCGACAGCGCAGGCCGCAGACCTCAGCCGACGATGAAGCCGGTTCCCTTGACCGCGCTCAGGACCGCGCTGGCGGGCAGCGGCGTGTCGAACGGGCCGTTGGGCGCGATGTCTTCGCCGGCCGGTTCGTTGAGCAGCCCGATCACGCTTGCGTGACGTGCCTCGATGGTGAGGATCGACAGGGCGGCCTTGACGTACTTGGGGCTGGTGATGTTGAGCGCCTGGCCGGAGTAGGCGTGCACGCCAGTGTTCTCGAGTACCTGTGCGGTCTTCATGAACATTTCCGCATTGGTGTTGGTGCCTTGGAAGTTGAACTTCGGTTCGGCGGCGGCCTTGGAGCCGAGCGCCGACTTGAGAAATGCGACGTGCGCGTTCTCGTCCTTGGTGACGACCTTCAGGAACGCCGCGGCCTGCGAGCTCAGGGGCAGGTTGGCCGCAGTGGCGCCGTTGTAGAAGGCCGCCTCGAGGTACTCCAGCGTGAGGGCGTAGTTGAGGATGCCGATGTCGCCCTTGCCAAACGACGCGGGAGGACGCCCGCCGCCGGCGGCGAACGCGCTGGGCGCGAGCGCCGAGAGGATCGCGCCGCCGCTCATCGTGGCGCCCGTCGCAAGGCCCGCCTTCTTCAGGAAGCTCAGGCGCGTGTCACCTGACACCTCGTGCGCCGCTTCACGGATCGCGCCGTCGACGTCAACGTCGGCGAGATTGATCTCATAGCTCATCTGCTGCTCCTTGTGATTTCCAGATTGCGCCCGTCGGAAGGACTGATTTCCGATCGAACCGTTGTCCCCGTTTACGCGGTCGGCGCGCTGACGGATCAGGGCGTCAGCTGCGAACGGCTCGCAGTTGGGCGCAGCATGGTCAGCCCGTCATCGCCTGCCAACAGCATGCCTTCGTGCAGGCTTGACACCTCACTCATGCGCTCGAGCGTCTGTGCGCCGCTGAGGGTGCCGACGATGTAAGGACACAGCGTGACCACCGGTTGGCCGGCGAAGCAGTCGGTCCATGCACGCTCGAACGGGAGCACGTTGTTGTATTCCTCGTCATTCGGCCCGACGGCGAAGCGCGAATACCACAGGGCGGTGAAGCCTTTTGACAGCGATCGCTCGAGCGCCTCCTGCCAGGGCTGTGGCGAGCTCTCGGGGGGCTCGTCGGGGTCGAACTCCACGATCGCCATTTGCTCACGGGCTTCCAGTCCGTCGACGTCCAGGCCGGCGCCTGCAAGGCGCTCGCGCTCTTTGGCGCCGTCGCCCTGAACAGTCCTGTGAACGAGAAAGCCCTGACGCTTGGCGCCCAGTGCGTAAAAGGAGGCGAGTACGGGGAAGAGCTCGGACTCGCTGCGCAGAAGGACGGCGAGGTGGGGACAGGCGCCGTCCTCGATCGATGGGGAGAGTGTGAGCTCTATGGCTACTGGCAGGGTAGTTGAAGGTGGACAACAGTACCCCGGGCTGGTTGTGCGGTCAAGCACAGCGTGCCGCCGCCCTGCTGCGCGCGCTCGCGCATCAGCATGAGCCCGAGATGGCCGGACTCGGGACCGGCGGCCTCCTCCACGAGAAAGCCCTGCCCGTCGTCGTTGATGACGAGCGTCAGCCGCTCGTCCTCGACTGTCAGCTCCACGTTCACGGCGCATGCTCCAGCGTGCTTTTCGACGTTGGTCAGCGCCTCGGTGAGAACGCGCATCAGCGCTGCATAGGACTCGGGAGTGACCTGGACGTGATCGGCGTCCTCGCGCAGCCTCAAGGTCATGCCACGACTTTCGAACTGGTCGCAGACCTCGCGGATGGCCTCGCCCAGGCCGCCCAGCGGGACCGGCGCGACGAGCTCCTTGAGCCGTTCGCGCACAGTGGTGTGCGCCGAGGAGACCGCGTCGCGCAGCCGCGCGAAAGCGGCCTGAGCGACGTCGGGCTCGGGGGCGCCTTCTAGCAGCGTGATTTCGCGCGCGGCAAGCGCAAGATCCTGTGCGAGCCCGTCGTGTACGAGCGCTGCCAGGCGGGCGCGCTCGCGCTCGAGCTCGGTCTGCTCGAGCACCTGGCGCAGGCCCGCGGTGGTGATGCCGGCCGTGAGCAGGTCGCCGATCAGCGCCAGGACGGCCGCCTCGGTTGGTTCGAGCGAGATCCGCAGGCGCGAGGCGGCGAGGACCACGCCCACGATGCGCCGATTGGAGTGCAGCGGCAGCACCAGCCAGGAGGTGGCTGTCGGCTGGAAGGGGTTGGCGACGAGCCAACTGCCCTCCTCGTGGAAGATGAGCGGCGCGCCGCCGGCCACGGCAAGGCGCCAGGACTCCTCGTCGAACACCACCTCGGGGGCGGCCTGGAGCTCCGAGCCGCCGCCCGCGGCGATGACGTGCCGATGCAACAGCGGACGCCCGTGCTCATCGGGCAGGTACAGGGTGGCGACCTCCATGTGCAGCGCGTCGCGCATCTCCGCAAGGCCCTGTTCGGCGAGATCTTGAAGCGATGATGCCGACACCAGCGCGGCGGCCACGCGCCCGATTGCGCCGAGCCCCGCCGCCACGTCGGGCGCCAGGCGCCCGCTCAGGCCGTCGGGCGGGATGGAGCCGTGCGGGCCCGCGCTCATGGTCGCCTGCCAGCATACTGCCCGACCATGGCCCAAGCAGATCGCCAGGTCAGGGTGCTCGTCGCAGACGACCACCGCCTGATGCGCGAGGGCACCGCGGCGCTCCTGCGCGCCGACCCGCGCATCGAGGTCGTGGGCATGGCCTCCAACGGCAAGGAGGCGCTCGCGCTCGCGGACAGCCGTGCTCCGAACGTGGTTTTGCTCGACTTGGAGATGCCGTTGCTCGGTGGGATCGAGGCCTGCGCGACGATCCGCGGCAGACATCCTGACATCGAGGTGCTCATCCTCACCGTGTCAGAGAATGAGCCGGACGTGTGGGCGGCGCTGCGCATGGGCGCCGCTGGCTACCTGCTCAAGGACATGCCCCCGTCCGAGCTCATCGAAGCGGTGCTGGACGCGGGACGCGGCGATCCCCACATCGCCCAGCGCATGGCCGGGCGGATGCTGCGCGAGTTCGTGGGCGGCGTGCGTTCGGTTGGCGACCCGTTGCTGGAGCTCAGCCCGCGCGAGCGAGAGGTCCTCGCGCTGTTGGCAGACGGGATGCGCAACCGCGAGATCGCGCAGCGCCTGTTCGTCTCTGAGACCACGGTCAAGACCCACGTGCGACACATCCTCGAGAAGCTGCACGTGCGTAACCGCGCGGAGGCGGCAGCGTTCGCCGCCCGTCACCTGGCTCAGTAACCCACACAGACAGAGCGTCGTTGCTGTGTGCCAGCCGGCGTGTGCGCGCCACCGGCCTCACGAGGTCGCACCGGCGACCCCCACCAGCTCGCGGCGCAGCCTTGCGTGCCCGAGCCGGATTCTGCCCTTGACCGTGCCGATCGAGCGCCCCACGACCTCTGCGGTCTCGTGGTTGGTAAGTCCTCGAAAGTGGCACAGGACAAGAGCCTCGCGCTGGGCGGCGGGCAGCCGCAGCAGAGCCCCATGCACCGCGTGCCTGCGCTCGCGGCGTTCGGCCTCCGCCTCGGTGAGCAGCGGACCGGCGAGCAGCTCCTCCAGGCCGTCGAGCACCGTCTCGCCGCGTTCTGTGCGTGCGCGGCGACGACTGTTGTCGATCGCCCGGTTGTGGACGATCGTGAGAATCCAGCTGCGCGCGTTGCCACGATCGCTGGTGTACGTGCTGGCGCAGCGCCACACCGCCAGAAACGCCTCCTGCACGACCTCCTCGGCGATGCAGTGTCGCCCGCACAGGCGCTGGGCGATCGCGTGCGCCTGGCGGCGATAGCGCTTGTAGATCAGCTCGTATGCGTGTGTGTCGCCGCGCCCGATGCGCGTCAGCAGAGCCGCGTCTGTCGGCTCGGTGGAGATGCAGACTACTGGCATGGTCGCCAGCCTGCAGCAGCGCCACGCATTGCACATCCTCACAAAGGATGATTCCTACACACCAAACGGACGATCGGTGATCCACGTTGCGCGGTCGCACGTATAGGCAGGTCAGCAACACATCCGCAGAGCTGTCTTTTTAGCGATCTACCAACGTGGAGGGCGATCGGTGAGCGACCGGGAGATCGGAAACGTGGCAAACCATGAGGGCGCTTGCGCGACCGGCACACAGGCGCCCGCGCCCGGGCTGGCCGTCAGGGACCTGCGCTCGGCGATCGGCCTGATGCGCGAACGGGGCCTGCGCGTGTCGGCTGCGCGTCGGCTGGTCGTGGAGGCGCTGCTGGCCGCCGACGGACCGATGTCTGCCGAACAGATCTCTGAAGGCATCGGCGGCCGCGTGCCGTCATCGGACATCGCTTCGGTCTATCGCAACCTACAGGCGTTCGAGGACATCGGTCTCGTTCGACACGTCCATCTCGGGCACGGTCCGGGCCTGCACGCGCTGGCGGTGACAGGCGAGCGCGAGTACCTCACGTGCGAGCGCTGTGCCGACTATCGGGCGGTGGAGCCACGGGAGCTGGACGCGGTACGTGAGCTCATAGCCGACCGCTTCGGCTACCGTGCGAGCTTCACTCACTTCCCGATCGTCGGGCTGTGCGCCAGCTGCGCTGCGGCTATCCGATGACGGGCACACCCGACAGCCCAAGGAGCGCGGTGAAAGCGACACGGTTTGGAGTCCTCGGGTATGCGGCTGTGGTGGTCAGGGCGCTCAGCCCCGCCGAGCGTCGTCGCGCGGGTGCGATGTTCGCGAGCATCGCCGCGCTGCACATCGTCGGCTTTGGGGTGTTCATCGCGTTCGTGGTGCCGTCGCACTACAAAGGACTTGGCATCGGTGTGGCGGGCCTGGCCTACTCGCTGGGCCTGCGTCACGCATTCGACGCGGATCACATCGCGGCGATCGACAACACCACGCGCAAGCTGATGAGCGAAGGCAAACGGCCTTTGAGCATCGGCTACTGGTTCTCGCTGGGGCACTCCACGATCGTGGTTGCGATCGGGCTGGGAGTGGTTGTGGCCGAGAAGACGGTCTACGGAGCGGTCTCCCATCACAACTCCCACCTGGAGCAGTTCGGCGGCGTGTTCGGCACGGTCGTGTCGGCGACGTTCCTGTACCTGATCGCCCTGCTCAACGTGGTGATCCTGGCGGGGATCTTTCGCGTGTTTCGCTCGATGCGCCACGGCGACTACGACGAGGCCGAGCTCGAGCGCCAGCTCAACAACCGCGGGCTGATGTCACGCCTGTTTGGCCGCTGGATGAAGACGATCGACAAGGAGTGGAAGATCTACCCCGTCGGGGTGGTGTTCGGCATGGGCTTCGACACCGCGACCGAGGTCGCGCTGCTGGCCACCACCGCGCTCTTGGCCTCGCGCCACCTGCCGTTCTACTCGATCATGTGCCTGCCGATCCTGTTCACCGCGGGGATGGCGCTGATGGACACGATCGACGGCATCTTCATGAACTTCGCCTACTCGTGGGCGTTCTTCAGTCCGGTGCGCAAGGTCTACTACAACCTGGCAATCACGGGACTGTCGGTGGGCATCTGCTTCTTCATCGGCACCGTGGAGGTGCTTGGGCTGCTGCCGATGCAGCTCGGCGGCCTGCACAGCGGCTTCTGGAACTACATGGCCAACTTCAACATCAACAAGGCCGGCTTTGTGATCGTCGGCATGTTCGTCGTCTGCTGGGCAGGCGCGCTGGCGTACTGGAAACTCGGCCGCGTCGAGGAGAAGTGGGGCGCGAGGCTGAAGGAACGCGACGCGCTCGCCGAGGGCGCCGAGGTCTGAGCCGCTCTACTGGTGGTCGTGGTGCCCGCGCACCGTAGTCCATGACTGCCAGGTGATGCGCAGGATCACCAGCGTGATCGCCAGGCCGATGATCGGATCGGCCGTGGGAGCGCCGAGTGAGACTATGATCGCGGAGACGATCACGGCGAGGCTCACGTAGGCGTCTGCACGGGCATGGTGCCCGTCGGCGATCAGCGCGGCGCTGTCCAGGCGCCGTCCCGCGCTCAGGCGAATGCGCGCAGCGATGAAGTTGCCTGCGTACCCGATCGCCCCCGCGAGCGCGAGCACCGCGAGGTGAGTGGGAGCCGCAGGGTGAATGAGTCGTCGGACAGCCTCCACGCCGGCAACGCAGGCGCTGATGAAGATCGCGGCGACGACCGCCAAGCCCGCGCGTCGCTCCGCTACCACCGAGCGCAGCGCGAACGCTATCCCCAGAGGCACGGCGGTCAGGGCGTCGCCGAAGTTGTGGATGAGATCGGCCAGCAGGGCGATGCTGCCGCTGGCCAGGAAGACGACCGTCTGGGCGATCGCGGCAAGGCCGAGCACGCCAAGCGACAGCGAGACGGCGCGGATGCCCTCACGCGAGCGCTTGATGCTGTCGTCGACCAGGCCGTGTGAATGACCGTGGTCGGCGTGCGAATGGTCGTGGTCGGTGTGCGCATCGCCGTGACCCCGGCTGTGGGCATGAACGGGGCCGGGGGGCATGGCGTGATCGTAGCCGTGGATCACGCCGGAAGATTACGGTGCGCTGATGGGCGGCCGGGGGGAGGTGCCGGCCGCCGCTCAGCGCCGCGTGAGCGATTACTCGGACCAGTCCAGTTCCGAGACCGACCCCCCGGCGACGACGACGTCGCGCGTGCGCGCAACGTCGTCGACCCAGAGGGTGTAGCTCCCCTCGCGGACTTTGTCGAACACGGCGGTGTAGGCGGGACGTCCGTTGATCTCACGCTCGAGCACGTCCTTGTGCGCGCGCCGATCGTCGTGCCCGGTGGCGCTGATCTCCACCTCGACGCCGAGCATCCCGGCGTCGGTGTGGACGATCAGCGCTCCGAGGTCCGCCCCGATGTCCAGCACCACAGCCTCCGGGTGGCGCCGAGCGGCGTAGTTCTCCTCCCCCGGTGTCTCGTGGCTGTGGGCGTGGACATCGCTGTGACTGTGGGCGTGACTGCGCATTGCGACCGTGCTCTCCTATTCGGTGCTCGACGGGAAGTCGAACCCGGAGTGCGGAGTGGCCACGTAGGGGAACGTCGCCTGCGAGCGAAACGGCAGGGGCGTGATGCCCTGGGTGATCGCGCTTGCGGCACCGTCCGGTTCGTAGCTTTTTTCCACGAGCGGGAACGTCGCACCGGCGATCGCGCGAAGCTCGACCGTGGTGACGTCGTCTGTGACCCTGCGTCCGTTGGGGAACCCGGCGAGGTCGCCGCCGAGGATCCCCAGCGTGTTGGGTTCCTTGGCGGGCGGCACCGCGACGTTGAGTCGCAGCATGTCGGCCGGCCTTTTGCCCGTGCTGTTCTGAAAGCCGGGGATGATTCCCGCGGGCAGCCCCGTCAGCAGGATCGCGACGAGGTCGGCGCGCGGCGCTGTGAGGCCTTCCAGGTGGGGAAACACGCCCGGGTAGAGCACCGGCAGCAGTTTCGCCAGTTCCGGGTGTTCGACGTGGGACAGGAATTTCTTTTCTTCAAACGGCTGTGTTGCATTCCAGAAGTCCTTCTCGGCCATCGGGATGAGCACCTCGTTGAACAGCGGGTTGCCCAGCCGCGAGACCTGAACCCACGGGCCGGCCTCCGACTGATCGCCTTCGCCGGTGATCCGCACCTTGCGCCGCGACGCCGAGCCCCACACGCCGAGCACGGCCTTCTTGCTCATCACGTTCTTGGGGATGGACCCGTCGACGGTCAGCTCCTGGATCGGGACCTGGATGGCGATCGAGTGGACGTTGAGCGTCTGCAAGGTGTCAACGCCTTCGGTGGCCGCAATCGGCGCCAGGTGCAGGTTCTGGAACGGCCGCAGGTCGGCAAGGTCGAAGATCGAGCCGATGTCGACGAAGAACGGGTCGTTGCGCTGCCCGGCGAACACGGTCTGACCGTTGGGCAGCGAGTGGATCGCTTCCTGCTCCAGCTTGGAGTATTCCGGCGTGGAGTGGACGCCGATGTTGCAGGGCGGGCACGGCAGTTTTTCACCGAGCACCTTGCTGCCGAGGTGGTCGACGCGGGTGACGGTGTACAGCTGGCGTTTGTTCCAGTTGGGGTCGACCAGCGATCCGATCGGGCCCGTGTTGTACAGGAACGTGTTGGGGTTGGCGAATTGCTGTTCGAAGGTGAACTCGTAGGTGATGTCGGGCCTGCCATCGCCGTTGTTGTCGATGTGAATCGAGTACAGGACGTCGTTGCCGAACTCAAAGAACGTGGGACCGCCTGCCGGCACCTCGGTGGGCAGGTAGTTGGTGATGATCGTCACCGTCCCCGGGTTGTCGGGGCTGACGAACGCGTATGTGTCGGTGTTGTCGGCGACCGGGTCCTTGCTGATCTCCGGTGCCTCGCGGTGAGATGACATTGGTTTGACCTTTCGTGTCTCGGGTTTGGGTGTCAGCGGGCGGCGTCGAGCAGGCGCTTGACGAGCGCCGGGTCTTTGTAGGTGGTCTCGCGCGTGCCGGACAGCACGGTCACCTCGTGGCGCTCGGCGTTGTGCACGTATGCGGTCACCGGCTCGTGAGGCACAGCGCCCGAAGCTGTGGTGACAACTGGCTTGGGCTCGGCGGTCGCGCCCGATCCGGCGGCGTCGATCGCGGATACGACCTTGGGTGTGGCCAGGATCACGGCTGCACCCGCGGCTGCACCGGCGGTGCCCTGCAGAAACGCGCGGCGGCTCGTGCCCTCGTCCACTGTTGCGTCTGGTACACCGCTCACGGCGGGAACTGCGGAAGGGAAGGCGCCCGCGCCCTTGAGCAACGAGCGACCAGTCAGCTTCTTCATTACCGAACTCCTTTACCTTGAAATGTGAAAGCAGGCGATTTCGGTGAATGTAACAGGAAAAACCCTGCATTTGAGCCATTTTTGTGCGACCTACTCGCAGTTACGAGAGCCGTGCAAAGCCCGACCAGCGCCGCCCGAGCGTCTTTGAGCCGAAGTTATCCACGGTCCACAGCACGCAGCGTGCTGCTGCACACCTCACACCGCTTGGTCGAGTAGCCTGGGCGCAGGATGCGACCCCAGCCAGCGATGCCCAGGATCGTCCCGCGGCCCGTCGCCGGTCGTTGAGCTCCGCCTCTGTGCTTCCCCGTGCAAGGGGCGCGCTGCTGGTGTGCGGGACGGTGGTATGTCTGTGCGGCTGTGGCTCGGGCACGGGCGGCGCGAGCGCGACGACGGCGAGCTCCGTCTCGGTGCCGTCTTATGTGACCGCCCCGTTCACCCACCAGGAGCGGTTGGTGGGGCAGGGAGCGGGTCTGTTCGTGGCCGACGGCTGTTCGGCCTGTCACTCGATCGCGGGCCGCGCAGGACTAGGGCCGAGCTTCGCCAAGTTCGCGGGCAACCGGGTGGTCCTGACCGACGGACGCAGCGCGCTGGTCGATGAAGCCTTTCTGCGCAGGGCTTTGCTGGAACCCCGCGCCACCGCGCTGCGCGGCTATCCGCTGGCGCCGATGCTCGCGGCGGTGGCGCGGCTGCATTTCGCAGAGCACCGCGCCGATGTGACGGCGCTGGCAGCGTTCATCGAGCAGATCGGGCCTGAAAGCTGACAAGGGGCCGCGCCCGGCCCGGTCAGGTCGCCAGCGGCGCCAGCAGCCGGTGAGGCTTGCGCAGCGCGACGGCGACCGGATCCTCACGCTGGCGCGCGCGCCCCCGCTTGGGCTTGATCACGATGTCCTGCGGCGGGGGGGTGGTCGAGCACACGGGGCAGGCCCCGCGATCGTCGAGCGGCGCACCGCAAGCAGCGTGCTCGAAGGTCCGGCTGTTAGGCAGGCGATGGCGGCCGCCCCAGACGAGCAGCGCGTACAGCACAGGCCACAGATCGCGCCCGGCGTCGGTCAGCTCGTATACGTGGCGGCCGGGACGCTCGTCGTCTGGTCGGCGCACGAGGATGCCGTCGCGCACGAGCCCGGTCAGACGATCGGACAGCACGGCCCTCGGGACGTCCAGGTGCGCCTGGAAGTCGCTGAAGCGCCGCACGCCGAAGAAGGCGTCGCGTACGATCAGAAGCGTCCAGCGCTCGCCCAGCGACTCGAGCGCACGGGCCAGCGAACAGTCCTGCAGGTCGTAGGTCTTGCCGAGCATCACCACGATTGTAGCGCCTGGTTCAGTCATTGAACTTAGGGTGCTAGGGTACAGGTTCAGTCATCGAACCAAGGAGGCCAAGTCCTGTGTCCCTGCGAGCGAGCATCCAATCCCGTTCTCCGCGCTGGACGCTGGCGGTGGCAGCCTTCGGCACGCTGCTGGTGCTGGCCGACTTCAGCGCGGTCGTGACGACGGTGGGCGAGACGAGCCGCTCGCTGGGCGCGGGCGTCAGCGGCCAGACGTGGGCGTTGAGCGGCATGAGCCTCGGTCTCGCCACCGCGCTGTTGACGGTGGGCGCTCTGGCCGACGATCTCGGGCGCCGGCGCGTGCTGGTGTGTAGCGCCGCGGCGCTCGCCGCCGCGAGCGCTCTGGCAGCGCTGGCGGGGGACGCGGCGGTGTTCGTGGCTGCACGCGTGCTGCAGGGGATCGCAGGCGCGGGCGTGATCGCGGCCGGCCTCGCTGCGATCGGTCACGCCTTTCCAGCTGGCGCGGCGCGCACGCACGCCACCGGGGTGTGGGGCGCCGCGCTCGGCGCGGGGATCGCGATCGGCCCGCTGGTCGGCGCAGCGCTCGCCGAGGCGCTCGGCTGGCGCAGCGGATACTGGCTGCAGGCTGCCAGCGCAGCGGCCCTCGTGCCCGCGGCGGCCACCGTCGCAGAGTCGCGCGCGGAGACCCCGCGCCCGGTCGACCTGCCCGGCCTCTTGGCGCTGGCGGGCGGCATGGCCAGCGCCACGGCCGGCCTGGTGGAGGGCCGCAGCAGCTGGACGAGCGCCGCAACGGTCGCCCTGCTCGCAGGCGGAGTGGTGCTGCTCGGCGCATTCGCTGCGATCGAGCTGCGTCGTCACGTACCGATGGTCGATCTGCGCCTGCTGGGCCAGGCGGCGTTCGTGGCGTCTGTGAGCGGCGCGCTGTTCACGGGCCTGGCGATCATCGGTCTGATGAGCTACTCGGCGACGTTCTACCAGCGCGCTCTGGGCATAGGCGTGATCGGCAGCGCAGGCGTGCTGGGCGCGTGGTCGGCCACCAGCATCGTGGCAGCCCTGGGTGCCCGCCGTTTGCCCGCCGGCGTGCCCTCGCACATGCGTCTGGCGATCGGTCTGGCGCTGGCGGGAGCGGGTGAGCTCGCGCTCACGGGTCTCAGCACGGGTTCCTCTTGGGCGCGCTTGCTCCCAGGCCTGGTGATCGCGGGCGTCGGCAGCGGCATAGCCAACGCGGCGCTCGGTCGCCTGGCCGTGGAGTCGGTCCCACACGAACGCGCGGGGATGGGAAGCGGCGCTAACAACACCGCCCGCTACCTGGGCGGCGCGGCCGGTGTCGCGCTGGTGGTGGCGGTGGTAGCGGCCGTCGGCGGCGCTGCGGGTACGCCGACTCAACTCGTCCATGGCTGGAACACGGTCACGCTCGTGTGCGCGGGCCTGTGTGCGGTGGGCGCAGCGATCGCGGCTGGATGCCGGCCGCGCGTTATGCCAGCAGCGACTGCACTCGCGCCCACAGCTTGGTCATGCCGCGGATCCAGCGCTCGGTGTCCTGGGCCTTGACGACCATGAACTCGCGCATCTCCGGATGCGTGAGGATCAGGAAGCGCTCCTGTGCAAGTCCCTCGAGTATCCGCTCGGCGGCCTGCTCGGGGTCGAGCACACCACCGCCGCCGATCACCGCGTTGGCCTTGTCGGCATCGCCTCCGGCGCCGCCGCGCAGCATCGCCGTGTCGACCGCGCCGGGGCAGATGCACGAAACGCGCACGCCCTGCCCGGCGTAGGTGAACGCCACCCACTCGGCGAACCCGACGGCGGCGTGCTTGGTGGTCGAGTACACGCAGTCGCCGGCCGCGGTGAGGATGCCGGCCATCGAGGCTGTCGTGACGAGATGCCCGTCGCCGCGCTCGATCCATCCGGGCAGCAGCGCGCGGGCGGCATAGACGTGCGACATGACGTTGACTTGCCACTGGCGGTTCCAGGCCTCGTCGGGGGCGTCGGGCCCGCCGCCGTGGGCGATGCCCGCGTTGGCGAACCACACGTCGATCGGGCCGACGCTGTCGTGCAGCTCCTGGACGAGCGCCTGCGTAGCCTGCTCGTCGGCCACGTCGAGCACACGCGCATGGACGTGCTTGTCGCCGAGCTCCTGGCTGAGCCGCTCCACGCCCTCGCGATCGCGGTCTGCGGCGATCACGCTACCCGCGCCGCGCTGCACGAGCGCCCGCACGAGCGATCCGCCGATGCCGCCCGCGGCGCCGGTCACGACGATGGTCTTGCCCTCGGGGTTCATACGGCTGGGACCTTACCCGACGCAGGGCGGCCTGCGGACGGCGGCGCGCGCGTGTCACATCTCGATGCCGGCCACCTTCTGTGCGGCCGATGAGCGAGACTACGATCATGGAATGAGTGCTGCAAAGCCCATGACGGCGCGGTTCCTCGAAGTGAACGGCTCATCGCTGCACGGCACACTGCCGGATGTGGATGTGCCGATGGTCGAGCACAGCGCCCGCATGATAGGAAGCGTGATGACTGCGACTTCGACGATTTCGGCGGATGGTCGTTCGCGCTGTCTCGCCTCGTGGTCTCCCCGGCGCACGGCGTCTCGCGCGGTCCACGCCCCGAGGTCGAGCTCTTCCCTCACGCCGTCGAGGAGATCCCGTCGATGAGCGTCGAGTTGCGTCATCTTCGCTATTTCATCGCGCTGGCCGAGGCGAAGAGCTTTGGTCGCGCGGCTGCGGCGCTCGGGATCGCACAGCCCGCGCTGAGCCAGCAGATTCGCAAGCTGGAGGCCGCGCTGGACGTCGTGCTCTTCGTACGCGGCAACGACGGGTCTCACCTCACCGCGGCGGGCGCGGCATTCCTACCGGGAGCAAGGGCGAGCGTTGCTGACGTCGCTGATGCTGTAGCGACTGCCAGGAGGGCGGAGCGAGGCGAGAGTGGTTGCCTCAACATCGCCTTTATCGGCTCCTCTGCAGACAACCTGATCCCAGCCGCGCTTCGTCTCTTTGCGAAAGCGCGCCCCGACGTTGAGATCTCGCTTGTCGAGACCGACCTTGCCCAGCTACTGGGATGTTTTGAGCGCGAGGAGATTGACGTGGCTTTCGTGCGCCGGCCCGTTGACGATCCCACGCTTCTGACCGAGCTCGTGGCGGTGGATGATGTCGTGGCCGTGCTTCCGGACGACCATCCGCTCGCCGCTCAGCAGTCAATCCCGCTCGCTGCGCTGGCAAAGGACGCTTGGGTTGTGCCTCCGGCGTCCGCTTCAAGGGCATACCGTGAGATGCTCCTCGCTGACTGCAGCCGCAGCGGCTTTGAGCCGACGATCATTGCCGAGGCGGCGACACCCGAGGCCATAATCGGCCTCGTCGCTGCGGGAGCCGGCGTGTCTATGCTGCCTAAGGGATCTCACTCGCTTCCCCGGGAAGGCGTCTGCACGGTGCCGATTCAAGGTGAGGAGTCGGTGGTGGTTATGGCCTGGCGCTCGGATCGTCGGACCCCGATTGCCAGCATCTTCATGAGCCTCGCGCGCCAGATCGCACATCCTGCCGACGTTAGCCAGAGCAGAATCGGGCGTCCTCGCGGTTGCTAGAGATCACACATTCTTAGCCTTCGCGGGGTTTTTGCGGAGGGGCGGCGCAACGAAAACCCAGAGCCTTCTCGTCAGCGTAGAACTTGCCTCTGAGACGGTAGACCACTGTGAAGTCATTCTTCAATGCACCCGGTTTATAGCCGGGCGCTTCAGCCGCCTTGCGGATAGCTGCTTTCAGCTTGTCCTCCGCGTGTGCATCCGAGACCAACCTGGCGACACGTGGCAGCTTGAGGTCTGCCCTTACGAGCGAACGAAAGTTTGCTCTCTCCTTCTGTTCCGTTTGAGAGCTGATGGCTCTGCCGTCGCATTGTATGGCGTCGAAAGAGGCCGCAAGGCGTGATTCGGCGTTCTTTGTTGAAGGCACCGCCGCACCACCACAACCCGCCAGGACAGCCGCCAGACTGCAGACCACAGCGACCGCAGCGATTATCCTCGCTTGATCTAGCCCTAGCATGATTCTACCGTAGCACCCACTCTGAATCAGCTCCGCTTCGCGCCATAAGCAACGTGCATGGCGGTATAGCCGACCGATACCTAGGCAGTTGGCACGCACGGCTGTAGCTTCGGTGGTCACACAGGAACGTCGCGGCAAATAGGGCGTCCTGCCGATACGGCCAGCCTCGTCTCAGCAACATGGAGGATTTATGCAACGCAGACCGCGTATTCCTACCGTCTTCGTCGTCGTGACCTGCACGGCGCTTCTCTTGGGGCAAGCGTGGATGGCCTCTGCTGAAGCCTCGTCACGTCCCGGATGCCCCGTCGGGGTCAGTCCCTATGGTCTTTCATCTGGGGCGCTAGCCGCCTGCGGCGATCACTTGCTGCCACGGAAGTCGACGATGCCGCTCCCGGGCGGCGGCTACCAGAGTAACTACGTGGAGTCAAACGGCACGGAAACCTCAGTTACGGTGCCACCGCCCTCTTTCGATGCGGCCACGGCGTCCCCGGCCGAACTGCGGGTCTACGGAATTCCCACCGAACCCGCCGCCGACTCTCCCGAATACCCGAAATGGAAGCAGATGATCGATGGTCCTATGAACTGGGCACCCGCGCCCGAAGCTCTCGTCGAAGTGCCACCAGTAACTCGACGCGAAGCCGGATCCACATCTCCCGTCTCGGGCGAGCGGACCACCGGATCTCCTTCCAGTGCCACCACGGGCTCCGACAAACATTGGTCGGGATACATGGACTGGAACGGCGGCGGCTGCTCTGGGATTTGCTCGCCTATTTACACCCATTCAACAGGCTATTTTATTGAGCCTCACAGCGAAAACACGACTACCGGGTGCACAGAAGTAGCATCCTACACTTGGGCAGGCATTGGCGGATGGCATTCCGAAGAAAGCACTCTCGCCCAGGACGGAACGGGTCAGCAGGCGCCCAACCTCGCATCCGATGAAGCTTTTTACGAGGTGATCCACCCGCACGAAGCGGGGGGAGGTACGATAGCAGCGCATTTCAAGGCAACCCCAGAACATTATTTCATAGCTGATACGGAATACACGGGTAGCAATAAATACAGTTTCTATATGTATAACTATGCCACACACCAGCCCTTCCGTACCACTGCGACTGGCGCCCTTTGGGGAAAGACCACGGAGTTTATCGTCGAGCGCCCCCCGGCACGCAACTTGTACAATTTTAAGTCTGTGACCTTTCAGGGCTTTACTAACGGCAAAGCATTTCGCCAGTATCCGGACGAGCAGATAGACATGGAGAGTGGCGTCTTCGTAAAAGGGCAGGGGTTCGAACCGGCCGCTTTGCCATCTAACATCGTAAACAACTATGAATTCCACGACAACTTTCATATCTGCACAAAGGCGGCGGAAAACACCGTGGAAGAAGAACTAGAAGGCGCCGGCAAGGGCGGGGCGTTGCCTCGCGCCACGACGGAAGGTGGCTCCGAACAAACGGAAACATCTGTGAAGCTCAGCGGAAGCGTCGACCCAGAAGGCACATACACGACGTACCACATCGAATACGGAACGGAAGCTGAAAACTACAGTGCGGCTACTCCCGAGAACAGTGCGGGTGAAGGATCAGCTTCAGTGCCTGTCAGCGCCACTGTCACGGGCCTACAAGCCGGTACAACATATCACTACCGAATTACGGCAAACAGCGCAGAAGGAACGGCCGTCGGCGTCGACAATACCTTCACGACAACTGGACACGCGCCACCGCCGCCACCGACCGTGACCACCGAAGGCGCCAGTGGTATCACAGCCTACACCGCAACCCTCAAAGCCACTGTCAACCCAAACAGCCTGGACACGCACTACGACTTCGAATATGGCACCACCAGCGCGCTATTTGAACGCTATGCGCCGGCACCGCCCGGAAACGATGCAGGGTCTGGGAGCACTCCAGTACAAGTCGGCGCCGAACTCACTGAACTCGCGCCAAACACCATGTACTATTACCGATCAGTGGCCACCAATAGCACAGGCACGACCTACGGCGTGGAAAAGGAATTCAAAACGCTCCCGCCTTGGGCGATCCAGTCCACCCAGAATCCGCATGGAAGCTCAGAAGCGGATGGGTTCATGGGCGTGTCGTGCTGGTTGGCGACTGCTTGTGACGCGGTGGGAAGTAACACCAACAGTGAAGACGAAATCATCGGGCTGGTCGAGCGCTGGAACGGCTCGGGCTGGGAAGTTCAGTCCACGCCGAAAAGCACGGGTGCGACAGAGGACAGCCTGGAATCCGTCGCGTGTCGCTCGGTCAACGAATGCGAGGCGACCGGATATGCGGAAGTCGCTGAAGGAAAGCACGTCACGCTCGCCGAGCGCTGGAATGGGACAGCATGGTCGATCCAGAGCACCCCGACTCAAGGCAACACCTCAAACCTCGTGAGCGTGTCGTGCTCGTCGACCAGCGAATGCGTCGCAAGCGGCGTCGATCTCTCAAGCGCCGGGAAGCAATCGACTCTTGTCGAGCTGTGGAACGGCAAAGAATGGAAAATCCTGACCACGGCGACACTGCCCAAAGAAGACGAACGGTCGTGGTTTGAAAGTGTCTCGTGTCCGAGCAGCAAACACTGCACCGCCGTCGGCGTTGTCGTTACCACGCTCAACGGGATCGTGCCGCTCGCCGAGAGCTATAACGGCTCGAAATGGACGCTGCAAACCACGCCCACGCCCGAAAACTCCCTCGAAGCGCAGCTGAGCGGCGTATCGTGCTCGGCGACGAGCGCATGCACCGCCGTGGGCGAGTACTACAGCTCGACAGAAAAAGCCTATCGGGCGCTGATCGAGCGCTACAACGGCACCTCTTGGCAGCTGCAGGAATCGCCCAGCCCGGTCGGCAAACCGGCACCCAAAGAATCGCACTGGTCGCTGCACGCGGTCTCTTGTCCGACGTCCAGCTCCTGCGTGGCGATTGGGTCCTACGCCGAATCGGCCAGCGCAAGGAACCTGCTGCTAGGCGAGCAGTGGAATGGCACTAGCTGGGAACCGGCGCTGCCCGTCGACCGCACAGGCACAGGGGTAGTGTCTGACGAACCGCGCGCCATATCGTGCTCGGCCGCGCTGACCTGCACGCTGGCCGGAGTGACCTCGAAAGAAAAAAGCACCACCGAAACCCTGGCCGAGCGAATGGAACCATAATGGCGCTGCCACTGTAAACGAACGTCGCGGGCCGTTGCCGCGGTGCGACGCCCGCGACCACACCGTGTCGGGCACCAGGGTCAGCTCGCCGTTGGGCCGCCTGTCCTTGACGATGTACTCGCCGATGTCACCCGACAGCGTCACAGGTGGTTCCGATGCCATGTCCACATGATCGCAGGCGGTCCGGCTCATCCGCAAGGCTACGAGCCCTCGCTGGACCTGACACTCGGTTTCGTATGGCGGCGCTCGCGCCGGGCGCACGGCTCGTGGGGGTGCGGCTGCGCCCCGGCGCGGCCGGCGCCGTGCTGGGACTGCCTGCATCGGAGCTGTGCGATGCAGCGCCCGACGCCGCGGACGTGTCCGATTTCTCAAAGACCGCACGCCCACCGCCGCCTAGGGTGTGCGTCATGCCGATCGATCGCAGCGCCGCCGAGAACTTCATCTGGTCCGTCGCCCGCCTGGTGGACCGTCACCGCTACAGCATGTTGTTCGCCGACGGGCCGGCCGAGCCGGTCGTCGAGGCGCTGCGCGGCTATCGCAATCCGGACGGTGGCTTCGGCCACGCGCTGGAGCCCGACCTGCGCTGCCCAGCCAGCCAGCCGGCTGCGACGCTGTACGCCCTGGAGATGCTCAACGAGGCTGGCGCGGCCGACGGCGAGCTGGCCCGCGACGCGCGCGGCTGGATTGCGCAGGTTGCCGAAACCGACGGTGGCATCCCGTCCGTGCTGCCCGGCTTCGAGGACTACCCCCACGCGGCCTGGTTCCAGCCCGGGCCCGGATCGATGCTCACGCTTGCGCTGGCTGCGACGCTGCACGCCGGCGGCGTGACTGACGACGCGTGGCTCGACCGCGCCACCGACTGGTGCTGGCGGTCGATCGACACAGCCGAGCAGCCGGGCGGGTATTGGCTGAAGTTCGCCTGCGCATTCCTCGATGTGGTTCCCGACGAGCAGCGCGCCTGCGCGGCGATCGCGTCGCTCGACGACCGCGTTGACGCCTCTGCGGTCGCTCCCGTGGGCGGCGTCGAGGGAGAGGCGCTGCGCCCGCTCGACCTCTCCCCCCGCCCAGGCAGCCGCTCGCGCGGCCTCATCAGCGAGGCTCGGATCGAGGCTCACCTCGACGCCGTCGAGTCCGAGCAGCAGCAAGACGGCGGCTGGATGTTCGACTGGCGGGCCTGGTCGCCTGCACAGACGACCGCGTGGCGAGGGATCGTCACGATCCGAGCTCTGACCTGGCTGCGCGACAATGGGCGCAGCTAACGCGACGGCTCAGAACGACCGAGAACCTGACTGACCGCCACGAACGCCTCGACCTCGTCCGCATCGAGCGGGCGGTCATAGAGATGCGCGTTGTCCTCTATGCCGTCTGTCGGCGTCTCGATCTTCGAGCTGTCTGCCAAGGCGCACGAGCGCGTGGACGAGCGCGCCGTCGATCGCGATGCGCACGCCCAGCTGCTTGAGTCGCTCGAGGCGTCGAGCGGTGTCGTCGCCGGCACGCATGAGCGCGGCGTCGGCGACCTTGAGCGTCAGCGCCGCCGGTTCGAGGCCGCTGTTGCGCAAGGCGTTGGCGAGGTCGTCGACCAGGCGATCGCTGTCCAGCTGGCGTGCCGAGACGTTCACCGAGATCGCCAAGCGGAGTCCCTGATGGCGCCATAGTGCGGCCTGCCTACAGGCCTCATCGAGCACCCAGCGGCCGATCGGCACGATCAGTCCGGTGTCCTCAGCGACGGGGATGAACTCTCCTGCAGCGATGATCCCGCGCGAGGGATGGCGCCAGCAAACTTGCGTCTTGACGCCGGCAACGCGCCGCGCACTGTCCAGGACGGGCTGATAGCGCAGGAACAGCTCCCTGCGCTCGAGCGCTTGAGCGAGGTCCATCTGGATGGTAAGCCGGTCCTGCACGTGGGTCTGCATCGCAGACTGAAACGCCACATAGCGGTTCTTGCCCGCCGCCTTGGCTTCATACAGCGCCGTGTCCGCGTCGCGCAGCAGCTCATCGGCGTCCTCGCGCAGGCCGAAGGCGATGCCGATGCTTGCCGTCACCGCGAGCTGTCCGCTGCCAGCGCCGTTGATCTCATATGGCTCGTTGAGCACTTCCAGCAGGCGCTCGGCCACCAGCTCGGGCCCCGCGTCGAGCGTCGAGCCCTCGACGAGGACGATGAACTCGTCGCCGCCCAGGCGCGCCGCGGTGTCGCCCTCGCGCACCACGCTGGCTAGTCGCGTGGCGACAGTCCGCAGCAGCTCGTCGCCGGCGGCGTGCCCGAAGGTGTCGTTGACCTGCTTGAAGCCGTCGAGGTCCACGTACAGGGCGGCAACTGGCAGGTTCTGGCGGCGGGCGCGACCGAGCATCTGTTCACCGCGGTCCAGCGCGAGGACGCGATTGGGTAGCCCCGTGAGCGCGTCGTGCAGGGCCTGGTGGCGCAGCTGGCCGGTCTTCTCCGCGACCATCGCCAGGGCGTGCTCGCGCGAGCGCGCCAGCACGATCACGAGCGCGAGCAGCAGCAGCGTGGCGACGATGCCACCCGCGAACAGAACCAGCCCCTGCATGTCTGCAGAGGGCCCGCTGACGAGCCCGGCGCCGCTCACCCCGATGATCCAGGTGCCGTCCACCGACAGCGTCGTCTTGCGTGTGAACGGGTGCGCGCTGCCCGCCGAGCCGATCCGGCCGATGAATTCTGGGCTCAGGCCGGAGTTCTCGTGATACAGCGTCACCGCCAGCCCATGGTCTGTGCCGAGGGCCGACTGCATCAGCGCAGGCAGGTCGAAAGAGTCGAGCACCCAACCGAACACGGCCGCGCGGCGCTGGGCGGTGCTCGCGAGGGGCGCCCCGCGCCGGTAGACGGCCGCTTCGAGGATCAGGCTGCGGACTCCCGACACGGCCGTGGAGTAGACCCCGACCTGCCCGCTATCGGTCAGTTCCTGTGTGAACTGCGCCCGTGTGGTGTCGTTCTGGCGGTAGCCCCCGATCAGCGAGGTCGGATCGCACCAGTCACCCTGCAACAGGGCTGCGAGTTCAGGGCTGTAGGCGATGTCCGCGCTGCCCGCCGACAGCAGGCAGTAACGAGCGCGCCCGGTCGCGGCGACGGGTTCGACGCGTCCGCCCACCACCGCGCGAAATGCCGGGTCGGCGTCGCGTCGGGCCTGGAAGCCTGCGAGTGCGCCAGCGGGAACGGACTTGACCACCAGCGCACCAAATCCGCTGGGCTGCGCCTGGCGGTCTTCAAGCTGGCCGAACCACTGATCGAAGCCGCTGGCCGACAGGTCCGGCTGCATCGTCAAGACGGCGCGTATGGCCTTGACGAAGTCGGTGTCGCGGCGAAGTTGGTTCTCCAGTCTGCCGCTGACGTCGCTCGCGGCCGCCTGGAAGGTCTCTTTTTCGCGTGCGCGAACGCTTGAGCGCCAAAGCAGCGCCCCGGCAAGCGAGGCCGCGATCCCAAGTACCAGGATCGCCCCTGCGGCCAGCATCCAGCGTCGCATACCTTGCGAGCATCGACCAACTGCAGGGCAGGCAAGACTCGCGAACCACGCCTTGCACGGCCTGGCAGCACGCGTTGCGCGAAGGGTCGCGAAACCGTCCGCCGGCGGATGGTATCTTCGCGCGATGCAGCGTCGGGCGCGCACGCTGATCTCGCCTGCGGTGGTGCTCGCGCTCGCGCTGGCGCTGCTGGTCGGCGCGGGGAGCCCGGCCACGTTTGCGGCCGCTGCAGCGGCCAAGCGTCGGCATCCCGCGTCCTCGCGCCCACCCGAGGTCGCGCTGCCGCACGTCTTTCACGGTCCCAGCGCCCAGGTCACGATGGCGCCCGTGGGCCTGTCGTTTGAGTACTCCGCGATGGCCCAGGACCTCGGCACCGGCGCCTGCCCCACACCCGCGTTGGCGGCTGAGTTGCAGCGGCTCGGATCTCCGCCGCTGGCGCTGTCGGGCGACAGCCAGGACATGACCGCGCCCAGCGGCGCGCTCACCGGGCCGCCAGCGTCGTGGGAAGCAGCCACCCTGTTCGCGCTGCCGAGCGAATTCTGGAGTCAGCTGCAATGCCTGCTGAGCGCCGCACGCGATCCGCTGACCGTCGGTCTGAATGCTAGGACTGGCCAGCTTGCGTGGGCCCAGCAGATGGTGGCCGGCGCCCAGGGCGCGGCCAGCAACGGCCTGGACTTCTCGATCGGCAACGAGCCGGACCTCTTCTCGCTTCCCAACTACTCGGCGCTGGCCAAGCCGCAGGCCGACGCTGAAGCTGCGGCGGTCGGCGTGTATCTGCAGGTGGTCTCGTCCCTGCTGCCGGCCATCGCAGGCGCCCCTCTGATCGGACCTGAACTGGCCGCGCCCGCGCGCTGGCGAGGTCAGCTGCCGCGGGTGATCGCGCAACTGCACGATCAGATCGTGGGCGTGCACGCATATCCGCTCAGCGCCTGCGCGACGCTCAGGGCGGTCACGATCGGGGGACTGCTGTCGGCGGCGGCCGGCGCCGAGCCGAGCGCCTTTCGCTGGGTGGTCGCCGACGCGACCGCGGCAGGCGTGCCGGCGATCATCTCCGAGGCCAATTCGGCTTCTTGTGGGGGCCGGGCAGGGGTGTCAGACAGCCCGGCGTCGGCGGTGTGGGCGGTGCGCTTCGTTCTCTCGGCCCTCAAGACGGGCTTTCGCGAGGTGCGCTTTCACTTCAGCGGCGACCCCTATGACGCTTTTGTTGTGCGTGGCGGCGAAGTCCTCGACCGCCCGCTCGACAGCGCGCTGGTGGCGCTCAACCAGTGGCTGCCGGTCGGCAGCATGCTGCAGGGGGTCCACGGCGTGAAGGGGCTGGTGGCCACCGCCATCAGCGCAGGCGCAGGCGCAGCCCAGCTGATCCTCGACAACGAGCACGCCCAGGCGCTTGCGGTCGTGCTGCGCACATCCCAGACCGTGCGCGTAGAGGTGCTGAGCGCCGCGCGGGCGGGCTTGCAGGTGGCGCAACTGGGCCCGCGTTACGGCGCCATCAAGCTCCGCGTCGCCCCAAACAGCGTGCTGGCCGTACTGCCAGCGGCGGTCAGCGCAGCGCGCTGACCGCGAACCAGTCGAGGTTGAGCTGCGGCGCGGCGTCGCAAACCTCGCGCACGATGTCGAGCACGACACGTCGCCCGATCTCTTCGCGTTCATCGCTTTCCATCGACACGGGCGTGTCGTCTCGCAGCATCGCCCTGATTTCCAGGCCGCGCCTGGTAAAGCGCACGCGGCCACGACGGGCCTCGAGTTCTCGCCAGAGCAGGTCGATGGCGTCATCTGGGGCGGCAGAGCCCGCGTGGGGGGTGATCCTGAAATCCACGCGGGCAACAGTACAACCCCACCAGGCGGGTCCAGCCGCGCGAGGCTTCGCGGCGAAGTACGGACAGCGCCGACACGGCGACCACCGATAATTCAATATAATGGAACTTCGCCTGACCCAGAACGCGATCGCGGGCTTTCAGCGGCTCGTCGGTCCAGCGAGCTCGCCGGGCGGCGCCCACCAGGCGCTCAGGCGGGCCTGCCGGTCCGGTCACTTCAGCGCCGACGCTCCGAGCTGGCTGGTCAGGGTGGATGACGACAACGACGGCGATTTGCTGCTCGACGGCGAGGTGGCCGCGCTGCCGATCCGCGGGGGTCGTGCCGTGGGCTGCCTGGCCAATCCGACGGTCGGCTGGGCGGACTATGCTGGGAGAGGTTCCGTCCACAACGATCGGTGATCTTGACCCCTCGCGTGCGCATCGTGGCGTTCGGCTCGGCGGCAGCGTCGGTGATCGTGGGCTTTGTCTGCGCGGTGCTGGTCGGGGGGATAACCGGCGAAGTGCTCGCCGTGGTGCTCATGTCGGCGGGGTTCGCCGGCGGCGTGCTGCTGCTCTTCCTTGAAGTCGGGCTGGGCGAGGAACGCGACCTGGCGCGTGATCAGGAGCGCCGACGTAGGCGCGAGGTGCGGTCCCTGGGGCCACGCCGCGGGGCACGACTGACCCGGCGACCGCGACGGCCCGAGTGAGCCCCGTGGGGACCCGCCGACGTATTGGCGGGGCGGTGGTGGCGCTTGCGTTCCTACCGGCGGGCGCTGTAGCGGCGCTCGCGTACGCTCGGCCGGGGGTCGGCGCGTCCACCTCTCCTCCGCGGCTGGTCTACAGCGCGCGTGCGGATGTGGACGGCGGCGGGCGCCCCGACCGGGTCACCCTTCGCACCCGGGCGACGGGCGGGCGCTTGGAGGTTGTGCTCAGGTCCGGTCGCGTCATCGTCGTGAACACCCGCTCAGATGCGCCCTTCCTGCCTGGGCTGGTCGCGGTCGGCAACATCGACGGGCGCCCCGGCGAAGAGCTGTTCGTGGATGTCGAGCACATCACCACCGACGAGCTGATCGCCGTCTACACCTACGCCGCGGGCGGCCTGCGCCTGGCGGGGGCCCTGCCGGCCTACGGCGAGGAACACGGGCTGCGGTTTGGGATCACCTGCAGCGTGCGCGCGGGCAGCCACGTCATCACCGAGCATGAATTCGAACTGCAACGGTCGCGCCGCTGGACGCGGCGCGACACTGTGTACGTGTGGCGCGGTGCCGCGCTGCGCCGCTCGATACGCGGGCCGGCGGCGCTGATCGCCGGCGCTCCCCCCGCGTCGCTCACTGGCGTGGCATGCGGTCACGTGCCCGTGTCCGCCCGTCCGCGCGCTCACGCTGCGCCGGCGGCCTGATCGCCAGCGGGCTGATATGTCAGGGCGATCACGCCGTCGGGGCCGATCGGGGCGCTCCTGCGGGCGGGGTAACATCGCAAGCAGTGGAGAGCTCCGCGCCCGCCGCCGCACGTTCTTTCGACGAGCTCGAGCGCCATCGGCGTGAGCTGACGGCGTACTGCTACCGGATGCTGGGTTCGCCGTTCGACGGCCGAGGACGCCGTTCAGGAGACGCTGCTGCGTGCTTGGCGCGCGCTGGCGCGCTTCGAGGGTCGCTCGTC
Organism: uncultured Solirubrobacteraceae bacterium; assembly: GCA_963745375.1. Classification (GTDB taxonomy): domain Bacteria; phylum Actinomycetota; class Thermoleophilia; order Solirubrobacterales; family Solirubrobacteraceae; genus Palsa-744. Next base: position 455,683 of record CAVUXA010000010.1, on the reverse strand, counting down.
GCTGCGCTCATGGCTGTATCGCATCGCGACCAACGTGTGCATGGACATGCTCGGCGCCAAGGAGCGTCGTGCCCGCCCGATGGACCTGGGGCCGGCACGCTCGCCTAACGGTCCGGTGGGCGAGATCCTGCCGGAGGTGACCTGGATCGAGCCGGTCCCCGACGGACTCGTCCTGCCCGAGGACGCTGACCCGGCGGCTGTGGCGCAGTCGCGCGAGACGATCCGGCTGGCGTTCGTGGCCGCGCTGCAGCGCCTGCCCGCGCGTCAACGGGCCGCGCTGATCCTGTGCGAGGTCCTGCACTGGAAGGCATCCGAGGTAGCCGAGCTGCTGGACACGAGCGTGCCCGCCGTCAACAGCGCGCTGCAGCGTGCGCGCGCGGCGCTTGACAGCGAGGCGGTCCACGATGCGGCGCACGGCACACTGAGCGAGCACGACCGTCAGCTGCTCGGTCGCTACGTGGACGCTTTTCAACGCTATGACATGGACGCGCTCACCGCGCTGATCCACGAGGACGCTACGCAGTCGATGCCGCCCTATGAGCTGTGGCTGAGCGGCCGCCGCGACATCCTTGGCTGGTGGGTGGGACCGGGCGCCGGCTGTGCGGGCTCGCGCGTGATCCCCACGCTCAGCGCCAACGGCTCGCCCGCGTTCGGGCAGTACAAGCCGAGCGAGACCGGCACCGGCTTTGACCCCTGGGCCGTGCAGGTGCTGGAGGTCGTGGGTGGGCGCATTGTCGAATTCACGTTCTTCCTGGCAACCGACACGCTGTTTCCCCTGTTCGGGTTGCCGTCGCATCTGGACGCCTGAGGTTCACCGCTCCGCCGGCAGCACGTCGGCCAGGCCGATGAACGCGATCAGCCCCTGAAGCTCGGCGCATGCGCCCGATACCTTCACTCGGCATCCCGAGCGGCGAGCGGCAAGCGCGAGGCGCGCGAGCGCGTCGACGGCGACCGCGTCGGCGGCCAGTTGCGAGACCTCGCAGCGCAGCACCTCGGCCTCGTTGCTCGCAAGCAGCGCGCTCGTGCGCGCGATAAGTCCCGGCAGGTCGGCGCGCACGAGCGGCCCCCTGATCGCCAGGGTGGCGGTCTGCGGTGCCGAGGCAGCCATCCGTTTCGTCTCCTCGCTCAAAGGGCGCCTTCTAGTCAAGACGGCTTTGCGCGGGCAAACTCATCGCGGCGGGTGTCGATTTATGCTCGGCTCGTTCGTCTAAGGAGCGACCATAATCGCTAGCAAGGAGGAAGCCCGATGCAGTACCTGCTTCAGATCTACAGCGAAGGCGACACGCAGTTTGACAACCTCTCCGCGGACGAGCGCGCGGCGGTGACGGGCGAGTACATGGCCATCAGCGAAGCCCCGCAGGTCACAGGAGGAGCCCAGTTGCAGCCAGCCGCCACGGCGACCACGGTGCGCGTGCAGGACGGCCGGACCCTGACCACGGATGGGCCCTTCGCGGAGACCAAGGAGGCGCTGGGCGGCTACTACCTGATCGAGGCGGACGACCTCGACGCGGCGATTGAGCTAGCCGCGCGGGTCCCAGCGGCGCGGCTGGGCGGTGCGGTCGAGGTTCGCCCGTTGGTGGAACGCTGATCGAACAGGCATTTCGGGAGCACTGGGGCAGCGTCCTTGCGGCGCTCGTGAGCTTCCTCGGCGACTTCGAGCTCGCCGAGGAAGCCGCTCAGGAGGCGTTTGCGATCGCCGCCGAGCGCTGGGCGCGCACCGGGATGCCGGCCAACCAGAGGGCGTGGCTGGTGGCCACCGCGCGCAACCGTGCGATCGATCGCATCCGCCGCGAGCGCACGCTCGCGACCAAGTACGAGCTGCTGGAGGCATCCGAGGTCGTGCACGACGAGTTCCATGACGCAGACTTCCGCGACGAGCGGCTGGAGTTGATCTTCACCTGCTGTCATCCCGCGCTTGCAACCGACGCGCAGGTGGCGCTCACGCTGCGGGCGCTGGGCGGCATGAACACCGACGAGATCGCACGTGCGTTTCTGGTTCCCGAGAAGACGATGGCCCAGCGGCTGGTGCGCGCCAAGCGCAAGATCAGAGATGCGGGCATCCCGTTTCGGATCCCGCCCGCGCACCTGCTGCCCGACCGCCTCGTCGCGGTGCTGGCGATCGTCTACCTGATTTTCAACGAGGGCTATGACGGACGCAGCCCCCTGTTGGCCTCCGAGGCGATCCGCCTCGGTGTTGCGCTGGCCGAGCTGATGCCCGACGAGCCGGAGGTGCTCGGCCTGCTGGCCCTGATGCTGCTACACGACGCCCGCCGCGACGCGCGTGTGCGCGACGGCGAGCTCGTGCTGCTGGCAGACCAGGACCGCTCGCTGTGGGACCGCTCCCAGATCGCAGCCGGCCGCGCGGCACTTGCGCGGGGGCATGCCCTGCGCGGTCGCGGGAGGGAGGGCGCATACGTCCTGCAGGCAGCGATCGCCTCCCTGCACGCCGAGGAGCAGACTGACTGGGCGCAGGTCGCGGTGCTCTACCGCGACCTATCGCGTCTGACGGGGTCGCCGGTCGTGGAGCTCAATCGCGCCGTGGCGATCGCCGAAGCAGAGGGTCCGGGCGCAGGCCTGGCGGTTGTGGAAGGTCTGGAGCCCGAGCTCGACTCATACCACTATCTGCACGCTACCCGCGCCGAGCTGCTGCGCCGTCTGCGGCGCATCGACGATGCCCGTGCGGCCTACGAAAAGGCGCTGGCGTTGGCGCGCTCCGAGCGCGAGCGACGGTTTCTGCGGGGGCGCTTGGCCGAGCTGTCGTGATCAGGCAAGCGCGGCCGCTGTCGCGGGCTGCGCTGCTGTCGCGATGAAAAACACCCTGTTATGAGCCCAGCAAAACGGGCATACCGATTCTTGCCAGATGTCGCCCCTGCGGACGGTGGCCGCGAGCCCCCCGCGGCCCACGTCCATTGGGGGGGTGGCTAACCCGGCACGCAGGGCAGGTCGGCGCCTGACGCCGACCTGCCCGCGTGTCGCCTCCAGTGCAGGCCGCCGCCGCGCCTGGGAAGTGGCACGGCGGCGGTCTTGTCAGCGCTCGGCAGCGACGCTCAGTGCGAGGGTCTCCGAGGAGCCCTCCACGGTCACCTCGTGTGCGTCCACGAGCCGTGCGAGCACGGGGCCGAGGCCATCGACGGTCGAGTCGAGCACTATCGCCCCCGCCCGGCCGCTGCGCAGGGGCCCGATGCGCAGCTCCAGCTTGCGCGGCGCCACGCCGATTGCCACGCCGAGGTGGGCCGCGCTGAGCGAGCCGTCGGTCTGCGCCACGAGTGTGTCGGCGAGCAACTGGGTGTCGGATATCCGGTCGGTCGAGAAGTGCGCGCGTGCAGCGAGCGCGCACAGCAGGCGAGGCAGGACCGTGCGTGCAAGCGCACTCGGCGCGATCGTCAGGACCATCGTGCTGGTCAGTCCCTCTGAGGCGATCGCCGGCAGCCGCGGCTGGTCGGTGGGCGAGGGCGGCTCCAGGGCGCCGGCGCGAGCGGTGGCGAAGTCCATCTGCACCTCCGTTCCGCCGCCCTCGACGTTTCTGAACTCGGCGTCGCGCGCGAGTGCGCGGATGACCGGCAGGCCAATCCCGCCGACGGCCTGCTCGACCCCGTCGTCGTCGCCGTCGGCGGTCATAACCGTAGTTGCGATGCCCCGCCCGTGGTCGCGCACGAGCACTCGCAGCGACGGAGTCCCCGCGCAGATGTCCACCTTGAGCGGCCCTTCGCGGCCTTCGTAGGCGTGCACGACCACGTTGTTGCACGCCTCGCTGACCGCCGTGTTGATGTCGTTGAGCTCGAGCGGGTCGAGGTCGATCGCTTCCGCCAGGCCGCTGAGCGCCTGTCGCACGAGCAACACGTTCTCAGGACTGCTGGCGAGGCTGAGGCGAAGGTTCGGGATCTCGGCCATCGAGCTGTCGGTCAACCTGACTTGCGGCGATGGGTCAATCCCGTTGCCGGCCGGCTTGCGCGGGCCCTGTGAGCTGCATGCTGCGCCTAGCCTGCCTGTACGGGAGCGCGTGTGAGAGCGCGCAGCCGATCGAGCGAGCGTCGTAGCTGGCGGGAGACCTGCATCTGGGAGATGCCCATCCGCGCGGCGATCTCCGTCTGCGTGAGATCCTCCACAAAGCGCATGCGCAGGATCAGGCGCTCGTGGGATCCCAGGTGGCTGAGCACCGAGGCAAGCGTGGCGTCGAGCTCGACGAGCTCGTAGCGCTCGTCATCCGCTCCAACCGACTCCCCATAGCTGGCCAGCTCCTCTCGGCCGTCCGCCTGGCGGGCGTCGAGCGAGAACGCCTCGTATGCCTGCAGCGCGGCGAGCGCGTCGACGACCTCCTCGATGTGCAGTTCGAGCCTTTGTGCCATCTGGTTGACCGTGGGAGCGCGGCCCAGCTCTCGGGTCAGGCGCTCCTGGGTGTCGCGCACCTTCAGCGCGCGCTCCTGGGCGCCGCGCGGCACGTGCACGGCCCAGCCCGAGTCGCGAAAGTAGCGACGCATCTCGCCGACGATTGTCGGCACCGCGTAGGACGAGAAGGAGTAGCCGCGCCTGACGTCATAGCGGTCCACCGCCTTGAGCAGACCCAGCGAGGCGACCTGCAGCAGGTCCTCGAAGGGCTCAGATGAGCTGCCGTAGCGCCGCGCCAGGCTGCGCGCAAGCGGCATGAAGCGACGCACGAGCGTCTCGCGGGCGGCGCGGTCGCCGTGGCGCTGCCAGCGGGTGAACAAGCGCTTGAGCTCCAAGCCGTCCACGGACATTGGACGCGTGCTTGACATCTTGGTGGTCGTCGTGGCGGTTGCCGAAGGCACGTCGACTCCCTTATCGATCTTGCTTGCCGCACGGCCGCTTGCCGCACGACCATGCTCTGGGCAGTCTAGCTGGATCGCGGCCGCGTCACGCGATCGTCGGCCCGAGCATGGACGGGCCGCCGGCGGCCGGCGAGGCGAGCGCGCCTGTGATCGGAGTGGGGCTCACCCCATTATCAGCGCCGGCCACGTCGACGCTGCTCGGCGCCCCCGGCGGGGACGGCGCTACGGCCACGCGGTTGCGCCCGGCGCGCTTTGCGTCGTACAGCGCCTCGTCGGCGGCCTTGAACAGCACGTCGTAGTCGACCTGCTCGCCGCAGCGGTCGCTGAGCCCGAGCGAGATCGTGACGGGGATGCCGGTGGGCTGCGCCTGCTCGACGGCTGCGCGCAGCCGCTGGGCGATTTCCAGTCCGCCAACGTGGTTCATGCCAGGCAGGACCACGAGGAACTCCTCGCCACCGAGGCGGTAGATGAGCTCGAACGAGCGCAGTTGCTTGCGCAGCGTGTAGGCGACGTCGCGCAGGACGGCGTCGCCGCGATCGTGTCCGTGTTGGTCGTTGACCTCCTTGAAGTTGTCCACGTCGCACAGCACCACGCAGACGGGTTGATTGGCCAGGCGCGCCTGCAGCGAGAGCTCGACGAAGCGCGGCGCCAGCGCGTTGCGGTTGAGCAGGCCGGTGAGGGGATCGAGGATCGCCTCGCTGCGGTGATGCAGCTCGGCGGTCTGCAGCGCTCGCACGATCGTGACCACGCTGATGAGCAGGGCGAGCGTGATGAACAGCGGCACCGGATCATTCAGCGCGGTGGCCGTGTGCAGGCCGATGGTCGCGATCAGGACGCAGATCACGGTCAGCACGACACTAACGACCACGACCTGGGGGCGGAAGCGCGCGGCGGTCATGGCCGCGGGCAGGATCATCCAAGGCAGGGCCGGGTTGGCGCTGCCCCGGTAGACGGCTATGCCGATGGTCAGCAGCGCCAAGGTGATCACGATCGCGGTCGCGCTGACCCGCTCGGGGTGAGGGCTCTTGTAGATGCGGCGCTCGACGTTGGCGAAGTTGAGCGCGCACAGCGCGAAGATGATCAGCGTCCACCAGCCCACCCAAGGCGCCGAGGCGACCAGGGCGATACCCACTGACGTGGAGCCAACGCGGCGGATCATGCGCACGCGGTCGCTCGCGTCGACGACGCGGCTGCGGTCAAGCTCGGTGGGACATAGCCAGGAAGCCCCCTGCATGTGGACGATTTCGACCGCTGCGCGGGGCTGCTTGAGCATTGAACAGCCCCTCAAACGGATGCGTAATGCAGATGATCGTCTGCGTCAGGCTGCCAGCTTCTTTCACATGGTTGGCATCTTTGACTATTACGCGGTCTTCGTTGCACCCGGCCGGATAGTCTCAGGGCCTCGATGTCCGCCGAGCCCGCGCCCACGGTCAGCGACATCCTTGCCACCCGCGGCGGCGAGGAGATGGCCCTCAACGACCGCCATCTGAACCCGCAGATGGGCAGGATCCTGCGCACGCTGGGTTTTGACAGGGTGTGGACGGGGGGAGAGGGGGCACACCTGATCGACGCCCACGGCGAGCGCTATCTGGACCTGGTGGGCGGCTATGGCGTGTTTGCGATTGGGCGCAACCACCCCGAGGCGATCGCAGCGGTCGAGCAGGTGCTGGCCGCGCGCACCGGCAACCTGCCCCAGCTGGGGGTGACGCTGCTTGGCGGCGTGCTGGCCGAGCAGCTGCTGGCGCGCGCCCCGGCCAGCGTGGCGGCGATGGTCCCGGCGAACACGGGCACTGAGGCGGTCGAGGCGGCGATCAAGATCGCGCGCGCGGCCACCGGCCGACCGCGCGTGCTGTATGCCGAGCATGCCTTCCACGGGCTGACCCTGGGCTCGCTGTCGCTCAACGGCAACGCCGAGTTCCGCGACGGCTTCGGTCCGCTGCTGCCTGGCTGCGACCCCGTCGGCTTCGGCGACTGCGACGCGCTGGAGAGCGAGCTCGCGCGTGGGGACGTGGCCGCGTTTGTGGTCGAGCCGGTGCAGGGCAAGGGCGTGAACATCCCCGCCGACGACTACCTGGCGGGCGCCCAGCGGCTGTGCGGGGAGGCGGGCGCGCTGTTCGTGTGCGATGAGGTGCAGACGGGCATCGGGCGCACCGGGCGCTTCCTCGCGCTGGAGCACTGGGACCTGCAGCCGGACATGATCTGCCTGTCCAAGGCGCTGTCGGGCGGCCTGGTGCCGGTGGGCGCGGTGCTCGTGTCGCGCGCGGCCTTCGACAAGGTGTTCGACGGCATGGAACGGGCCGTGCGCCACGGCTCGACCTTCGGCGGCAACGACCTGGCGGCGGCCGCAGCGCTGGCCACCCTGCACGTGCTCGACAGCGAGGGCCTGGTCGCCCGCGCGCAGCGCATGGGCGAGCTGCTGTTGGAGCTCACCAGGCCGCTGGTGGAGCGCTTCGAGGTGGTCTCAGACGTGCGCGGCCTGGGCTTGATGTGGGCGATCGAATTCGGCCCCCCGGGCGGCGCGGGCGCGCGGCGGCTGTGGGAGAGGGTCGAGGCGCGCCAGCCGGGCCTGTTCTCCCAGCTTGTGATCGTGCCGTTGTTTGCAGAGCACAAGATCCTCTGCCAGGTGGCCGGCCATCGCATGAACGTGATCAAGGCGTTGCCCGCACTGATGGTCGAGGAGGCCGAGATCAGGCGCTTTGCGGCCGCGCTGGAAGAGACGATCGCAGCGGCCGAGCGCTACCCGTCGGCGCTCGCACGCTTCGGATTGCGGACAGGTCTCAGGGCCGCACGCGTGCGCCGCTAGCCTGTTGCGCCGTGCTCGTAACCAGAGATGACATCCGCAACGTCGCGATCGTCGCCCACGTCGACCATGGCAAGACCACGCTGGTCGACGCCATGCTGTGGCAGTCGGGCGCGTTTCGCGTCGGCCAGGACGTGGCCACGCGCGTGCTCGACTCGATGGACCTCGAGCGCGAGAAGGGCATCACGATCCTCGCCAAGAACACCTCGCTGCGCTACAAGGACGTCAAGCTCAACATCATCGACACGCCTGGGCATGCGGACTTCGGCGGAGAGGTTGAGCGCGGGCTGACGATGGTCGACGGCGTGCTGCTGCTGGTGGACGCCTCTGAGGGGCCGCTGCCGCAGACGCGCTTCGTACTGCGCAAGGCGCTGGAGGCCAAGCTGCCGGTGATCCTGGTGGTCAACAAGGTCGACCGCCCGGACGCGCGCGTGGCCGAGGTCGTCGACGAGGTCTATGAGCTGTTCCTCGACCTCGACGCGGACGAGCACCAGATCGAGTTCCCGATCGTCTACTGCAACGCCAAGGCAGGCGTGGCCTCGCTGCACTACGAGCCCGGCAAGCCGATCCAGGAGGAGGACCTCGCGCCGCTGCTTGACCTGCTGCTCGAGCACATCCCCGCGCCGACGTACGACCCCGAGCATCCGCTGCAGGCGCTCGTGACCAACCTCGACGCGTCCCCCTACGTCGGGCGCCTGGCAATCTGCCGCGTGCGCCACGGCACGATCCGCAAGGGCCAGCAGATCGCATGGTGCCGCGCCGACGGCTCGATCCAGCGCGCGACCGTGGCCGAGCTTTACGTGACCGACGCGCTGAACCGCGTTGATGCGCCGGAGGCGGGCCCGGGCGAGATCATCGCGGTGGCGGGCATCGCCGAGGTGACGATCGGCGAGACGCTGGCCGACCTCGGCGACCCGCGCCCGCTGCCGGTGATCACCGTGGACGAGCCGGCGATGTCGATCACGATCGGCGTCAACACTTCGCCGCTGGCGGGCAAAGACGGCGACAAGCTGACCGCCCGGCAGATCGAGGCGCGCCTGGCCCAAGAGCTGGTCGGAAACGTGTCGCTGCGTGTGCGCCCGACCGATCGTCCGGACACGTTCGAGGTGCAAGGGCGCGGGGAGCTGCAGCTGGCGGTGCTCGTAGAGATGATGCGCCGCGAGGGCTTTGAGATGACCGTCGGACAGCCCCACGTGCTCGAGCGCGAGATCGACGGCAAGCGCTGCGAGCCGGTGGAGCGCCTGTCGGTGGATGTGCCCGAGGAGCACGTCGGCACGGTCACCCAGCTACTGGCGGCGCGCAAGGGCCGCATGGAGCACATGATCAATCACGGCACGGGCTGGGTGCGGATGGACTACCTGGTGCCGGCCCGGGGGCTGATCGGCTTTCGCACCGAGTTCCTCACGGAAACCCGCGGGACCGGGATCATGCACCACGTGTTCGACCGCTGGGAGCCGTGGGCCGGCGAGATCTTGACGCGCACGAGCGGGGTGTTGGTGGCCGACCGTCGCGGTGAGACAGTGACCTTCTCGCTGTTCACTCTGCAGGAGCGCGGCTCGCTGTTTGTGGGGCCCGGCGAGGAGGTATACGAAGGGATGATCATCGGCGAGAATGCGCGCTCGGACGATCTGGATGTGAACCCCGTCAAAGAAAAGCACCTGACCAACATGCGCTCCTCGACCTCAGATGTGCTCGTGCGCCTGGACGCTCACCGCAAAATGACGCTCGATGAAGCGCTGGAGTTCGTGCGCGAGGACGAGGCCGTCGAGGTGACTCCCGTGAGCGTGCGTCCGCGCAAGGTGGTGCTGTCGAAGATCGAACGCCAGAAGGCGATCAAAATGGCGCGCAAGTGAAGGGCGGGCGCAGGAGCGGGTGATCGGTGCGGTCGCAGATGCGCAGGCGCGGGGTGGGTCGGACATCGAGCTGAGCGGGCTGGTCAAGTCCTTCCACGGCCCCGACGGGCCGATCAGGGCCGTTCGCGGGGTGGACGTGCGCATCGCGGCGGGTGAGACGGTGGCGCTGCTGGGCCCCAACGGCGCGGGCAAGTCGACGACGATCGACATGCTGCTCGGCCTGCTAGCGCCGGACGCGGGCACGGTGTCGGTGTTCGGCCGTCCGCCTGCGCAGGCGGTAGCCGACGGGGCGGTGGGGGCGATGCTGCAGACGGGGCAGCTGATCAGGGATCTGTCGGTGGGCGAGCTGGTAGCAATGATGGCTTCGCTGTACCCCTCGCCGCTGGATGTCGATGAGGCGCTCGAGCTGTCCGGTGTGCGCGAGATCGCCGCGCAGCGCACCCAGAAGCTGTCAGGCGGCCAGACCCAGCGCGTGCGCTTCGCTGTCGCCCTTGTCAGCAACCCGCAGCTGCTCGTGCTCGACGAGCCCACCGTGGCGATGGACGTTGAGGGACGGCGTGACTTCTGGACTACGATGCGCCAGTTTGCGGCGCGCGGCAAGACGATTCTGTTCGCCACCCACTACCTGGAGGAGGCCGACGCGTACGCCGACCGCGCCGTGCTGATGGCTCACGGCCGCGTGGTTGCCGACGGGCCCCCGACGGAGATCAAGGCGATGGTCGGCTCGCGCGTCATCCGCGCGACTCTGCCCGGCGTTGACGAGCGCGCACTCGCGAGCCTGCCGGGTGTGAGCGGCGTCGAGCGCCGGGGCGCGGCGGCCGTGCTGAGCTGCTCGGATTCCGATGTGGCCATCCGTGCGCTGCTGGGCGCCTATCCGCAGGCGCGCGACATCGAGATCGCAGCGGCCGGCCTGGAGGAGGCGTTCCTGGAGCTGACCACAGACGGTCCGCAGGCCGCCGCCGGCGAGGCGCGCCAGGGCGACATGGGGCCAGCCTGATATGAGCGCTCTGACGTACACCCGCTTTGAGGCGCTGCGCACGCTTCGAAACCGGCGCTTCTTCGTCCTCTCGCTGGGCTTTCCGCTAATCCTCTACTTCCTGATCGCCGGGCCGCAGCGCAACGTGCACGACTTCGACGGCAGCGGCGTGCCGGCGCCGGTCTACTACATGTTGGGGCTAGCGTCGTTTGGGACGATGAGCTCGATGCTGTCGTCGGGCGCACGGATCGCGTCCGAGCGGGCAGTCGGATGGAACCGCCAGCTGCGCATCACGCCGCTGTCGCCACGCGCGTACTTCCGCGCCAAGCTGCTGACCTCCTACATGATGGCGTTGCTGAGCCTGGTGGCGTTGTACATAGCCGGCTCCTCGCTCGGCGTGAGCCTCTCGGCGGGGCATTGGCTAGAGATGACCGGGCTGATGCTGGTCGGCCTGATTCCCTTCGCAGCCCTGGGGATCGCAGTCGGCCACATGCTGACCCCCGACTCGATCGGCCCGGCGGTCGGCGGCGGCGTGTCGCTGTTCGCGTTCATCGGCGGGGTGTGGTTCCCCCTCGGCCAACACGGCTTCATCCACGACGTGGCGCAGTACATACCGTCCTACTGGCTGGTGCAGGCCAGCCACGCGGCTTACGGCGGACACCCGTGGAATACGACCGCGTGGATCGTGATGGCTACCTGGACGGTCCTGTTTAGCGGTCTGGCCGTACGCGCCTACCGGCGTGACACCGGGCGCGTGTAGCGGCCGCTGCCGCGGCCGCCGGGCACCGCAGAGCGTGGGAGCACGCCTGCGCCGCCGCCGCTAGGGTTCCGCCGATGACCACCCATTCCAGAGCATTCCCAGCCGTCAAGGCCACCCTCGTAGTCGCCTTCGCGTGCCTGTGTTGCGCGCTCGCCGTGGCTGTGCCTATGGCCCAGGGCGCGATCAGCTACGAAAAAGAGAGCCTCTCCGAATACGAACAGCAGCTGGCCGGCGGGCAGATCGGCGCGGTGACGATCAACAAGTTCGTGCGCTCGCTGCGCATCACGCTGAAGGACGGGCGCTACGTGCTCGCGACCTACCCCAAGCACGAAGAGGCGGCGGTGGCCGGCAAACTCAAAGAAAAGGGCGTGCCCGTGACGGTGCTCACGCCCGAAGCGGCGCAGAAAGAAGCCAAAAGCAAACCGGTCAAACATAAACTGCGCTACATCGCCGGCGGGGTCCTGATCGTGGTGATACTGATCGTCGGCGCCGTGCTGTTGGTCTTCCGCAGGCGCAGGCTCGCAGCCGAATAGGCAGCGCCGTACAGCCATAGTCGTGCCGCTGCCGCGTGATCGCTAGCCCCTGCCCGGCTGGCCGGCGGCACGCATGACTTCACAGCTTCATCACAGCTAAAGAGCCCACACCCCTGTATTCCTCAGTAAGCGCACTGTATCTATCGACAATGTGCTTTGGGGGCGGCAAACAGGCCGCTTGAGCCAAGAGCCATCAAACAGGAGGTTTCATCCAATGAAGTCGCATACCGCACGCCGTCTCGTGACGGCACTGGCTGGCTCGGTCGCCTTGATAGCGGCCCTCGCCACGCCGGGCGTCGCGAGCGCGAGCACCCAGTGCTCCGGCGGACCCGTCACGGGCCAGGGCGCCAACGCCCTCAAGGTCGCTGAGGTGAGCGTCTGGGGCCCCGGCTTCAACCTGGGGAGCAACCCGACAGCCTGCAGTGGAAGCCAGGGCTCGGGCGAAACGCCGAAAGCGAGCTACACGTCGACCAGCAGCGGAGCGGGCGGGGAATCGTGGGGCCTTAATGGCCACAGCGCGAACTTCGCCCCCGCCAACGCGTTCATCGGCACCGAGGAACCGCCGAGCGTGACGCAGTCTGAAGAAATCGAGAAAGCCGGGGGAGCCCCGCTGAACACCGTGCTCACGATCCCGGTCGCGCAGGAGGCGATCGCGATCGTCGTCCACCTACCCACCGGGTGCTTGGCCACCAGCACCTCTGAGCCCGGCCGCCTGGTCATCTCCAACTCGATCCTCGAGAAAATCTTCCAGGGGACGAGCACCGAATGGAAAAACATCACCGGAGGCGGCGACAAATTCCTCAACAACGGCACCGAAAAATGCCCGATTCTTGGCAAAGGCGCCAAATCCCACATCACACGGGCTGTTCGTGAAGACGGCGCCGGCACGACTGCGATTTTGAAGAAGTACTTCTTCCTCACGCAGAAAAAAGCGGTCGACGGCACGGACACGTGGGAGCAGCTGGCCGGCGGGACGTTGAACACGGCATGGCCGAACGAAAGTGACACGCTGCTGCGCGTCAAAGGCGACAGCGGCCTGGCCTCAAAGGTGGCCACGGAACCGGGCACGATCGCCTACGTCAGCCTCGCCGACGCTCGTGCCAGCAACGGCTTCACGCCGTCGCCCGGCACAGGCGGCCCGAACACCGGAGCCTTCTGGCTCGACGTTCAAAGGGGCACGGGTGTCTACGCCGACCCATCCACAAACGGGGACGTCGCGGCAAAGGCGAACTCCAACTGCGAAAACACGACCTACACGAATGGGAAAAAGAAATTCCCGCCGCCGAACACGCTCGAAAACTGGAGCGAAGTGACCACGGCGGTCAAAGAGACCAACTACACGATCTGCAACTTTGCGTTCGACTTGGCTCTTGACGGCTACCACAACTACCCATCGACGACAGCAGGCGAGGCTGAGACTGTAGAAAACTTCCTGCAGTTCACCCTCAGCAACGCAAGTGAAGGCGGTCAGCAGATCATCCTCAACAACGACTACCTACCGCTGCCGACCAGCACGGAACCGAAACAGAACGTCCTCAAAATCGCCCAAGAAGGGGCCAGCAAAGTCACCTTCTAGAGGTACCGGCGACTGAGGTCGCGTGGAAGGGCCCCGCTTCGGCGGGGCCCTTCTCATGAGAGTAGGTCTTATTATGCGCTCCGCCGGGGAGCTAGAATGGTCAGCATGTCGACCGGCAGCGGACCGAGCTGGGCCGAGCACGCCCGTGCGGTGCTCGACCAGGCCGGACATCGCAAAGGAGGCGCCCGCAACGCGATCATCGATCTGCTGGCAGGCCAGAGCTGCGCGCTGAGCGCGCTGGAGATCGAAGATCGCCTGCGCCGCGGCGAGCGCAACGTGGGGCGCGCGAGCATCTACCGCGTGCTCGAGCTGCTGCAGGAGCACGGGCTGGTGGCGCGCCTGGAGCTTGGCGATGCCACTGCCCGCTATGAGCTCATCGATCCCGCGGGCGGTCATCATCACCACCTGCTCTGCGATTCCTGCGGCTCGCTGGTGCCGTTCGACGACAGCGATCTCGAGCGCTCCATCGATCGCCTGTCCAGGCGCCTGGGCTTTCGCGCCCACGGTCACGAGGTCGTCCTGCACGGCGCGTGCAGCGGCTGCGGGGGCTGAAGCCCGGCTCGATACTGAGACTCAGACTCAATATCGTGTATCTTCGCTGAAGATGCAACGCATAGCCATTGCCCTTCTCGTACTCGCGCTCAGCGGATGCGGCGGCGCTGGAGCCGTTGCCACGAGTGCCGGCTCCAGCGGTGCGATCGTGGCCGTTGGCGCGGAGAACGAGTACGCCAACGTGATCGAACAGGTCGGCGGTCCCTACGTGCGCGTGGCTGCGATTGAGAGCAACCCCAACACCGACCCGCACACCTTCGAGGCCAGCCCCAGCGTCGCCCAGGTCGTCGGCGAGGCGCGGCTGGTCGTGCAGAACGGGGTGGGCTATGACACGTTCATGGAACGGATCGAGTCGGCCTCGGGGCGGGTGGGCTCCAATTCTTCGCGCAGGGTCATCGACGTGCAAAAGCTGCTCGGCCTGCCCGAATCCACACCCAACCCGCACCTCTGGTACAAGCCGCAAACGATGCCCGCGGTGGCCGGGGCGATCGCCGCCGACCTGTCCGCGCTGGCGCCCGCGCATGCGGCCTACTTCCAGGCGGCGGCTGCCCGCTTCGAGCGGTCGCTGGCGCCCTGGGATCGCGAACTGAAGCGGTTCGAGGGCGAATACCCGAACACCCCGGTCGCCACCACCGAGCCGGTCGGCGACTACCTGCTGGAAGCGGCCGGCGCCGACATCCTGACCCCGTTCGGGCTGCAGGCCGACATCATGAACGGCGTCGACCCCGCGCCGCAGGCGGTGACGCTGCAGAACGGCCTGCTGTCGGGACGCAAGGTCAAGGTCTTCCTCTACAACCAGCAGGTCACCGACTCGCTCACGCAGACCTTCCTGGCCGCCGCCAAACGCGCCGGCGTTCCTGTCGTGGGCGTGTACGAGACGATGCCCACCCCCGGCTATGACTACCAGTCGTGGATGCTCGCCGAGGTGCGTGCACTGCGCAGGGCGGTCGCCGAAAAGGTCTCCACCCAGAAGCTGTGACAGAGATCCTGTCAGTGCAGGGCGTAACCGTGCGGCTGTCCGGGCGCGAGGTGCTGCGCGACGTCAGCTTCGCCATCGCCCCCGGCGAGCTCACCGGGCTGATCGGCTCCAACGGCGCGGGCAAGACTACGCTCTTTCGCGTCATCCTCGGCCTGCAGCACGCAAGCGACGGCCGTGTACTGATCGCCGGGCGCACCCGGGGCACCGCCCGCCTAGCGGGTGGTCGGCGCAACGCGCCGATCGGCTACGTGCCGCAGAAGTTCCTGCTCGACCCCGACATGCCGCTGCGGGCCCGCGACCTCGTCGGCCTCGGCCTCGACGCGCACAGGTTCGGCATCCCGCGACCATCCCGCGCCCGCAGGGCGCTAATAGAAGAAATGCTCGCCGCGGTCGACGCGCGCGACTTCGCCGACACGCGCGTCGGGCTGCTGTCCGGTGGCGAGCAGCAGCGCGTGCTGATCGCCCACGCGCTGATCGGCCGACCCCGGCTGCTGCTGCTCGACGAGCCGCTTGCCAACCTCGACCTGCGCGCCGCCCAGGAGGTCGTCGAGCTGCTCGCCCGCATCGCCTCGCAGTTGGGAGTGGCAGTGCTGATCAGCGCGCACGAGATGAACCCGCTGCTGCCGGTCATGGACCGGATCGTCTATCTCGCCGGCGGGCGCGCCGCCAGCGGCACCGTCGCCGAGGTTGTGCGCGCGGATGTCCTGAGCGAGCTGTACGGCAGCCACGTCGACGTGCTCAACGTGCACGGCCGCGTGCTCGTCGTGGCGGGCGCGGGCGACGAGGGCGACATGCATGGGCACGAGGGCGTCTTCCCGGGGCGCCAGGACGCCCCACTGCCGGGAGAGCTCGCGCTATGAGCGCCGCCCTGATCTTCGCGCACGGCTTCTTCTCAAGCGAAGACGTGCGCATCGCGATCTTCGTCGGAGCGGTCGTCGCGGTCGTGTCGGGGACCGTCGGCACGTTCACGGTCATGCGCGGGCAGTCCTTCGCCGGCGAGGCGCTCGGTGACATCGGCATCACCGGCGGGTCCGGAGCCTTCCTGTTTGGCGTCGGCCCGCTGTGGGGCTTCGTCGTCGCCGGGGTCGTCGCAGCCGCCGTCATGGAGCTGATCGGCATCCAGCGCCCGCGTGGGCGCGACCTCGCGACGGGGATCGTGCTCGGCGCCGCCCTCGGCCTGGCCGCGCTGTTGCTGTACCTGGACAGCACCCTGCACAACACCACCGGCGCCGGCCGGACGATCCTGTTCGGCTCGGTGTTCGCTGTCAGCGCGGGCACGCTGCCGCTGATCGTGGGGCTCGGCGCGGGCGTGCTGGCGCTCATCGCGCTGCTGTACCGGCCGCTGCTGCTCAGCTGCGTCAGCGCCGAGATGGCCGCCGCGCGCGGGATAGCCGTGCGCGCCGTCGGCGCCGCCTACCTGCTCGCGCTCGCGCTCGCCGTCGCGCTGGCTGCGATCTCGATCGGCGCGATTCTGTCGACCGCGCTGCTGATCGGCCCCGCCGCCACAGCGCTGCGCCTGACCAGGCGGCCGGGACTGGCGATCGCCGTGGCCGGCCTGGTGGGTGTCGCCGCGATGTGGCTGGGCATCCTGCTGGCCTATGACAGCTACTACTGGCCGCCCAAGGAAACCGGCTGGCCGGTCAGCTTCTTCGTCGTCACGCTGATCTTCCTCGCCTACCTGCTGTCGGGCCTGCCCGGCCTGTTGGCCCGACGCAGGCGTCCAGCCTGATGTTCTCCGGCTTCATGGTCAACGCCTGGACGGTCGCCAGCATCGTCGCCGTGGTGGCCGGCCTGGTCGGCTTCTTCACCGTGCTGCGCGGCTCGGCGTTCGTCGCCCACGCCATCCCCAACGGCTCCTTCGCGGGCGCCGCCGGCGCGAGCCTGTTGGGGATCAACACGCTCGTCGGGCTGGGAGCCTTCTCGCTGCTGGGGGCGATGTCGATCGGCGTGCTCGGCCGGCGCGGGCGTCATGACGTGGTGACCGCCTTGGCGCTCGTGATGATGCTCGGGCTCGGCGCGCTGTTCCTCAGCTTCAGCGCGCAGTACGCGCCGCAGGTCGAATCGCTGCTGTTCGGCGAGGTGCTTGGCATCTCCGCCAACCAGGTCGCGCCCACTGCCGCGCTGGCCGGCGTGTGTGTCGCCGCGATCGTCGCGCTGTACCGGCCGTTGATGCTCTCGTCGGTGCTGTCCGAGGTCGGTCAGGCGCGCGGCGTGAGCGCCTTTGCCATGGAGCTGTGCTTCCTGGCGGTGGTTGCGCTCGCCGCCACCATGACCGTGCCCGTGGTCGGCACGCTGCTGATCTTCAGCCTGATGATCGGCGCGCCCGCGGCCGCGCGCTGCTTCACCGACCGGCCGCTGGTGGCCATGGTCTTGTCGGTGGCGATCGCGCTTATCACCGTCTGGAGCGCAATCGCCGCGTCCTATGAGACCAACTATCCCGTCGGCTTCTTCGTCGGCAGCGCCGGCGCCGTCGCCTATGCGCTCGGCAGGGGATGGGCCGCCTGGCGGGGCGGGGGCGCAGGGCCGGCCAGAGGCGCAGGGCCGGCCAGCGGACCTACCCGGCTCAGTCGATCTCCACGCTGAAATCCCACGCGGCGACCAGCCGCCCTTCGGGTGCCCACGTGATGCTGCCGTCGCCGGTCGGCAGAACGCCGTACACGCGAATCGACAGCGGCGCGCCGGGCGTCGCGCGGGCGGGCAGCGGGCCGCCGCCCATGGCGGTCACCCGCGGGCGATACACGTGGCCGTACTCGTCGACGAGCGTGAACGCGCCGGCCGAGAGCGGCACGGCGCCCGACACGTGCGCGAAGGTGACCACGAACGTGCACGGGGTGGTGGCTGGCACCGGGAAGCGGCCCTCCTCGGGCACTTCCGGACCGACGGCCGTCGCCAGGGTATGCCCGCCCGCTAGGTCGACCGCGACCTCGTCGCCCTGGCTCGCCAGCGCGGCGTGGGCGGCGCTGGCCTGCAGGACACGGTTGACCTGCACCTTGGGCTTGGGCAGCCAGCTGGGCAGCCCGCCATATTTGGCGGGCGTGCTCGCCACGCGCGCGGCGCTCGTCCCGTGCGCGGCGGCCGCCGACCCGCCGTGGCGGGCCAGCAGCAGGCCGGCGAGCGTGGCGGCCACAACGACCGCCACGCCCGCAGTCAGCACACGCCGCGCGTTACCCATGCCGCCGATCGGCGACGCGGGCGTCGGTGGCGCTATTTCGTTTCATGCACGCCCTTCGGGTTGGTGAACACGTCGGGTCCGAACGGCGCGAGGCCGGGCTGGGCGGCGTAGCCGATGTGGCCCCGTTTGTCCAGGCCGGGTGACGCTTTGGTGACCTTGAACAGGTCCTCCATCGTGCGCAGCCAGCTGTAGTGGTTGTAGTCGACGGTGCTCACGCTGCCCGGCGCGATGTAGGGGCTGATCAGCACGCTGCCCGTGTCGCCGCCGCCGGTCGTCGCGTCGCTCGCGTCGAACAGCGGGTCGGTCGAGGGGTTGCGCGCTCCCAGCGTGATCCCGCCGACGGGCGCGTTCGTCAACACCGGTTCGCCGTTTTCGTTGACCAGCGTGAACGAGCCTGTGTCTACGATGCCGCCGGCCTGCGACGACGCCGTGGCATTGACGAACGTGTCGTTGACGACGCCGACGAACGAGCCGGCCGGGATACCCGTGCCGCTCACCGAGCGGCCCTTGTCGGTCGCCACGATCGCGTTGTCGGCGATCGTGGAGGTCCCTTCGGCGGCGCTGGCCGCTTTGTCGGTACGGGCGCCGGGGACGTTGCTGCCGCCTCCCAGCAGGCACGTGCCTGCCGGCTGCGGGACTTCCGTCTGCGCAACGCAGCTGCTCGGCCGGTCGACGAACGCGTTGTCGCCGGGGCCGGGGAACAGCTCTTCTCCGGCTTCGTTCTTCTGCAGCGGCGTGTTCGGGCCGGTGGGCTCGAAGTTGACGTTGCTGCCGAACAGGTTCTCGCCGGCCGAGTCCGCTTCGATCGAGGCCGCCGCGTTGGGCGCGACGAGGTTGGAGTTGGCGAAGCTGTTGCCGGTGTAGGTGAAGGGCGGGAAGCCCTCGTCGAAGGTGACGTCGATCAGGCCGCCTTCCTTGAACGCCGGCGATTCCTCGATCTCGGGCACGACGTGTTCGAGGAACACGTCGGCCGAGTGCAGGCCGCCGGTGAAGTTCACCGGAGCTTCCGGTTCGGTCGCTTCCGACAACGGGCTGCCCTTCTTGAAGCCGCCCGACAAGTTGTTGCCGTGGCAGACAGCGTCGTGCCCGTCGCTGCAGTTGTTCGGTGAGATCCAGCTGAAGGCCGGCGTGGTCGCCGCGCTCTGCAGATCGTGGAACAGGCCGTTGGTCGGGCTGAACAGGTTGGCGATGTGTGCTTCGTTGCAGTCGCCCGCATCGCGAATCGATTCAAACCATGGGAACGGGAAGTGCTTGGGCACGTACTGGTCGGTCCCGTTGGCGCTGCCCGGGTTGGGGAACGCGGTGCTGCCGCGCGGGCCCGGTTCGGCATACGGGGCGCCGCAGAATTCGCTGCCCGCGTCGTGCGTCGGCCCGCTTTCGTCGGGGTTGCCGAGGTCCTGTGCGTAGCCCTTCCAGCTCATGCCGGCCGCGTCGAGCTGGTTAAACAGCGTGGGCACGTCGGCTGGGTAGACGCAGCCGTTCTGGCCGGCGGCGCCGTTGGGCCCGACGGGCGAGAGCACCTGCCCGTAGTCGGGGTTCTTTTTGAGCGTGCCCTGCAGGTTGACGGTCCCCGAGAATTTGTCATAGAAGGGGCAGTCGGCCTGTGTGTCGGGCTGCGTGGCCTGGCCGCTGACCATGGAGACGTAGTTGTCGAGGCTGAAGTGGCCGGTGCCGTAGTAGTTCTTCAGCAGCACCCCCTGGGACGGCAGCGTCTCCCACAGGTAGGTGTTCTTGTTGAGGCCTGTGAAGGTGGCGTCAAAGGACTTGTTCTCGAGGATGATCAGCCACACGTGTTTGATCTTGCCCGGGGCGACCCCAAGGCCGTCCACGTGGGTGGGGGTGGTCTGCTGCGAGGAGACCACCTGCGGCGCCGGGCTGAGCGTCGGTTCGATGCTCGTCGGTTCGACTGGCGCGGTGGCGCTCGGTGACGGTTCGCCGCTCGGTGAGGCGCTTGCGCTCGTCGCGGCGATCGACACGGCCGATGCCGCCGCTGCTGCGAGGACCGCGACCGACGCTGCGGCTCTGCGACGCAGGCGCGCGAGGCGTGCTGCACGCGGATGGGACTTGGCGCTCATCGCCATTTGCATCTCCTTTTCACGCACGTGTGGGATGGGAACGCCAGTCTCTGACGCCGCCGGATGTCACACGTGTTCATCGCGTGACCCTGCCGTGAACAGGTCGGGAACAGGAAGTGAAAAGTTCGAGACTTTGGTCACGGCCTGGGGCAAGACGTGGTATGGGCCGATCGGCTGGCTAACGGTCGGCCGGGTCGCTGGGGCCAGCGCATCGTATTCTCCCCGTTCATGTAGACGCATTCTCCCCGCTGTTAACACCGTAATCTCCCCGCTAGACTGTTCGCGTTATCCCCGTCAAATATCAGCCGAGGATTGTCGACAGTGAGCTCCAGGCCCGTCTGGGGGCAGTTGGCGCCGTCGTCATCGAGGGACCCAAGGCGTGTGGGAAGACCGCCACGGCTCGACAGATCGCGGCCAGCGAGGTCCTGCTGGACGTCGACACGAACGCCCGGCAGGCGATCGCACTCGACCCCAAGCTCGTGCTCGACGGTCCAGTCCCCCGCCTGCTCGACGAGTGGCAGATCGAGCCGGCAGTCTGGAACCACGTTCGCAGGGAGATCGACGACCGGGCAAAGCCCGGCCAGTTCATCCTGACCGGCTCGGCGGTTCCCCCAGACGACATCACCAGGCACACCGGGGCCGGTCGTATCTCCCCCCTGCGGATGCGCCCGATGAGCCTCTTCGAGACTCAGCGCATGATCTCAACCTGCTCGGCTTCCTGTTCGAGTCACTAGTGGTACGCGATCTGCGCGTCTATGCGCAGGGAGCCGATGCTCAGGTGCTGCAGTACCGAGACGAAGGCGGTGTCGAGGTCGATGCGATCGTCGAGTCGGGCGATGGTCGTTGGATGGCTTTCGAGGTCAAGCTGGGAGCCGGGCAGGTGGACGATGCTGCGGCGAGCCTGACACGGTTCGTCGAGCGGATCGACACCGCGAAGTGCGGGCGCCCGGCACTGCTGGGCGTCATCGTTGGGACGGGGTACGGATATCGCCGTGAGGATGGCGTGGCCGTGATTCCGATCGGAGCGCTGGGACCGTGACCTGCGACGCCGATCCGATGGGCCGCCCCCACAGGTACGTGGCCACACAGCCGAGCGTGAACACGGCCACCACGAGCAGGACCGGGCCGGAGTCCTCGACGAGCGCGCCGACCACTCCGGCGGTGAGGCCGCCGGCGAATGCGGCCAGCCAGGCGGGGTCAGCGCGCACCGGGGCCAGCAGGCGCTCGCGCCGGCGCACGCCGAGGGTGGCGAGGGCGAGCGCAAGGACGGTGGCCGCGGGCATTGCGTGGTTCTTCAGCTCGTCCCACGCGGCCTTGTAGCGGCGCATGATGATGTCGCGCACGTCGCCCGCCGAACGGGCGTGCAGGATGCTGCCGGTGAAATGGCCGGTCCCGTGCGCGGTGGCCAAGTCGATCGCGGCGAGCGCAACCAGGCCGGCGACAGGGCTGATCAGCACGACCAGTGCGCGCCTGCGGCTGACGGCGCCGGGCGCGAGCATGACGGTGGCGACGGCCAGCGCTGCGCACACGAGTATCACCCCCCCGACGCCCGCTCCGATTCGCGCCGAGCCCTCCACCACCGCCAGCACGGCGCCCGCGCCGAGCATCGCCGCTGCCGCGGCACGGTTGCGTGCGGCGGGGTACAGCGCGGCGGCGACGGCGGCGAGCACGAGCACGGTCAGCCCGGACTTGAGCTCGTTGCCGATCCCGTAAAAGCGCGCGCCCAGCAGCGGGTCGGGGCCGAGCAGCGAGCGCATCAGCAGTTGGGTGCCGGCGAGCGCGTCGACGCTCAGCACGACCACGGCTGCGATTGCCGGAGCCAGCGGCGCCCGCGGCCACGGCAGCGCAAGGTCGGTGAGCGCCCCGAGCGCCAGGCAGCTGACGGCGATGATCGCGTACTCGACCGCCGCGCTCGGTTCCAGCGCAGCTGGTATCAGCACGCCGATTGGAGCCCACAGCACCCCCAGCGCGCAGGCGCGCATCGCCCACGCGCGCGCGCGCGGCCGTCGGGCGGCTACGAGCAGCAGCAGCGCGCACGCGATCAGCAGCCACGCCAGCGCCTTCAGCCGCCGTCCGCCGATCACGCGCAGGCGCGACATCAGCGCGCGCAGGCTCGCCGAGTGCAGCGCCCCGTCGGTGTGGATCGCCTCGCCGCGCATCTCTGCTGGGATCGCCTCACCCAGGTGTCCGAGGATCGTCGGGGCGACGTCCACCGAGACGATCAGCCCACGCTGGTTGGTGCTTTGTGAGCTCAGCTCGCGCGCGCCGGAACCGGCCAGCCCCGCGACGGCCGCCCACAGCAGTTCGCCGCCCGGCCTGTCGGGGACCCTCTGCACGACCACGACGAGCTCCCCCGCCCCGCGCCCGACGACGAGCGCGCGCAGGTCGGCCGCCCCCTCCCGGCCGTCGGGCAGGTCGGCGACGACCAGTGCCCTGCTGGCGCGCAACGCGGCCACGCGGGCCAGCAGCGTGGAGGCCGGGCCGAGCGACACCATGGCCACGCGCCCCGCGCGGTCGGCCGCGACCGGGCCGTCGATGTTGCCGCTCCCCGTCACGCCGGCGTAGCCGGCGCCGCCGGCGATCGACGCGGCCAGCAGACCGGGCTCGAGCAGCTGGGGCGCCGCCTGCGCGCGCCGCTGCGCGGCCTGCCAACCGTCGATCACGCCGCCGGCGCCGGAGGTCGCCAGCGACAGCGCGGGCGCTTTGGCGGTGGCATACGCCGAGGACGCGACGCGAGCTCCCTGCGTGATGTCGAGCAGCAGCTGAGCCGTCGCGTAATGGCCCTGGGAGGCCGACATGATGCCCATCGACAGGTCCGGGATGCCGGCCATCTGCGCCTCGTCGGCGGGCACGAACAGCAGCAGCGCCGAGGGACGCCCAGCGGCGGCGCCAGCGCTCGCGCTGCCCGGGCCGCTGGCCCGTGCGCCGCCTGGCCACGCGGCGAGCAAGGCGGGGCACAGGAAGGCAAGCAGGCCCGCCCGCCTGAACAGCAGGCTCAGCCGTCGGCTCCCTCGGCCGCCACGCCGGCACGCGCACGCCGGGACGCGCCCGGCGGGCCGACGCCTGGCCGGCTGGGCTGCTCGCGCGTGTCGGCCGGCAGCAGGGTCCCCTCGATGTTTAGCCGCGGCAGCAGCCGGTCCAGCCAGCTCGGGAGCCCCCAGGTGCGCTCGCCAACCAGGTGCAGGACGGCGGGCAGCAGCAGGCAGCGCACGACGAGCGCGTCGAGGAACACGGCGCTTGCGAGGCTGAATCCGAACTCCTTGATCACGCGGCCTTCGAGCAGAGTGAATGACAGGAAGACGCACACCATGATCGCGGCGGCGGCCGTGACAACGCGCCCGGTCAGCGACAGGCCCTCGGCGACCGCCCGTGAATGATCGTGCGTGCGCGTCCAGCGCTCGTGCATGCGCGAGACGAGGAACACCTCGTAGTCCATCGACAGGCCGAACACGATCGCGAACAGGAGCACCGGGATGAACGAATCGATCGGAGCCGGCTGGACTCCGATCAGGCTGCCCAGCCAGCCCCACTGGAAGATCGCCACGATGACGCCCAGTGAGGCACTGATGCTGAGCAGGTTCATGACGGCCGCCTGGAGCGGGATGACCAGCGAGCGGAAGACGACCATCAGCAGCAGCGCGCTGAGCAGCACGACGACACCGACGAACAGCGGCAGCTTGCGCGAGAGCACCGCGGCGAAGTCGACGCCCCCGGCGGTCACCCCGCCCACATACACCGTCATTCCCGTGCGCTTCTGCACGGACGGGATCACGTGTTCGCGCAGCTGGTCGACCAGCTGAGTGGTGGCATACGCCTGCGGCGATGAACGAGGGTAGACGCTCAGGGTTGCCACGTCGCCTGCGGCGTTGATCCTGGCTGGCGCTACCGAGACCACGCCCGGGGTGCTCGCGATCGCCGCGCGCAGCGTTTGCACGGTGGCCTTCGGTTCGGCGCTCGGCGGCGTCAGCTGCTGCACGCCCTGTTCGACTGCTTCTGTGTGCGGGTTGGGCACCTTCGCAACCACAAGCAGCGGCCCGTTGAAGCCCTGTCCGAAGCCCTGCGCGAGCAGCTCATAGGCGCGGTGGGTGGTCTGGCTAGTCGGGTCGTTGGCGGCGTCGCTGGAGCCGAGCCGCAGCGCGGTGGCGGGCGCGGCGATCGCGAGCATCACGAGCGCCGACGCCCCGGCGATTGTCCACGGCCGTCGCTGCACAAATGCGCTCCAGCGCAGCCACGCGGCACCCGCCGGCGGCGGATTGATGCCGGCGCGGCGCGCCCTGCGGCCCGGCCGTGCGACGCGCGCGCCCACGAACGTCAGCAGCGCGGGCAGCAGCGTGAGCGAGGCGAACATCATCAGCAGCACGCCGATCGACGCCGAGATGGCCACCCCATAGAGGAATTCGACGCCCAGTAGCATCATCCCCAGCAGGGCGATTACGACGGTCGCGCCCGCGAACAGGACTGCGCGCCCGGCGGTGTCCATCGCCAGCACGACCGCGGCGCGCACGTCCTGAAAGGTCGGTCCGGGCGTACGGTAGGCCTCGCGAAAGCGCGTGAGGATGAACAGCGCGTAGTCGATCCCTACGCCCAGCCCGATCATCGCCGCGAGCTCTGAGGAGAAGTTCGGCGTGTCGACGACATGCGTGAGCAGGGCGATCGCCGACAGGCCGGTGCTCAGGCCGAACAGCGCGGTGACGATCGGCAGTCCCATCGCGATCACCGAGCCGAATGTGAGCAGCAGCACCACGATCGCGGCGAGCAGGCCGACCTCGGTGGAGATGCCGAAGCCTTCCTGCTCGGTCGCCTCGATCGCCTGGCCCCCGAGCTCGACCTGGATGGGATCGGGCCCACCCTGCGCAGCGGCGCGGGCCGTTTTGACGACACGTTCGGGCGCGCTCTGGGGCAGCAGGTTCGCTTTCTCGTCGAACACCACGGTCGCAAACGCGATCTGCCCATTGGCGGATATCGCCTTGCCCGCCCCCGCATACGGGCTGATCACGCTCGTGACGTGCGGCAGTCGGGCGACTGCGGCGAACATCGCGCTCATCCGTGCGCGCACAGATGGTTCGCGCACGCTGCCGGAGCGGACCTTGTAGACGATCGTGTCGCGGTCGCCCGCCTGGGTGGGGAAGCTGTGCTGGAGCAGATCGGCCGCGCTCTGGGCGCCGCTGTGCGGCAGCGTGAAGTTGTTGGAGTAGCTGGTGCCGGCCGATTGGGCGAGCGCGATGACCGCGACGAGTATGACCAGCCACCCGATCCCCACGTACAAGCGGTGCGTGGTCGACCAGCGGGCGAGCTTGAGCATTCAGAGAAGCCTAGCGCCCGTACGGCGGCGCGCCTGCACTTCCAAGCTCTAATTGACGCTCGGATCGAGCGGCATGCGCGCGAGCAGCGCGTAGCTTCCGCCCATGCGCGTGAGCACCGTGCCCCACAGCTCCTCGGGGGCGCGGGTGAAGACGTCCTGGGGCAGGGCTGCGTGGGTGATCCAGTCTCCCTGCTCGACCTCGGCGTCGAGCTGCCCCTCTCCCCAGCCGGCGTAGCCGGCGAACACGCGCCTGCGCCTGGTCGCCTCGGCGAGCTCCTCGATGCCGGCGTCGGGCGCGGGGAAGCCGATCCGACCGAGCACCAGCAGGCCCGCCAGCGAGGGGTCTAGGAACTCGGCCAGGAACACGATCGAGGTCGGCTGGACGGGCCCGCCGACGTACACGGGCTCGAGCTCCTCCACGGTCTGCTCGAGCTGGGGCACGGCGTCGGCGACGGTGACCGTGGAGGGGCGGTTGAGCACGACCCCCATGGCGCCCTCCTCGCTGTGCACGCCGACCAGGACGACCGTGCGCATGAAGTTGGGGTCGTGCAGCGAGGGCGATGCGAGCAGCAGCTGGCCGGCAAGCGATTCCGCCATGATGCGATCGAGGCTAGCGCCCCTGCTTTCCCACGGCGGGGCGAGATGTGGCTGTATCTGCTCGATGGCGCGTCTAGGGCGCCGAGAAGATCTCCAGTTGGCCGCTGGTTTCGTGGTTGTTGGCGTTGCCCTCGGGCTCGACCACGTGCCCGTCGACCACGATCGGGCTGTTCCAGTGTCCGGGCTGCCCCGCGAGCTTGGCGATCGGCTGCGGCGAGCCGGGCCGGTAGACGTTGATGCCGCCGCCCGACAGGTCATACACGTAGATCAGGCCGCCGGCCATGACGGGACTGGTCCCGGGATTGCTGTTTTCCCACGCGCGGTAGAGCAGCCCGGAGCGCAGCACGTAGGCGGCGGTGCCGCTTTCGTCGGCGATGAACGCGGTGGTGCGCCCGCTGCGCTGCCACACGGCGGGTGCGGTCCACAGCTCGCCGCCGCCGGGTATCTGCAGGCGCTGGACTTCCCCGCCCAGGGGGTGCAGGCGCGCGCGGGCGCCGGAGGGCGGGTGACCGTCCAGGCGCGAGAGCGCGAGCACGCGCATGATCCCGTCCTTGCCTGCCAGCACGACGCGGTCGTGCCCGAGCAGCGCGGGGGCGCTGGAGCCGAGATCGGTGTCGCTGCTGTTGAGGTGTTCCTGGTCGGTGGGCGTGAAGGACTGGCGCAGGCTCAGCGCGGGGAAGGACAGCTCGACCACGCTGTCGCCGAAGTCGGTGGTGCCGTTCCAGGGGCCGTTGCCGGTGTCGATGAGGATGCTCCCGTCGCCGGGCTCGACGACGGGGCCGCTGCGCGAGAGGATGGCCGAGTCGCTGGCGGGGCAGGTACTCGGGACCTGCAGTTCGCGGCGGTTGGCGCACAGCGTGTTGAAGATCGCGGCGATGTGGCCGCTTTCACGGTCGATCAGGACCACGTGACCTTGGTAGGGAGGGGCGTCGCCGTAGTAGCCGCCGGTCGTGGCGACCACGTCTGGGCCGTCGATGTTGAGCGAAGAGGTGATCTTCTCGTGCGTGGCGTCGCGCGTGATCTTCACCGGCCAGCTGCCGCTGGAGTCCTCGCTGCCGTCGGCCAGCGCGAGCTTGTGAATCAGCCCGTTGGGCGATGAGGCATAGACGAACTGGCGGTCGGGGTCCGCGAGGGGGCTGACGGTGGTGATCTGCGCGCTGGCGGCCCAGCTGCTGTAGCCGGGCGGGGTGAACGTCCACAGGATCCTCCCGCTGTTGGCGTCGATGGCGAGCGTCTTGCCGTACGTGGTCGTGACGACGATCGTGTCGTAAACGCCCCCGTCGACGGTGACGCCGTGTAGGTAGATGGGCGAGGAGTCGACGGTTCCGGGCAGTGCGACGGTCAGGTGGCGCAGGTGGGCGACGTTCGCGGCGTTGATGCCGGTCGGCAGTTCGCTGACGTCGCTGCGCTGCGGGTTCAGGCCGAACTCCGGCCAGTCCAAGAGGGGTTCAGATGAGGCGCTTCGCGCCGGGGAGGGGATCTCTGTGGCACTCGCCAGCGGCGTGGAGACATTGGCGACCGGGCCGTCGCCGACCGGCGCGCCGGCTCCGCAACCGGCCGCCAGCAGGGATGCCGCCAGCATGAGGGTGGTGCCGATGACGAAGTGACAACCGGGTTGTCGCCGACGGGCGCGCATGCCCGCCTGTTTCTACAGCATCTGCTGGAGCCGGCGAGCCAGCCGTAAGATAGGTTGCGGTAATGGCAAAGACACCGCAGGTGGGCCAGCCGGCCCCGGACTTCGAGTTGCAGGGAACGGACGGGACCTTCCGGCTGTCAGAGCATCGTGGCGAGCGCGTGGTGCTGCTGTTCTATCCGGGCGACAACACGCCGGTGTGCACGAAGCAGTTCTGCTCGTACCGGGATCGGCCGGACGAGTTCGCGGCGCTGGGCGCGACGGCGGTCGGCATTTCGGCGCAGGGCGTGGAGTCGCACCAGGGCTTCATCGGCAAGAACAACCTGACGGTCCCGCTACTGGCCGATGTCGATGGCGCCGTGGCGCGGGCGTACAGCGCGCATGGGCGTATGGGCACAAAGCGCGCAGTCATCATCATCGACGAGAACGGTGTCGTCCGGCATCGACATGACCACCTGCTCGGGCTGGACTACCAGTCGGTAGATGACCTCAAACAGGTGCTTGACGCACTGCCGGCACCCACCGCCAGCTGAATCCGCGCCACATCGCTATCGATCGAGCTCGACGACCCGCCGAATCACGCGCGCCGCGCGCGCCTGCTCGCGATCAAGGCGCTGGAACTCACGTGGGACCCGGACTTTGACATGCGTCGCTCGCTCGCCGAGGAGGCGATCTCGCTGGCTCGCGCCACGGACGACGCGAGGACGCTCGCCGAAGTTCTCGGGAACGTCCACGAAACGATTCGAGCACCGGATACGCTCGCCTGGCGAATCGGTCTTGTCGAGGAGCTCGTTGGCCGCGCCGCCGAGGTGGGTGATCCTGCACTCCAATTCTCGGCGCACAACATGAACTTTCACACCTGCGTCGAACGGGGGGACCTCGAGCGCGCGAAGCTCGCACTCGAGCAGCTGCAGCTGCAAGGCCGCAGTGGCGAGATCATCGAGATGATGGAGCAGAGCGTGAGCGCCTATCCCGCGATCGCGGCCTGGCAAGCCGGACTGGCAGTGACCCTTTGCTATCTCGATCGAGGAGCCGAGGCCGCGAAGATCCTCGAGCAGGCCGCCAGTGACCGCTTCGAGCACATCGCGCCGGACACGGCCACGTTGATCGCGCTGGCGCTGTATGCCGACGCGGCCGTGCTGACAGACAGCTCAGGCCCGGCCTCGATCCTGTACGAGCTCATCGAGCCGTTTGCCGACCAGGTCGTCTGGAACGGCACCATCGGCTACGGACACGCCCGCATATGGCTGGGCCTGCTCGCCGGCGTCATGGGAGACCACGAACAGGCCGATCAGCACTTGGCGTTCGCGTGCAACTTCCAGGAGACCAACGGCCTGCTGCTGTGGGCAGCCCGCGCCCATTTGGCTTGGCGCAGGCGCTCACCGGACGAGGCGATGCTACTCGAGCCCGCGAGCACGCCGCCCATGCGCTTGAGCTCTCGCGCGAGCACGGCTTCGGCGCGTTCGAGGCGCGGGCTGCCGCTCTCGTCGAGGCACAGTCAACCGCCTAAATGTGACCGGGCGAGGCGGCGGTCTGAATGCGAGGATTGTCGGATGGATGCTGACGAGCACTTGCGTGCTGGCCGTCTGGCGGCGCAGCGGCTGACGCTGGCAACGGCGTGTACGAGCGCCGAGGAAGCGGCGCTGGCTGTAATCGGCGTCCAGGCTCAGGATCTGCGCGCCGCGGCTCTTGCACTGCGCTCGCGCGTGCCCGGCCTCACTCGAAGCGCCGTCCGCGCCGCGCCGCTCCTGCGCACGTGGACGGTCCGCGGCACCGTGCACCTGATCGCGGCATCCGATCGCCCTTGGCTGCACGCGCTATTCGCCAGGCGAAATGCCCGCGTGTTCGGCGCGCGCTTCGAGCGCTTCGGCATCGTTGACGAGGTAAACGCCATGCGCGGGGACGTCGTTGAGCTCTGCGCCGACCGGCCCCGCGACCGGCCGTCACTGCTGCGCGCACTCGTCGAGCGCGGCCACCCGTCGCTCGAGCAGGGTCCGATCAACACATTCGTTCCCTGGCTTTCAACGCAAGGTCTTATCGTCACCGACGCCGCCGGCCTGCTGCACGCGGCCGACCCGCCCCCGGCGGTCGACACCGACGAGGCACTCGCGATCCTTGGCGCCCGCTACCTCGCAGGCTACGGCCCCTGTGACGCATCCGACCTCGCGAAGTGGTCCTCGCTGCCAATCACGCAGGCGCGCCGGGCGCTCGAAGCCGTCGGCCCGCAGTCCGACGTTGACGCGTGGCCCACGGATGACACGCCGCCCTGTCTGCTGCTCGCCGCCTTCGACACGCTCATGCTCGGCCACCGCACGCGCGAGCCATTCGTCGTCGCCGAGCACGACCACTTCGTCCTCAGGGGCGGCGGGATGCTCAAACCCGTCGTGCTCCATTGCGGGGCAGCAACGGGTACTTGGTCGATCAAGAAGGGCCGCCCCGAGCCGGCGTGGTTCGGCCTCCCTGCGCCGGCTCCGGCGCTCGCCCGCGAGGCTGCGGACATCGAGCGCTTCCTCGCATCGTAGCTTCCCGCGCCGAGCGCGTCGTAGGCAACGGAGCGTCTTCTACGCGTCTGCTGGCAGCAGCCGGAAGTGTTTGCCTTCGGCGGTCAGGACACGGAAGTGCCGTTCATCGAGTGTCAGTACGTCTCTGGTGCCGTGGCGCTCGGCGAGCACGACTATCGATGCGTCCGCCAGGCTGATCTCATGGTCGGCGTAGCGCTTGATGACGGCATGGGCGCTCGCGACATCCTTGGCAGTCATGGGCCCGAGGGTGTACGCGCCGCGCTCGACCTCCTTGAGCAGGCTGGCGCGGGCGGTAGAGCCCACGCGTGAGGCTATGAGGTAGTCGAGCTCCGCGAGCACGAATGGCGATAGCAGCAGCGGTGGGCTTGCGGAGGAAAGGCTTGCGGCCGCCTCGCTGTGGTGAGTCTGGCTGCTGTCGAGTGCGGAGAGCAGCCCGCTCGTGTCAAGCAGGATCACTCGCCGAATCCGCGGGCGAGCTCTTCGTCGATCCGCTCGGCGAGCGTGGGGTCGGCGCTGCTGAACAGAGGAAGCCGCGGTCGCGGATATGCATACTCTGCCGTCGCAACGGCAAGCGCTGAGCGCACGACTTCGGCTTCGCTGCGCCCTTCAGCGGAGGCGGTTCGCTCGAGAGCACGCTTGAGATCGTCAGGTAGGTAGATCGTCGTGCGCCTCATGCCATACATGATACCATACTCAACCGCCTTGCCCGGCGGCTCTCCGACCCCGAGCTTTCCAACCAGGCGAAAATCGACACGCTCGGCCGGTACTACTTCGGTGCAGCCATCACATTGCTGCTCCAGCTCGTGTTCTGGGCGTGGTCCCTGGCCGATACCATCTCCTGAGATGACCAGCCCGCATCCAACACCTCCGCCTCCGCCTCCGCCCCCGCCTCCCGATCTCGGACACCCCGAGACACGAGGGGGGCTGGGCATCCTCACGAGATAGTTACTCGCGCTTGGTGGTGCGGCAGGATGACCTCTTCTGCCTCAGCTGCGGTGACGTCGGGGTAGAGCACCCTGAGCACGAGGATCGCGCAGGCGCCGCCGACGAGCTGCGCGCAGACGAACCCGGGCACCGACGCCGGTGCGATCCCGGCAAAGGTGTCCGAGAACATGCGCCCGACGCTGATCGCGGGGTTGGCGAAGCTGGCTGAGCTGGTGAAGAAGTAGGCCGCGCCGATGTATGCGCCGACGGCGGCCGGCGCAGCGTGTGCGCGTTTGGTGCGCGCGAGCGAGAAGATCACGAGCAGCAGCCCGGCCGTGGCGATCGCCTCGGAGAACAGGTGTGCGCTCGAGGCCCTGTGATGCGTGGAGATGCTGACGGCGGCCAGTGCGAACATGCCGTTGGCGGCGATGGCGCCGAGGACGCAGCCGGCTGCCTGCGCGGGTATGTAGGCGAGCGCATCTCGCCAGCTGATGCCGCCGAAGCTTGCGTCGGCGAGCGAGACGACCGGGTTGAAGTGCCCGCCGGATACTGGGCCGAACATGAGGATGATCGTGAACAGCCCCGCTGCAGTGGCGGCGGCGTTCTCGAGTAGCTCCAGGCCGACGTCGTCGGGGGAGAGCGTCTGGGCGGCGATGCCCGAGCCGATGACCAGTGCGGCCAGGAACGCCGAGCCAAGCAGCTCGGCGAGCAGGCGGCGTGGGAGCGCAGGCGTGCCGGTCATGCGGCGACCAGCAGCTTGTCGGCGAACTCGCCCGGAAGTCCGGCCTTGCGCACGTCGGCAGCGACTGCATCGGCGTCATAGGCGACGCGCTCGATATTCACACTCACGCCCTCGCCGGTGGCAGTGAGGATGGCGAACGCGGCGTGCGGGTCGCCGTCCTTGGGCTTGCCGACCGACCCGCAGTTGACGAACAGCACCCCGCCGTACTCGTGCACCCACGGTTTGTGGGTGTGTCCGAACACGAGCACCGGGTCGCTCTCGGCGGCGGCCAGCCGTTCGTACAGACGCGCCGGCTTGTCCTCGAACAGGTACTCGTTGACCTTCCGCGGCGAGCCGTGAACCAGATGCACATCGCTCCTGCCGACGGGGAAGTGCAGGTCGAACGGCAGGCCGCGCATGAACTCCTTGGACTCGCGGCTGGTGTTCGCCAAGGTCCAGTCGACCGACAGCTGTCCCAGATCGCGGTCGTGCTGGGTCACATATGCGCAGCCGCAGTCCTCCAGGTCTCGCGCGATGGCGTAGTCGTAGTTGCCGTAGATCGTGGGAATCTCGCGCTCTGCGATCAGAGTGCAGACCTCGTTGGGATGGGGGCCGTAGCCGACGAGGTCGCCGCCGCAGAACACGCTGTCGATGCCTAGCTCCGCGATCCGCGCTAGCGCCGCTTGCAGCGCGAGGAGGTTGGCGTGGACGTCGGTGATAACCGCCACGGTGTCCGACTGGCCGCTCACGCCGCGATCATATTGCATTGACAACTGCCACTTCAATAGGTATATATAGATCGATGAGTGTCGATCTGGAGTTGACCCCCAAGACCAAGCGTCCCGCCGGGGTTCGTTGCTGTGAGCCGGTCGTCTACCCAGACGTGCAGCGTGAGCAGGCGATCCGCATGGCCGAGGTGGCCAAGGCGCTGGGCGACCCGATCCGGTTGCAACTTGTGGACGTTCTGCGCAAGCACGCCGGCAAGGTGTGCGTGTGCGAGCTGGTGCCGCTGTTCAGCATCGCCCAGCCCACGCTTTCCCACCACCTCAAGAAGCTCCGCGACGCTGGGATCGTGGATTCCGAGCGGCAGGGGCTGTGGGCTTACTACTACGTGATCCCCGACGCGCTCAAGGAGCTGTGTGCATGGCTGAGCTGACCACCGCCAAGAAGACCGTCGCCCCCTGCTGCGCACCCGAGGCGCAAGCGACGTGCTGTGAGCCGAGCGCCAAGGCCGAGTGCTGCGGCCAGGGAGAGGGCTGTGGCTGTGCCGCGGGCGATGAGGGCGAGCAGCCAGGCGACGTGCGCGAGCAGGTGCGCGAGCGCTACGCGGCGGCCGCCCGCGCGGCGAGCGCGAGCGCGCGGACGGGCTGTGGCTGTGCGGTTGGCGTGACGGACGACCAGGGACGCGAGGTCTTCGGAGGCGCGCTCTATGACCAGTGCAGCACTGGAGCGGCGGCCAACGCCATCCCTGCATCCCTGGGCTGCGGCGTGCCCACCGCGGTCGTCGACCTGCGCGAGGGCGAGACCGTGCTGGACCTCGGCTCGGGCGCGGGAGCGGACGTGCTCATCTCCGCACAGCGAGTCGGCCCGACGGGACG
The DNA here is from genome assembly GCA_963745375.1 of uncultured Solirubrobacteraceae bacterium. GTDB lineage: Bacteria > Actinomycetota > Thermoleophilia > Solirubrobacterales > Solirubrobacteraceae > Palsa-744. The sequence goes on along the minus strand of CAVUXA010000010.1, from coordinate 422,323 downwards.
GGCGATCGGCCTGGACATGACCGACGAGATGCTCGACCTGGCCCGCGCCAACGCCGAGCAGGCCGGACTGGCAAACGTGGAGTTCCGCAAGGGCTACATCGAGGCGATCCCGCTGCCGGACGCGAGCGTGGACGTGGTCATCTCAAACTGCGTGCTGAATCTCTCCGGCGACAAGCCCAAGGTCCTGCGCGAGGCGGCGCGCGTGCTGCGCCCCGGGGGACGCTTTGCGATCTCAGACGTGATCGCCGACCCCGACATGGACGCGACCACGCGCGCGGACATGCAGAAGTGGACGGGCTGCATCGCTGGAGCGCTCTCCCGCCAAGACTTCGAGCAAGCACTCAGCGATGCCGGCTTGCAGGACATCGAGATACGCGAGACGCACCGCGTCCACGAGCACGCCGCCGCGGCGATCATCCGCGCACGCAAGCCGGGCGTGGCATGACAGTGACCCACGAGGTCCACCTGCACGATCCGCAGACGCTCTACCGCCATTGGGAGGACGGCCAGTGGAACCCTTGGGACATCGATCTGTCGGTGGACCGCGAGCAGTGGGCGGCCACCCCGGACAGCGCGCTGGTGTCCTTCGTCCTGGGTTCGCTGATGGTGGCCGAGGAGCGGATCACAACGCAGTTCTCCGGGCTCGTGGGTGCCCACAACAGCGAGGAGGAGGCGACCTTCCTGGCAACCCAGCAGGTCGATGAGGCCAGGCACATGCAGTTCTACGCGCGCTTCCAGGACGAGGTCGTGGCAGAGCCGGCCTCGATCGCCGCACACGTCAAGCGTGCCCGCGAGCAGATCTCGACCGCCTTTCAGACGATCTTCGACGACAAGCTCGTGGCGGCCCACGAGCGCCTGCTCGCCAGCCCAGATGACATCGCAGCGAAGGTCGCATTCGTGACCATCTACCACCAGGTTCTTGAGGGCACGCTCGGGCTCACCACGTTCGAGTTCGCAACGCGCTTCCTACAGTCCGAGGGTCAACTCCCGGGCTTCGTCGCCGGCTACACCAAGATTCACCACGACGAGCACCGTCACATCGCCTATGGCACATGGTTCCTGCGCGGAGCCGTCGCCGAGCACCCCGCCATGAGCGAGGTCGTGCGCAGCACCATCTTCGAGCTGCTTCCCGCGGTGGCGGAGTCGCTCACGCCGCCGTCGGGCGCAGACGCATCGGCCCTGGGCGCGTCGGCCGAGGACCTGCGCGCCTTCGCCTTGGGCGGGCTGACCCGCAGGCTGAAGCTGATCGGCGTGCCGCTGGAGGCTTCATAGCCCCACCGGCCGCTCAGGTACTGCACGTACGCGCCTGGTCGATCTGCTTGCCGAAGGCCACTTCGACGGCCTTGGTCATCGTGGGCTGGAAGGCGGCGGTGAGGGCCTGCGAGGCGAGGGGGCGCAGCTGATCGAGGGCCGCTTGCACCTGGGGCCAGTCGGACTCGGGTCGCCCGGCGTCGTCGAAGGGCTTCCAGATGAACTCCAGGAAGATCCGCACGAACGTCTGGGCGATGCGCCCGGTGTCTCGTCTGAGCTTGTCCATGGCGTCGAGCGCCCTGTCGAAGGGGACGCCGAGAGCGACCAGTCGCTCGCCGGCGCCCAGCAGGGTCGGGCTGGGGACTTCGAAGCTGTCCTGTCCAATGGGGATGACCAGGCCGAGCTTCTCGGCCTTGGCGATGAGCTTCTTATCGACGCTGCCGCCGAGGCGCTTGCGCAGGTCGGCCAGTGCGACGATCTCCTGTATCCGAGCGCGAGCTCCTCGCTTGTTGCGACGAGCCCCAGCGCAGGCGCCGCAGCGGCGCGTACGCGCGGCGGCGACCATGAGTGATCGATTTCAGTGGAGTTCACTCATCTGTTAACCGTCAATCGTGGGTCCGTGCTCGGCGAGCTCACATAGCCGTGACCGCGTTTGTCGGTTGCGCCGTTGGGTTTGCTGCAGGTGCGGTAAGTGAGAGACTCGCTGGGACGTGCAGCGGGTCCGACACGCACGCGCCCAGCCCCGGGCCGCCGGGGCACAGGACCCGCAGCCACATACCGCTTGCGCCCGGCGGACTGACTGGCGTCGCAGCAAGCGCCCAACTCCCGGTCGAATCCGTTGTCGTTTCGGCGAGCGTCCGCTCGTTCACGATTGCTCCCTTGCGGCTCACGGTGCGCTCCTGGACCAGGACAGGCGCACCGCTGACCGGGCTGCCGTCGAGCAGTTCGAGTACGCCCGACAGAGTCTGGGCCTGGCCGGTCGCACCACCGCCGGACCCTTCGCCGTCGACGGCTTGCGGTGTGGCCTGTGCGCCTGGTTCGGTCGGTGGCGCCGTAAGGACGAGCGTCGCCCTCATTGGATTCGGCGCCAGTCGTCGCACGCCCGCACGGATCGAGGGCAGCTCGCCGTAGAGCAAATCGCCGGGACAGTCGGTCGCGTCGCCATCGCGATGACCGGCGATTCGCGGCAAGGGTATATGGGCGTCAGCCGGAAAGCGGCTGTAGTGGGCCCCGGCCGGATTCACTCTGACGGTCACGCTGCCCTGCGCCGGAACTCCGTGCAGCGAAAGCTTCCACCCAAGCAGCGCCTCCAGCGCGCCGCGGGCCGCCGTCGAGATGGGCGCCGCCATGAACGAGCCCAGCACGGCGACGCCCGTGGACACTAGGTTGTAGCCGCCCGCCTGGGCTCCTACCACAGGCTCGTCGATGCCTCCGGCGCGGGCCTCGAAGATCCGCCCGTACAGATCGACCACGAAGTTGTAGCCGATGTCGTTCCAGCCGTTGACGTAGCGGTGAAACACATAGATCGCCCGTAGCATCGCCGGCACTTCACTGGGTGCGTAGCCGTTGGGGTTCTCGGTGTGGTGGACGAACGCCATCCGTACCGCTCCGTATTCAGGTGCCACCCTGGGCACGGCCATTCCGTGGGCCCAGCCCCGTCGAGCGATGATCGGCGGCTGGCCCGGTCCGGCCGCGAGGGTCGGCGTGGCCAGTGGCAGGCCCCTGACAGCGCCGCTCGCGCGGCACGGCGCAGGTGCCGTGCGATTCCCTCGCCGCCGCTGACGTCGACCAGATGCAGCCGTACGCCGTTCAGCGGGCGTGCGGCGCGAAGCTGCACTGACGTGGTTCCCCCCGTCCAGATGGGCTCTCCCACCTGTCGGTCTGCAGCGAGGCGCACTTCCGGTCCGTGACCGTTTGGCCCTGCTGAGACCCAGTTGCTCCACCGGCCGTCCTGACCACGGAAGCGCAGCCACACAGCGGCTCGGGCGGGTGCCTGCCATTCGACACCCACAAGATCCGCAGGGTGCCCGAGCTCGATGGTTGCGCCCTGCGGTGAGAGCAGTCCAAACCAGTGCTGCGCGAGAGTCGGGGCTGGCGGTCTGCTGAGCAGCGCGAGCGCTGTAGGAGGCCGCAACAGTCCGCTTGCCAACGCGCCCGCGGACGCAGCCAGCAGCGATCTGCGCGTGATCCGCCGCGCGCTCACCTCGTCTATGACCCCCAACACCGGGGTAGGTTGCGTCTCGGTTCATGAGAATCCACTCAGCCGCGATATCGAGAGCATCGTGTGATCCACCAAGTGACAGGCATCAGGCTGCGGATGCGGTCTCAGGGCCCACTACCTCCTCGGATCCGAGCCGTTTGGCTTTCTCACGCGCGTGGGCAGTGAAACGTGGAAGTTCAAGTTCGATCTTGGTGCCGTTTCCGGGTCGGTGTCCCACAGCGACGCGTCCGTCATGGGCCTCTGCGATCGCGCGCACGATCGCGAGCCCAAGCCCCGACCCGCCAGAGGCGCGGTCACGGGCCGTGTCCGTGCGGTGGAAGCGGTCAAAGACGCGCTCGCGTTGATCTGGGGGGATGCCCGGACCGTCGTCTTCGACCACGAACCGCAGGCTATCTGCGCCCGCACGCTCGACTGCCAGCCGCACCAGCCCCTCGCCGGGAGCCGTGTGTGCGATGGCGTTGCTCAGCAAGTTGCGCAGCGCCTGTGCGAGGCGATCGGGGTCGGCCCGCAGGGTCCCGGTCGGGACAGGGGCGAGCTCGAAGAGCCTGTCGGCAAGCAGGCTCGTTCCGTCCCACAGCTCCTGCACATATGGCTCGATGTCGATCGGCTCAATGCGCAGCAACTGCGTCTGTTCGGCCTTGGCGAGCAGCAGCAGGTCGTCGACCAGGCGGCTGGTGCGTGCGATCTCGGCTCGCACGAGGCGCTCCACGCGACGCACCTCCTCGCCGGAGGGCTGCGGCTGGGCGGCAAGCACCTCCAGCTGTCCGACGATCACGGTTAGGGGGGTGCGCAGCTCGTGCGATGCGTCGGCGACGAACGCACGCTGGCCCGCGAAGGCGTCGGTCAGCCGGTCGAGCATGTGGTTGAAGGCATGGGACAGCACGCGCACCTCTCCGCCATGGCTGTCGGGCTCGTGGATACGCGGGTGCAGGTCGCCGGCGTCCACCTGGGCAGCCACGGCGGCGATGCGCCGCAGCGGGCGCGACACGCGGGTGCCGATCAGGTAGGCGGCAAGCAGCGCACTGGCGAGTGTCAGGATGCTGGCGAGGATGAACGCGCGCGCCACACCGCTTTGGGCGTGAGCGACCGTGAGCAGGGGCTCGCCAACGCCGATGACGACCCGCTCGTTGACCTGTTGTCCGAGCTCCGATTGGCGCTCTCCGAGGATGCTCACCGCACGCTTGAGCAGGCGCAAGTCCCCGACGTCGGGGAGGCGCAGCGTCGAGTATCCGTCGCGTGCGCTCACCAGCTGGTGAGCCAGACGATTCTCTTGCGCTTGTGCGGCGGGTGTCTCGCCGTTGTCAGAGCTCGCACCGGCAAAGAGCTCGGGGCGGTTGGTGCTCGTGCCGACCCCCGGGACGATCACGAACAGCAACGTGGAGCTCGCGCTGAACGTCTGAGTGCGGACATAGCTGTTGGCTGCCTGGGCCAGCTGACTGGGGGAGCTGTCCTCCGATGAGGTGAGAGTGTGCGAGAGCTCGCCCGCGTCGCCCGCAATCTCGTGATCGATCTGGTGGCGTAGCTGGGTCCCGGTGCCGCGATAGACGGCCACGAAGGTGATTCCAGTGCAGATCAGCACGACCACGCCGACCCATGCGGCAAAGCGCCAGCGCAGTCCGACGGCGGCCAGACGCTGGCGCAAGCCTACGGAAGTGACCGTATCGTCTGGCGGCGTGGGAGCTGGGCCGCTAGGCCGCATCGCGCCAGCATAGAGCGGTCAACAGAAAGCTTCCCGGGCACGCGCAATTCAATGAGGTTTCTCATCGTTCGATCGTGCACCGCGAATATCTCTGACACTTGCCTACGCTGAGAAATGTCTCACGAACGGTTGAGGTGCTTCTTATGCCGTTCGGGTGTAGTACGGCCAATGGGGCTTGCCGAGGGTGCGACGACCATCGATAATTCGCCGTTGGCTGCGCTTGCAACCGGGCTGTCGAGGAGGCAGATCTACCGTCGTGTGTCAGCCACATGGCTGTGGCTGGTGATCGTCGCCAACGCCGGGGTGATCGTATGGTTGTGGCTGCACGGAGGCGGTTTGAGCCGGGTGCACGGGTCGGCCGAAGCATTCACCAGTCTGGGACGGATCACCGGGCTCGGGGCGGTCTACCTCGCGCTGATACAGGTCCTGCTGCTCGCGCGTTTGCCTCCGGTGGAGAGACTGGTTGGCTTCGATCGCCTCACAGTGTGGCACCGACGCAACGGCAAGTTGTGCATTTCGCTCGTCGTAGCTCACACCGTGCTGATCACGGTCGGGTATGCCGGCAGCGATCAGATCTCGGCTCCCCGCGAGTTCTCGAGGCTCCTGTCGAGCTATCCGGGGATAGTCACGGCGACGGTCGGCACCGTGTTGATGGTGGGGGTGGTGATTGCCTCGCTGGTGATCGTGCGCCGCCGTCTGCCGTATGAGGGGTGGTACTTCGTGCACCTCTTCATCTATGGCGGGATCGCGCTCTCCTACCTGCACCAGCTGCCCACTGGCAACGAGTTCACCACCAATACATCCCAGGCCGACTACTGGATCGCTCTGTATGTCGTGACTCTCCTGCTGCTCGTCTGCTTCCGCCTCGTGAGGCCTGCGTGGGGAGCGTTCCGCTACCGCCTGCGGGTCATCGATGTCACCAGGGAGGCGGACGGGGTCGTCTCGCTGCGGATCACAGGCCGGCGTCTCGATCGCTTGGGCGCGCGCGCCGGCCAGTTCATGCTCTGGCGCTTCTTCACTCGTGGCCGGTGGTGGCAGGCGCACCCGTTCTCGCTGTCGGCCGCTCCCGATGGACGATCTCTGCGTCTCACCGTCAAGGATGTCGGCAACTTCACCAGCCACATCGCCGACGTGCCACTCGGCACAGTTGTGCTCGCCGAAGGACCATTCGGCACCTTCACGGCGGTCCGGCGCACTCACCCGCGTGTAGCTTTGATCGCGGGCGGGATCGGCATCACCCCGCTCCGGGCTCTCTTCGAGGAATTGCCTGCCGCGCCTGGGGAGCTGGCGCTGATCTACCGTGTGATCAGCAGCGAGGATCTCGTCTTCCGCGCCGAGCTAGAGGAGATCGCTCGCGAGCGGGGCGCCGATCTTTTCTTCGTCGTCGGCGATCACCGTACGCTAGCCGGACGCGATCTGCTCTCACCCTCTCATCTGCGCCAACTGATCCCGGACATAGCCGAGCGCGAGGTCTACCTCTGCGGGCCCGGTCCGATGATGATCAGGACCGAGGGCAGCCTGCTCGGTGCCGGCGTGCCGAGCCATCAAATCCACAGCGAGCGATTCGTGCTCGCCGCCTGACCATGTCCGAACTGACTTACACCGAGGACGCTTCTGGCATGGGTCCTCACCAGCACCGTCTCGAGCACGTGATGGGGATGCCCATTGGGGTGGACGTGTGCGACCCTGACATCGGGGCGAAAACAGTCGACCGCGTCTATCGGTGGCTGGGATTCGTAGATGCCACGTTCAGCACCTACCGTGAGGACAGCGACATCAGCCGACTGAACCGGGGCGAGCTCGCGCTTGGGCAGACGCACCCAGCGGTGCGCTCTGTGCTGCGTCGCTGCGAGCGCCTGCGCATGCAAACCGACGGGTACTTCGATATGCGAGCGCCGCTGCACAGCACCCCGGAGGTCGAGGCCGGTGCTCCGCGCTCGATCGACCCATCGGGCCTGGTCAAGGGATGGTCAGTCGCCGGAGCCGCCCTGATCCTCGACAAGGCGGGAGCGCGCAACTACTGCATAAACGCCGGCGGGGACGCTCGCCTGCGCGGGCATTCCTGGAACGGTGAGTCCTGGCGAGTGGGGATTCAGCACCCCAGGATTCGCGACCGCCTGGCGGCCGTGCTCGTTGCGAGCGACGTCGGGATCGCAACCTCCGGAGCCTACGAGCGGGGCGAGCACATCGTTGATCCCCACACGGGCAGCCCTCCCCAGGGAGTTCTGTCGGTGACGGTCGTCGGTCCCGACGTGGCTACCGCCGACGCGTACGCCACCGCCGCTTACGCCATGGGCCCCAAGGGCGCTCAATGGTGCGCCGGGCTGAAGAACTACGCGGCGATGGTGATCCTCTCTGAGGGCAACGTGCTGTCCACGCCGGCCATGAGCCGCTATCGCGCGTGAAGCGCCCTGACACAACGGACGTCTGACCCAATCGAGCGAGGAGCAGTTGATGCGAAACAAGAGTATCGCCGCCGCCGTGGTGGTAGTAGTCGTCGTGGCGGTCCTGCTGCTGGCGCTCCACCACCCACAAAAGATCCAGCGCTCCTCGACGCGGGTGCACCTGTCCTCGCCCGGCGGTACGACTTCGGCCTCCTCGGGCGACTCGACACGGACCACGCCCGCCGCAAGCAACGTCAGCGGTGTGTTCACAGGGGAAACCGTCGAAATGGAATACGGACCGGTGCAGGTGGCAATCGACGTGCAGGCAGGGAAGATCACAGACGTCAAGGCCCTGCAGTACCCAGTGGACAGGCCGCGTTCGCAGTTCATCAACGCGCAAGCCATTCCACTGCTGCGCAGCGAGGTCCTGCAGGCGCAGAGCGCGAACATTCATTTGATCTCGGGCGCGACCTTCACGAGCAACGCGTTCGCCAGCTCACTGCAGGCGGCCATAAAACAGGAGCCCAAATAGTCCCGCTGGCCGTCAGGCCGGTCGCGACCACCCCGCGCTCTCGCACAGACGTCCGCCGGGCGGTGTGGCTGGCGCCGGCCCTGATGCTTGTCCTAGCCTGCGCGTTGCGCCTGTGGAAGATCTACGACGTGCCCGGCAACGTGTTCTACGACGCCGCGGTGCGCAGCATGGGCAACTCCTGGCACGGTTTCTTCTTTGGCGCGCTGGAGCCCAGCAGTACGGTCTCCATCGACAAGCCGCCGGTTGACCTTTGGCTGCAGGTGGCGGCCACTCGTGTGCTGGGGTTCAGTCTGGTCGGGTTGCACCTGCCGGAGGCGCTTGGCGGCATGGCCGCCTGCGGGTTGCTCTTCGGCGCCCTGCTGCGCCCGTTCGGCTTCACCGCTGCGCTCGTGGGGGCGCTTGCGCTGGCAGTACTGCCGGTGTCGGTGCTGACCGCCCGCAGCGACACCATGGACTCGGTGCTTGCGGCCCTGGAGGTCGCTGCGCTGTGGTCGTCCTGGCGCGCCCTGGAGAGCGAGCGAATGCGCTGGTCTGTGCTGGCGGCGGCGGTGATGGGCGTGGCCTTCAACGTCAAGCTCGCCGAGACGCTGATTGCGTTGCCCGCGCTGGTGTTGCTGTGGCTGTGGGCGGCCGCGCCCGGGACACGCATGCGCACGGTGCTGGGCACGGGCGCGACGTTTCTCGCGGTGGCGCTGTCGTGGACGGCGATCGCGTCGTTGACGCCCACGAGCAGGCGGCCCTTTCCGATCGGCTCCGCCAACGGGAGCATCTGGCACGTGACGCTCGTATACAACGGCCTGGATCGCCTTTCCGGTCACGGCGCGACCAGCACGGCCGCAGGCGGCGCCGGCCCGCTGCGGCTGCTGAGCGCGGGTCCCGCGCAGTACTGGACGCTGATCGGGGTCGCGCTGCTGGCCACCTCGCTGTTCGGCCTACTGGCACTGGCTGCACTGCTCGGGCAGGGACGCGAGCGGCTGCGGACGGCCCTGCGCAGCCCACAGGGACGGCTTGCCGTGGGAATAGTGGTGTGGTTTCTCACCGGCCTGGTCGCGTTCAGCGCGATGGCACGCCTGCAGGTCCGTTACCTAGAGGCGTTCGCGCCGGCGGTCTGCGCCGTGTTCGGGTTGTCGCTGAGTCTGCTCTGGCGCAATGACCTGGGCGGTCGCGGGAGCTTGCAAGGCGGTGAACAGCGAGCGCGCAACAGTGTCGTGGTACTCCGCACGTTGCTCGTATGCATCGGGCTCGGCCTGTTGACGGCGTCGCTGAACAAGGACGCCTACGTGATCGGCCGCGCACGCACGGACTCGTTGCTGACCGACTTCAGCACACCTGCGCTGAGCCGCTATCTGCGCGCCCATCGCCACGGGAGCTACTACGAGGTCGCGGCGGCGAACGTCAACGATGTCGTTGGGCTCGTGGCACGCGACGACCTGCCGGTACTCGTCCTCAACAGCGTGGACGGATCGCTAACGCCGACCAAGAGCCTCCAGGCTCAGGTCGCCCAGCGCCGTGTGCGCTTCTACTTCGTCGCGCCGCACGCTTGTCACAGCGGGCCCCATTGCCCGCACAGCCAGATCTGGGCCTATGCCAACAGCACTCCCGTCTACGGCCAGCCCGGCCTGCGGCGCTTCATGGCGTCCGCGTCGGCTCTGTCGGCCGACGAGCTTCGCCATCTTCGCAAGCTCGCGAGCAGGAGCGGCTGGCACATCCTGCTGACGATCGGTCTCGCTCACTATGACCCGCCTGCGGCCGCGCGTGAGGCTGCTGCTGCGCGGAGGGCGCTTGGGGGGTGGTTGGCGGGGATCAAGCTGGGCAACGAGCCGGATGCTTATGCGCGACACGGCGTGAGGTCCACACCCTGGACGTTCTCCGGCTACACGCCTGTATGCGCTGCTACTGCGCAACAGCTCGCGGACGGCACCCTCACCGCTCAGCCGGAGTGGTATACGCTGCCGCTGAGCAAGGAACTGGTCGGCGACCGCCCAGTGCGCACCGTCGCTTCCCGAAGTCCGGCGGATATCGATGTGATCGCGTTGTTGAGCGATCAGGGCGACGTCCATGTCGTGATCGTCGACGACGACCCCCCTGGGGCGAAGCATGTCTCGATCAAGCTGCACGTTGGGCGCCTCTCTGGAGCCGCCACAATTCTCTCGCTGAGGGCGCCGTCGCTGGCCGCGACAGCAGGCGTCCGGCTCGGGGGCCGGGCTGTCGAAGGCGATGGGCGATGGTCCCCACCGGCCCGGCTCCAGTCCCGCCCAGATCGAGCCGGCACGATCACGCTGGATGTCTCGCCGGGCAGCGCCATGCTCGTCACGGTGGCGCCCGGTCACGAGCTCCATCCCCAGACCGTAAGCTCCTTGGGATCAGAGCATGCCTTGGTCAGTCGCCGGAATCGAGCACCCTCGCTTAAGAGAAGTCTCACCTCTTGATGGCGCGACAGAGACGGAGACGCAGTAGTCATGTAGAACGGTATGGCAGCAGCTCAGCCACGTCCCTGCGCCGGCGGCGCTCCTTGAGCGGAGAATTCACATAAATTCACTTCAAGCGACAGCAAGCGTAGAGGAGACGCCAGCCCAGGTCAGCGCAAGCGATATGCACGCCCATGTGCAGGCGCCGATCGAGCTGCGGCGATCGGCTCAATCCCCGGCTCGGGTGCTGCTGCGGGCGTGCCGTCCGCGCCAGTGGAGCAAGAACTTGCTCGTGCTCGCCGCGCCGTGCGCCGCGGGTGTGATCGACCGGCCGCTGGTTGCCGCGCAGGTTGCGGGCGCATTCCTCGTGCTGTGCCTGCTGTCGAGCGCGACATATCTGGTCAACGACGTGCGCGATCGCGATCAGGATCACCGCCATCCACGCAAGCGCTGGCGGCCGGTTGCCGCAGGCGAGCTGTCGCCTCGTACGGCCTTGCGGGTGGCGCTCGCGCTGGCGCTCGTGGGAGTCGGCTTGGCCACCGCGATCGCCCCCGGCCTGGGCGCGGTTGCGTGTGGTTATCTGGCCTTGACGGCGAGCTATTCGCTGTGGCTGCGACGCGTCGTCGTGGTCGATATCGTCGCGATCGCGGCTGGTTTCGTGCTGCGCGCCATCGCCGGCGTCGCGACCGATATCTACCTGTCGCGCTGGTTTGTGATCGTGACTGCGTGCTGTGCCGTCTTCCTAGTCGCCGCCAAGCGCTATGCAGAGCTTCGCGAGCATACCGAGCCCGGTCCTGCTCGGGCGACCCTGCGGCGCTACTCGCTGGGGCATCTGCGCCTGACGCTGCTGGTGGCTGCCACCATCGCTGCAGTCGCCTATACCGGGTGGGCGTTTACCCGGCCGTCCCATGTCGTGTGGTATGGGCTGTCGATAGGCCCGTTTCTGCTGTGGCTGGGTCGCTACGCGATCCTCATCGGGGCGGGCGCCGGCCAGGCGCCGGAGGAGTTGATCCTGCGCGATCGAACGCTGCTGGCGCTCACGGTCGCCTGGAGCATCCTCTTCCTCGGTGGTGTCTATGTCGGCCACTGAGATGACGGCGCGCCCGCCGCGGGCGGGCGTCGAGCGCTCGCTGAGCGGCTGGGGGAGGACGACGCGAAGCCGATGCCGCGTGTTCAAGGCGCGCGGGGTCCAGGACGTGCTCGACGCGCTCGCGTCACACGGGCGGCCGGGGACTGGCGTGATCGCTCGGGGCGCCGGGCGCAGCTACGGCGATGCCGCGCAGAACGACGGTGGCGAGGTGCTCGATATGACTGGGATGGACAGGGTCGTCTCGATCGACCCCGAGCGCGGGCTGATAACCGCGCAGGCCGGCGCGACGGTGGCCCAGCTGATGGCCCGTCTTGCCGCCCACGGGCTCGGCCTGCCGGTTGTGCCTGGGACCCGGCACGTCACCCTCGCGGGTGCGATAGCAAGCGACATTCACGGCAAGAATCACCACCGCGACGGCGGCCTGGCCAGGCATGTGGCGAGGCTTTCCCTGTGCACGCCCGTCGGCGGCCTTGTCGATGTTTCATCCGAGAGCGACCCCGAGCTGTTCTATGCGACGCTGGGAGGGATGGGCCTCACCGGGGTGATCGTGGAGGCGACGCTGCGCGCGGAGCGGCTTGCGTCTGCGTGGGTGGCGGCGGACGTCGACCGCACCGATGGCCTGGAGCAGACACTCGAGCTGATGAGCGCACAGGAGCGCCATCGCTACTCGGTCGCATGGCTGGACCTACTTGCGGATGGGTCGAAGATGGGGCGCGCGATCGTCAGCCGGGCCGATCCGCTTGGGAGCGATGAACAGCCGCCCGCCCGGGGGCGACGAGCTGGGGGCAAGGCATACCCCCAAGCGCTCTCGCGTCGTCCTGCGTTTGAGGTTCCGCGCGGCTTTCCCGCGGCCCTGCTGCGCCCTGCGAGCATGCGCACGTTCAACGCGCTTCGCTGGCGCGCCACGCCGCGGCGCGAACGCGGGCGCCCGCTGGCGCTGGCGCCGTACTTCTTTCCCCTGGACGCCCTTGGGGAGTGGAACCGCCTGTATGGCCCGGCTGGGCTGATCCAGTACCAGTTCGTGATCCCCTGCGGCCAGGAGAGCTCCTTGGAGCGTTGCTTCGAGCTCATGCGCGCGCGTCGACTGCCCGTGTATCTCGCCGTGTTCAAGCGTTTCGGCGCAGCGTTCGGCGGTCCGCTCTCGTTCCCGCTGGAGGGCTGGACGCTCGCGGCCGATCTACCTGCGGCGGCGCCCGGGCTGCGTGCGGGACTGGACGAGCTCGACGAGGTGGTCGCGGGCTGCGGCGGGCGCGTATACCTCTCCAAGGACGTCCGCCTGCGGGCCGACACGCTCTCCACGATGTACCCGCAGCTCGATCGCTTCCACGCCCAGCGAGCGCGGGTGGACCCCGAGGGGCTCTCCGCTCCGATCTCGCGCGGCGTCTGGGGCTGTGCCAGGCAGCACGATGAGCGACGCGGGCACTGGCTCGAGTGGCAGACGTGTGGTGGTGCTGGGAGGCACCTCGGAGATCGCCCTGGCGATCGTGCGCGAGATGCAGGACCGCGCTCCGCGCGAAGTTGCGCTGGTGGGCCGCGACCCCGACGCCCTGGCCAGCGCGGCGGCGGAGCTCACCGGCGCCGGCTGCCCGCGGACGTTGACCTTCGCGCTGGACGCCCGCGACCTCGATAGACACGAGCAGGTCCTCGGCGACGCATTCGACGAGCTGGGTGGCGCCGACATCGTGGTGCTTGCCGTCGGCGTCCTGGGCGAGCGCGGTGGCCTTCCCGACGACGTCGCCGGCGCGCTGGAGGTGCTCGAGGTCAACCTGGTGGGAGCCGGCTCACTGCTGATCCATAGCGCTCGGCGTCTGCGCGAGCAGGCCGCGGGGACGCTCGTCGTGCTGTCGTCGGTGGCCGGTGAGCGCCCCCGTGCGGCAAACGTCGTCTACGGGGCTTCCAAGGCGGGCCTTGACTCTCTCGCGCAGGGTCTCGGCGACGCGCTGCATGAGCACGGCGTGCGGGTCCTCGTTGTGCGCCCCGGCTTCGTGCACACCCGCATGACACACGGTCTGCAGTCAGCGCCGCTGTCGAGCACTCCGCCGCAGGTCGCGCGAGCCGTCGTGCGCGGGCTGGATCGCGGCTCACACACCGTGTGGGCGCCGCCGACTCTACGCTGGGTGATGATTGCGGTGCGCATGCTCCCTCGTCCCATCTTCCGTCGCCTGAGACAGTGATCGCAGCGGGCAGCTCGACCGATCAGCACACAAGCCGAAAGAGTGCTGGGCGTCAGGTGATTCGACGACGGCGTTGGGTTGCGATCCTCACGCTCGTCGTAGGAGTGGCGATGGCAGCGCTGTGGATCAGCGGCGTGAGCGGCGGATCTCCCGCGGCTCGGCTGAGATCCGTCGCCAGCGCCCCAAGTACCGTGGTGGCGCGAGTGAGCCGACCGGTAGCGGCGCGAGCAAGCCGACTGCGCCGGATCGTGCAACGCACGGCAGCCCGCTCGCCCGGCTCGCTTCCTCAAACTCATGCTTACCCGTCTGGGACAACCACTCAGTTCAAGTCGCTGATGGCTTCGCTGTGGGCTGGCATAGTGCACGACTCGCTCACCCAGTCTCTGGCCGCGTTCTTCCCCAAAGACGCTTACGTCCAGCTGAAGGCGATCGCCTCGGCGGGCTCTGACTGGTCTGGCCGCCTCGTTCACGACTTCGGACTTGACATAGTCGCGGCCCACGCGCTCCTCGGGCACCGCGCCGCGCAGGCGCGCCTTCTCGCTGTGAACGTTCCCTCCAGCTACGGGCATTGGATTCAGCCAGGCGTCTGTTACAACAGCATCGGCTACTACGAGCTGCCCAACGCGCGTGTCGTCTACCGTGAGGACGGCCAGATCCGCTCCTTTGGCATCGCTTCGATGATCTCCTGGCGAGGTGTGTGGTATGTGGTTCACCTCGGCGCGATCCTGCGATCCACCGATTCGGGTACGGTCGACCAACCAGCATCTGGGCCCGGCACCTCGGCTTATTCGGGGACCTGTTAGGCGATGAGTAGGCGTGCCGTTCGACGCCAGCGTCTGCTGGCGTTTGGGCTTCTCGCGCTCGCGGTTGCAGCCGTCGCGCTGAGCGTTCTTCTGGCGACCGGCGGTCACGCGCCACCGCTGCATGACAGGGTCGCAGCCTCGAGTCAGCACACGCGGGCGGGGAAGAGCTCGCATGCAAAGTCGCCGCCATCCTCGTTTGCGGTTGGGCTGCGCCTGTTGCGGCTGGTCGACACCAGCCGCACGATCGAACTCCCGAACGGGACGAGCGAGCCACGACCGCTGCTCACCGAGGTCCGTTACCCGGCGCTTGGAGCGCCCAACCGCACAGATCTGCTCGACGCGCCAGCCACGCGTGCCGATGGCCCGTTTCCGCTCGTCGTGTTCGGGCACGGCTTCGCCGTCACGCCCGCCCTCTATGCGCGCCTGTTGCAGAGCTGGGCACGGGCGGGGTATGTCGTCGCCGCACCCGTGTTCCCGCTTGAGAACGCCAACGCTCCCGGTGGGCCCAATGAGTCCGATCTGATCAACCAGCCCGCCGACATGCGCTTTGTGATCTCCGCCCTACTCGCCGCCAGCGCGAGCTCGGGGCCTCTCGCCGGGCTCCTCGACCCTACGGAGATCGCTGTCGCCGGACAGTCAGACGGTGGTGACACGGCTCTCGCGGTCGCCTATGACCGCAACTTTCGTGACTCGCATGTGAAGGCCGCGGTGATCCTGTCGGGCGCGGAGATACCAGGCGCCGGCGGCTTTGCGTTTGCGCCCGGAAGCCCGCCCCTGCTGGCCACGCAGGGTACGGCCGACACGGTCAATCCACCGAGCTTCACCAACGCGTTCTTCGACGCCGCGCAGCGGCCGAAGTACCTGCTCAGTCTGATTGGCGCCGAACACCTGCCGCCGTACTCCGATCAGCAGCCGCAACTCGCGATCGTCGAGCATGTGACTATCTCATTCCTCGACGGCTACCTCAAGCACAGCCCGGACGCGCTGGCACCGCTCGCCTCGCTGGGCAACGTTCCGGGGACAGCCTCCATGCTCGCTGAGCCGCTTGTCGATGTGCCCGGCTAGTGGCGCGGCCAATTCTACGATGCGGTCGCGCAGCTGATGAAACCCGGCGCTACGCGCGATCAGCTCAGCACCCGTGACACGGGCGTCCCAGTTCTTGGCCATCGTGAAGTTTGCTTGGTTGGCCGAGCCCTAGTTCGCCACGAACGCCAGGAAGTCGCGGCTGTATGGTTCCAGCAGTTTGCCGGCGATCCCGAGCTGGCCGGGCACGACGGGCACCGGGGACGGGCCGCCTGGACGGTGAATGTAGAGGTACCCTGCGACCCAGTCGGGGTTGATGTCGAGCTCGATCGCGCGCAAGGCGCCCGCGCCGATGAGCGCAGAGGCGAGCGCAGCCGGTTCGAGGTTCTCGCCGGCCGCCCATACGAGCTGTCCATTCGCGGTGATGCCCAGCCCTGAGCGCGCCACGCTCGTTCGCGAGCCGATCGTTTCGCCCCAGCACGCGATGATGCAGTTCGAGACGCTGGCCGCCGCGACGCCACGATCGACTAGCAGCCGTTGGTTCTGCAGCACGGAGAACACCGTCTTGTTCGCGCTCGGCACCCCGGCCAGCCAGGCCCCGATGTCGGTCGTCCCATCGGCGTAGGTGACGATCGACGCCAGTCCGACCTTGAGCGCGACCGCTACGTGACCGCCGGACATGAAACCCACGTCGCGGTATGTGAGCTTGAAGCCTCCGTTGACGGCAGCGAGCACCAGGTGGATCTCCTGGTGGGTGATGCTGTCGCCGTAGGTCCAGCCCGTCAGTCCGCCGTCGCTCGAGCCGGCATGCAGCGTAACGTGCACGAGGCCCTGGTCAAAGCGCATCAGGGTCACGCCCGAGCGCTGGGCAAGCCACGCGGCAGGCTGCCCGTGAACCTTTGCCACCGTTGTCCAGCCCGGCGTCGTGTGCGCCGGCGGACTCACTGACAGCGGCGCAACCGGGCGCACAGGTGAGCGCGCCGAGGCGGGTTTGGCGGCGCGCGCGACCTCAGCGGCGGTGCCCACCGGATGCGCTGCGCGCGGTTCGGAATGACCGACCTCCGTGCCCACGAGCGCGCCCGTCGCGATGAGCACGGCGACGACAGCCAGCCCTCCCAGCCGCCGGTGCAGATGCACGCCATCGCTCGCTCGGGGCATCGCCGCTCAGCCCGAGGGCGCCAGGAAGTAGACCCGCACGGGCGGCACGGGCTCCCACGAGAAGACCGACCATGAGCGCCCTCCGTATCTCACCGTCCCGCGAGGGGGGATGCGCGCCGGTCCTGCGCCCCCCGCGATTCGCGTCGAGCCGGACAGCACATAGGCAAGGCCGCCGGTCGTGCCACGAAGGACGTGCACGAGATCCTCATAGTGCGCCGGCAGTGGGTTCAGCCGGGCGGCAATGTGCATCGCGATGCTGCCCCACGCAGCGAGCCGCACGGACTGACAGCTCGCGGCGGACAGCGTGTGCGAGGGAGTGGGAACGAACAGCGCGACGCCGAGTGTGCCATTGGGGAAAGCGCCGGCGCTCGAAGAGATGGACCTCATAGGAGGTGCCGCCGACGTGGACCGACGAGCCGGGCCTCAACTTGGACGGTGCGGACGCAAGCGTACCCATGAGAAAGGAGCCGTTTCTGTAGAGGTCGACCGGAATGCCGATGAACCGGCTCACGAGCTTGACGTAGCCGACGTCGTCCTGCACCGACATCACATAGGTTCCCACGGTCCTGCCCTTCCAGCGCAGCGCGCCAGAAACCGGCGCTATGACGTCTGGTCCGCCGACGTCGGCCAAGACATGCCCGGCCTTGACGACGCGCAGCCGCACGATGTGCCAATGCGGCGTGTAGACGATCGTATGCACAGCTGCGTAGACCGCCGCTTCGTTGTCGCTCGCCAGGGCGCTCAGGAGCGCCTGAAAGCCGGTGATGCGGGCGACGTCCGCGTTCACCTCGCTGCTGTGCGTCTCGCCCGCAAAGATTCCCTGTGCCACGGTGGCGTCCACATTTGCGATCGTCGTTGCGCTCGCCGGCCCGCACGAGCCAGAAGCAGGCCCTGACGCTGCGCTGGGGGCGCTGATAGTCGTCGCGGTGCGACTCGCAGGGGTCAGGCGCGCAGACCCTCGCCGCGTCGGACCGGGGTCCGCGTCGAGCGTAGCTCCCATGACTGCGCCCACGATGACCAGGGCGACGATGACCGACACGAGCCGCCGGGCGATCAGGCGCTTTCCTGTCCCGAGCATGGATCTCAGGTTCGCGCGCTGTGTTAAGCGTGGCATTAGTGGCACGTGAGATATGTCACATATGTGTGCAGGCGTCGCTCAGCTTCTGCGACTCACGCGGCTGCCGGCACGATGTCGAGCCCGGGATGCCCGAGCTGCGCGCAGGCGCGTGCGCCGCTGCACAAACACCGAGGCGATGCACACGGCGAGCACAAACAATGCGATCACTCCGGTGATGGCCAGGCCCGGGCTGGCGATCAGCAGCACGAGCGCGGCGGCCACGCCAAGCGCGAGGTCGACCCGTGCCAGTCTGCGCTTGCGTCGCGCCCGGCGGCGTCGTTGGCGCAGCTCGGTCATCTCAGCCGGGGGCGGCGCGAGCTCGATCGGCCTCTGCCGCGATGGGCGCGCAGCGCTCATCGCTGGATCCTACGCTCTCGCTCTCGTGCGATCAGCTCACGCACCGACATGGATGGGATTCCACACGGCGAACCTTTCACCCCCATAAAGCATCCCGTTAGACGTGAGGGTTCTCTCATTGAGAATCCACTCACCAACGCTTGCAGCAGGACTGTGGCTACGACACCGCCACTACAGTGTGGCGCATGGGGCCAGGCGCCACCGCGAACAGGCGACCCGCATCCGCAGTTCGCCGTCCGGAGCTCCACCACGACCTGCCCCTGCCCGCACGACTGCGACGCATAGCGCTCGTCGCAGCCCTAATCGCCCTGATTCCCGTCGTCTTCTCCTACTGGTCGACGATGAGTGAACCGTCTAACTCGAGCCTCGGCATCCGCAGCGTGGAGTGGCTGCGCGACCACGGCGCTGCCGGGCTGGTCGCGAGCGTCGAGTCGATCTACTACACGCTGACGGCGCCCAGCAAGGGCGGACCGACCCTCCGCGCGCTGCCAAAAGTCGGCTACGGCGCGAGCGGCGCCCCACACGTGGCGATCGACACCAAAAGTCGCCCTGCGCGCGTGCAATCCCTGATCCAGCCCGCCCTCCCTGGCGAGGGCGTCTGGCACGCGACCCGCCCGGGTCTCGCAGCCGAACCGCCGCTGCTCGTGACCACGTTGCGCAATCAGCCGGAATACCCCCGCGTCGTTGCAGGAATGGCCTGGATCGACACGAAACGCACGACCCTCACGCTCAACCCGGGCCGGCTCGAGCCTTCGGTAGAAATCCCCCGCGGGGCGATGGACGTGCCCATTGCGCAACGCCCCCGGCTGCTGGCCACCTTCAACAGCGGCTTCAAGCTGAGCGACTCCCACGGCGGCTTCGCCGCCGACGGACACACCTATGCGCCCATGCGCGAAGGCCAGGGCACGCTCGTCGGCTATGCCGACGGGCGCGTGGACGTCCTCGACTGGCGCTACGGATCGGCCGTTCCGCCGGGTGTCGCTTTTGCACGCCAGAACCTTCCCCTGATCGTGCAAGAAGGAAGACCCAGCCCCAACATCGCCAACAACGCCGAATGGGGCGCCACGGTCGGCAACGCCGTTCTGGTCTGGCGCTCGGCCATCGGCGTCGACAGACACGGCAACCTCATCTACGCGGCCGGCGAAGACCAGACCGTCGCAAGCCTCGCCAGGGCTTTGATACGTGCTGGAGCGATCCGTGCGATGGAGCTGGACATCAACTCCTATTGGGTCAGCTTCATGACCTACGGCGCACCCGGCGCGGAAGAGCCCAGCAAGCTGCTCGAAGGCATGGAACGGCCAGCCACCCGATATCTCGAACCAGACGACAGGGACTTCTTCGCCCTGTACTCCCGCTGAAGTCAGCTGCGTGAGCGGTGCGCACCCACCACCGCTTGACGACGGACGGCTCGAGGCGAGGCCGCGAGCGGAGCGTATGCTGCCCGCGGCCTCGCGCACCCGGTGATGCTCAAATCAGTCACCGGGGGCTCTGCATGCCTCCCTGCTAACCCTTGACATCCACGCGCCCGGTCGGCTTGGCGCCGGAGGCTCTGGCAGCCGCGACCTTCGCACCCGCGTTGTCGGAGTCCCCGTCGTGATCTGGCGCCCCCGGAACCTCGCTGGCCTCCGGCTTGCCGGCTGCCACATGGCTCTGGGCGGGGGTCGCGCCCCCAATTGGAGCGATGCTCATGGCATTCCTTTCGTTGAGCTTGCGCTCAGCTCATCGACGTCCTCAAATTGGACTTGAGGTATCTGAGTGGGTTCTCACGGTTCAAGCTGGCTGTGTGCTCCGCCGACATCGCTTGACACCCGCGTCGTCCACCCCGAACATCAGCGACATGAGCGCAACCGAGACAGCCCTCGCCCTGTCGGTGTTCCTGGCCTGCGCGGTCGAGGCGGTCGAGGCGCTGACGATCGTCCTCGCGGTAGGCACTACGCGCAGCTGGTCCTCGGCGATGAGCGGCGTCGGGGCGGCTACGCTCACGCTCGCCGCAATCGTGGCAGCGCTGGGCCCAGCGCTGACCGCCCTGCCGATCGACCTGCTGCGGGTCGTTGTGGGCGGCCTGCTGTTGGTCTTCGGCCTGCAATGGCTGCGCAAGGCGATCCTGCGGTCGGCCGGCGTGAAGGCCAAGCACGACGAGGCGCAGGCCTACGCGCAGGAGCGCGAAGCGGCCCGCGCAGCGGGTGGCGCAAGCACGGGCTTTGACGGCTACGCGTTTACGATCGCCTTCAAAGGTGTGCTGCTGGAGGGCCTGGAGGTGGTGTTCATCGTGCTCAGCTTCGGCGCCAACCAGCACCGGGTCGCCCTGGCTGCAGCCGCCGCGGTCCTGGCTGTGCTCGTGGTCATCGCCGCGGGCGTGGCGGCCAGGGCGCCGCTGGCGAAGGTGCCCGAGAACACGATGAAGTTCGCGGTCGGCGTGATGCTGAGCTCCTTCGGAATGTTCTGGGGCGTCCAGGGCGCCGGCGCGAGCTGGCCGGGTGGCGACGCTGCCCTGCTGGCGATCATCCCCGGGATGCTCCTGGTTGCGACCGCGATGGCCTGGACGGTCGGCCGCATGATGAGTGCAACGGCGATCGAGCTCGTCGCAACGATCCCGGTCGAAGTCACCGACAAGGCAGGGGCGAGCGCATGACAAGGCTGGAGGCGTTGGTCAGAGGCGCGTGGGATTTCGTGGTCGGAGACGACTGGCTGACAGCCCTCGGGGTTGTGCTCGCCCTCGGGCTCACGGCGCTGCTCGCCAGCGCCTCCCTGTCGGCCTGGTGGGTGATGCCTCCGGCGGTCGTGGGGTTGCTCGCGCTGTCGATCTGGCGCGCTGCGCAGGGCGGCTTGCGCCGGCGCTGAGGACGCCTGTCATCCACCGGCGCCGCGCGCGTCCGGCGCCAGCCCGTTGCGGTATGCGTAGGTGACCGCTTGCGCGCGGTCACGCGCGCCGGTCTTGGCGTAGAGGTGGTTGATGTGGCTCTTGACGGTCGTCTCGCTCACCGTCAGGCGATCGGCGATCTCCGCGTTTGAGAGACCCTCGGCGATCAGCGCGAGCACGCTGGCCTCGCGCGGCGTGAGCCCATCGGGCAGCCGCGACTGATCGGGCGGCGTCCACTCCAGCGGCGCCGTGCGGGCGATCGAGTTGACGAGGTGGTGCTGGACCGCGGGGTCGATCGCCGCCTGGCCGCGAACCGCCGCCCGCAGCGCATCGCGGATCTGCTGGCTCGTCGCATCCTTGGTCAGAAAGCCCAGCGCGCCTGCGCGTAGCGCCTGGATGACGGTGTGATCATCTGCATAGGTCGTCAGGACGACCACCTTTGTGTCGGGGTGACGCTCGCGTATGCGCTGGGTGGCATCGACCCCGTCTACGCGTGGCATGCGCAGGTCCATCAGGACCACCTGTGGCGCCAGTTGCTCGACAAGCGCGATCGCCTCCTCGCCGTCTGATGCGCTGCCGAGGACCTCCACGTCGGGCATCAACCCGAGCACCATCGAGAGACCCTCGCGCACCACGCGCTGGTCGTCGGCCAAGACCACGGTGATCGTCTCCTCGCTCATGCTGGTACCCACAGCTCGACGCGAAACCCGTCACTGGTGGATGTTGCCTCCAGCCGTCCGCCGAGCAGCTCGGCGCGCTCACGCATACCGGTCAGGCCGTAGCCCTGTTGAGCGCTGTCGGGCGGCTGGTGCTCATGCCCGCTTGGCATCCGTGCGCTCGCCAGGTTGCGCTCGCGGTGATCTTGGACAACGAGTCGCGTTCCGCCCGGTTCGTAGGCGAGGCTCAGCTCGACCCGCTGTGGCCGCGCATGCTTGCGCGAGTTGGTGAGCGCCTCCTGGGCGACGCGGAAGAGCGTGAGCGAGGTCTCTGAGTCAAGTCGATGTGGCACGCCGGTGATCTCCAGAGTGGTGGAGATACTGGAGTCGCGGCTGAACTCGGCCGTGAGCCGCTCGAGACGTTCGGGACCCGGGAGATCGTCGTCGCGCAGCGCGCCGATCGCCCGGCGGGCCTCTTCCAAGCCCGCGTGCGCAAGGTGATGCGCACGGTCCAGGGCGGCCGGCAGCTCGCCGTTCGTGTTGGGAGTTGCTGCGAGCATGCGAGCGCCCTCGAGCTGGAGCATGAGCCCGGAGAGCGAGTGGGCGAGAACGTCGTGGATCTCGCGGGCGATGCGGCTTCGCTCCCTCAACGCAGCGGCTTCCTCCTGCGATCTGCGGCTTTGCTCGAGCTCGGCCAGCAGTCGTGCGGTCTGCTCGTGGGCCTCCTGCACGCGGCGGGCGAAACCAGTGATCGCGTAGAACGCGACGATGCCGAGCTCCGCGGCGGCGATCAGGCCGAACGAGCGATGCGCGTGCGCGGCGCCTGCGGCGAACGTGGCGGCAGCCAGCACGAGCATCGCCAACGACCTGGGTATCGACAGGCGCGTCGCCGCGTAGCCCACCGCGGTGAACAGTCCCGCTACACCCGGCCCGCCATGTTGCGTCCACACGAGGGCGGACAACGCGACGATCATCGCCGCTACCGCGGGGAGCCAACTCCAGCTCGCCTGGGCGAGCCTGAGCAGAGCGACGATGCTCGCCACGAGGACGAGCAGGGCGACCGTCACTGGCAATCCGTTTCCGTGCAACGCCGGCGCGGGGTGCTCGTGCAGCGACAACGCGACGACGACCGCGATCGTGGTCACGCCAAGCGGACGCAGCCACTTGGCGGTTGGCAGGTCAGCCTGAGCAGGGCTCACGGTCTCGGCGTTGCTGTCGCAGCATTGCTGTCGCCCATGGGTGCAGCGTAAGACCACAAGCAGGCGTTGTCATCGGCGTTAGGGTGGAGGTTACGCAAGCCGCCCATCTCCACCCCCGGGTGGCGCGGCCTGCGCCCCTCAGACCACCGGCTGACGCCAGCAAAGATCGGTCGCCACGCCGATGACAGCGAGCCTGCGTCGACCTAGCCTGCACCGCATGTTGACCTCCACGCCTGACAGTGAGGAGATGCCGGTTCTGGTTCGCGGGCTGCGTTGCAGCTACGGCACAAACGAAGCCGTAAAAGGAATCGACCTCGAGATCGCAAGTGGCGAGATCTTCGCGCTGCTCGGGCCCAACGGCGCGGGCAAGACCACCACCATCGAGATCCTCGAGGGCTTTCGCAAGCGAAGCGACGGAGACGTGCGCGTACTCGGCATCGATCCCGCGCAGGGCGGCCCCACGTGGCGCTCGCGCATCGGCGTGGTGCTGCAGGAGAGCCGGCCCGAGCCTGAGCTGAACGTACGCGAGTGCGTAGCGCTGTACGCCGGCTACTACAAGCACCCACGCGCGATCGATGAGACGATCGCGCTTGTCGGCCTCGGCGGGCTCGCGTCAAGGCGATGCGAGCACCTCTCGGGCGGCGAGCGACGTCGCCTCGACGTGGCGCTCGCTCTGATCGGCGATCCCGAGCTCGTGTTCATGGACGAGCCCACCACGGGCTTTGACCCGGCCGCCCGTCGCGCGGCGTGGGAGCTGGTGCTAGGGCTGCGCGAGCTTGGCAAGACGATCGTCTTGACCACCCACTACATGGAGGAGGCCGAACGCCTGGCCGACCGCATCGCGGTGATCTCCCACGGCGAGATCGTCGCCACCGGGACCCCGCAGACGCTCGGCGCGCGTCAGCTGATGGATGTGGAGATCAGCTTCACATTGCCGGCCGGGGTCGCCTTCGATGACCTGCCGGCAGCGCTCGAGGCCACCGCGCCAGGCCAGGACCGCGTCGTGCGGATTCGCGCCGAGGATCCGGTCTCCGCCCAGTTCACGCTCACGCGCTGGGCGATCGAGCGCAACCTCACCCTGCCCGATCTCGAGGTCCGCCGTCCAAGCCTCGAGGACGTCTACCTGCAGCTCACCGATGCGACCGAGGAGGCACACTCATGATCCGGCTGCTCGCCCACCAAACACGCTACGAGCTGCTGACGTTCGCGCGCAACCGCCAGGGGCCGTTCTTCACGGTCGCCCTGCCCGTGATCTTCCTGGTGATCTTCGTCAGCGTGTTCGGCAACAACCTGGTTGGCGCCGAACACGTCAAGGCGTCCACCTATTACGTCCCCGGGATCGCCGCGCTCGCGGTGCTCTCGGCGGCGTTTACGAACCTCGTGATCTCGATCACGACGCAACGCGAGCTGGGAATCCTCAAGCGCCGCCGGGCGACTCCGGTGCCGGCCTGGGTGCTCGTCACCGCGCGGGCGTTGTGCGCGCTCGTGGTTGGGCTCGTGGTGATGGCCGTTGTGATCTCGATCGGCCGGTTTGTCTATGGCATTCACCTCGCCCCGTCGGCGCTGCCCGTCGTCGCGCTCACCGCTGCGGTCGGATCGCTGGCGTTCGCATGCCTCGGCTACGCACTGTCGACCCTGATCACCTCCGCCGATGCGGCCCAGCCGGTGACGCTCGCGACGACGCTGCCGCTGTATTTCATCTCAGGCGTCTTCTTCCCCTCTGTGCGCCTGCCCGTGTTCCTGCGGCATCTCGCCGAAGCCTTCCCCGTCGAGCACCTCGTGGCTGCGCTGCACAACGGCTTCATTCCTGGTGCGCATACGAGCTCGGTGGCATGGGGGGACCTGGGGATCGTCGCCGCCTGGGGCGTCGCGGGCCTCGCGCTTGCGCTTACGCGCTTCAGCTGGACGCCGCGCTCTGCAATTGCCACCTAGACCAACAAACAGACGACCAAAAGGACATTGATCATGCCTCCCACAAACCCCACAAACCCCACAATCCGCACGCGGCCTGGGCACTGCCCGACTCACGGTGACGTCGCCGCGCAGAAGGCGATCCCCAAGTTCAAATTCCCGTTCGTGATCGTCTTCCTCCTACGCAGGCTGGTGGCGGCGATCGGGCCCTACCGCTGCCCGACCTGCGGCGAGAAGGCGTGATGGGGCGCCAAGCAAGCCGCGGCACACGGCCTAACGGCTGCTCGGCGTCAGCGCTCCGCTCGCTGGCGTATCGACGGTGGGCGACGGCCCGGTGGCAGGCGACTGCCCGGTTGCGGTCGGGTCGGCGCTGGGCGCGGGCAGTCCACGTATGACCTCGGGTTCGCCCGCGGTCGGCTCGCCCGGCGGGCGCTCGGCGCGCGCTCGCGCG
Source organism: uncultured Solirubrobacteraceae bacterium (assembly GCA_963745375.1). Lineage (GTDB taxonomy): Bacteria > Actinomycetota > Thermoleophilia > Solirubrobacterales > Solirubrobacteraceae > Palsa-744. The sequence continues at coordinate 397,029 of CAVUXA010000010.1, read as the reverse complement.
GCGTAGATCTCGGCGAGCTCCAGCTGCAGGCTGCGCGGCTTCTCGCCGGGGCCGACTGAGCGCCGATGCCAGTTGCCCTCGCTGTCGAGCTCCCACGCGTTCTGGTTGTCCGCGAAGGCCCGCTCGAGCGTGTCCAGCAGCTCGGCCTGCAGCTCGGCGGCTTCGATCGGCACGGCCAGCTCGACGCGGTGGTCGAGGTTGCGCGGCATCAGGTCGGCGGATGCGATGTAGATGGTGTGCTCGCCGTCGCGCTCGAAGGCGTAGATACGCGAGTGCTCTAGTAGCCGCCCGACGATCGAGACCACGCGGATGTTCTCGGAGATCCCCGGCAGGCCGGGGCGCAGGCAGCAGATGCCGCGCACGTTCAGATCGACGCGCACGCCCGCCTGCGACGCGGCGTATAGCGCGCGGATGCAGCGCCCGTCGACGAGCGCGTTCATCTTCATGGCGATTCGTGCGGGCGACTGCTCGGAGTGCGCGGCGATCGTGCGCTCGATCTGCTCGACGATGCCCTCGCGCAGGTGCTCGGGCGCGATCAGCACCTTGCGGTAGTGCAGCGGCCGGCCGAAGCCGGTGAGGTAGTTGAACATGTCGGCCACGTCTGCGCCGATCTGCTCGTCGGTGGTGAACAGCCCGAAGTCGGTGTACAGGCGGGCGGTGGTCGAGTGGTAGTTGCCGGTGCCGATGTGCACGTAGTTGCGCACGCCGTCGCCCTCGCGGCGCACCACCAGCACGCACTTGGCGTGGGTCTTCAGCGCGGGCTGGCCGTAGACGACGTGCACGCCGGCCTCCTCCAGCGCCTTGGCCCAGTGGATGTTCATGCGCTCGTCAAAGCGCGCCTGCAGCTCGACCAGGGCGACCGCCTGCTTGCCGCGCTCGGTGGCGTCGATCAACGCGGGCACCAGCGGCGAGTCGTCGCTGGTGCGATAGACGGTCTGCTTGATCGCCAGCACGTTGGGGTCGGCGACGGCCTGCTCGACGAAGCGCTCGACCGAGGTGGCGAAGGAGACGTAAGGGTGGTGGACGAGTAGGTCGCCTTCGCGCATCGCGCCGAGCACGTCCGGTCGCTCGCCCTCGTGGCGCAGCAGGCGTGGGTGGGTGATGACGGGCAGCGACTCCTCGCGCAGCTCGGCGTGGCCGGGCAGCCGCACGATCTGCCACAGCGCGCCCATGTCCACCAGCCCGTCCACGGGATAGACCTCGTCGTCTTGCACGCCGAGCAGCGCGGCCAGCGCCTCGCGCAGCTGCGCGGAGGCGTCGGTGCCGACCTCGACGCGCACGACCTCCCCGAAGCGCCTGCGGCGCAGCTCGTCCTCGACGGCCTGCAGCAGGTCGGCGGCGTCGTCTGACACCTCCAGGTCGGCGTCGCGGGTGACCCGGAAGACGTCGTAGTCGGCGATCTCCATGCCGGGGAACAGGGCGTCGAGGTGGTGGGCGATCACGTCCTCCAGCGGCACCAGCAGGACCGTGCCTGGCGTCTGTTGGCGCAGCGTGACGAAGCGGGGCAGGATCTCGGTGGGCACCTTCACGCGCGCGAACACCGTCTGCGCGGTCAGCGGGTCGCGCACCAGCACAGCAAGGCTTAGGGACAGGTTGGATATGTAGGGGAAGGGGCGCCCGGGCGCGACGGCCAGCGGCGTGAGGGCTGGGAAGATGGCCTTCTGGAAGTGCTTGGCCAGCTCAGAGCGGCGCTCGTCGTCGAGCTCGGCCACGCTGACTAGGCGGATGTCGTGGTCGGCCAGTTCGGCCCGCAGACGACCTTCGAAGCAGGCGGTCAGGCGCCGGCCTTGGGCGAGCACGCGCTCGCGGATCAGGGCAATCGTCTGGGAGGGGATCAGGCCGTCCTGGCTGGGGTTCTCGACGCCCGCGTCGATCTGGTCGCGCAGGCCGGCCACGCGCACCATGTAGTACTCGTCGAGGTTGGTCGTGTAGATGGCGCAGAACTTGACGCGCTCGAGCAGCGGCACGCGCTCGTCTTCGGCCAGCTGCAGCACGCGGTCGTTGAAGTCCAGCCAGGACAGCTCGCGGTTGATGTACAGCGAGGGGTCGTCGCCGTCGTAGCGGCGGTTGTTCTCGTTGACGATGTGCTCGCGCTGGCCGTCCATGTGTTCTCCAAGCTACTACCCATGAGCCCGTCAAGCCGCCACCCCGCACTTTGCGAGAAACGGACACCCGGTAGGGTTTATGTGGAGAGGCAATGGCTCGTCAGCTCTGGCTACTACGTCACGCCGAGGCCGAGCCCCACGGCGCGCGCGTGGACGCGCAGCGGCGCCTGACCGAGCGCGGCGAGGGGCAGGCGCGTGCGGCCGGCATCGCGCTCACGCAGATGCAGGCCAGCTTCGAGGTGGTCCTGTTCAGTCCCAAGACGCGTGCGCGCCAGACCGCCGAACTGGCGGCCGAGCGCTGGGACGCACAACAGCGCGAGCTGCTCAGCGCCCATCCGCCGCTGGCGGGTGGCTTTGATGCGGCTCAGGCGCTGGGGGAGATGGCCACGCTGAGCGCCGACGGACGCCTGCTGCTCGTGGGGCATGAGCCGGACCTGTCGGGCGTGGTCGGCGAACTGACCGGCGGCCGCGTGGATCTCAAGAAGGGCGGGCTGGCGGTGCTGCGACTAGAGGGGCCGAGCGGTGAGCTCGCGCTGCTGCTGCGACCCCGCGAGCTTGCCCTCGTCGCCGCCGCTCCGGCGCCCGGCGGCGACCGACGCGTCGGTGTCGGGCGCAGCCCAGTCGTCGGGGACTGACGAGGGCACGTCGTTGGGGTCGACCACCTCCAGCGATTCGGCTGCGAAGCGGTAGCCGATGCCGAAGTGCGTGTGGATGTAGCGCCAGTCGGGCGACGCCTTCTCCAGCTTCTGGCGTAGCTTGCGCACGAAGACGTCGACCGAGCGGTCGCCGCGCACCATCGTGTAGCCCCATAGGCGCGAGTAGATCTCCTCGCGCTCGAGCACCCGACCCTCAGCGCCGGACAGCAGCTCGATCAGCTCGAACTCGCGCCTGGTCAGGTCGATGCTCTGCTCGCCCACGAAGGCTTGGAAGCGGTCGGCGCGGATTTCGACCTCGCCGGCGATCAGCGGCTCGGCGTCGGCTGCGCCCGTGCTGCGCCGGCGGCGGCGCACGACGCTCTGCACGCGCGCGATCACTTCCTCGGGGTGACAGGGCTTGGTGATCCAGTCGTCGGCCCCCAGACGCAGCCCGCGCACCCGCTGGGCGACTGTGGAGGGGCCGGTGCAGACGACGATGCCCAGCTCGGGCAGCGCCCCGCACAGCCGCTCCAGCCACGTCCAGGCCTGCGGCCCGAGCACGGCCAGATCGACGACCAGCGCGCTCAGGCGCATCGATACGACGGCGTCGGCCGGGACGGGGCTGGCGAGCACGCGGTGCTCCCAGTCCAGACGGTCCAGGCGCTTGCTCAGCACCTGGATGAAGCCGCTGTCGCGGTCGAGGACGGCGATTCGAAGAGAGGCCGAGCCGGGGGATGTGCCCTCAGAGGCAGTTGACGAGACCCCCGGATCGCCAGCGCGGACGCTTGCCGTCATCGCGGCGCAGTGTAGGCGATCGGGCAAACGACGTGCGTGTTTGCGAGCAAACGTAACACGATCTTCACAGGGCGTTGCGCTATTTGCGGGCGGGCTGCCGACGCCGTGCCGGGGCTTGTAGCCTCCAGCGCCGGCCGTATAACCATGGTTATACGGCCGGCGGGCGTGATGAGTCCGAGAACTCCCGGAACAGGCCGGTGACCACGAACGCGACCTGCTCGCCGATATCCACTGCATTGTCGCCGATTCGCTCGAGCGCTCGAGCGACGAGGATCATGTGCATCGCCCACTCGCGCGTGTCGGGGTCCTCGCCGATTTCGATTGCCAGGCGGAAGATCTCGCGGTTGAGCCGGTTGATCTCGCGATCCTGGCGCACGAGGTCCTCGGCGAGGCCGACCTCGCGGCCGGCGAAGGCGGCCTTGGCCTGGATGACCTCCGAGCGCGCGAAGGCCCCCATCTTGGCCAGCGCATCGAGCATCTCGCGACGCACGGGCGGCTCGTGGCCGGACAGCGGGATCAGCTTGGCGATGTTCACGCACTGGTCGCCCATGCGCTCGATGTGCTTGATCATGTGCAGCAGCGCCGCCACCAGGCGAAGGTCGCCCGCGACCGGCGCCTGCAGGGCCAGCAGCGAGAGGATGCCCTGATGGACCTCCAGGTAGCGCCCGTCCACGCGGTCGTCGTCGGCGATCACCATTTCGGCCAGCTCCACGTCCTGGTGCTCGAGCGCCTCGAGCACCCGGTCGAGCTGCTCGATGATCAGGTCCAGGCCGCCCAGCGCGTTGGCTTCGAGCTCTTGCAACTGGTGCTGGAAGTGCGCGCGACTGTGCGACGCCCCGCCCACCGTGGTCGTCTGCGTCGACTCCATCGGCCCCATGGATGCCGGCGCCGGTGCGCCATCGGCGTCGCTATCCGAACTTGCCGGTGACATATTCCTCTGTGCGCGGGTCGGACGGCTTGGTGAAGATGTCTTCGGTGCGGCCGATCTCCACGAGCCTGCCGTCGAGCATGAACGCGGTTCGGTCGGCCACGCGGGCGGCCTGTTGCATGTTGTGCGTGACGATCACGATCGTCACGCGAGCCTTCAGCTGATCGATCAGCTCCTCGATCTTCAGTGTCGCGATCGGGTCGAGCGCAGAGCAGGGCTCGTCCATCAGCAGCACCTCCGGATCGACCGCGAGCGAGCGGGCGATGCACAGCCGCTGTTGCTGACCGCCGGAGAGGCCCGCGCCGGGCTCTGACAGGCGCTCTGCGACCTCATCCCACAGGCCGGCGCTGCGCAGGGCCGCCTCGACCTTGGCGCGCACGTCGCCGTGGCGTCCGGAGCTCAGGCGCAGGCCGGCGGCGACGTTGTCGTAGATCGACATCGTCGGGAACGGGTTGGGCTTCTGGAAGACCATGCCGATCGCGCGCCGCACGGCCACCACGTCGACCGCCGGGTCATACACGTCGAACTCGTCCAGCAGCACCCGGCCCTCGGCACGCGCTCCGGGGATCTCCTCGTGCATGCGGTTGATGCAGCGGACCATCGTCGACTTGCCGCAGCCGGAGGGACCGATGATCGCGGTCACCTCGTTTGCCCGGAACTCCAAGTCGACGCCCTTGACCTGTTCGGAGTCTCCGTAGAAGGCACGCAGCTGCTCGAGCTTGACGCCCAGGCTGGGCTTGACCGCTGCGCTGGCGTCGCCGTTGGTCGCCGCGTCGCTACTTGCATGTGCCGATCCGTCGCTGGACGCGGGCGCCGATCCGCTGGGCCCTGTGATCCGTCCCGAGGTCGTCTCCGCGCTCGGGGCTGAAGAGCTCTGCTCCTGTCGATCCATCTCTGAGCGGCTCTCGGGATCCACGTCAGCCACCTGTGGGGTCGATCCGTCGGGTGTCATGCAAGGCGACTCCTTCGTGCGATCAGGCGGGCGATGAGGTTGAGCAGCAGGATCAGGGTAACCAGCGTGAGCGCCGCCCCCCAGGCACGGTTGACGACGGCCGTCGTGGGGGAGGTGACGTCGTTGTAGATTTGCACAGGAAGCGAGTTCATGAAGGCGCCCAGGTTGAAGTTGGTTTCGTGTGTGTAGGCGGCGGTGAACAGCAGCGGCGCGGTCTCTCCGGCGGCGCGGGCGATCGCCAACAGCACGCCCGTGACCATCCCCGGCAGCGCGGTCGGCAGGACGATGTTGAAGATCACCCGCCAGCGCGGTGCGCCCAGCGCCAGCGCCGATTCGCGCAGTGCCGCGGGCACGAGCAGCAGGATCACCTCGGCCGAGCGGATGACCACTGGCAGCATCAGCAGCGACAGCGCGATCGAGCCCTTGTAGCCGGCATAGCTGCTGCCGGTGCCGACGACCAGCACGATGTAGACGAACAGGCCGAACACGATCGACGGGACGCCGGTCAGCACGTCGACGAAGAAACGCACCGTATGCGCGAACCAGTTGTTGCGCCCGTACTCGACCAGCCACACGGCGACGCCGATCCCGACGGGCACCGCGATCGCCGAGGCGAGCGCCACGATCTCGATCGTGCCGAGGATCGCGCTCTTGATGCCGCCGATGCTCGAGCCTCCAAAGAACGTGTTGCCGGTCGGATCGGTCGTGAAGAAGCTCTCACTCCACGAGCTCAGGCCCTTGCGCAACAGGTAGTAGACGATCAGCACGAGCGGGATGAGCGCGATCGTGGTGGCGGCGAGGATGGATGCGCGGGCTAGGCGGTCCTTGCGCTTGCGTGCACGGCTGACGGAGAAGCGCGCCAGCTGGGCGACCTGCGATCCGTCGGCGGATGCTCCGTGGGAGCTCACGCGCCGGCCGCGGCGTCGGCCAGCAGGCCGCCGGCGCCTCCCTGCTGCAGCGGTGGCGCCTGGGGCTTGCTGCGGGCGGCCCTGGCGACCAGCACGCGTGCGAGCGCGTTGACCAGCAGCGTCAGCACGAACAGGACCAGGCCGGCGGCGAACAGCGCCGAGCGATGGATTCCCTGCGCCTCGCCGAACTCGTTGGCGATGACCGCGGCGAGGCTGTATCCCTGGTTGAACAAGTGGTGGCTGAGCTGGGGGGCGTCGCCGATCAGGATTGTCACCGCGATCGTCTCGCCGATCGCGCGGCCGAGGCCGAGCATCGCGCCGCCGACGATGCCCGAGCGACAGTAAGGCAGGACGGCGATGCGGATCATCTCCCAGCGTGTCGCCCCCAGCCCGAGCGCCGCCTCCTTGTGGTCGGCGGGCACCGTGCTCATCACCTCCCTGCTAATCGCGCTGACGATCGGCAGGATCATGATCGCCAGCACGAGCCCGGTGATGAAGTAGTTGGGGATCGTTACGAGTCCTCCGCCGATGAACGGGACGAACGACAGCCGGTCGGCCAGCCACTGCTCCGCCGGCTGAAGCTTGGGCGCCAGGAAGAAGATGCCCCACAGCCCGTAGACCACCGAGGGAACCGCGGCCAGCAGGTCGACCAGGACGGTCAGCGGGGCGCGCAGGCGCCCCGGGCACAGCTCGGTGGCGTAGATGGCTGTGGCGACGGCCACGGGGACGCCGATCAGCAGCGCGAGCGCGGACGTGATCAACGTACCGACGAGCAGCGGCAGGGCGCCGAAGTGTTCGGCGCTGACGTTCCAGTCGTTGCCGAACACGAAGCCCACCACGCCTTCCTTGGCGAACGCCGGGCGGGCCTGGCCGACGAGGCGGATGAAGAAGTAGACGATCAGCGCGAGGATCAGCCCCGCGAGCGCTGTCAGCCCGTACTTGAGCGCCCGGTCGGGCAGACGCGCCAGTGGCGAGCGCCCGAGGATCGAGCGCCCGCCAGTGGGAATCGATGCTGCCTCCACGACCACCTGTCTAGCGCAAACGCGGCCGTGGTGTCTTTGTCAGCCGATCGCCGCGCCGTTGCACTGCAGGCCCGCAGCCGCTTCCTTGGACTTCGCCAGGATCGCGGAGGGCAGCGCGGCATAATCGGCCTTTGACAGGATCGTCTGGCCTTCGCCGAGCCCGTAGTCGAGGAACTTGACCACGCCCTTGGCTGCCGCTTCGCCGCCGGGGATGCCGGCCTTGCAGAGGTCCTTGTTGACGACGACAAACGTCTGCGAGGTGATCGGGTAGGCGTTGGGCGACGACGAGTTGATGACTTTGATGCCGAGGTTCGCCGGCACCTTCACGCCTTCGCCCGACGCGCTCGTCGAGGCCAGCGACGGTTCCACGTAGCTGCCGGCCTTGTTCTTGACCGACGCGACCGTGAAGTTGTGCGTGAGCGCGTATGCCTGCTCGACGTAGCCGACCGCGCCGACTGTCTGCTGGACCGCGCCAGCCACGCCGGCGTTGCCCTTCGCTCCGGTTCCTGTCGGCCACTGCACGGTCTTGCCTTCGCCGACCTTGCTCTTCCATTCGGGGTCGACCTCGGACAGGAAGCTGGTGAAGCCGGAGGTCGTGCCCGACGAGTCCGAGCGGTGGGCCACCGTGATCGCCGTGCTCGGCAGCGTCACGCCCGGGTTCAGCGCTGCGATCTCGGGGTCATTCCAGGTCTTGACCTTGCCCAGGTAGATGTCGGCGATCGTCTTGCCGTCGAGCTTCAGGCCCGTCTTGACGCCGGGCAGGTTGTAGGAGACGGTGATCGCGCCCAGGAACATCGGGATCTGCACGGCCGGGCTGCCGTTCTTGGCGATCGCCGCTTCGTCGGCCGGCTTCAGCGGCGGGTCGCTCGCGCCGAAGTCGACGGTCTTGTTCTCGATCGCAGTGATGCCGGCGCCCGAGCCGACGGCCTGGTAGTTGACGGTCAGGCCCGACTGTGCCGATGCCCACTGTTCATAGACCGGGGCCGCGAAGGTCGAGCCGGCTCCCGAGATCGTCCCGGATGCGCCGCTGGCGGCGGTCGAGCTCGTGGTGGAACTGGAGGTGCTCGACGTGTTCGAGCTTCCGCATGCCGCGAGAGCCAATGCAAGCGCCGCGAAACCTGCGAGCGCGCCCATCTTGTTGTTGATCACTGCGTCTCCTCTGACTGGATTGAGAGATGGCGGCCGGCCAAGCCCGTCGGCCGGTCGCCTGTCCGGTGGTGCGGGGCCGGTGTGCTACCCGGTGGCGTCGGTGGGCAATCTCCCCGCGGCACGAGTTCACAATCTCTTAGCCCGGGGAGACCCCTATGTGAAAATCCTGTGAAAGCAGGCCGTCCGGTTCGGGCTCGCCGTGCGCCGGCTCGTCCGCCTGACGGACGATCGCACCGCCGGGCGCGTTGGCGATACGCGAGGGCTCGGGCTGGAAGCGATAGCCGAACCCCTGGTGGGTGTGGATGAAGCGGCGGTCGGGCATCGCCCGCTCGAGCTTGCCGCGCAGCTTGCTCACATACACGTCGACCGAGCGGTCGCCGGGGCGCAGCTCGCCGCCCCACACGGTGTCGTACAACTCGTCGCGGGTGATGATCGCGCCGATACGCCGCGCCAACGCGGTCAGCAGTTCGAACTCGCGCACCGACAGCGTGAGCGCGCGCCCGCTGGCCAGCACGAGACCCTCGCCGAGCCTGATCTCCAGCTCTCCCGCATACAGGGTCTCGGTGCTGTCGGGAAGCGTCGCCACGGTTGCACAGCCTTCCAGCGCAAACCGGTCCGATAGTTGCAAAGTCGTGATCGGAGCGTGAAAAATTCGTGAAGAAGATGCTCGACTTTCGGCGGCGCAATAGGCTGCTCAAATGCGCTTTCCTCCTCGCAGCCCGGACGCCGCGCTGATGGCCCTCGTGGAGGAGGCCGGACGCAACGTGCAGCGCTGTGGCCTGCTGCTGCACGATCTGCTGGTCGAGTATCCCGAGCGCATCGCGCTCGCCCAGGATCTGAAGGTGTGCGAGCAGGAAGGCGATCGCATCACCCACGACATCATCCACCGGCTGGCCGGACGGGGGCGCGTGCGGGCGCCGTTCGACGCCGGCGACGGCTACGCGCTGGCGACCGCGCTCGACGACATCGTCGACCACTCCGAGCAGGTCGCCGCGCAGCTGGGGCTCTATGGCGTGGAGGCGCCGATGGAGCAGGCGGTCGAGTTCACGGAGGTGCTCGTAGGCGCCGGCGAGCAGATCGCCCAGGCGCTGCGCTGCCTGCGCACGGGCACCGACCTGTCGACGCACCTGGTCGAGATCCATCGCCTGGAGAACGAGGGCGACCGCCTGCAGCGCGACGGGGTCGCGTCGCTGTTCCAGGGCGGCACAGACCCGATGGTGGTGATCCGCTGGAAGGACATCTTCGAGTCGCTGGAGGCCGCTGTGGACGCGTGCGAGACGGTCGCGCACGTGCTCGAGGGCATCACGCTCAAGCAGCGCGGGCGGCTGCGCATTTGAGTCGGGCGGGGGCCAGCCGACATCGCCGCGGGTGGCCGCCGGTGCGCGTGCCCGCTGACACAGATTGCGTCTCGTGCCGAAGGCACGAACCTGATCGTCGGCAAGATCCTAGGCCGTCATCGCTATCGCCTCAAGTTCCGCAAGGCTGAGTTCCTGTGCGGGGACCGGAGGGTATCTAAAGTGGCCGCGAACTGCTTCACCATCAGCCCTCAAAGTGATTTCGCCCTGTGGATGATTGTATGAATCGTCAGAGCGCAGTTGGAAGATTTGCTCGCCACCACGTCCATGGGTGGGTTGAGATGGCCACAGCCACGCCCCTTCTCTAACGCTTCCTAGGAATGCGCGGGCGACGGTGGGGCCTAGCTTGACAAAGGACTGAGTAATGGTACGGCGGATGAACATATAGATACCACGGGGTGTTCGCACCAAATAAAATTCACCAGCGCCAGCCTTGTAGCGAGGGAAGCGTCCTACTCCACCCACCGGTCCCAGTTCTGTAATAAGTTCTTCGATAGCGGTGGCGACTGCCCAGAGGAACAATACGGGACCGTATCGTTCCGAATCAATGCTTAGGCTGAGCGGATCGAAATTTTCTGGATCGACTCCTGTCATAGTTGCGTAAAATTCGTGATAAAAATGCTTTGGGTAGATGTGCCCCATGCATCCCGTTTCCGCATGTGGAGGGTATGGTTCGCCGTCGTAGAATTTGCTGATGCTCGCGATCGCAGGTTCCTTGGCTTCTGATTGGTAAGGAGCAGCTGGACAGCTCCAGGCCCCGATGTCCTTAGGGGGGAGGTGAGTGGCAGGTGAATGTTCCTGAGTGGTGGACACCGTTGGAGGCGCCGCCGTCTTGCCACTGCTCGTGTGCGACGAGCTAATCATCGGCGCGAGTGACGACCTGGGCATCTGTGTAGCGATTCCGACGAGCATAGTCAGGCCGCAGAGGACTGCCGAGGTCGCTAGTAGCAGCGCAGGCCATGTGATCCTAAGTTTCGCAATCCAGGCGCGGTGTGCAACTTCGATAACGACATCAACGAATCTCGGGGGTGTGTACGTAAGAAGCGTTGGCCGTGAGGGGCCTTCAGGAGGGAGTACCCCGAAGCCTCTCGCCGGTGTTTGCGGTACGGAGTCGCCTGAATGGTCTCCAGCGGGCCGGCCCATGTGGCTGATTAGTACCCAGTGGGACACGAACAGAAGCAGTAGGACGCCCGCGAAGACTCCCACGATGACGACCGTTGGTTCAAAGATGATCCCTGCACCAGAGACTCCTACGAGGACCGCACATTTCGAGCCGATCAACACCTTGAGTCGGTTATGGAGAGTGCCATCACTCCAAAGTGAATCTAGGCGGAGGTCCCGAAGTGTCGGACGCTCGAGCGCAAAGAGGAGCACGACTGCCAGAATGGCCGCGGTACGCTGAGCAATACCCACGACGTCGAAGCGTTCACCGAGAGCCAGCTCGCCTGTTACAGCGCCCGCACATGAGCCACTCGCCACGAGGCAGATAAGCAGGATTTCAGTGAGTCCTCGCGGACGGCGCATCATGCGTTCCGGCTACTTTGATATGCGTCGGATGTACGGCGCCGGTCGGGGAGCGGCGCAAAGGCACCGCGTCTCAGCGGATCGAGCTGCAGGGAAGCTCGAGGCGCTCGCATCGACATGACATCAAGCACACACATCGCCGTAACGCATACGGGTTGCGAGGCGTGCCAACGGGCCAGAGCAGCCCACACCGCGCCTACCATGTCGTTGCGCCGGTGTGGGTCAGCTAGGGTCTACTGGTGCCTCAACCCATAGGGAGCCCGCGATCGTCGTGTGTTGTCAAAGCAGCATCCCGTGTCAACAGCAATGGTCCGCGAAAGAGATTCTTCTCACGATAGCGGCTTGATTGACCAGTTACTCGACGATTGCCTGATATTTACAAAAACGACACAAGTTAGACCGGTAGGTCGGCAGGAACGCGGCCATGCGTCCAGAACATGCTGTGCGTGCTCAGGCCCTGAATTGGTCATCCCGATGCCGTGCGAGAGCAGGATCGGTACGTGCTACCGTGGCCCGTGCGACGAGCAATAATGTTTATGGTTCTGATCAGGAATGTGTAGGTTTGTGTGGCTTAGCGTGTCCCTGAACTTCTGCTCTGCGTCGGGTCTTGTCGGGGCAGCCCCGAGCGTGATCCGCGAAAGAGAGCGCAGATAGGACTACCTCGCGACCTCAGAGCAGGAGCGACGCGAGCGAGTGACTTGCGTCGTGGCGGACTCCCGGTCAGTCGCGTTAGAGTGTGACGCCGGGAGTCCGCACTCCATCTTGGGATGATCCCAAACTATGGAAGCTCGCTGCGAAGTGCCTTGCTGACCTGAGACCTCGGCAGACGATTGGAGGCTGCATGCTGACGTTTCGATTGGATCCGGCGTTTTGATCGTCACGGCGACCCCACGTGGAGAGATTCGCGCCAAGGCGAGATGTCTGGGCGACATCCGGAGCACATTTACTCGGCAAGGCAACTGAGAGCCTCGCCCGTGTACATGGACCCTGTCGCTACCGGACGCCACATGTGTTGCAAATTTGTAAACAGGCGAGAGCATGGAGCGTCGTCGACCACTAGGTGAACGTCTCACTCCAGCGTCGTTGCCGGCGCGCTGGCCTGCAAGCTTGCCCCGGCGGCGCTGCCCACGAAGAAGACCTGAAAGGGAGCAGACGCGCCGGGCGAAAGTTCGGCCAGCACGGCCCTGCCGGCGGCCACCACGCGACCTGTGCGACGCGCGACGACGAACACGACCAGCCCGCGCTGGGCGACGTGCGAGCGGTTGCGCACGGTCCCTGCGGCGCCGGCGCCCGCTTCTTCGGGATGCAGCCCTTGCACTTCGACTTGCGGTGTCGGCCCGCTCACCGCGGGGACTTCGCCGAGGCGCGCGGTCACGCTCGCGGGCGCACCGGACTTGGGCAGCTGGTCGTCCACCCAGGTGGCTTCGCCGTGGGCGGGCACAAGCGCGATCGTGGTGAGAGCGGCTTCCAGCCCGGCCGCGTTGTTCTGGAACACGATCTGTCCGCCCGCGCTCTTGACCTTGATCTCGATCGGCACCGACGCGAGCGTGCGCGGGGAGATGTTGCGCACGGTGACCACCGCGGCAGCACCTTCCGAGCTCGACACGACGCCGGCCGAGAGCACCTTGACGTCGGCGCTTTCGCGGCTGATCGTCAGAGCTTTGTCGACGCGCTGTTCGTGCGCGGCCGCCAGCTTGGCGGCCCGTTCGAGCGTGGCGCTCTTTTCCTGGGAGCTGTCGCATCCCGCCAGGGCCAGAATCGCCAGGATCGCCACCGCGCCCGGGATCGTCACGCGCGACCACGCCAGGCCGCCTGTGGCGGCCCTCATCATCCTCACCCAAACGCCCCGCTGATGTAGTCGCGGGTGCGCTGTTGGACGGGCCGGTCGAACACCTGCGCGCTGGGGCCGTACTCGACCAGCTCGCCGAGGTGCATGAAGGCGACATGGTCGGCTACACGGAAGGCCTGCTGCAGGTTGTGGGTCACGATCACGATCGCCACGCTCTCTCGCAGGTTGACGATCAGCTCCTCGATCGTTGCCGTGGAGATCGGGTCCAGCGCCGAGCACGGCTCGTCGAGCAGCAGCACCTCTGGGTCGGCTGCGAGCGCCCGCGCGATGCACAGCCGCTGCTGCTGGCCGCCGGACAGCCGCAGCGCCGGACGGTCGAGATCGTCTGCGACCTCGTCATACAGGCCGGCGCGCCGCAGCGCGTCGATCACGGCCTGCTCCAGCTCGGGGCTTCGCCGCCGTCTCCGTTCGGCGCGCCCCGGACGCTCGGCGAGCGCGTAAGCGACGTTGTCGTAGATGCTCATCGGGAACGGGTTGGGCTGCTGGAAGACCATCGACACGCGCCGGCGCAGGTCGTTGACCTCCAGCTCGTGGATGTCCTGGCCGTCCAGCGTGATGCGCCCGCTGCGGGCGGCGCCGTCGGTGATCTCGGTCAGGCGGTTGAGCGAGCGCAGCAGCGTGGTCTTGCCCGAGCCCGACGCGCCGATCAGCGCCAGCACCTCGCCCGTGCGCACCGGCAGGCTGACGTCGCGCACGACCCAGTTGTCGCCGTAGGCCAGCCACATCGACTCGGCCCGCATGCGCTCGCGCACGTTTGCCGCCGGCGCGCGCATCGTGGCACGGGCGACCGCCCGGGCATCGCTTGCAGTTGCAACGGTCGCGCCTGTCCCGTTGCCGACGGGCTTGGCGGGGGCCACGTGCGGATCGCGATCGACGACGATCCTGCGGACCGGGGGAGGTGTCACCTTGTCCATCATCACAACCTCGCCCGTGGGCTGAAGGCCATCCGCAACAAGCTAGGCCCGCCCGCTCCGCCATCCCCGCCTCGTTCGCGCTTGCCGCTGCGGCTCAGGCGCGTCACGAGCGCGTTGAGCGCCAGCACGATCATCAGCAGCACGAACGCCGCCGCGTAGGCCTTCTGGGGGGCGTTGCCTTCGCCGGCGGGAGAGTTGTTGTAGACGTAGCTGGTTAGCGTCGAGCCGGCGCCGCGCAGCGTGCTCAGCAGCGGCGCGCCTCCGGCGCCCTGGTTCTTCAGCGTCGAGCCGAGCACGATCACGATGATCGCCGTGTCGCCGATAATCCGGCCCATCCCCAGCACCACGCCGCTGGCGATGCCCGGCCGGATCGAGGGGAGCAGAACGCGCCGGATCGTCGTCGCGCGGGTCTTGCCGAGCGCGAACGAGGCCTCGCGCATGCGATTGGGCAGCTGCGCGAGCGCCTCGCGCGTCGCGCCCACGACGAGCGGCAGCGCGAGCACACCCATCAGGATGCCCGCGGCGAGGAACGATCGGCCCGAAACCGACCCGCCGTTGGTGCTCGCCGACAGGAACGCGAAGAAGCCGCGAGCGAACACCAGCAGGCCGAACAGCGCCAGCACGATCGTCGGCACGCCGGCGAGCGTCTCGATCCCCGAGTCGACCGCGCGCGCCAGCCAGCGCGGGCGCGCGTACTCGGTCAGCCACGTCGCGATCCCCACCCCCGCCGGCGCGGCGATGCCGACGCCGATCGCCGTCACGATGAATGTGCCGATCAGCGGGTCCAGGAAGCCGCCAGCCTGATTCTGGTGCAACGACGGGGAGGGCGATTCCACGAACAGGCTCAGGCGCAGCTGGGAGATCCCCTTGAAGAGGAAATACAGCACGATCGCGGCTGCCACCAGGCACAGGCCGATCCCCGTCGCCCAGCACAAAGCGTGGCAGACGCGATCGGCCAGCGGCCACGACGCCGTCGTTTCGCGCCGTGGACGAGCGATCGTGTGGGGGGCGGGCCGGTCGAGGATCTGCGCGCTGGCCATCACACGAGCCCGTAGCGTTTCATCGGCTGCTTGACCGCCCAGCTGGCGAACGACAGGAGGGCCGCCGAGAACAGCAGCACGGCGGCCAGCGCGTAGGCGGTGTGGGCGATCGGGGTGTTCGTCTCGCCGCCGAATTCTTTGAGGATCGCCGTCGCCGGCGTTTCCACCGGCTCGAAGAAGAACGTCAAGCCATCGAGCGGATTGGCGTTGAAGGGGCGCCCGCCCGAGACCATCGCCAGCATGATCGCCTCGCCCAGCGCGCGCGCGGTCGCCAGCACGACCGCCGCGGAGATCGCCGGTTGCGCCGCACGCAGCGACACGCGCCAGATCGTACGCCAGCGGTTGACTCCCAGCGCGGCGGAGCCTTCGCGCCAGGACGCCGGCACGGAGGCGAGCGCGTTGGCGGTCAGCGCGATCATGATCGGCAGGATCATCACCGTGAGGATCAGCGTCGCGGTCGTCAGGTCGGCGCCGCTGAGCTGCACGACGTACTCGACCGACCGCTTGCGCGCGTTGCTGATCAAATGATCGTTGACCCACGGCGCGATCACCAGGATGCCGATCAGGCCGTACATGACCGACGGCACGCCGGCGAGCAGGCGCACCACCGGATCGAGCACGCGTCGTACGGATGTCGGCGCGAACTCCGTCAGGAAGATCGCGGCCAGCGTTGCTACGACCAAGGCGATGATCACCGCGAACACCGTCGTCAGCAGCAGGCCCCAGATCAGCGGCCAGGCGCGGAAGTACAGCACCGAGTGTCCCGCAAGCGGCACGTCGGTCTGCATCGCTCGGAACTGCGTGACGATGTCACCGCCCGAGCCGAACCAGCTGAGCCCGTTGGCCGAGAACGACGGCCACGCGTTAACCATCACCGTGACGAGCATCAGGCCGATCAGGACCAGCACGCCGGCCGCCAGCGCCCCGAGCACGAGCTCGGTGCGCCGGTCGGACCTGACGGCCCTGTGCAGGCCGGAGCGTGGGATGGCCGCCTGTAGGCCCGTGCGTGTGGGGGCGCCGGCGGCCACCGCTGTCAGTGGATGGCGATCCAGCTGGAGTTAATGAGTTCTTTGGTCACCTTGTTGCCGCTCGTTACCCAGGCGATGAACTTGGCCGCTTCGCCCTTGGGCGCGCCTTTGGTGACCATCCAAAAGTTACGCACGCCGCCGTACTGGCCCGACTTGGCGTTGCGCAGGCTGCAGGCCACGCCGTTGTAGGACACCGGGTTGACGCCGGCGGTGTAGGCGAAGGACACGAAGCCGATCGCCTGCTTGTCGGAGGACACCGAGCTCTGCTCCAGGCCGTTTGAGGCCTCGGCCGTCGCGCTGGGGGAGATCTTCAGGTATTCGCCGAGGAAGATGTGCTGGAAGGCGTCCTGCGTACCCGACGCTCCATCGCGGTCGAACAGATCGATCGGACCCGTGATCTGGTGTCCCGGGACTTCGCCCCATTCGCGGATGCGCCCCGTGAAGATCCCTTCCACGGTTTCCTGCGACAGGTTGCCGAGGGGGTTGGACGGGTTGGTGATCATGCACACGCCGTCGCGCGCGATCTTCGTGAACACGAGGCCGTGGGGATCCACGCCGACGATGGGGTCGCGCGAGGAGTCGCCGATGTCGAAGCGGCTGCTCGCGGCGCCCTGGATGCCGATGTCCGACTGGCCTCCGGACACGCTCGGTGTGGGGATCTTCGGAAAGGCCTTGTGATAGGCGCTGGCCAGTTTCTGGGCGAGCGGCAGGACGGACGTCGAGCCGCCGATGATCAGCCGTTTGGCGGCGATGGCGCTGGCCGGCGCGGCGAGGATCAGGGCGATTGTCACGGAAACGATCAGGGTGCGGTGCGCGCGCACGGTATGGGCTCCTTTTGCTGTTGGGGGGCGTTGGCTACTGGCTGGTGCGACAGGTTGCGTCGGCGCAAACAACGTCAAGGTGAATTCGATGCGGTATGCGCGGGTACGTGGCACCCCGCAGCGAACACTGCCGCCCGCCAGTTTGCGCGATGTGACGTTCTTGTAAACGCGCGCCAGGCCGTTTGTGTCGTTTTTGTGAACGCCATTGCTTTTCCGGCGGGCACCTGTGACGCTGGCGTGCAGTTCGGAGCGCGACCGTGCTCCCGCGCTGCGCATACGAGCCCGGACGCATCGGCCGGGCTCGATGTCCTGGCGCGGACGCAAACGGTCGGCGAACGTCTCCCGGCAACCCGATCAGATGACCGACAAACCCGACTCAACCCAGCCTCAGTCGGACGCCGGCCCCGGCGGGGGCGCGTCCAGCAACGGCGTCTCGCGCGAGGGCGTGGTGACCAAAGCGACCGTCCGCTCCGGTTTGGCGAGGCGCCGCAACCCCGTCCTTGTGACGCTCGGGGAGGTGGCCCAGGGCGCCCGGCGGATGGTGTTTCGCGACCCTCTCGCCCTGTTCCTCGCACTCGCGTCGGTGGGCCTGGCGATCGCCTTCGTCGAGCTTCTGGGCGACATCAAGCCGAGCAGCTCCGGCAAGCCCGTGCCGATCAGCACTGTGCAGACCCTCGCCGGCCACAAGGAGCTGGCCAGCGCCATCCTGCTCGACCACGACAACCGCGTCGAGCTGAGCACGACCGCCAAGGCGCCCCCGGTGTCGCCCAGCGGGGTCCTGCCGCCTTCGATCACGACGACCAGAATCGTCCGCGGCAAGAAAGGCAAGCACGCTCGCATCGTGAGGACCATCGTCGAACCCGCGGGCGCGGGCGTGGCCCAGCGGCTGTGGGCCGCCTACCCGGCCTCGGGCGCTCAGACCCAGCAGCTGCTGCGCGAACTGTCGGCCAGCGGAGCCACCGTGACGGTCGACCAGCAGACAGGCAAGCCGACCGAGGCGATCGTCGTCCAGTTCCTCATCCCGATCCTGCTGCTGGTGTGCCTGTTCTCCCTGTTCATGCGCCTCGGCGGCGGCGAAGGCGCGGCCGGCGGCATCGCCGGCTTCTCCCAGTTCGCCGGCAAGGGCCGCAAGAAGGGCAAGGGGACGACCGAAAAGATCACCTTCGCCGACGTCGCCGGCGCCGGCGAAGCGGTGGCCGAGCTGCGCGAGATACGCGACTACCTGGCCGATCCGAGCAAGTACCTGGCAGTCGGCGCCGCCGCACCGAAGGGCGTGCTGCTGGTGGGCCCGCCCGGCACCGGCAAGACGCTGCTGGCCAAGGCGGTCGCAGGCGAAGCCGACGCCGCGTTCTTCTCCCTGTCGGGCTCGGACTTCGTCGAGTCGCTCGTCGGCGTCGGCGCGGCGCGCGTGCGCGACCTGTTCCGCAAGGCCAGGAAAGTGTCGCCCGCGATCATCTTCATCGACGAGCTCGACGCCGCCGGGCGCAAGCGCGGCGCGGGCATCGGCCAGGGCAACGACGAGCGCGAGCAGACGCTCAACCAGATCCTCGTCGAGATGGACGGCTTCGGCGGCGACGGCGGGCTGGTGGTGATGGGCGCGACCAACCGGCCGGACATCCTCGACCCGGCGCTGCTGCGCCCCGGTCGCTTCGACCGGCAGGTCGTGATCGACAACCCCGACGTGCACGGGCGCCTGGAGATCCTGCGCCTGCACGGGGGCAAGCGCCCGCTCGCGCCCGACGCCTCGCTGGAAGAGGTCGCCCGCCAGACCCCGGGCTTCAGCGGCGCCGAGCTCGCCAACGTGATCAACGAGGCGGCGCTGCTGAGCGTCCGCGACGGGCGCGGCCAGATCGACCAGAAGACGCTGGAGGAGGCGATCGACCGCGTCGTCGCCGGCCCCGCCAAGCGCCACATCCTGACCGAGCAGGAGCGCTGGCTGATCTCGATCCACGAGTCCGCGCACGCGGTCGTCACCGAGGCGCTCGGACATGCGAGCTCCACGCGTAAGCTGTCGATCGTCGCGCGCGGGCGCCAGCTGGGCACCGCGGCGCACATGCTCTCCGACCGCGATCAGGTGATCATGAGCGAAGGCGACCTGCTGACACAGCTGATCGTGATCACCGCCGGGCTGGCGGGCGAGCGCATCGCCTTCGGTCACAGCTCGACGAGCGTCAACGACGACCTGCACGCGGCGACCAACCTGGCGCGCAGCATGGTCACCTCCTTCGGCATGTCCGAGGCGCTGGGCCTGGTGACGATCGGCGAGAAGGGCGGAGAGGTGTTCCTCGGCGCCTCGCTGCAGGACCTCGGCTCGGTCGGTCCGGAGACGCTGAACCTGATCGACAACGAGGTCGAGCGCCTCGTCGGCGATGCCGAGGCCCGCGCCGCGGCGATCCTCGACCGCAACTGGAGCACCGTCGAGGAGACCGCCACGGCGCTGCTCGAGCAGGAGACCCTGTCGGGAGTGGCCCTGGATGCGGTGCTGTCCACCGTGCAGGAGACCACGTTGGATGAGCTGCGCCAGGTGCGCCGCGCGGCGCCGCCGCGCTTTACCCTGCGCGACCCCAAGGACGGGCAGTGACGGGGAGCAGGGGGGCACCGAGCGGCGAGCGTCAACCGCGGCGTCTGCCCTCACCGGCCCTCGTGATCTCGCTTATCGCGCTCGTGTTCTCGACGACCGGGCTGGCCGACGCGGCACACCACGCGGTCGTCAGCGCCTTCGCAGGCCATCCGATCAGCGCCAAGCCCCGCTCCGGGGGCATCCTGCTGCTCGGCAAGAACAGGAAATTCCCTGCGTCGGCGATCCCCACGGTCGCCGACGCGAGCAAGGTGGGCGGCAAGACAGCCACCGAACTGGAAGGCAGCTGCCCGCCGGACACGGTGGACATCGGCACCTGGTGCCTGGAATCGGCGCCGTTCGCGCTGACCAAGGAACAGCTCGGCAAGAACAACTACATCTTCGCGGCCAGGACGTGCGAGAAAGAAGGCGGCTGGCTGCCTTCGGCCGCCGAACTGCTCGGCGCGGCCGAACGGGTCAAGCTCGAGTCCACGATTCACGACTCGCAGCTGAGCGCCACGATCGACCTCGACCCCACACGCGGGCTCAAAGACGAAAACGAGATGAGCTCGACGCTGGTCACCACCGAAGCGGGCTCCGAAGCCGCCGGGTCCGAGGGGGTCAGCGAAGGCGCCACCGGCGATCCGCGCCAGGGCCAGGCCAACCCGCTGCCGCGACCCGCCAACCCGCTGCCGGAATCGCTGCAGTACGTGACGGTGTACAGCAACGGCACCAAAGGCGGCTTCGCGGGCTCCAGGCCGGTCGCCGAATCGGACAACTTCCGCTGCGCCTACGACAAGACGGCGGGCGCCGTGAACAAAAGCACCTCCTGATCGATGGGCCTACGTAGCGCGACCATCCTGGCGGTGGGGCTCGGGCTCGCCGTTGCGCTGCGGGCCGCCACGGCGGGCGCGGTGATCTTGCCCGCCACCACGCTCGACGGGCCCAGCGAGGACATCGTCGGCTTCGGCGGCGCGGCGATGGCCGAAGACGGCAGCGGCGGGGTGGTCTACCTCAAGCGCGTCGACGGTGTTCCCCACGTGTTCGTCTCGCGCTACGTGGGCGGCCAATGGCTTGCGCCGTTCAGGGTCGACAGCGAAGAGCCTTTCGCGGCCAGTCAGCCCAGCATCGGCGCCGCAGAAGGCGGCGAGCTGATTGTGGTATGGGCTACGCCATTTGCCACCCGCGGCGAAAAGCCGGTCTACGAGCTGCTGGGCGCGGAGCTGGGGGCGGGTGGCATGCAGTTCGGCCCGGCGATGATCGTGGACCGCGACATCGAAGAAGCGAGTGGCACGAGCCCCGACCTGGCTGTCAGCTCGACGGGTCAGGCGGATGTCGTCTACCGGGTGGTCGACACGAGCGCTCCCACGATCCCGCTGCTGCGGCCCGGCGACGTCGTCGAGCAGGTGCGCGTGGCGCACTTCGACGGCCGGCGCTGGTCCAATCTCGGGGCGGTCAACCGCGACGCGGGCGTATCGATGCGCCCGCCGACGCAGGCCAACGCGCCACGGATCGCGATCGGTCCCACGGGCAGCGGGATCGTCGTATGGCAGGAGCCTGAAATCGAAGGTGTGGCCCGCATCTGGGCGCGGCGCATGTTCGGGACTTCGCTCAACTATGTGATGCCTGTCACGGCGACGAGCTTCAACGGCGGGCCGATCACCGCCGACGCCGAAGCGCCGGCCGTCGCCTTCTCGCGCCTGGGCCAGGCCGAGGTCGCCTACCGTCAGCCGGCTGGCCCTGGATCGCCGCTGCCGGGGCCGCGCATCTTCCTCAACGTGCTCTCCGACGGCGAATCGTCCAGCGGGCAGGAGTTCCAGGGCGCGAGCATCATCGACGGCGAAGCGCCGGGCGGTGCGGGAGCGACCGTGGGGCCGCCGAGCATCGACATCGACGAACAGCGCGACATGCGCCTGCTGTATGACAGCAACGGCACCGCGCGGCTGATCGAGGGGAGCGGCCAGGGTCTGACCGGTGCGCTGTCGTTCGGCCCATCGTTCGCCGGCGGCGAACCGATCGCGGCGAGCGCGCTGAACCCGCAGGGCGGCGGCGTGGCGGCGTGGCCCAGCGCCGACGCGCAGGGCGATCCCGCGGTGGCCGTGCTCGAGCAGTTCCCGGACGGCGCCCTGCAGACCGCGCTCGTGAGCGGCGGAGCGGGCGGGGAAGTGGGCGAATTGGCGGTTGGGCGATCGGGGCTCGGGGACGGCTTGGTCGCGTTTCGCCAGGGGCCGTTCGGCAACGCCGCGATCGTGGCCGCTCAAGCAACCGCGCCGCCGGCGCCTTTCGTGGTCACGGTGCCCAAAGGCTGGATCAAGCCGGCCCAGGCGGTGCTGTCGTGGCTGCCCGCCAGCAGCGCGTACGTTCCGCTGAGCTACAGCGTGGTGCTGGACGGCCGTGTGCAGCCCACGCCCGCGGGCGTGCTGCAGGCGCGCATCGACACGCTCGGGCTAGCCTCGGGCCGCCACCGCGTGCAGGTGCTCGCGACGGATGTCGACGGCCAGGCCACGCTCAGCGCGCCGTCGACCGTGGAGATCGATGGGGTGGCGCCCACCGTGAAGATCGCGCACACGCGGGGCGGCTCGGCAGTCAGCGTGCGCGTCAGCGACGCCGACTCGGGCGTCGACACCAGCGCCGTCAGCGTCGACTTCGGTGATGGCCGATCTGCCCACGGGCGTTCGCGCTTCTCCCACCGCTACGTCCAAGCCGGCGTCTACCTGGTGAGCGTGAGCGTGCGCGACAAGATCGGCAACAAGGGCGTCGTACGCCAGTGGGTGAGCGTGCGATGAGGCGCCGCAAAGCGATCGCGAGAGCTGCCGTGGGTGCGCCGCGTGCGTGCGCGGTCACGCTCTGCGCGCTCACCGGGCTGTGTGCGGCCGCGCCCGCCGGCGCCGACGTCTTCGGGCCCGCTTCGCTCGTCTCACAGGGCACTGTCCCGGGAGCCCCAGAAGTCCAGCAAGCCGAATATACGCACGACACGGCGATCTCTGGCGACGGACGCTACATAGTCTTCGACGGTTCTTTTCACGGGGTCACCGGCGTCTGGCGCGCCGAAATTCAGGAAGGCCACGTCGCCGGCGAGATCGAGCAGGTCGCGGGCGGCGACGCCGAGCTGCCTTCGATCAGCGAGAACGGGCAGTACGTCAGCTTCACCACCAACGAAGGGAAAAGCCTCGCCGAAATTACCTACGGCCTGCTCGGCGAACTACCCGAACACAGAGAAGGGGTCAAGGAAGCGGTCAACGTGTACGTGCGCGACATGTCGATCAACCCAACGCAGGTCGGCGCGTTCATCATCGTCTCCGCACAGAACGGGTCCGAAGCCCCCCTCACGTACTCCGGGGCAGAAACGAACAGCGGCGCGGTCGCGGCCGGGCGCTCGGCGATCGACGGCGAAGGCAACGAGGTGGCGTTCGTGACGACCGCCATCTCCAACCTGGTCAACCCCGCGGAAGTGAACACGCCGAGGCTGCAGGTCGCGGTGCGCTACCTCGCGAGCAGGCAAACGAGGCTCGTCAGCCAGGACCGCGAAACCGGCGGCCCCGTATCGGTCCAGGAAGGAGGTCGTGTGCTTGGCGCCGTCTACTCCGACTCCGTTGGCGGCTTCTTCGCCTTTGAACCCCCGGCCGCGTTCGGCGGCGCGATGCCGCCTCCGGGAGCGTCGATCAGCGCTGACGGCTCGACCGTGGCGTGGCTGGGCGAGGACATCGCCGAGCAGGCGACGATGTTGGCCAGCGAAAAGCGGTCGCCCAACTACACCGAGCCGCTGTGGCGGCGGATCGAACCCGGCTCGGAAACGGCGACCGAGCGGGTCACCGGCGGCTCGGATCCGGCCAACCCCGCGTGCGCCACGAGCGGCGAGACGCGCCTGCCGAGCCCGCCATCGACTACAGATCCCTGTCAAGGCCCATTTGTGCTGGAAGAAGCTCCGATAAGCGGGGGGACCTGGATCGGCGGGCAGCAGGGCGACCCGGTGCCCAGGTTGAGCGCCGACGGATACACGGTGGCGTTCCTGTCGCGAGCGCCGCTGGTTACGGCCGGCGAAAACTTCGGCCTGGGCACCGGCGGCCAGGAAAGCGACCTCTACGTAGCCGACATGCACTCCGGTCTCACCCGAGATCAGGCGCTCACCCAGTTGACCGAGCTTGCGGGCGGCGCGGGCGCAGGCCTCGGGGACACCGCGCAGATCTACGACTTCGGCATCTCACCCGACGGCAGCCAGGTCGCGTTCAGCACCGAGCGCACCCAGTTCCCCCTGGGCTCGCCCGCGTTCGTGAGCCCGCCCGCCGGCGAACCTGGGATGGACGAACTGTTCGATGCGGATCTCGCCGATAACACGCTCACCCGCGTGACCCACGGCTACCAAGGTCCCGAGGAAGCGGGCGAACACGCTCATCCGCGGGTCCTCGCGGGGGAAGACCCTTACCAAAGCCAGCCGGGCGACGGCTCCATCTCGCCCTCCTTCTCCGACGACGGCCGGATCATCGCATTCGCGTCCACCGCCTCCAACCTCCTCTTCGGGGACGGCAACGCCTCCCCTGCGGGTCCGCTAGACGGCAGCGACGCGTTCCTCGTGCAACGCGCGATCTTCCAGCCGCGGCCGACCCCGCAGGACCTATCTCCCGCTCCCCAGGTTTCGACGCAGCCGGCATGGCAGATGGGGGTGACGGCGGTGTCGCGCGCGGACGGCAGCGTGCTGCTCTATATCAGGGCGCCTGGCGCGGGCACGCTGCGCGCGCTGGCACAGAGCTCGGTCGAGATCGCAGCCGGGGGCCGCTCGACGCGCGGCAAGCCCGCTCGTCGTGCGCGCGGCGCACGTTCGTCGGGCAGGGCCGCCAGACCACGCGAGATCGTCGCAATTCGGACCGTCGCCTCAGCAGCCAGGGTCGCACAGTCGACAGGGGGCGAACTGATCGTGCTCGCGCTCAAGCTGGCCAAGTCCTATGGTGCGCTCGCCTTCCAGCGAGGCGGGCTCTCCTCGCTGGTCACAGTGACGTTCGCCACGCCCGGGCAGCCGACACTGCACGAGAGTGTTCAGGCGGCGTTTGTGAGCACGGCCAAGGCCGCACGCCGCCGAGGCAAGGCCGCTGCACACCGCGGTCAAAACAAGAAGGGACCGCAGCGGTGAGCAGCCTGCTCCTTGCCCGCATCGCGGCGATGATCGTTGCGATAGCAGCGCTCGCGGCCGCGCCGCTGGCGCCGGCCGCCGCGGAAGGGGTCGAAGGGGCCTCTGCCACCTGGCGCTTGGAACAGCCGCGACCCCCCAAGTCGCCGCCGGGCGTGCCGGAATCGTCGATACCCATCGGTCTCGGCAAGATCGGCGACATCGAGTTCACAGCGCCCAACCGAGGCCTACTGATCACGGACGGCAATCCGCCCACGATCCCACCGGGGGTATGGGCCTACAACGGCGTGGAATGGCACGAGATCGCCACCGTCTGCGGAGCCACCGATGGACGCATCGCCTGGGCGGGTTCCGACGAATTCTGGACGGTTTCCGACGGGCGCCCCGGCCAGGCCAGCGAATCCAGTGAAAACGTCAATCAGGTGCCACCGCTGCTCGACAACACGCTCTGTCACTTCGCCGGCGGTCAGGTGGTCGCCTCGTATGCGCATCCCGCTTTCCGGGCCGACTCGTATACCGAAATGCACGCTGCGGCCTGCATCTCACCGTCTGACTGCTGGTTTGGCGGTGAACCGCTGGAAGGCTCCGAGGTGGGCTCGTTCCAACTGCACTGGAACGGCAGCGCGCTGGAAGCGGAACCGTTCACCGAAGAAGGCCACGCGATCGAGGACATGCGCGTGCTCGACGGGCAGATATACGAGAGCGTGAGGCTGTCGTCCAAAGACCGCTCCACGAAGGGCGAAAACCTCGAACCGCCCGTCGTCCATCGCATCGAAGGCGAAGGCGTGCTGCCCCCGTTCGAAGCCGAACGGCTGCCGTTCTTCGAGCCCACCCTGGACTTCCTGCACCTCTCGCAGGCAGACGAAGCGCTGTGGGGCGCCGCTGGGCCGCAGCACGAAGAAGCAAAAGCCCCCACCGTGACGGTGGTCCGCCGCAGCGAAGGTGCATGGAGCGAGTTGATCGGCCCGTCCAGCAAACCGCTTGGAAGGGGGCTGTTCCCCGAAGAAGCGGCGCTGCTGCCAGAAGGGGCCGAAAACGCCACGGTCAGCGCAATCGCGGCTGAGGCAGGGACGGAAAGCGCGTGGATCGCGCTCACACCGAAAGGCGCGCAGAACCGAGGAGGCCCGGCCGCGCTCGTGCGCGTCTCGGCCGGCGGCGATGTCTCAGAAGTCGCGGCGCTGCCCTCCCCAGGAGAACAGCAGGAAGGCGTGGGCCTCAAGGGCGCCGCCTCCAAGCTGGCCTGCCCGGCTGCAAACGACTGCTGGCTTGCGACGACGCAGGGCTGGCTGTTCCACCTCGCGCCCGAAGGCGAACGCACCCTACCGCGGGACACGGGCGAATCCGAATACTTCAAGGGCCTGATCACGTTCCGCCCGAAAGACCTGGGGCTGCCGCAGGTCGCGCCCGACGCCCCGCCCCCCGACACCTCGGGACTGGTCGAAGAAGCGCCCAACTACGGAGGCACCTTCGCAGAATCCGCGCCATCGCCGGCGGCCCAGGCGAAAGTCGCGCTGCCGCTGCTCTCCCACATGCACAGCCGACTCGTGCATGGCAGCACGCTCGAACTGCGCTTCCATCTCGCCGTCAAGGCGCGCATCCGCCTGGTCGCCAAACGCCACAGCAAGGTGGTGGCAGCGACGCCGGACCGCACGTTCAAGGCGGGCAACCGCGAGCTGCTGCTGCGACTGAACCCGCGCAGCTGGCCGACCAAGCTGAGTCTTCAGACCCGCGCGCTCGCCCCCCTGCCGCTCGTTTCCTCCGTCACAGGCGAAGGCGCCAACGTCACGACCGAGAGCACCGGCCTGTTCGTCTTGCCGCGCACCCTCGTGTTCAGCGGATCGGGATTCTTGCCTTGAGGCCCCGCCGACCGCTGACAGGGGCCGTGCGATCTCGGCCCTGGCCGCTCGCGGTCGCGTTGCTCGGTGCGCTCGTCATCGCGGCAGCCCTCATCCTGGCCGGTGCCCTGCCATGGCCTGGGACGACGCGCGCCGTCGCGCAGGCATCGGGCGAAGAAGCGACGCCGACGCCTCAAACCGACGCGTCGATTCCGGCCGCCGAGGTGACGATGATCGGCGCAACACCCGAAGAACCCGGCGCGCCTGGAGCCAACGAGACGTGGGGTGTCGGAACGGCGAGGGCGGGCTCGGGTACGGATGGCACGGTGATCGTGCGCTACGCCAGCGAGGGCGGATGGACGTTGGGCCCAGAACTGCAAGAGTTCGCCGGCGAACAGCTAACGGGCTTCACACTCGACAAGAGCCCCCTCGCCGGCCAGATGACCCCCCATGGCGCGGGCGTGCTAATCGGGACAGTTGGCCAAGGGTCCGCGTCGTCGCCGAGCCTGCTCGTGCGCAACCCGGGCGGCGCGTTCAAACAGACCCTTCCCGTACCCGCCGAAGGCGAAACGCTCAAAGAAGGCGAAGAACCGCTGCTGCGCAACGGCGAAGCGCTGCTCAGCTCCTCGCGAGCGCCTATGATCGCGGCGCTCGACGAACAGGGCGGCGAAGCGGGCGCGCTCGTCGTGCCCGTCGTGCTCGGGGAAGGTCCCCATGTCGAGGATCAAGTCCTGCACTGGGATGGCAAGCACTGGGCATCTGAGACCATCGACATCCCCGAACCCAGCCGTGAAGAATTTCGCGTGCTGGCGATCGGAGCGAGCTCGCCGGGCAACGCTTGGCTGCTCGCGCAGCTGTCCGCGAAAGCGTCCTACCCAAAGGGCGCCGTCGCTCTCTTTCGTCGCGTGACGGCGCCCGAAGGACCGGGACACTGGCGCTGGGAGCCCGTCGAACTCACCTCGGGCTCATCCGAAGCGAAACCAATCGCGCTGACGGTGCCTGTGCGGGAATCCACGGACGTGCCGTTCACGGTCGCGGGCCTGGGCGGGCCGCCGTCGACGATCTCGCAGATCCTGACAGTCACGAGCGAAGGCGTGTGGATCGACGGCGAACGGGCCGACGTCCATGCCGGCGCGCTTGCCACCAGCACGATGTTCTTCAAGTCGCAGGCCAACGAAGGCGAAGGCGCGCTCCTCGGCAAGGTGGAAGGCAGCTGGTGTCAGCCACCCTCGGAAGGGGCGCCGACCTGCGACGGGGAATTGCCCGAAGCGCTGCCGAGCGGGCCGGCGCGCAGTATCGCCTGGGCCAACGGCACACGCTTCGGCGAGCGGGTGATCACCGGTCTGCGAGGGGGGGTGACGCTGCGGCTCGACGGCGAATCGTTCACGCCCGTGCTCTCGCTCGGTGCCGGCGTGGACCTCGAAGAAGACCCCGGCGCCTCCTTCGGCGCGGCGTTCAGCAAGCCGGACGAGGGCTGGCTGGGGACGGTCACGCTGCCGATCCACCTGACCACGAGTCCGGCGGCCAGCAAGCTGACGTCGTGGCCGGTCTCGTTTCGTCATCCGCTGCTCGCGATGGCGCCACAGCCGGGTGCGCCAGTCGGCTCGCTCTCCAGCGAAGCGCTCGCGGTCGGCGACCTCGGCGCGGTCGCCCGCTTCAAGCCCGGCGTCGGCTGGCTGCCCGAAAGCCTGTTCGGCCCCGGCGAGCGGGTGGAAACGCCGCGCCTGCGAGCCGTTGCCTGGCCGACGCCCCAGCGCGCCTACGCCGTCGGCGACTCTGGCGAAATGTGGCTGTGGCGGGGCGAAACCGGCCTGTGGGAACACGACCCAGCCACCCCGCTCAACTTCCGCGGCAATCTGCTCGGCGTCGCCTTCGAGCCGAGCAACCCGGCGATTGGATATGCGGTGGGCTCCAACGCGGTGGTCGGGTCCGGCGGCGTGCTGCTTCGCTACGGCAAGACCTGGACCCAGGAAACCGGCCTGCCGTCGCAGGTGCAGAACGCCAACTTCACCGCGATCACGTTCGCCGGCTCGGAGGCGATCGTCGCCTATCGCACGCGGCCGAGCATCTTCTCCAACAACCAGGCCGGCGGCCTGCTGGTCAACGACGGCTCCGGCTGGCAGGTCGACCAGGAAGCAGCCACGCTGATCGGCTCCGGAGTGCCCGGTGCGGTGGCCGGGCTGCCGGACGGAGGCGCCGCCTTCACGGCCATCGGCGAAGGGGAACGCGCGTGTACGAGCGCGAAGCGCCTGGCAGGCCCTGGCAGGCCACGCCGGTGGCGCCGCTGTCGGAATTCGACGGCGCGCTTGCGCTCTTTCGCGAAGGGGGGGCGCTGCGGGCGGTCGTCTCCGACGCGGGGGGAGTCGGCAACGCGAGCGAGCCCCAAGCGCCGGCGCCCGGGTTTCCGCCGAGCTTCCTGCCCCCCCTCTCGCCCGCCGGCTCAGACCGCGACGGTGGCGACCTGCTGCGCCAGACCTCGAGTGGCTGGAGCGACGAGGACCACGAACTGGACCCGATCGGCGAACCGTCCGGGCACTACGCCTCCTACGATCTTCCCTACCGGCCCGACGCCGTGCAGGACGTGCTGATCGACCCGACGGGTACGCAGGGCTGGGCGGTCGGCGGGAACATAAACGGCGTCAACGAACGGCTCGAGACGGCGGACATCGAGCGTTACCCCGCAGACGGCGTCACGCCGCTGGGCATGGGCGGTTCACAGGTTGCGCTCAACCCCGGCGCGGCCACCTTCGCGATCGGCGGCGGCGCGCAGTGCACGGCACCCTGCGCGGACCGGTTTCGCGCCGGCATCGGCCCCGACGTGTGGCTCGAGACCGCGCTCGCGCGCGCCAAGCAGATCGGGGCACGGGCCTTCCTGTACACCGGCCCGCACGTGACCACGGGCGCCACCAACGGCGTCAAATCCGAAGTGATCGGATTCGCGCAGGAGTTCGCCGGCTACGCGAACATCCTTGCCTCCGCGGCGCTCCCGGCCTACGCGGCACTGTCGCCGCAGGACATCGACGCGCGGCCGGAAGTCAACGGCGACGAGGCCCAGTTCGAGCGGGCCTTCGAAGGCCTGCCGGCGCCGTTCGGAGCCGGCGCGCCGGCTCCGGCACTCGGAGAAGCTACGGAAGGCAGGCTCTTGGAAGGCGGCGAACACAAGCGGGAAAGGTGCCTGGCAGAAATCGGCTGCCAGGCTGGTTACTACGCGATCGACTCCGAAGGATCGGGCGGAACCGTGCGCGTGATCGTGCTCGACGACAGCGCTGACGTGGGCGCGACGCAGTTGGCCTGGCTGGAAGGGCAGCTGGCGGGTGCGGCAGCCGCCCAGACACCGGCAATAGTTGTCGGCAATGCGGACCTCAACACGCAGATCGCCGCTGGTGACAAGCAGGCCGTCGAAGTCGCGCGCGCGCTTGGCGCCTCCAGCGGCTGCGCCTCGGCCTACTTCTACGACGCCCCCGAAGCCAACGTCACCGAACCGGTGCGCGGAGCGAGCTGCGGCTCGCAGGCGATACCCACCTTCGGCTCGGGCACGCTCGGCTACGTGAGCGTCATCAGCGAGGCCCGCGGCGACTTCCACGGAGCGAGCGGGTTCCTGCTTGGCGAAGTCGACGTGGCGGCGCGCAACGCGAGCACCAACTTCGCGCCCGTGGCGTCGCGGCTGGTCCCAAACATCGGCGAGCTCGCGCTCGAAGCCAAAGACGGGATCCTCCTGCGCCGCAGCGAGCCCGCGCTGTTCACCGGTCTCGCGCGGCGCCCGCGCGCGGGCGGGCGCGCCAGCACCGCCGAACAGAACAACGAAATCGACCCCTACATCCCCATACCGGAGAACTGCGTCGGCTCGGTGTGCGAACACGAAGCGCTGCTGCCCGCGTACACCTTCAGCTCCTCTGACGAAGAAGTCGGCCAGTTCGTGGCGCCCAACCTCGAATCCACCGAATCGCACGCGGTGCTGCAAGGACCCGACGGAAGACCGATCCGCGACGCTCAGTCGGGGCTGTTCTGCGCCTACAACCCTGGCACGACCACCGTCACCATCAGCGCAGGCGGTCTGTCCTCCTCGCTGCTGGTCACAGTCCAGCCCGGCAGCGTGCGCCAGCCATGCGGCACGGTGCCCCTCAAGAACCTGCCGGCGCGCCCGCAAGCGCTCCCCGTGCCCGCCCCGCCCCCGCCCACGCCCGCTCCAGCGCCCACCGGTCCTGCTCCGACTCCAGCGCCGCTGGCGCTGCTCCTTCCGCCGCCGCCCGCGGCTCCGACTCTGCCGCCGCCCGCGCGCCAAACGCCCGCGCCGCCCCCGCTGCCCTTCTTGCCGCTGCCCGCGCTCGCCGCGCCGGTCATCCCGTTCGTGCCGCCCCCCGTCCCCACGCCTGCGCGTCCCACTCCCCCGAGCGGAACCTCGGCGGTGACCTCGCCGATCGAGATCGCAGAACACGAAGAGGAGGAGGAGAGCGCAACCGAGTCAGTCTCCAACCAGGCCGTCGCCTACCGCTCGGCCGAACACGAGCCGATGCCCGCCTACATTCTCGGCATCGTGGTGCTCGCCGCGCTGGCCGGCGCCTCAATCCGGCGTCCCCGGCGCGGCCGGCGCGAGGTGCGCCTGGCGCCCGCCACGCTGTCGGGCGCGCGCGGGCAGCGGCACATGTCTGGTCGCGGGCGAGCTGATCGATGAGGCGCGGCGTGTTCACCGCCCGTTCACCGCTTGGCAACACGATCGCCGCCGCCGTAGGTGAAGCTGTCCCCCAGCCCAGATGAGGATCTTGCGCACAGCCAAACGCCGCCTCCTGCTGTCCGCCCTCTTGGGTGTGACGATGCTCTGCGCCTGGGCCGTTACGGCCCAGGCCTCGTCTGCTCTCTACGGTGGGCTGGGCTCGGTCGGCGAACTGCACGCGATCCCGATATTCCCGGAAAGCGAACCGGAAGGCGACGCGGTGGTCGTCGAAGGCGAGCACGCCTTCGCGGTCGATCCCACAGACGGCAGCTACTACATCGGCGACCTGTTCGAAAACGAAAAAGGACCGTTCATCAGGGTCCAGAAGTTCGAAGCCAGTGGCAAATTTGTGGCCGAAGGGCGCATTCCGGCGACGGAATCCAACGAATTCGACGGTTTTGCGATCGACCCGCAAGAACACCGCCTGTATCTGCTCGTCGTGGAAACCGCCGCCAGGGAACTGTGGTCGATATCGACGGAAACGCTCAAAGCAACGCGGCTCGACACCGCCAAAGACCTTCACGCATCGGAAACCAAACGGGTCGCGCTGCTGGAACCGAAGGGGATCACAGTCGATCCGGTCACGCACGATGTGTTGATCGTCGGCCAGGAGAACGAACCGACGAAAGAAGAACCCGAACGCATGGTCGCGGCCGTACAGCGCGTGCACACCAACGGCGAAGACAAGCTCGGCCCACGGTACGTGGACAGGGAAAACTGTCTCGTCGGGGGAGAAGAAGAACATCCGACTGTCGAATCACCCTGCTCGGAAGACCCCGAAGCGACGTTCTCGGCGGCGCCATCGCCCGGCGGAAAACTGTACACCGAGCGAGGGTTCACGGAAATATGGGAAATTCCCTCCAACGCAGGCGCCAACGAAGTATTCGAAGGCACGACCAAGCCAAAGGAATATGCGTCATCTCCGAAGCGGCTGTTTGCACTGTCGGGCAGCCAGCACATCCTGCAGTTCGCGCTCAACCAGGAATTCGGCGACACGATGACGATCACCCACGGGCCGGCAGGCACAAGGATCTATCTGGCCGCCGAAGCAAATACTGGCCAGGGCTCAGCCGCGGCGGCCTTGATCCTCGGCTACGACGAATCCGGGGCCGGCGGCGCCCCCGAAGCGCACGTCATCGGCTGGACAGGAGGCCTGACCGAATCGGAAAAGCTGAGCAATCCGAACTGCGTTGTGCCCGAGTCAGCTTCTGCACCGCTGATCGGCGCCGACGGTGAAGAACGCACGCTGCTGTTCGTCACGGTGCCCGCGGATGAATTCACCCACACGCCCGAATCGGCCAGGGTGATGCGATTCGGATCGGGCGCGGGCGCGGCCCAGTGCGCGCACGCGAGCGCGACGCCGCCCAAGGTGACCTTCGAAGGCAGAGAAGTAAAGACCCCTCCGCCCCTGCCGATCGGCAAGGAAGTGTCCATCAGCTCCGAAGTCACTGGAGCGAACGCCGAGAGCGTTGAATGGAAGCTCAAGAACACGACCACAGGCAAGGAAGAAACGGTGCCTCCGAGCGGCTACGAGTTCCAGACTCCCACGCTCTCGCGCAAGTTCACCGAAGCGGGCGCCTATGAAGTCAAGGAGATCATCGTTCCCGACGACTTCGGTCCGCCGATCGAAGAGAAGTCGAGCTCGAACCTCATCGTGGGAGAAGCGCCGGTGACGGTGAAAATCACACGCGAAACGTCGATCACCAGCGGCAAGGCGACGACCTTCACTGCCCACGTCGAAGACCCGGATGAAGCTCCGGCACAGCTCAAATACGTGTGGGAATTCGGCGACGGCGGCAAGGCGGAAGGGTCCGCAACGGGCGTGGAATTCAAGACGGCGCACACTTACGCCAGTCAGGGGACATACACCGTCAAGCTCAAGGTCACAGACGCCGGTGAACGAGCCGCGGAAGCGACCCCTGTCGTCGTGAGCGTCGCCGGCGAAGAACACAAAGAAGAACCCAAACCGCCGAGCACGAGCTCTGGCACCACATCTGCAACACCCGCCCCCGAAGCGCCCAAGACGGAAGTCCTTCCGGCCAAAGAAGCAAGCGATCCGGACGCCGAGCTTGCCGGAAGCTCGCTCACCGTGCGTCCGAACGGCACGCTCGCCGTCAAGGTGACCTGCCCAGTTGGGCAGACCAGCTGCTCGGGCACTATCACGCTGCGCACGCTGAGTGCGGTGAGCGCGGGCGCCCATAAGCGCAAGGCCGTTCTCACGCTGGCAAGCGCATCGTTCAGCGTGGCAGGCGGGCAGGTAAAGGCTGTAACGCTGCACCTGTCGACGCAGGCACGCGCATTGCTGGCACACTCTCATGTACTGCGGGCAAGGACCACGCTCGTCGCGCACGATCCGGCGGGAGCGTCGCACACGGCCCAGGTCGTCGTGACGTTGCGTCCGGCGAAGGTCAGTAGCAAGCACCACAGGCACTGATCTCTCGCTCGGCCTGGACGGTTCAGCCATCGACCATCGGATGTTGTGGCGTGTTGGTCCGCTCGCTCGCATGTCGCGAGACGCTTGCACACCACAGCCGTAACTGTGAAAGACTAGAGAACGGCACGTAAAGATCGTGACCCATTCGTGTAACCAGATCGTGAAACACGCGTCTGGGGCACAGGATGGTAACCCTATCGCCCTGCGGCACATGCGAGCGTATGCAGCGCGGGGGCCCGCTCCCGTACGTGCGGACAAGGAGATCCCCACGGCAATGGATACCCAACAGGAGGTAGTCACGTAATGATGTCTTTCTCCGGACGACGCGTCAGTCTGGCGTGTATGGTCTCGGCGGCCGCACTGGTCGCCGCGATCGCGCCAGGCACGGCGAGCGCGCACTCCGACCTGAACGAAAAGCAGTGCGAAGGCACGGCCATCAAAGGCCATGGCTCGTCGTTCCAGGCTCCCATCCTTCAGAAATGGGCGACGGACTTCAACGAAATATCGGGCAAACCGAACAAAAACGCCAAAGGATGCGGCGGCACGCAGGGTTCGAAAGGCAAACCGAAGGTGGAATACCTGCAGGGTGGCGCCAACTCGGGCAGCGGCGCGTGTCTGCACGGCATGGGCGCGGAATCGACAGAACCGCTGAAAATCGCCGAATTCCCGTACTGCGGGACCGACGAAGCGCCCAACCCCAAACAGAAATCAGAAATCGAAAAAAACAAAACGGGCGGCGAAGAAGAATCGCTTGAGACGATCCCGGTCGTGCAGGGATCCGTCGCGGTCATCGTCCACCTGCCCAAAGGCTGCCTGGCCACCAGCGAAATCAAAAAAGGCACCGAAACGGTCAAACTGGGCCGCCTCGTGCTCGACCAGAAGGTGATCGAGGGCGTCTACAAAGGCTCGATCGAAACGTGGGAAGCGCTGTTGAAAAAGCAGGGCGAAGAAGGCACGGGCGCCAACAAAGGCGCCGGTAAAGACGCCATCACGTGCGAAAACCCCGAAGAACTCAAAAAAACGATCACGCCGGTTGTCCGGCTTGACCACTCGGGCACGACCCACATCTTCAAGGCGTTCCTGGAGCAGGTCAACCCGAGCGAACTGATCCCGATGGAAGCCTACCCCGAAGAAATCGGTGGCAAGAAGACCGGGTGCGGTGAAGCGCTGGCAGAAAAATCAGAGAAGTGGAGCGAAACCGCAGAAGCCTGCCAGAACCAGCGTTGGCCCACAAAAGCACACATCCTGCGCGGCACCGAATCTGGTAACCCCGGTGTCATCAAGCAGGTCAACCAGACATCGAGCAGCATCGGCTATGCCGATCTCGCGGTGGCGCGCGGCGAAAAATTCTTCTCGTCCGCAGGCCAGGAAGGTGGCGAAAACGAGCCGAAGTTCTGGGCTGAGGTGCAGGACACCAAACTGCCCGAAACGAAAGGCTTCTCGGACCCGGCGAGCAACGGCGACGTGGAAGCAGCCGCCAACTCGCGCTGCAAAGTCACCAAATACACAGAAGAAGCGGGCAAAAAATTCCCGCCCGAAAACACCCGCAAGCCGTGGAACCAGGCCAAGGCCGAACTGGTGGAGAAAGAATATTCCATCTGCGGTCTGACCTACGACCTCACCTTCAGGCAGTACGGGTTCTACCCCGGCCTGGAAGAACCGATCCTCGGTAAAGGCGAGGCCACGACCGTCCACGACTTCCTGCGCTGGGCGCTGAACAAAGCCAAAGAAGGCGGCGGGTCGCTGATCAAAGGCAGCGACTACGAAGCCCTCCCCTCGAACATCCTCGAGGAGGCCGAAGACGGCGCCGAAGAAATCGGGTACAAAGAAGCGGGCACAGAAGACGCCAACGAAACGACCTGAATCACCGCTGATGGTGCGGGCGGACGTGCGCCTCGCACCGACGCACCACGGATGTAGTAGCTAGTGCATGACGCACACCAAACGGGCCGCTCCAAGGATGGGGCGGCCCGTTGCTTATGCCGTTGCGTCGAGGGACTCGCCGTGGCGCCCGCGCCGTGTGTGATCAGGCTGGCGTCCGTAGGGTGCGCCGAGGACGCGCGATCAGGGCCAGCGGATCTGTCCGGCGAGATCGCTCGCGCCGAGCTCGATCAACCCGCTGCGCTCGACCTCGCGGTACTCGCCGTCCTGCAGCGCTAGCCAATGGACCACGCGCTGGGCGGGATCGACGATCAGCACCTCGTCGACGTGGTGAGAGGCGTAGAAGGGAAGCTTCTGCCAACTCTCATCGCCTGGGGAGACGATCTCGACGACCATCGCCGCGGTGGGCTGCCAGGTTCCACGGGCGCCTGGGCGGTGTAGCCCGCCGTCCGGTACGCGGAAGTCGTCCTCGGAGTGGCCCAAGTTGAACTCGTGCATTGCTGGAACGAGCCCAGCGGCGCGCGCGGGAGCGTCGAGCAGGACCGCTAGCTGCTGGGCGATCTGGGCGTGCTCCAAGTTCGGCGCCGGGATCATATGCAGGACACCTCCCCAGACCTCGTCGAGACGGTGCAGTCCCGATCTGCGGCGCCGATCGAGAAGGGTGTGCATCTCGTGCGGCACCGGGTCGAGAACAAGCGTGGGCATAAGCCAGAGAGTAGCGATCCGCGTTTCTGCTGTCGCGAGCGGCCGCGCGGCATGCTGCCACGACGAGCACGACCAAAGTGAGCCAGGAGAGTAGGAGGGCGACGATCAGCATGCTGTAGATTCGGGTATATGGCAGTACCCTAGTCTATGGGAACTACGTCTTCTCGCCCAACCTCTGTTTCCGACAGCCGCGACGACTGTCAGTGGCAATGATGCCTCATCAGACGTGGCCGACGTGCGGCGTTCTACGGCGCCGCACGGCCCTGAGCGGGCGTTGTGCGTTACTCGACGAGCTCGACAGGCGCGGGGACGTCAGCGACGGCAATCTCTGCGAGGCCATCCGAGCTCTGCCACGGGCGTCGGAGCACCAGCCACGCGCTGGCGCATGCCAGCAGCGTGGCGCACAGGGTCCAGCCGAGCGTCGTGGTCGCCAGGCCTATGTACTTCAGGCCCGAGGCGAAGATCACAAAGGTGATCACCGGCCGGATGTAGCGATCGGGCGCGCTCGAGGACAGCAGCGAGCCGATCAGCACGGCGGGCACCGAGCCGATGATCAGCGACACGGTCACCGCGAATTCGACGTGCCCGAAGGCGATCGCCCCGAGCGCCGCCGCCAGCGTCAGCGGGACGGCCTGGGAGAGATCGGTGCCGACGAGCTGGTTGGCGCCCAGCCGCGGATAGAGGAAGAGCAGCAGGATGATCATCAGCGAGCCCGAGCCGACCGACGTCATCCCGACGATCAAGCCTCCGGTGATCCCGATCAGCAGGGTGGGCAGCGGCCGGGCGACGATGTCGTGGATGTGGCCCGTGCGGGCCGCGCCGTCGCGACGGTCCAGGTAGTAGCGCACGACCATCGCAAACGCGCCGAGCAGGAGTGCGGCGCCCAGCACCTTCTCGATGTTCGTCTGCGCGGATTTCGCATGGCCCAACACGTGGAGCAGATAGGCGCCCAAGAAGGCCATCGGCACCGAGCCGAGTACCATCCAGCCCACGAGAGGCCTGTGCACGGTGCCCCTGCGCAGATGCACCGCAGCGCCGACCGGGCGCATTACGACGGCCGCGACCAGGTCGCTGGATATGGCTGCGGAGGGCTTGACACTGAACAGCAGGATCAGCATCGGCGTCATCAGCGCGCCGCCGCCCGCCCCGGTCATGCCGACGAGGACTCCCACGACGGCGCTGCCCAGGACTATGTATGGATCGACGTGCATGTCGCTGTGCGGAACCCGCTCCCCATGTTGCCGGAGGGCGCATGGTAGCGCGTTTCCTCACGTTGTGGGTGCGTTTGGTCGAAGCAATGGGCGAAGCCGTTTTTGTGCCGGGGGCTTGCTTTAGGTTGCGATGGTGTTTATGATGGCCGCGCTTAGTCGAGATCACCGAATCTCGACATTTGTTGGGGTTGCGAGGCTCACCATAGGGGACGAATTGAGGAGCCTTGGTGACGAGCAAGGAGGCGCATAGGGGTATGAGCGTGGAGGCTGGTAGCACTACGACGGAAGCGGGAGCAGCGTGGGAGGGTTCGATCACCACCGGCTCGCGCGGCTTCAGGGGCCTGGCTGGGCGCCGGCGCCTGGCCTCCCAGATAACCGAGGCCCGCGGGCCGGCCGCGAGCCTGCGCAGGGACGGCCTCTTTCGCCGCTTCCTGCTCGTCGCCGACGTCGTCGCGATCGTGGGCGCGTTCGCGCTGACGCTCGAGCTTTCGCGACGCTCTCAGCAGTTGACATGGGAGTTCGTCGCGAGCATCCCGATCCTGATCGTGGGCGCCAAGCTGACCGGACTGTACGACCGCGACGAGACGCTCCTGCGCAAGACCACGCTCGACGAGGCTCCCAGGCTGTTCCAACTGGCCACACTGTGCGCGCTCGTCTCCTGGCTGTCGGGCGGGCTGATCGTGTCGGGCAACCTCGACCGCCACGAGGCCCTGTTCCTGTGGCTCGCGCTCGCCGGTCTGCTCGTGCTGGCGCGTGCCGTCGCCCGCGCGCTCGCGCTGCGCGTCGCCCCGACTGAGCGATGTCTGTTCATCGGTGACGAGCAGTCGGCCGGCACGATCTGCGCCAAGCTCAGCGGCCACGGGGGGGTCAACGCGAAGGTCGTCGCCCACCTGGACCTCGACAAGGTCGCGCCCTGGTCGACCGACACCTTCTCCGAACCGCGCCTGGCCGAGATCCGCGACCTGGCCCGCTCGCTGGACGTGCACCGCGCGATCATCGCGCCGCGCAGCGCCGACGCGGGCGAGATGCTCAACCTCGTGCGCACGCTCAAGGCGGTCGGCGTGCGGGTCAGCCTGGTGCCGCGCCTGCTGGAGGTGGTCGGCTCGTCGGTCGAGTTCGACGACCTGCACGGCGTGACCGTGATGGGCGTGCGCCGCTTTGACCTGACGCGCTCGTCGGCAGGCGTCAAGCGGGCGTTCGACATGGCAGGAGCCCTGCTCGGCCTGCTGGCGATCTCGCCGATCATGCTCGTGATCGCGCTGGCCATCAAGCTCGACAGCCGCGGCCCGGTGTTCTTCCGCCAGCTGCGCGTGGGGCGCCACGGCCAGCGCTTTCACATGCTCAAGTTCCGCACGATGGTCAAGGACGCCGACGCGATGAAGGATTCGCTGCGCCACGCCAACGAGGCGCAGGACGGGCTGTTCAAGATCGCCGAGGACCCGCGCGTGACCCGCGTGGGCAGGCTCCTGCGCCGCAGCGCCCTGGACGAGCTGCCCCAGCTGTGGAACATCGTCCGCGGCGAGATGAGCCTCGTTGGCCCGCGCCCGCTGGTCGTCGACGAGGATCAGCGCGTGGAGGGATGGCACCGCCGCCGTCTGGAGCTGATGCCGGGCATGACCGGCCCCTGGCAGATCCTCGGGCCCTCGCGCGTGCCGCTGCGCGAGATGGTCGCGATCGACTACCTGTACGTGGCCAACTGGTCGCTGTGGGAGGACGTCAAGATCCTGCTGCGGACCGTGCCCCACGTCCTCGGACGTCGCGGCCTCTGAGCGGGCGGTGGCGCGGACGGGCCGGGCGGGTCGCGATACGGCGCGGCCGCGCTGCGATCACGAGTTCATGCGGCGCCAGCGCTTCGTCGGGCAGCTCCACGACGCTCACGACAGTTGCGTCGCCGACCGTGCTGCTGGTCTGTGTCACATCCGCGTCGCCCCGCGCGGCCATCACGCAGACGGCCAGCACCATCATGGCGATCGCAAGCCAGGCTGCTGGTATCAGGATGAAGAGCACTTGAGCCGGTTCCCTCACTCAGATCGGTCGCGTCGCCCTCTCTCCTTCGACATAAGGCTTCCCTCACTTGAGCCATGCCTACCAGGACTCAACCAAACGTCTACACAGGCTGTGAGGCCTGTGTAGCGGGCTCATGAAGCGCCTGCCTGAGCACGCGCTCGAGGGCGCCGCAGTCGCGCAGATCGCGGACGAGGTTGTGACCGCCGCGTCCGAATCGATAGAAGCGCACGCCCTCGAGTCCACTTATGCGCTCCGCGTGCAGACGGTCGCCGCGAACGGTCTCGTCGAAGTAGACGTTGTACCGGGTATCAGTGTGACGGGCTGGTGGAAGAGCGACGCGCAGGTCCAGCCAGCGCGCCTCCAGCGCGCCCTTCGCCGTGAGTGGGCGCAAGATGAAGTCCCATCGGTGGTCGTCCCAGTCGGCCAAGATGTCACAGTCCAAGACGGTCTGCGGCGCGAAGGAGAGAACCGTGTCGGCGCCGAGCAGCGTTCCGAAGACGAGTGCCGCATACCCGCCCGCCGAGTTGCCGGTCACGACCAGCCGGTCGAATTCGTGGTTCGCCAGCACCTCGCCCAGTGCCTGCGCTACGCCCGTCACCGACCTTCCGTGCCGGGGCATGCCCCGGTGGTACCAGGACTGATGCGGATCGCGCACGAACAACCGTTTCACTGGAATCGCGCCGGTGACCGATCCGAACTCGAAGGATGGTTCGCCGCCGAAGCTTCCCAGCCCGCCGAAGGTCACCAGCAGCGTGCGCGAATCGCTGCCCATATCGAGGCTCAGCGAAGCGCCCGCACCACCGAGATACCTACTGTGCAGCCAGCGAAACTGCCCCTGAAGCCGGCGCTTGACGATCCTCGCGCGAGTCAATGACTTCATGAACTTTCAGCGTCGCTAGAAATCAAGACAAGATCCACGCGTGGGGACGCCAGCATACCAACCCTCCTCCCGCGCGATCGTTGACGGTCGGAGCGCGTCTGCGCGGCGGAGCGACTATTCTGCGGATGTGAGCGACGACACACACCAGCCCAGCTCGTCATACCGTGCCGAGCGGAGCAACGGACTCTCGCAGACCGCCCCGGATGCCGATCAGACGATTCTCGTGGCCGGCGGCGCCGGTTACATCGGAAGCGTTCTGGTGCCCAAGCTGCTCGACCGCGGTTACCGCGTTCGCGTCCTCGACCGTCTCTTCTTCAGCGAAGACGGGCTGGGTGACGTACGCGATCAGATCGAGCTGGTAGTCGGCGACGTGCGGGAGGTGCCGGAAAGCGCCCTCGATGGAATCGACGGCGTGGTCAATCTGTCGGGGCTGAGCAACGATCCAACCGCTGAGTTCAAGCCTGAGGCGAACTGGCAGATGAACGCGATCGCTACCGAGACACTCGGCCGCGCATGCCTGGAAAAGGGTATCGAGCGCTACGTCTTCGCCTCCTCCTGCTCGCTGTACGACGGCATGCCCCCGGGCATGCACGCCGAGGACGCAGACATCCAGCCCCGTGCCGCGTACGCGACCTCCAAGCGCTATGGGGAGGAAAAGCTGATCGAGCTGGCGAGCGAGGGACTCTGCCCGGTGATCCTGCGTAACGGCACCGTCTACGGCTGGAGCCCGCGCATGAGGTTCGACCTCGTTGTCAACACGTTCGTCAAGGACGCGCTGCTCTCCGGGTCGCTCAAGCTGCACGGTGGAGGTTGGGTGTGGCGTCCCCTGGTGGACATCGCAGATTGTGCCGACGCGATGATCGCCGCGTATGAGGCGCCCGCGGAGAAGGTGCGCGCTGAGATCTTCAACGTCGTCCATTCCAACTATCAGGTCCGCGAGCTGGCGATGATCGTCGCCGGCTCGGTGCAGCTCACCGGGCGTCCCGTGAACCTCGAAGAGGTCCCGGCGCCCAAGCTCATGCGCGACTACGAGTGTGCCAACGCCAAGCTCTCGACGACGCTCGGCTTCATCCCCCGGCGCTCTGTGCTGGAGGCCGTCAGCGATCTGCTCGCAAGAATCGGCGATCACGATCTGGCCACGCTCACCGACCCCCGTTGTTACAACATCCGCTGGCTCGAGCTGCTGTATGAGGTGAAGCCGCTTCTGGATGCCTTCTCCGAGGTGCTGTGAGGGCGCTTATCACGGGCGGCGCAGGCCAGCTTGCCCACGATCTGAGTGCCCTGCTCGGCGAGTCCGCGCGAGCCTATGCGCGGGAAGATCTCGACATCACAGACGCGGCCGCAGTCGATAGGGCATTCGCGGACGTGCAGCCGGAGATCGTGTTCAACTGCGCCGCCTTTCACAACCTCGACGTCTGCGAGCGCGACGCCGACACGTCGTGGGCTGTGAACGTGAGGGCGGTCAGAGAGCTTGCGCGGCGCAGCCCGCGGATGGTTCACATCTCGACCAACTACGTCTTCGACGGCAGGCGTGATGAGCCGTACGCCGAGCACGACGCGCCCTCGCCGCGCTCGATCTACGCCCTCACCAAGCTGGCGGGCGAGTACATCGCGCTGGCATATTGCGACAACGCCCTCGTGGTCCGCAGCGCCGGCCTCTACGGACTGCACGGGTCGGCGAGCAAGGGCGGCAACTTCGTGCAGCGGATGATCGCTCGCGCGCGCGAGCAGGGTCAGCTCGGCGTGGTCGCAGACCAGCGCCTGCAGCCGACCTTCACCGCAGATCTCGCCGGCGCGGTCCTCGACGCGGTGCAGGCCGGCGCCAACGGCGTCTTGCACCTCACGGCTGACGGGGAATGCTCGTGGTATGAGTTCACCGTGGCGATCCTGGAGCAGGCAGGCATCGACGTGCCCGTCGAGCCGACCACCACGACGATCTCGCCGGGTGGCGTGGATCGTCCGCTCAACGGTGTCCTCGCCCGTCCGCGGGCAGACTCGCTCGGGATCGCACGCCTGCGCCCCTGGCGAGACGCCCTGGCGGATTACATGCGCCAGGCCGACCTGGCCGCCGCATAATCCCCCCACCAAGAGAATGGATCCAAGCGCATGAAACAGCTTTCAACGCGGCTCGACGGCCCGATTCTGATCGCTCCCAAGGTCCTCGGGGACGAGCGCGGCTTCTTCGTCGAGACCTACCGTCGCACGGTCTTCTCCGAGCTCGGGATCGTCGAGGAGATGGTGCAGGACAACCACTCGCGCTCCTCGCGCGGGATCGTGCGAGGCATGCACTTCCAGGTTGGGCGCGGCGCTGCCAAGCTCGTGCGCGTAGCTCGCGGCGCGATCCATGACGTGGTGGTCGACTTGCGCGTGGGCTCGTCCACGTTCGGACAGTGGGAGGGCTTCGATCTCACCGAGGAGAACATGCATATCCTCTATTGCCCAATCGGTTTCGCGCACGGCTTCT
Organism: uncultured Solirubrobacteraceae bacterium; assembly: GCA_963745375.1. Classification (GTDB taxonomy): domain Bacteria; phylum Actinomycetota; class Thermoleophilia; order Solirubrobacterales; family Solirubrobacteraceae; genus Palsa-744. Next base: position 354,197 of record CAVUXA010000010.1, on the reverse strand, counting down.
GCGTGCTCAGCGAGGTCGCCGACGTGATGTACAAGCAGAGCAACTACTACGCCGACGAGACCGAGCGCGGCATCGCCTACAACGACCCCGACGTGGGGATAGCGTGGCCGTTGCCCACCAACGAGCTGATCCCGTCGCAACGCGACGCGAGCGCTCCGCTGCTGCGCGACATCGCCGACGAGCTGCCGTTTCGCTACACCACATGAGCTCGCCGCGCATGCTCTACATCGCCACGGTGCACCACGCGTCCCCGCGTTGGATCGAGATCCAGACCGGACACATACGCAAGTACATAGACGTGCCCCACCAGATATGGACGTCACTGGAAAAAATTGACCCCGCCTACGGCGTCCATTTCGACAACGTGCTGGTGCAGAAAGGCATGCACGCGGCCAAGCTCAACGGCCTGGCGATGGAGATCTGCAACGTGGCCAACGACGACGACCTGCTGATGTTCTTCGACGGCGACGCGTTCCCGATCGCCGATCCCATGCCGCTGATCGAGGAGGACCTCGGCAAGGCCCCGCTGATGGCGGTGCGCAGGGCAGAGAACGGTGACGAGCCACAGCCTCACCCGTGCTTCTGCGTGACGACCGTGGGCACCTGGAAGGCCCTCCCCGGCGACTGGACCGCCGGTTATACCTGGCCCGGCATACGCGGTCGGCCCACGTCTGACGTCGGCGGCAACTTGCTGCGCCGACTCGAGCTCTCCGGGACGCCCTGGGTGCAGGTGCTCCGCTCCAATCGCAGGGATCTCGACCCTCTGTACTTCGGGATCTACGGAGACGTCATCTATCACCACGGAGCCGGTCTGACCGGCGGATTGAGCCCCGCGCATCGTGCGAAATCGCCCGAGCTGCGGCCGCTCCCCTCCACGCCGGGCGTGCGTTCGGCGATACGCCTACTCAACGGACTGAGCTGGCGAAGGTGGGAACGCGCGACCGAGCGGCGGATCGCCCGCCAGTCGCAGATGCTCTACGAGAAGATGCGGGCCGGCGACTCGTCATGGCTCGCCGAGCTCATGTGACACGGCCGTCTACGAGTCCCTGCAAAGCCGCGGAGATCTGCTTGCACACGACCTCGGGCGCGAACAGCCGCTTCGCCTCCTCGCGTGCCGTCGCGCGCACCCCGGCGGGGTCGGCCCGCAGCCGTTGCACCATCGCGAGGATCGCATCGGCCATCGCGGGCGCGTCGCCGGGCGCGACCTCCGTCACGACCGAGCGCGCCACGCCCTCGATCGCGCCGACCTCGCTCGTGGCGATCACAGGAAGCCCGCTCGCAAGGGCCTCGGCGACGGTCAGCGCGAACGGCTCGTAGCGGCTGGGCGCCAGCAGCAGGTCGCTGGCGGCGATCTGCCCAGGAACCTCGGCGGGAGCTACTGAGCCGACGTATTCGGCGGTGTCGGCGGGCAGGTCGTCGAGCAGGCTGGTGTAGTCCGACCACAGGCTCGGCCCGCCCACCACGCGGATCCTGACCGCCTCGCCACGCTGGTGCAGCAGCCTGGCGACCTCCACCACCGTCTCGATGCCCTTGCGCGCCACCACGCGGCCGAGCACGAGCACCACGGGCGGCTGCGCCGGCGGCCGCTCCGAGGCGTCGAAGCGCTCTATGCGCACCGGGTTGGGGACCACCACCGTGTCCGCGCGCGGAAAGCCGTAGTCGCGCACGAGATGGTCGCGGAACACGCCGCTGATGCACACCAGCAGGCGCGCGCCGCGGATGCGCCTGCGCTGTGTGCGCGTGCGTGCGCGCATGATCGCGGCGACCAGGGCGAACCTGGCGCGCCCCTGGCAGTGGATGCTCAGCCGCCGCTCGGCCAGCAGCGATCGCAGCTCGCCCGCGCTGTGAGTCTCCGGATGGATCACCAGCGGCACCGTGCGCGTCAGCCGCGGCGGCACCGCTAGGCTCTCAACGCTTGAGAACTGGTAGATGACGTCATAGGGGTCGGCGTGGTGGTGGCGCACGATCTGCGCGCGCAGGCGCACCGAGGCGATGCTGCGCCAGATGATGCCGCTGGCAAACGCGGCGATCCGGGTGCGGCTGTACCAACGGTCCCACTGCCAGCGACTCGTGCCCCACACGAACGTGAGGTTGGCCTCGCCGGCCACGCGGGCCGGCAGCGGCTGGCCGGCGGAGGGAAAGAAGCAGTCGATTCTGTGGCCCAGCGCGGCGAGGCCGTGCAGCAGCTCGGTGCCCACCCCGGGCACGCCACCGTCCTCTCCTGGCGCAGGGCCGAGCCACGCTATGTGCAGGGCTCTGGCGGGCATCGCGGCCACCCTATAGGACGCCTGCGGGGGCGGCCCTGCGTGCCAGCGCGGCCTGCACCAGCGCGGCCAGCTGGCGCTGAAAGGCTGCCACCGAGAAGCGCTCGGCGTTGGCGACCGCGCGCGCGGGGTCAAAGCCGAACTGGTCGATCTCGCCGATCGCGGCGGTGAACGCGTCCACGTCATCCAGCGCCACCAGGCGCCCGGTCTCGCCGTCGAGCACGGTCTCCAGCGCCCCGCCGGCCGCCGCCGCGATCACGGGGCGCCCGGCGGCCTGCGCCTCGACAGCGGTGATGCCGAACTCCTCCATGCTCGGCACGAGCAATGCGCGCGCACCCGCATACAGCGCTGCCAGCTCCTCGTCACCGGCGCGCCCGAGGAACTCGGTCTCGGGGAAGGCGTCCCGCAGCGCCGCATGGTCCGGTCCCGAGCCGACCACCTGGATCGGCGCGTGCGCGCGCCGGGCGGCCTCCAGCGCCACGTGCAAGCGCTTGTGGCGGACGAGCTCTGACACGACCAATAGCTTGTCGCCGGGCGTCCCCGGTGAGAAGCGGTGCGTCTCCACGGGCGGGTGGATCACGTGCGCGTCGCGGCCGTAGTAGCGCTTGATCCGCTCGCGGCTGAGCTGCGAGATCGCGATGTACTCGTCCACGCGCCGGCTGGCCGCCAGGTCCCAGCGGCGGATGCGCCCCAGCTGGGCGCGCAGAAGCGGACGCAGCGGGCGCGGGGTCTCGGCGAGCGCTCGCTCCTGCTCATACCAGGCGTAGCGAAACGGCGTGTAGCAGTAGCACACGTGCAGCGCCCCCGCGGGGGCGCGCACGCCGTGGGCGAACGCGCTGCTGCTGCTGAGCAGCACGTCGCACGGCGGCACGTGCAGGCGTCCAACCGCCCACGGATACAGCGGCAACAGGCGCCTGAAGCTGCCCTGGCCGACGCCCAGGCGCTGCAGCGGCGAGGTGGCGATCGAGCGCCCAGCAAAGCGCCTGCCGGTGCCCTGCTCGTCGTAGAGCAGCGTGAGGATTGGAGCCTGCTCATACAGCTGCGCGATCGCCGCGAAGGTGCGCTCCGCGCCGCGCATCACGAGCAGGTAGTCGTGGGCGAGCGCCATGCGCGCGCCGGAGATCGCGGGAGGGCCGCTGGCGGCCTGCTGGGCGTCTGACACGAGGGACATTCTTGTATGTTTCGCCCATGCCGGACACGCTGCTGCGGGCTTTCGGCTGGAGTCCTCTGCTCATCCATGGCGATCCGTGCGTGCTGGACAGGTGGCTGTGGCTGCGCCGTCACCTGCGCAAGGGGCCCGCGAGGACCTTCGACGCCGGCTGTGGCAACGGCGGCTTTGCCATCTACGCGGCGCGCGCCGGCAACCAGGTGGTGGCCGCCTCCTTCTCCGAACGCGAGCAGCAGGATGCGCGTCGCCGCGCCGAGGTCGTGGGGGTCACAGGCATCGATTTTTGCCAGCTGGACCTGCGCGAGCTCGATCAGCACAGCGAGTCGCTGGGCGACTTCGACCAGATCATCTGCTTTGAGACGATCGAGCACGTGATCGACGACGCCGGCCTCGTGGGCAGGCTCGCGGCGATGCTCAGACCGGGGGGGCAGCTGCTGCTGACCACGCCCTTCGATGCGCACCATCCTCTCTACAGCGAGGATCCTCATCCGAGCGGCGTCGAGGACGGCCTGCACGTGCGCTTCGGCTACTCCCAACAGCGCCTGCGCGAGATCGCCCAGGGGCCAGGGTTGCGGGTGACGGACGAGGGCTTCATCAGCGGGGTGGTCTCTCAAAAGCTGACCGACCTGATGCGCAGGCTCAGCGAGCGGATCGGGCGCCCCGCCGCGTGGGCGATCGTCCTGCCCCTGCGCGCGCTAATGGTCCTCGACGCGCCGCTGACCCGGATGCTGGGCTATCCGCATCTGAGCGTGGCGCTGTGCGCAGTTCGGCCCGCATAGGAGAGACGACGTGCGAATCGTCATCACAGTTCCCTGGGGGCAGCGCCTGGGCGGCGCCGAGGCGATGCTGCAGGGTGTGTTCGACGGGGCGGTCGCGGCCGGGCACGAGCTCGAGCCCGTCTTCTTCCAGGATGGGCCGTGGCCGGCGCAGCTCAGGCAGGCGGGCTTTCGCGTCGAGGTGATCGACGCGGGGCGCCTGCGCGAGGTCCATCGCTGGCTTGCCACCGTCAGGCGCCTGGCACGCCTGCTGCGCGCGCGCGAGCCCGACCTGATCCTCAACTGGGCGGCCAAAACGCAGCTGTACGGGGCGCCGGCCGCGATGCTCGCCGGGATGACCGACCGCGTGGTGTGGTGGCAGCAGGCGATTCCCATGCCGGGCAGGCCCGAACTGCTCGACCGTGGCGCTACTGCGCTGCCGGCTGCCGCGGTCGGCTGCTACTCGCGCGCCGCCGCCCAGGCGCAGGAGCGCCTGTTCCCCAAGCGTCAGACCTTCGTCGTGGGCGCTGGCTCGCCGCTGCCCGCAGGCGGCCCGAGCGAGCCGCCGCTGTCGCTGCCTGGCGACGTGCCGATCGTGGGCCTCGTCGGGCGCCTGCAGCCGTGGAAGGGGCAGGACCGGATGCTGCGCGCCCAGGCGATCCTGCGCGACCGCGGCCAGCGGATGCACCTGGTGATCGTGGGCGGTGACTCCTACGGGCTGTCGCCCGAGTACGCGGCCTCACTGCCGCTGCTGATCGAGCAGCTCGGCCTGGGTGCAGACGTGACCATGACCGGCGAGGTTCCCGACGCCAGCCCCTACATCGAGCAGGTGGACGTGCTGGTGAACGCGTCAGATCCCGAGCCCTTCGGGATCGTGATCCTCGAGGGCATGGCCAGGGGGGTTGCGGTGCTGGCCGTCAACTCGGGTGGCCCGGGCGACTTCGTGCAGGACGGCCAGACGGGCGCGCTCGCCCGCTCGGGCCAGCCCGACGCGCTCGCCCACGCGCTGGCGCCGCTGCTGCGCTCACCCGAGCTGCGCGAGCGCCTGGGGCGGGCCGGCCGGGAGCGCTACCTGGAGGAATTCACCACCGCCGCGATGTGCGCCCGCTTCTTCGCCGAGCTCGAAGGGGTTCTCTCGGCTCGCCCCGGCTCGCGTGGTTAGCCGCCGACGCCCGCGGCTCAGCTGCCGCGGCCCCCGCCCGCCTCGGTGCCGGCGCCCAGCAGCGCGCGGCGCAGGATCCGCTTGAGCGCGCCGGCGTCGCGCAGCGCACTGACGAGGTAATGCTCGCCTGTGCCGAAGCGGTATAGGCGCAGCCCGTCCAGTCCGTGCAAGCGCTCGGCGTGCAGGCGGTCGGTGCTCAGCGACTCGGCGAAGAACACGAGGTATCGGGTGTCCAGGTCGTGCGCGCGCCTGGCCTGCTCGAGCGCCGGGTGCAGGTCAACCCAGCGCGGGTCAAGCGCGTGGTTGTCGACCAGCGGCTGCAGGTAGTCGTCCCAACGGTGGTCGCCCATACCTGCCAGGACGCTCATGTCCAGGGTCGTCTGCGGTGCGAAGCTGAGCACCGTGTCGGCGCCCAGCAGCGTGCCGAACAGCAGCGCCGCATAGCCTCCCGCGGAATTGCCCGTGACCACCAGGCGCTGCACCTCGTTGGCGCTGATCAGCTCCCGCAGGGTCTGCGTGACGCTCGCCAGCGTGGTGCCGTGGCCCGGCAGGCCGCGGTGATACCACGCCTGGCGCAGGTCGCGCACGAACAGGCGTTTCACCGGAATGTCACTCGCCTGCCCGAAGAACTCAAACGGCGTTATCCCGACTTCCTGGTTCATGCCGCCGAAGGCGATCAGCAGCGTGCGCGAGTCGTCGTCCATGTCCGCGCTCAGCGGCTGCTCGTCGGCGAACGCGGGGTCATCGCCACGCTCGACCAGCGAGCGCAGATAGCGCCGGCGCTCGCGCTGGATCCCGATGTACCTGACGCGCCGGCGAAGCGCCCTGATCACCGAGGCGCGCTCCCGGGCACGCGCGCGCGGCCTCGCAGGCTCACCCAGCCGCGGCGTTTGAGCCGTTGCCTGGCGCGCGCCGGGTCGGCGCTCGCCAGCAGCGCCGGCGGGTCCCACAGTTTCCTGCTGTATGCCTGCGCCGGAGCGCACAGGATCGGGCCGCCCAACCCCTGGCGCACGCTCAGCACCGTGTAGCCGTGGCCTTCCAGCAGGCGCGTCACGGGCGTGGGCGGCAGCTCGTGCTCCTCGAACAGGATGTCGCGCACCAGGTGCTGCGAGAGCAGCGCCTCGGCGCCTTCCAGCGCGGCCAGCTCGTGCATCTCGACGTCCAGCTTGAGCACGCCGATCGGCTCGCTGAACTCGCCGTCCAGGCGCACTGTCTGCACCTGCGTGGCGTTCGCGCCGCCGACATGCTCCAGCGAGGCGGTGCCCTTGTTGAGCGCGAACGTGTCCGCGTCCACCGTCAGCGCCATGGTGCCGGCAGTGCTCGACACGGCCGCCGGGCGAGCCTCGACGACCGTCACGTCTTCCTGCTCGCGCCACAGCGCCACGTTGCGTGCGAGCGTGTCGAAGATCAGGGGATGCGGCTCGAAGGAGGTCACTCGCCCGCCCGGTCCCACCGCGCGCGCGAGCAGGCTTGACATCAGGCCGACGTTCGCGCCGGCGTCGATCGCCGTCTCGCCCGGGTCTGTGAGGCGTGCGAGCGTCTCGGCCACGGTCAGGTCATAGACGCCCGTGCGCGCCACCGCTTTGCCCAGGGGATCGGGCCAGCAGTACAGCTGCGCGCCCCAGGCGGTGCGCACCAGGCGCAGCCCTTCGCCCGGCTGTTCGGGGGTGCGCAGGCGCTGCGCCAGCTGGGAGGGCCTGTACCAGTAGTAGGGCCGGTTGACAAACCGGTACGCGCGCTGGATTGCCGACGGTGGACGCTGGGCGATTTCGCTCATGGCGGGTGCGGGCAACTGTAGAGGTTGCCGGCCTGCCGCGAGGTTCCAGACGTCCTCTGGCAGACTGAGGACGCACATGCAAGGCGACAGCGAGATCGAGCAGCCCGCGGCGAGCGAGGTCACGATCGTCGCCAACGACATCGGCGGGGTACGCGGCGGCATGGAGCGTCAGCTGACAGACCTGATCGCCGGCCTGCGCGGGCTCGGACACGACGTCACGGTGATCGCGCGCACATGTGAGCTGCCGGCGAGTTTGGGCTTGACATTTCACCGGGTGAGGGCGCCGGGACGTCCGTTCTTGATCGCCTATCCATGGTTCATCTTGGCCGGCTCGCTGGCCGTCCGTCGGTGGCGTCGGGGAGTGGTCCAGGTGACGGGAGCGATCGTGCTCAATCGCGTCGACGTGCTCGCCGTCCACTACTGTCACCAGGTCGGCCCGGTCAATCCCAGCCGCTCGACGCGCCTGTTTCGCGCGCAGGTGACGCTGGCCGGCCTGCTCAAGCGCCTGGGCGAGCGCATCTGCTTTCACACCAGCCGCGCCAGGGTCGTCGTGTGTGTGTCAGATGGCGTGGCAGCGGAGGTGCGCGAGCATTTTCCGACGCTCGCAGATCGTGTGTTGACGATCCACAACGGCGTCGACACGGACACCTTCGCCCCTGGGGTCCGGCCTGACGACGCGCGGGCGTTGCGCGACTCCTTGGATCTTCTCCCAGACGGGCTCGTGGTGGCGTTCGTGGGCAGCGAGTGGGAGCGCAAGGGCCTGGAGAGCTCCATCCGCGCCGTCGCACACAGCCCGCGGTGGACGCTGCTGGTCGCCGGGGGCGGCGAGCAGGCCCGCTATGACGAGCTCGCCGCGCAGCTGGGCGTGGAGCGGCGGCTGCGCTGGCTTGGAGTCACATCCGACGTCCAGCTCGTCTACCAAGTCGCCGATGCCTTCGTGCTGCCCTCCAGCTATGAGACGTTCTCGCTGGTCACCTTCGAGGCGGCGTCCAGCGGCCTGCCGGTCCTGGCAACCCCAGTGAACGGCGTGCGCGAGCTGATCGAGGACGGGCACAACGGCTTCCTGATTACCCGCGATCCGCAGCTGATCGCCGCGCGCCTGGATGAGCTCGCCGCAGATCCGCAGCTGCGAGCCCGTCTCGGCCGCGCGGCACGCGAGTCGGCCCTGCGCTACTCCGGGCAGCGGATGGTGCGCGAGCACCACGAGCTCTACCAGCGGCTTGCCGGCCGCGCGCCCGCGGCGCAACTCGCGTCGCGCTGACCGCGCCTGGACGCGGGGGGCGCCTGTCGCGTCAGCTTGGCTGCCCGCGAGCGCGATCGTCCAGCAGGTCACTCACGAATGCGCACATCCGCCGCTGTTGGGCGATCTTGTCGAACTGATCGGCCCGCGCGGTCGCGGCCGCCTGGCGTCGCGGTGCGATCTCCTCAGCGGTGAGCGTCTGCAGCAATTGGGCCAGCGCGCCGACGTACTCGGGGCTCCAGGGAGCCGGCCCGGGCAGCCTCCAGAAGAAGCCCTCGTCGAGATCGTAGGCGACCGGGTTCTCGCCTGTGATGATCGGCAGTCCCGCGGCGAGGTACTCGCTGAGCTTGGTCGAGTAGCGAAACGAGCCGACGCCGTCGACGCTCTGGGGCAGGCTGGCAACGTCAAAGGCCGCCAGATACTGCGAGACCTCCTGTGGTGCCACGCGTCCTGGAAGCAGCACCCGTGTGCCAAGATCCGCGCCGGCCGTCTTTCGCAGCCGCGCCAGCCCGGGGCCGTCGCCGACGATGCACACGACCACGTCGCGGCGGCGTATCTGGGCGACGGCGCCAATCAGCTCGGCGCCGTAGACGTAGCCGACGCGCGCTCTCCAGTTCAGCGACCCGACCAGGCCGACGACGAGCGCGTCGGGCGCTATGCCTAGTCGTGCCCTGACCGCCTCGCGGGCATCGGCTGCCGCGCGCTCGCGCGGCCAGCCAGGCGCGGTCATCGCGTGTGGAGCGCCAAACGTGAGGGCGCGGCCAACCAGGTAGGGCGTCCAGCCCACATAGCCGGCGCAGCGCCGGCACAGTAGACGCTCGTACAGCCCGCCGAACAGGCCGGCCGCGCGCGAACGCAGCCCCAGGTAGGGCCCAACGGCATCGCCGCTGCTAACCACGAAGGGGATTCCCAACAGCGCCTCGATCGCCAGCAGCGCCACGCCGCCGGCCATGCCCGTCCCCTCCATCACCACCAGGCTGGGGCGCCGCGCGCGCACCATTTTGATCAGGCCGACGGCCGAGCGCAGCTTGTTGTCGTGGTCAAACGCGTAGGGCTCGGCGCCCAGCGGCTCGAGCAGGTAGCGCAGGCGCTCGAAATCGAGATGTGCCTCACCCTGCGTCGCAAAGCACAGGATCCGCCTGCTGTCCGAGTCCTGCACCCTTGCCCTCCGGGTCTATGAGTTCATCTGCCGTGTGAGGAATGCTACCTGCCTGCCGTCGTTGTGAAACCCCTGAGAACGTTGACGACGGGCGGGTGACCGGGCGCACGCAGCATTGCGCCGACCAGCGTTTCGGTCGGTACCCTGTGGTGGGCGTACACCCCTAAGATGGCTGGTGCACCGGCCATGGATGGGCCACTTGAGTCGATGAACGACACCACCACCGACGCGACCAGCATTATCGCCCCGCTCTGGAAGCGGAAGTGGCTGATCCTTGCCGTTGCCATCGTCGTGGCGGTGGGTACCTACGAGTACTACAAGGGTCAAACCGCCACATACTCGGCGGCCACGCAGCTGTACCTGGGCGGCAACGGCGAACCGCAGTCGGGCAACTCCGGCGCCAAATCCGTGGCGGGACGCGCCCTGACGAATGACGTCGGCATCATCAACTCGCCGATCGTCGGTGAAGTCGTGCGCAAACGCATGCGCGCCGAAGGCGACACAGCGGCGGTGCGTGGCAAGGCCAAGGCGACGGCGAGCGCCACCAGCGCCTTCATCACGATCACCGCACAGGCGCGCACCGCCCGGGCAGCGGTGAGTCTCGCCAACGCCTACGCCGCGGTGTTCATCCGGCGAGACCGCTCCAACTACACACGCGGCCTGCGCACGCAGATCGAAAACGCGACCGTGCAACTGCACAGGATCGAACTTCCTCCGCCGCCCACCAAGGGCAAAGCGTCAAAGGGGCTCAGCGCGTCCTCGACGATCGCCGCCGCCAACCTGGCCACGAAGATCAACGCGCTCGAATCCCAGCTGGCAAGCTACTCGGGCGTCCAGCAGGTGGGCAAAGCGCAGGCCATTCCGGTGCTGACCTCGCCGAAAAAAAACGCGATCTTCGGATTCGTGCTGGGGCTCGTGCTCGCCTCGATCGCGGCCTACATCCTCAGTCGCTTCGACCGTCGCCTGCGCTCCCTCGGCGAGATCGAGGCGATCTTCCAGACGCAGATCCTGGCGGCGCTGCCCGCGGTCAAAAGCCCGGTCGTGCGCCCCGACGGGCGCCGCGCGCCGGCCAAGGCGCTGCTCGAGCCGCTGCGCCGGCTGCACACGACGCTCGAGCTCGGCGACATGCTTCAGCGTCGCCCTGACAACGGCCCGCGCACGATCCTTTTCCTCAGCGCCGAGGCCGGCGACGGCAAGTCCGCGCTGGTCGCCAACCTCGCGCGCGTGCAGTCGGAGGCGGGTGCGAAGGTGGTTGTCGTCGAGGCCGACTTTCGCCGGCCGACCCAAGCCAGGCTGCTGGACGCTGGCGGGCAATACGGGCTTGCCGACGTGCTCGCTGGCAAGGTGCCCGTCGAGGAGGCGATGCAGTCGGTCAGCTCTCCCGCTCATCTGGGCATCGGCGCAGGCGCCCAGGAGGCGGTCGGCGGCGTCTCGACGGTGGTGGAGTCCGGCGGCATGGGGTCGGTATCGGTGCTGGTGGGCGGGGGAGCGGTCGCCAATCCGCCCGCCCTGCTGGCCGGGGGTGCCATGAGCGCCCTGCTGCGCTCCGTCGCCGACGAGTTCGACTACGTCCTGATCGACGCTCCCCCGCCGCTTGAAGTGAGCGACGCGATGCCGCTGCTGTCGGCTGTCGACGGCATCGTGATGGTGGCGCGCATCGGCCATACGCGCGATCTGGCGGCCAAGCGCCTGGCGCAACTGCTCGGGCGCAGCGCGAGCGCGCCGCTGATCGGCGCGGTCGTCAACTGCGTGCCCCGCAAGGACATCGAAAGATACGGCTTCAGCTGGGCGCCGGCGGACTCCGGCGCCCGTCGCAAGCTCATCGGTCGATGAGCGCCTTCTCGGCACTGCTGCCCGGAATGGGCGAAAGCCACCCGTATGTGCTCAACCGGCGCATACGCGAGCTGATCTTGATCGGCGCCAGCGCCGCGATCCCTCTTGCTCTCGCGCTGGCGATCAGCCTGGAGGTGTCAAAGCCCAACCTCCTGCTGGTGCTCGGCCTGATAGTGGGAGGGCTGGGCATCGTGGCCCTCGTCGGCAGCGACCGCTACCCGATGACGCTCACCTTCATCGTCTTCTATCTGGGGCTGCTCGAGGGGCCCGTGAAGCTCGGCAGCGGCGGGCACGAAGCGGCTTCGGTCATCCGCGACGTCCTGATCTTCGCGGTGGTGCTGGGCGCGATGCTGCGGCTGCTGGTCAAACGGGAATCGATCACGCTTCCGCCGATGTCCGGCTGGGTGCTGGCGTACGGCGCGCTGGTGCTGGTCGAGGCCTTCAACCCGGCCACCCACGGGATCCTGAAGATCCTGGGCGGCTTTCGCCAGCAGCTGGAGTGGCTTCCGTTCTTCTTCTTCGGCTATCTGGTGATGCGCTCAAAGGAGCGTTTTCGCAGGCTCTTCTTGATCCTCGGGGTGCTCGCGCTGGCCAACGGCGCGGTGAGCACGTATCAGAGCCGGCTGAGCCCCGGGCAACTGGCCAGCTGGGGGCCCGGCTACCGGGAACTGGTGTTCGGGGCCAACGGGATCTCCGCCCGCACCTTTTCCAGCGGAGGCTCCGCGCGGGTGCGTCCGCCGGCGCTCGGGACCGATGCCGGCTTCGGCGGGGCGGTCGGCCTGCTGGCACTGCCCGGAACGCTTGCCCTGCTGGCCACCGGGGGCCTGCGCCGACGATGGCCCGTGCTGTTGCTGTGCCTGGGGGCGCTCGCCGGCGTCGCCACCGGGCTGGGTCGCCTGCAGGTCGTCGGCGCGGTGATCGCCCTGTTCGCCTTCACGGCGCTGGCATTCAGCTCCGCCGGCAGGCAGATCACCCGACCGCTGGCCGCGCTGCTGGCCGTCCTCGTGCTGGCGCTGCCGCTCGGGGCCGTGCTGGTGTCCTACGTGGGCGGCTCGGCGTTCTCGCGCTACACAGAACTCGAGCCCGGCAAAGTGACCGAAGCCAAAGACACCAAGTCCAACGAAGTGGCGCGCATCCCCAGCCAGATCGCCGCAGCTCCATTCGGGGTCGGGCTCGGGACCGTCGGCGCGTCGGCCGGCTTCGGCGGCGTGCAGAAGAACGTGCTCGAAGGCCACGGCACCGGCGCCGAGTCCCAATACAAATTCGTCCTCGACGAACTGGGGCTGCCGGGCCTGCTGCTATGGGTCGGGTTGTTGGTGACGATGCTCGTCCAGGCGCTGCCGAAGCTGCGACGCATCGTGGACTTCGAGCTGCGCATGCTGATAGCGGCGATCGTGTCGCCAATCATCGCAATGGCGGTGATGGGCTACTCGGGCCCGGTCATGTCAAGCGCGGCGCTCGGCCCGTTCTTCTGGTTCGCGGCCGGTGTCATCGCCTACTGGTTCGCCGGGCCGGGGCGCCAGATCGCCTTCGGCAGGGCCGCGCCTGGATCGGTGCGTCGTGAGCGTCAGCTTGCCTGACAGTCGCGCCTGCGCGCCGGTGTCGCCTGAGCCGGTGCGCGCAGCGGGTCGGGTGCCCGACTTCTTCATCGTCGGCCAGCCCAAGAGCGGCACGACGGCGCTGGCTGACATGTTGCGCGGCCAGCCCGGCGTGTACATGCCCGCCAGCAAGGAGCCGTGGTTCTTTGCGACCGAGCTGCTGGAGCGCACGCCGCCGCGACCAGAGGGAACCCCGCGGACCCTGAACGAGTACCTGGCCTGGTTTGCGCAGGCCGCGCCCGAGCAGCGCATGGGCGAGGCGTCGCCGCTGTACCTGTGGTCGCGCACGGCCGCCGGGCGTATCGCCTCGGTGTGCCCCAGGGCGAAGATCGTCGCGATCCTGCGCGAGCCCGCCACGCTGCTGCGTTCGCTGCACCTGCAGTTCCTCGAGACCTACGTCGAGACGGAGAGCGACTTCGCTAAGGCGGTCGCCTTGGAGGGCGCCAGGCGCGAGGGTCGCCAGATCCCGCGCCACACGTACTGGCCGCAGACGCTGATGTACTCAGAGCACGTGCGCTACGTCGAGCAGTTGCGCCGCTATGAGGGGGCCTTCGCGCCGGAGCAGATGCTGGTGCTCATATACGACGACTACAGAGCCGACAACGAGGGCACGGTGCGCAGGGTGCTGCGCTTCCTGGAGGTGCAGGACACCGCGCCGATCGAGGTCCTGGAGGCGAATCCCTCGGTGGGCGTGCGCTCGCAGCGCCTGCACGAGCTCGTGCACGCCGTGTCGGTTGGGCGCGGCCCGATGTCGCTCGCGTTGAAGGCTGCGATCAAGGCGCTCACGCCGACGAGCATGCGCCGCGGCGCCCTGCACGCCACGCAGCGCAACGTCGTCTACCGTCAGCCGCCGCCGCCCGACGAGACCTTCATGCTCGAGTTGCGCAGGCGCTTCAAGGACGAGGTGGTGGCGCTCAGCGAGCACCTCGGTCGCGACCTGGTGACCCTGTGGGGCTATGACCGCGTCGACTGAGCCCACCGCGCCATGACCGCGTCCAGCGAGTCCGTGGCAAACGCGCAGCGCTCGCCGCTGCGAGCCCCCGACTTCTTCATCGTGGGGCACGCCAAGAGCGGGACCACGGCGCTGTATGAGATGCTGCGCCCGCACCCGCAGATCTTCATGCCGGACGCCAAGGAGCCGTGGTTCTTCGCCACCGACATGCGTCCTCGCTTTCAACCGCGGCTGGCCGGGGCCGGACCGCAGACCTTGCAGGAGTACCTCTCCCTGTTCGCGGGGGCCACGCCCGAGCAGCGCGCCGGCGAGGCATCCTCGTCATATCTGTGGTCGCGCACCGCGGCCGCGCGCATCGCCGAGGTTCAGCCAGACGCCAAGATCATCGCGATCCTGCGCGAGCCTGCGAGCTTTCTGCGCTCGCTTCACCTGCAGCTGCTGCAAAGCCATGTGGAGTCGCAGAAGGACTTCCGCAAGGCGATGGCGCTGGAGGAGCAGCGGCGCAACGGCCGTCGCATCCCGCGCCGCTCCCACCGCCCGCAGCTGCTGCAGTACTCCGATCACGTGCGCTACGTCGAGCAGCTGCGCCGCTACGAGGAGCTGTTCGCCCCCGAGCAGATCCTCGTGCTGATCTACGACGACTTCAGGAGCGACAACGCGGGCACCCTGCGAACGGTGCTGCGCTTTCTGGAAGTGGACGAGTCGCGCCCGCTCGAGGTCCTCGACGTCAATCACTCCACGCTCATGCGCTCGCAGCAGCTCGACGGGCTCGTGCACGCCGTGACGGTCGGCAGGGGGCCGTTGTCGGGTGCGGCCAAGGCTGCCATCAAGGCGCTGTCACCCCAATCGACGCGGCAAGCCCTGGTTCGCTTTGCCCGGCTGAAGATCGTCCATGGCGCGCCGCCGCCGCCCGACGAGAGCTTCCTGCTTGAGCTGCGCAGGCGCTTCAAGGGCGAGGTGGTGGCGCTGAGCGAGCATCTGGACCGCGACCTGGTGAGCCTGTGGGGCTATGACAGCCTCGAGTGAGCAGGTTCTGATATCCGGCCAGCCGCGGGTGCGCCTTCCGGACTTCTTCATAGTTGGGCACGCCAAGTGCGGCACCACGGCGCTATATGAGACGCTGCGAGCCCACCCGCAGATCTTCATGCCGGCGGTCAAGGAGCCACAGTTCTTCGCACGCAACCCACACACGCCCGAGGGGAACGGGGGTGTGAAGAGCTTCGAGCAGACCGGCAGACACGAGGAAACGCTTGAGCAGTACCTGTCTCTGTTCTCTGCGGCGGCCGCGCGGCAGCTGGTCGGTGAGGCGTCGACCTTTTACCTGTGGTCGCACGTCGCTGCGGGGCGAATCGCGCAGATGCGACCGGACGCCAAGATCATCGCGATCCTACGCGAGCCCTCAAGCTTCCTGTATTCGCTGCACCTGCAGATGCTGCAGAACCGCTCCGAGACCGAGAAAGACCTGCGCAGGGCGCTCGCGCTGGAGGACGCGCGACGCCGGGGCGAGCAGATTCCCCGCGACGCGCACTGGCCAGAGGCGCTCATGTACTCCGAGCGCGTCCGCTACGTCGAGCAGTTGCGCCGCTATGAGGGGGCCTTCTCGCCGGAGCAGATGCTGGTGCTGATCTACGACGACTTCAAGCGCGACAACGAGCAGACCGTCAGGCGCGTTCTGCGCTTCCTGGGAGTGGACCACACGGTTTCGTTGGACCCGGTGCGAGTCAACCCCACGGTGGCCGTGCGCTCGGACCGCCTGCGCAGCCTGGTACGCGCCGTCCGGCTGGGCACGGGGCCCGTCTCGCGTACGGTCAGGGGGGCGACGCTCGCTTTGACGAGCAGCCGTGTGCGCAGGAACGTGCTGCACCCCCTGCGACGGCGGGTCGTCTACAGCGCTCCGCCAGCGCCGGACGAGAGCTTGATGGCAGAGTTGCGCACGCGCTTCAAGGGCGAGGTGGTGGCGCTGAGCGAATACCTGGGTCGCGACCTCGTCGCGGAGTGGGGCTATGACGACGTCGGCTGACCCCGCCGACGCCTCCCCGGCCGGGTCGTCCCAGCGGATACCCGATTTCTTCGTCGCCGGTCACACCAAGTGCGGGACCACGGCGATGTACGCGATGCTCAGGCGACATCCGCAGATCTACATGCCCTCGCTGAAGGAGCCGCGCTGGTTTGCCAGCGACCTGCGCTTCCCGGGCCCGCCAGGGCCGGCCAACCGCCTGCCACAGAGCTATGAGGAGTACCTCGCACTGTTCGCGCAGGCGCCGCCCGACCGGCTCGTCGGTGAGGCATCGCCGATGTACCTGTGGTCGCGCGAGGCAGCCGCCAATATCGCCGCGGTGCAGCCGCGCGCGCGCGTAATCGCGATCCTGCGCGAGCCGGCGAGTTTCCTGCATTCCCTGCACAACCACTGGGTCTTGCACCACATCGAGGCCGAGCGCGACCTGCGCACGGCGATCTCACTGGAGCCGGCGCGCCGCGAAGGCAGGCAGGTGCCACGACCCTCCTACTGGCCGCAGGCGTTGTTGTACTCAGACCAAGTGCGCTACGTCGAGCAGCTGCGCCGCTATGAGGCCGTGCTCGGGCGCGAGCAGATCCTCGTGCTGATCTATGACGACTACCGGCGCGACAACGATGCCACGGTCAGGCGCGTGCTGCGCTTCCTGGAGGTGGATGACCAGGCGCCGGTGCACGTGATGGAGGCGAACACCACCGGCAAACGGCTGCGCGCGAGGCGCCTGGACGCGATGGGGCGCCTGCTGTACACGGGCAAGGGCCCGGTCGCACGAGCCACGCGGACGGGGCTGAGGGCGCTGATGAGTGAGCGGGTGCGCACCGAAGTGCTGCCGCGCCTGCGTCGGCGCATGGTCTACGGCGAGGCGCGCGGGCTCGATGAGCGCCTTGCATCTGAGTTGCGCAGGCGCTTCAAGGACGAGGTGGTCGCGCTGAGCGAGCACCTGGACCGCGACCTGGTCGCGGAGTGGGGCTATGACCGACTTGACTAGGAGCCTCTTTCAGGGGTTCTACGGCGCGGATGGCTCGCTGGCGCCGTTGGCGGCCAGATCCCAGCGGACCTCGAAGCGATGCACCGCGGGGTCGGCCAGCATCTGCTTGGCGCCGCCGTTGAGCGCCGGGAACTGGGTGCGGTAGCTGCGCATCGCCGCGAGCTTGGCCGCCGCGGCGTCGTCGTCCAGTCGCTCGACGTGCGCGGAGCGCAGCGGCGGCATCTCCGGCACGCCCTCCAGGAACGACAGCCAGAATGCGTCGACGTTGCGATTCGCCTCGGGCTCGCTGGCGTCGACCCAATCCGGCCAGCCATGCGTGACGCAGTAGGGCAGATCGACGTACAGGGTCACCGGCATGCCCGCGCGCGCGAGCATCTGACCGTAGCGGCGAACCAGCTTGTGGTCGGGGTGCCCGCCGATGCCCGCGGGCACGTACGCGTGCGATGCGCTGGGCACCTGCGCGCACAGCGTGCGGTCGAGTTGCTCCAGCGGCGGGCCGGGTTGCGTGCGGTACTGGTTGTCGAGAAAGGGCAGGTTCACCGGCGTGCGCTGCGCGAGTGCCAGTGCGACCGCGTCCTCGGCCAGCCGCGCGCGGGTCTGCTCGGCCGAGTCGCCGGCTCCGGTGATCGCGTCCCACAGTGTCAGGCGCCCCGGCGGCGGCGAGCCCGCAAAGACGTTTACGACATTGCACTCCTGCGCACCTGTCAGCAGGCTCCAGCAGTCGAGGACCGCATCGTCCCAGTGCGGTGAGAGCACCAGCGCGGGCGCATGCCGGTCGACTCGCAAGACGGTGTGAAAGCGGCTGTCGCGCAGCGCCACCCGGCGGGCCTGGATGCGGCGGCGCAGGGCGCGTTGAAGGCTGTTTGCGCGGGCCGGTGGCATCGCCGAAGAGCCCGACAGTATAGTCATAAGCATGCCTGTTCCCGACTTCTTCATCGTCGGTCACCACAAGAGTGGAACCACGGCCCTGTATGAGATGCTGCGCCGCCATCCGCAGATATTCATGCCGGATGTCAAGGAGCCGCGTTATTTCGCAGACGATTTGCGCTTTCAGTTCGAACCGCAGCCGTCGAGTCACCTGCCAAAGACATATGAGGAATATCTGTCACTGTTCGCGGCGGCGACACCAGAGCAGCGCGTGGGGGAGGCCTCGCCATCATACCTGAAGTCACACACCGCAGCGCAGGCGATCGCGCGTGTGCAACCGGCAGCAAGGATAATCGCGATCCTGCGCGAGCCCGCCAGTTTCGTGCGCTCACTGCAGCTGCAGCTGTTGCAGGAACATGTGGAGACCGAGACAGACCTGCGCCGGGCGGTTGCCAACGAGCAGATAGATCGCGCTGGGCGCCAGGTGCTGCGCTATTCAGATCATGTGCACTACGTCGAGCAGCTGCGCCGTTATCACCAGCAGTTCACACTCGAGCAGATGCTGGTGCTCATCTATGACGATTTTCGCAATGACAACGAGGCGACCGTGCGCCGGGTCCTGCGCTTCCTCGACGTGGACGACCAGGCGCCGATTCACGTCATGGACGCCAACCCCACGGTGAGGGTGCGCTCGGTACGCCTCGACGATGCCATGCGAAAGCTGTACAGCCGCTCGGGCCCGGCGAAGATGCTCAACACGACCGTCAAGGCGATCACACCGCAGGGCACGCGCCGTCGCCTGATCCGCACCATCCGCAGACAGATCGTCTACGGCGAGCCGCAGGCGCCGCAGGAGAGCGCGATGATGGAGTTGCGTGCCCGCTACAAGCCGGAGGTGGTCGCGCTGAGCGAGTATCTCGATCGTGACCTGGTTGGCCTGTGGGGCTATGACCGGGTTGGCTGAGCAGTCGCGCGCCGAGCCCGAGCAGGCGATAGGAAGCACGGGCTGGCGCATGCAGGCACAGCGACGCCAGGAGGAGGTCCTGCCCGCCGGGCGTGTCGTGCTGACCTGTTCGGCCCAGCTCGGCGAGGGTGGTCTCGGGCGCCACGCGCAGGAGATGGCCGACGCCCTGGCGCGCCGTGGGAGCGAGCCGGTGTGCATCTGCGGCCCAGACCCCTCCGGGCCGCCCGTGCGCAGATGGCGCCGGCTGGCGCGGCGTGCGGCCAACGCGCCGCTGGCGCTGCCGCCACTGCACCTGGCGGCCGCGCAGCGCGCGCTGCGCAAGAGCCGCCAGTTCGACGTCTACGCGGCGGGGGCGATGCCGGCGGCCGATCACCTGATCGCCTTCAACGGCACCGCGCTGGCGCAGATCCGCGCTGCACGACGCGCGCGGGGCATGTCCACCGCCCTCGTGTCTGCGACCTCGCATTTCCGCTTGCTGGCGCGCCAGCACGCGCTCGCCCATCGTCAGTATCCGCTGGAGGAATCCTGGGCGACGCGCCTGCTCGAGCGTAACCTCAGCGAGTACTCCGAGGTCGATCGCATCTACGTCTCCTCCGATTACACACATGATTCGTTCATCGCCGAGGGCGTCGGCGAGGAGCTGCTGACGCGTCTGGTGCTCACGCCGGACCCTCGCTTCCAGCCGGGTCGCAGCGATGCGGCCTCATCGACCTTCGACATCGTCTTCTGCGGGAGCCTGTCGGTGGTCAAGGGCGTTCCCCTGCTGATCGATGCCGTGCGGGCGCTGCCCTACGCGGACCTGCGGCTCGTCCTGGTGGGAGGCTGGAAATCGCGTGGTATGCGCCGCTTCGTGCAACGGGCGTGCGCGCAGGACTCGCGCATCTGGGCAGGCCACGGAGACCCACTGCCGCGCCTGCGCGGCGCGCGGCTGTACGTGCACCCTACGTACAACGACGGCTTCGGCTACGCCCCCGCGGAGGCCCTGGCGTGCGGCGTCCCGGTGATCGTCACCGAGGACACCGGCATGAAGGACCTGATCGAGCCGGGCCGCACCGGCGCGATCGTGCCGACCGGCGATGTGGGCGCGCTCACGCAGGCCGTCGAGGCGGCCTATCGCGGCGAGCTGTGCAGCGGCTGAGCGTGGCCGGCGGCGCGGTGCAGACCGGCGACGGAACGCGGCTGCGCGTAGCCGTGGTGGGGGCTTCGGTGCGGCCCACGTGTGGCGTGCGCGATCACGCCACGCTGCTCATGCACGAGATGTCCCTCCGGGACGTCTCGCCATCGCTGCACTGGCTGACCCGCGAGCAGTCCTCGCTGCCGGGCGCTCGCGCGGAGTTCTCCGCCTGGACGCGTCGCCTCTCGCGCGAACTCGACGAGGATCCGCCCGATGCGGTGCTGATGCACTACTCGGTGTTCTCCTACTCACACCGCGGCCTGCCCGTCTTCGTGCACCAGACGCTGCGGGCGCTGCACCCCGAGAGAATTCCACTGCTGGCGATGATGCACGAGCTTGTCTATCCCTGGCGCTACTCGGGATGGCGGGGGGATCTGTGGGCGCTGACCCAGCGAGCGCTGCTGATCGACGTGATGCGCGCCTGCCGCGGCGCGATCGTGACCGCGGACGTGCGCGAGCGATGGCTGGCCTCGCGGGTGTGGCTGCCCACCAGGGGCGTGCTCGTGGCGCCGGTGTTCTCCAATCTGCCTGCCCCGTCCGCACAGCCTGCGCCCTCTGCACAGCCGGCCCTCTCACCACAGCCGGCGGGCGAGCATTCCGGCGCGACGATCGGTCTGTTCGGCTACTCCTACGAGGGCGCGTCGCTGTCACTCGTGCTCGACGCCCTCAGTCTGCTGCGCGAGCGCGGCGTGCCCGCCCAACTACGTCTGCTGGGCGCGCCCGGAAGCTCGTCTGACCCGGGCCGGGCCTGGCTTGTAGCGGCCCGTGACCGCGGCCTGGAGTCCTTGATCTCCTTCTCCGAGCGGCTCCCCGCCCAGGAGATGTCTGACGCGCTTGCGGCCTGCGACGTGCTGCTGTTCCCAGACGCCGCGGGGCCGTCCTCGCGCAAGGGAAGCCTGGCCGGGGCACTCGCGTCGGGCAGCGCGGTCGTGGCGCTGCACGGGCCCAACACCTGGCAGCGGCTGCTCGACGCGCAGGCGGCTTGCGTCGTGGCGCCCACGCCCGCAGCGCTCGCGCAGGCGATCGGCGACCTGCTCGGCGATGAGCAGGCCCGCGCGGCGCTTGGCGCGCGCGGGCGCGCGTTCGCTTCCGACGAGATGGGTCTGGCGCGAAGCGTCGACGCGGTGATGGAGCTGCTGGGCGAGCTTGTCAGCGCCAGGCGCGAGTGAGCGGCGCGGGTCCTCGGGCTGCCTGCCGGGCCTGTGCGCGCCCGGACCCTTCCTGCCATCGTCCACGCGCGCGCCGGTAGGCCGCGAGCAGGGTGTCCACGTGGCGTTGTGCGGAGAATCGCTCGGCCACCAGCTCCCTGCCCGCCAGCCCCATCGTCTGCTGCAGCTGGGGATCGTCGAGTAGGCGGCCGAGCGCAAAGGCGAGCGCGTCGACGTCTCCCGGCGCGACAGCGATGCCGCACACCTCGTCCTTCAGCCAGTCGACGATCCCGCCGGTAGCGCTGGCGACCGCCGGGCGCCCCGCGGAGAAGGCCTCGATGCCGACGATCCCGAAGGGCTCGGGCCACAGCGACGGGACCGCCAGCACCGACGCGTCGGCGAGCTCCTGCGCGAGCTGCTCGGGTCCCATCCAGCCCTTGAATCGGACCCGTTCCTCGACCCCGACTCGCCGCGCCAGCGCGCGCAGCTTCGGCTCGCGACGCCCCTCGCCGCAGATGACCAGATCGGCATCGACCCGGGCGACCGCGCGAACCAGGACGTCGACGCCCTTGGGCAGCACGAGCCGTCCGGCGAAGACCACGCGCCGTCGCGTCTCGTATCCGGACCCGACGCGTGGGGTCATGGTCGGGAAGTAGGGGATCACGGCTCTGTGGGCCAGGCCGTTGGCGGCGAGGTGTCGGTCTACGGCGCTTGAGTAGCAGACCGCCAGATCTGCCTCCCTGAACATCGCCAGCCCGCGAGTCACGCCCATGTACTTCGCGGGCAGGGTTCTCGGGTAACGCGTGTGCGCACACCCTCTGAGCGCCAGATTGGGGATGCAGCCCGGCCCGTGCGCCCGTGCGCATTCCTGGCCGGGGGCGAAGTAGTAGACGCCGGAGGTGCACCCGGGAAACCCGTGCGCGCTGATGACCACGGGCGCCCTCGCGCGCAGGCATGTGACGAGTGCATGGTCGTCGACCTGGTGGATGTGGGCGATCTCCGGGTCCAGCGCGCAGATGTCGCCCAGTCGCTGCTCAACGCGGGCGCGCGTGTTCAATAGCTCGGGCCGGTGGTGCACTGTCACTCCGTCGGCCCTGTCGTCGGTGGCGATCTTCGCCGCGAGCACGTGCACGTTGACGCCGTGGCCGGCGAGCGCGGCGGCGCTCTCTTTGACATGCGCGGCGACGCCGCCATCCCTGCCCCACAGCCCGGTTACGAACAGCGCCGAGCGCAGCGGATGCTCGTCGGGGCCTGACACGAGCCCCTCGACGTTCTCTACTGCGCACATAGGCCACCACGATATTGGCTCTAGACTCGCTGCGCCCGTGTCAAGCGTCTCAGTTGTCATACCCGCCTACAACCAGCCGCGGATGCTGTCCGAGGCGCTGATGGGAGTGAGCGCGCAGACGCTCGCGCCGGCGGAGGTGATCGTCATCGACGACTGCTCGGAGCAGCCGCTGGCGCAGGCGACCGTGGTACCCGCCGGGCTGGAGGTGCGGTTCGTGCGCAATCCTCGAAATCTCGGCCCGGGTGCAAGCGTCGTGCGGGGCGTCCGCGAGTCGCGCGGCGATCTGCTCAGCACCCTCAATCACGACGACGTGTGGGAGCCGCGGTTCCTCGAGCGCCTGGGCGGTGCGCTGGAGCAGCATCCGCAAGCCGGCTTTGCCTTCTGCGATCACGGAATCATGCTCGCGGACGGACGCCACGACGAGCGGCGCTCGCACGAGCAGAGCGCGCGCTTCGGCCGGCTGGGCCTGCGCACGGGGCTGCTCACCGGCGAGCGGCTGTACAGGGCCGCGCTGCTGGACAAGGCGGTCGCGGCGTCGTCCTTCACGCTCGTGCGTCGCGCTGCGCTGGACCTGGAGCTGATCGCTGCCGGCGCGGACACCTGGGACTACTGCGTAGCCGTGGGCGCTTGCAGATTCGGCGACTGCGCCGTGTATGTGGACGAGCGTCTGGGCTGGTATCGAATCTCGCCGACGATGCTGTCGACGACGTGGGTCGACCCCGCCAAGCAGGTGCAGCTGGCGCGGGCGAAGACGACGTCTCTGATGGTCATCCTGCTGTCGGCGCAGCTCGCGTCGGTTCACCCCGAGGTGCGCAGGCGCCTCGGCCTGGACATTCGTCACGCGCTGGTGGCTGCGCTGCGCACGCGCGACCCGCGCAGCCTGGCGACCGTCACAGCCCGGATCCTGGCCGGCGCTCGCGACGCCAGGCGCCTGGTTCGATAGCGTGCAAAGCTCGATGCCCATGCGGCTGGTGACCAGGGCGATCGCGTCGGCGTCGCGCCGGCTGGATCGGCCCGAGCTGCTCGCCGCGGTCAACGCTGTGGCCAGGCAGTCACAGCTCGAAGAGGCAGGGATGAGCGCCGTGCTCGCGTGCACGCTGCACGGTGAAGGCACCTATGTAGACGTCGGCGCCAATCGCGGCCAGGTCCTGCGCGAGGCCGTACGGGTGGCTCCCCGGGCCAGCCACGTGGCCTTCGAGCCGATCCCGCCGCTTGCGGCCGAGCTCGCCGCCGCATTCCCGCAGGTCGACTGCCGTCGCAAGGCCCTCGGCGCGAGGTCCGCGCAGGCGCAGTTCTGTTACTTCCGACGGCTCGACGGCTGGAGTGGGTTGCGCCGCCATCCACAGATCGACGACAGCCGGGGCGATCCGGAATACATAACCGTCGAGGTCTCTACGCTCGATGCCGAGCTGGGCGACCTCGTGCCCAGCGTCATCAAGATCGACGTCGAGGGCGCCGAGCTGGCGGTGCTGGAGGGCGCTCGCTCGACCCTGTCACAGGCGCGACCTGTGGTGATCTTCGAGCACGTGCGCGACACCGCCGAGCTTCACGGCGTGGCTGAGGGGGCGCCCTGGGACCTGCTCACCGAGCTGGACTATGAGATCTTCTCGGTGACGGGCGCGGGCCCGTTCACGCGCGCTGACTTCACCGCGAGCGCCACCGTGGTCAACTGGCTGGCCACGCCGCACGCCCGCAGCGCTTAGGGACCCTTAGCCTTCCTTCTTGGCCGCATGTTCTTCCGCGGCTTCTTCCGCGGCGAACTGCTTGCGCGCGGCTTCTTCGCTGGCCTTTTCAGACGGGGACGAGCCTTCCGATTTGCCTTTGGCGGCCTGGTGCTTGCCCTTGGCGGTGGGTTTGCTCGCGTGCTTGGACGTGCCGCGGGTCTTCTTGCCCGAGTGCTTGGCTTTGGCCTTCTTGGCGCGTTCTTGCGCTTCTTCGGCTTCCACGCTCTTGGCCTCTT
Organism: uncultured Solirubrobacteraceae bacterium; assembly: GCA_963745375.1. Classification (GTDB taxonomy): domain Bacteria; phylum Actinomycetota; class Thermoleophilia; order Solirubrobacterales; family Solirubrobacteraceae; genus Palsa-744. Next base: position 329,886 of record CAVUXA010000010.1, on the reverse strand, counting down.
CAGCGCGTCGTTTCTTCAGCTCTGCTTCGAAGGCCAGCTTGCGCTTCTTGGCGGCCGCCGCCGCAGCCTGTTCCCTGCGCTGTTCTTCGGCTTCTTCGCTGCTCTGTTCCACCGCCGAGGTGGATGCGGCTTCGCCGGATCTCGCCCCAGCTCCCGCGCCTGTGCCGCCTGCGCTCCCGCAGCCGGCGAGGACCGCCGCGCAGAGCACGACCAGCAGACACAGCGGCAGCACCCCACGGTCGCCGCGACCCAAGGCAAGGCGAAACACGCTGGGCATTCTAGTGTCCGTTCACACAGGCCAAACCCGAGGCGCTGCGCGCCTCACGGCGCGGGCGCGGCCGCGGGCACGGGTCCGGTGGTCGGCGTGGTCGCGGGGGTGGTGGTCGGAGCGGGCGTGGTTTCGACGGCGCCCTGGACGGCGGGCGTCTTCTTGGCGGTTGGCTTGCCGTGCTGCTTGGCCTTGGGGTGCGCCGCTTCTTCGCGCTGTTTTTCTCGGGCCTTTGCGGCTTTTTCTCGCTGCTTGGCCTTAGCTTCCACTTCCTTGATGCGCTTGCTGGCCTGCCGCTTGGCGGCCTGTTCGCGCTTCTTGGCAGCGGTCAGCGCGGCCTTTTCTCTCTTCTTGGCGTTCGCTTCTGCGGCTTCTTCGCGCTTCTTGCTTTCTATCTCTGCAAGCTCTTCTCGGTCTTTTGCGATTTCGACCGCTTCTTCGCGTTTGCTGGCCGCTTCTTCGTTACGTTCGGCGGCTTCTTCGCTGGATGCGTTGGCCGAGCCCGATCCCGACGAGCTCGACCCGCAGCCCGCGAGCGTGCCGGTCCCGAGCGCCACGAGCAGGCAGACGAGCGCTGCCCGCAGCAGCCTAGGACCGTTCACTGCGGTCGACGTCGAGCACGACGCCGGCCCCCGACGCGAGCAAGCCGATCACACGCCCAAATGTAGTCGATGGCGCCCGCCGCGCGGGCTCGAACCGGCTTGAGCGTCCCGTTACACTCTCGAACATGACGGTCAAGGCAGGCCCGCAGGGCGCGGTTCGCCCGCACCAGGGAAGGATCCCGGATTTCTTCGTCGTGGGTCATGGCAAGAGCGGAACGACCGCGCTGTGGGACATGCTCAGGCAGCACCCGCAGCTGTACCTGCCGCACAACAAGGAGCCGTGGTTCCTCGCCGACGAGATGCGCCCGCTGAGCGCGCTGCGTCCGCAAGGCACCGGCAGCACTCCGCGCACGGTCGAGGAGTATCTAGCGCTGTTCGCCGACGCGACCCCCGACCAGCGCGCGGGCGAGGCGTCATCTCTGTACCTGTGGTCTCGCACGGCCGCGGGGCGTATCGCCGAAATGCAGCCGGCGGCGCGCATCGTGGCCGTTCTGCGCGAGCCGGCGAGCTTCCTGCGCTCGCTGCACATGCAATTCGTGCAAGTCTACGTCGAGCCGCAGAAGGATCTGCGCAGAGCGATCGCGCTGGAGGGTGAAAGACGCCAGGGACGACAATTGCCGAAGAGTCCCTACTGGCCCGACGCGACGCTCTACTCCGAGCACGTGCGTTACGTCGAGCAGTTGCGCCGCTACCACGAGCGCTTCTCAGGGGATCAGATGCTGGTCTTGATCTACGACGACTTCCGTCGCGACAACGAGGCGACCGTGCGCAAGGTGTGGCGTTTCTTGGAAGTCGACGACACCCATCCGGTTGTGCTCAGAGAGGCCAACCCGACCGTGCGTGTGCGCTCTCGGCGCCTGTACTCGATGGTTCACACGCTCGCCGCGGGGGACGCCGCCGTTCCCCGCGCCGTACAGGCGGCCGCCAAGACGCTCGCGCCGCGACGGCTGAGCCGCGAGTCCGCGATGGCGATCCGCGATCGCGTCGTCTACAGCGACCCGCGACCGCCCGACGAGGGATTGATGCTCGAGCTGCGCCGTCGCTTCAAGGACGAGGTGGTCGCGCTGAGCGAGCATCTGGACCGCGACATGGTGAAGCTGTGGGGCTATGACCGCCTCGGCTGAGCCGACCGCCGGTACGCGCGGGAGCTCTCAGCGAGTTCCGGATTTCTTCATCGTCGGACAGGCGAAGTCGGGCACGACCGCTCTTTACACGATGCTCAAGAATCACCCGCAGATCTTCATGCCGGAGGTGAAGGAGCCGAGGTTCCTGGCCAGCGACCTGCGTGATCGCTTTCACATACCTGCGACGGCCACGGTGCCCGACACGCTGGAGGAGTACCTGTCGCTGTTTGGCGGGGCCCAGCCGGGACAGCTGGCCGGTGAGGCGTCTCCCACCTATCTCACCTCGCGGACCGCCGCGGACGCGATCGCGCAGCTGCAACCGGCCGCGCGGATCATCGCGGTCCTGCGCGAGCCGGCGAGCTTCCTCCATTCGCTTCACCTCCAATTCGTGCAGGCGCACGTGGAGAGCGAGCGGGACTTGCGCAAGGCGCTCGCGCTGGAGCCCAAGAGACGTCAGGGCAAGAGCCTGCCGCGCGATTCCCATCGCCCTGACGTGTTGCTGTACTCAGACCACGTGCGCTATGTCGAGCAGCTGCGCCGCTATGAGGCGGTGTTCTCGCCAGAGCAGATCCTGGTGCTCATCTACGACGACTTCAAGCGCGACAACGAGGACACGGTGCGCCGGGTGCTGCGCTTCCTCGGCGTCGACGAAACTCCTCCGGTGGCGCCGCGGCACGTCAACCCGACCGTGTCCGTGCGCGCACAGCGTGTGCATCGGCTGGTGCACGCGGTCGCATCAGGGCGTGGCCCGCTCGCGCGCGCGGTGCAGGCTACGGCGAGGACGGCTGCTCCCCCTGGGCTCAGTCGCGCATCGGCCGTGGCGATCCGCAACCGCCTTTTCTTCGCCGTGCCGTCTGCGCCCGACGAGCGCCTGATGCTCGAGTTGCGCCGCCGCTTCAAGAACGAGGTGGTGGCGCTCAGCGAGCACATCGACCGTGATCTCGTGAGCGAGTGGGGCTATGACCGCATCGCCTGACTTGCCTGGATCGGTTGGATTTGCGCCAATCTCGGTCGTGGTGCCGACCTTCAATGACGTCGGGCGGATCGGCGACGCGCTGTCGTCGATAGCCGCGCAGACGCTACCTCCCGCTGAGATCGTGGTCTGCGACGACTGCTCTGATGATGCCACCGAGGAGCTCGTGTGCGACTTCGCGGCCCGACATGTGGGCGTGGTCGACGTTCGCTATGCGCGTCTGCCGGCACGCTCGGGGGTGGTGGCCGCGCGCAACCACGCGATCGGCCTTGCCACCGGCGAGTGGATCGCCACGTGCGACTCCGACGACACCTGGGCCCCCACCAAGCTGCAGCGCCAGGCGGACTTCATCGCCGGCTGGCGGGGCAACAGGCGGATCGCCCTGCTGGGCACCCATGGCTACAACATGAACGACGCAAAACGGGTGATCTCACCGGCGGTCATGGGCCCGGTCAACGAGAAGGAGTACGACGCGCTGCGGGCCTCTGGCGGAATCTTCTTCGTGATCCACTCTTCGGCAATGTTCTCGCGTACGGACTTCGAGGCGCTGGGCGGCTACTCGACCGAGTACGGCGCCGCGGATGACTTCCACTTCTTCTGCCGTATGGCCGAGCGAGGAGTCGTCGTTAACCTGCCCGAGCCGCTCGTCTTCTACCGTAAGCGCGCCGGCTCGGTGCAGCTTGCGCGCTTCTGGGACCAGCGTCAGGGCGTCCTGCGCCTGACCGAGAACGAGCGCAGGCGCGCCAGCGGCCAAGCGCCGTTGGGACCCGAGGAGTTCGCCGCCCAGTTGGCCGCTGCGCCTGTCTGGGAGCGGCTGCGGCGGCGCAAGAGCGTATGGGGCATGTACTACTACCGGATCGGCGCCACCGACATCGTCAATGGTCGGCGCCTGCAAGGGGGCATGAAGCTGTTGCTGGCGTCAGTGCTGGACACGGCCCGACTGCGCGCGGGCGTGCGCAACGCGCTGCGGGCACGCTTGCAGCGTGCCGTCCGCTCGCCGCGGGCGACCGTCTGAACGCCCGGGTGCGGAGGCTGCTGCTGATAACCCCTGACTTCCCGCCCGCGCAGGGGGGCATCCAGACGACCGCCCACCGTCTGGCCACAGGCATCGAACGCCTTGACACGCGGGTCGTCGCGCTAGGCGCCCCGGGCGCGCGCGAGTATGACGCCGGCCAGGGGGTGAGCATCCGCCGCGCCCCCACCGACCGGCGTCTGCGCGGTGGGCGCAACGCGCCCCTCAACGCCGTCGCGCTGTCGCAGGCCCTGCGCTTTGCGCCCGACGTCACCCTCAGCCTGCATCTCGTGGCCAGCCCCGCCGCCGCGGTGATCCGCCGCGTCCTGGGGGCCAGGACCGTGCAGTACTTCCACGCCAAGGAGATCCCCGCCAAAGCACGACTCGCCGCGTTCGCCGCCGCCCACGCTGACGTGGTGGTAGCGGTCAGCGCCTACACCGAAGGCCTGATCCGCGCGACCGGCGCCCCGGTTGCCGAGATGCGCCGCGTGTCCCCCGGCGTGGACCTGCCAGCAGACCCGCGGCCGCTGCCCGCCGAACGGCCCACGTTCGTGACCGTCGCAAGGCTCGAGGACCGTTACAAGGGCCACGACGTGCTGGTGCACGCGCTGGCGCTTATACGCGAGCGGGTGCCCGACGTGCAGTGGGTCGTGATCGGCGATGGGCCGCTGCGCGGCGAGCTCGAAGCGCTGGCGCGAGCGCACGGAGTGGCTGACTCGGTGCGTTTTCTCGGCGCGCTGTCGGACGCCGAGCGCGACACGTGGCTGCGGCGTGCCGACCTGCTGGCGATGCCCAGCCGCCTGCCAGGCGCCGGGCGCGCGGGCGAGGGCTTTGGGATCGTCTACATGGAGGCCGCCGCCTACGGCAAGCCTGTGGTGGCGGGCAACGTGGGGGGTGCGCTCGACGCGGTGCTTGACGGACAGACGGGACTGCTCGTCGACCCTGCCGACCCGCGCGCGGTGAGCGAGGCGATCGCGAGGCTGCTGCTGGACTCCGATCTCGCCCAGCGGCTGGGGCGGGCGGGGGCCCAGCGGGCGCAAGCCTTTGCCTGGCCGCTGGTGGTGGGGCGCCTGCAGGAGGTGCTGCTCGAACAGGCCGACCTGGCCAGGACGGCGCGCCGGTGAACGTTCTCTATGTCAACCACACCGAGGTCGTCAGCGGCGCCGAGCGCTCGCTGCTCAGCCTGCTGGCGGGGCTTTCGCCCGAGGTCTCCCCGCTCGTCGCCAGCCCGCGCGGGCGCTTGGAGCAGGCCGTGCGGGATCTCGGCCTGCCGACGACCGCCATCACCGGAACTGCCGGCAGCCTCAGGCTGCACCCGCTGCACACGCCCCAGGCGCTGGCCGAGCTGAGCATCGCCGGCGCCCAGGTTCGCCTGGCCGCCCGCCGCCACCGCGCCGATGTGGTCCACGCCAACTCGATCCGCGCCGGCATCGTGCTCGCCCTGGCCGGGCCGATGCGCGCGGCGAAGGTCGTGCACGTGCGCGACTGTCTGCCCCCCGGCGCCGTCAGCACGGCCACGCTGCGCCTGATCGCCGCCACCGCCACCACGGTGGTCGCAAACTCGCGCTATACGGCCGAGGCGGTGCGCGCGGTCGCCCCGGGCGCACGTCTTGAGGTGCTCTACAACCCCGTCGACCTCGAGCGCTTCGACCCGGCCAGCATCGACCGCGAGTGCGCACGCGCGGCCCTCGGCGATGCCGGCGCGCACGACCTGCTGCTCGGCGTGGTCGGCCAGCTGAGTCCCTGGAAGGGGCAGGACACGGCGATCGAAGCGCTGGTGCTGGCGTGCGCAGCGGGTCTTGATGCGCACCTGTTGCTGGTCGGCTCGGCCAAGTTCGTCGCCCGCGCGACGCGCTTTGACAACCGGCGCTACCTGGCCCACCTGCACTCGCTCGTGGCCGACGCGGGCCTGCAGGAGCGCGTGTCGTGGCTGGGAGAGCGCGAGGACGTGCCCGAGCTGATGCGTGCGCTGGACGTCCTTTTGCTGCCCTCCTGGGAGGAGCCGTTCGGGCGCGCCCTGATTGAGGCGATGGCGCTCGGCGTGCCGGTGCTTGCAACCGACGTGGGCGGTCCGGCGGAGATCATCGAGGACGGGCGCGAGGGCTATCTGCTGGCGCCGCGCGAGCCCCAAGCCTGGGCCCGCGCAATCGGCCAGATCGCCGAGCGTCCGGACCGCGGCCGGGAGATGGGCCGCGCGGGGCGTGCCAGGGTCGAGCGCGACTTCACGGTGGCGCGCCACGTGGCCGACACACTGGCCGTTTACCGTCGCGCCGTCGCCCGGGCCAGTGCCGTCGCCCGGGCTGAGGCTTGACAAAGCGCACACGCACCCTAAAGTTCACAAATGCCTTATCGCGCAATGGCTAGGCTCAGCCCCACCGCACGGATGCCCGCTACCTACCACCTTTCCCACCTGCGCACGCTAGAGGCCGAGGCGATGCACGTGATGCGCGAGACGGTCGCCGAATTCGAGCGTCCGGTTCTGCTGTTCAGCGGCGGCAAGGACTCGATCGTGCTGCTGCGCCTGGCCGAGAAGGCCTTCCGGCCGGCGCCGTTCCCGTTCCCGTTGATGCATGTGGACACGGGCCACAACTTTCCCGAGGCGATCGAGTACCGCGACCGCCGCGTCGCCGAGCTGGGCGAGCGCCTGATCGTGGCCTCGGTCGAGGACTCGATCCGCGCGGGCCGCGTGGTGGAGGAGCAGGGTCCCAACGCTTCGCGCAACGCACTGCAGACGGTTACGCTGCTGGATGCGATCGCCCAGCACGAGTTCGACGCGGCCTTCGGCGGGGCCAGGCGCGACGAGGAGCGCGCGCGCGCCAAGGAGCGCATCCTGTCCTTCCGTGACGAGTTTGGCCAGTGGGAGCCGCAAAAACAGCGCCCGGAGGTGTGGAGCCTCTACAATGGGCGCATCCGCAAGGGCGAGCACGCACGCGTCTTTCCGATCTCCAACTGGACCGAGCTCGACGTGTGGCAGTACATCGCTGAGGAGGAGCTCGAGGTGCCGTCGATCTACTTCGCCCACGAGCGCGAGGTTTTCGCTCGAGACGGAATGTTGTATGCCGTCAGTCCGTTTATGGAGATGGTCGAGGGCGAGCAGCCGTTTAGCGCGCGCGTGCGCTACCGCACGGTCGGGGACATGAGCTGCACGGGCGCCGTGGAGTCAGACGCGGCTACGCTGGCCGAGGTGGTCGCCGAGATTGCCGCCGCAGAGGTGACCGAGCGCGGCCAGACGCGCGCGGACGATCGCGTGACCGAGGCGGCCATGGAGGACCGCAAGCGAAAGGGCTACTTCTGATGAGCGTCGAGTCTGACCCCGCCCGCCCGTCGTCGAGCGCGGGCGCCAATGGCAACGGCCGCGTCGCTGCGCCCGCGGGCGCCGTAGCCCTGCACGGCGAAGCGCAGGACGTGCTGCGGCGGTTGACCGAGCGCCCGGCCGACCTGCTGCGCTTCGCCACCGCGGGCTCGGTGGACGACGGCAAGAGCACCCTGATCGGCCGGCTGCTGTACGACTCCAAGCAGGTCCTCTCAGACCAGCTGCTGCACGTCGAGCAGACCAGCCAGCGCATGGGCCACGACTTCCTCGACCTCTCCCTGCTGACCGACGGCCTGCGCGCCGAGCGCGAGCAGGGAATCACGATCGACGTCGCCTACCGCTACTTCGCGACCGCCCAGCGCCGCTTCATCATCGCCGACACTCCCGGCCACGAGCAGTACACGCGCAACATGGTCACTGGCGCCTCGACGGCCGATCTGGCGATCGTGCTGATCGACGCGCGCAAGGGCGTGGTCGCCCAGTCCAAGCGCCATGCGTTCATCAGCTCGCTGTTGGGCATCCCGCACATGGTGGTGTGCGTGAACAAGATGGACCTGGTCGACTTCGACGAGGGCGTCTTCGACGCGATCGTGGAGGACTTCGACCGCTTCGCCGCGCGCCTGGAGATGCCCGACGTGACGTTCATCCCGATCTCGGCGCTGCTGGGTGACAACGTGGTCGACCGTTCCGAGGCGATGCCGTGGTACCAGGGCCCGCCGCTGCTCTACCACCTCGAGCACGTCCACATCGCGTCAGACCGCAACCTGATCGATGTGCGCTTCCCCGTGCAGTGGGTGATTCGTCCGCCGGCGACGGCCATGGCTGACTACCGGGCCTACGCCGGCCAGGTGGCCGGCGGCGTGATCCGGCCGGGCGACGAGGTGGTGGTGCTCCCCAGCGGACAGCACACCAGGGTTGCCGCCATCGACACCTTCGAGGGGCCGGTGCAGGAGGCCTTCCCGCCGATGTCGGTGGCGCTGCGCCTGGCCGACGACATCGACGTGGGGCGCGGCAGCACGATCGTGCGCACGCAGAACCAGCCGTCGGTGTCGAGCAGCTTCGAGTGCCTGGTCTGCTGGATGTCCGAGCACGAACTGAGCCCCCGCCGGCGCTATCTGGTCAAGCACACCACGCGCACGGCGATGGTCGGCGGCGTGGACGTGCGCTACCGCATCGACGTGGAGAGCCTGCGCCGGGAAGAGGACGTGGGCACGCTCAAGCTCAACGACCTCGCGCGCGTGCATATGCGCCTCAGCTCTCCGCTGGTGTTCGACTCCTACCGGCGCAACCGCGTCACCGGCAGCCTGATCGTGATCGATGAGGCGACCAACGAAACGGTTGCGGCGGGCGTCATCCTGGACACCGAGGTCGAGGAAGACGAGCAGGTCAAGAGCGAGCGCAGCCCCAACGTGCGCTGGCAGGGCACGCGGATGACACGCGAGCGGCGCTGGAGCACGCTCGGGCATGGCGGGGCGACGCTGTGGTTCACGGGGCTGCCCGGCGCGGGCAAGTCGACGGTGGCGGCCGCGGTGGAGGAGCGCCTGATCGAAGCCGGCCAGCCAGCCTTCCTGCTCGACGGCGACAACCTGCGCCACGGCCTCAACGGCGATCTGGGCTTCGACGAGGTGGCGCGGCGCGAGAACGTGCGTCGCACCGCCCACGTGGCGCGCCTGCTGGCCGAGTCGGGGACGGTTGCTCTGGTGAGCCTGGTCAGCCCCTACGAGGCCGACCGCGTGGCGGCCGCCGCACTCCACGAGGCCGACGACCTGCGCTTCTTGGAGATCTTTGTGGATGCCCCCCTGGAGCTCTGTCAGCAGCGCGACCCGAAGGGGCTGTATGCGCGCGCGCAGTCGGGCGAGCTGTCTGGGATGACCGGCGTGGGTGCGCCATACGAGGCGCCTTCGGCACCCGACCTGGTGCTGGGCAGCTCGCGCGAAACCGTCGAGGAGGAGGTCGAGCGCGTGCTGGGGCTGCTGGCCCAGCACGGGCTGATCTCCGAGCTCGGCGGGGCCTGAGGCGCGTTCAGCGGGCAAAGGCCCGGGTGAGCGCCTCGCCGAGCCGCAGGCCCTGGTTAGGGCTTCTTGGGCTTGGCTTTCTTGGCGTCAGCGCCGGCCTGCAGGACCACGGTGGTGCTGTAGCCGGTGACGACCGGACCCTTGCGCGGCTTGACCACTGCTCGGTAGCGCCCGCCGACGCGGACGTTGACCACGATGCTGAAGCGCGAGAACTTCTTGCCGGCCTTCTTGACCACGGTTGAGAACTGGTCGACGAACCTGGCGGTCACTTCCGAGCCCGGCTTGCCCGCTCCCGGTTGGACGGCCTTATGCACCTGCAACAGCACCTGGGCGCCCACCGCGGCGGGCGCGACCGTTCCATACAGGCGCACGAGGCCCCGCGTCTTGCTCGTGCGCACCTTCAGCACCACCTTGGCCTGCGCGTGGACGGTCTCGGAGCGGCTGATCAGCGGGCGCAGGCCGCCAACGGTCATCACGCGCAGCTGCGTGCTGGCGGAGACCGGCGCGACGGCGAAGAAGAACTGCCCGGTGGGCCCCGTGACGGTTGGCGGGCCCAAAGCCGTGAAGGCTTCGCGGTAGGGGTAGGTCGAGCCCTGCAGCTCGACCATCTGGTGCGCGTTGTTGGGCCCCGTGAGCGTGCCGGAAACGACAAACGGCGTGCCCACCACCACGTCGGCGATGCGGGGGAGTTCGAGCTTTGGCACGCCTTTGCCGGTGAAGAACGTGCGGTCGCGCCCGAGGATCGGGGCTTCGCCCGAGACCACGGCGACCACGCGGTAGTGGTAGGTGACGCCAGTCTGCAGACCGGCGATCGATTGGCCGACCTTGAGCCTGGTCGTGCCGTTGCCCAGCGCGACAGTCGGCGTCTGGGAGCCGTAGGAGGTCGTGGCGCCCCACTGGAAGTAGTAGCTGGTCTGGTTGCCGTTGGGGTTGATCGACGCGTTGAGCAGCGCCGAGGAGTTGAGCACGTGCGTGGCCGCGCCCGTCGACGCCACGACTTTCTTGTTGGTGGGCTTGGGTTTGGGCTGTTGGGAGGAGGCCGCCGGCGAGGCGAGCGGCACCGCGACCAGGGCGATCAGCGCAAGCGCTGCGCTCAGGGCGCCGCGGCGGGCTTTGCTGCTCGTTGTCATGTGCGAGTACCTCCCTGCTCTCGATCGCGTTGTGGTGCCTGCTCGATCCTCCACGCGCCAGCGTGGCTGTACTCGTCAACACGCCCGCAGCGCGGTTGATGCGGTCGCCCCCTGGCGCGGCTGGGTCTGCGTGCTCGGGATGCTAGACGGATTCTCCGGGCGCGGAGACCTCGCGCGCGCGGGCCAGCGCGGCCGTCCGGTTGCCCACACCGAGCTTGCTGTAGACGTGTTCGAGATGCTTGGCCACTGTGCGCTCGCTCAGCGCGAGCTCGCGTGCGATCTCGGCGTTGGCGAGACCATTGGCGAGCAGGCGCAGGACCTCGACCTCGCGCGCCGTCAGGCCGCGGGCGCGCAGCGCGTCGGGCTGCAACTGCGCCCGTTCACGCAGGGCGATCGCGTGGCGCTCGAGCGCCACGAGCCGGCTACGCACGGCGGCGGTCTGATAGGCCTGCACGACGAACGGCCGCACCGCTTCGAGCATGTTGCGGTCACGCTCGGAGAAGTCGGGTTGCCTGCGGTTGCGGTTCAGCGCGAAGCCGATCACATGCCGCGACGGGGCCGGCAGCGTAAAGGCGATCTGGTGCTCGACCTCGATCTGCCTGTAGATGACGTTGTAGATGTCGAGGCTGTGCAGCTGCCGGGCGCTGACGAGGTCGCTGAACTTCCTGACGCCGATGTCACCCGGGCGCACGGCGGCGGCGACCAGCGGGTTCTGGTGCGCGTAGACGCCGAACAGCTCCTCGGCTCCATCCCACAGGATCTCTTCGGGATCGACGGCCGCGATGATCGCCTCGCCGTCCGCGGGCGCCAGCTCGTTGAAGGAGAGCGTGTCGCAGTCCACCAGGCGGCGCAGCTGCCCGAGCACGCTCGCGCGTAGCTCGTCCAGGTCGCGCATCGCGCCGAGCTCGCGCGCCACTTCGAGGACGCTGTTCAGGTCGGTTGCGCTCAGCCGCTCCATCGCTTTGGCTCCTTGCTCGATCGCCGTGGCTGTGATTGTCAGCCCTGCGGCGGCGATGTTCGCAGAATTGCGTATTGACAGCCCCGATCGCGCGCCACACGATTTACGGCACGTCGGCCCCGGGGTGTTGGGGCGGGGCCGAGCGGATGGCCGCCGAGCGCAAGGCTCGCGCCGGGTAGCGGTCATCCCATCGGCGCAAGGGCACGACCTTCCCGGACGGGGTCGTGCCCTTTGCGCATGTCGGGCCGAGCTCGGCGACTACTCCGACCCGCTGCGGGGACCGGCCCAGGGCGATTCGGACGCTCTTTGCGGGTTGTGCTTCAGAGCCGGCCATATTCTTGATAGACTTAGTGAGGCATTGGCGTACCCTGCGATCTCAAACGGAGCAATCATGATCCTTCCGCTCGTCATCGGTGCCTGGATCCTCATGCTGCTGGCAGTCGTCAGCCTGTGCGCCGCCGCCCGGGCTGGCGACCGCCAGCAGCAGGCCCATGGCCCCCAGCAAGCCGTTGTGCCGGCGCAGCACTCGTGGGAGCTCACGCAACCGGCGCTCGTCGCGCGCCGGGGCGCCGAAGACGCGGTCGCGTCGGCATCGCAGCCTGCCGGCTCGCTGGCTCGGACAGCGGCCTGAGGCCGACCGGCGCCCCGCCGCTTTTACCAAATCGTTACGCTGGCGGCCACCGGTGGCTCGATCATCTGGCACAAGCTGCTCGCGGGTTGCTGGGCGATGGCCCTCCGGACCGTCCGAACAGAGCGCCAGCATCTGCAGCAGCAGCATTTAGACGCAACGCGAAGGTCTCACCCTGTCCACAGAACCTATAGCCAGTTCGCATCCAGCGATCCCTCCCTCGATCGGCGCGGCCGAGGCGTGCTCCGGCTGTGGCTCGCCGCTGGCGGGTGACCAGCGCTACTGCCTGGAGTGCGGCGAGCGACGCGTCCCCATGAGCAGCGTCCTCGCCGGTGGGCCCCCGCTGCGCTCGCAGTCCAGGCCTGCGCCAGGCCTTGCATCCTCGCCCGCGGGGCCGCCCGCGCCCCCGCTGCAGTCGAGCCCGTCCGCCGGCGGGGCAGCACAGCGCGGCAACACGCTCACGGTGATCGCGGGCGTGGGCGTGCTGCTGCTGGCGATGGGCGTGGGCGTGCTGATCGGCCGCTCGGGGACCTCCAAGTCCAGTCCGGCGCCCGTGCAGACGATCAGCGTCGCAGCCACTCCTGCCACCGGCGCCGCCACGCCCCCCGCGGCGGCGGAAGCGACGTTCACGGGCAGCTGGCCGTCGGGCAGCACCGGCTACACGGTGCAGCTGCAGAGGCTGCCCCAGACGGGCACCACCGTGAGCGCCGTGGAAGCGGCCAAGACGACCGCAGGCGCCAAGGGCGCCAAGGCCGTGGGCGCCCTGAAGTCCGAAGAATTCACCAGCCTGACGGCCGGCAGCTATGTGATCTACTCGGGCGTCTACCACACCAAGGCGCAGGCCGAAAAGACGTTGGCGGGCCTGAAGAAGAGCTTCCCCGCCGCGTCGGTGATCCGCGTGTCCAACGCCGGCTCCGGCTCGGCGTCGCAATCTGCGAGCCCGCCCGCCACCAGTCCGGGGGGTGTCGGTCAGAGCGAGAACCATCCCGCCCCGCCGACGGTCCTCAAAAGCCTCAACACCAGCAAAGGCAAGAGCTACGAGGAAAAGTCCAAGAACCTCCCCAACGTGGTCGAAACGGGCTGAGCATGGGCATTCTCCGAGACGCCGGCGGTGCAGAGGGGCAGGAGCCGATCGCAAGCTCGGCCCTGCACAGCAGCTTCACCGCGCCAGTGGCTGGCGCGGGCTCGCCCAACGGCGATGCCGCACGCTCGCCGCTCGCTCACACAGACGCGCGCTCTGACCTGCGCCGCAGGCGCGACGAGCTGGCCGAGCAGGTCACCGAGCTGCACTGGGACCTGGGCGGACTGGCCTACGAGATGGCGATTCGCGATCACTTCCGCCTGGACGTGCTCGTGCGTCGCGCGGCGATCCTGCAGGAACGCGACGCGGAGCTGGCCGAGGTCGAGCGACTGCTGCGGATGGAGGAGGACGCGGTTGCGGGCAGCTGCCCGCACTGCGCCGCGCCCCACAGCCGCGGAGCGCTGTTCTGCTGGCAGTGCGGCGCAACGCTGATGGAGCGCACGCCGAGCGCGGCTATCGAGGCCGGTACCACGGACGCGTCGACCGCGGTCATGGACGCGCTGCTCGCCGGCGACAGCGCCCAGGGCGGCGGCGATTCTGCTTCCAGCCTGGACGAGTAGGCGCCGATCATGAGCGGCGAGCGCCCCTTCGGCCCCTGCCAGGACTGCGGCGCGCCTGTGGAGCCCCAGCAGCGCTACTGCGTCAACTGCGGTCAGCGCACGGGATCGCGCGACCCCCAGCTCGTGGCGCTGCTGCGCCGCGTCGGCGAGCGGTCGCGCGCGACGGCGCCGCCAGCGCATGCCACGACCGAGCCGATCGCCCAGGCGCGATCGAGCGCGAGGGCGCGCGGGCCGGGGCTTACGCTGCCGCCGCGCAAGGTGTCGGCCCTGCTCGTGCTGGTGTTCCTCGGCTTCGGCGTGCTGCTCGGCCACGTGGCCGGCTCGCGCGTGAACGACACGCTGGCCGCATCGCGCCAGCCGATGAAGATCGTGCTGCCCAGCCAGGCCCTCTCGGCGACGGCCACCGCGCCGACGTCCACGTCCTCGTCAGCTGCCTCGTCCTCGTCGGCCGCGGGCGAGCCTCCCGAAGCGCAAGCCACCCCGACTCCCCAACCAGCCCCGACGCCGACGCTGGCGCCGGCCAAGGCGACCGCGCCGGCCAAGGGCGGCACGTCGCCCTCCGGCCACGCCCCCAGCCCGAGCGGCGCAGGCGGCGGCAAAGGCGGGTCGGGCAAAGGCTCGCCAGGCGCCTCTGGCAGTTGGCTGCCGCCGGTCAAGCACGTGTTCGTGATCATGCTCTCCGACGAGCCCTACGCGTCGGTCTTCGGGCCCGCATCCACCGCGCCCTACCTCGCACAGACGCTCGAGCACAAGGGCGAGCTGCTCGTCCACTACGACGCGGTCGCCCACGAGCAGCTGGCCGACGAGCTGGCCCTGCTCAGCGGTCAGGGTCCCACCGCCGAAACGGCCGCGGACTGCCCCAACTACGCCGCCATCGCACCCACAGGGATCGGTCCAGACCAGCAGGTGCTGGGCAGCGGCTGCGTCTACCCGTCCTCCACCCAGACCCTCCCCGGGCAGCTGACCGCCAAGCACCTCACATGGCGCGCGTACATGCAGGGCACCGATGAACCAGACGTCCCGAGCGCCTGCGCCCATCCCACGCTGGGCCAGGCCGACCCGACCTCTGGGCTCACGCCCTCTTCGGCCGGGCCGTACGCCACCTACATCGACCCGTTCGTCTACTTCCAGTCGATCACCGGTTCGCCCACCTGCGCAGCCGACGTCGTCGGCCTGGGTCGCCTGCAGGGTGACCTGGCCAACCCGGCGCGCACACCGAGCTTCTCCTACATCGTGCCCGACCGCTGCCAGGACGCCAGCCCGACGCCCTGCAGCGCCGGCGAACCCGCCGGGCTCGCGCCCGCCAACCGCTTCCTGGCGAAGGTCGTTCCGGAGATCATGGAATCCAAGGCGTACAGCGCAAGCGGCCTGCTGGTGATCACCGTCGACGAGGCCCCCTCAAGCGGCGAATTCGCCGACTCGAGCTCCTGCTGCGGCCAGCCGAGCTTCCCCAACGTGGCCTCCACTGCGCCCAGCGGCCTGTCGCCGCGCGGAGGCGGCGCCGTGGGGGCGCTGCTGTTGTCGCCGTTCGTCAAGGGCGCCACCACCAACCAGGAACCGTTCAACCATTTCTCGCTGCTGCGCACGATCGAGGACTTCTTCGGCCTTGCGCACCTTGGCTATGCGGCGCTTCCTGGCGTCAAGTCGTTTGAACCATCGATGTTCACCGGGCCCTAAAGTCCTGCAAGCGCGCTGCCGATAGCGCTCGCGTGGACAGAACTCCTGGGGCCGACTTCCGCCGGCGGCTGTCCGTCGGCACACTGTCGTTGACCAGCTCGGGCCGCAGGGCAGTGTGCTTGCTCGGCGCGACAGCGCTGGTCGCCGGTCTGTTGGCGCCCGCGGCGGAAGCCGGGCGCAAGGGCTCCTGTCAGATCGCCGTCGAAGCGGCGCCCACCCGTGTTACGGCCGGTCAGACGGCCACGTTGTCCGGATCGCTGAGCTGCCCAAGCTCGACCGAGACGGGCGAACAGACGATCACAATCTTCGAGCACACGGCCGGCACCCCCGGCTTCAACGAAGTCGCGACCGCCACGCCGGAAGCGGGCGGCGCCTTTCACTACACGACCGAAGCGCTGCAGACCAACAGCGTCTTCTACGCCCGCACTGAGGGCGGTCCACGCAGCCGGCCGATGCCGGTGAGGGTTGCGCCTCTGGTGACGATCAGCGGTCCACAGGCGGGCACGCAGCTGTCGATCGGCGGCCAGCGCGGCGCGGCAAGCGCGCGCTCGAACAACACCGTGACGTTCACCGGAACGGTCGACCCCGACGAAGCTGGCGCGACCGTGGTGCTCCAGCGCGAGGGCGTCAACATCGAAGAAAACTGGCAGCGCATCGCGACGGGCGAAGTGGGCGCGGAAGGTAGATATACGATCACGCACACGTTCGGCGTCGCCGGCACGGCCAACGTTCGCGTTGTCGTGCATCCACATGGTCTGCTCCCTGGCGCATCGGAAACGCTGTCGCTGCAGGTCATGCGACACCAGAACCCGCTACTAACCATCCAGGCCAGCGCTGCGCCGCTCACCGATGGGCAGGCGCTGACGCTCAGCGGAACGGCCGCCGGCTCCGGCCCCCAGGCGCTGACGCTGCTGGCGAGGACCCGCGGCGGCGCATTTGCGCCGGTGGCCACGACCAGCACTGAAAGCGACGGCAGCTACGCCTTTGCATCCCTGTCGCCGGCCGCTGACACCTGGTATGAGGTAACGGGCACGCATGCACGCTCGACGATCCTGTTCGAGGGCGTCAGGCCGAAGCTGAGCGCCACGGTTTCCTCGGCCGCTGTGAACAGCGGCGATCCGGTCACCTTCACCGGCACCGTCGACCCCATCCGCGCCGGCGCGGCCGTGAATCTGGAGCGTCAGGAGGCCGATGGGCTGGGCTTTCAGATGGTGCAAGCTGCAACGGTCGGCCCGGGCGGGAGCTTCTCCATCGAACACGTCGTCTCAGGCAACGCCACACAGACGTTTCGCATCGTGCTCGCAGGCGGCGCTGGCATGCAGGCCGCCTCGAGCGGGCTGCTCAACGTGCAGGTGATGCGCGCACCGGGCGCACCGCTTGAAGGAGAAGCGCCGGCAGCGTCGCTCGGCGAAGGCTGACAACGGCTTTCAAGAACATCGTCACGCCCGGATGCGCGCCTGGGCGCTGGCGCCGCTCAGCAGGCCGCCCACAATTCGTCGACGCGGTTGAGGATCTCCAGGAAACGGCTGCGCTCACGTGTTAGGGCGTGGTCTTCGCTCTCCCGGCGGGCCGCGGCGAGCATCGGCTTCGAGCTCCTGCGGCGATGCCGACAATGCGGCGAGCGCCGATTTGACGATCGCCCGCCTGCTTCGCTTGGGCACTAGGCAGGTCTCACCGTCGCGACAGAACGAACGGTTGCCCACGCAGTCCGGGCACACGACCAGCGCCCCCAGCGCCATGCACTCCAGCGCGGGCAAGTAGGCGCCCTCGACCGAAGCGGGCACGAGCACCGCCACGCGCGCGCGGGCCATCGACCCGAGCAGCTCGTCTCGGGGTATAGGGCGGTCTACGAGCAGCACGTCCTTGCCTGCGCGGCGCAAGCGCTGGGCGACCGTGCCGCCCAGCTCGGGGTCCTTGACCGCCAGCACGACGCAGTCGATGTCGCGCTCGTTTGCCGAGCGCGGCGCTGGCAGGCGCTCGAGGTCCACGCCGACCGGCACCGTGAACATCGGTCCGCGCACCGAGCCGGTGCGCTGCAGCGCCTCCTGGATCTCGGCGCTGACGCAGATGCGAATGGCGGGGTGGGCGATGAACTCGTGCAACTGAGCCGTGGGACGGGTCGGGCGGAAATCCTGGATCAGGTTGATGATGGGAACCTGCGAAGCTGCGCGCTGGGCCGGCTCGAGCGCGCGCCAGTCGATTCCCGCGAGGAACAGCACATCGGCGCGCTCGCTGTCGTGCTGGGCGATCACCGTCTCGCGCACCTGCTGCCACGGGTTGGTCTCATCCCAGACCGACTCGGGCGAGAAGTGAATGCGCGCATCATGAGAGGGCGAGCTGCGCACGTGCTCGAAGTAGTGAAAGACCTTCAGGTGCCCACCTTGAAAGTGCTGAAAGTCACGGTGAAAGACGACCATGCTCGTGGACGCGCCCCCCGCCTTGTCTGCGCTGGCGCGATCTCCCAGCTGCGGCCTCGACGGGTCAGCCAAGCTGGTCATAGCCCCATAGCGTTACCAGGTCACGATTCAGGTAGTTGCTGAGCGATGTCACCTCCGACAAGTGGCGGCGGCGCAGCTCCGACATGAACGCCTCATCTGGCGGCGGCGGCTCGCGGTAAAGAAGGCGATTGCGAAACGGATCGAGCACCTGCTTGCGCAGCCGCGGCGAGGTGGCCGCCTTGACGAGCGAGTTGACCGGGCGCCACAGCACGCCCTGGCCGGCATAGGCCCGGCGTGTCGCGCGCTCGAGGCGCCTGGAGCGCACGGTTACCGTGGGATTTGCCTGCAACGCCGTGACCGCAACGGTGTCATCCACGCCCAGGAAGCGTAGGACCTCGCCCACGGTTCGCTCGTTGTCGTTTCTGAAGTCATCGTAGATGAGCACGAGCATCTGCTCGGGCGCAAACACGGCCTGATAGCGGCGCAGCTGTTCGGTGTAGTGCATGAAATCTGAGTACATGAGCATCTGCGGCTGTTGCAGGCGCGCAGGTATTTCTCGGCCTTCCCGCCTGGCGTCCTCGAGCGACAGCGCCCGTGCCAGGTTGGGCTCGGTCTCGACGTGTTCCTGCAGGCGTTGCAGGTGTAGCGAGCGCAGCATGCTGGCGGGCTCTCTGAGGATGGCGATGATGCGCGCGGCCGGCTGCGCCTCGGCGATAGCGCCCGCGGCGAGACGAGAGCGCAGGTATCCCGAAGAAGCCTCACCGGCGAGCTGCTCGTTGTGGGCGGGGGCAAACAGCGACAGGTACTCCTCGTAGGTCGCTGGGAACATAGGTCGCCTGGCCGGGTCTCTCGCGCGCACGTATGGCCGCAGGTCGCTCGCAAAAAACAGGGGCTCCTTCAGGTCTGGCATGAAGATCTGCGGGTGGGTTCGCAGCATCGCATACAGAGCAGTTGTTCCACTCTTCGGTTGCCCGACTATGAAGAAATCGGGTGTCCTGCCGTGCACGTCGCGCTTGTCTGTGAGTGATTCGGCCGACGCTGACATCGATCTGAGAGTCTATCTCAGAGCTGTCTTTCATGGGATGGCCGCGAGCTTGCCGTATACTGGCCCACCCGCAATGACTCGACGCTCTCTGCGCAGACTTCCGCTCGTGCCTCGCAGGGTGTACAGCACCGCGCGTGCGAAGCGCAAAGTCCGTCGGGACGACAGTTTTCGCTCAAACCTGCACCCGGATCCGCAGGCGCCCGAGCTGCTGCTCTCACCCCATTTCGACGACGCCGTGCTGGGCTGTTGGAGCCTGTTGGCGAGCGACCGCCAGCTGACGGTGGTGAACGTCTTCGCAGGTATCCCGGCGGCCGGCCAGGCTGGTGTCTGGGAGGCTGTGATCGGCGTGCGAGACAGCGCCGAGCGCACGCGCGCGCGAATGGCAGAGGACGCGCAATCGCTCGCACGCGCAGGTCGAACGCCGGTGAACTTGCCGCTGCTGGACGCGCAACACCGTAGCCAGGACAAGGGCCATCCGGATCTTCAGGAGATCGACCGTGCGCTGACCAACGAGGTGCAGAGCGCGTCGCGCGTCTACGTTCCGGCCGGCATCGGCTCACACGTTGATCACCTGCTCACCCGCCGCTATGGACGCATGCTGCTGCGCACGGGCATGCCTGTCACACTCTATGCCGATCTCCCGTATTGCACCTTTTACGGTTGGCCGCCATGGGTCGACGGTAGCAACGCGGCGCCCATGCGCAATGTGGACGGGTACTGGCAGTTCTCCCTTAAGCAGGTGCCCGAGATGCCCGCGTTGCGCTCGGCGCAGGTGATTCGCCTCGACGCTGGCGCCGCGGCTGGGAAGGGCGAGGCCGTGATGTGCTACGAGACAAGCCTAAACTACGGTGTGAGGCACCTGATGTCAGACCCCGCCTTTGGGGGCTTTGAGGTCAGCTGGGAGCTTGTCGGGCGCGACGCGCCGGCGTGATTGTGCAAGCGTGAGCCGCGCGAGCAGACCTGGGCGCCTCTGGTCAGGGCCTGCCGGGCCCGTTACACTTTGCGGGCCATGATCGCCGCCACCCAGCGCAGGGACGCGCGATGACGCCCGCGATCGCGCCCGAACCCGACGATTCATCTGTGCCGCGCTCGATGCGCTCGCAGATGGACCTGCTGATCGGCGACAAGCGCTCGCTGATCGGAGCGGTTTCCTTCTTCTCGATCATCGCCGGTTTCGCCGAAGCGGCGCTGATCGCTGTCATCGCACAGGTAGCGGCGCTGCTCGTGAGCAACAACGCCGGCACTGCTCATCACGCCAGCAACGCTACCGGCCTGTTCCACGTGCACGCGTCGATCGACACGCTGCTGTGGTTCGGACTGGTGCTCGCGCTGGTGAGGATGACTATGCAGTGGCCGCTGTCGGTGCTCCCGTCGAGGATCGCCTCCGATGTGCAGGCATCTCTGCGGACCAAGATCTTCGACGCCTTCACGCAGGCCTCCTGGGATGTGCAGTCGCGCGACCGCGAGGGCACGCTGCAGGAGGTCATGACCAGCCAGTCGGCGCAGGCGACGGCGGGCGCGATGCAGTCCACGGGCATCCTCACGTCGAGCTTGAACTTCATCATCCTGATGGGCACCGCCGTGGCGCTCAGCCCCGCTGCGGCAGGGCTCGTGTTCGCGATCGCCACGGGCATGTTCGCGGTCCTGCGACCGCTGCGATCGCTGGGCGTACGGCGCAGTCGTGCGCTGTCGCAGTCCCAGATCCAGTACGCGGGCAGCGTGGCCGAGGCCAACCGGATGATCGAAGAGTCGCACGTCTTCGGGGTCAATCACGCCCAGTTCGAACGCGTGGCCAGCCGCATCGCCAGGGTGCGCGAGTTCTTCTTTCGCACCCAGTTGATCGCCCGGCTGGTCCCGAATCTCTACCAGAGCCTCATCTACCTACTGCTGATCGGAGGCCTGTTCGCGCTGCACGGGTTTGGCGCCGGCCACGCGGCATCGCTCGGCGCGATCGTCCTGCTGCTCTTCCGCGCGGCCCAGACCGGACAGCAGATCCAGTCCGGCTACCAGTCGCTGCAGCAGTCGCTGCCGTTCATCGATCGCCTGCTGAGGGTCAAACAGCGCTATGCCAGCAGCGCTCCCGCGCACGGCACACAGCGCCTGAAGGCGGTGGAGACGCTCGCCTTCGAGGATGTGTCGTTCGCGTACAACCCCGGCCGTCCGGTGCTTAGCGACGTCAGCTTCAAAGTGGACGCCAACGAGGCGATCGGCGTCGTCGGGCCATCGGGTGCGGGCAAGTCCACGCTCGTGCAGATCCTGCTGCAGCTGCGCACGCCGAGCTCCGGACGCTATCTCGTCAACGGGGAGCCGGTCGCCAAGTTCACGCTGGCCGACTGGCACAGGCTGGTCGCCTATGTACCCCAGGAACCGCGCCTGCTGCACGACACGGTGGCGGCCAACATCCGCTTCTTTCGCGACATCGACGACGAGGAGGTCGAGCGGGCCGCCAAGCTAGCCCGCATCCACGATGACATCGTGGGTTGGACACACGGCTATGACACCGTCGTGGGTCCGCGCGCCGACGCGGTATCAGGCGGTCAGCAGCAGCGGATCTGCCTGGCGCGAGCGCTCGCCGCCCGGCCCCACGTGTTGGTGCTCGACGAGCCGACCAGCGCGCTGGACCCCTACTCGGAGACCCTCATCCAGGAATCGCTGCAGGCGCTCAAGAGCGGCCTGACCCTGTTCACGGTCGCCCACCGCATGTCCACGCTGGACATGTGCGACCGCGTGATGGTGATCCTTGACGGCAGGCTCGTCGCGTTCGATACCAAAGCGGTCCTCAAGGAGGAGAACCAGTACTACCGCGCCGCGTCTATGATCGCGGCCGGCACCGCCCAGGGCACCCTGCCAGGCTGAGGTCCGAGTGCCGCCGATCCGCCGCGCGGCACGCGATCGCGTCAGGCGTCCGCGAGCTCGCGGTAGGTGATGGCGGTGCGGCGCGGCGCCGCGCGCCCCAGGACCCACTCAAGCGCCATCATGTGGCGCGGATGGCGCAGGTCGGCCGGGTGCAGGTCCACGCGCAGCGTGCTCGTGGGCAACAGCGAGCCTGCACGCAGCAGCGGCGGCGAGAGCACGCGCCCGAGCCGGCCCGAGGTGGCCAGACTCCAGGCGGGCGCAAGCTGGCGCTCATGCGCCGCTCGCTCGTCGACGTCGCCGACGTCCAGATGCGATGGGGCCCGGTGCACCTGCCACAGCCCCGCCCACCAGTGAAACCGCTGTGCCAATGCCTGGCGCAGCGCGGTCGTGTAGGAGTAGGCGGGCGCCACGAAGCCGTCAGGCTCGATGCCGGCGAGCTTGAGCAAACGCCAGCCGGCATGGACCGCGCGGCGGGTCTCGTCGGCGTCCAAGCCCACGAACTCACCCAGCTGATGGCCGTGCAGCTGCGCGAGCAGCTGCCGCGGCGAGGCGCCCCTGTGCGCACGCGTGTGCTGAAAGCCGTGTTGAGCGATCGAGTCTCCCGCGCTGGCGCGTTCGCTCAGCCAGCGCACCATCTCGGGCGAGCGCTCGCCGACCGGGTGCAGGTCGCGCGCGGGGATGACCAGCAGCGTGACGCGGTCCACGCCGTGGTCGTCGAGCCAGTCGCGGATCAGCGCGCAGGACTCGAACGTGGCAGGCTCGATCCCGTGCAACGCGACCGCGATCGTCGAGGTCGGGCGTGTCGGCTGCCTTGCACGCATGAGGGGCATCAGTCTGAACGCACGCACGCGCCGGCTCATGCGACGCGGCTGCTCGCCCCCGCGCCGAGCCGATCTTCGTGGCGCTCTTCGTTTCTATCCCGGCTGGCGAGCGCCCGTTCGTAGCCGTCGCCGAGCAGCTCGAGCGTCCGCTCCCAGGTCCGCTCGCGCGCGCAGCGCAGCCCCGCGCGGGATAGGTGCTCGCGCAGCAACGGCGAGCCGGCCAGCTCGATCACGGCGTCTGCCAGTGGCTTGGCGTCGGCGTCGCACAGCAGGCCGTTGACGCGGTGCTCGATCAGCGACAGCGGGCCGCCCTTGGCCACGGCGATCGTCGGCAGGCCGCTGGCCTGAGCCTCGAGGATCACCTGGCCGAAGGTATCGGTGGCGCTTGCGAACAGGAAGATGTCGGCGCTCGCGTAGGCGCGCGCGAGCTCGGTGCCCTCCAGCCACCCGAGGAACGTGGCACTGTCACCCAGACGCTCGCGCAGGCGCTCCTGCTCGGGCCCGCCGCCAGCGAGCACCAGGTGCAGGCGCTGGCCGGTCTGCGACATGGCGCGCTCGCGCGCGAGCAGGAATGCGTCGGCCAGCAGGTCGGCGCCCTTCTCGCGGGTTATGCGCCCCGAGTACATCACCTTGACGGCGTCCGGCAGCAGCGACTCGTCGCGCAGGCGGGGATCGAAGCGCTGCGTGTCCACGCCGCGGTCCCAGCGGAGCACCCGCTGTGCTGGCACGGCGAGCGCCGCGAGGGCCTCGTCGGCGGCAGGGCTGGGGGAGAGGACCACGTCGCAGGCGTTGTAGAAGGCGCTCATGGCCAGATCCATCGCCTGCGCCAGGCGTTGCTGACCCGAGCGCAGGTCGGCGTAGGCGGTCAGCTCGGTGTGATAGCTGCCCACCAGCGGCAGCGCCAGCGCGCGCGCCAGCAGCGCGCCGGCGATCCCTGCGGGTCCCGGCGAGCACACGTGGATCGCGTCGAAACGCTCTCCGTCACAGCCGGCGAGCGTGTGCACGGCGGCGGGCAGGCTGGGGATGCCGATTCTCAGCCCGGGATAGAAGGGGACGTCGATCTCGGCGACCGCGGGCAGGCGCCGGTCGACCTCGGGGTCGGTGCCCACGACCTCGATTTCAAAGCCGGTTACGCCGCGCTGGCGGATCTCCTCGATCGTTCGCGTCACCCCGTGCGTGGAGCCGATGCCATCTGCGAGGATCGCCACCCGGGGCCGGTCGCAGTCATCGCCGCGCGCGCCCGCGCGGCGGGATGGCCCGGGAGCGGGAATTGCTGTGTAGGGGATCGCGGCGAGCTTGTTCTGCTCGTTGGCCAGGAACGCGGTGGCGGGCGCATAGGGGATCGCGGCGATGCATGCCTGGAAGACCCCCTGGGCGGCTGCCGGCACATCAGCCTGGCCACTGGCAGCGCGCACGGCTACGCCGACGGCGGCCCGCAGCTTGCGCTCGTGCGCGCGGCAGGCCCGCCGGTACAGGTCGGAGTGGCTGAAGCCGTCCTGCTGCATGTACGCGATCAGCCCTCGCTCATCGAGGTGGTCGAGCTCGACCGCGGCCAGCCACGCGCGCAGCAGGCAACGGACGTCCTCGGGCGACACGCCCCCCTCGCCGCCGAGCGTGCCCTGGCGCGCGTCGGCCTCGCGCAACAGCCGCTGGACCATGCCCATCACGCGGGCGGGGTTCGGCCCCCCGCCCGCCCGCCCGCCATCGTCGTGGTCGGTGCTCGCCGGGCCTCGCCCCAGCGAGCGGGCAGCCAGCGCTATCGCGGCATGCGCCCACTTCGCCGCGCTGCCCTGCGCGCCGCGCGCGATCGCGCTGCCGGCGCGCACGTGCGCGAGGAACTCCGCGGGGGTGTGGGCGCGCGGGGTTTCCGTGTCAGGTACGCCCGATGTCCACGCCGGCGTGGTCGTCGCTGCCACCGATGCCAATGCCGTCGCGCGTGGCCACGTAGGTCGCGGCCGGCCGGTTGAGCTCGGACGCGCGCGCGCCGTTGCGGATCTCCCAGACTGCGAACAGCTCGGCCAGCCGGCGGCGGTGGCGCGCGCTCAGCGGCGCGGCGACGGTGTAGTAGGGGTGGGCCAGGGCGCACGTGATCTCCCGCTCGCACAGGTAGGCAGCGCACAGCTCGACGTCTGAGCGATGGGCCTGCAGCCATGCGTGATCGTCGGGCGTGATGCCGTAGCAGAGGATGTGCACAGCCTGGGGCTCGCCGCGAAAGGCGGCGGTGAGCTCGACCGACACGAACACGTCGGGGTGATCGGCGATCTCGAGGACGCCCTGCGATCGTGTCGTGGTCGGTGATCGTCACGAAATCCATGCCCCGGCGCTTGGCCAGCTCGTATACCTCGGCGGGAGGTGTGGCGCACTCGGGCAGCCCGGCCGCGCGCTGCACGCCCAGCCTCGACACCTCAGAGGCGGTGGAGTGACAATGCATGTCCACCTGGGCGCATTCCTGCCATGTGATCGCCGTGGATGAAGTCGTTCCCTGACTGTCCATAGCACACAGAGTTCTACGCAAAATGCGGATTTTTGTGACCAAGCGGGAACGATCGTGTGAACGGACGGTGAAGTCAGCGCGGGATCGGTGCGCCGAGCAGCGCGGCGACCACGCCTGCACAACCGGCTGTCAGGAGCGTGATCACGACGCCGCGGCGCAGCACCAGCAGAGCGATTGCGGCGGCGGCGAGCACGGCGTACTGCCAGCCTGCGCCGAGCGCGGCCGTGAGCGGCGCGGCGGCGCCCACGATCGCGCCGGCGGCCGCCGGGCCGGCGCCGGCGAGGAACGCGAGCACGCGCTCGTTGGCGAGCAGTCGCTCGAAGCGCCCGGCGCCGAGCAGGATGAATGAGAACGACGGCGCGAAGGCGATCAGTGCGGCCAGCAGTCCGTCAGGCAGGCCTCCGGCGCTGTAGCCGACGACAGCCACCGTCTGGGTGACCGGCCCGGGGGTGATCTGCCCGAGTGCGACGGCGTTGAGGAACTGCCCGTGGGTCATCCAGTGGTAGGTGCCGACCGCGTCCGATTGCATCAGCGGCACGATTACGAAGCCCCCGCCGAAGGCCAGCGCACCCACCTTCAAGGCGCTCCAGGCCAGCGCGAGCGTGCCGCCGGGGTCGCTGCTTGCGCCAAGCAGCCAGAGGGCCTGCGCGCCGGTCCACGAGCCGCCCCCGGCCAGGCGCCGGCGGGCCAGCTCGACAAGGCCGCAGGCGAGCAGCACGAGCACCAGCCAGGGGCCGGCAAGCGCCGCGGCGATCGCGCCGGCCAGGCCGTAGGCAAGCACACGTGCCCGACCGGCGCCGCTCTCGCGCTGCCAGATCGGCGTTGCCACGCCCAGACCCGTGCGCACTGCCACGGCGGCCACGGCGGCGCCCGCGCCCAGCCCGGCGCCATGCACCCACGCGGGCGGTGAGCCCGACAGGAACAGCACGGCCAGCGCCAGGATCGCGACGAGCCCGGGCGCGATGAAGCACAGGCCGCCCAGCAGCGCGCCTGCGGTTCCGCGCAGTCGCCACGCGCAGTAGATGACAAGCTGCGTGGAGGCAGGGCCTGGGAGCAGGTTGACGGCGGCGAGCGCGCGCTCGAACTCGCTCTCGGTCAGCCAGCGCCGTCGCGTCACGCACAGGTCGCGCAGCAGCGCGATGTGCGCCGGCGGGCCGCCGAAGCCGATACAGCCGATTCGCCCCCACTCGCGCGCGATCTCCGCGAAGGCAGGCTGTGCGTGGCGACCCCCCGTGGGCATCGGCGTGAGAGTAGGGACTCCGCGTGGCGCTGGCCCGCCCAATAAGCTCTCGCAGTCCGTGTCGGCTCTGTTGACAGCGATGCCCCTGGCGTCGGCGCTCAGTTACTTCCAGGCGATCGTGCTCGGCCTCCTGCAGGGCGTGAGCGAGCTGTTCCCGATCTCCAGCCTTGGGCACACGGTGCTGTTCCCCACGCTGTTTGGCTGGAACGAGCTGGTCAAGGCCCAATCGCAGTCGGAGTCCTTCTGGCTGGCGTTCGTGGTCACTCTGCACGTCGGCAGCGCGCTCGGCCTGCTGGCCTACTTCTGGCGCGACTGGATCGCGATCATCCGTGCCTTCTTCGCGACGCTGCCCAAGCGCCGTGCGGACACGCCAACCGAGCGCCTGGCCTGGCTGATCATCCTCGCGAGCATCCCGGCCGGCGTGTTCGGCTTGGCCTTCGAGCATCAGCTGCGCACGCTCACGGCCAAGCCGGAAGTGGCTGCGATCTTCCTGATGGTCAACGGCTTCATCTTGTTGGCAGCCGAGCGCTACCGCCGTCGCGCCCAGGTTCGCGAACTGGCCATCCGGGAGGGTGCAAAGCCAGATGGCGCGCGCGAGCTCGACACGCTCGACTACCGCGAGGCGCTCGTGGTGGGCGTCGCCCAGTCGACCGCGCTCGTGGCTGGCATCAGCCGCGACGGGGTGACGATGGGTACAGGCCTCGCGCGTGGCCTCGACCACAGCGGCTCGGCCCGTTTCGCCTTCCTGCTCGCAACCCCGATCATCCTGGCGGCGGGCATCATCAAGCTCCCCGACCTGACCGGCCACCTGGGCAACGGCATCCGTGGCCAGGCGCTGGTCGCGTGCGCGGTGGCGGCGGTGACGGCGGTCTTCACGGTGCGCTTCCTGGTCGGCTACTTCAAGACCAAGACGCTGACGCCGTTTGCCATCTACTGCCTGCTGTTCGGTTTGGCGATGGTGATCTACACGCAGACCTAGTAGCGGGCCGCTAGCGCTCTCGATTCACGGGATCGCACAAAATGGCCCCGGATTGCGGCCACGGATGCACCATCATGGGCGGCGATGCCGGTTCCGAAGACCCCCCCGAAGATGTTCGAGACGCGCAGCCACGCCTGGCAGGAGGTCGGCCTGCTGCGGCAGATCAGCCCGCGCGTGGTCAAGCGGGCGCGCTTGGAGGCGCTGGTGCTGCTGCCGCTGTTCGTGGGCGTGGTGCTGTTCTACGACAATCGCGTGAGCCTGCTCGGCACGACGGTTGCGGCGAGGCGCGGACATCCGGCGCACAAGGTCCTGGAATCGGCGCTGGAAGCGCCCGTGCGGGTGGTCACGGTGATCGCGCTGGTGATCCTCGGCTGGGCGATCGCGCGCGACATCGGACGTGGGCTGGGCCCAGCCCTGTTCCGGCGCCTGGAGCCGGCGACGGCGGGCACGGTCGGGTTCGTGATCCGCCTTGTGACGGTTGCGCTCGCGCTGGTGGTGGCGCTGCGGGTGGCGGGGATCGAAGCGAAAACGCTGGCCCTGGGTACTGCGTTCACGGCCGTGATCTTCGGTCTCGCGGCGCAGCAGACACTGGGGAACCTGATCGCGGGCACCGTCTTGCTCACGGCCCGCCCGTTTCGCGTGGGCGAGCGTGTGCGACTCCAGGGGGGGCCGCTGGCAGGACAGATCGAGGGCACGGTCAGCTCGCTGGGCCTGCTGTACACGACGTTCGCCACGGGCGAAGACTCGGTGATGGTGCCCAACAGCGTGGTGCTCAACGTGGCGGTGCTGCCGCTGCGCGAGCCCGAGGCGGTCAAACTGCGCGCTCGGCTGCGCGCGGGCATGACGCCGGGCGACCTGCAGGAGATCCTGGAGAAGTCGCTGCAGACGCCGCTGCGCGACGCGCCGCGCATAACGCTCGAGGAGCTCGACGGCGAAGAGGTGGTGGTGCTGATCAGCGCCACACCACGCGTGGCTAGCCGGGGCCGCCATCTGGCCAGCGAGCTGCTGAACATCGTCTCGCGCGAGACGCGCACTCACGCACAGACGCCCTAGCCCGAGAGCGCGTCAGCGCTAGCGGGCGACGCCATAACGCAGGAACAGATGGGAGCCGCTGTGCAACGCTCCCAGCAGCTGCAGGTCGATCGGCAGGCGCAGCTGGGTCCCGGCGAGGATGCGCAGCGCCTGCGCGTCGCCCTCTGGGTCTCCAGCGAGCGTGGGCGAGATAGACAGAAACAGCTCGTCGACGAGGCCGGCGGCGAACAGTTCTCCGGCCAGGTGGGGGCCTCCCTCACACAGCAGGGTGCGTACGTCAAAGCGCTCGCGCAGCTGTGCGAGCGCTGCGGGCAGGTCCAGCAGCCCGCTGTCGCGCCGGGCGCGTACGTACTCGAGCTGCGCGCGGGCGCCCTCGGGCAGGCTGTTGCTGGAGCCGGTGACGATCGCGACCCGCGCGTCAGGGTCGGCCAGCAGGGGAATATCGGCTCCCAGCGCCAGGCGTCCGGAGACGATGCAGGCGAGCGGTTGCGCGGGCAGGCCCCGCGCCAGACGCGCCTGGCGGCTGGCGTCGTCGCGCACGATCCGCCCATAGCGCTCTGTGCGGACCGTGCCTGCGCCCACCAGCACGGCGTCGGCGGGCGTGCGCAGGGCGTGGAAGAGCGCCCGGTCGGCGCTGGAGCTGAGCGGCGCGGAGCGCCCGTGCAGGCTGGCGCGCCCGTCGACCGTGCTGACCATGTTGAGCATCACGCGGGGGCGCCCAGCGTGCGAATCGTCGCGCCGCCACAGCCCGAGAGCCTCAACTATTTGCTCGGCGCCGGTCTCGGGGCCGGGGGGCAGCAGCCGCGCCAGCGCGGGCGACGCCTGCGCGGTCGGCTGGGGGTCGGGCTGCGCTGCTGTGCCCATTCGTTGCACCCTAGCTGTCGCAGACGGCGCGTCGGTGCCCGATCGACGGGCTTGGCGGCGTAAACATCTCGACAACACGCAGTCACGACGGTCTGCTACGGTCGTGTGGTCTGGCCGGAGAATAAACCGGCGAAAGCAGTGCAGGCGCTCGCAGGTCGAAGCTCTGAGCAGCATCCTCCGCGCAGCAGCACGCACGAACCGTGGAGGAATTCCCACATGCCAACTGGCACAGTAAAGTGGTTCAGCGACGACAAGGGTTTTGGTTTCATAACCCCTGACGACGGTGACAAGGACCTGTTCGTTCATCACACCGGGATCAACGGCGAGGGTTATCGCTCGCTGCAGGAGGGGGCAAAGGTCTCTTACGACCCGGAGCAGGGCGACAAGGGCCCCAAGGCCGTCAACGTGACGGCGATCTGAGCATCCGGCTGAGATCCACTTTCGAGGGCTCGCTTCGGCGAGCCCTCTGTATGTGCTGAGGGAGAGGCCCATAATCGTGGCGATCCCCGGCATGTCAGGTGAAGCCACGACATTTCCCCTTCGCGACAGCGCGGTGAGCGGTGGCCCGACGCGCGCGGGCCGCCGGCGCGCTGGCAGGGGCGAGGGAGAGCTCGCGCTGACGGGCTCGGGCGCGCGCGCGGGCGCGCTGGGGTTGGCGGTGATCGTTGCGCTGAGCGCGTTCCTGGCGGTGCTGGCGGCAGACCGGCCGAGCATCCTGTCGGCGACGACACACATCGGCTACTTTCCACACTGGATGGCCGGTCCGCTGGGTGGGCTAGCGCCGGGGCTGCCGCGTGGCACGACCGCCCTGAGGTACATGTTCACAGGAGCGGTCGTGGCGATGTTCGTCGGCTACCTGGTCGTGCTGGCACACGCGCGGCGGCTGCCCGCGCCCTGGGTGGTTGGCGCGATAGTGGCGGTCCACGCGATCTTCTTCCTGTCGCCGCCGCTGGCGCTGACGGACGTCTTCAACTACGTCAATTACGGGCGCATGGAGGTGGTGCACCACCTGAACCCGTACACGACCATCCCGATCTTCGAGCCGCACAGCGATCCGAGCTATGCGCTGAGCAACTGGCACGAGCTGCTGAGCCCCTACGGGCCCCTGTTCACGCTGTTGACCTTCGCGGTGGTGCCGCTCGGTGTGGCGGCTTCCTTCTGGGCGCTGAAGGCGGTGCTGGCGCTGACCAGCCTGGCGACAATCGCGCTGGTGTGGAAGTGCGCGCGGCTGCTGGGCCGCGACCCGTTGGCGGCGGTCGTGCTCGTGGGCCTGAACCCGGTCGTGCTGGTGTGGGGCCTGGGAGGCGACCACAACGACTTCCTGATGGTTTTCTTCATCATGCTCGGCTTTTACCTGCTGCTGCTCGCAAGGGCGCGCGCCGAGCGGGAGCCAGACGCGCGTCTATGGGCGCCGCTGCTGGGTGTGGGTGTTGTGCTGGCGATCGCGGTGGGCGTCAAGGCGTCAGCGGCGATACTGGTCCCGATTGTGCTGGCGAGCCTGCTGCGGGACGGGCGCATGGTCATGCGGGTGGTGCTGGGCCTGATCGTCGGCGGGGTCTTGGTGGGAGCGGCCAGCGTGCTTGCGTTCGGGCTGCACATACCGGATCTCAGCACCCAGAGCAAGCTGGTGACCAGCGAGAGCGTGCCCAACCTGATCGGCCTCGCGCTGGGCTCCGGCGGAGAGAGCGAAACCCTGCACAAGGTCATGGACGCGGTCCTCGTGGTGTGCGTGATGTTGTGCTGCTGGCAGGCGTTCAGCCGCCGCTGGCCGGCCTCCGACAGGGCGTTCACGGCGGCTGGCTGGGCGAGCGTGGCGCTGCTGGTGACGCTCAGCTGGGTGTTGCCCTGGTATGTGCTGTGGGCGTTGCCGCTGGCCGCCCTGTCAAGCTCGCGCAGGCTGCGCTCGGTCGCGCTCCTGGGGAGCGTGTACCTGATTGTGGCCTGGGCGCCTGCGTCGGGGCTGCTGTGGAACGCGATCGACTTCCATCCGGAAACCACGCCGCTGGGGCGTTTGCACCATCGCTATGTCAAGGAGCTTTTGAACTGAGGTCGTGCACCGCTTTGACGCGCTGCTCCTCGCCCGGGGGCGCCTGACCGTCGCGGCCGATGTAGCCGTCCTTGCCGCCGGCGCAAAGGTAGACGGCGTCGACGTCGCCGACGTTGCGAATCTTGCGCACGGTGGCTGCATCGACCCGCGCCATGCCGCCCTCGTGCAGACGCTGCACAGAGCCGTCTCCGAACTCCATCTCGATCGCGCCGCGGTGGACGAAGTACAGCTCCTCCTGCAGGTCGTGGTAGTGAAAGCCGGTTTCGACGCCGGGTGGAAGGACGATCGCGTTGACGCCGAACGCGGTCACGCCGAGTCCCTTGCGAACCTTGCGGAACCCCGGGCCGGCGCCCAGGTCCTCCAGGTGCGCCACGGCATATCCCTCGCCGCTCGTCACGCCCGGATAGTCGCTGCCCGATGCCTCCATCTGCCTGCCTCCTATGCTCGATGTGTTCGCTTGCGATGCCCGGCTAGTGCTCAGCCACGAAGCCGTCCTCTGGTGTCAGCGGGCGGCCCTCGTCGGCCCAGCGCACCAGCCCGCCGGTCAGGGTGTAGGCCTCGACGCCCGCCGCACGCAGCGCTTGGGCGGCCATCAGCGAGCGCGACCCCAACCGGCAGTAGAAGACAACCGGTCGCTCGTGATCGAGTGTGGCGGCCTCGGCTGGCACGTCCGACAACGGTATATGCCGCGAGCCGGCGATATGCCCGGCCTCTCGCTCGTACGGCTCGCGCACATCGACCACCTGCACGACGGAGTCCTCGTCGATCCATTCGGCCAGGCGCGCGGGCTCGAGCTCGATCGTTGCGGTGTCGCGTGCGCTCATCTGCTGAGAGCGTAGCGGTGGGCCGGCTGGCCGAGAGGATCAGCGCAGCGGGGGTTCGTCGTATGGGTCGCGCTCGACCACGCGCTCGCGCACGACGCCGCGGCGCGGACCCCATGCGGTCATGTACAGCAGCGACAGCAGCAGACCGGCGATTCCGACGAGCATGAGGATCAGCCCGACGGTCGGCAGTGAGATGCCCGATGCAGTTGCCGTGACGGCGTATCGCAGGATGGCACCGATGGCGATGAGGAAGATGGAGGTTCCAAGGGGCATATGGCCTTGTTACCCCTCGTGGACACCGCCAAACCTCTCGGCGCCGTCGCCGTTGGTCGCAGGCTCAGCGTTCTGCTCGCCGTCGAGGCGTTCCAGGCGTTTGTCTGCGCGGTGTGTGAGCACCCGCGCGGGCGGGCTGACGACGGTGGCCCCAGCGGGCACGTCATGGGTGACGATGGCGCCGGCGCCGATGCGGGCGGCACGGCCGATGCGCAGGTCCTTGCCGATGGGCGTGACGATGATCGCGTGCGCGCCGATCTTGACGTCTTCCTCGATGATCAGTTTGGCGGGTGCGCCCGCATGCCCGCGGACGGTCAGCGTGACGTGGTGCCACATGCTCACGCGTGGCCCGATCACAACGTTGTCGTGCACCATCACGCCGAAGGAGTGATGCTCGAAGTTGATGTCGGGCGCGACGGACGCGTTGATCGACAGAGAGTTGTGGTACAGCAGCGCGTTGACGCGCTTGACCAGGAGGGCCAGGCGACGATGCCCGCGCTGGCGCAGCGAGATCGACAGCAGCCACAGCCTTTGCGGGCTGAGCAGGCCAGCTCGCTTTCTCTTGACCCGCGGGGCCATGACGACAACGTACCACCGGTAGCATCCCCGCCATGGAGGCAGTGAACGAGCTGTACACGATCCCCCGCGAGCACCTGGACCTGTGCGCAACGATCGGGCAGATCGCCAGGGAGAGGATCGCGCCGCGCTCGAGCGAGATCGATGAGCGCGCGGAATACCCATGGGACATCCGCAAAGTGCTGGCCGAGCAGGACGTGCTCGGCCTGCCCTTCCCGGTCGAGTACGGGGGCACGGGCACGGGCACGCTGATGCTGAACATGGCGGTGGAGGAGATCGCCAAGGTGGATGCGTCGTGTGCGCTGATGCTGATGGTGCAGGACCTGGGCACGCTGCCGATCCAGCTGTTCGGCACGGACGAGCTCAAGGAACGCTTCCTGCCCAGGTGCGCGTCGGGCGAGTGGTCGCCGGCATTCGCCTTGTCTGAGCCGGAGGCGGGCTCAGACCCGGCGGGCATGCGCACGACGGCGGTGCAGGACGGCGACGAGTGGGTGATCAACGGCACGAAGAACTGGATCAGCAACCTGGGGATCGCGGACTTCTATGTGGTGTTCGCGGTGTCTGACCGCGAGAACAGGCGCATGACGGCGTTCGTGGTGGAGGCTGATCGCCCGGGCTTCAGCGTGGGCAAGCTAGAGCACAAGCTGGGGATACGGGCGTCGCCGACGGGACAGCCGATCTTCGAGGACGTGCGGGTGCCGGCAGCGAACGTGATCGGCGACGCGGGCAAGGGCCTGTCGGTGGCACTTGGCACGCTCGAGCGCACGCGCCTGGGTGCTGCGGCTCAGGCGGTGGGCATCGCGCAGGG
This sequence comes from uncultured Solirubrobacteraceae bacterium, assembly GCA_963745375.1. GTDB lineage: Bacteria > Actinomycetota > Thermoleophilia > Solirubrobacterales > Solirubrobacteraceae > Palsa-744. Next base: position 296,248 of record CAVUXA010000010.1, on the reverse strand, counting down.
GGCGACCGACTATGCGGTGGCGTATGCGCGCGAGCGCAGACAGTTCGGCAAGCCGATCAACGAGTTCCAGGCGATCCAGTTCAAGCTGGCGGACATGGAGACACGGACGGCGGCGGCGCGCGAGCTGCTGTACAAGGCGTGCGCGCTGGCCGATCGCCAGGATCCACAGCGCGGGAAGTATTCGTCGATGGCGAAGGTCTTCTGTTCAGACACCGCGATGGCGGTGACGGTTGAGGCGGTGCAGGTGCTGGGCGGCTACGGTTACGTCAAGGAGTATCCGGTGGAGCGCATGATGCGAGACGCGAAGATCACCCAGATCTATGAGGGCACGAACGAGATCCAGCGTCTCGTGATCGGCCGCACTCTCAAATAGGACCGCCGCCTGCCATGCGCGAGTCCTCGTCACGTGCATCCCAGCAGCTCCGGCGCGTGGGCGTTGCTGCGCTGATCGCGATGTCGGTCGGCCTGGTGGCGCTGGTGGTGGGGCAGGGCTTCAGCTCGATCGGCGTGGTCAGGGCATTGGAGGACATCGCGCTGGGCGTGATTGTGGCGGCGGCGCTGATGGGTGGAGTTGCGTTCCTGGCGGTGCGCATGGCCGGCTGGCGCGACCCGGAGTCTGAGAGCGAGTTCGAGGAAATCGTGCGTCACACTGAGGAATTGGCGCGCGAAGGCCTGGCGGCGGATCCCGAAGAACGCGAGTTCATGGAACTGGACCCGCTGGACGACCACGACTTCGAGGAGCTCGTGCGCGACGCGCTCGACGATCTGCCGGACCTGCTGCGCAACGCGCTGGCGCACGTGGCGGTGGTGATCTCAGACGGCGGCAGGCGCGCAGGCGCGTACGGTCTCTACCAGGGGGACGGCGCGACGCACGACTACACGCACGACCGCATCGTGGTCTTCCGCGACACGCTGCGGCGCGACTTCGGCCACGACCCGGATCTGCTGCGCGACCAGGTCACGCGCACGGTGCGCCACGAGCTAGCCCACCACGTGGGGTTTGACGAGTTGGGCGTCAGCCGCCTTGATCTTTAGCTCGCCGTGCGTGCGGCGCCGGCGTACGTCCCCTCGCAGCTGGCCCGGCGAGCGCTGCGATCTATAGTTCGTAAGGTATCCAACCAAGGAGAGGAAGCAAGCAATGCCAGAAGCAGTGATCGTGGACGCGATCCGCACGCCGATTGGACGCGCGGTGAAGGGCTCGTTGAGGGCGGTGCGCCCGGATGACCTGGCGGCGATCCCGCTGAAGGCGCTGATGGAGCGCAACCCGCAGGTGGACTTCTCGACGGTGGGCGACGTGATGATGGGCTGCGGCTACGGCCAGGGCGAGTCGGGCTACAACGTGGGTCGCGTGGCGTCGCTGCTGGCGGGCATCGACTACCACGTGCCGGCATGCACGGTCAACCGCTTCTGCGCGTCGTCGCTGCAGACCACGCGGATGGCCTTCCACGCGATCAAGGTTGGCGAGGGCGACACGTACATCGCGGCGGGCGTGGAGTCGGTGAGCCGGGTGGGCCGCAGCCAGCCGCCGGAGCTCAACCACAAGGTCGATGGCTCGCCGGGCTCGTTGTATGACGTGTACATCCCGATGGGGATGACCGCGGAGAACGTGACGGAGCGCTGCAACGTAAGCCGCGAGGCCCAGGACGAGTGGGCGGTGATCTCCCAGAACCGCGCGGTGGAGGCGGTGCAGTCGGGGCACTTCGACCGGGAAATCGTGCCGGTGACCGTGCCGGCGCACCAAGAGACCGACAAGGACGGCAACGAGGTGTCCTTCGACGAGGCGATCGTGACCAGGGACGACGGTCCGCGGCCGGGCACGACGATGGAGGTGCTGGCCAAGCTCAAGCCGGTGTTCAAGGAGGGCGGCTCGGTGACGGCGGGCAACTCGTGCCCGCTCAACGACGGCGCGGCTGCGCTGTTGATCATGAGCGACGAGAAGGCAAGCGAGCTGGGCGTCAAGCCGCGGGCGCGCATCGTGGCCTCGACGGTGGCAGCGATCCGCCCGGAGATCATGGGCCTGGGCCCGATCCCGGCGATCCAGAAACTGCTGGCCAACACCGGCATGACAATGGACGACATCGATGTGGTGGAGATCAACGAGGCGTTCGCGGCGCAGATCGTGCCGTGCAAAGAGGAGCTCGGCATCGCCGACGAGAAGCTCAACCCGTTCGGCGGCGCGATCGCACTGGGCCACCCGTTCGGAATGACTGGCGCGCGCATCATGACTACCCTGCTCAACGACCTGGAGACGCTGGACAAGACCTACGGCATCGAGTCGATGTGCGTGGCGGGCGGCCAGGGCATGGCGATGTTGGTGGAACGGCTGTAGATCGATTTGATGGGGCCGCCTTCCGGCGGCCGGAGGGGTCGCGCCGTGCGGGGACGCCGCTCAGCGTCGTCGCTCAGCTCAGCTGTCGAGCCCAGGAATCGGCTCGATGGGGAGCTCTCCATGGATCGAGGCGAAGTGGTGCATCGTCGCGCAGGCGTACACCATTGAGCTCGATGAGTGCTCCAAACACGCGGCGGTCATTCTCGGTGTCATCAGGAACGAGGAAATCAATGTCCTCGGTCGCTCGAATGAAACGGTTGGCGATAACTGCGAATCCGCCGATCACGACGAAGCGGGCATCCTCGGCGACCATGGCCGCGACGGCAACGTCGAGCTCAGGGTCGAGGACGGCCATCGGCTTGCTCGACGGCTTGCAGCAGCTTCGCCGCCTGGGCCGAGAGATGCTGGCCGCGCCGCAGTAGCTCACCGACGGGAGTGTCGGGCGGGGGGGGGGGGGGGTCAAAGCACGGCGCTTTTCCTCGTTGAGAGCGGCCCACTCCGCCTCGTGGCCGGGCTCAAAGAGTGTGGCGCGGGGATGAACGCCCATGGTCATATTGTACTCCATCGAACGCCGAATGCGGCCTATTGTCTGCATCGCCCGGGAGCTGTCGAAGACGGTCGTGCTGGTGCTCAGCGCGGCGGCATCCGCAGCGCTCCGTCCAGCCTGATGGTCTCGCCGTTGAGCATGCGGTTCTCGACGATCTGGCATGCCAGCTGCGCGTACTCGGCGGGCTGGCCCAGGCGCTGTGGGAAGGGGACGCCTGCGCCGAGCTTCTGGCGCGCCTCATCAGGCAGCGCGGCGAGCAGCGGCGTGTCGAACAGGCCGGGCGCGATCGTGTTGACGCGGATGCCGTATTGCGACAGGTCGCGGGCGGAGGGCAGAGTCATGCCGACGACGCCGCCCTTGGACGCCGAGTAGGCGATCTGGCCGACCTGACCGTCGAAGGCGGCAATCGAAGCGGTGTTGACGCACACGCCGCGTTCGCCGTCGTCAGCGGGGTCGTTGGCGATCATCGCGCTGGCGGCGAAGCGCAGCAGGTTGAACGTGCCGATCAGGTTGATCTGGATGATCGTCTCGAAGGGCAGCAGGGGATGGGGGCCCTTGGAGCCTGCGACCTTCTGCGCCCAGCCGGTGCCGGCGCAGGCGACGGCGATGCGCAGGCCACCGTCGGCAGCGCGCGCCTTCTCGACGGCCGCCTGGACCTGCTGCTCGTCGCGCACGTCGCAGGCGACGAACTCCAGCCCCAGCTCTGAGGCCAGCGCGGTGCCCTTCTCGGCGTTGACGTCGGCGATCGTCACGCGCGCGCCGTGCGAGTGAAGAGCGCGCACGGTCGCCTCGCCGAGGCCAGACGCGCCTCCGGAGACAATCGCTGCTGAGCCGTCGATGTTCATGAGCGGCAGCCTATTGAATGGGCGCTTCGAGCATGGAGGAGCTGTCAGGTTATGTGCCAGATGCGGTTGCGCAGCGCGTCGAGGCCGCTGTGCTCGCTAAGAAGCTCCGACAGGGTGCTGACCCAATGAGGGATGGCCGCCCTGGTGCGCGGCATGGTCTCGTCGAACGTGAAGATCATTCCGCTGTGCTCGTCGCCGGCCGCGAGGAACTGATCGTGAATGGCCTGGAAGTCGGCGATGTCGTTGGTGACGATCACGCGTCGCTCGGCTGCCATCTGACGGACGAGCTCGCGATCGCCGCGGCTGGTGAGATCGGGCCTGTCGCGCTTGACGGCCTGTACGTCGTGTCCGGCTTCCCGCAGCTGGCGAGCTATCCGGGGCGAGATCATCTCGTCCAGCAGCAGCCTCACGCGAGGGCTTGTTGGCGTCGCTGCCAGCGCTCGCGCTCGCGCTCAGCGACAGCGCGCGTCCGCTCGATCCAGCGGTCGATCTCGTCCTTGTAGTCGCCGTAGTAGCGCAGACAGGCGTCAACATGCTCGATCGGTATCTCCAGATAGTCGGCGGCGTGCTCGACAGAGTTTTCGTTCTGCCTGATCGTCGCGATTACCTCGGCGACATCGAGGCGCGTGCCGAGGAGCGCCGGGCGCCGACCAGCATCGCCGTCGCGGAAGTAGATGAGCGGGTATTCGTCGTGACGCAGGCCCTCCTCGATGTAGCGCTCGGCGAGCGCTGTCTGCGGCGCATGGACGTCAAGTGCTCGTTGCTTGAGACGTGCAACGGTGGCGGGGGCGAAGCGAAAGGCAACGCTCTGCTTGGTCTTGGGTACGCTCACGTAGCCAGTATAGCAATGTATTGCGCCGTATTGCACCGACGTATAGTGGGCGGCGGCTGCTCAGCCCGTGGCGCGCACCTGCGACAGCGTCAGCGCGAACAGCCCGTCCGGGTCGGTCAGCCAACGCACGAGCTCCAGGCCCGCGGCTGACAGGTCACCTTCCAGGCGCTCGGGCGTGAACTTGGCGCTGATCTCCGTGCGGATCTCCTCGCCCGCGTGGAAGTGCACGGGCAGGTCCAGCCCGCGCACGAGCGTGGTGTGCTCGCGGCGCGCGCGCAGGCGCATCTCAATCCACTCGTGCTCGCGGTCGAACAGGGCAACGTGCTCGAAGTCGTCTGGGTCGAAGTCGGCCTGCAGCTCGCGGTTGAGCACGCGCAGCACGTTGCGGTTGAACTCCGCGGTGACGCCCTGGGCGTCGTCGTAGGCGGCCTCGAGCACCTGCGGGTCCTTGACCAGGTCGGTGCCCATCAGCAGATGGTCGCCCGGGTCCAGCAGCCCGCGCGATCTGGCGCAGCACTCGCCGGCGGCTGCCCGGCGGGAAGTTGCCGATCGTGCCGCCCAGGAACGCGACGATGCGAGGCCCGGCGGCAGGCGGGACGCGGTCCAGGTGGCGCTCGAAGTCGCCGATCACGCCGTGTACGCGCAGACCGGGGTACTCGTCGGTGAGCATGCTGCGCGCATTCGCGCACCATGCTCTCGGTCACGTCGACGGGCACGTAGCGCATACAGCGTGCCGGCTGCATGCAGGGCATCGAGCAGCACGCGCGTCTTGGCGGCCGTTCCCGATCCCAGCTCGACCAGCTCAACCGCGCCGGTCAGCTGGGCATCTCCTGCGCGCTGTCTTCGAGGATCGCCCGCTCTGCGCGCGTGGGGTAGTACTCGGGCAGCTCGCAGATGCGGTCGAACAGCTGCGCGCCGCGGGCATCGTAGAAGTGCTTGGGCGGCAAGCTCCTTGAACGGGCGTGTGAGCCCGTCCAGCGCGTCGTCGGCGAGCGAGCGTTCGTGCGTGCCGTCCAGATGCGAGTCGATCTGAATGGCGTCCTCAAGCAGCGGCTCGGGTGGCGTAGAGGGCTCCATCACGCTGCGTCCCTGGCCAGGCGCACGCCCGCGAAGATCTGCCGTCGCTCGGGCAGGTCCCAGTTGCGAAACGTGCGCGTGGCCACGCGCGGGTGCGTGGCCCACGAGCCGCCCCGAAGCACCTTGTAGTCCTCGCCGAAGAACACCTCGGAGTACTCGCGATAGGGGTATGCGACGAAGCCGGGATAGCCGCCGAAGCACGACGCGGTCCACTCCCACACCTGCCCGACGGCCGCGGGCCCCTCGTCGCGTCCCTGCCTCCAGGTCGCCGCCTTCTCCCACTCGGCCTCGGTGGGCAGCCGCGCATCGCGGCTGCGGGCGAAGGCGTCGGCCTCGAACCAGGAGACGTGACAGGCTGGTGCCTCCGGGTGGCCGTCGGCGATGGCGCGATGATGGGTGATGTCGTACTGCTCCTTCCAAGCCCAGCCCTCCTGCGACCACCACTCGCGTCGTTCATAGCCGCCACCCTCGCTGAAGCGCATCCAGCTGGCGTTGCTGACCGGTCGCCGGGCGATCCGGAAGGCGGGCAGCTCGACGGCGTGTCGCGGACGCTCGTTGTCGTAGGCGAAGCCCTCGGCGCCAGGCCCCATGGCGAACTGTCCCGCGGGCATCTCCAGCCAGTGCTCAGCGCCGTCCAGCGCAGCCAGCGCAGGCTCGTCCTCGGGCAGCAGCCCGGCTATGGCCATCGTCTGGCGCATCGTCTCGGTGTGCTGGAGCTCGTGGCGCAGAACCATCTCGCAGATCGCGCCGTCACCGACCCCCCGACTGGCGATCACCGATGAGGTGCGCTCGCGCACATCATCCAGGTAGGCGCGCGCGTCGTCCGGGCCGAGGATCTCGATGTCTGCGCGGACCGCGCGCGGCGTCTCGAAGGCGTCGTATGCGTCCGCCAGGTCGGGGCGCAGCAGCTCAAGGCCGCCGTGGCGCCGGGCCAGCCACAGGTCCTCATAGGCGGCGATGTGCCCGAGGTCCCAGACGAGCGGGCTCATCAGTGGCGAATGGCTGCGCTGCAGGTCCTCGTCGTCGATCCCCGACACGAGCGCAAACGTCCGCTCGCGCGCCGACGCCATGGCCTGGAGCGTCTGCTCGGCGTCGGGGGAGACGGCGTTGGTCTTTTCCGCGCTGACTGCCATGGCTGGCTGTGGGGCCTCACCTTAGAAGGTTCCACCGTGTCGATGCTGCACCTTCGTCGAACTTGCATGTCTGTCTCGGATGGGGGCGCGGCCGTTACACGCTGCTTGCGCCCGTGTCGTTCCAGCGAGCCAGCACGGCTGTGTCGCGCTCGTAGCCGAGTACGCAGATCGCCGCCGTGGACAGGCCCGAGTCGCGCGCCCTGCGCGGGGTCCAGCGTGACCCAGCGGGCGCCAAACACGCGCAGCATGTGGCCGTGGGAGAAGATGGCGACGTCGCCGTCGATGCCTGCCAGTTCGGCGATCACCCGGTCGGCCCGCGCGCCCACCTGCGTGGCGTTCTCGCCGCCGGGACAGCCGTCGCGCCACAAATCCCAACCGGGCCGAGTGGCCAGGATCTGTGGGGTGGTGAGGCCATCGTAGTCGCCGTAGTCCCACTCCATCAGCTCGGAGCGCTCCTGTGCGTGCGCGCCCAGCCCGCACAGGTCGCAGGTTTCGCGTGCGCGCGTCAACGGACTGACGAGCACGAGCGCAAAGCGCCGCGAGGCCAGGCGCTCGGCCAATGCGGCGGCCCGGGCCCGTCCGCCGTCGGTGAGCGGGATGTCGGTGCGCCCGGTGTGCCTGCCATCCCTGCTCCACTCGGTCTCCGCGTGGCGGACGAGCACGATCTCGCGAGCGCTCGCGGCGCGATCGGGTTGCCTGGATGGCTCCTGCCGGCTCACCTCGCCGGGCCGCCTGGGGCGGCGGCGTCGTCGACGATCACGGTCAGCCGCTCGCGCCGCAGCAGGCTGGCGGGCACGTGGCGGCTGGGCTGGGCGAGCATCGCGGCGACAGCGTCGGCCTTGCCCGAGCCGGTGGCCAGCAGCAGGCAGCCGCGCGCGGCGCGCAGCGCGCCCAGGCTGAGCGTGATGCGCTCGGGGGGCGGCTTGGGCGAGTCGCGCACGCCCAAGCACACCGTGTCATCGCCCGCGTCCAGCGTGCTCGCGCCGGGGAACAGCGACGCGACGTGGCCGTCGGGCCCGATGCCGAGCACGACTACGTCGAGCGCCGGCGGGCCCGACGATTCGGCGTGCTCGCTTGGCACGCGCTCGCACAGCTCCAGCGCGTAGCGCCGCGCTGCCTCCTCGGGGCCCAGCTCCCCCTCCATGCGGTGCACCAGCTCCGCTGGGACCTTGGCGGGCGTCAGCAGCGCCTGGTCTGCCAGGCGGTAGTTGCTCTGCTCGTCCTGTGGCGGCACGCAGCGCTCGTCGGCGAACCAGACCTCCGTGCCGGCCAGATCCTGCGGCGCGGCCGCCAACAGCTCGTAGGTGCGTCCCGGCGTGGTCCCGCCGCTGAGCGCCAGGTGCGCCACGCCGCGCAGCTCGCGGGCCTCTGCCAGCTGGCGTGCGATGTGTGCAGCCGCGCGCTCGGCGACCGTCTCGGCGTCGGGACAGCTGGTCAGGCGCGTCACGGCAGGCTCGCCGAGCAAGTCGAGGAGCGGACGATCACGAGGGCGTGATGAGATCGCTCACGACAGCATCGCCCGGGCCGCGGTCAGGGCGGGCGCATACGTGGGGTCGCGCAGCAGCGCCTGGCGGATGCCCTCACCGAGCACGCCGATCTCCCCGCGCGAAGCGCCCGGGATCGTCCACTCGCTCTCGTGTCCGCGCGGGTCGTGCGAGCGTGCGCGCAGGCCGCCCGGTCCGCGGTCCAGTCGCAGGCAGCGCCCGGACGCTGTCTGCAGGGTGAGTCCCTCCAGGCCGCGCACCTGCAGCTCGGGGGCGGACTGCAGGCGCAGCGATACCTGCTGGCGGGGGGCGTTGGCCTTGCCCAGCAGCGCGTCGCCCTGGGTGGCGAGCGCCGAGATGTTCCAGTCCAGCCGCGAAGCCAGCCAGCCGACGAACAGCATCGCCGCGGCGGTCGAGTCCGGATGGTGACGCACGATCACTTCGGCGATGCTGCGCAGCTCGCCGCGCAGGTACGGGGGGTCGAACGCAGCGGCCACGCGCTCGCGCCAGGGGGTGGAGCGCAGCCACGCGAGGTCCACCACATAGGCCTGTCGCGCGAGCGAGCACGCGCGCTGCAGCGCGTCGGCGGGCAGCGGCTCGTCGACCGAGTCCAGCAGCACGGCCTGCGAGAGCGCCAGCAGCTGCTCGACCACGTCGTGGTGGCCGTGCGGCGACCACAGCAGCGTGGGGAGGTCGCTGACGACCAGCGGGTCGGCGATCGTGACCAGGTCGTCGAGGTGGCGGTCGCCGATCTCCACGACGACCGTCTCGTGCAGCAGCGCCACTTCGTCTCCCGTCGGCTCGTCATCTGAGACGATGCTCACGCGCGCGTCCAGGCGCTCGCGGTGCGGCTCATAGGAGAGCACGAGCAGGCGCGAGGCGTGATAGCGCCCTACGCCGCGCAGGCGGTTTGCGATCTCGCCGCTCCACTCGCGGTCGACGAACGCGATCATGTTGAGCACGCGCGCGGGCACCAGCCGCTCGTCTTCTGCGTGGCGCTGCACGAGCAGCTCGCGCAGGGCGGCTTCGATCGCGTCCGGGGTGGTGCCCTGCTCGCTCCAGAGCGCGTCGCTGCGCGCCATCAGATCGCGCGCCAGCTGTCGCCGTCGCGCAGCAGCCCGTTTGCCTCCGCGGGCCCCTGCGAGCCGGCTTCGTAGTGAGGCAGGGGAGGTCTTGACTCAGACCACGCCGAGACGATCGGATCGCAGATGCGCCATTGCGCCTCGACCTCGTCGTTGCGGGTGAACAGCGTGGCGTCGCCGCGCATCGCGTCGGTGATCAGCCGCTCATAGGCCTCGGGCGACTGCGACAGGAACGACGTCCCGTAGAGGAACTCCATCCTGACCGGGCGGATGATCATGCGCGTGCCCGGGATCTTGGCGCCGAGTCGTAGCGACACTCCCTCGTTGGGCTGCAGCGTGAGCACCAGCTGGTTGGGGTGCACGCCCAGCGAGCCCTGCTGGCTGAAGGCCAGATGGGGGACCGGCTTGAGCGTGACTGCGATCTCGGTGATCTTGCGAGCCAGGCGCTTGCCGGTGCGCAAGTAGAACGGAACGCCCGCCCAGCGCCAGTTGTCCACTTCCAGGCGCAGCGCTGCGTAGGTCTCGGTGACCGACTCCTCGGACACGCCCTCCTCTTGCAGGTAGCCGGACACGTCCTCTCCCCCGACGTGCCCTGGTCCGTACTGCGCGTGCACGGCCATCTGCGGGATCGTCTCGACGCTCGGCTGGGGAATCGCCTGCAGGACCTTGACCTTCTCGTTGCGGACCTCTTCGGCAGTGAAGCTGACGGGCGGCTCCATGGCAACGTGGCAGAGCAGCTGCAGCATGTGGTTCTGGATCAGGTCACGCAGCGCGCCTGAGGACTCGTAGTAGTCGGCGCGGGTGCCGATGCCGAGCTCCTCGGCGGCGGTGATCTGGATGCTGTCGATGTAGTTGCGGTTCCACAGCGGCTCGAACATGCCGTTGGCGAAGCGGAACGCCATCATGTTCTGCACCGTCTCCTTGCCCAGGTAGTGATCGATGCGAAAGACCTGGGGCTCGTCGAAGATCGCAAGCACGCGGCGGTTGAGCTCGCGCGCCTGCGCCAGGGTCGTGCCGAACGGCTTCTCGATGATCACGCGCACGTCGGCACCTTTGTGGCTGGCCAGCCGCGATCGTCCGAGCGCCTCGATGATCACGGGGAAGAAGCTGGGGGCGGTCGACAGATAGAAGGCGCGGTTGATCGGTTCGTGCGCCTGGAGCTCGAAGCCGTCGAGCACGGCTTTGAGCTGGGCATACACGGCGTCGTCGTCGAACGTGCCGGGGATGTACTTGACGTGTTCGAGCAGGCTCTTGAGCACGTCATCGTCGGGCTGTCGGCGCGAGAAGCGGCGGATTGCCTGCTCGCATTCGGCGCGGAAGTCCTCATGTGCCATGTCTTTGCGCGACACGCCCACCAGGTGAAAGCGCCCGGGCAGGGCGCCCTCGTGGGCGAGGTTGTACAGCGCGGGCAGCAGTTTGCGCCTGGCCAGGTCGCCGGTCGCGCCGAAGATGACCAGCGTGGTTGGCGCTACCGGTAGGCGCTCGAGCCCGGCCGTGAGCGGATTCTCGGTCTCGACGTCGGCGGTCGGCTGGCCCGCGAGCACCGCCACGGTCAGCCGCCCCCGCCGGGGCCCTTGGCGGCCGGTTTTGCGGCCTTGACGGCGTGCCCGCCGAACTGGTTACGCAGAGCGGCCAGCACGCGATCGGCGAAGTCGCCGTTGCCGCGCGAGCGAAGGCGCGCATACAGCGACGCGGTGATCACGGGCGTGGGCACGTCATGGGCGGTCGCGTCGGCGATCGTCCAGCGCCCCTCGCCTGAGTCCTCGGTGTAGCCCTCGATCGCTTCCAGGTCATTGCCGTCGGCTTCGAACGCGCGTGCGGCCAGTTCGCACAGCCACGAGCGCACGACCGAGCCCTGTCCCCATAGGTGCGCGATCTTGGCGTTGTCGAGCTGATACTCGCACTTGTCGAACACGTCAAAGCCCTCGGCGTAGGCCTGCATAAGCCCGTACTCCACGCCGTTGTGAACCATCTTCACGTAGTGGCCTGCGCCCGACGGACCGAAGTGCAGCCAACCGCGCTCGCCGATCGACGCGCGGCTCTGCTCGTTGGTCTCGGGCGCGAGCACATCGAGTATCGGCGCCAGGCGTCTGACCGCTTTGGGCGGCCCGCCGACCATCATGCAGTAGCCGACTTCCAGACCCCACACACCGCCTGACGTGCCCACGTCGATGTATTCGACCCCGCTGGCTTTGAGCTGCTGCGCGCGACGCTTGTCGTCTGTCCACTTGGAGTTGCCGCCGTCGACGATCACGTCGCCGCGGTCGAGCAGCTTGGCCAGCTTGTCGACGGTCTGCTGGGTGGGGTCGCCAGCGGGCACCATGATCCAGACGATCCGCGGTGCCTGCAGCTTCTTGACGAGCTCTTTCAGCGAGCTCGCGCCGGCGGCGCCGTTCTTGACGGCCAGCTTGACGGCCTTCTCGTCGAAGTCGAACGCCACCACCTCGTGCTCTGAGTCGCGGCGGATGCGGTGAACCATGTTGCCGCCCATCTTGCCCAGCCCGACGAAGCCGATCTGCGTCATGTCCAGCTCACCTTTCTCGGTCGGTCAAGCCACGATCGTAATGGCAGGCGCCCTGGTATAGGTTTCTCGCGTCTTGAGCGCACAGCAATCCCGCCAACTGCCCGACCGCAACCTCGCCCTGGAGCTCGTTCGCGTGACCGAGGCGGCCGCCCTCGCATGCGCGCCGCTGGTGGGCCGGGGCGACAAGGAGGCCGCCGACCAGGCCGCGGTCGATGGCATGCGCCACATGCTCCACTCCATTCAGATGGACGGCGTGGTGGTGATCGGCGAGGGCGAGAAGGACGAGGCGCCGATGCTCTACAACGGCGAGCAGATCGGCGACGGCTCGCCGCCGCAGGTGGACATCGCGGTGGACCCGCTAGAGGGCACCACGCTGGCCGCCCACGGCATGCCCAGCGCCCTGGCCGTGATCGCGCTGTCGGCCCGCGGGACGATGTTCGACCCGGGCCCGTGCGTGTACATGGAGAAGATGGCCGGCGCGCCCGAGATCGCAGACCTGCTCGACCTCGACCGCCCGCTGGGAGAGACCGTCAAGCTGGTGGCCGAGCGCAAGGGCCGCCCCGTCAGCGACGTGATGGTCGTCACGCTCGACCGCCCGCGCCACGAGCAAGGCATCGCGGCGATCCGCGCGGCCGGCGCGCGCGTGCGCCTGATCGCCCACGGCGACGTGTCCGCGGCTCTGCTCGCGGTGACCGAGCGTGCGCCCGTCGATCTGCTGTGGGGGATCGGCGGCACGCCCGAGGGCGTCATCTCGGCGGCCGCCGTCAAGTGCCTCGGCGGGCAGCTGCTCGGACGGCTGTGGCCGCGCGACGAGCAGGAGCGTGCGGCGGCGCTGGAGGCCGGCTACGACTTGCAGCAGGTGCTCGACCGCGACGACCTGGTCGCCGGTGACGACGTGTTCTTCTCCGCCACCGGCGTCACCGACGGCGACGTGCTGCAGGGCGTGCGCTACCCGAGCGCCGGCGGCGCCACCACCGAATCCCTGGTTACGCGCTCGCGCTCGGGAACGATTAGGCGCATCCGCGCAACCCACGACCGCGCCAAGCTGAGGGCGGTCGGCGGCGAGCGCTATTAGGCTCTCCGACCGCGCTGAGCCCACCCCGACGGGGGTTCTGACGAGCGAGCCGTCGCTTCAGCGCGGCCCTTGAAACCCGTTTGTGGGTTTCTACCTACGTAGATCCCCACATTTGATTTCGAGGCAGTTGCGCCCGGTTTGGCGGGCTCGAGCGTGGTGTTTTCCCAACTGTTGCATGGGACCCAAAAGCTCACTGGATATGGCATCGAACGACAGGTTCCAAGCCTAAAGGTATGGGGCAGCGGGTCGATCGTATCCCGGTTCCAATCGACGGAACGGATTTGACCTTCCTGTTCAGCCTGCGAACCGCAAAGCCAGCCTGGACTCCAATTTGCAATAGATCGAATGTCTCACATGCGCGTACGCTCCTATCGCTCACTTATCGCTGTGCTGGTCGTTGCCTGTTCTGCCGGCGCAGGAGCGCTGTTCGCCGAAAACGATCGGGCCGTCTCTAGCAGGCGCAGCCAGCATGCAACGCTTCTGGCCACCAGCGCCCCTCCGGGCTTGACGGTGCTTGCGGGCTCCGGCCGGCTCCCGATGACAAGGCATCGAGCGCGGTCGCATCGGTCTGCCGATGCGCGGGGTCTCGAACGGGATGGCGACCCGGCGGGTCCTGCCGGTCCACAGGGCATACAAGGCCCCAGAGGCGCGACCGGTCCTGCGGGCGGCCCTCGAGGCGCAGCTGGCGCTCCGGGCGCCAAGGGCCCGATGGGTGCGAGGGGTCCCCAAGGTGCGAACGGCGCGACAGGGGCAAACGGCGCACCAGGCGCCACCGGGATCAATGGTAAGGAAGGCCCGCAGGGTGCAGCAGGTCCGGCGGGTCCGGGTGGTGCAACCGGCCCGGCGGGCCCCCAGGGTGCAACCGGTCTGCCAGGCCCGCAGGGATCCCGAGGCGAAAACGGCGCGAGCGGCCCACAGGGGGTCAAAGGAGAAACGGGCGCTGCTGGTCTTGAAGGCAGGGAAGGACTGCAGGGTGCGATCGGTCCGCAGGGGCCCATGGGTGAAGTAGGTGCGACGGGTCCGGAAGGCAAAGAAGGTGCTAAAGGCGCGACTGGTGCGGCGGGCCCGGGAGGCAAAGAAGGTGCCAAAGGTGCGACTGGTCCAGCGGGTCCTGGAGGAGTTCAGGGCGAACGAGGTGAAAAAGGCGAAAAAGGTGCGACTGGCGCGCAAGGTGTAAAAGGCGAAACGGGCGCGACGGGCAAAGAAGGCGCTAAAGGCGCGACGGGCGCTACGGGTCCGCAGGGTCCGGAAGGCAAAGAAGGCGCCAAAGGCGCGACAGGTCCGCAAGGCATCAAAGGTGAAACGGGAGCTTCGGGTCTGGAAGGTAAAGAAGGGAAAGAAGGGTCGCAGGGTGGGGCTGGTCCGCAGGGTCCGACGGGCGCGACGGGCGCGACTGGTCCCGAAGGCAAAGAAGGCCTGCAGGGTCCGATCGGTCCGCAGGGTCCCAAAGGCGAAATGGGCGCGGCGGGTCCGGAAGGCAAAGAAGGCCCCAAAGGCGCGACGGGCCTGCAAGGTGTCAAAGGCGAAACTGGTGCGGCAGGTCTGGAAGGCAAGGAAGGTGGGGCGGGCCCGCAGGGCACGGAAGGTAATGAAGGCAAAGAAGGCAAAGAAGGCCTGCAGGGTCCGATTGGTCCGACGGGCGCGACGGGCGCGACTGGCACGACTGGTCCGGAAGGTAAAGAAGGGCTGCAGGGTCCGATTGGTCCGCAGGGACCCAAAGGTGAAACGGGTGCGGCCGGTCCGCAGGGTCCGGAAGGCCAAGAAGGCAAAGAAGGCAAAGAAGGCCTGCAGGGTGCGATTGGTCCGCAGGGACCCAAAGGTGAAACGGGTGCGGTCGGCCCGGAAGGCAAAGAAGGTGCTAAAGGTGCTACTGGCGCGGCTGGTGCCAAAGGCGAAAAAGGAGAAAAAGGGGAAAAAGGCGCGGAAGGCGCTAAAGGTGCTACTGGTGCAACGGGTGCTACTGGCGCGGCTGGTGCCAAAGGCGAAAAAGGAGAAAAAGGGGAAAAAGGCGCAGAAGGCGCTAAAGGTGCTACTGGTGCAACGGGTGCTACTGGCGCGGCTGGTGCCAAAGGCGAAAAAGGAGAAAAAGGGGAAAAAGGCGCAGAAGGCGCTAAAGGTGCGACCGGGGCTACTGGTGCTGCTGGCGCGGCTGGTGCCAAAGGAGAAAAAGGCGAAAAAGGGGAAAAAGGGGAAGCGGGTGCGATAGGCGCAGAATCCGTCGTTACAGCCGATCTCGCAAAAGAAGCAGTCGCCGCGGCTAAGATCGGGGGGGAAGCGGTGGAAACGGCAAAGATCAAACTGTTGGCTGTCACCGAAGTGCTGCTAGGGCCGGAAGCCGTCAGCGAAGCGAAGATCAAAAAAGAAGCAGTATCCGTTACCAAGCTTGCGCCACCAAGCGCGAAGCCTGGGAAACCCGCAGAAGGGGCGATCACGATCGCTGCTGCTTCCCCAGCGCGCAAGGTGTCGGCGGCCCTCGTCGGTAACGGCGTGAAAAAAGAATGGGTGATCGAACACAAACTCGAAACTCGGCTTGTCGAGGTCACCGTGCAAACGAGCGAAGGCGAAGAACCCGCCGAAGTGGAACCCAGCGCCAACTACAAAGTCAAGGCAGTGTCCGCGAAATCCGTGGAAATCGTCTTCTCGGTGGCTCCCGCGGCGAAAGCGCTCCTGTATGTGACCGTCGTCGGATAGCGATCCACACCTCTGGCGCATGCGCCGGCTGCCCGCCCGCTGCTCGGGCGCGTGTTGTCGGCCGGGGGTCCGATCGCCGGGTCACGCGCGGCCCAGTCGCCCGACCTTCGACTCCGCCAGATCGAGTCGCGCGAGATAGCGCAGGAAGCCATACGTGACGATCACGTGGATACGAGATTGTGTGGCTTCGTACAGGCGCCGGCTGAGTTTGGAGGCGATCGACGGGTAGAAGTTGGCGACCTCCACCTCCACGTGCAGGCGAACGTGCTGGGGGTCGTCGCCAGGGCTGCGGCGCACTTCGATCTGCAGGTAGCCGCGGTTGTGCCTGCGTTTGGACACGAGCAGACCTCGCTCGATGCGCCAATGCACGACGCCGCGCGCCGCGTCCATCTCATATCGGGGCGCCTGGAAGGTCACCAGCTTGAGCGCGGGCGCGAGCAGGATCACAGACCGTTCGTCCTCGCCATAGCTGACGCGGACCAGCCCAAGCGTGATGCGCGCGAGGAAGCGCCAGTAGGTGCGCGCGAGGCGCTCCAGATGCGCGGGCGTCCAGATCTCGCGCAGTGCGTCCGCCTCGATCACCAGGTCGGCCTTCTGGACCGAGCGCACGGCGCCCGTGTCACGGTCGAGCGCGGTGGAGTCGTCGAGGTCGACGATCACGGCTCGTGCGGAGGGAGCCGATCGTCTGCGCCCGTGCAGGGTGCCCGCGAGGGCGGTCAAGACGACCACCGCGAGCGCTGCGGCGATCCAGACTGTCATTTGCGCGTCACCCTCTGCACAGGTTTCTCAGGCTATATGCGGGGCGCGCTCATCCTGGCGTCCTCGGTTGGTGATATCCACACATGCATGAGCGAGCCTCAGCCGCCGATCACCCCGCGGGCGCGACCAGTCGCCGACCTGCCGCTCGACGCGCTCGTCGCGCGTGACGAGGAGCTGGCCAGGCGCTGGGCGATGACGCTGCTGATCGGTCGCCCACTCGATCGCATGAGCGAGGTGCCCCTCGAGCAACTGGCCTGGGAGGGACCCGAGTTGTGCGCGCAGGCGATCCGAGCCCTCACGTCTGACCTGGAGCTCGACCGCCTGACCGGCGCCGTCGCGCCGAGCGGTCGAGGGGCGTCCGCTCCGGCCCGGCGGTTGGCTGTCATCGCCGGCGTGCACGATGTGGGAGAGGTCGTGGTCGCGGTCGAGGCGCTGCGCCGTGTCCTTTGGGAGACAATGCTCGAAGAGTTGCGCCCCGGTCAGTTGGGATGGGCGTCCCCGATTCTGGACAGCTCGCCCGCGCGTCAACTGGCAGATCTCGCCGACCGGCTTGCTTGCGTGTGCGCGAGCTTGGTCGCCGTGGCTGTTGTCAGCGTGTCGACCGAACGCGACGTGACGGCCGGCGGGGACGCCGCGATCCTCAGCGCCCACGAGAGTGCGCCCCGCGACCGCGCTGCGCGCGAGCGTGATCCCGTGCCGGACTCAGGCGGCGAGGCGGTGATAGTGGATGAACGCTCACGCGCGCCGGTTTCAGAGGGTCAGGTCGCGTTCGCGCGCTCTCGGACTGCGCCCGAGGGCGCCCTCGCCGATGAGCGTCCGCTTTCGTGGGACGAGTCTCCGCCCGTGCCGCTGCGTGCGCGGGCCGGCGAGATCGAGATTCGTGATGAACGGCGCGAGCAGGGCGCCGCGGCATGGACTCGCTCGATCGGTCGTCAACTGGAGCGCTTCGAACGCGATGGCCTGCCCTTTGCTGCGCTGCTTGTCGAGCTGGTCGACATCGAGCGCATGAGTCGCCACGAACCAGGGACGCTGACGCTGCTGGCAGCCACGATCGAGCAAACCCTGGTGGGCGAGCTGCAAGCGCAGCCGACCCCCATCGCGGCCACGTCGGGTGTCGTCACACAGGAGAGGCCCGGCAGGTACTGGGTGCTTGCGCCTGAAACCGATCGGATGGCGACCGAGCGCCTGGCCGAGCGCCTGGCGCGCGCGGCTCATGTCGCGATGCGTCGGCGTGGGTCCTCGCTGGAGGTCGCGATCGGCACCGCGGTGTGCCCTGACGATGGACGCGAGGCCGCGGCGCTTGCCGCGCATGCGGATGTCGGCCTGTACGCCGCGCGCTCAGCTGCGCGAGCGGCCGCCGGTCGTCCGGCGGCCTCGGTCGACGAGCGTGTGTGAACCGCGCTATTCGGCGGCGACGGGCGCGCTGGCGGCGACGCCGCCAGCCAGGGTTTCGCTCTGCGCGCCAGCAGGCAGCCCCAGTGTGGGTGTGTCGGGCGCGTTTCCGACCACGCGGGTGCCGATGCGCACTGTCTTGGTGATGTCGAGCGCCTGGGCAGCGCCGGCGGTCAGGTCCCAGTCGGCGCCAATCGAGCTGTAGGGTCCGCGGTCGAGCACAGGCACGGTCAGCGCGCGGCCCTGGTAGCTGACCTTGATCAGCGTTCCGCAGGGGAGCGTGCGGTTGGCCACGCCTATAACGCTCGGGGTCAACGTCTGCCCACAGGCGGTCTGCTTGCCATAGAAGCCGGGGCCGAACCAGGTGGCGATCCCGGTCGTGTGGACCTTGCCCTTGACGGGCGGTGCGCCGGCTGCCGCACCGCCGGTGTCGGCCCAGGCACTGACCGCCGGCACCGCCAGGAGGCAGGCCGCGGCTGCGATCAGGGCAAGCGGAGCTGTCGGGGTCTTGATGGTGATTCGCATCGTCGTCGGCGCCTACGGGGTCAGCTGACGGGCTCGCGCGGCACATAGTGTGCGGCGCTACGGTCCTCACCGGACCGATTCGCCCCAGCGGATCGATTTCGACCCGCATTGGGTCCCCCGCCTCCCACGACCTGGGTCATGGGAGCTCGGCGTGGCGGTGAGTATACATATCGCCACGGATCGCGATCAGGGTCGCAGGGCGCGAGCGCGGGGATCGCGATCAGGGCAGCGGCAGGCGCGACAAGACGTCTCTGAGCACGCGCTCGCCGCTGGACAGACCCGCCTTGGCCAGCTCGCCGACGATCTCTACGGCCGACGCAACGAGCTCGGGGCCACCGGGCGGCTGCACGGGCCCGCTGACGCTCTCGCTCGCGCATTCGAAACCCTGTGTGGGCACGCGGTCGCAGTGCGACTGGGCCTGGCGCCTGGGTGTGCGCGCGCTGGGCTTGCTCGCGCTGGGGGCTGTGGCAGGCTTGCGGGCCTGCGCTTTGCGCGCGCTCGGACGGCGTGGCCGAGATGGGGCCTTGGTCTTTGCGGCGGTTTCTGCAGCGGTTTCGCGCGTGCCGTTCGCCGCCTGTGTGGCGGGCTCTGCAGCGGCTGTTCGCGCGGCCGCCCTGCGCGGGCTGGAGCGCTGCGGGCGCGTCCGCGGAAGGTTGGCCAGCACGCCTCCGTTGCCGTCGGGCACGCTTGGCCGGCGCTTGCGCCCTGCGGAATCGGAGTCGCTCACGCGGACATCATTGCTTAAGGCCAGGCTTCAAGCAGGGACCTGCGGTCTTCAAGAAGGCTGCAGATCTCTCCGATGTTCGCCCAGCACGCGTTAGCATGACCGCTTGGCAACTACGTGAGAGCGAACCCGAGATGTAACGTGGTCAGATCCCGACCGTATTTGTGCGGTGTAGGCGTCCTGAAGCATAATCTGGCAGGGCCCCAGCGCATGGCGCGCGGGGCTTCGCGCGACCCAAGAATGGAAACACGATGTCAGTAGTCGAGCTGCAGGAGTTGGACGAGGTCAAGGGCCTGCTGGCCAAGGGGCAGCAGGTGGGTGTTCTCTCCTACGCGGAGATAGCCAAGGCGATGTCCGAGCTCGACCTCGACGAGTCGGACGTCGAGGAGCTGCACGGGTTCTTCGAGCGATCCGAGATCGAGCTCGTGGAGGACATCGACCCGGCGATCGCCGCGTCGTCGGAGATCGAGCGTGCTCCCGACAAGCGCGGTCGGCGCAAAGCCAAAACGGCGCTCGATCTCAAGCCGGACATGACGACCGACTCGCTGCAGCTGTTCCTCAAGGACATCGGCAAGGTACGCCTGCTGACCGCCCAGGAGGAGGTCGACCTGGCCAAGCGCATCGAGCGTGGCGACCTGGACGCCAAGCAGAAGATGGTTGAGTCCAACCTGCGCCTGGTGGTGTCGATCGCCAAGAACTACCGCAACCAGGGCCTGCCGTTCCTCGACTTGATCCAAGAGGGCACACTGGGCCTGGTGCGGGCCGCCGAGAAGTTCGACTACCGCAAGGGCTTCAAGTTCTCCACCTACGCCACCTGGTGGATCCGCCAGGCGATCGCCCGCGCGCTTGCCGACAAGGCCCGCACGATCCGCATCCCCGTGCACGTGGTCGAGAAGCTCAACAAGATCGGCCGCGCCGAGCGCAAGCTGGTGACCGAGCTCGGACGCGAGCCCACCGCCGACGAGATCGCCGAGGTCACGGGCATCGACCCCGAGGAGGTTGACTCGATCAAGCGCTCCGCGCAGGCGCCCGTGTCGCTGGAGAAGCCCGTCGGCGACGAGGAGGAGTCGGAGTTCGGCCAGTTCATCGCCGACGAGCGGGCCGAGTCTCCCTACGAGCGCGCCGCCGAGATCCTCACCAAGGAGGCCCTGCGCGAGGCGCTGGAGAACCTCTCCTACCGCGAACGTCGCGTGCTGGAGTTGCGCTACGGCCTCGGCGGCGAGCACCCGCGCACGCTCGACGAGGTCGGGCGAACGTTCAACGTCACGCGCGAGCGCATCCGCCAGATCGAGAACCAGTCGCTGAAGAAGCTGCAATCGCTTGCGGAGGCCCAAAAGCTCCGCGACGTCGCCTGACGGCCGCTCAAGCCCGCTGACTGCGTCCTCGTTCGCTCGCGTGCCAAGCACGCCACGCTCACTGCGTCCTTGTCAGCGACCACGATCGACTCGTCAGGACAGTCTGTGTCCACATGCCCGTGCGGCGCTCAAGCCGTCCGGTGCCGCTGCCGATCAGGGATGCATGTTCGATGTGATTGCGGCGCTGCGAGCGCTGGTGGACAAGGGCGGATCTGACCTGCACCTTAAGGTCGACTCGGCGCCCCTGTATCGCGTCAACGGGGAGCTCACGCTCGACGAGAGCGTCGAGCCGTTGAGCGCTTCCGACACCGAGGGCGCGCTGAAGGAGCTGCTCAGCGA
Source organism: uncultured Solirubrobacteraceae bacterium (assembly GCA_963745375.1). GTDB lineage: Bacteria > Actinomycetota > Thermoleophilia > Solirubrobacterales > Solirubrobacteraceae > Palsa-744. Next base: position 275,535 of record CAVUXA010000010.1, on the reverse strand, counting down.
CGAGGACAAGCTCGACGAGTTCGCCCACGAGCACGAGGTCGACTTCTCGTTTGAAATCCCGCAGGTCGCGCGCTTCAGGATCAACGCCTTCCTCCAGCGCGGGGTGATCTCGATGGCCTGCCGCGCGATCCCCCAGCACATCAGCACAATCGAGGAGCTCGCACTGCCGCCGGTCGTGCGCGAACTGGCCGAGGAGGAGCGCGGCATCGTGCTGCTCACCGGGACCACCGGATCAGGCAAGTCGACCACGCTTGCGGCGATGATCGACCACATGAACCGCACGATGAACAAGCACATCGTCACGATCGAGGACCCGATCGAGTTCGTCCACAAAGACGTCCGCTCGGTCATCAACCAGCGCGAAGTTGGCATGGACACGGCTTCGTTCAAGCGCGCGCTGAGAAGGGTGCTGCGGCAGGACCCGGACGTGATCCTCGTTGGCGAGATGCGCGACGAGGAGACCGTGCAGACGGCTCTGTCGGCCGCCGAGACCGGACACCTCGTGCTGTCGACTATCCACACCGTCGACGCGACCGAGTCGATCAACCGCATGCTCGACTTCTTCCCGCCTCACCAGCACGGCCAGGCGCGCAGCATGATCGCGGGCACCGTCAAGGGCGTCATCTCCCAGCGACTGGTTCCCGGAGCAGACGGCGGCCGCGTAGCCGTTTGCGAGATCCTGCGTATGACCGGGCGTGTGCGCGACATGATCGTCGACCCAGCCCAGACGGGCAAGCTGGTCGAGGTGATCACCACAGGCGGCTACTACGGCATGCAGACCTTTGACCAGGCCCTGTTCGGCCACGTCAAGGCCGGACGCGTGACCTTCGAGGACGCTATGCACGTGGCGACCAGCCCGCATGACTTCAAGCTGTTGATGCAGGCCGACGGACGTAGGGGCACGACCATGGAGGACGTCGCCGCTATCGAGTCCAAGCGCGACGCGGAATCCAAGCCGTCGCTCGCCGTCGGCTAAACCTCGACCTGCCCACCGCGTTGGCTGACGTAGGCGACGCGCGCGGAAACCAGCATCGGCGGCACGTTCTGTCGGCCTGCCAACACTTCAGTTGGTAAAGTAACGGTTGAAATGGCCGTTGATGAGACCTGCCCCGTGTGCATGACCGCTGACATCGTGTGCGGCAAGTGGACGCTGCTGCTCGTGCGCGACCTGGCCGAGGGCTGCTCGCGCTTCTGCGAGCTGGAACGCTCGCTCGCCGGCATCAGCCCCCGCACGCTGTCGCTGCGTCTGCGCGCGTTGGAGGAGGAGGGGATGGTCGAGCGCCACACCTTCCCCGAGGTGCCGCCGCGCGTGGAGTATGCCCTAACCGACAAGGGTAGGGCGCTGCTGCCGATCATTGACGACATGCGCGCCTACGGCGAACACTGGCTCGGCGCGGAGTGCTCAGAGCGCACCGCCGACGCGCTCGTGGTCGCCTGAGGCCCCCCTTTCAGCAGTTCAGCTGAGCGGCGCGACGATCACCGGCGTGCGCGTCGGTGCTGGGCTGCCGCCGAGCGGCTCTGAGGTGACGAGGACGGCCATCGCGCCGCGCACGTTGCCAGGCACCGCAACAGTGGCGCTGCCGCGGTCTGTGACGGTGAACAGCGCATTGGTAGGCAGCAGCGCGCCGCCGCGTTTGATCCACACCTCATACACCCGGTTGGGGGCCGACTGAGGCATGCCGAGGACTTCCAGTTCGGCGTGCCCGCCGTTCACGCGCAGTACGGCGCTCGCGCGCGGGGTGGTGGTCACCGGGACACGGATCACGCGCACGCGGCTGCTGTTGGGCCCGGTCGCCAGCGCGAGCACCAGCACGGCCGTCAGGGCGGACGCGAACACTGCCGAGGCAAGGGCCGATCGCCAGTGATGGTGAGTGAGGGCGAGTCGTCGCAGAAGGCCGGCGGGGCCATCGGCTCTCTGCGCGCGGGCGTTCGCGTACACGCTCGACATGACCCGCTCGCGCAGTGTGCCTGGCGCCGCCAGCGGTGTCGCAGCGCTGGCCAGCGCGTCTGCGGTCCGCTGCATGGCGGCGACCGCGTCGCGACACATGTCGCAGGAGCCCATGTGGCGCTCGAACTCGGCGCGCTCGGCGGGCGGGAGTGCACCCAACACGTACGCCGCAGCCTCGCTGGACCAGCCATCCGGGTCGATGTGGGACACGTCTGCGCCGTTCATGGGGCGATCTCAGCAGGGTTGCTTATGGTCGTGCGCAGCTTGGCCAGGCCGAGGCGCATGCGACCCTTGATCGTGCCGACCGGTATGTCCAGCATGGAAGCGATCTGGACATGTGTCAGACCGCCGAAGTAGGCGAGCTCGATTACACGGCTCTGCTCGTCGGGCAGCTGATCGAGCGCCTGGCGGACCAAGCGCGCGTCCTCGCGACGCGCGAACTCCAGATCGGTGCGTTCGGGCGCCACCAGGCGCTCCTCCAGTCCCGCATCGTCTACGCGGCCGCGATCCCCCACTGATCGCTGGCGGATGGCGTCGATCGCGCGGTTGCGCACCGTGCCCAAAATCCACGTGCGCACGCTGCCGCGGGTTCGGTCGTAGCGAGCTCTGCTGCGCCACAACGACAGGAACGCCTCCTGCACGACGTCTTCGGCCAGCGCACGCTGGCCGCAGATGCGAACGGCGAGCGAGAAAGCCGCATCGACGTGGCGGTCATAGATCACCTCGAACGCGGCGGGCTTGCTCTGATAGGTGAGCTGCACCAACTCCTCGTCGGCGAGCAGTCGCAGGCTTTCGGCCGAGTCGTCTCCACCAACAAAGCGCAACGGCTTGGGCATCCTGGCTATTCTTACGAGCCAGGCAGACATTCGGATCACTGGACACAGTTCGCCCAGTGGTCAACCTGACGGCACAGCGCCAATGCAGCGGCCGATCGCGACGGTCGCCAGTCATACCCCTTACTACGGGTGGCGCTCGGATTCGGATCATCGGGAGCGACGAGATGAGGCGCCTGCACCGCAGCATGATCCACATGCCGGCGACGTCCGTATCTAGAGTCGATGTCCGATGTATCTCGTCAGCTGGCGCGGTGGCTGCGCGGAGCGAGCGGCTCCTCGCACACAGGCGGTGCGCCTGAGGGTCTGCGCCGACGTGTGCTCGCGTCGGTCTACGCGGAAGCCGAGCGAGAATCGCCCGAGCCGCAGCCGTGTGCGCCTGCAAGACCCGATGCGCCCGGCAGGAGCGCGTGAGCTGAGCGCGAACTCAGCGCACCATGCGCTCACTGCAGCTCCAGGCGGCACTGACGGAGTTCATCGAGGCGGCCGCGGTCCATCTGCACGCAGAGGTATTGGCGGGCGCCGAGGTGCAGTTCGAGCTCGAGCCGCGGATGGGGCGTCGCGGCTCGATGGGCACCGCGCTGTACTGTTATCGCGCGCTGACCGGCGAGTTCCTCGCCGCGAGAGAGCAGGCGCTGGCGGGCCTGCCCGGTTATCAGGATGCGCTGCGGCTGCTCGAAGGCTTCGACGGCCTGGAGCGCTATCTGGCGTCTGTCCGTGTCGAGCTGGCACCGGCGAGCGCCCGAGCGCGCGCTGCCGCGGCTGTTCGCGCCCTGCTCGAGGACATCTTCGATGAACAGACCGACTTCGAGTTGCGCCCCGAGCGATTGCACGCAGCCCTCGCCCGACTCGAGCAGGCGGCCCAGGGCAGCCCGCGCGAGCTCAGCTTGGTCGCCAGCCTGCACGGCCTCGTCCTCGGCTCGGCCGAGCTGGCGCTGACCAGGGGCCTGACGATCGCCCGCCCCGATGCTCTGGACGGCCTGCCCGACGCTTTGGCGGCGACCGTCGATGGACAGGGCGACGACCACCTGATCGTGGTGCTCACCGCCGAGGAGGACGACCCGCGCGCGGCCGTGTCGCGTGGGTGTGCAGTGCTCGAGGACCTGTTGCGCGCGCTGAGGCTGTTCGGCGACGGGCGGGTAGCGCTCGGCGCCATAGCCTGGGCGCGGGTGGGCGCGGGTGCCTGGGCGCCGCTGGCACTGGGGGCCGGCCACCGGCCACAGGGGATGCTCGTTGTCAGCGCCGAGCAGGAGGACGAGCTGCGCGCGTTCTGCAACCTTGTCTCTCGTCGGGCGCCCGACGGCAACGAGCTGGCCTGGGCGCTACAGCGCTTCGAGCTGGGCTGCGAGCGCGACGGCCCCTACCAAGGGCTCACCGATCACCTGCTCGCCCTGCGCGCATTGCTGGAGCCGGAGGGCCCCGGCAGCGGGCTGCTGGCCCGGCGCCTGGCCGCGTTGTGTGCCACCCCCGCCCAGCGGCCCGAGCTGACCGAGCGGATCGTGCAGGCGCTCGTGCTGGAGCAGGCGATCGTGGCGGGCAGCGCGGTCGAGCACGCCGGGGGCCACACGCTCGCCAGAGACATCGCCAATCACCTGCGGGCGCTGCTGCGCGATGTCATCTGCGGGCACCTGTCTTCCGACCTGGTCGCTCTCGCCGACGAGCTGCTGGCGCGCGAGGTGGCCGATGGCGGCGAGATCGCGCACGGGCCCGTGCCGGCGGATGAGGGCGAGATCGCATGTGCACCGGTGCCGGAATGCGTGGCGGTGGACGGCGGCGTGATCGCAGACGCGGTCACGGTCGCGGTCACGCAGGAGTCTTCAGCCGAGCAGGTGCTCGGCGATGCGGGCCAGCCCGTGGAGATCCTGGACCTCTTCATCTAGATGCGGGACGAGGATCGGCCGGCGTTCGTGCAGCAGGCCTGAAAGGCGCACAACGGTCGCCCGATCGCGCTGCACGAACACGTCGAAGTCGGCGAGATTTCTCGCCACCCGTGACGCCAGGCCCTCGCCCAGCTGCTTGGCGAGCAGCGCGCCGACCTCCTCGGTTGTGTGGTCGCCCAGGCCGTCGAGGTGCATGCGGTTGATGATCACGCCCGCCCGCTGCATGCCCAGCGAGTCCAGCCGCTCGGCCAGGAACACCGCCTCCTCGGCGGGCTCGGTCTCGGGCGAGGTCACGATCAAGAATGCGCTCGTCGGGTCGCGCATCAGCTGCGCCACGCCACGCGTGCGCTCGCCAAAGCCGTCGATCACTCCCACCAGCGAGCGAAAGAAGGTCGACAGATCGCTCAACATGTCGATCCCGGTGACGCGCGCGAAGATCGCGAAGACCAGGCCGGTGCCGCGGCCGAACAGCCGCGCGGTCAGCCCGCTGGGCGCCAGGAACACCTGCAAGGCACGGCCTTCCAGGAAGCCGAGCAGGCGCGTGGGGGCGTTGAGGAAGTCCAGCGCGTTGCGCGACGGCGGCGTATCCAGCACGATCACGTCGAAGTCGTGCTCCTCGTGCAGCTCGTACAGCTTGGCGATCGCGCTCAGCTCGTGCGAGCCGGCCACCGCGCCCGAGAGCTCCCGATAGACGGGATTGGCGAGGATCTCCTCGCGTGCTGCCGCGTCGGGCTCCAACCGCGTGACGATCTCATCCAATGTGCGCTTGGCGTCGAGCATCATCGCCCACAGCTCGCCGCCCATCTCCACGCCCTGCGCTGCAAATGCCTGCGGATCGATCCGGCTGGGCTCGTCTGACAGCCGCGCCAGGCCGAGCGCGCTCGCAAGCCGCTTGGCGGGGTCGATTGTCACCACCGCCACCTTGCGCCCGCGCGCGGCCAGGCCGAGTGCGAGCGCCGCCGAGGTTGTTGTCTTGCCCACGCCGCCCGCGCCAACGCAGATCAGCACCCGCTTGTCCTTTAGTCGCGCGAGCAGGCTCGGCGGGATGGGCGGGCTCTGATCGCCGCGCGCGCTCATGCCCCGATCGTAGTTGCCATGCAGGAATCGCCGCTGACCATGCGAATACCCACCGGACGGCTTTCCAGCAACCGAGCATCGGAGCCACCGTGCAGGACAAGGCCAAGGTCATCGCGTTCGCCAACCAGAAGGGCGGGGTGGCCAAGACGACCACCACGCTCAACCTGGCCGCCGCATTCGCGGAGGAGGGACATCGAGTTCTGTGCGTTGACATGGATCCCCAGGGCAACCTGACGATGTCGCAGGGCATCGATCCGGACACGCTCGAGCAGTCGATGTACGACGTGCTGGTGCACAAGACCTCGATCCGTGAGGTGATCCGCAAGCGCGAGATCGACGTGGCGTGTGCCTCGATCGACCTCGCCGGAGCGGAGATCGCGATGTCGACCATGATCGGTCGCGAGCGCTCGCTGCAGAAGGCCTTCGAGCCGATCCTCGCCGACTACGACTTCATCTGCATCGACACGCCGCCCAGCCTGGGCCTGTTGACGATCAACGCGCTGACCGCAGCCGACAAGGTGATCGTGCCCGTGCAGTGCGAGTATCTGTCGATGCGCGGGCTCATCCAACTGCAGAACACGCTCGCGATGATCCGCGAGAACCTCAATCCGGGCGTTGACATCGAGGGTATCCTCCCGACGTTGGTGGATTCGCGCACCATTCACGCCAAGGAGGCGATCGAGATCCTCGAGGAAAACTTTGGCGATCGTGTGTTTGCGTCGCGCATCCGCAAGACGGTGCGCTTCGCAGAGGCTCCCGTCAAGGGCATGTCGGTGCTCAAGTACGAGCCCGATGGCGTGGCCGCCCAGTCCTACCGGCAACTCGCGCAGGAGGTTTTGACAAATGGCCAACGCTAAACGTGCGAGCATGCGCGAAGGGCCCCTTGCCGCGCTGTTTCGCAAGACCGACAGCCCCGAGGAGGAGCAGCCCGGCGTTGCCGGCGCGCCGGCGCGCCAGGACAGCGCTCAGCCACGCCAGGACAGCGCTCTGCCACACCCCGCCCTCGGCGCGCCGCCCGACACGCTCGCAACCCCCGAGCCGAATGCATACGAGGCGCGCGTCCCCAGCCCGCAGGAGCGCCTGCGCAACGCCTTCTCGTCTGACATTCCCGAGAGCCTGATGGAGCGGCCCGAGAGGCTGCCGGAGGTAGCCCAGAGCCCGCTCCAGACGGCCAGTTGGGCGGGCGCGCACCCGCTGCACGACTACGCCGACGAGCAGCCGACACCCGCGCGGGTCGCGGCGCAGGCAGGGCAGCCGATCATCCGCGTGGTCGGCGTGGGCGGCGGCGGCGTCAACGCGGTCAACCGCATGGTCGAGGCAGAGGTCGAGGGGATCGAGTTCGTGGCCGTCAACACCGACGTGCAGTCCCTGCAGCAGTCCACGGCCGACATCACCCTGCACATCGGCTCTGAGCTGACCCGCGGGCTGGGCTCGGGATCGGATCCCAACGTGGGACGCCAGGCGGCGATGGAGGACTACGACCGCGTCAAGGCCCTGCTGAAGGGCTCGGACATGATCTTCATTACAGCCGGCGCGGGCGGCGGGACCGGCACGGGCGCGGCGCCGGTCGTGGCACGTATCTCGCGCGAAATCGGCGCGCTGACGGTCGCGATCGTGACAAAGCCGTTCGGCTTTGAGGGCTCGCGCCGCGGCGAGCAGGCCGAGCGCGGCGTCGAGGCGCTCGCCGACGAAGTCGACACGCTGATCGTCGTGCCCAACAACCGGCTGCTGACGGTGCTCGACAAACAGACATCGATGGTCGACGCCTTCCGCGTGGCCGACGACGTGCTGCGCCAGGGCGTGCAGGGAGTCTCAGACCTGGTCACGCTTCCCGGCCTGATCAACCTCGACTTCGCCGACGTGCGCACGATCATGAGCGAAGCCGGCAACGCGCTGCTGGGAATCGGCATGGGCACCGGCGAGAACCGGGCGACCGACGCGGCTCAGCAGGCCGTCTCATCGCCGCTGCTGGAAACGTCGATGGACGGCGCGCGCTCGATCCTGCTGTCGATCACAGGCGGCAACAACCTGTCGCTGTGGGAGGTCAACGAGGCCGCCAAGTCCGTCTCCGAGGCTGCCCATCCGGACGCCAACATCATCTTCGGGGCGATGGTCGACGAGAAGCTCGACGACGAGGTCTGGGTGACCGTAGTGGCGACCGGCTACGGCGATCAGGGTCGGCGCAGACGGGCTGAGCAGCTCAAAGAGCCGGTCGCTGGTGAGGTGCGCGTGCAGCGCGCCGGCGCCCGGAGTCTCATTCGGCGCGAGCGCCCGCAGGTCGCCAGCGCCGCTGCCGCAGGCGGTTCTCGCCGCCGCGGCCTGAGCGTCGACGAGCTAGACGTACCCGAGTTCATCCCAAACCTCTGAGGACCGTCAGCGCTTCGCCATCCTGCGTCCTCGGTCGCTCGCGTGCCAAGCACGCCACGCGACCTGCGTCCTTGACTGGCTCGACTGACGATCCTCAGAGGGCGCTTCGCCGCCCGTCGGCGGTGTGTGGTATCGCTCAGCGATGAGCCGATCTGAGCACGGCGTCGTGGCAGCCGGTCATCCGCTGACCGCGCAGGCCGGCGCGCGCGTGCTGCGCGAAGGCGGCAACGCGGTCGATGCTGCGTTGGGCGCGATGCTCGTCTCGTTCGTCGCCGAGCCGCTGCTGACCGGCCTGGGCGCGGGCGGGTACATGCTCGTCGCCGGTCGCGGCGCGCAGCCCGCGCTGCTGGACTTCTTCGTGGCCGCGCCATCCGACCAGCGGACCGACGGCGACGATGGCGGCGGCTCGCGCGCCCGGCTGCGCGCTATCGACGTGTCCTTCGGCGACGCCGCTCAGGTCTTTCACGTCGGGCCTGCCTCGTGCGGGGTCTATGGCGTGCCGGCCGGCGTATGCGAGGCGGCGCGGCTGTGGGGCAGCGTGCCCCTGGAGGACCTAGCGGCGCCCGCCGCGTGCCTGGCGCGCGATGGGGTAGTGCTCAACCACGGTCAGGCCTACGTGGCCAGGATCCTCGCCGATCTGCTCACGTCAACCCCCGAGTGCGCCGCCCTGTGGGCGCCCGAGGGCGCCATCCTGCGCGAGGGCGAGCTGCTGCGCAACCCCGAGCTCGGCGACGCGCTCACGCGCCTGGCCAAAGACGGCCCGCGACCGTTCTACCGAGGTGACATAGCGTCTGCGGTGTGCGAGTGGCTGGCGGCGCGCGGCGGCTCGCTGAGCGGTGAAGATCTCGCTGATTATGAGGCGATCGAGCGCCGGCCCGTGCGCATCGGCTACCGCGGGCGGGAGATCCTCACCAACCCGCCCCCCTCGGCCGGAGGGACGCTGCTCGCCTACGCGCTCTTGCTGCTCGACCGCCGGCCCGCGCCGCCGCTGCTGGACGACGTGGTTGACGCGATGGCCGCCGCGCAGGCCGAGCGCACCCCCGAGTTCGTCGAGGGCCTCGACCAGGACGGCTTTCTCGAGCGCTTCCTGTCGAGCCGACTGGGTGCCACGACGCACATATCGGTGATGGACGCGCACGGCACGGCGTGCAGTGCGACCTGCACCAACGGCGAGGGCTCGGGGGTTGTAGTCCCGGGCACGGGGATGCACCTCAACAACGTGATGGGCGAGGAGGACCTCAATCCCCTCGGCTTTCACCGGCATCCCGCCGGGCGGCGGATGCCGAGCATGATGGCCCCTTCGGTGGTCATGCGCGGCGAGGAGGTCGAGCTGGCGCTGGGCAGCGCCGGCTCCAACCGTATTCGCTCGGCCCTGTTGCAGACGATCGTCAACGTGGTCGACCGCGGGATGCAGGTGGGCGATGCGGTGGCCGCTCCGCGCGTGCACTACGAGGACGGCGTGCTCTTCGCCGAGCCGGGCATCGACATGCGCAAGCTGCATGGGCCGTCCGGAGCTGCGACCGAGGTGGTGTCCTTCGCCGAGCTCAACCTGTTCTTCGGCGGCGTGCAGGCGGTCCACAGGTTGGGCGATGAGCTGTGCGGTGCCGGCGATCCACGGCGTGGCGGTGTGGCGGTACAGGCGTGATGGCGCCTGTCTCGCGCGTGCTGGTGTGCGTGCTGGCCGGCGTAGGGCTGCTGGCGGCGGGATGTGGCGGGGGGGTCCAGGCCGCCGACCTGTTCATCGTCGATCGCAGCGGCTCGACGTCGCAGGCACGCCTGACGCTGCTGGTAAACGAAGAAGGCAAGGTCAACTGCAATGGCGGACCGACGTATGAGTTGAGTGACCCGCAGATCGTCAAGGCCCGGGCGATCCAGGAAGAACTGCAAAAACCGGCATCCGAACACGTCTCACTGCCGGCCCGTGCAGGGTCCGTGTTCAGCTACTACATGCGCGACGAAAACGGGACGCTGCGTTTCGCCGACAACTCCGCCCGACAGTCGAAGTGGATGCGCGAACTGCAGCTGTTCGTCACGCAAACAGCCCAGCAGGTCTGCCACATTGGCGGCTAGGTTTCAGGGCCGCCATGTGCCCGCCCGCTGGGTCGTTGCCTAGCCAGGCTTGCGCGCGGCGAGCATCAGGTTGTAGAAGACCGCCGCCGGCAGGCGCGACTCCAGCAGCCTGCGGTCGAGCTCCTGCAACAGCAGGTAGCCGCGGTAGGCGTACAGGCGCCACGCCCAGGGCACCTGCTCGGGATCGGCGGTTGCCTCCAGCGTGCGATTGGTCCAGCCGAACCAGTTGGCCAACAGCTCCTCGCCGCGCACGTACACCTGCTCGAACCCCGCCCCGCGGGCTGCCCGCAGGAGCTCTGCGGGGGCGAACGCGTGGACATCTACGACCGCCTCCAGGGCCGCGTCGGGCGCGCTCGCGTCCATGTCGCCCGCTGGGTCTGCGCCGATCGCTCGACGCCACAGCGGGGCTACGGCTGTGGCAAAGCGCTTGGGCACGTTTGCTAGGCGGTCGCCGTAGCGCGACGGCTCGCCGGCGAACAGCACCGTGCCGCCCGGCGCGAGCACGCGCTCGAACTCGCTGAACGCGCGCTCGAGATCGGGGATGTGGTGGAGCACGGCGTGGCCCAGCACGAGGTCGAAGCTGTCGTCTGCGAACGGCAGGCGCTCGGCGTTCGCAGGCTCGGTGTGCACGGTCAGGCCCAGGCGCCGCGCGTTTGCCTGCAGCGCATCGAGCATGCCCGGCGAGATGTCGCTGCAGGTCGCCTGGCCGATCAGGCCGGCGCGCAGCAGGTTCAGCGTGAAGTACCCCGTTCCGGCCCCTATCTCCAGCGAGCGGGCGTAGTGTGTGGGGGCCTGACCGAGAGCCTTGCGCACCTTGGCCGTGACCTGGGCTAGGCCGAGATCGCCGAAGTCGATGCCCCACTTGGCGTCGTAGTGGCCGGCTGCCACGTCGTGGTAGCGCGTGTTGGCGAGGCGGATCTCCTCGGCGCTGAGGGCGGGCGGCACCGCGCCACCTTATACTCGCGCCCGCGTCCACGCCAGCATCGCCGGACCTGACTGTTCGACCCTTCGCATCTTTTGACACCAACCCTGCACGTGCAGCGCGACCAGCCCGAGGGGGTCCCGCCGCTTGCGCTGACGGGCGAGCGCACGCTGCCGAACGTGCCCGAGGAGAACTACTGGTTTCGCCGCCATCTGGTGGTCTATGAGTGGATCGCTGCGCAGGTTGCGGGGATGCGTGTGATCGACATGGCCTGCGGCGAGGGCTATGGCTCAGACGTCCTCGCCGCGAGCGCGGCGAGCGTGGTGGGGGTGGACGCCAACCCGGAGGCCCACGAGCACGCGCGGCTGCGCTACCGACGGGCTAACCTGCGCTTCGAGCGCGAGCTCGTCGACGCCTTCTCAGAGCAGGCCGACGCGGTGGTCTTCCTGCAGACGATCGAGCACCTGCAAGATCCCGGCGCCGTGCTCGATCACTTTCGCTCGCTGCTCGCGTCCGCGGCGCAGGGTGGGGGCATGGTGTTCGTGTCCACGCCCAACGTGCTCACGCTCGCGCCCAAGGGCGCATCGCGCTCGGACAACCCCTGGCACGTGCACGAGTACCGCGCCGCGGAGTTCGAGTGCCTGTGCCGCGAGCATTTCCCCGTGGTCGAGCTGCGCGGCCTCTACCACGCGCGCAAGTTGCGCGCGCACGAGCTCGCCCTGCGCCTGGGCTGGGATCGCGTGCATGGCGCCCTCGGCCTCACGCGCGCCTTCTATGACCGCTTCACCCCCGCGATCGCCTGCTCTGACTTTGCGCTGCGCAGCGCTCGCGAGGCTGACCTCGAGCGGGCGCTTGACTTTGTCGCGGTATGCCGGCCGTGAGTCGGCGCAGCCAGCGTGGTGCGCTGGCGATCGTCTTGCATACCCATATGCCCTACGTGGAGGGCTTTGGCACGTGGCCCTTCGGCGAGGAGTGGCTGTGGGAGGCCATGGCCAGCTGCTACTTGCCGCTGACGGACCTGCTCGACGAGGGCGCGCCGCTGACGCTGTCGCTGACCCCCGTGCTGTGCGACCAGCTGGAGGCGCCCGAGGTGCCCGAGCGCTTCGCTGTTTTCGTGCAGGAGGTGCGCGGCTGGACGCACGAGGAGGACGCTGCGGGGCTGCGCGCGGCCGGCCACGAGCAGCTCGCCTGCGAGCTGGAACGCTCGTGGCGCGACTACGCGCAGGCGCTGGAGCGCCTGCAGGGTCGCGGCGGAGACCTGCTGGCGGCGCTCGCCCCACATGCCCAATGGACCTCCGCGGCCACGCACGCAGTGCTGCCCCTAGTGGCGACCGACGCGGGCGTGGGCCTGCAGGTGCAGGCCGGGATCAGCGCCCACCGACGCCGCTTCGGCGAGGGCTGGCGCGGAGGCCTGTGGCTGCCCGAGTGCGCGTACGCGCCGTGGTTGGCGCGCACGCTCGAGGAGGCCGGCGTGCGTGCCGTTTGCGTCGAGCTGACCAACAGCTTCGGCCTCGGCGCCGTCGAGCACCTGCGGCCGATCGTCAGCGACAGCGGCGTCGTGCTCGTACCGATCGACCGCGCCACCATCTCGCTGGTGTGGAGCGACGGCGGCTATCCGGCCGCGGGCGCCTACCGCGACTATCACCATCACACCGTCCATCACCACAACCCCTGGAACAACGACGGGGACGCCTATGACCGCGACGCCGCGCTCGCGCTCGCGCGCGAGCATGCGGTCGACTTCGTCGCCCGGACGATCGCCCGGCTGCGCAGCGCCAACGAGGCCTGCGCGGATGCGGGCACGGCGCTGCCCGGCGGCGGGCTGGTCGTATGTGCGCTCGACACTGAGTTGCTCGGCCACTGGTGGTATGAGGGCCCGCACTGGCTGGGCGCGGTCATCGAGGAGTGCACCCGTCAGGGCCTAGAGCTAGTGCGTCTTGACGACGCGCTGGCACTCAGCGAGCCAGAGGAGCTGGCGAGCGGCGTCTCCACGGCGATAGAGCAAGGCCTGCCCGCGGCACTGGGGGCAGGCGAGTCGGTGGCGCAGGTGGGCAGCTGGGGCACCGACGGCAACCTGTCGACCTGGTCGGGTCCGGCGGTCGCGGAGATGGCCTTTGCGATGCGCGCCGCCGAGCTGGAGGTCCTGGCAGCAGGCGAGCTGGCGGGCGCGGCTGCCGTGCGCGAGCTGCTGGCGCTGCAGGCCAGCGACTGGCCGTTCATGGTCTCTCGCGGGATCGCCGTCCCGTATGCGCACGAGCGCTTCGACGGCCACCGACGGGCGCTCGCGCAGGCTCTCGCTGCCGGCCCGGACGCCGACGTGGCGGGGCTGCGCAACCTCGCGTGCGACGCCCGGCGCGACTCGCTCCTTGCGCCCGTTTAGGGCACGGTGGTTTCAGGGCTCGGCGATAGCCGGGGTCGCCTTTGCTGGACTTCCAGCCGATGTGAGATGAGAATAGAATCTCCCGTGAGGACGGTCGCGTCTACGACCGCCCTCACGTTCAGCGGAGCCACCGGAACGGGGCGGTACCCTTTGCTCCCCCGTCCGGCTCTGCGCCCGGCTGGCCCACCGCTTTGGACACGGTGTCCGGGCTCATTCTGGGTTGCCCTTGTCAATCGGCCGTAGCGGAGCGTCATCAGGGCCAAGGTCATAGACCAGCTCGAAGGTCATCTCGGCAAGTTTCAACCACTTTTGGGCCTGCAGGCGCGTCCAGTGACCATCCGTCGGCAATTGCTGAAGCAGGCCCTGAATGAGCAGCGGAGTCTGACCCCCCGTTGGTTGTCGAGATGGTGGATCGTCGGCGACTATTGATGGTGCGGAGGCTCTCGGGCGCGGAGGAGCATCTGTAGCGCCCTCAGTTGCCCGAACGAGATCACCCTCGCGCTCGATCAGCCCCGCAACCTCCATGTACTCCAAGACCATACGGAGCTGCGGACGCGCCTTAGGCGTTACACCGGCGGCGCCTGACACGATCGCCAAGGCTTCCTCCTCGCGGAGCGCGTTAAACGACAGACGCGGCATTAGAACTTCTGCGAACCAACTCGGGCGCAAGAGCGCTTTCAACTCGCGCCCAGCTTTTCCCGGGTCCCATTGGTGCATCTGGGCGAAGGACAGCACTGCATCCGCAGGAACGAAACCGCCATCGGTCCGCGTAACAAGCCCGACGCTGTTAAAGAATGGGCTGGCGAGCGAGATCGTGCTCGAAGTCATACCTACGATCGGCGCCACGTCATTGAGGGATACGGGCTTGATAGCCGCACCGCTTGCGGCTGCGTAGGCACGCAGCAGATCTAGCTGTTTGCCAAAAGAGATGCGCGGTGTCGGCAGGATCTCACTCATACTTGATCGAGGCGCAGCATATCAGCAATACGGATATTATGACGTTACTCGTAAGTCCTTCATCGAACATCATAGTCTTGGTGGCTCCTGCGGCCAGGGTTAGCACCTGACCGCCTGCAAATGGCTTCTCGCCAGGATGTCGCACGACCGTACCGACGCAGCCGTGGGCTACCATCGTCGCCATGGGTACCGATCCCGAGAGCGACGCTCGACAGATTCTGAAGGCGGTCTGGGCACCAACCAGCGACGGGGAGCCTATCCCGTTGCCTGTGGACCCTTTCGTGATCGCACAAAAGCTTGGGATTAAGGCCTACGCGGCAGGTCTTGATGAGGGCATCTCGGGGATGCTGGTCAAACGGGCCGGCGAGGATCCTGAGATCTATGTGCATGCCTCAGACAGCCCGAATCGTCGGCGCTTTACATGCGCGCACGAGCTTGGTCACTACTACAAGCGGAGCGCAACTGGCGACACCGAGTGGGAGTACGTTGAGCATCGCGATCTACTGACGTCTGCGGGCAATGACCCCGAAGAGATCTACGCCAATAAGTTTGCTGCGAGCTTGCTGATGCCGCGTGAGGAGGTCCAACAGCGTTGCAATGAAGGTCATGGTATTCCGACGCTCGCGTATGAATTTGGGGTTTCTGAAGACGCGATGCGCTTCCGGCTGGTCAATCTTGGTCTGAAGTAATGCCAGATGAGGGCGGTCAGCAGCCGAAGGATGCCGCCGATCAATCCGCAACGCTCGGTGCGCTTCGCTCCCTTCCTAGCGCGTCAGAGGAGTTGGCCCGCCAAGACCTGCCTCCGGTCCCGGTGTACGGCCTTCTCACTGACGCCCACACGCAGCGCCTGCACGAGGCGGCGGTCCAAGAGCGCGAGACTCACGCCAAACAGCTAGAGGAGAACCGTAAGCTCCGAAAACGAATCGCAGATCACATCTCTTTGGCCGTCGCTATCCAGGTGGGCATCGCCGACCTTGCGTTCTTGATCTACGGGTTCTGGAACGGGTGGGACATCCCCGGTAGCACGATCGTCGCGTGGCTCAGTGCCACGGTTGTCCAGGTCATTGCGGTTGGACTTGTCGTCACGAAGTCCCTTTTTCCCTCTGGTGGGGCGGAGGATGGGTCGCCGCCGAGTAGCGGCGCGCCGGGGTAGCGTTGACGTATCCAGAATGCGAGCCCGTTTGCAATCCCGAGCTGCAACGCTAGCTTGTCTCGCTCCTACTCCCAACGCATGAAGCGGGGCGCGTCGCGCATGCGGATGAGGCTCGCGGGAACGCCTCCGAGCACCGAGTTGGCGGGGAAGGTCTTGGTGACGACCGCGCTGGTGCCGACGATGCTGTTGTCGCCGATGCTCACACCGCGCAGCACACATGCGCCGTAGCCCATCCACACGTTGTGGCCCACGCGCACGTCGCGCTTGTAGATGCCCTGCGCCCGGATCGGCCGCTCGACCTCGGTCACTCCGTGGTCGAAGTCGATCAACATGACGCGGTCGGCGATGATGCACTCGCGCCCGATCGACACGTGCTGGTAGGCCGAGATCGTGGCCTCCTGGCCGATCACCGTCTTTGCGCCGATGCTCACCTCACCCTCGTGCACGCGGATCTTGCAGCCGTGCCCGAGCCACGCCCAACGGCCGATCCGCAGGGTGGCTCGGCGGCCGATCTCCAGCTTGACCCCCGGGCAGATGAAGCAGATGCCGTCGGTCTGCAGGCGCCCGCGATAGCGCAGCTTCAAGAGCGCATAGCGGGCCAGCAGGCGCGCATAGTGCAGGTTGAGCATGTGGTGGGCTCGCATGAAGCGCCACAGCGCCAGCGCGCCGCCCCGTCGCGGCTCGGGCGCTCGGCGCAGGGCGCCGGCGAGCTCCTCGCTCGAAGTCGCGCTGCGTGGATCGGCAACCAGCCCCATGGCGCTGCAAATCGTAAGCGACACGGGCCGCCGTGCGGCACGCGCGAGCCGGCGGGCACGCGTTTCGGGCGCCCGCGCGTGGCCCCCTGCGATGATGGCGCGCGCTGATGGCCGACACCACTCTCGCCCAACGCCTGCTGGACGGCGATCGCCGCGCGCTCGCGCGCGCGATCACGCTCGTCGAGGACAACACGCCCGAGGGGTGGGAGCTGGTGCGCGATGTCTACCCGCACACCGGCCACGCGGAGGTGGTCGGCTTCACCGGCCCCCCCGGCGCGGGCAAGTCGACGCTGATCGGAGCGCTGACGAAGGCGCGACGCCAGGCGGGGCGTACGGTGGGGGTGCTGTCGGTCGATCCGTCCTCGCCGTTCACGCACGGCGCGCTGCTGGGCGATCGCATCCGCCTGTCCGAGCACTTCCTCGACCAGGGCGTGTTCATCCGTTCGATGGCCAACCGTGGCGCTCTCGGCGGGCTGTCTGAGGCGGCGCTGCAGGCCGCGCTGCTGCTCGACGCGGCCGGTCGCCAGGACGTGTACGTGGAGACGGTCGGCGTGGGCCAGGCGGAGATCGACATCATCGACCACGCCGACACGATCGTACTCGTGCTGATGCCCGGCTCGGGCGACTCGATCCAGGCGCTCAAGGCCGGGGTGATGGAGATCCCGGACGTGATCGTGGTCAACAAGGCCGACCATCCGCTGACCGACACGATGGTTCGCGAGATTCGCGGCGTGCTGTCGTTGGCAAACCTCGACAGCACCCCCGAGGAGGTGCGCGCCAGCTGGCGGGTGCCGATCGTCAAGACCGAGGCCACGCGCGGCAAGGGGGTGGACGAGCTGGTGACGCGCCTGGACGAGCATCGTGCTCACATCGTGGCCGCCGGCCAACTGGAGCAGCGGCGCGCGCGCAACCTGCGCAGCGAGGTGCTCGCGATAGCAACCACGCGCATGCGCAAACGCCTGGAGGACGAATTGAGCGAGGATCCTGAGTTCAAGCGTCTGCTCGACGAGGTGGTCGCTCGCCGTCTGGACCCGGCGAGCGCGGCCGCGGCACTGCTGGAGCGCCCTCCGCAGCACGCGCGCTAGCGGCCGGGCTCCGCCGGTGCGCTCAGGCGTCCGCGTGCAGCGAGCGCGCCGTCGGCGAGCGCTCCACCTCGCGCTGGTCGGGTGCCGTGCCGATCACCCGATCTCCGACGGTCGAGGTCACGCCGAACCAGTAGCGCTCGCTCTTGAAGTGGTGCAGGCGGTGGTTGCGCCAGATCGCCTTGAAGTAACCGCGTCTGGGCCGGTAGGGCGTGTGGATCAAGAAGTGGGTCCACTCGTAGGCGGCGAGGATCGCGAAGCTCACCGCCACGCCGCTGGTCAGCCACGCCAGGCGGTCGCCGCCGATGACCAGCGCGATCACGAACGACAGCGCCCAGTCGGTCAGCGCGATCGCCGCCAGGAAGATCGCCACCGCGTAGAGCGGTATCAGCACGCCCTCCAGCACCCCGGGCGCCTCGTGGTGGGCGCGGTGCTCGCGCGCGCTGAGCATGTCCACCCTGCGCCCGAACAGCACGAAGGGGCGCGCGTGAAGCAGATACACGTGGATCAGCCACTCCACGAACGGCGTCACCGCCACCAGCCCTACGGGCATCACCAGATCGCGCCAGCTCCACGCGCCCTGCACGACGCGCAGCGCTACGGCTAGCGCCACCGCGCCGAACAGCAGCGGCGGCGAGGGCTGGCGCGCGAATACGCGCGTGCAGTCGCGCAGCGACGGTCCGCCCGCCGCGTTCGAGCTCGGCACCGCGCCTGACGGCGCCGTCAGGCGATCGTGCGCGTCGGCTGACGGCACGCCGTTCGCCAGCTCTAGCGAGGGATCATGCGCGATCTGTTCTGGCATGTGGGAGCCATCCTACCGGCTGGCCAGCCAGCCAACACGGAGCTCACGGCAGTCGGGAGCGTCGCCCGACGGCCGGCGGCCGCCTGATTGGCCTGAAGGCGAACCGATCGCTCAGCTGCACCACGCCACAGGGCGTGGTCTTCGCTTCCCTGCATTCGCTTTCCTCGAATGGGCCGGTAGTCTCGATGGCCTGCCGGCTGTTGACCATCGAGAAGCCAGTCAGGAACTGGGAGACGGGGGCTTGGATGTAGGTGTTGTGGGCCGGGTCGAAGCCGTTCGCGGCGTCGCCGCCGCCCAGGCCCTGCATGAAGAAGTACAGCTTCCCCGCGAACCACGACGGGCCCACCCAGCTCTCGTCCCCTTCGGTGCCGATGTCCATCACGGCGACAAGTCGCTGCGGGCCGCCGGTGACCGCCTCTATGCGCACCTCGGTCGTGCCTTCGGCGCCGCCTTCGCGCAGGAGGAAGGAATCGATCAGCGCGAGCTGCCGACCGTCCAGCTGCAAAGCCCGCACGCTGCGATCCAGCGGCGCTTCGCAGACCAGCCGCGGACCGCCGTTTGCCCGGTGGCACTTGCGCCGCGGCACGCCGCCCAGCGTCCTGCGTTCGCTGCCGTTGAGGCGGCTGGTCATGATCCGCGCCGCGCCGCTCACCCACGCCACGCGGTCTCCCCAAATGGTCGGATGGGACGCGCCCTTGCTGGCGGGGACGGTGCGGGGATCGCTGCCGTCGACGTTTGCGACCACGACCTGGCAGCTGCTGGCGCAGGCTGTGTAGGCGAGCATCGGCGCGCCGGTCGGGCCGGGGCCGACGTCCACCTCGATCGCCTTCCTGGCCGTGGGGATCGGCAAGGTGGAGATCTGTCCGGCGCGGCGGACCACGATGTGCCAGGACCGCTCGGTCGTGTCGTAGTCGCTCCACGCCGCCACGCCGCCATACGCCTCGATCGCGGTGATCCCGTGCAGCGGGGCGATCGTCGTGGGCGCCGCCGCGGTCGCGGCGTTGACCGCGCACAACATGACCCATACGGCCACCGCAGCTGTCCACACCCCCATCCACCGGTCACAGACGCGCATCACGGCCTCGATTGTTCCCCATGCTCGAAGGCTGCGGGACCGTATTGTGCCGCATGCTTGACGGCCGGGCGCCGTCGGCCCTTACGCCCCCAACGCCCGCGCGATCACCATCTGCTGCACCTCGTCGGTGCCCTCCCCAATGGTGAGGATCTTGGCGTCGCGGTAGAAGCGGCAGACGGGGTACTCCTCGATGTAGCCGTAGCCGCCGTGGATCTGCACGGCCTCCTCGGCGCAGCGCACGGCCAGGCGGCCGGTCTTGAGCTTGGCCTGGGCGGCGGTCAGCGTGAAGTTGCGCCCATGGTCCTTCTCGCGGGCAGCCTTGTAGACGAGCAGCCGTGCGGCGGCGATCTCGGTGGACATGTCCGCGAGCTTGCCCTGGATGGCCTGGAACTTGGAGATCGGCTTGCCGAACGCCTTGCGCTGCTTGGCGTAGGCAAGCGCCTGGTCGAGCGCGCCCTGCGCGAGTCCCACGCCCATCGCTGCCACGCCGATGCGCCCGATGTCGAGGATGTGCAGGAACTGCTTGAAGCCTGCCCCGCGCGGCCCCAGCAGGTTCTCCTCGGGCACGCGGCAGTCGCTGAAGGACAGCGGGCGGGTGTCCGATGCGTGCCAGCCCATCTTGCGGTAGGGCTCGCCCTGCTCATAGCCGGCTGTCCCGTTGGGCACGATCAGATTTGAGATCTCGGTTGTCGCGTTGTTGGGATCGCCGTTGGCGGTTTGGCCGGTGACGGCCGTGATGCAGACCACGCCCGAGATGTCCGTGCCGGCGTTGGTGATGAACTGCTTGGCGCCGTCGATCACCCATTCGCCGTCTGACAGGCGCGCACGTGTGCGCGTGTTGCCCGCGTCAGAGCCCGCCTCGGGCTCGGTCAGCCCGAACGCGCCCAGCCGCTCGCCCGAGCACAGCCGCGGCAGCCACTCGCGCTTTTGCTCCTCTGAGCCGAATAGGTAGATCGGCTGCGTGCCCAGCGACGTGTGCGCGCACAGGGTGATCGCCACCGAGGAGTCCACGCGCGTGAGCTCCTCCACCGCCAGCGCGTACGCGAGCGTGTCCCCGCCGCCCCCGCCGTACTCCTCGGGAAACGGGATGCCCATCAGGTTGAGCTTGCCCAGCTTGGCGACGATGTCATACGGGAACGACTTCGTCCGGTCGAGCTCCTCGGCCACAGGCGCCACCTCGCCCTGGGCGAAGTCGCGCACCGTGGCACGGATCAGCTCGTGGTCGGGGGACAGATCGAAGTTCACGCGCGCATTCTCACAGCTCGCGCGCAGAGGACCCACGATCCAGCAGCGCAACCCGCCACAGTTCGTGGCGTGGGCGCTTAGCATGCCCGCGATGGCCAGCGCGCGCCTGATCGCGGAAATGCTGCTGCGGCGGGGGCGCACGGTCGCCTACGGCCCCGACCCCTCCCAGCGCGCCGACCTCAACCTGCCAGCCGGCGCGGGACCCTATCCGGTGATGGTCCTGCTGCATGGCGGCTCTTGGCGGTCGCAGTACGGCAAGCGGGTGATGCGCGGGCTGGTCGGCGATCTGCTCGCGCGCGGCTGGGCGACCTGGAACGTGGAGTACCGGCGCATCGGCAATGGCGGCGGCTGGCCCGAGACGTTCCTCGACGTGGCCGGCGCGATCGACCACCTGCCGCAGCTGGACGCCGCGCTGGACCTCGATCGCGTCAGCGTGCTGGGGCACTCCGCGGGCGGTCATCTGGCGCTGTGGGCGGCGTCGCGGGAGCGCTTGCCGCCAGGAGCGCCGGGCTGCCTCGACGGACAGCCGCGCGTGCGCCTGCGCGCGGCCATCTCCCAGGCGGGGGTATGCGACCTGTCCACATCGGCGCGACGAGTCCCCGGTGGGGCCGCCGCCACGCTCATGGGGGGCGGCCCCGACGAGCTGCCCGAGCGCTACGCCGCCGCCGATCCAACGCTCCTGCTGCCCACGGGCGTGCCCGTGCTGCTCGTCCACGGGACCGCCGACCAGACGGTGTCGGTGGACTACAGCCGCAACTACGAGCGGGCCGCGCGGTCAAGCGGCGGGGAGGTCGAGCTGGTCGAGATCGCCGGCCCCGAAGGTCAGCATCGGCGTCACATCGACCCCCGCGGCGATGCCTGGAGTGCCGTCACGCGCTGGCTGCGAGCGTCCGCGGACGCGTGACCTCGCTCCCGGCCGGCGAGGCTAGCCGGCGAAGCCGCGCGCGAGCTCGACCAGCAGGCGGACTCCGTAGCCGGAGGCGCCCTTGCCCACGTACGCGCGGTCGAGCTCCCACGCCGAGCCCGCGATGTCCAGGTGTGCCCACGGCGTGTCGCCGACGAAGTTCGACAGGAACGTCGCTCCCACGATCGTGCCCGCCTTGCGGCCTTCCGGAGCGTTGTCCAGGTCCGCGTATTTGCCCTTCACCAGCTCCTCGTACTCCTCGTGCAGCGGCAGCCGCCACACGATCTCGCCCGTGCGCGCGCCCGCCTGGGAGATCTGCCCGGCGAGCTCGTCGTCGTTTGACATCAGCCCCGCATACGTAGAGCCGAGCGCGATAATCACAGCCCCCGTCAGCGTCGCCAGGTCCACCAGCCGCTCCGCGCCCTGCGCCCGCGCATGGCACAGGCAATCCGCGAGCACCAGGCGGCCCTCAGCGTCGGTGTTGTTGACCTCGATCGTCTTGCCGTTCGATGCCGTCACGATGTCGCCCGGCTTGATCGAGCGCCCGCTCGGCAGGTTCTCTGTCGCGCCCACCACCGCCACCACGCTCACCGGCAGCTGTAGGCGCGCGATCGCGCCCATCGCCTCGATCACCGCCGCCCCGCCCGACATGTCGAACTTCATCTCCGCCATTTTCGGCCCCGGCTTGAGCGAGATGCCGCCGCTGTCGAACGTCACCGCCTTGCCCACCAGGCCCAGCTTTGGTCCGTTCGCGTCAGGCGGGTCGTAGCGCATGGTGATCAGCGCCGGCTCCTCATAGGAGCCCTGGGCGACCGCCGCGAACGAGCCCATCTTGCGCGCCACGATCCCGTCGCGTCCCTCCGCCTCCACGGTCAGGCCCTCCACCTCCTCGGCGAGCGCCTTGGCGTAGTCGGCCAGCGCCGTCGGCGTCAGGTCGTTGCCCGGCCGGTTCTGCAGCTCGCGCGCCCGGTTGGCCGCCTCGGCCACCAGCGCAGCCTCGGCGACCGTCGCCTGCAGGCCCCCAGGGCCCGACACGATCAGCCGCTCGATGCTCTTGACGTCGCCGTCCTCGCCGTCCGCGGGCGCGGACTTGAAGCGCTCGAAGCGATAGTCGCTGAGGATCGTGCCCTCCACCAGCGCAGCCGCAACCGCCTCGTCGCCGCCCGCCGGCAGCTCCCAGCACAGCGTGCGGGTGGACAGCTCGCGCGCCCGCTCGCGTACTGTCGCCGCGGCCACGCGCGCGCGCTCGGGCGTGAACTCGCCGCGCGGACCGAGGCCCACCAGCAGCCAGCGCTTGCCGTCCGCGTGCGCCAGCGCGAGCGCCTTGAACGACGTGCGCGCCTCGCCAGACGAGAGCAGCTGCGCAAGCTGCTCGGGCGCCTGCTCAGGGGGCTGCTCGTCGTCGAACACGCCCACCGCCACCGTGTCCGCTTCGCCCGTGCCGCTCCCTTGAATACTTGCGCTCACCCGCATCGCTGCGGCACCATATCCACCTTGCCGGCTGTGCGTCCAGCCGAGCGCGTTCGCGGCGGTCCACTACCATTCTGACTCTCCCGCCTGCTCATCTCGACCATAGGAGAGGATCCGCCCCCATGCCAAAGACAGTCATCCTCGGCGCCGCGCGCACGCCCATCGGCAAGATGGGCGGTGGACTGTCCACGCTGGACGCTACCGAGCTCGGCGGTCTTGCCATCAGCGCCGCGCTGGAGCGCGCCGGCGTGGAGCCCGAGCAGGTCGAGCACGTGGTCATGGGTCAGGTGCTGCAGGCCGGACAGGGGCAGATTCCCTCGCGCCAGGCACAGATCAAGGCCGGCATCCCCAAGGAGGTCTCCTCGGAGACCATCAACAAGGTCTGCGCGTCCGGGCTGCGCGCGTCGGTCATCATCGACCAGGCGGTCCGCGCCGGCGACATGAACGTAGGCGTCGGAGGCGGCATGGAGTCGATGTCCAAGGCCCCTTACCTGCTGCCCCAGGCTCGCTTCGGCTATCGCATGGGCGACGCCAAGATGCTCGACGCGATGGTCCACGATGGGCTCACCAACCCGTTCTCCGGCAAGCAGATGTTCGTCGAGGCCACCGAGGTCGCAGACGAGCTGGAGATAACCCGCGCCGACCTCGACCGCTGGGCTCTGCGCTCACATGAGCTCGCCCTGAAGGCCATCGACGAGGGCCGCATGTCTGAGGAAACCGTCTCTGTCACCGTCAACGGGCGCAAGCAGAGCACCGTCGTCGAGGTCGACGAGGGCCCGCGCCGGGACACGTCGTTGGAGAAGCTCGCCGCGCTGCCAGGCCTCGTCGGCAAGGAAGGCTCGCATACCGCCGGCAACTCGCCTGGCGTCAATGACGCCGGCGGCGCGCTCGTGCTCGCGTCAGACGAATGGGCGGCCGCCAACGGCAAGGAGGCGCTCGCCGAGATCGTCGCCCACGCGCAGAGCGCCAACGACTTCGCCTACCTGGCCACCACGCCCGCCAGCGCCGCCAGGAAGGCGTTGGAGAAGGCCGGCCTGCAGCCCGGCGACATCGACCTGTGGGAGATCAACGAGGCGTTCGCCTCGGTCACGCTCAACTCGATCCGCATGCTCGGCATCGACGAGGACCGCGTCAACGTCAACGGCGGCGCGATCGCCCTCGGCCACCCCATCGGCGCCTCTGGCGCGCGCATCCTCGGCGCCCTCGTGCACGAGCTGCGTCGCCGCGGCGGCGGCCTGGGCTGCGCCGCCATCTGCTCTGGCGGGGGGCAAGGCGACGCGGTAATCATCAAGGTCTAGTGCGAGAAGTCGCCGGCGCCAACGTTCAGACCGCCGAGGCTGTTGGAGCCAACGGCAACGGGCGGGTGAGCGGTTCCGCCGCCGCGTTCTTCGACCTGGACAAGACGCTGATGGCGGGCTCGTCGGGCATCCACTTCGCCCGTGCGGCGTATGAGAGCGGGATGATCTCGCGCCGCCGGCTCGCCCGCGACGTATACGAGAACCTGCGCTTTCGCCTGCGCGGGTCGACCGACGAACGCGCCGACGACGTGCGCGAACGCGTCGGCAAGATGATCGCCGGCGTGCGCGTGCGCGACCTCGAACGCCTGTCCGCGCGCGTACTCTGCGGGGTGCTGCCGCGACTGTCCCGCAGATGCTCGAGCGCGCCTACGCCCACCAGGACGCCGGCGAGCCCGTCTACATCCTCACCGCCGCATCGCAGGAGATGGCCGACCTGCTCGCCCGCGTGCTCGCCTTCGACGGCGGCCTGGGCTCGCGCTCGGAGGTCGTCGACGGCCGCTACACCGGCCGTCCGGGCGGCCCCTTCAACTACCGCGAGGGCAAGGTCGTGTCGATGCGCGCGCTCGCCGAGCAGGAGGGCATCGACCTGGCCGCCTCCTACGCCTACTCGGACTCCGAGTCTGACCTGCCGATGCTGAGCGCCGTGCAACATGCGGTCGTCGTCAACCCCGACCGCACGCTGCGCCGGATCGCCACGCAGGAGGGCTGGGAGGTCGTCGAGCTCGACCGCCTCGGCCGGCGCCTGAAGCTGCTCGGCGCCGCCGGCGTCAGCGCCGCCGCGGTGTCGTCCTGGCGTCTGGCCGCGGGTCGCCTGCGTTGAGCCCACGACTGCCCGACGCGTGGCCGTCACGGGCCGCGTCGCCGGGTCGCTACCGAGGGCGCGCTGCCCCGATGCGCCCTTGTGTCATACGCTGACCTGCGTCGATGTCAGCAGCCTCGCCAACCAAAAGCAAGATCCGCGTGGTCGTTGCCAAGCCCGGTCTGGACGGTCACGACCGCGGCGCCAAGATCATTGCGCGGGCGCTGCGCGACGCTGGCATGGAGGTCATCTACACGGGTCTTCACCAGACGCCCGAGCAGATCGCCGAGACGGTCATCCAAGAGGATGCCGACGCGGTCGGCCTATCGATCTTGTCCGGCGCCCACATGACCCTCGTGCCGCGCGTCGTTGCGCTGCTGCGTGAGCAGGGCGTCGATGACGTGCTCATCACCGTCGGCGGCACCATCCCCGCCGAGGACATCCCCGAGCTCAAGCAGCTGGGCGTCGCCGAGGTGTTCACGCCCGGCGCGCCCACCCAGGCGATCGTCGATTTCATCCGCGAGAGCGTTGGCGGCCGTCCGTCCGGCGCTTCCGCCCCGCCCGACCGCGCGTCGGGTACTGATTGACTCGTCAGTCAATCGCGCAAACAGCTACGATTCTTCCAGCAACAGACCGCAAGGAGCCAACCGATAATGAAGATATGCGTCCTGGTGAAGGAGGTCCCGGACGCCGCCGTCGAAAAGAAGCTCGACCCTTCGACGGGGCGCATGGACCGCAGCGGGGAGAAGAACCTCAATCCCTATGACACCCACGCCATCGAGGCGGCCATGCAGATCAAGGAGGGCGGCGCGGTGCAGGTCGAGGAGATCGTCGCCGTGACCATGGGCCCCGACAGCGCCGTGCGCGCGCTGCACAAGGCCGTCTCGCTGGGGGCCGACCGCTCGGTCCACCTGTCAGACCCCGCCGTCGCCGGCTCCGACGTGGCCGCCACCGGCTACGCCCTGGCCAAGACGCTGCAGGGCGAGAGCCCCGACCTGGTGCTGCTCGGCCAGCAGTCAGACGACGGTGAGTGCTACACGATTGGTGCCGTCGTCGCCGAGCACCTGGGCATGCCCTCGCTCACCCAGGTCATCAAGATGGATGTTGGCTCCGACGGCCTGCGCTGCGAGCGCCAGGCCGAGTACGGCTACGACACCGTCCAGGTCAAACTGCCCGCCGTCATCTCCGTCGGCGACGCCATCAACGAGCCGCGCTACCCGTCACTGAAGGCGATCATGGGCGCCAAGAAGAAGCCCCTGGACACCAAGACCGCCGCCGATGTGCAAATCGACGCCGCCAAAGTGGGCGGCGACAACTCGGCCGCGCAGTGGGTCGCCGCCAAGGCGCCCCCCGCCAAGGCCGCCGGCGAGATCATCGAAGACGAGGACACCGGCGAAACCGTCGAAAAAATCGTCGCCTGGCTCGACGAGCGCAAGCTCATTTAAGGAGGAGCGAACAAAGACATGGCCAACATCCTGGTTTACGCGCTCCACTACGAAGGCGCGATCAACAAGAACTCCCTCGGTGCCGTCTCTGAGGGCGCCAAGCTCGCGGCCGAGCTCGGTGGCGAGGCGCACGCGATTCTGCTCGGCAACAACATCCCGCAGGACCTTGCAGCGTCGCTCGGCAATTACGGCGCCAAGAAGGTGCTCGTGGCCGAGGGCCCCGAGGGGCTCGCCCAGCCGCTCGTCGACGCCATGGCCGCGGCCATCTCCGGTGGCGACTACTCATACGCGCTGTTCGGGGGCGGGCTGCTCGGCTTCGAGATCGGTGCAGGCCTCGCAGCCCGGCTCGGCGCTGGCGTGGCCATGGAGGTGACCAACGTGCGCGCCGAGAATGGCGAGCTGATCGCCGAGCGTCCGATCCTCGGCGACTCGGCCATCTCTGAAATCAAATACCGCTCGTCAGTCGGCATCGTCATTGGGCGCCTCAACGCGTTCGAGATCAAGCAGACCGGCGCGGGCGCCGCCCCCGTCGAGCAGCTCAGTTTCGAGCTGAGCCCCCAGGCCCAGCAGGCCACGATGGTTACTCGCGGCGAACAGCGCGGCGCCGACGTCGACATCGAGGGCGCCGACATCCTCATCGCCGGTGGGCGTGGCCTGGGCAAGCCCGAGGGCTTCCAGCTAGCCGAGGACCTCGCCAAGGCGTTCGGCGGCAACAGCGCCGTTGCCGCCACGCGCGCGGTAGTCGACGCCGGCTGGTACCCCTACGCCGCCCAGATCGGCCAGACCGGCAAGACCGTCTCGCCCAAGCTGTACCTCGCCGCGGGCATCTCCGGCGCGATCCAGCACAAGGTCGGCATGCAGAGCTCGGAGAACATCGTCGCGATCAACAAGGACGCCAATGCGCCCATCTTCGAATTCTCAGACCTAGGCATCGTCGGCGACCTCAACAAGATCCTGCCCAAGCTCACCGAAGCGGTGAAGGCCAAGAAGGGAAGCTGAAAGTGAGCGGCCACGGCTCCAGCAACGGGAAGGTCGCACCTGCAGCCTTCCCGCCCCAGGTCGACTCACGCAAGGAGTTCATCAAGCGCGGGCTCGACGCCGAGGACGAGCTGATCGAGGTTGGTGTGGCGATCGTCGGCGGCGGCACCGCCGGGCTGTCCTGCGCCAACCGGCTGCTGCAGCTGCTGGCCGACGATCCGCAGACGATGGAGCGCCTGGGCGAAGTGCCCGTAGCGGTCATCGAGAAGGCCAAGACCTGCGGCGGGCACAACCTGTCCGGTGCGGTCATGCGCCCGGGGCCGCTGCAGGAGCTGTTTCCCGAGCTGACCCGCGAGGACTGGCGCAAGGAGGGCTTCGCCTACGGCGAGGTCACCAAGGAGGCCGTCTACATGATGCCCTCTGCCAAGACCAAGATCCGCATCCCCACGCCGCCCAACTTCAAGAACCACGGCAACGAGGTCATCTCCGTCTCGGCCATGGCGCGCTACCAGCAGCGCCAGGCCGAGGAGGCCGGCGCCTACGTGCTCACCGAGACCGCCGCCACCCAGCTAGTCGTCGACGATGGCCGTGTGGTGGGCGTGCGCTCCGGGGACAAGGGCCGCGGCAAGGACGGCGAGCCGCTGGGAAACTTCGAGCCCGGCACCGACATCAAGGCGCAGGCAACCGTGCTGGCCGAGGGCTGCTGGGGTCATCTGACGGGCGCCGCCATCAAGGAGTTCTGCCTGGCCGAGGGGCGCGAGCCGCAGGTGTGGGAGCTGGGCGTCAAGGAGGTCTGGAAGGTCCCCAAGCCGCTCGACCGCGTGATCCACACGATCGGACCATGGCCGCTGAAGCTGTCGGCCAAGTACGGTCAGATAGGCGGCACCTGGCTGTACCCAATGACCGACGGCAAGACGGGCGATCACCTGGTCAGCATCGGTTTTGTCATCGACCTCGAGTACGCCGACGCGACCACCTCCGCGCACGACCTGCTGCAGCAGTGGAAGCTGCACCCGCTCGTCAAGGGCATCCTCGAGGGCGGCGAGCGCGTCGCCTGGGGCGCCAAGGCGCTGCCCGGCGGGGGCTGGTGGTCGATGCCCAAGCTGACCATGCCCGGCGCCCTGCTGGTGGGCGACTCGGGCGGGATGGTCGATACGGTCGCGCTGAAGGGCGTGCACCACTGCGTCATGTCGGGCAAGCTCGCAGCCGAGTCGATCTACGCGGCGCTCGTGCGCGGCGAGAGCTCGTTTGAGTCCTACGAACAGGCCATCGAAGACTCCAGCGTCGGCCAGGAGCTCTACCAGGAGCGAAACACCCGCCAGCCCTTCCAGAAAGGCTTCGTGCTGGGCGCGCCCCTCGTTAACCTCGCGATCGCCACCAAGGGCAAGCTGCCGCCCGGGCGCCTGTCCTGGCATCGCAACGACCAGCAGCAGATGTTCATCGGAAACACCAAGGACAGTTATCCCAAGCCCGACGGCAAATACACCTTCGACAAGCTCTCCTCGGTGTTCATCACCGGCAACGCCACCCGCGACGACGCGCCCAACCACATCCGCGTGCGCAAGCACGTGCCGCGCGAGATCGCCGAGACCTGGCGTTGGATGTGCCCCGCCGGGGTCTATGAGATCCCGGAGGATGCACCTGCGCACGGCGATGTGGACGTGATCGTCAACTACACCAACTGCGTGCAGTGTGGGGCCATCACCGCCAAGGGCGGCCGCCTGACCACCCCCGAGGGTGGAGACGGCCCGCTGTACCAGATCACCTGAGCCGGGCGCGCCGGCCGGGCGCAGAGGCAGACGCCGCATATCGGCCGGTACGCGCGAAACATGCACAAGTGCGAAACATGTGCACGTGATACGTGTTAGGGAGACGTCATGGATGAACGCCCTTCGCACTCCGTTTCCAGCCGGCGCCACCGCCCCATGCGCCTGCTCGCGCCGGCCGGCTGTGCGCTCGCGCTGCTCGGCGCAGCCCAGGCGCGCGCCGACGTCCAGCAGACGGGCGGCAGCCAGACGCCCGCCTCGGGGCCCGGCCCGACCGTCCAGTCGGGCGTCTCGGCCACGCTCGAACAGTGCCAGACGGCGCTTGCCCAGAGCGAACGCTCGGCCACCTTCGCGGGCGAAATGAGCGGCATCCCCGGCACGGCCCACATGCAGATGCGCATCGACGTGGAGGAGCGCTTGCCCGACGACACGCGCTTTCACACCGTTCACGCCCCCGGCCTGGGCGTGTGGCGCTCGTCTGCGCCCGCCGTCAAGTCCTACAAGTACCTCAAGCAGGTCACCAACCTGTCAGCGCCCGCCTACTACCGCGCGGCCGTGCGTTTTCGCTGGCTCAACGCCGCCGGGCGCCTGATCAAGGCCCTGGAACGGCGTACGCCCGCCTGCTATGAGCCGGCGCCGCTGGCCGGCGAAGGCGCGGGCGAATCGCCGCCGGCCACAGCCACGCCCCCCGCGCCATCCGCGACGACCGGCAGCTCCGGTTCGCCGGCCTTTATCGCTGGCTGATCCGGCCCGCTAGAATGGGTCGGCGATGAAGGCCAAGATCCATCCCAGCTACGTCCAGGCGCACGTGCGCTGCACGTGCGGCAACGAGTTCATCACACGCGCCACGCGCGAGGAGCTGCACGTCGAGGTCTGCTCGAACTGCCATCCGTTCTATACCGGACGCCAGAAGCTCGTCGACACCGGCGGACGCGTGGAGCGCTTCCAGCGCAGGGTCGCCAAGGGCCGCCGGCAAACGGCGCAGACCCGGCCCGCTCAGTAGCACTATGTCCGCGCGTCCGGCTGTTGCTGCGCCGCCGACGCCGGTCGAGCCGGACACTTCGCTCGCGCTCGTTGACGCCGACGGCCAAGGTCAGCTGAGCGCCCAGCGCGACGCGCCGCTTGGTGGGCAGGCCGTGCTGGAGGGGGTCATGATGCGCGGCGTCTCCAACTGGGCCGTCGCCGTGCGCAAGCCCGTCGCCGAGCAGCCCGTCGGCAGCGAGCAGGGACTGGACGCCGGACAGCAGGCAAACGGCAATGGGGCGGCGACCGACGTGGCCGACGATCGGCTGGGCGAGGTCGAGGTCAGTACGTTCGCGCTCGAGTCGGCTATGAAACGCCACCGCCTGCTGCGGCTGCCGATCGTGCGCGGAGTGGTCGCGCTGGGGGGCTCGATGGTCATCGGTTTCCGTGCCCTGGAAGTCTCGGCCAACGCGCAGCTGCCCGCGGGAGAGGCCGAGCAGCAGGAAGCGATCCCCAAGGGGGTGTGGGCTGGCACAGTCGTCGTCGCGCTGGCGTTTGCGATCGTGCTGTTCTTCCTCGTGCCCGTTGGCATCACCAGCCTGATCAAGCATCAGCTCGGCTCCTCGTTCTTGTTCTGGCTGGTCGAGGGGCTCGTGCGCACGAGCCTGTTCCTCGGCTACATGCTGTTGCTCTCGCGCGTGCGAGACCTGCGGCGGGTGTTCGAGTACCACGGCGCCGAGCACAAGACGATCTCCTGCTTCGAGGCCGGCCTGCCGCTCACGCCGGCCAACGCCAAGCGCTTCTCGCGGCTTCACCCGCGCTGTGGCACGAGCTTCCTGCTGGTGGTCATGATTGTCGCGATCTTCGTATTCGCGCCCATCGGCCTGCCCGCCTGGTACTGGCTGATGGCCACCCGCATCCTCGGCGTGCCGATCATCGCGGGCATCTCCTTCGAGCTGATCAAGTTCGCCGGGCGCAACCGCAGCAAGCGCTGGGTGCAGGCCGTTATGTGGCCCGGCCTGAAGCTGCAGCTGCTGACCACCCGCGAGCCCGATCTGCACCAGCTGGAGGTGGCGATCGCCGCGCTGCAGGCCGTGCTCGAGCGCGAGAAGCCCGGCGAGCTGTCCGCCGCCGACCTCGTCGGCGTCGAGGTCGTCGCCTAGCCAAACGTCGCCTGAGCGCCCTGCGCGCTCATCTTCCTCTTCACAGCTGACGATAAGGACCGGTGACGATGTCTGTTGTCACGGTCCCGGGGAGGGGGCGCGGCTCGGATTGGCGGGCTGTGGGGACTCGACGTGCCGGCAGGGTGCTTGCCTGCATGTGTCTGGGCTGGTGGGGGTTGGCAGCGCACGCGATCGACGCCCATGCCGCCAGCCCATACGTCGGCGACTACGCCGGCCAGTACAGCTTCAGCTTCGATCAGGCCGGCCTGACACCCGGGCACGAATACAGCGACCAAGCCGAGGAGAACTTCTCCTGGGATGTCCGCTTTGGCGGCTCGTCTGGCGGGGCGGATGGCGTCCGCTCACAGCCTGCTCGCGCGAGCATCGCCGCAAATGGAACCGACCGCTTCGTTCGCGCCGGCCACGTCGAAGATCCCGAAGCGGTCGCATGCACGATCGCCCCGAGCGCCTCGCCGCAGCTGGGGTCGCAGTACTTCGACGTGCAGGCGGGCGCCGTCGCGGGCACGGTCGACGTGCGCGCCATCATCCCAATCTTCACCGGGGCGTCCGGGCAGGTGAGCGTGGCGCCTGCAGCCAACAGCATCTGCGCAAGCCTCGACGCCACCGGGGCCTCCGTCAGCTGCGATCCGTTCGGCTGTGGCTGGGAGTGCGTCGCCTTCGCAGCTCAACCGGCCTTCGACGGAGCCTGGGCGATCGCCCTGAACAACGCGCCCATCGCCTCGTTCCCACGCAGCTTCCAGGCCTCCGAGACGATCACGCCGTGCTCGGAACCCACCGTCTCCTACTCGGCGCAGCGATCGCTCACCGCCACCCTCAGCGTCGTCGCCTCCGATCCGCCGAGCGCGTCGCCGGCCAAGCCGGCGCGCCGGCCCGCGCCACGCGCTCGTGCGCGGCCGCGCCGCAAGCGTCGCCACCGTCGCGCCCTACACTCAGCCGGGCGATGATCGAGGATCTGGTCGAGCAGATAGAGACACGCTTTGCCGAGCTCGGGGAGCAGATGACCGACCCCGAGGTGATCGGCGACCGCGAACGCTACGCGTCGGTCGGCCGCGCCTATCGCCAACTCGAGCCCGCCGCCGGTATCGCCGCCGAATGGCGTCGGGCCCAAGACGACGCGGCGGGCGCCGAGGAAATGCTGTCCGAGGATGGCGAGGACCCCGAGTTGCGCGAGCTGCTCGACGGCGCGCGCGAGCGCATCGAGCAGCTCGAAGAGGAGATCCGCATGGCGATGATCGAGCGCGATCCTAACGACGACAAGAACGTGATCGTCGAAGTCCAGGGTGGCGCCGGCGGCGACGAGGCCGCGCTGTGGGCCGGTGACATATACCGGATGCTCAGCAAGTACGCCGAGCGTCTGGGCTTCTCGACCGAGTCGCTGGACAGCAGCGAGGGCAAGTTCACGTTCGCCATCAAGTCCCCGCCCGCCACACCCGACCGGCCCGACGGCGCCTACTCGGTGTTCAAGTTCGAGGGCGGGACCCACCGCGTGCAGCGCATCCCCCAGACTGAGTCCCAGGGTCGCATCCACACCTCCACAGCCACCGTTGCGGTGCTGCCCGAGGCGCAGGACGTCGACGTGCAGGTCGAGCCCGGCGACCTGCAGATCGACGTATATCGCTCGTCGGGACCCGGCGGGCAGTCGGTCAACACGACCGACTCGGCCGTGCGCGTCACGCACAAGCCGTCGGGGATCGTCGTGTCGATGCAGGACGAGAAGTCCCAGCTGCAAAACCGCGAGAAGGCGCTGCGGGTGCTGCGCGCCCGCCTGTATGAGCGGGCGCTGGCAGAACAGCAGGCCGAGCTCGCCGCCGACCGCCGCTCGCAGGTCGGCACCGGCGATCGCGCCGAGAAGATCCGCACCTACAACTACGGCGAGCGGCGCGTCACCGACCACCGCATCAAGCTGACCGTGCACAACCTCGACCAGGTTCTCGAGGGCGAGCTCGACGACATCACCGCCGCGCTGCAGGCCGACGAGAAGCGCCGGCGCCTGGAGACCCAGGCGGCCGCCTGAGGCGCGCCGTGCCCGTCGGCTCTGCCACGTCGGCGCGCGACGCGCTCGACGGCGCGATCACCGCGATCGCCGCCGCCGGCTGCGAGACCCCGCGCCTGGACGCCGAAGTCCTGCTCGCCCACGTCCTGGGCGTCACCCGCGCCCAGCTGCTCAGCGACCGCGAGCTGGTCGTCGCCGGTCCCGCCGTGTGCGCCTTCCAGGACGCCGTGCGCCGTCGTGCCGTGCAACGCGAGCCGGTCGCCTACATCGTCGGCCGCCGCGGCTTTCGCCATATCGAGCTGGCCGTCGACCGCCGGGCGCTCGTGCCGCGCCCGGAGACCGAGTTGCTCGTGCAGGTCGGCCGCACGCTCCCCGCCGGCGCGCGCGTGCTCGACCTCGGCACCGGCAGCGGCGCGATCGCGCTCGCGCTCAAGGACGAGCGCCCCGACCTGGACGTAACCGGCAGCGACGTCAGCGAGGATGCGCTGGCGCTCGCATGCGCCAACGGACGCCGGCTGGGGCTGGAGGTGCGCTGGGTGCGCTCAGACCTGCTGGGCGCAATCGGCGACGAATTCGATGCCGTCCTCTCCAACCCGCCGTATGTCGCCGAGTCCGAGCGGGCGCAGCTCGCGCCCGAGATCCTCCGCCACGAGCCACCCGGGGCCCTGTTTGCCGGTGGCGACGGGTTGGACGCGATCCGTGCGCTGGTCGCCCAGCTCGCGGACAGGCCCCACGTGCGCCTGCTGGCACTCGAGGTCGGCGCCGGGCAGGCGCCGCGCGTGGCGCAGCTGATCGACGCGGCGGGCTTCGACGCGATACGGTTCGAGTGCGATCTGGCACAAATCCAGCGGGTCGTGATCGCAGAGCGCCATTGAACATGACTGCACAGACCGGTCAGCAGGAGCGGATCAGCGAGCGGGACGCCAGCAGCTTGGAGAGCTGCATGGCCAGCGGCGGCGTCGCGGTGCTGCCCACCGACACTGTCTATGGCGTCTGCTGTGATCCCGACAGTGAGCAGGCCGCCAGGCGCCTGTATGCGCTGAAGGGGCGGCCCGCCGCGCGCCCGGCCGCGATCATGTTCTTCGCCCTGGAGCTCGCGCTGGCGATGCTCACCGAGCTGCGCTACGACGAGCGTGCCGCGCTTGGCGCGCTGCTGCCCGGTCCGGTCACACTGCTGCTCGCCAACCCCGCGTTGCGCTTCGCGCCCGCCTGCCGGACCGATCCCGCCACGCTCGGGCTGCGCGTCCCGCGCCTGCCCGAGCGCCTGGCCGCGTTGGGCTCGCTCGCTACGCCGGTGATGCAGACGAGCGCCAACCTGTCGGGCGAGCCCGACGCGCGAACGCTGGCGCAGGTCCCCGACAGCATGCGCGAGGGCGCCGACCTCGTGCTCGACGGCGGCGAGCTGCCGGGTCGTCCCTCGACGGTGATCGACCTGCGCGACTTCGCTGCCCACAGGCGCTGGCATGTCCTGCGCGAGGGTGCGCTGCCGCGCAGCGCCGTGCGCCAGGCGCTCATGTCGCTGGGCTGACGTCCGCGGCGGTTCCTGGCATGTCACGCGTCGCGCCCGCATCAGCGGCGGGCCAACACGCGTGCTAGCCTCGTAATAGCTGCCGCGACTGGCGCTGTGAGGTGGAAGCGACCACCGGGAAGCGGTCAGCGATCACGCCGCGCGCCTGGGCACCATAGTCGCCGTCCATCCGAGGAGAGCGCCGTGTCCGAGCTGAGCACCGACTACTTCAACCGACCACTGGCAGAGGTGGATCCTGAGATCGCCGACGTGTTGCGCGGCGAGCTCGAGCGCGAGCAGCGTACGCTGGAGATGATCGCTTCTGAGAACTTCGTGCCGCGGGCGGTGCTCGAGTGCCAGGGCTCGGTGCTGACCAACAAGTACGCCGAGGGCTATCCCGGCCGGCGCTACTACGGCGGCTGCGAGTGGGTCGACATCTCCGAGCAGCTGGCCATCGACCGCGCCAAGGCGCTGTTCGGGGCCGAGCACGCCAACGTCCAGCCCCACTCCGGCTCGCAGGCCAACGCCGCCGTCTATCACGCCCTGCTCAAACCCGGCGAGACGATCATGGGCATGTCACTGGCCCATGGCGGCCATCTCACCCACGGCATGAAGACCAACGTGTCGGGGCGCCTGTATGACATCGTCGCCTACGAGGTCGACCGCCACAGCAGCGAAATCGACATGGACGAGGTTGCGCGCATCGCGCGCGAGCACCGCCCGCGGCTGCTGCTCGCCGGCTGGTCAGCCTACCCGCGCCAGCTGGACTTCGCGCGCTTTAGGGAGATAGCCGACGAGGTAGGAGCGCTGCTGATGGTCGACATGGCGCATTTCGCCGGCCTCGTGGCCGCTGGTCTGCACCCCAGCCCGATCGAGCACGCCGACGTGGTCACCACCACCACCCACAAGACGCTCGGCGGCCCGCGCGCGGGCGTCATCTTCTGCAAGTCCGAGCACGCCAAGAAGATCGACTCGGCGGTGTTCCCCGGCCAGCAGGGCGGGCCGCTGGAGCACGTGATCGCGGCCAAGGCCGTGGCCTTCAAGATCGCCGCCAGTGACCTGTTCGCCGAGCGTCAGCGACGCACGATCGCGGGGGCGCAGGCGCTTGCCAATGAGCTGCTGAAGGCCGGCCACGGCGTCAACGTGCTGACCGGCGGCACCGACGTGCACCTGGTGCTCGTCGACCTGCGCGACAGCGAGCCCGCGCTCAGCGGCAAACAGGCCGAGGACCGCCTGCACGAGATCCAGATCACGGTCAACCGCAACGCCGTGCCCTTTGATCCGCGTCCGCCGATCGAGGCGTCGGGCCTGCGCATCGGCACGCCCGCGCTGGCCACCCGCGGGCTGCAGGGCGAGGACTTCGCCGAGGTCGGCGAGATCCTGGCGATCGCGCTGACGCCCGAATACCAGGCGCGTGCGCCCGAGCTGGCCGAGCGCGTCGGCGCGATCGTTGAGCGCTATCCGCTGTATGAGGAGCTGTCCCGCGCCCTGCTGCCGGCGCTGTAGGCCAGCTCGCGAAAGCGCTCGAGCTGCTCTTCGCCGAACGGCCGCTCGGCGGCGATGCGTGCCGCGCGCACGATCCGCCGCTCCTGGCCTGAGGAGAACAGGACCACGCCACCGGGATTGCTCGCCAGCGCGTCTGCCAGTAGCAGGTCCGCGAGCGTGTCAGTCGACGCGACGTCCACGCCCAACGCGCGCGACCACGACGCCGCCACCTCGGGCCTGCCCGCGACCTGCTCGCCCAACAATGCCAGCGCGCCGCTCAGCGGTGCGAACGTCACCGTCAGCGACCCCGCAGCCTGCATCTCGGCCACCGGCCCGGGCGCTGTCGTGCAGGAGTCGAACTGCGCCACCGGCGCAGCCAGACCGCGGGCAAGCATCTCCGCGCTGGCCGCCTGCGAGGTCGCCGTCCCGATCGTGCGCACGAGGCCGGTCGCGACGAGCTCGTCGAGCACGGCGCGCAGCTCGGCGTCGCCCCAGTCCTCGGGCGTGCAGTCGTGCAGCAGGTAGGCGTCCACCCATTGCACCCCCAGCTCGCGCAGACTCGTGCGCAGGCTCGCGCGAGCGTTCTCCGGCGAGAAGTCGCCACGGCTGACCGTGTGGCCCGCGTGCCTGCGCGCGGCGCCCAGCAAGCGCTGCGAGCGGCGCGTTGCGAGGCGCACGGCCCGCTTGGCCACGCTGGTCAGCGGCGAGCGACGCAGTGGGTGGATGCCGAACTTTGTCGTGATCGTCAGCTGCTCTTGGCGGCCGCGGACGAACTCGCCGACCACGCTCTCGGCATCGCCTGTGCCATACACGCGCGCCACGTCGAAGTGGTGCACGCCCGCGTCTGCTGCCGCTGCCAGCAGCCGCAGCGCCTCGCGTCGCGTGCGTCCGCCCACCAGCGCACTGGTGCCATAGCCCAGCGGGCCGGCAAGCAGCGGTCGTTGTGCCGGCTGGCCGCCGGTCGGCTGGTCGCAGGGCACGCTAGCGTGCGCTTGTCGTGCCGGACACAGACTCGCCTCGGCCGGTCGTCACGCCGCGCAACTGGTCGGCGAGTCGGATCGCCAGTGCGACGATCGTGAGCGTCGGGTTGGACGTGCCACCTGTGGGAAAGACCGACGAGGAGATCACGAACAGGTTGTCCGCGCCGAACACGCGGCAGTCGGGGTCGACCACGCCGTCCTCGGCACTCGGCGCCATGCGCGTCGTTCCCATGTGGTGTCCCGCGTCCACGAGCGCCCCCGACAGCGCCGTCGGGTCGTCCAGCGGCGGTGCCGCGTCCACGTCCACCGTGGCCAGGCCAGCGTCCTCCAGACGGCTTGCCAGCACCTCTAGCCATGTGCGCAACGCCTTGGTGTCGAGCTCGCTCAAGCGCCAGTCGACCACCAGCCTGCGCATGCCCAGCTCGTCGCGCTGCTCGCCCAGCGACACGCGCGACTGGGGGTTTGGCAGCTGCTCGGTGCTGAGCGTCAGGTGGGGTATCGAGGCGCTCTCCTGGGCCGGTCGGCGCAGCAGGAAGTGGCGCGTCGCCGCCCGGATCAGCGGCCCAGGCTGACGTAGGGCGATGCGCGCGTTGCGCGGCGCTTGCGCACGCCGGCTGCGGTCGCCGATCGCACGAAAGAGGGCCTTGCCGGCGACCAGCGCGGCCGGCTGCTCGAAGCGGATCGTCGCGTTGGCGCCCGGCAGCTCGCGTGAGCGCTGCAGCGCCGGGCTGGCGCGCAGGTAGGGCTGGCGGGTGACGCCGCCCAGGCGGCGAAGGCCGAGCAATGCGCCCAGCCCGCGCGCGTCGTACCTGGCCAGCGGCACCGAGATCCCGCCGTGCTCTTGAAAGAAGCGCCCGACCAGGTCGCGGTCGTTGCCGAGGCCTGCCGACAGCAGGATGCGCGCGCTCTCCAGGCCGCCTGCGCACAGTACGAAGCTGGCCGCCTCGACGTGTGCCTGCCCGCCCTCGCCGCCGCGCACGCGCACCTGCTCGATCGCGCCGGAGCGGTCGCTGAGCAGCTCGGTGGCGCTCGCGTCCAGCACGAGGTCGATCGTGCGCGCGTCGGCCAGCGCGCGATGATGCAAGCGCGCCAGGTCCGGCTTGGCCATGAACAGCGAGCAGTAGCCCTCGAGCTCCTCGCCGGCCAGTCGCTCGATCGACGGCATCTCGCGCGGCCAGGGCGGGCGAACGCCCTGCGGGAAGGGCGTCGTGCCCAGCGACGCGGACGCGCGTGTGTAGTACGGAGCCAGCTCCGCCAACGACAGCGGCCAGCCGCTGTGGGGCACCCACTCCCGCGCCGCGAAGTCCTCCTCGACGAGCGGCAGCAGCTGGCCGGCCCACCTGCGCGTACTGCCTCCGAAGACGCGAAAGCGCAGATCCTCGGCGCCGGACATGCGCAGGCCGGCCATCTCGGTTTGATAGAGGGCTTGCGCGCGCGCCGTCACCTGCTCGGGTCCGCCGCACAGCACGATCACGCGCAGGCCGCTGTCGCGCAGCTCGCTCGCCAGCGTCAGCCCGGCCGCCCCACTGCCGATGATGCAGACGTCGCCAGCCAGGCGCTGGCCATCCAGGTCGGAGATCGATCTGATCAAGTACGCGAGCGTACGACAGCCGTCCCTGCCATGCTGTGTGAGAGTCGATGGCGCATCCGAACGAGCTCGACGCGCTGTACGCGTTCCTGGTCGCCGCTGCCGTGACCGCGCTGCTGACCCCGCTCACGATGCGCCTGGCGCGGGCAATCGGCGCGATCGACGAGCCGCGCGAGCGGGGCCTGTCCGAGCGCCCCACGCCGCTGCTGGGCGGCCTTGCGATCTTCGCCGGAGCGCTTGCCGCCGCGCTGATCTGGCTGCCGGCCGGCTACTTCGCCCAACACGAGCTGTGGCACGGCGTGCTGCTCGCCGCGGCCGTGATCACGCTGGTGGGGGCGCTCGACGATCGCTTCGACCTGCCGCCGGGTATCAAGCTCGCCGGCCAGATCGCCGCGGCCGTGATCGTCGTGCACTTCGGCGTGGCCGTCAAGGCGATCACGCTGCCGTTCATCGGCAAACTGGACTTCCCCAATGCGGGCGTCACCAACGCCGGGCCTGTGCTCAGCGTCATCGGCCTGGTGGCCATGATGAACGTGGTCAACTTCTCCGACGGCGTGGACGGCCTGGCGGCTGGCGTGTGCGTGATCATCGCAGCGACCATGGCGGTGATCGCCTTCGACCTGGACCGCCAGCAGCCGGGCGTGCTTGCGGCGCTGACCGCGGGGGCGGCGCTCGGCTTCCTGTTCTACAACTTCCCGCCCGCGTCCAGCTTCATGGGCGACTGCGGGGCCAACCTGCTGGGCCTGTTGATGGGCGTGATCACCGTCGAGGCGGCCGTCAAGACGGCCGCCGTGGTCTCCTTCGTGCTGCCGCTGATACTGCTGGCCGTGCCGTTCCTGGACACCACGTTCGTGGTGCTCAAGCGGCTGAAGTATCGCCAGCCGATCTACCGATCCGACAACGAGCACTTCCATCACCGGATGGCGCGCATCGGCTTCTCCTCCCGGCGCACGATCGCCTATCTGTACGCCTGGACGCTGATGCTCGCCGGCCTTGCGCTGGCGCTGCGCTTCATCCCCTACAGCGATCACAAAGGCCACCTGCACACCGGCTGGACGCTCGTGCTGGTCGGCCTCGGGCTGATCGTGGCCGCCGCCAGCGTCTACCTGGTCTACGTCCTGGAGATACTCAAGTTCAGGCGTCTGGCAGCGATCCGCGTGCGGCGGCTGCGCCCACAGGCCTCACCAGCGGAGATCGACCTTGACGTCGCCAAGCGTCTGGAAACCGGTGAATTCCAGGCGCTGTCCCAACCCGGGGATACGGACGAGCGTGTGCCTGGGGGCTCGAGCAGCAGACGGGCTGAGCAGCGGGTCAGCCAGCGACAGGTGGATGAGGACCGCATACGCGCAGAACAGCAGCGTGGCGGCGCGCAGCCGCCGGTCGCCGCTGACCGCAGCTAGCGGCAGCAGCCAGATCGCATACCACGGCAACAGCCACGCGGTCGACAACAACAGGGCGAGCGTTGTCCACCCGGCCGCCACGATCCAGTTGGCCCCGACCACGCCCTTCGGACGCGGTGCCCCGGTTCGCCACAGCGCGTAGCAGAACACCACCAAGAAGCCCGCCAGGAACAGGTGGCGCCACCAGCTGGGGGTGCCGCTCAGCCCCACCAGCCGCGCCGTCTCGGCTGGCAGGCTGTGCGTGGCCACCAGTTGCTGTTGTTCGCCGACCGCGCCGAGGAAGCCGAAGGTGTGGATGCCGAACCCGACCACGCCCACGAGCGCGACCGCCAGCAGGCTGAGCACCGCGCTTGCCGCCACGCCCCTGCGCTCGCGCCAGCGCGATGGGGCAAGCACGAGGAAGGGCAGCGCAAGCCCGGCCGTGACCTTCACGCCCACGCCCACCGCCAGAGCGCCGGCGCCCGCGCGCATGCGTGCGTTTGCGCCGGTGGACAGCGCCAGGGCGCCGGCCAGGGCCAACAACAGCAGCGTGTCGTTGTGCGCCCCCCCAACGGCCAGCGCCAGCAACACCGGGTTCAAGCCCACGAACGCGGTCGCCCAGCGTGCAGACAGCCCGACGCGGTCACAGGTGCGCGCGATCAGGACCACCGCGCCGACGCTCGCGGCGACCGCCACCGCCTTGAACGCCCATAGGGCGCCGGCAACCCCCAGCGGGGCGGTCGCATAGCTGGCAAGGGTGAACAGCGGGCCGTAGGGCGAATGCAGAAACGGCCACCCGACGAACTTGAACACCGGGTCGGTCGGCGCTTCAGCGGCGATGTGCGTGTACGGGTCCAGCCCGTGCAGCGCGCCCATGCGCGCGAAGGCCATGTAGCCGAACACGTCCTGGGAGATCAGCGGCGGGCCCAGCGACACGGCCACGTGCGCCAACGCCACCCCCACCAGCAGCGCGCGCATGCTCAGCGTGCGCGCGGTCGCGAGGACCAGCAGATAGCCAGCGCACATGATCAGCATGTAGGTCTGGAAGCTGTGGCCGCCCAGGCCCACGTCCAGGCCCTGCAGAGGGCCAGCCAGCCAGCCCGGCCAGCCCCCGCTGCGCGCCGGCACGTACTGCGTCGGGCGCGTGGCTGCGCCCGCGCTCAGCAAGAACGCGCTTGCCAGCACGCCGAGCAGGCCAACGGCGCCCACCGCGCGCTGGACCTGTATGGGCGCGCGCGCGGGCCTTGCCTCGGGCGCCCGCTCGGGCCTTGAAGCGACCCGCACTCGGGCTGTGGAAGTCGTCGCCTCGATCGCCCCATTGTTGCGCCTGCCGGGGCGCCGGCGCCCCCGTGCAAGGGGCAGCCGTCGAGCGCGCCCGCTAGCCTGTCGGTGCCACGAGCCGGCGGGCGTGCGACCGCAGGGGCTCGTTCATGTGCGCAGCCGCCCCAAGCGTGGGCGAGCGAAGCTCCAATATGCGACGACGCAAACGCAAACCCACTTCGCGCCGGGCCGCCGGGCGATCGAGGATCGGCGCGAAGACCACCGACGACGCTCCTCGCAGGGTCCTGATCCTGTCGGCCGACGTCGGCGAGGGCCACGCCGCTGCCGCGCGTGCCCTGGCACAGCAGCTCGAGGCGGCGCCGCAGCAGACCGAAGTAACGGTCATCGACGGCCTGGCGGCCATGGGCCGCCTTCTGCGACCCGTGGTCGAGGACGGCTACCGCGTCCAACTGCGCTTCTTCCCATGGACCTACACGATCGTCTATCTGCTGCTCGAGCGAGTTGCGCCCGTGCGCCTGCTCGCGCGCCGGCTGCTGTGCCTGCTCGGCTCGCGCCCGTTGGCACGTACGATTGCCGCGTATGAGCCCGACGTCGTCGTCTCCACGTATCCAGCGGTCACCGTGGTGTTGGCGCATCTGCGCCGTAGGGGAGATGTGCGCTGTCCGACGGTCGCGACCATCACCGACCTGACGGGCCTGTTCTTCTGGGCCCAGCCCGGTATCGATCTGCATCTGGCCATGTACGGCGAGTCGCTCAGCTCGGTCGAGCGCATCGCCGGGCGCGGAAGCGTGCGCCTGGTGCGTCCGCTGATCTCCGCCGAGTTCTTGGCGCCCCGCTGTCCGTTGAGCGCGCGGCGCGCTCTGGGGCTCCCGCAGGACGGTCGCATGGTGATCGT
Source organism: uncultured Solirubrobacteraceae bacterium (assembly GCA_963745375.1). GTDB lineage: Bacteria > Actinomycetota > Thermoleophilia > Solirubrobacterales > Solirubrobacteraceae > Palsa-744. Next base: position 233,074 of record CAVUXA010000010.1, on the reverse strand, counting down.
CTCCGGCGGCGGCTGGGGGGTGGGGGACATCGCCGGGGCCGTACGCGAGTTCACCCGCGTGCCCGAGGTCACGAGCATCGTCTGCCTGGCCGCGCGCAACGAGCCTCTCGCCCACAACCTGCGCAGCGCCTTCGCGCACGAACCGCGGGTGCACGTGTACGGATTCACCGACAGGATGCCCGAGCTGCTGGCCGCCGCCGACGTGCTCGTGCATTCAACCGGCGGCGTCACGTGCCTGGAGGCCATGGCCACGGGCACACCGGTCGTCTCCTACGGGCTGCCCGTAGGTCATGCGCGCCTGAACACGCGCGCGATGGCCGCGCTGGACCTGCTGCGCCTGGCCAACGACACCGACGAGCTGCGCGAGCACGTCCGCGCCAGCTTCGCCGATCAGCCGCGCTCCGCACAGGCCGTCCCCGGCGCCTCGGCATTGGCGCACGTGCCCGCCGCCGCGGTGGAGCTCGTGCTGGACGCGCCGCGGCGCGTGCGCCCGATCCCGGCCTGGCGGCTACGCACGGTGGCGATCGCCACCCAACTTGCCCTCTTGGTGGGCACGGGGACGTGGATGATGTCCACCGACGAGGTTGCCGCGCTGGCCGACAAGGTGCTCCACGTCCATCCCCTGACTCATGTCGCAACCGCGCAGCGCAACGTCGGCGTGATCGTGCACGTGCCCGCCCACGACATGGTCCGCGTGGCCGGCGAACTGGCCGATCGCGGCGTCCACCTGTCCTTCGCAGACGACGCACGCGTGCCCTCCCAGGCGCAGATCAGCGCGCTTCACGCGCTGGGCGACCAGCTCATGCCCGAGGTTCCCGCCTCGGCCGCCCTGCGCTGGCTGGACACGCGCAGCACGCTGCGCTCGCAGGCGCGTGCGCTAGGCCTGCGTCACCACTACTACTACCTGCAGCCGCGCGGCGGCCTGTCGGTCGGCCAGCTCGTGCTGGGACGCTCCGCCGGCGCTCTGCCGGTGTGCGGCGCGCTGCGCCTCAGCGCGACCAGCTCGCTGCCTCAGCGTCCGATGCGCGCGGGCGACGTGCTCGTGGTCGAGCTCGGCGGCTCGCCGGCGTCGGTGGCCGGGCTCGAGCGGATCGTCTCCGGGCTGTCCACAGAGCGGCTGGGCGTCGAGCCGCTTGCGTGGCTGACCCGTTCGTCGGCCATCAACGGGGCACCGCCCATCAGGGTGGTCAACAGAGGCGAGCGCGCCAGCAATGCGGCGCCCGCGATCAGCAGCGCCAGCGACGCGCCCAGCGGGATGCCCCCGAGGGGCGTTGCGCCGAAGCGCTCGCCCAGCAGCAGCGGCGCGCACACGACCGGAACGACCGTCTGAGTCACGAACACCACTGGCGCCACCTGGATCGCCGGGCGCTCCTGCAGGGCGCTCATCTCGCTGAGCACCCCGACGGCAGAGGCGGCGGCCGTCGACAAGATCCACGCGGCCGCCACCACGAGGTGTCCCGAGGCGATGTCGTCAGAGGCGAGCTTGGTCGCCACTCCGCTCCAGCCGAACGCCAGACCGGCGCCGATCATTGTCACGTCAGCCTGCTGGCGGCCGGACATACGCAGCAGGTAGGGAAGCAGGCTCGCCAGGCCCAGGCTGACCAGCACCAGCGTGATGGTCAGCTCCTCGGAGGTGTGCGTGGTGCTGCGTGCGGGGGCGAACAGGCCCGCGCCCACCACCCCCAGCACGATCGCGCACATCGCCACATGCTCGTAGCGCCCCGCGTGCTCGCCGAGCATCCGCTCGGCCAGGAGCAACAGCACCAGCAGGCCCATCGCCAGGGCCGGCTGCACAACCACCAGCGGAGCCAGCAGCAGCGCCACGACCTGAAGCGGAAATCCGAGGATCGACAGGCCCGTGCCCAGCAGCCAGCGTACCCGCCTGACCAGGCCCCAGACGAGCGCGAGCCGCAGGTGCTCATCGTCGGGTGCCTCCTTGGCGTCCATCGCCTGCAGCGCGATCCCTAGGCTGTAGAGGGTCGACGCCCCGATCGCCGCCGCGATTCCCAGCACGAGATCGATCATGTCCGCATACGATCATCGCATCCCCCGGGCGCCGGTCACGGGCGCCGTCGCCGGGGCGGCGCTGGTGGGCTACATGCTGCCTGCCCTGGCCGGCGCGTGGCCCGCGCTGCGCCGGCCGTTGGGGATCGAGGACCGCACGGCCAGCGGCCGCGGCTGCGCGCTGACCTTCGACGACGGTCCCCATCCGCAGGGCACCCCCGCGGTGCTCGACACGCTCGCGCGTGCGGGCGCCCAGGCGACCTTCTTTTTGGTCGGCGAGCAGGTGCTGCGCTCGCCCGCGCTTGCCCGCGAGATCGCAGACGCCGGCCACGGCATCGGCCTGCACTGCCACCGCCATCGCAACCTGCTGCGCCTGACCCCCTGGCAGGTTTACGAGGACATCGCCCGCGCCCACGACGCTATCGCGGCGAGCACCGGGCGTATGCCACAGCTGTATCGCCCGCCCTACGGGATTCTCAACGCGGCCGCGCTGCGCCTGGCCCGGGCGCGCGGCTGGCGCACCCTGCTGTGGAGCCACTGGGGCCGCGACTGGGAGCAGCACGCAACGGCCGAGTCGATCGCCGCGCGCGTGACAGACGGGGTGGATGCGGGCGCGGTGCTGCTGCTGCATGACGCCGATGACTACTCGGCGCCGGGCTCGTGGATGCGCACCGCCGCCGCGCTTCCTCGCGTACTCGACAGGCTGGCCGCGCGGGGCCTTTCACTGACCGCTCCGTGAGCGCGCGCCGTCGCGGTCGCTGGCTAACATCGGTTGCTTGTCCACGGCCGTCTCGATCGACAGGGCGCGCCCCGGCGCGCAGTTTGCCCCGGTTGACGCGACGGCTCAGACGCACACACGCACGCGCTGGTGGGTCGAGGCGCTGGCAGTCGCGTGGCTGTGCTGGATCTATGACGCGATCACCAACGTGGCGCCGCTTCGCCTGCATCTCGCGCTCGCCCATGCCGGCAACATCCTCAGCGTCGAGCGGTCGCTGCACATCGACCCCGAGCGCTCGCTGGACCGCTGGCTGGCCGGACATCACACGCTCGCGCTGCTGGTGTCCGACTACTACGACAACGCCCACTTCGTGGTCACGCTCGGCCTGCTCGGCTGGCTGTGGTGGCGGCGCGCAGACATCTACCGGCCGCTGCGCAACACGCTCGTGCTGGTCAACGTGCTCGCGTTCGTCTTCTTCTGGCGCTACCCGGTCGCCCCCCCGCGGATGCTCCCGGGCTTTGTCGACGTGGTCGCCTCCACGCACGCGATCGGCTCCTGGCACACCGGCGCGCTGGCATCCAGCGCCAACCAGCTCGCAGCGATGCCGTCGCTGCACATCGCCTGGGCGGTGTGGTGCACGCTCGTCATCTGGCGGATCAGCGCGCGCACGTGGGTGCGGGCGCTCGGCGTGTTCTACCCCTTCGTAACCGCCTTCGCTGTGCTGTCGACGGGCAACCACTACACGCTGGACCTGCTCGGCGGGCTGGCGACGTTCGCGGCGGCCGCTGCGATCATGGCGCTGGGCGCGCGCGTGTCGTTCACGCCGCGTACCGCAGGGGATTATCCCCTTGACACAGGGTAGAACATCAGCTAGAGTCCTTTGGTGTGGACTGCTTCCCTGGTTTCTTGGCCTTTTGGGCCTCAGCTAGCACCGCTTCTCGCGCCTTCTTGGGGAACAGCTTGCGGGCGACCTGCTCTGTGGTCAACTCGTGCGCCTCGCGTGGCGATTTGGGCGTCGATTTGGGCATGGTGGGTTCCTGATGGAGGATATGGACCTCATCCGCCTGATCGAGCAGTTTGGCAGCGAGGATCGCTGTCGAGCATACCTCCAAGACCTGCGCTGGCCCGACGGTCCCGAGTGTCCGCGCTGCGGCGACTTCACGACCATCTCGCGGATCGCGTCACGCAACCAGTTCGAGTGCGACAAGTGCCGCTACCAGTTCTCGGTTACGGCCGGGACGCTGTTCCACGACAGCCACCTGCCGCTATGGAAGTGGTTCCTGGCGATCTATCTGATGTGCGAGTCCAAGAAGGGCATCAGCGCCAAGCAGGTCCAGCGGATGCTGAAAGTGTCCTACAAGACGGCTTGGTATCTCTGCCACCGGATCAGGGCGGCGATGGGCGAGGACGAACAGCCGTTGCTGACCGGGACCGTCGAGGTTGACGAGACGTATGTCGGTGGCAAGCGCAAGGGCTACGGGAAGGGCTACCGGGGCAACAAGGTCATCGTTGCCGGGGCGATCGAGCGGGGCGGCGACATACGGCTACGGCTCGTCCCGAACACGCGCCGCCACAACCTGGAGGGGTTCATCGAGTCCACCGTGGACGACGACGCGCAGGCGGTCTACACCGACGAGCTGGCCTCCTATCAGGGCATCGCTGGCAAGAACCACCAGACCGTCGAGCACAAGAGCGAGGAATGGGTTCGGGGCGATGTCCACACGAACAGCGTCGAGTCCGCCTGGAGCCTGCTCAAGCGCTCCGTCGTCGGCACCTACCACCACATGAGCGTCAAGCACCTGCCCGCATACCTGGCTGAGATGGAATGGCGCTTCAACCGGCGCGAGAACCCCTACCTGTTCCGCGACACGCTGCTTGTGCTCCTACACGGCGACGCTCTGCCCTACCACGTACTGATCGAACGCGACGATCCCGGCGAGCGCCAGCGCGAGAACGACGCACTCATGCAGCGCGAGGCTAAGCGCCAAGCGCGCCAGCAGCGTCCCTGCTAGTCCGTCCGCTGCGAGATCGCTGCCTAACGACCTTCGCCGCGTTCGATCTCCCGAGCGAGATCCGCAAGGCTCGCGCCATAGAAGCGCAGGAGGGCCATCAGGGTCGGATAGGCGATGCCCGCCCCGTGCTCGACGGTCGAGATATGCCTGGCGCTGACCTGTACGGCCGCGCCGGCCTGCGCCTGTGTCTTGCCGGCCTTGCGGCGTAGCGCTGCGAGCGCACGACCGAGTGTGTGGTAGTCATCGGCGGCGCTCGTCATCGACGCCGGCAGAGTACCTAGCCGCGTTCAACCTCGACCGCCAGCTCCTTGAGGGTCGCCCCGTAGAAGCGCAGCAGCGCCATCATCGTCGGGTAGGCGATCCCGTTCTTGCCCTGCTCGACCATGGAGATGTGACGGCCGCCGACGCCGACGGCTTCGCCTGCTTCCTCTTGCGTGCGGCCAGCGCGGCGGCGTATGACCGCGAGCGCGCTGCCGAGCCGCATGTAGTCGCCCTCGGGATCTGTCATCTATCCGGACTCAATGTGAGACATCAAATCTGCTACGGTTTGGCCGCTTGAATAGCGGCGGGACCGCTGGGAGGTAACCCCGACGGCCCCGCCTACATCGACAGAGAAAACGGCTCTGCCAATGCCACAGCAGGATACTGACGGGCTCGACACTGACGCTGAGCGCGCGATCGTCGCGCGGCTGATCGAGAACACGCCGCAGGTCGTGACATACAAGCAGCTCCGCGCGGCCACGCCGCAGCTCACACCCGAGAGACGGGACGCGGCCGTGGCTTCCCTGAAGCGCTCCCGTGTTCTCCTGGTCCAGCGCGACGGAGTACGCGCCACAGCGCCACTGCGACGCCTCGGCGCGCTGCGAATGGTCGTGTTCTGATGACGCTCTGCACAGAGGTCGTCGTGTTGAGGTTCTTGCCCGACGAGTACCGGATGATTTGCGACCTTGCAGCAGCGCGCGGGATCTCCGAGAGCGACCTGATCCGTGACTGTCTCGGGATGGTGCCCGAAGCCGACGCGCGGCCAGTCGAGCGCGAGCGCAGGCTAGTGGCCGTTCCCTGAGGCAACTATGTATTCAAAGCACGTACGACTTTCCCCTGCAAATGAGTAGGTTCGGCGCCACAACCAAGCGGCTCCGACACGGGTGGTAGCCCAATGCCGGAGCCTTGACACGGAGGTGTTAGCTCCATGCCCGACGAGAACCCTACCCCTGGCGAGAATCTGACCCGTGGCGACCGCAGCTTCGGCGACATGGAACGAGACGCGCTGTATCTGCTCACCGATCCCGGCCATCAGCCGCCGCTCTGGAGCGTGCCGGACATCGGCCGCGAACTCGCCTACTTCGATCCCGAATGCGTCATCGCGCCCCTGCTTCGCGTGGGCCTGATCTACAAAACCTCGGACGGGTTCGTGTTCGCCACACCTGCCGCGTATCACTTGGTCGGGCTGGTCGGCCACGTCTCCTGACGCATCCGCTGGGCGCCACGTCGCAGGGATGGGCGTGGCGCTCTGGACGGGAGTCTGGCGAGTCTCCACGCCCGCCTCCGCTCGTATGATGAACAAGATGCCTGCGCGCAAGCGTCCCGTCAAGACCAAGCCCAGCCCGCCAAAGAAAGACGTGCGCGCATTGCAGGACCCACGGCACTCCGAGGCGGACTTCCTGCGCGACCTGGACCGGGCGACTACGAACCGCTCGGCTGAGAAGCTAGCTGCTCCTTCTCGACACGATCCAGCATCGCCCAAAACATAGGCTGCTCTGAGAAGCGCCGGTTGTAGCGGAAGGCGTACTCGTCCAAGTAGTTCTGCAAGTACGTGGTGCTGATCGCGTGGTAGACGCCCCGCACGCCGTTCTTGAACAGGCCGAAGAACCCCTCGACGGTCTGCGTGTGCGTGTCGCCGTCCACGTACACGTTCGCGCGGTGCCTGATCCGCTTGTGGCCCCGGTACTGGCGCCCGATGCCCTTGTAGACCGCCAGCTCGTCCGTGAACAGCATCGCCTCTGGTAGCACCAGCGACCTGACGGCCGTACGCATGGACCGTGCGCCACGGTCTGGGATCACGGCCGGGCGCACCTGGCCGCCACGCTCCACCGCCGCGAGGATCGTCGGCCGGTTCCCGCGCCGCGCATACCCACGGCCCTCGCGTTTCTCGTAGGCGCGAGGCTTGCCGCCGAACTCCGACTCGTCTACCTCGACGTTCCCCGAGAGCAGGCCGTCCGGCTCGTCCGACAGTAGCGTCCGAATCTGCTTGAACATCCGGTGAGCCGTCTTGTACGTCACGCCAATCTCGCGCTCCAACTGCTTCGCGCTGATCCCGCACCGTGTCGAGGACATGAGGTAGACCGCGAAAAACCAAAGCTGGAGGCTGACCGTCGTCTTGTGAAAGATCGTGCCCGCCGTCGGGTAGACGTGGTGGCCGCAGTATTGGCAGGAGTAGGCGGAGCGGCCACTGATCCGGTGGAACTTGGACGCCTTGCCGCACTTCGGGCACTCCGTCCCGTCCGCGAAGAACTTGCCCTTGAGGTACTCCAGGCACGCATCGTTGTCCGGGAATAGCTCTAGGAAGCGGCTGTAGGTCATCGTGCTTTCGCTCGACGCCGACGGGAGAACGCAGTCGCGTGATCTGGCTGACATGCCCCGTATGATACCAGACACAAGTACGTGTGTCAAGTAGCATCAGCACAGTCTGCATCCCTCTCCACGTCGGATTGCGTCCTTGTCCGCGATCAAAGTCAGGTCGGATTCCAGTTCCCCCTGGTCATCCTCAAGAATCCTCCGAGTCGCGACGACGATTCCCCGGTGTGGGTCGCTAGCTGCTTCGGCCAGGATGGCCCGTAGCCTCCGTTCAACGTCTAGGCGATCGAAGCTGGCGATGGGCACGCTCGCGACGGCCGAGCCTCCAAGCATCAGGTAGCGATCATCTCGGCCAACGTCCGCCGCCTCCGTAAACACGAGGCTGTGTTCATCGCTCTCGGCCACCTGGGCGATATAGCGCGCGGGGCCGGGCGAGATCGGGAGGTCAAGCTCGCGGCCGAGTGCCTCCAACTTGGGTTCGACCGCTTTGGCGAACGAGTCGCGTCGCTCGATGAGCTTCTTGGCTTGTTCGGTCCATTCGTCAAGGTCTTCGGCGAGGTCGGGGAAGTGTTCCCGGAACCCGTAGGCGACGTTGGGGCTTAGCCCACCTTGCTCCACATACCGAATCTCCTGAAGTGCCCGCACGTAGCCGATAACGACCCGTGCGACCTCCTGCAAATCATGCTGATGCGCGATCGAAACAGACTTAGCTTCAAGCTCGCTGACGCGACCCCTCGCCATGCTGGCCGCGTCCTCTGCGGCGCGAACCTTTTTGTCGGTGGCCTCACGTTCCTTACGCGCCAGGACGGCTGGCGTCCGGCCCACGAAGAATCCGAGCAGACCGACGACAACGAGCCCTAGCGCCGCAAACGACAGAGGGCTCACGTTGACCCCCAGGAACGCGCCGGCGAGCAAGACCAGGATGGCCCACACGAGACGATGGCGGACGTACTCCCACGCGTCCCGCGCCCCGCGCCCGGCAACGCGCTTGAAATAGCCCCACCCTTGGACCGATGGGCGATCGTCAGCCATCGGCGGACCACCCTAAGCCCATACGCCCGCGCGGGGCTTGAGATGAGCGCCACGCCCAGCCCTGCGACGTGGCGCCAGCGCTGATGATGTTCGCGGCCGTCGGAGTCAGCGGTGAGGCACGAACACACGTTCGCCTCTAGGCGTACGTGTCGTGAAGACATAGTTGCCTTCCCTGAACATGAGGCCAAGCGGCAGGCAGCGCCGCCGCCCCTGTCAGGCACCCAACGTCGGCGGCTCAAGATGAGCAATGATCCGATCAAGGTTCCTGATCTTATGAGTGAGGAAAGCGACTAGCGTGTCCTTGTTAGCCGACCCGCCCAACCCCGCGGCCATAAACGGCGACGGTGCTGGCAGGTCCGGACCCTCGTCGAAACGGGCCACGTAGTCGGCCCCGGCCAGCCGGTCGCGGACGCGTCTCGCCCATGTCCTTACCTCCTGCTCCGTCTGGCCGTGAGTCAACCGCCACCCCTCTGCGGCGCTCATCGTGTACTGCGGACGATCGATCGCCTGCAACAGCGCGCGTCCCGCCTTCGCGTCCTCACGTAGATCAACGATGAGCGCGAGTACCGCTGTGGAACGTTCCGCGTTCGCTTTGCTCACTCCGGCGGCAGGCACCATAGGCGCATCATGAATGTGCCGTTCCGTCTCCGGGCGTTTCGCCGCTATCGCCTGACTAGCCGCCCGTACCTGCGACTCCTTCGCCAGCTTTCGTTCTGCTTTGGCTACGACGGCGCGCTCCCGGTCGGGCGTCATGCCCTTCGCCTCATGGGGCATCAACTGGCGTGGCGTCTGCGGGACAGCTACGCGGACCGGGCGCGCCTTTTCGGCCTTGGTATGAAGCCCGTGATCCACCACAAGGGGCAGCCGGCCAAGGTCCGGCAGATGACGCTGCACACGCTCATAACCTGCGATGACCAGGACAAGGACGACGGTTGCGAAAACCGCGAGCACCGCCGCCACAGGCTTACTCAGGAGGACCCCTATAGCAATCGCAAGCACGTAGAGCGCGCCCGGTGCAGCGATTGGCGGCAGGGTGCGCTTATGCACGACCCAACCCTAGTCCCGCGTTCCCTCCATATACCGGCGTATCCTAGCGCGCCCTGCGTCAAGTAGATAATCCCCGTACCGCATGTCACAAACTTGTTACGAAGTCCAAGACCAGTTACACTACGCGCGCTTAAACAAGCAGTCGACGGTTGAGGGACTAGTCGACGGCTCCGCGGCAAAGCGCGGGGTTATTTTCGAATGTAGGGTGGCCCTACGCAGATGCCAGATTTGGACGCAATCGACGATCTCACTCGCCTGCCCGCTGCTGGGCCGGGAGGGTTGACAGCGACCGTTGTCAACGCCCGGGCTGGCGTCGTGCAACCGACCACGGCGCCGGGACCGCAGGCACGCGCCGCCGGCGCGCTGATGAAGTACCTGGATATAGCCGTGGTGCTGCTGGCGGGCATACCCTTGCTGGCAGGCGGCGTTCCGGCGCTGGGCTACGCGATCGCCGCCGGCGCGTGGGTCGCCCAACGCGTGCTCGCCCAGCTCGACCGGCGATGGATCGAGCAGCGCAGCCAGCTTGGCCTCAGCCTGTTCGAGGCGTTTGGGCGGATCTGGCTGCTGGCGGGGGCGATCGTGCTCGCCGGGGTCGTGGGCGGGCGCGCCGACGGCTTGACTGCGGCGCTGGTGATCTTCGTCGCCTATTCGATCGCGTTCTGGGCGCGTCTGATCAGCGGGCGGCCGCAGGGCAGGGTCACGGCATGAGCGCGGTCGCGGAGGCCCCGCGGATGGCTCCCGGCATGCGTGGAGGGGCGCCCGGGAAGCAGGGAATGAGCAAGGGACGGAAGATCGGCTACTCGGTCGTCGGCGCCTGGCTCGGCGGGATCGTGCTGTTCATCATCCTGTTCGGCTTCAAGGGCCACAAGGTCCCTGCAGTGGCCAGCGGGGTCTTCTCCCCGACCGACGAGTTCAAACTCGACACGTGGTTCAAGCTCGGCCCGATCGCGTTCAACAAGGGCATCCTGTACCTGCTGCTGACGGTCGGCATCACGATCGGCGTGATGGCCTACGTAGCCAAACGGCTGCAGCAACGTCCCGGACGCCTGCAGGTGGCGGTGGAGATGTTCTACGACTTCACTCGCCGCATGTCGCGGGAAAACCTCGACGCGGAGATGGAGCGCAAGTACTTCCCGCTGATCGCCACGATCTTCGTGTTCATCCTCGTGACGAACCTGATCGGCTACATACCGTTGCCGGTGGACTCGGGCGAGACGTTCAAGGTGTTCGGCGCCCACATCCCATCGCTGCAGATCTACGCCGCCGACACCAACGTGGCGTTCCCGTTGATCCTGGCGCTGGGCGTGTTCATCCTGTTCAACTACGAGGGGGTCAAGCACCACGGGCCGATCGGGTACGTGAAAAGCCTGATGCCCGGTGGCGTCACAGGCCCGATCGTGGGGCTGATCTTCCCGATCGAGATCCTGTCGAACTTCCTGCGCCTTGTCTCGCTGACCGTGCGACTGTGGGCGAACCTGCTCGCCGGCCACCTGCTGATCGCGTTCATGGGCGGCGAGCTTGGCGTGCTCGTGGGGGACCAGTGGGTGTCATGGCTTCTGCTGCCGTTCGGGGTCGCGATCTTTTTGTTCGAGGCGGCGCTGATCGCCGGCCTGCAAGCTTTCATCTTTTCCATCCTGACCGCCATCTATCTCGGTAGCGCGGTCTCAAGTCACTAGCAAACAAGGAGCTATCGAGCGATGCAGTTTCTACACCTCCTCAGTGCGTTTCACCCGCTGCTCGGCGCGGCGGAACCGATCATCAAGCAGAGCCAGGACGCCGGACGCGCGATCGCGCTGGGTGTCGGCGCAGGCGGCGGCGCCGCCGGCGCGGGCGCGGGCATCGGCGCGGTGTTCAACGCTTCGATCCAGGCCAAGACGCGCCAGCCCGAAATGCGCGCCGAGGTCGAGCGCGACCAGTGGCTTGGCTTCGCGCTCACCGAGGCCTGCTTCTTCTACGGCCTGGTTGGCGGTTTCATCGCCTTCTTCCTCTAGACCCAGATGCTTGCCCCCGCACATATCCCATTCGCCAGTGGCTCGTTCCTGATCACCCCGAACGTGGGGCTGATGATCTGGACGATCGTCGTGTTCGCCATCTCGCTGTTCATCTTGCGCAGGGCGGTGTTCCCGCGGATCGGCGAAGCCCTGGATAAGCGCGCGCAGACGATCGAAGGCGACATAGACGCCGCTGCAGATCTGCGCCAGGAGGCCGACAAAGTGCTCGACGAGTACCGCGAGCGCCTCAAGGAGGCCAGGACGCAGTCCGAGGAGATCATCCAGCGCGCCCGCCAGACGGCCGAGTCCCACGAGCACGAGGCGCGTGACCGTGGCAAGGAGATGATCGCCGAGGCCGCCAAGCGGGCAGAGCGCGAAATCGACGCCGCGACCAAGCGGGCGCTCGACGACATCCGCCGCGAGGTCGCCGACCTGACCGTGATGGCCACCGAGAAGGTCACGCGCAAGTCGCTCACCGACGCCGACCAGCGGCGCCTGGTCGAGGAGGCGCTGGGCGAACTGGACTTCTCCGGCCTGTCCTCGAGCACGCAGAACTGATCGCATGGAGGAGCTCGCCCAGGTATACGCCCGCTCGCTGTTTCAGGTCGCCCGCGAGCACGGCAAGCTCGACGTGCTGCGCGAGCAGCTCGCGCAGTTCGCCGACGCGCTGGACGCCAATCGTGAGCTGGCGGTGTTCTTCTTCTCGCCCTACTTCTCAACAAAGGAGAAGCAGGAGGGCCTGCAGCGTCTACTCGACGGGGCCGACCCGGTCCTCCTGAACTTCTTGGGCCTGCTGATTGAAAACCACCGCATGCCCGTCATCTTCCGCATCAGCCACGAGTACGAGCGGCTGTGGGATGAGGAGAACAAGACGCTGCCGGTGGAAATCACAAGCGCGATCGCGCTCGACGAGCAGACCACCGCGAGCCTCGGCCGGACGATCGGCGAGCGCGCCGGACGCAAGGTGACCCTGGCGGCGCACGTGGACCCGGACATCATCGGCGGCATCATCGTGAGGGTCGGCAACTCGATCCTCGATGCCTCTATCCGCAACCGACTGGAGCAGCTGCGCAGGCAAGTTGCCCAAGGAACTTAGAGGGTGGCGCAGGCGACCGTTAGGACGGCCAGCCGGGCCCCTCTTTTTCAATAGGAGAAATCATGCAGATCAATCCAGACGAGATCACGAGCATCCTCAAGAGCCGCATAGAGGGACTCGACAGCGGCACCGCCGAGCTGACCGAGGTCGGCACCGTGCTGTCGGTGGCCGACGGCATTGCGCGCCTGCACGGCCTGGAGAACTGCATGTCCTTCGAGATGCTCGAGCTCTCCCACGGCGTCACCGGCCTGGCGCTGAACCTCGAGTCAGACAACGTCGGCGCGGTGCTGTTTGGCGAGTGGGAGCGCGTGTCCGAGGGAGACACGGTCAGGCGAACCGGCGCACTGCTGGAGATTCCCGTCGGCGAGGAGATGCTCGGGCGCATCGTCGATCCGCTCGGGCGCCCGCTGGACGGCAAAGGCCCCATATCCGTGCAGCAGACACGCCCGGCCGAGTTCAAGGCGCCCGGCGTTGTCCAGCGCCAGCCCGTCAAGGAACCGATGCAGACCGGCCTGAAGGCGATCGACGCGATGATCCCGATCGGCCGCGGCCAGCGCGAGTTGATCATCGGCGACCGCCAGACGGGCAAGACGGCGATCGCGATCGACACGATCATCAACAACAAGGACACCGGCGTGGTGTCGGTGTATGTGGCAATCGGGCAGCGCATGTCCACGGTCGTCGCGTTGGCGCAGACGCTCGCGGAGTACGGGGCCCTGGACAACACGATCATCGTCGCCGCGCCCGCCGACGAGGCCGCGCCGATCAAGTTCATGGCTCCATATGCGGGCTGTGCCATGGGCGAGCACTTCCTCTACAACGGCAAGCACGCGCTGTGCGTGTACGACGACCTGACAAAGCACGCTTACGCCTATCGGCAGATGTCGCTGCTGCTGCGCCGACCACCCGGTCGCGAGGCCTATCCCGGCGACGTCTTCTATCTGCACTCGCGCCTGCTCGAGCGCGCGGTCAAGCTCAACGACGAGCTTGGCGGCGGCTCGCTGACCGCGCTGCCGGTCATCGAGACGCAGGCGGGCGACGTCTCGGCGTACATCCCCACCAACGTGATCTCGATCACCGACGGGCAGATCTTCCTGGAGTCCAAACTGTTCAACTCGGGCGTGCGTCCGGCGATCAACGTCGGCGTCTCGGTCTCGCGCGTGGGCGGCAACGCCCAGATCGGCCCGATGAAGAAAGTGGCCGGGCGCATCAAGCTGAGCTCTCCCAGTACCGTGACCTGGAGGCCTTCGCGCAGTTCGGCTCTGACCTCGACGCCGACACACAGCGTACGCTCGCCCGCGGCGAGCGCCTGGTGGCGACGCTCAACCAGCACGAGCGGGCGCCGCTGGCCGTCGAGGACCAGACCATTCAGATCTTCGCGGCCACCAACGGCTATCTGGACAGGCTGCACGTCGAGCGCGTGCCGGAGTTCCTGCTGGCGGCCACGGAACGACTGCACTCCCAGCACGCAGACCTGCGCGCGAAGATCAACGGCGGCGACTGGTCGGATGAGACCCAGAAGGAGGTGCGCGAGGCCCTCGACGCGTTCGCCGAGGACTTCGGCTATGACCTCGACGAGGAGGGCCAGCCAATGGAGGACGAGCAGGTCGCCGCGCCGGGCGGGCGGGCTCGAGACGCAGCAGGAGGCCCCCGCGGCGGCCTAGCGCGCCCGGAGCACTGCCATGGCCTCTCAGCGCGACGTCAAGAACAAGATCTCCTCGGTGAAGAACATCCAGAAGATCACACGCGCCATGGAGATGGTGGCCGCTGCGCGCCTGCGCCGTGCCGAGCAGCGCATCGCCGCGCTGCGTCCCTACGCCGATGCGATCGGGCGCATGACCCGCCAGGCGGCGGAGGCGGCGGGCGCGGAGGCCGAGCGACTGCCGCTGCTGCGCGAGCACGAATCCCAGACGAATGCGGGACTGCTCCTGGTCACCGGCGATCGCGGCCTGGCCGGCGGCTTCAACTCCCAGATCATCCGCGCCGGCGTGCGCCTGTCGGCCGAGCTGGGCGAGCAGGGTCTACGCAGCGACTGGTATGCGACCGGGCGCCGCGGCGTGTCCTCGCTGTCCTTTCGCGGGCACGAGCTCAAAGGCAGCTACACCGGCTTCGCCGACAAACCCGCCTACGCCGACGCGCGTACGATCGCCGACGATCTGATGCAGGCCTATGTGGACGGGCAGGTCGACCGCGTGGACATGGTCTACAACTCCTACGTGTCACCGCTGACCCAGCACGTCACGCAGCAGACGCTGCTTCCGCTCACCCACCACGCGCTCGCAGGCGAGCACGACATGGGCTCCTCGGGCAGCCCATCGGCGGGGCAGCAGGAGCGCCGTTCGCGGGTGACGTTCGACTACGAGCCAGACCCGGAGAAGATCCTGCGGCGCCTGGTCCCCGACTACATCGAGATTTCGATCTACCGGGCGCTGGTGGAGTCCGCGGCGGGCTTCTTCGGGGCCCAGATGACGGCCATGCGCAGCGCGTCGGAGAACGCCGGAGAAATCATCACCGAGTACACGCTGCAGATGAATCGCGCCCGTCAGGCTGAGATCACCCAGGAGATCATGGAGGTTGTCGCGGGGGCTGAGGGCCTCAGCTAGGCCGGTGGTCTCGTCGTGAGGCTGCGATCATCGAACAGAACTTGAACGGATAGACAGGAGAGCACAGAACAATGGAGGCCAGCATCGCCACAGAGCCAACATCGACCGCCGCTGCCGCCAACGGCGGCTCTGCCGAGCGCAACGTCGGGCGCATCGAGGAGATACAGGGGGTTGTGATCGAGGCCGTCTTCCCTGATCGCCTGCCCGAGATCAACCACGCGATCACGATCGTCCGGCCGGCGGCCAACAAGGAGGAGGAGGCGCCCGGCATCAGCGCCGGAGCCGAGGAGGAGCTGCTCGTCTGCGAGGTGCAGCAGCACCTCGGCGACGACCGCGTGAGGGCTGTCGCGATGGACACCACCGACGGCCTGGCGCGCGGCGCGGAGGTGATCGACACGGGTGCCCCGATCACGGTCCCTGTCGGCGAGGTCACGCTCGGGCGTATCTTCAACCTGCTCGGCCAGCCGATCGATCTCGGCAAGGACATCCCCGAGGGCACCGAGCGACGCGGGATCCATCAGGACGCGCCGCGCGTGGAGGACCTGACGCCGACCACCGAAATGTTCGAGACCGGCATCAAGGTCATCGACCTGCTGGCTCCCTATGCCAAGGGCGGTAAGACCGGGCTGTTCGGCGGCGCGGGCGTGGGCAAGACCGTGCTGATCCAGGAGCTGATCCACAACCTCGCCAAGGAGCACGGCGGGCTGTCGGCGTTCTGCGGCGTGGGCGAGCGCTCGCGCGAGGGCAACGACCTGTGGTTGGAGATGAAGGAGTCGGGCGTCCTCGACAAGACGATGCTGGTCTTTGGGCAGATGAACGAGCCGCCCGGCGCCCGCATGAGGGTGGCGCTGTCGGGCCTGACGATGGCCGAATACTTCCGCGACCAGGGCCAGGACGTGCTGTTGTTCATCGACAACATCTTCCGCTTCGTGCAGGCCGGCTCCGAGGTCTCGGCGCTGCTCGGGCGGATGCCCTCTCAGGTCGGCTACCAGCCGACGCTGGAGACCGAGATGGGTCAGCTGCAGGAGCGCATCACCTCGACCAAGCGCGGCTCGGTCACGTCGATCCAGGCGATCTACGTGCCCGCGGACGACTACACCGACCCGGCTCCCGCGTCTGTGTTCGCCCACCTCAACGCCACCACGGCGCTGTCGCGGGCGATCTCCGAAAAAGGGATCTACCCGGCGGTCGACCCGCTCGACTCAACCTCGACGATCCTCAAGGCGGACATCGTCGGAGAGGACCACTTCCGTGTGGCCAACCGGGTCAAGGAGGTCCTGCAGCGCTATAAGGAGCTGCAGGACATCATCGCGATCCTCGGCATCGACGAGCTCTCCGACGAGGACAAGCTGACGGTCCAGCGTGCGCGCAGGATCGAGCGCTTCCTCTCCCAGCCGTTCTTCGTCGCCGAGCAGTTCACCGGAACGCCCGGCGCCTACGTGAAAATCGAGGAGACGATCAGGGGCTTCGAGGAGATCCTCGACGGCAAGCACGACGAGGTGCCCGAGAGTGCGTTCTTCCTGAAGGGCACGATCGAGGACGTCGTCGAGGCGGCCAAGAAATGAGGCCGAAGGCCGAATGGTCAAGGACGGCTGGAGGCCGTCCATACCGTGAGCACGCGGGGCTGGATGCCCCGCGGAGCTGATCATGGCCTACGGCAAGTTCCCAGTCGAAGTGCTCACGCCCGAGGGTGAGGTGTTCTCCGAGGAGATCGAAATGCTCTCCACGGTCACCACCGTCGGCTCGATCGCCATCTTGGCCAGGCACGAGCCGCTGCTGGCCCGCCTGGAGCCGACCGAGCTTCGCCTGTACCGCTCGGAGTCGGACATCGTGCGCTACGCGCAGGCGGAGGGCTATCTGCAGTTCGCCGACAACCGCGCGCTGGTGCTCGTCGAGGAGGCGATCGCGCCCGAGCAGATCGACCGGCCTACGTTCGAGACCAAGCTCTCCGAAGCACGCGCGGCGGCCGAGCGCGCCGAGCACGGCAGCGAGGAGCAGGCTCGTGCGCTGCGCGACGTCCGCCGCTACGAGGCGTTCCTGGCAGTGGGGCAGTAGCAGTTTCCAATCGTCAGGCACGTCGCCGCCGATCCCCGACCCAGCAGTTAGCCTTCCCCGCTCGATGAGCGTTGCACGCGAGCCAATAGGAGTGATCGGCACCGGCTATGTCGGGTTGGTGACCGCTGCCGGCTTTGCCGAGCTCGGCAGCGAGGTCTGGTGCGTAGACATCGACGCCAACAAGATCGAGCGCCTGCGCCGCGGCGAGGTGCCGATCTATGAGCCCGGCCTGGAGGAACTGCTCCAGCGCAACGCCGCGCGGCTGCACTTCTCCACCGACCTCGCCGACGCGCTCGAGCACGCGCGGCTGTTGTTCGTCGCGGTGGGAACCCCGCCGACGCACTCCGGAGACGCCGACCTGTCAGCAGTGCACGCGGTCGTCAACGCGATCCCCGCCGCCAAGGATCGTGCGCTGGTGATGAAGTCCACCGTGCCCTGCGGTACCGGCGCGTCGCTGCTGCGCGTGTTCGGCGAACAGGGCAAGGACGATCTCGCCTACGTGTCCTGTCCGGAGTTCCTCAAGGAGGGCTCGGCGATCAAGGACTTTCTGGACCCCGATCGCGTGGTCGTGGGCGACGATGGCGGCTGGGCGGGCGACGCCGTTGTCGAGCTCTACGCTCCGCTGGACGCGCCGCTCGTGCGAACCGACATAGCCAGCGCCGAGATGGTCAAGCTGGCATCCAACGCCTTCCTGGCGACCAAGATCTCGTTCATCAACGAGATCGCAAACGTGTGCGAGGAGACCGGCGCAGACGTCGTCGAGGTCGCCCGCGGGATGGGGCTGGACGACCGCATCGGGCCCAAGTTTCTGCAGGCGGGGATCGGCTTTGGGGGTTCGTGCTTCGCTCCCAGCGAGACCGCGCTGGCGCGAATCCATGGACGCACGACTCTGGTGACCTTCGAGCAGCTGTGGGACAGGGTCTCCTGCACAAGCTCGCGCATCGAATCCGCCGATGCCCTGCGCGCGTTCGGAGCGGGCTCTGACACGGCGGTGCTGGAGCCCGACGGACTTGAAGTGCTCTCCTGGGTGCGCGACGAGCACGAGCCTCGTTTCCTACCGGTCATGGCGCTGACCAGACGGCCTTACGAGGGAGAGATGATCGAGGTCCAAACGAAGATGGGTCGCCGCGTGCGCACCACGCCCGACCATCCCTGGGTGGTCGGCAACGGGCGAGACCACGACTCCCGGATCAAGCTCGCCTTCGAGTTGACCGAGGCCGACTGGGTGCCGCTGGGCGGCCCGCGGCCAGGGTGCGAGCGTCGCACTGCGCTGCGCTATCCGCTCGACTCCGCCATCGAGGCGGCGGGGCCCACTGCACATGAGGTGATCGTGCGATCGCAGCGCGAGCTGGTTGCGGAGCTGGTTGCGCGTCCCGGCGATGTCGAGCCGGACGAGGACATGCTCGACTGCGCATTCTGGCGCGCGATCGGTCTGGATCTGGCGGCGGGCAATGCGGACGGCTACCACCAGCGCCTTCCCGACCTGATCTGGGATCGCTCCGATGAGGATAAGTGGGCGCTGCTCTCTGGCTTGTGGGAGGGCGACGGCTCGTGGTCGCTCGTGAACGGCGGCCCGAGCGTGGTCCTCGAGATGGGCACCGTCTCGGATGAGTTGGCCGACGGCGTCCTGCGCCTGCTCGGTGACCTCGGCATCGTGGCGTCTCGCCGCGTCGGCCGGTCAAGTCGCTCGACCAAGGACACGCATTGGTTGCGGGTGAGCGGCGCAGAGCAGGTGGAACACGCGATATCGCTTGTTCCCGAGCGCGATCGCGTGGGGGTGCTGACGACGATCGCGTCCCAGAGCAAGCGCATCGCGCCGACGGGGCACCGGCGCTTTGGCGAGGGACCGGTCTGGGCGAGGATCTCCGGGCTACGGCGCGAACGCTTCGAGGGCCATGTCTATTCGCTGGAGGTCCCCTACTCGCACACGGTCGTGACCAGCGGCGCCGTCACCACCTCCAACTGCTTCCCCAAGGACGTGGATGCCCTCAAGCAGCTGGCCGGCAACTCCGGCTACCACTTCCAGCTGCTGACGGCGGTGATCGAGGTCAACGAACTGCAGAAGCGGCGGGTGATCGGCAAGCTGCAGAAGCACCTCGGCAGCCTGGCGGGCAAGCGCGTGGCGTTGCTGGGCCTGGCGTTCAAGCCAGAGACGGACGACATGCGCGAGGCCTCCTCGCTGGTGCTCTCGGCGCGGCTGCACGCCGACGGCGCGCTCGTGAGCGCATATGACCCGGTCGCCGAGGAGCAGGCTCGCGCGCTGGTCAGCGGCATCACCTTCGCCGACAGCGCGCTGGCGGCGGTGCAGGATGCGGATGCGGTCGTGCTCGTGACCGAGTGGCGCGAGCTGGTGCAGCTGGACTGGCGGGAGGTGGCCGCGGCGATGTCGGGCAACTTGCTGATCGACGGACGCAACGCTCTGGACGGCGAGACCGTCCAGGCTGCGGGGCTTGTGTACGAGGGCATCGGAAGGCGCTGAGCCGATGCAGGCGGTGATCCTGGTCGGCGGGCAGGGTACGCGCCTGCGGCCGCTGACCTCGACGATGCCCAAGCCGATCGTGCCGCTGGTCGACCGTCCGTTCATCTCCTACATGCTGGAGTGGCTGCGCGAGCACGGGATCGAGGACGTGATCATGTCGTGCGGCTTTCTGGCCACGAGCGTGCGCGAGGTGCTCGGCGACGGCTCTGACCTCGGGGTCAGCTTGCGCTTCGTCGAGGAGCCCGACCCGCGCGGCACGGCCGGTGCGCTGAAGCTGGCCGAGCCGATGCTCGATGAGCGCTTCTTGATGCTCAACGGCGACGTGCTCACTGACATCGACCTGACCAGCCAGATCGCCCAGCACGAGGCGACCGGCGCGAGCGCAACTCTGGCACTGGTGCCGGTTGCCGACCCGAGCGCCTATGGCCTGGTGCTGCTCGAGGACGACCGATCGGTCAGGGAGTTCCTGGAGAAGCCCGGCGCGGACAGAATCGAGTCCAACCTGATCAGCGCGGGCGCCTACGTGCTGGAGCGCTCGATCCTCGACCTCGTGCCTGCCGACCGCAACGTGTCGATCGAGCGCGAGGTCTGGCCCCGGCTGATCGGCAAGGGCCTGTACGGGTTTCCCTCGGAGGGCTACTGGCTGGACATCGGAACTCCCGCGCGCTACCTGCAGGGGACCTTTGACATCCTCGAGGGCAACGTCCGCACCGGCCTGACCAAGCGACTCGGCGGCGACTGGCTGGCGGTGGACCCGGACGCCCATGTCCATGGTCGCGTGATCCCCCCGGCGGTCCTCGAGCGGGGCGTCTGTGTGGCCGAAGGCGCGCACGTGGGCAGCCTGGCGGTCCTCGGCCGCGACGTGTCGGTCGGCGCCGGCAGCACGGTCGAGCGCGCTGTCATCCTCGATGGGACTCAGATCGGCGAGGGCGCCAGCCTGCGAGACTGCATCCTCGCGGCTGGTTGTCGCGTGGGTGCCCGCACGCAGATCAGCGGCGGAGCGGTGCTCGGCGAAGGCGTGAGCGTGGGGGCGGACAACGTGATCACCCGCGGGGCGCGTATCTTCCCTGGTGTGCAGTTGCCCGACGGGGCCATCGAGTTCTAGGCTCCCTGCTTCACACGCTTCGACGATTTCCCCAAACCAAGATGGCCACCCAAGTTCCAACAGGAGGCGAGCAGCAGATGAGCGAAGGGGGCGCAACCGCCACACCAACCGCCCAGGAGCTCTCCCGCGAGGAGATCGCCCGAGTCGACCCGTCAGACCAGCTGGGCGACGTTCTGTCGTTGCCCGAGCACCTGCGCGACGCGCTGTGGCGCGTGGAGTCGGCGATCATGCAGGACTGGGACACGACCGCGGGGCTGGTCGTCGCAGGCATGGGCGGCTCGGCGATCGGCGGAGCGCTCGCGCGCGCCGCGTTGGGAGACCATCTGTCGCGGCCGATCTTCGTCACGCGCGCATACGGTCTGCCGACGTGGACCACCCCGGACACGATGGTGCTGCTGGCCAGCTATTCGGGCGACACCGAGGAGACGCTCGCCTGCTACGAGTCGGCGGGCGCGCTGGGCGCCAAGCGCACCGTGGCGACGACCGGGGGGCGCCTGGCCGAGATGGCGCGGGCGGACGGCGTGCCCGTGATCCCGCTGCCCGGCGGCTTTCAGCCGCGCGCTGCGGTCGCCTACATGACCGTGGCCGCGCTCGAGGTCGCTGCGTTGTGCGGCGCCGGCCCACGGCTTACCTCGGAGATCGACGTGGCCGCCTCCCACACCGAGCAGCTGGTCGAGGAGTGGGGGCCGGACGCGCCAGAGGACTCGCTGGCCAAGGAGGTCGCTCGCGGCCTGCTGTCCACTACGCCCGTCGTTGCAGGCGCCGGGCTGACTACGCCGATCGCCTATCGCTGGAAGACGCAGATCAACGAGAATGCCAAGCAGCCGTGCTTCTACGGCGAACTGCCCGAGCTCGATCACAACGAGATCGCCGGTTGGGACGGTGCGCGGGAGCTGGGGCGCTTCTCGGCGGTGTTCCTCGACGACTCCGACGCGCACCCCCGTGTCAAGGAGAGGATGGACCTGACCGAGCGCCAGATCGCGGGCAATGCCGTCGCCAGCTACCGCCTGGAGACGCGCGGCCAGACGGCGATCGAGCGCGTCATCTCGCTGGTCCTGCTGGGCGACCTGGTCTCGATCTATCTCGCCGCTCTGCGCGGCGTCGACCCCGGGCCGGTCAAGGCGATCGACGAGCTCAAGGCGGCGCTGGCGGCCAGATAGCCCGCTGGTCATGTGATACCTTCCGACGAGGTCGAGGAGCGCTGCGACGGGCTCCGATCCGCCACGCTCGGCCATTCCTCTGCAGCAAGGGCGCTCACCTGACCGGACAGGAGGACTCGTCATGTCAGCAATGACTCCCACCGCCCCCGCCACGGAGACCGACTTCAAGGTCGCCGACCTGTCGCTGGCCGAGTTCGGCCGCAAGGAGATCACCCTCGCCGAGCACGAGATGCCCGGTCTGATGGCAATCCGGGCCGAGTACGCCGATGCGCAGCCGCTCACGGGCGCGCGGATCACAGGCTCGCTGCACATGACCATCCAGACGGCCGTGTTGATCGAGACGCTCACCGCGCTGGGCGCCGATGTGCGCTGGTGCAGCTGCAACATCTTCTCCACGCAGGACCACGCCGCCGCTGCTGTCGCGGTCGGGCCGGAAGGCACGCCCGACGACCCCCGGGGCGTGCCGGTGTATGCGTGGAAGGGCGAGACGCTCGAGGAGTACTGGTGGTGCACCGAGCAGGTGCTGCGCTGGCCGGAGGGATCCGATGGCTCCACTGGCCCCAACATGATCCTCGACGACGGCGGCGACGCGACGCTGCTCGTGCACAAGGGCACCGAGTATGAGAAGGCCGGCGCGGTGCCCCAGCCCACGGATGCCGACTCAGAGGAGTACCGCGTGATCCTGTCCGTGCTCACGCGCTCGCTCGAGCAGGACCCCCAGCGGTGGACTCGCATCGGCGAAGGCATCAAAGGCGTGACCGAGGAGACGACCACCGGCGTGCACCGCCTGTATGAGATGGTCGACAGCGGCGAGCTTCTGTTCCCGGCGATCAACGTCAACGACTCGGTCACCAAGTCCAAGTTCGACAACCTGTACGGCTGTCGGCACTCGCTGATCGACGGCATCAACCGCGCCACCGACGTCATGATCGGCGGCAAGGTCGCCGTGGTGTGCGGCTTCGGCGACGTGGGCAAGGGCTGCTCCGAATCACTGCGCGGCCAGGGCGCCCGCGTGATCATCACCGAGATCGACCCGATCTGCGCACTACAGGCCGCGATGCAGGGCTACGAGGTCAAGACGCTCGCCGACGTGATCGACACTGCCGACATCTTCATCACGACGACCGGCAACAAGGACATCATCAAGGCGCAGGACATGGCGCGCATGAAGCACCAGGCGGTTGTCGGCAACATCGGGCACTTCGACAATGAGATCGACATCGCCGGCTTGGCCCGGATCCCGGGCATCGAGCGGATCAACATCAAGCCGCAGGTCGACAAGTGGGTCTTCCCAGACGGCCACGCGATCATCATGCTGTCGGAGGGACGCCTGTTGAACCTGGGCAACGCGACGGGTCATCCGAGCTTCGTCATGAGCAACTCGTTCTCCAACCAGACGATCGCCCAGATCGAGCTGTTCACCAAGAACGACGAGTACGAGAAGAAGGTCTACGTGCTGCCCAAGCACCTCGACGAGAAGGTCGCGCGACTGCACCTCGACGCGCTCGGGGTAAAGCTCACGCGGCTGACCGACGAGCAGGCCGCCTACATCGGCGTGCCGGTCGATGGCCCTTACAAGCCCGACCACTACAGGTACTGATCGACGCATGAGGGCGATGGTGTTGGCAGCCGGGCTCGGAACCCGGCTGCGCCCGCTGACCAACGAGATCACCAAGCCGATGGTGCCGGTGCTCGACCGGCCGGTGATGGCGCACATCGTGGACCTGCTCGACGCCCACGGCTTCGAGCAGGTGGTCGCCAACCTGCACTACTTCCCGGACACGATCCGCGACTACTTCGGGCAACGGCTGTCCTACCGCTTTGAGCAGGACCTGCTCGGCACGGCCGGCGGCGTGCGCGGCTGCGCTGAGTTCTTCGGCTCAGAGCCCTTCTTGGTGATCTCCGGCGACGCGCTCACAGACATCGACCTGAGCGCGCTCGCCGACCGGCACCGCCAGGCGGGAGGCATAGCCACGCTGGCCGTCAAGAAGGTGACCGACACGAGAGAGTACGGAGTGGTGCTGCACGACCGCGACGGACGCATCACGGGCTTTCAGGAGAAGCCCGCGCCGGAGGAGGCGCTGTCGGACCTGGGCAATTGCGGCATCTACGTGTTTGACCCTGAGATCTTCGACTACTTCCCCGACAGGCCGTTCGCGGACTGGGCCCAGGACGTGTTTCCTGCTCTGCTCGAGAACGACGTGCCGTTCCACATCCACGAGGTGCGCGAGTACTGGAACGACGTTGGCTCGCTGAGCGAGCTGCGCCAGGGCACCTTCGACGCGCTGCGTGGCGAGCTGCGCCTGCAGATCGAGGGCGAGGAGGTCCTCCCGGGCGTGATCGCAGCCTGCGGGCCGCTGCCGGGCGACGTGGAGATCGAGGGGCCGGCGTGGATCGGGCGAGACGTGCAGATCGGCGCGGGCGTGCGGCTGACAGGGCCGCTCGTGCTGGGCGACGGCGCGCGCATCGGCGACCGCGCCCAGCTGCGCTCGAGCATTGTCTTTCCCGGCACCGAGATCGTCGGCGGCTCCATCTTGATTGGCGCGATAGCCGGCCACAGCGGGATCCTCGCAAGCCTGCGCCAGCGACGCGCAAACGGCGCCGCGGTGCGTCCGCAGAGCGCCTGAGAAGCTCTTATACGAGGTTCCGAAACGCAAACGGGCCCGCCGAAGCGAGCCCGTTCACGGAAAGTGAGGCTATGACAACAGTCATCATACCAGGCCTTCCGACAGATGCAATGTAGCTGTCGCGCCGGCGGCACGCGCCGGTTCGGGCCAGCATTCGCGCCGCTGCTGGGCGCGGCGAGTCAGGCGAGCTCGTAGCGCTCGCGGCGCTGCTGCTCGCGCTCGGACTCGCTGAGCGCGCGCACGAACAGCATCGCCAGCGCGATGCCCATCACCACAGACTGCTCCACGGCCATGATCAGGCCGGCCATAGACTGGTCGCTGATCGCCGAGATGCCCCACACGCGGGCATGGTGGACGTAGTAGGGGTATAGCGCGGACGGGGCGAACGCAAGGCCCATGCCGAGCGCGCCCACGAACAGCTTGGTCGAGGCCATGTACACGACTGGACCCAGTCCGTCCAGGCGCAGGCGCGCGCGAATGGGCGAGAGCAGGTGCCACCAGTACAGCGAGCCGGCGATCACGAAACTGATGTGCTCGAGCACGTGAATGCCCGAGTGGCGCACCGCAAGGTCATACGCGGCCGGGATGTGCCAGGCCCAGATGACGACTACGTAAAGCACGACCGCGAAGGCGGGATGCGCGAATGGCCCCGCGCGACGCTCGAGCTCGTGCACCGAGCGCGTGATCGGCCTCAGGATGACCTTGGTGAGGCCGAGGATCGCCAGGATCGGCACGATGTCCAGTAGCAGGATGTGCTGGATCATGTGCATGAAGAACAGCTGGTCGGCGAGCGCGTCAAGCGGCGAGATGAGCGCGATCAGCGCGGTGGCCACGGCGCCCAAGAAACAGCACAGCCGCCACACCGGCGCGTCCCTGGCGGCCTGCGGCGAGGGGCCGATGCGCACCTGACGCCAGCGCCTGACGTAGACGTAGGCGACGAGCGCCGCGCTGATCAGCACGCCGGGGCTGAGCGACCACGAGAGGTTCGGGCTCATCCGCCAGCGATTGTGCCACTCGGGCGCCAACTCGGTAGTGGTCCGCAGGGACGGTGGGTAATAGGCCGAACAATGGTTGAAAGCCGTTTACATCCGCCGTGCAGCGGCGTACCATCGCCGTGAGCCACACAAAAGCCGACCGAAGGGAGCCTACGATGCAGATCGACATCAAGGGTCGAAACGTCCCGGTCACCGACGAGATTCGCGCGCACGCGCAGCGTCGACTGGCCAAGGTCGCGCGGCAGGTCTCAGACCTGGCACGCCTGGAGATCGAGATCTTCAAGGAGCCCAACCCGCGGGTCGCAGACTGTCAGGTGGCCGAGGGAACGCTGTATATGAAGGGCGTCACGCTGCGGGCACGCGACTGCTCGCCCGAGATGCTGCACTCGCTGAACCTGATGGTCGACGAGCTCGCCCGCCAGGTCAAGCGCCACCGCGACAAGCTGCGCCACCGCCGCGACAGGTCGGTGATCGGCGAGGTCGCCGCGGCGGTCGGCGGTCGTGTAGATGCGCGGCAGGCGGCGCGCGCAGCCGCGTAGCCGGCGCTCGCATAAATCACGCCTAAACCTGCCGAGCAGCTTCTCCAAGGGCGCACGCCGGGAGCTATCCTTGGCGCATGCCCTCTCTGCTCGATCGCGCGCTCAATGTCGGCGAGGCGAAGAAGTACAAGGAGTACCAGAAGCGCGTGGCGCTGATCGGCGCGTTCGAGCCAGAGCTCGAACACGACAGCGACGCCGAGCTGCTCCAGCGCATGGACGAGCTGCGCCAGCGCGCGAGCAATGGCGAGGAACTCGACGCCCTGCTGCCGGAGTGCTTTGCGGTCACGCGCGAGACCGGCAAGCGCAAGATGGGCATGCGCCACTTCGACGTCCAGCTGGTCGGCGCGATGGCCCTGCACGACGGTCAGATCGCAGAGATGAAGACAGGCGAGGGCAAGACGCTGACCGCCACGCTGGCCGTGGTGCTCAACTCGCTGGCGGTGCGCGAGCGGTCCAAGTCGGGCGCGTCAGAGTCCGAGGACGTCCCGCCAGAGCGCAGGGGCGTGCACGTGGTTACGGTCAACGACTACCTGGCCCGTCGCGACGCCGAATGGATGAGCCCGATCTACGAGGCGCTGGGCGTGTCGGTGGGCGTGCTGCAGAACATGCAGGCATACGACGACAAGCAGCGCGCGTATGCGTGCGACGTGGTGTACGGCACCAACTCGGAGTTCGGCTTTGACTATCTGCGCGACAACATGGCCAAGGACCTCAGCGAAAAGGTCCAGCGCGGGCACTACTTCGCGGTGGTCGACGAGGTCGACAACATCCTCATCGACGAGGCGCGCACGCCGCTGATCATCTCCGGCGCGCCCGAACAGGCGGCCGACCTGTACGTCAAGTTCGCGCGCCTGGCGCCGCGGATGGTCCTGGGCAAGACGCCCGAAGGCATGGACCCCGGCTCCAAGAAGCGCTACCTGGCCGACTTCGACTACGAGATCGACGAGAAGCAGAAGACCGTGGCGGTCACCGAGCAGGGCGTGGCCAAGGCCGAGCGCTTCCTGGGCATCGACCACCTGTACAGGGCCGAGAACGGGCACCTGGTCAACCACCTCAACCAGGCGCTGAAGGCGGAGGCGCTGTACAAGCGCGATGTGGATTACGCGGTGATCGACGGCGAGGTCAAGATCATTGACGAGTTCACCGGGCGCATCCTCGACGGCAGGCGCTGGTCGGAGGGACTGCACCAGGCGGTGGAGGCCAAGGAGGGCGTGTCGGTCCAGGAGGAGAACCAGACCCTGGCAACGATCACCTACCAGAACTTCTTCCGCCTGTACGACAAGCTGGCGGGCATGACCGGCACGGCGCTGACCGAGGCGACCGAGTTCATGAAGATCTACAAACTGCCGGTGGTGCAGGTCCCGACGAACATGCCGATGGTCCGCGACGACCGCAACGATCAGGTCTACAAGACCAAGGACGGCAAGTGGAACGCGGTGGCCAAAGAGATCGTGGCGCGCCACGAGGTCGGCCAGCCGGTGCTGGTGGGAACGATCTCGGTGGAGGTCTCAGAGCTGCTGGGCGGCATGCTGACCAAGCGCGGGATCAAGCACACGGTGCTCAACGCCAAGCCCGAGCACGCGGCGCGCGAGGCGGAGATCGTGGCCGAGGCGGGCCAGCCGGGCGCGGTGACGATCGCCACCAACATGGCGGGCCGCGGCGTGGACATCAAGCTGGGCGGCAACGCCGAGCACCTGGCCCGCCTGGAGCTGGCGCGCCAGGGTGTCGATCCGGAGGACGCCGAGGAGTACGAGCGGCGCATGAAGGACATTCTGCCCACGCTTGAACGCGAGGTGGAGCAGAACCGCGAGCGGGTGGTGGCGGCGGGCGGCCTGTTCATCTGCGGCACCGAGCGCCACGAGTCGCGGCGCATCGACAATCAGCTGCGCGGGCGCTCGGGCCGTCAGGGCGACCCCGGCGAGTCGCGCTTCTTCCTATCGGCCGAGGACGACCTGGTGCGCCTGTTCGCGGGCGATCGCATCTACAGGATCCTCGACAAACTCGGCGGCACCGACGAGGAGGGCAACGAGGAACCGATCGAGGCGGGCATGCTCTCCAAACAGATCGAGAAAGCCCAGAAGAAGGTCGAGGAGCAGCACTTCCTGGCGCGCAAGCACGTGCTCGAGTACGACGACGTGATGAACGAGCAGCGCCGCGTGATCTACGCCTACCGCGACGAGGTGCTGGAAGGCAAGAGCATCGGCGAGGAGGCGCGCCGCGAAGTTGCGGCTGTGGTCGAGCGCACGATCGACCAGTACACCGCGGCTGGCGACTTCGTGGAGGACTGGGACGTCAACGGCATGCTGACCGCGCTCGGCCAGTTCTTCCCGGTGGATCTGGGCGGCGAGGAGCTCGACCCGACGAGGGTGGACCAGGCGTCATTGCGCGAACGCATAGTGGAAGAGGCGATGGAGCGCTACGACGCGCGCGAGCAGGCCCTCGGTGATGAGCTGATGGGCGCATTGGAGCGCTTCTTGCTGTTGCAGACGATCGACGAACGCTGGCGCGAGCACTTGTTCGACATGGACTACCTGCGCGAGGGCATCGGCCTGCGTGGCATCGCCCAGCTCGACCCGCTGGTGGCCTACAAGAACGAGGCGTTCACGCTGTTCACCGACATGATGAACAGCGTGTGGTCGGACTACACGCGGATGATCTTCAACGTGCAGGTCAACGTGGAAGGCGAAAACGGCGGCGGTGGGGCGGGTGGGCATCCATCACCGTTTGCTGCGTCAGGCAGTTCCACTCGCGCTGGCAGGGTGTCGTACTCAGGAGGCCACAGTGCGGCCGGCGCGGGCGCGATGGCCGCTGCGGCGGCTTCCGCGGGCGTTGGCGGAGGCGTCGCCTACGCGGACGACGGCCAAGAGGCCGAAGCGATGCCGGTGGTCGAGCAGCGCGTGCTCGACGACGAGCATCAGGTGGGACGCAACGACCCGTGCTGGTGCGGGAGCGGTAAGAAGTTCAAG
The DNA here is from genome assembly GCA_963745375.1 of uncultured Solirubrobacteraceae bacterium. Lineage (GTDB taxonomy): Bacteria > Actinomycetota > Thermoleophilia > Solirubrobacterales > Solirubrobacteraceae > Palsa-744. Next base: position 204,071 of record CAVUXA010000010.1, on the reverse strand, counting down.
AAGTGCCACGGCCGCTAGCCGGCCGTGGACCGGCGCGGAGCGTTGTCCTCGGTCGCTCGCGTGCAAAGCACGCCACGCGGGTGGGCGGGCATCGATCCTAGCTCCGCTTGGTCCGCGGCCGTCTAGGTTAGGCGGGGCCTGCGCGCTAGCTGTGCACGCAGGCCCGATCCTGCTTGGGTCACAGGTCTTTGATCATCGCGGTCGACCTATCTGAGAAGCGGACATCAGCAGACCCGTTGGGAAGAGAGACGACACTCTCATCTGGCTCGGGTGTCATAAAGTCCGTAGCGCCTGCCTCAGCCAACGCGCCATGGATGACGCGCGATCCGGGGATCACCGCGAAGTCGTGTCCTCGCCTCTTGCACAAGGCACTGCGGAATGTGATCACCGCCACCCCGGTTGAATCGATCTCGTCGAGCCGACGAAGGTCGAGCGTGAGGTTCGTGACGCCTTCTTGACAAAGGCACTCGATCTCATCTTCGAGCTCCGGAGCGGAGCGATAGTCCAATTTGCCCGTCAGGATCAGCGTGTGTCTCCAGATGCGCGCGCTCGCGAGCGTCAGGCGTGGCCGGGTGTGCGCGGGCCGTGAGAGGCCGGCTTCACCGTCACTGGCGGTGGTTCGATCCACCATTGCTTGCGCCGCGCCGACCTGACTGTGTGCGCGTCGGCCCGTCGTCGACAGTGTCAGATGACGTTTCATATCTATGCAGCTCCTTTCAACATATCTTCGAACTGGTAGCCAACTTGGCCTGGACCGAGTGATCCAGACCGAGGTAGAGAGACCGGGAAGGAGCTAGTCCGGTCGCTCTGGAATCAGAACGAAGAACGACGTGCGCCACGACTGCTGCGAGAGGCGCAATCGCCGCATCGCGCGCGGCTCTGCTTGGAGAAGAACACCCGCGAGTGTGAAAGATGGCGACAAGGCGGAGCCAGGACTGCCCCCCGCGGCCGCTGCGCCGCCTGCTCCGCCGGGCCCAGGTCCGGGGAAGGGGGCGGGGGGGTGGTTTTCAACCGCAGAACCACCGTCTTGGCTGCCGGCAGGCGCACCTGACGTGCTCGCGGTCCGCGACGCGCCGGCAATGGCGAAGGGAGAGGGCAAGTCCGACGAAGCTGTCGAGATTTCCAACCAGTCGCCGGCGCGGCCTACCGTAATCCCTCCTCCGATCCCGGCAAGCTCACAGGTCGCCTGCCCGGCACGGCCTACCGAGATCTCGCGCGGCCCCTGCGCGAGAGACGACTGGCTCTGCGGAGGCGACGTCAAGCTTTCAGGCAGGACGCCGGGGGCCGCAGAGGTCGTCACGGCAGTCGAGACCCCCGCCGCGACTTCGCCCGCCGTGTTTTCCTCGCTCGGCCGCGAAGCGACCGCGGACACCTGCGAGTTCCCCCCCGTGTCTTCGCTGGCGGCCCCGTCGGAGCCCGCTTCCGCGACGACCTCTTTCACGTTTCCATCTTCGACCGCAGGAGGGACTTCTTTGGTCGTGGGTGGGGTCTGTGGGGGTGTGGGTTCTTCGGCTGGGGGTGGGGTTTGTTCAGCTGCCGGCTGGGCTTGTTCGGCTGGGGGTGTGGGTTCTTCGGCTGGGGGCTGGGCTTGTTCGGCTGGGGGTGTGGGTTCTTCGGCTGGGGGCTGGGCTTGTTCGGCTGGGGGTGTGGCTTCTTCGGCTGGGGGCTGGGCTTGTTCGGCTGGGGGTGTGGCTTCTTCGGCTGGGGGCTGGGCTTGTTCTGTGGGCGCACCGCCCCCTGTTGTCCCTTCGCCGCTCGATGTCTCGGCAGCCCGCTTGGGCGCGTTCGGCCCGTGCGCTTGGGCATCTGGGGCGACGAGGAGCGCCGCGAACGCGAGCGAGACAGCAAGCCAAGCGGCAAGGCAGCCCTTGGAGAGGACCCGCGTAGAAGGACTCTTGACCAACTCGATCATGCGTTCTCGGTCAAACGATACGTGCTTTGTGCTTTGGGCTCCAGATCGTCATTCAGCGCTAAGCTCAGTTCAGCCAGTTGAGAGGTCTGCAAGATAAATCGTCGCTCCAAGTCGGCCGGGACCGGTCGCTTTGACAACCAAGATCGAATCCGTATCCGGGCGGGGGCAGGAACTCCGGTCGGGTCGAGGAGCTGAGGCCCGTGCTCGTCCTGACGCGGAAGACCAGAGAGAGCATCATGATCGGCGATGACATCGAGGTCACCGTCCTGTCGAGCGATGGCGCAAAGGTGCGCCTCGGTATCCAGGCGCCCTCGAATGTGTCGGTCCACCGAACGGAGATATATCTCGAGATCCAGGCGCACGACCAAGAGGGCGCCGGCTCTGAGGAGGCCGCCGAGCAGGCCGATCTACCGCGCGAGCGCCAAGGACAGGCAAGGCGAAGCCTTTAGCAGGCGCCGGTAACCTCGAGCGTGGTGAGTACCCCCTGGGACGCGCGCACGTATGACCGCACGAGCGAGCCGCAGCAGGCGTGGGCCTCGGAAGTCCTTGCACGACTGGAGGGCATAGCGCAAGACGCGACAGTGCTGGACGTCGGCTGCGGAACCGGCCGCGTGACAGAGGTCTTGCTGGAGCTCGTGCCAGGTGGCCACGTGCTCGCCATGGACGCGTCTGCGGACATGGTGGGGCTCGCTCGCGCGCGGCTCGGTGAGCGGGCGCAGGTCTGGTGCGAAGACGCGCTCGACCTCGACCTGGATGAGCCGGTCGACGCGGTCGTCTCAACTGCCGCTCTGCACTGGGTCCCCAACCACGATCGCCTGTGGACCCGGCTGGCGCATGCGCTGCGCCCGGGCGGCGTGCTGGAGATCCAGTGCGGGGGAGAGGGCAACATCGACGGCGTCCGTCGGGTCATCGATGCTGTCGCTCGCGACAGCGCCCCGGAGCTGGTCGGCTTCTCGCCGTGGGTCTTCGCGGGGCCTGGGGAGACGGAAAGCCGGCTGCGGGCGGCGGGCTTCACCGCGACGCGATGTTGGCTGGAGGAGCGCCCGACATCTCCGCAGGATGTGGACGTGTTCGTGCGCACGTCGATCCTTGCGGCGCATCTGGAGCGCCTGCCCGCGGAGCGGCGCGAGCCGTTCGCCGCGGCGGTCGTGGCGGGGGTGCGCTTGCCGCTGGATTACGTGCGCCTCAATGTCTCAGCGGTCCGTGCCTGACCCCGCTCGCTGATAGCGTGGGCCCATGGCCACAGCCGCCCCCAGCGAGTCCACGCCCCAGCGCCTGGCTGCAATCCGTGAGCAGATGAAGCTGCTCTCGGATTATCTTTGACCCGGCTGGGCTGGCCGAGCGCGTGGCGGCGCTCGAGGGCGAGATGGGAGCGGAGGGCTTCTGGGATGACTCCGAGCGAGCAGCTGCGGTGTCGGCTGAGCATTCGCGCGCGTCACGGCGCTTGGAGATGTTCACGGCGCTTCGGTCAGACGTGGACGACCTCGATGGCCTGGCCGAGATGGCCGCAGAGGAAACGTCGCTGCAGGAGGAACTGGACGAGCAGATAGCGTCGGTCGAGGAGCGCCTGGCAGCGCTGGAGGAGCAGCGGCTGTTCTCGGGGCCGTATGACTCGGGCGACGCGCTGGTGACGGTCAACGCGGGCGCGGGGGGGACCGACGCGCAGGACTGGGCGGAGATGGTGCTGCGCATGGAGATGCGCTGGGCCGAGCGTCGCGGCTTTGCGGTCGAGCTGCTGGAGGCGAGCGCGGGCGAGGAAGCGGGGATCAAGTCGGCCACCTTCCGCGCCAACGGCGAGAACGCGTACGGTCTGTTCAGCGCCGAGCGCGGCGTGCACCGGCTCGTGCGCCTGTCGCCGTTTGACTCCGCCCACCGCCGGCACACGAGCTTTGCGGGCGTGGAGGTGGCGCCGGTGGTGCAGGACACCGGCGAGGTGGACATCGACGAAGACGACCTGCAGGTGGACACCTACCGGGCGTCGGGCGCTGGTGGCCAGCACGTCAACAAGACCGACTCGGCCGTGCGCATCACCCACCGCCCGACGGGCATCGTGGTGCAGTGCCAGAACGAGCGCTCGCAGTCCTCCAACCGCGCGACCGCGATGGCGATGCTGCGCGCCAAGCTGCTCGAGCGCGCAGAGCGCGAACGCCAGGAAGAGATCGCGCGCGAGAAGGGCGAGGCCCAGGACGTGAACTTCGGCTCGCAGATCCGCTCATACGTGCAGCATCCGTACACGCTCGTCAAGGACACCCGCACGGGGCACGAGATGGGCGACGTCCAGCGCGTGCTCGATGGAGATCTTGATGAGTTCGTGCGTGCGTACCTGCTCTCCAGGCCGGGTTAGCGACCCGCCTGGATCTGCTCGCGCTCGGCCAACCGGTTGCGGCGGCGAAGCTGAGCCTCGCTCTCACGGCGAAGCTCCTCCTCGCTTGAGACCAGCAGCGGCGGCACCGGCATCGGGTTGCCCTGCTCGTCGACGGCGACCATGGTCAGATAGGCGCTGTTGCTGTGCCGGCGCTCGCCCGTGCGAGGATTCTCGGTGTCGACGCGCACCCCCACCTCCATTGAGGTGTGCCAAACGGCGTTGACGCTCGCCTGGAAGCTGACCAGCTCGCCGACGTGGATGGGGACCATGAACGTCATACGATCCATGCTTGCGGTCACCACCCGGCGACGGCAGTGTTTGACGGCGGCCAGGCCGGCGGCCTCGTCGCACAGCTTCATGACCGTCCCGCCGTGCACGAAGCCCGCGCCGTTGGCGTCCAGCGGTCCCATCCAGTGGGCGAGCGTGGCCTGCGAATCGGCGGCGGGGCGCGCGTCCATGCGCCTGATCCTATGCTGAAGCGCAGTGAGCTCCACCTTGGACGCCGCAACGGCTGAGCTCGTGCGCACGGCGCTCGAGGAGGACATCGGCAGCGGCGATGTGACCACGCAGGCGACCGTCTCACCCGACACGCGCGCTCGCGCGCTGATCACGCAGAAGGCGCCGGGGGTCATATATGGCCTGGAGCCTGCTGAAACCGCGTTTGCCCTGCTCGACTCGGATGCGAGCTTCGAGAGGCTGGTGGGCGAGGGGGAGTGGCGCGAGGACGGCGGGCCGGTGCTGTCGGTGGAGGGTCGCGCGCGCGCGCTGCTGAGCGCCGAGCGCACCGCGCTGAACTTCCTCGCGCACCTGTCGGGCGTAGCCACGATGGCCGCGCGCGCCGCGCGCGAGGTGCAGGGCACGGGCGCGACGGTGCTGGACACGCGCAAGACCACCCCGGGCCTGCGCGCGCTGGAGAAGGCCGCTGTGGCGGCAGGCGGCGCGACTAACCACCGAGCGGGGCTGTATGACGCGATCCTGATCAAGGAGAACCACATCGCGGCCGCGGGCGGGATCGCCGAGGCGATCGAGCGCGCGCGCGAGGCGGCGCCCGAGCTGGCGGGCATGCTGGAGGTTGAGGTGCGCGACTCCGACGAGATCGAGCAGGCGCTCGCTGCGGGCGCACCGCGCCTGTTGCTGGACAACATGGACGACGAGCAACTGCGAGCGGCGGTCGACCAGGTGGCCGGCCGCGCGCAGCTGGAGGCCAGCGGCGGCGTGACGCTGCAGACGCTCAGGGCGAGGGCGCAGACGGGGGTAGAATGGATCTCGATGGGCGCGTTGACGCATTCCGCGCCCGCCCTGGATCTCTCCCTGATCATGGAGGTGCTGCCATGAACCTCCCCATGGCCCCCACACTGCCGATGGCCCCCTTACAAGCCGGCGGCCCGGCTCTGTCGTCGCAGGAGATCGCAGACCTGCAGGAGGAGGTTCGCGCGCTGGCTGCTGAGCGCGGCGCGGTGATCCTCGCCCACAACTATCAGCTGCCCGAGGTGCAGGACGCGGCCGACTACGTGGGCGACTCGCTCGGACTCTCGCGCGTGGCAGCGGGGGCGGACGGCGAGGTGATCGTGTTCTGCGGCGTGCACTTCATGGCCGAGACCGCGTCGATCCTGTGTCCGGAGAAGACCGTGCTGATCCCCGACCTGGACGCGGGCTGCTCGCTGGCCGAGTCGATCGACTTCGATCAGCTGGCCGCGTGGAAGGCGACCTACCCGGAGGGCGTGGTGGTCATGTACGTGAACACCACCGCGGAGGTCAAGGCGCTGACCGACTACTGCTGCACGTCCTCCAACGCGGTGGAGGTGGTGCGCCATATCTACGCCACCCACGGCCCCGACACCGAGATCCTGTTCGGCCCGGACATGTGGCTGGGGGCCTACGTGGAGAAGGAGCTCGGCAAGCGCATGCACGTGTGGGACGGCGAGTGCCACGTGCACGCGGGCATCCGCCCGTCGGACATCGACGCGATCCGCGCGGCCCACCCGGGCGCGGATTTCCTGATCCACCCCGAGTGCGGCTGCTCGACCAGCGTGATGGAGTACGTGGCCGCGGGCGATGTGTCCGCGCAGGGCGTGCACATGCTGTCCACCGGTGGCATGCTCAAGTACGCCAAGGACGCCGAGCAGGAGGCCGCAGCCGAGCAGCGGGCCGCAGCCGAGCACGGCGCCGGTGCCGGGCACGAGGCCGACGCCGGGCACGACGCGAGCACTCTCCACGACGGCGGACTTGCGGTCAAGCGCCGCGAGGCGGTGGTGGCGACGGAGATCGGCATGCTCTACCCGCTGCGCATGGCGGCCCCGGACATTGACTTCATCCCCGCCAACGCGGAGGCGTACTGCAAGTACATGCGCATGATCACGCTGCCCAAGCTGCGCGACGCCCTGCGCGAGATGCAGTTCGAGGTGCGCGTGCCCGAGGATGTCGCCAAGCGGGCGAGGGTGCCGATCGACCGCATGGTCGCGCTCGGGTAGGCGGTTCGCTGCGGAGAGCCGTCACCCGTTGCCATAGCGTATTCGCTATCAACACCTTTCACTAAGCTAGCTAAAGCGCTAAGATAGCCTCATGCCTGGCACCAACGATCGTGTTGCCGCTGACCTGATCGCCCAGATCCGGCAGACCTCTGGCCTGAGTCAGGCCGAGCTCGCCCGTCGCTCCGGGCTTCAGTCATCGGTGCTGAGCGCATATGAGCACGGTCGCCGCCAGCCGTCGGTTTCGGCGCTCGCCAGAATCGCGCGCGCAGCTGGGCTTGAGCTCGAGATCTCCCCGCTCACCGACGCCGACGCGCTCGAACGGTCCGGCAGAGTCCTGCTCGACGTGCTCGAGCTCGCCGACCGTATGCCCTCGAGGCCGCGTGGCGAGCTGACGTATCCGCCGCTGATCAGGTTGGCATCGTGATCGGCGTCTCCGACCGCATGCTCGCCGTCCACGATGCTCTGCAGGCGGCCGGTTTTCCGCATGCGATCGGCGGCGCGATCGCGCTCGGGTACTGCACGCTCGAAGCTCGCGGTACGCAGGACGTCGACATCAACGTGTTCGTCTCGCCCAGCCGGACACGAGACGTCTTGGCCGCGCTGCCTGAGGGAGTCAGGGTGACGGGAAGGGACCTCGAATTCGCCCAACGTGACGGGCAGGTGCGCCTGATGTGGGACGCGACCCCCATCGACCTGTTCTTCAGCGTGCTGCCGTTCCACGACGAGGTGCAGCGCAACATCCGCCACGTCTCCTTCGGAGAGCGCACGATCCCGGTCCTGGATTGCACGGGCCTGGCGGTCTTCAAGGCGATGTTCGCCCGGCCGCGCGACTGGATAGACATCGAAGCGATGGTCGAGGCGCGCTCGCTCGACGTGGACGAGGCCATCCGCTGGATCCGCGAGATGGTCGGAGATGACGAGCGCGTGCAGAAGCTGAATGCGCTGCGGATGGGCCGCAGCTCTCAGGGCGAGCCACCTCCCTTGCGCCTGGATGCCGGCACCGCAGGGGCGGACTCCTCCTAGAACTCCTCGACCGAGTGCGGGCCCACGCAGGCGACGGCCAGGTTGTCGGCCACGCCCGCGGCCACCTCGCGGACCTCATCGAAGGTGACCGCGTCCAGCGCCGCGATCGCCGCGTCCGGGTCAATGTCCTGGCCGAACACGATCCGCTGGTTGGCCGCGTAGCGGGCCACCGCGCCCGTGTTCTCGAAGGCCAGCACCAGGCGTCCCGCCGCGTACGCGCGCGCCCGCTCTACCTCCTCCTGGTCGGCCCGTCGTCGCGGAGCTCATCCACGATCTCGCGCATGCGCGTGTACGCCTCGATGCACTTGGCCGAGTCCAGGCCCGAGCCCAGCTGCAGGATGGGCACGTCCGCGAACACGTGGTCGGCCGCGTACACCGAGTAGCACAGCCCGCGCTTCTCGCGGATCTCGTCGAACAGGCGCGAGCCCATCGAGCCGCCCAGCAGCGTCGCGTAGATCGACAGCGCCGCCCGCTGGCGCACGTCCGCCGGCGCGACCTGCGGCCGGTAGATCATGCGCAGGTGCGACTGGTTGGTGTCGCGCTGCTCGACCAGGCGCTGTGGCGCGAAGTCGGGCGCGGGCACGTACGGCTGTGGGTCGCCCAGCGCGGGGAAGCGGGCGAAGCGCTCGTGCAGCTCGTCCTCGGCCGGCAGGTGGTCGACGTTGCCGACCAGGAACGCGCCACCGTGTGCGCCCGCCCAGCGGCGCTCGCGAAACGCCACGATCCCCTCGCGTGTGAAGCTGCGCAGGTTCTCCTCGCTGCCCAGCACCGGCCGGCCCAGCGGGTGCTCGCCGAAGGCGGCCCGGTCGATCAGGTACTCGGCCACCATCGACGGCTGGTCATAGGCGCGGTTGATCTCCTGGATCACCACGCCGCGCTCACGATCGAGCTCCTCGCTGTCCAGGCGCGGGCGGCCGACGAAGTCTGAAAGCAGGTCGATCGCCGCCGGCGCGCTCTGTGCGCGCACCGTGATGTGAAAGGCCACCAGGTCGTGGCTGGTGTAAGCGTTGAGCACGCCGCCCAGCCGCTCGGCGGTCTCGTTGACGTCCTTGTAGGTCGGGTAGCTCTCGCCGCCCTTGAACACCAGGTGCTCGAGGAAATGGGCGGTGCCGTTCTCGGCTGCACTCTCGTTGCGCGCGCCCGCATCGAAGGCCACCAGGATCGTCAGCGCGCGCGTCCCCGCCAGCGCCACCCGGTGCACGCGCAGGCCGTTAGCCGCCACCGTGCTCTCGCTCACCGTCGCCATTCGCCAACCCTAGAAGGTTGCGCGGGCGCGCGCCAGGAGCTCGCATGGGCGGGCGCCATGCAGCCGCCTCGCAAGCGCCCGTACCTGCACTACGCTTGCGTCACGCCCATGAGTCCCACCCCGCGACGGCCGCTGAACCCCCTGCTCGTGGCGATGCTGCCCGTGCTGCTGATCGCCGGGCTGTGGCTGGGCGGGCACCCCGAAGACCTGCCCGGCTTCCTGCGCAACGCTTTCGTCGCTGACCACCAGACGCGCGTGGTCGACGAAGCGATCGACCGCGTTCAGAGTGACTACTACCGGCCGGTGTCCGCCGGTCAGCTGTCCAACGCGTCCATCTCCGGCCTGGTCGCCAGCCTCGGCGACCGCTTCTCGCACTACCTCAATCCCAGCGAATTTCACGAATTCGCCTCGCCGCCGCACTTCACCGGCATCGGCGTGGCCGTCGGCGCCGAACGCCGCGGGCTGCTGATCGCGCGGGTGTTCGACTCCTCGCCCGCCGCCCGCGCCGGACTGAAGCCCGGCGATGTCATCGTGGCCGTCGACGGACGCAGGCTGGCGGGCGTGTCCGCCGACAAGGCCACCGAATTGATCAAGGGCTCCCCCGGCACCGGCGTCACGCTGCAGGTCGAAGGCGCGCCAGCGCCCCATCAGCGCCACGGCACGCTGCGCACGGTCAAGATCACCCGCGCAATCGTCTCAGAGCCGGTCGTCGCGTCCGTCACCAAGGTGGTGCACGGCGTCAAGCTCGGCGTCGTTGCCCTGGCGACCTTCAGCCCCGGCGCCCACGGCGAAGTGCGCGAAGCCGTCGAGCACGAGCTGCACGCGGGCGCCCGCGGGCTCGTGTTCGACCTGCGCGCCAACGGCGGCGGCCTGGTCGAGGAGGCGCAGCTGATCGCCAGCATCTTCATCCCCAAGGGCGTCATCGTGAGCACGCGCGGGCGTACCCAGCCCACCCAGACGCTGAACGCCACCGGCGATGCCATCTCGCCGAGCATCCCAGTGGTCGTGCTCGTCGACTCCAACACCGCCTCGGCGTCGGAGATCGTCACCGCCGCGCTGCAGGACCATCGCCGCGCGACCGTCGTCGGCGCCCACACGTTCGGCAAGGGCGTCTTTCAGGAGGAGCAGCCGCTGTCCAACGGCGGCGCCCTGGACATCACCGTCGGCGAGTACTTCACCCCCAACGGGCGCAACCTCGGCGGCGGCGGCGTCAAACAGGGCGCCGGCGTGATCCCCGAAGTGCTCGTGCCCAGCAAGCTCGTGGACACTGAACAGGGCCTCGCCGTCGCCCTGCGCACGCTCGCCGCCAAAGTCAGGTGAGCACTCCTCCGGCGCCTGCCGGGGCGCTCGTGGCGGTGCTCGAGCGCCGCGGGCGCTTCCTGACCGCCGAGCCGCTGTTCCCCCGAGCGGACGCCGATGCCTACCAGCCCAGCCGGGGGCGCTCGCGCGCGCTGGTGCTGAAGGCGGGCGGGGGTCGCTCGGGATCGCGCAAGGGCGGATCGGGTGGGGGGTCGGCAGCGCTGCGCGCCCACCCGGGCGACCTCGTGCTCGTCGCGCCCGCCCGGCGGTCGGCCGACGCGCGCATCCTGCGAGTGCTCGGCCGCCCCGACGTCGCCGGCGACGTGATCGAGGCGCTGCATGCTCGACCGCGGGCTGCGCCGCGGCTTTGATCCAGCGCTCGAGCGCGAAGCCAACGCGGCCGGCCAGCGGGTCGCCGCCGAGCAGCTCGACAGGCGCGACCTGCGCGCGCTTGCCACCTTCACCATCGACCCCGCCAGCGCGCGCGACTACGACGACGCGATCTCCGCGCAGGACTCAGGCGACGGGAGCACGCGCGTGTGGGTGCACATCGCCGACGTGGCCGCCCACGTGCCCGAGGGCTCGCCGCTGGATCGCGAGGCACGCAGGCGCTCAACCAGCGTGTATGTGCCCGGCGCCGTCGAGCCGATGCTCCCGCACGCGCTGTCCAGCGACGCCTGCTCGCTGATGCCCCGCGCTGAGCGCCCCGCGGTCACCGTCGAGCTGGAGCTGCGCGGCGCGGAGGTCGTAAGCGCGGCCTTCTACCGCTCGCTGATCCGCTCGGATGCCCGCCTGGACTACGACCGCGTCGATCGCATCTTCGCGGGCGCCGAGCAGGCCGAGGATCCCTGGCGCGAGCCGCTCGCCGCCGCGCGGGCGGCCGCCGCCGCGCTGCAAGCCAAGCGCGAGCGCAGCGGCGCCCTCGTAGTCGAATCCGAGGAGCCCGAGTTCGACTTCGACGAGCACGGCAACGTGATCGACGTGCGTGGCAGCGTCCAGACCGAGTCCCACCGGTTGATCGAGCATCTGATGATCGCCGCCAACGAGGCCGTCGCGCGCCTGCTCGCCGAGCACCGCACGCCGTGCCTGTACCGCGTGCACGAGCGCCCCGATCCCGAGCGCATCGCGCGCCTGGTCGACCAGCTGGCGTCTCTGGACGTGCCCACCCCGCCGCTGCCCGCATCGTCCTCGGAGAGGCAGCACATGACGTCGACCCAGGCCGCCGAGCTTGCTGGGCGACATCTCCAGGCGCGTCGACCGGCACGTCCGGCGCACCGGGCACGGGCGGATCGCCCTGGGATCGCTCGTGCTGCGCTCGCTCAAGCAGGCCTACTACTCGCCCGTCAACCTCGGCCATGCGGGCCTGCATTCGAGCGCTTACTGCCACTTCACCTCTCCCATCCGCCGCTATCCAGACATCGTCTGCCACCGCGCGCTGCTGTCGGTGGTGGGCGGCGGCGAGCGCGCGCCGCGCGCCGGCGAGCTGGCAGAGCTCGGCGCGTGGACCTCCGAACGCGAGCGCGACGCGATGGTCGATCGAGCGCGACGGCGACGAGGTCGCGCTGCGCCTTTGCGCTCGCAGCGACTGCTGCACGATCGTCGACAGAGAGCATGTCTTCGCGGGCGAGGTCAGCGGGCTGATCGGCGCGGGCGCCTTCGTGGCCTTCTCCGCCGACCTGCCAGGTGCGCGCGCGCAGGCCCGCCCCGCTCGCGCCAACCGCGACGAGGCCAACGGCGACGAGGCCAATGCCGTCGCCACACAGGCTGCCGCTCCGCCGTTCGAGGGGATGCTGCCCGTGCGGCGCATCGGCCGGGACTCCGGTCCGCGCGAGTGGTGGGAGCTCAACGAGCAGGGCACCGTCCTGCACGGCGAGCGCACCGGCGCGACCCTGCGCCTGGGCGACCCCATCGAGGTGCGCGTCGATCGCATCGACGCCATCCGCGGCCGTGTCGACCTGAACGCCCGCCCCCTGACGCACTGACCGCTGAAACGTCCGGCGGAGCCCGGCAGGGCGAAGCTCATAAATCCTCAAGGCGCGCCTGACCAACTAGGCTCGATGCATGGCCAAGGCAAAGGGCAAGCGCAAGTCGGCGCAGGCGACGTCGCGTCCAACCGCTACGCGTCCTACCGCTACGAGCTGCTCGAGCGGATCGAGTGCGGGTTCGTGCTCGAGGGCACCGAGGTCAAGGCGCTGCGCGCATCCGGCGCCCAGCTCAAGGACGGCTACGCGTCGCATCAGCGACGGCGAGCTGTGGCTGCACTCCGTGCACATTCCGCCCTACGGGCCGGCCTCGCGCGACAACCACGACCCCGAGCGCCCGCGCAAGCTGCTGCTGCACCGCCGCGAGCTCGACCGCGCTCGCCGCGCGCGTGGCCGAGCGCGGGCTGACGCTGGTGCCCACCCGCATCTACTTCTCCGGGCCGCACGCCAAGGTCGAGATCGCGCTCGCCCGCGGCAAGGACCTCTACGACAAGCGCCAGACCATCCGCGAGCGCGAGACCAAGCGCGACATGGAACGGGCCGTGCGCGAAGCGCGGCGCTGAGCGGGCTCCTAGATCGAGCGGAAGCTGTGCCCGCCGGCGTGCAGGATGTGCGCCTGTGCGACATGCCGACAGCCAGCAGCACGATCAGGCCGATGTAGACCGCGCCGACGATCAGCCGGTTGCGCGGCGGCACTCGGTAGTAGGCCGCCTGCTCGAGCGAGCCGGGTGCCGCGCAGCTTCCAGCGCCGCCAGATCTCGATGCCGCCGAACAGCAGATGATCAACAGGATCGGGTTGCGGTGAGACGAACGCCAGGGCGACCAGCGCGCCGAAGCCCGACGAACCACATCCACGGCGCCATCGCCGCCATCGCCCGCCCGCCGTCGAGCGGCACCACCGGCAGCAGGTTGAAGAGGTTGAGCAAGAAGCCGATGTAGGCCAGCGCGCGGAAGCAGATCGCTGTTGGTCGCTTCGCCGATCGACCAGGCAGCACGGCTGCGGCCGATCGTGCCCGAGGATCGGGCCCGGCGAGGCCCACGCGCGCCTCGGCCAGCGCGTTCTCGCCCAGCGACTTGCGCCGAGATCACCGCGCCCAGGAACGGCACGAACATGGGCGCGCTCGCCTTGATGCCCTCGCGGCGCAGCTGGATCACGTGGCCCATCTCGTGGACGAACAGCAGCACCACGAACCCGGCCGCGAACTCCCAGCCCCAGAACAGGCTGTAGGCGGCGACCGATACCAGCGCCGTGCCCGCGGTCGCCAGCAGCTTGAGCTTTGGCAGCAGCAGCAGCACGCCCTTGATCGCCGCGAAGAACTTCGCGAACAGCGCGACGATCGCCGCAAGCGCGCTGCCGATCCGCTGGCGCACGCGCCGTGTCGCGCCGGCCGTGTGCGGGCGGGCTCTGCGCCGAACGGGTTGTCCGTGCTCGCGGATGGCCGCCGTGCGCCAGCGGCGCCGGCGGGGCCGGTCAATGCGGCCGCCGCCGGCGACAGTCCAGACCCGTCGGTGCGTGCAGTGAGAAGTCGCCATCATCCATACATCCATTGTCGCACGCTCCATAAGCGCTTCCTAACGTCTGGGCGGCGAAGCATCCTGCGCCAGCCTGTCTCTCTAGTTTTTTCCGGAGGATGCGGGAATCGCTCGTCCGACGGGGTTGCGCCCGTCTCGACCCGCGGGTGCTATGTTCAATCCAGACGCGGAACCGAGCCGCAAAGAGCGAGGCCACTGAGGTGTGAGGCCGCGCCACCCAAACAGGAAGGCTTCACGGGCCCGACTGGGACGGGTTCCTCAAGCGGCCCGGGACCGCGTCGCTTTTGTTCTTGCTCCTACAGTAGCCGCGCGGTCCACGCGCGGCTACACTGGTGATGCATACATCCCCGGGGACGACAGGCTTCGACGTGGTCGGCTCGTGGGGGTGGTCGCGAGTCGAGGTCCCGGGCGGCCTCGTAAAACACCCGGAAAAAACATAAGTGCGGACTCTCACCAGTACGCCCTCGCCGCCTAGTCAATAGCTAAGCCGTGAGGTCTCGGCCCCCGCTAGCCTGCGGCGGGGAACGCCGGGATCAGAAAGCAGGCTCACCCGGTGAGGTCCGCCTCCGCCAAGCCGGGGACAACTCAGGAGGCTGGTCCCCCGCAACCCCGCCGGCGAGGCGAGCGGGGGATGAGATCAGAGCGCCGGCTACGCTCGTAGAAGCCATTCTCACGCGATCGCGGACGTGGGTTCGATTCCCACCGTCTCCACCATCTTGATGAAGGTCGAAACGGCCCAGTCCCTCAGAAGGCTGGGCCTTCGGCGTTCTTGGGACACGATGATCGCGTTCGCAGCTGTTTGAGTTGAGCGTCGGTCTGGACGCAGCCGGTACTCGCGCTCCGAATCTCAGTTGCTGAGCCCAAAGTCCCGACGCATCCCGGGCAGCATGGCACGGTCCTTCTCTCGGTTAGATGCTTCCTTAGACTTAACAATGTCGTCCGTGGCCGCGACCACGATCGTGAGGTGGTCGAACTCCATTTCGGTCGCGTTGCGCATCCAGTCGTCGTACATTCCGATGCCATCAGCGCGGCGGACGATCTCCAGCCGTCCATACTCGGTTTCGAAGCTTGTACCTAGCCCTCCAACGTCGGCTTTCATCAGGCCGACTTCCGCCAATGCACGGTTAATTCGCTCGGCATTGCTCTCGTTGCTGGCGACAGCGATGTCCAGGTCGGTCGTTGCACCTGCCCAGCCGCGGAGCTGGGCTGCTACGCCACCGACGATCACGAACTCCACGCCGTTGCGGAGGAGTGCGTGGAGCAGATGCGATTGATCCTCCGCGAGCGTCATTGGTAGGTTGCCTCAAGCAAAGCCTGCAATCCAGGCACCCGGGCGCGTTCTGCATCGCGGGGAGACGCGTCGGCTATGCGGAGCAGATCCCTAGGGTGCGCCACGAGCACCCTCGTGCGCGCATCGAAGTTCAGGGGCGAGGCGCTCCGCTTGAGGTCTCGGTAATCACCAGCGCCGGGAAGGTTGCGAGCCAATGCCAGCGTGCCGCCCGCCTGCAACGTCCAAGGCTCACGCACATCGGCTTCCCGCCAGCGATCGTCGACATCTACGGGTACCAGGCCGGAGGCCCGAAGCTCACGATCGGTAGCCGCCGGGTCTTCGGAAACGAACTCGACCTGTGTGCCATCCGGACGCTGCGGCGCCCCGAGAAGAGCTGCTCCTACTTGACCGAGCACGATGGTTGGGGTGCGCGCATCGGCTAGCCACCGGAGCGAGCGCTTTGCATCGCTCACCGCCTCAACCGGGAGTAGCCGCGCCAGACGCTTGGGTGGAAGCAGCGCGATCTGCTCACGGACGCGATCCAGAAGGGTGGTGTCTCGCTCCGTGAGCCTGAGAACCAAATCGAGCTCGCATTCGGCCACGAGAGCGGACACGGCGTCGAGCGATGGGACCTGGCTTCCGGACTCCCACCGCGCGATCGTCTCCCGGGGTCGTCCGCTGCGTGCGGCAAGCTGATGCTGCGTCAGGCCAGCGCGGTCTCGCGCAATCCGTATCACGTCGCGTGAGCGCATGTAGGTCAGTGTAGCGTAAGCGTCACGCCTGGTGTGATGGATCCATCACAGTGATTGTGACGTACATCTCACAGAAACACGGCCCGTGGCTCAATCGCTTCGACACTCGGCGGTCCGACTCCTCTCGGGTGCGTACGACCGATGGCCCGAGCTCGACCGTGTCTGGCGGATGACATCGTCGGCTGTGCATCTAGTCCCCCTGCCGGCTATACCAAGCTCAGCGGCAGTGCGCGCACGACCACGGGGTTTACGCAACGTACGGTCCGCCGACAGTTGTCTGCGAGCACCGGCTCGCAGTTGATCGCGGCGGCCAGATCAGCGATGAACGAAGCGTGAGGCCGGCTCGAAGTCGCCGTGCAACACGAGGGGGTCGAGATCCGCACCGTTGGGCCACACGACGGTCCCCAGCTCGTCGTCTACGCGAACCTGCGCAAAGAAGTCGGGGTCGGCAAAGGGCTCAAACACTGGGCCGTGCAGCTCTCCTGTGAGATCGACATCACGCGAGCTGCCATCGCTGAAGCCGACCCTTAGCCGATAGTGGCCCAGCACTTGCGCGGTGGTGACCTTCACGAAGTCCATCTCATCATTTTACGGCAGCGGGTCGATCGGCTCGGGGGTGCCGCCGCCCTGCACCGAGCGGACACTCGCAGACGGATGTCTACTATCGTGGTGGTATGGCAAATCACAAGCGAGGGCAACCCAAGCAGCGTCGCGCTGGCTGTCTTCTGTGCAAGCCGCACAAGCTGTCGTCTGCGAAGAAGGCCGAGCGCAGACGGGGCCGTCGCGACGCGCTGCTGCATGAGCTGCGTGCCACGCAGGAGGCTCGTTAGCTCGGCACCGGCCACCGCTTTACACCAGGCTCAGCATCTCCGCGCGCACGATCACGGAGTTTGCGCAACGTACGGCCCTCTCCACTAGCGCGTCACCGCCTGCGTGAAGACACGGTCAGGCGGGCTGCCATAGCTCGATCCGATTGCCCTCGGGATCGGTGACCCAGCCGAATCGACCGACACCCTCCATGTCCTGCGTCTCTTTAGCCACGTCGGCTCCCTTGGCGTGCAGCTGTGTGAGCATCGCATCCAGGTCGCGGACCCGGAAGTTGATCATGGCCGCTGGTAGGCATCCTGGAGCCTCTCGTTGTCTGTCTCCAGGCCCACCTCAGCATCTGCGCCCGCACGATTGGCGCTCACGGCCGGCGCACTTCTTGACGGGATAGGCTTGCGGCGCGGAGGCTGGGCATCAGGTCCGGGCCACGCTCGACCAAAGGGGCACGGATATGAGCGAGCGCATTGTCGTGCTCGGTGCAGGCTTCGGCGGCCTGGAGCTCGCTAGCACCCTCTCGGAGACGCTCAGCGAGGACGCGCACGTCACGCTGATCGACAAGTCCGATGCCTTTGTGTTCGGGTTCTCCAAGCTCGACATCATGTTCCGCGGCGCCGCACCCGATTCGGTGCGCATGTACTACCGCGATATCGCCAAGCCCGGGGTGCGGGTGTTGCGCGAGACAGTCACCGCGATCGACCCTGAGGCGCGAACGGTGAGCACCGATGCAGGGACGCACGAGGCGGACGTGCTGGTGATTGCGCTTGGTGCCGACTACGACATGGACGCGACCCCCGGCCTCGCGGAGGCTGGCAACGAGTTCTACTCGGTGGCCGGCGCCGAACGGCTCGCCGGCATCATCCCGACGTTCTCGCGCGGTCATGCCGTGATCGGGATATGCGGTGCTCCGTTCAAGTGTCCGCCGGCTCCCAGCGAGTGCGCGCTCATGCTCGACGACGAGCTGACCGCCCGCGGCGTGCGGGATGCCTGCGAGATCTCGATCGTGATGCCGCTCGGCACGCCCGTACCGCCGTCACCCGAGACATCGGCGGCGCTGGAACGTGAGTTCGCCGATCGCAACATCAAGCTGCTCAGCGGGCGGCGGGTCGCGGCGCTCGATCGCTCGCGCAGTCTGGCTGTGCTCGATGACAACAGTGAGCTGCCCTTTGACCTGTTCCTCGGCGTCCCGAAGCATCGCGCGCCCGACGTGGTGATCTCGAGCGGCATGACCGAGGATGGCTACATACCCGTCGACTCCGCCACCCTGGCCACGCGGTATCCGGGCGTCTACGCCGTCGGGGATGTGGCGACCGCGGGAGTCCCGAAGGCGGGCGTCTTCGCGGAGGGCGCCGCTCGGGTCGCCGCGCAGACGATCGTTTCCCACCTGCGAGGCGGCGAGCCCCCGCAGCGCCACCTCGGCCGGGGCACCTGCTACATCGAGTTCGGCCAGGGCCGCATCGGCAGCGTCGACATCGACTTCCTGTCCGGTCCGACCAAAACGGGTACGTTCAACGCGCCTTCGGCGGAGCAGATGGCACAGAAGGAACGGTTTGGTTCGAGCCGCCGCGCTCGCTGGTTCGGCGTGTGAACGCGCTTCACGGTGAGGCGATGAGAGCGATCCAATTTGACAGCTTCGGCGGGCCGGAGGTACTTGTGTCCGTTGACGTTGCTGAGCCACATGCGGCCGCTGACCAGATTCGCGTGGCCGTCAAGGCCGTCGGTGTCAATCCCGTCGACTGGAAGTTTCGCCAGGGCCTGATGGGGGGAGATCTGCCTCGGGGCACCGGTCTGGAGGTCGCCGGCGTCGTCGACGAGCTCGGCGACGACGTCAGCGGCGTAAACGTCGGCGATGAGGTCTTCGGCTCCGTGGTCGGGGGCAATGGTGCTGCTGATTTCGCCCTGCTCGAGCACTACGCACGCATCCCGCCGTCACTGGACTTCGCTGCTGCCGCGGCGCTGACGGTAGCGGTCGAGACGGCCGCGCGCACGCTCGACCTGCTGGACGTCGGCAAGGGACAGACCGTGCTCGTCAACGGCGCCGCGGGCGCTGTCGGAATAAGTACCGTGCAGCTCGCGCGCGAGCGCGGGGCGGCGAAGGTGATCGGCACAGCCAGCAGCGCCAACCACGATTACCTTCGGTCCTTCGGCGCCGAACCGACCACCTACGGCGACGGGTTGGTGCAGCGAGTCCGCGCGCTGGCGCCCGACGGGGTCGACCGCGCGATCGACGACGCCGGCGGCGGAGCGCTGCCGGCGCTGATCGAGCTGGCCGGCGGCCCCGAGCATGTGGTGACGATCGCCGATTATCAGGGCGCGCAGGAGACGGGGGTGACGATGACCGGTGGCCCGCACTCCAAGCGCGCCTGGCATGCCCTTGGTGAGATCGGCGAGTTGATCGAGGCTGGGCGATTCTCACTTCCGGTCGCGCGCACGTTCCCGCTGGAGCAGATCGCCGAGGCTCACAGGCTCAGCGAAGGCGGCCACGTGCGCGGCAAGCTCGTGCTGCTTGTGGACTGACCTGAAACGCGCAGCTTTCTCGCCTCACCGCAGCTCAGCTCGAGTCACAGTGCTGGTTGCCCCTTGATCCGCGCAACGGCCGAAGTCCAGAATTGGGCTACGAGGTTGTCCAAGCCTAGGTGGTCCGCTGATCGAACATCTGCAAATAATTCGATGGTAGGCGCTCGCCAATCCCACAATCCGATCTCCAAGGACAGCTATGGCACCGGACGACATCATCAGGGTTCATCTACCAGAGCAGCCCCCTCCAGGGCGTCTCGGCCGTCACGTCCACCACGACCCGCGCTCGCGCGACTTCTCGGCGCCGCGTGCGCCGAAAGTTGTCAGCGTCAAGCATCAGGCCACGGGCCTTCCGCTCAACCAGGGCGAACTCGGATCTTGCACCGCCAATGCTCTCTGTGGTGCGCTCAACTCGCAACCTTTCTTCGACGGCGGGACGCTCCTCCATGAGAGCGACGCCGTCCGCCTCTACGAAGTCGAGACCAAGCTGGAGGGCGATCCCTATCCTCCAAACGACCCTGGCGGCAGCGGCGTGATGGTATGCAAGGCCGCCAAGCAGCTCGGCCTCATCTCCTCCTACAAACACGCCTTCGGCATCGACCACGCACTCACGGCCTTGGTGCTCTCGCCGGTCATCACCGGGATCAATTGGTACACAAGCTTCGACACTCCCGACCCAGCGAGTGGCCTTGTAGAACTGACCGCAGGGGCGACAGTGCGGGGCGGTCATGAGATCGTCGCAGACGAGATCGATGCGCCCAATGAGCTCGTCTGGTTCTGGAACAGCTGGGGCGCTCAGTTCGGACTCGGTGGTCGCTTCTGCATGAAGTTCCAAACCTGGAGCGAGCTGCTCAAACAGAAAGGCGACGTCACCGTCCCCGTGAAATAGATCCGCGCGACGAGCATCGCGCCTTGGAGCGCCCGGTCGCTTTGCCCTTCTTCGAAAGGATCGCACCCGAAAGCGCGCTACAGTCAGTAGTGCTGGCTATCTGGAGTTGACGCCCCAGCGAGGCTGGCACGGGAGGCCGACCGCCCGCCTCAAGGCCGGTAGGAACGCGCGACCAGCTCGCGCGGCGCCGGCTCAGCCGGTGGAAGGGAAGGCCATGAATGTGCATGTGCTGTCGGTGGCTCGGGTGATCGTCCAGACCACGCGGGCGATCGGGTCGTCGCGATGATTAGCTCAGGACGAATCGAGGAGCTAAAGGCAGAAGCTCGCTACCACCGCGAGCGATACCAGCTCTACCAGGCAAAGACACACGGCTCGCGCCTGACGAGCGGTACCCGCCTGCGGGAACTCGAGCGCAGGCACAAAGGCTCTGAGGCGCGCCTGCGTTCCGCAGAGCGGGAGAACAAGACGGATGAACGCCATTGACGATCGCGCGGGCACGCGCGCCTCGAGCTCGACGTCGGTCAGAGCTTGCGTGCCCTCACCGCTGTGCCGTAGGCGCATATCTCGGTCCACACCGAGCCGAGCTCGGAGGTGTCGAAGCGAAACGCGATGATCGCGTTGCCGCCCTTGGCCTCGGTCTCCGCGACCAACCTGTCGACCGCGTCCTGACGGCCCGCGGCCAGCATCTTGGTCATGCCCTTCAGCTCGCCGCCGACGAGCGACTTCAGCCCGGCGCCGATCTGCGAGCCGAGGTTGCGTGAGCGGACGGTCAGGCCGAACACCTCGCCGAGGACCTCCTCGATCTGATAGCCGGGGAGGTCGTTCATCGTCGAGATGATCATGCGACAACGCTACCAGCGGTTCAGGAACGGCGCCCACCTGCCGACCAATTGGCTTGGAACTCATACGCAAGGAGCGCAAACGCAGATGCCAACAAGCACCATGGAGAAGTGCCGCCTGGTCACCCGCAGCGACTTTGACGGGCTGGTCTGCGCTGCCCTGCTCAAAGAGCTGGGGATCCTCGATGAGATCAAGTTCGTCCACCCCAAGGACATGCAGGACGGCCTCGTCGAGCTGAGCGATCGCGACATCACGACCAACCTGCCCTATGTACCCGGCGTGCGCCTGGCCTTCGACCATCACGAGAGCGAGTCCCTGCGCTTGGCCGACGGCGGCGCGGACAACCACATCATCATCCCTGGCGCCCTGTCAGCCGCCCGCGTGGTCTATGACTACTTCGGCGGCGCCGAGCGCTTCACCCAGGTCGGCGAGTCGCTCATGGAGGCTGTCGACAAGGCAGACAGCGCGCTGTTCTCGGTCGATGAGATCAAGACGCCCACCGGCTGGATCCTGCTCAGCTTCCTGATGGACCCGCGGACCGGCCTCGGGCGCTTTCGCGACTTTCGCATCTCCAACTACCAGCTGATGATGGAGCTGATCGACGCATGCCTGGAATGCAGCGTCGACGAAGTGCTGGAGATGCCCGACGTGGTCGAGCGGGTGGCGCTGTATCGCGAGCACGCCGCCGCCGCGCAGGAGCAGCTTCTGGCGAGGTCGACCGTCCACGGCAACCTGGTCGTGCTCGACCTGCGGGAGGACGAGGTGATCCACCCGACCAACCGGTTCATGATCTATGCGCTGTTTCCCGACTGCAACGTCTCGATCCACGTGCTGTGGGGGCTCAAGCAGCAGAACACCGTCTTCGCCATGGGCAAGTCCATCGTCGATCGATCCAGCAGAACCGACGTGGGCGCGCTGATGCTCTCCTACGGCGGTGGCGGACACCAGGCCGCGGGGACCTGCCAGGTGGCCAACGGCGATGCCGAGTCGGTGTTGGTCGAGTTGATCGAGCGCGTGAACGCCGACGGTTAGCACCACCGCCTAGCGCGGTCTCGTGGACGCTCTCGGCCGGCTCGCTGGGTGCCCACCGCGTCGAGTTTTGTGCGAACATATGTTCGTATGTGTTCGACCCGATCGCTGACCATCGCGGATGAGGATCGGGGATTCGGCTGTGATGCAGACAAACGTCAGTCGGTTGGTCAAGTGCCACCCGGGCGTCGGGCACTCAGGCGAGTGGCTGACGGACATATGTCGCTTTTCTCTCTGCTGGTGGCAACAGTGGGGCGATGAGCACGATGGACGCCTACAAGGCTGAGCTGACAAGGTTTCTCCACGGCTTCGGCGCCAACGTGCGTCGCGTGCGGCTCGCGAAAAGACCCCGCTGCTCCCAGGAACAGCTGTCCTACGCCACCGGGCTCCATCGCACCGAGATCGGCAAAATCGAGCAGGGAGCAGTCGAGCCGCGCCTGACCACGTTGCTGATCCTCGCGGACGGTCTCAGCGTCAGCATCGACGAGTTGGTGGCCGGCTTGTCGGTGCCGGTCGAGCGCAGGCCCTCGCCGCACGCGGAAACGTGGTCCCAGCGGACATGAGCCGCGAAGCGACGCCCGACCTGGTCTTGGCCGGCACCCTGAGGCGCATGCGCGAGGAACGCGGGCTCACGCTCGAACAGCTGGCGTTTCGTGCCGGGATCACCGTCAGCGCTGTGTCTCGGATCGAGCTAAGTCGGACCGCTCCCGGTTGGGACACTGTGCGCCTGCTCGCCAACGCGCTCGACGTCAGCATGGTCGAGCTCAGCGCAGCTGTGGAAAGCGCCACAGGACAACTGGCCGCGCGCTAAAACATCGGCATCATGATCGCGGCCGGTTCATTCTGACGTGGTGCGATCGGCGATGGTGCGGCCTGCGACGAGCGACGACGCCGACGCTTGCGCAGCGATCTATGCGCCATACGTGATCGACACTGCGATCACCTTCGAGGTCGATCCGCCGTCGTCCGCTGACTTCGTACGGCGCATCGCCGCTGCAGCGCACAGCCATGCGTGGTTCGTGCTCGAGCAGGAGGGGCGCGTTGTCGCATACGCCTACGGCTCCCCGTTGCGTACGCGGGCCGCATACCGCTGGTCGTGTGAGGTGACCGTGTACGTTGAGCTCGGTCGACGGCGCACGGGTGCGGGCCGGGCTCTGTACGAGTCGCTGCTCGCGCGGCTGAGCAAACGCGGCTATCGCATGGCGGTCGCGGGGATGACGCTGCCCAACGACGCCAGCGTCGGCTTGCATCAAGCGATGGGCTTCCAGCCCGTCGGCGTCTACCGCGCGATCGGCTACAAGCACGGCGCGTGGCACGACGTCGCTTGGATGCAGCGGCCGCTCGCTTTCGGGCCCGACCCGCCCCCCGAGCCCTGCTGAGTCCGGCGTGATCGATGCCCAGCCGGCGCGTCTCAGCTGCCCAGCAGGTCGCGACGCCTGAACGCGGCCATGGCAGCGGCCGCGGCCAACAGCCCGATCGCGACCATGATCGCCGCGGCGCCACCGCGGAAGGCCTGCGTGGGCACCAGTCCGACGTGCGCGAACGGGGTCACTTCGACCAGCCATTTCGGCACATCCAGCAGCGACCCGACCAGCTGCCACAGAAAGGCCAGCGTCACCAGGCCGTAGGCGATACCCGCGCTCGCTCGGGGGATGGTGGCATAGGCGAGCGCGGCGAGCCCGAGGAACAGCAGCGACACCGGCAGGCAGTTGGCTCCAGCCTCGAGCATCTGGGGCAACCCTATGCCCACGCCCTGGGAAGCGGCCCCGGCCCAAGCCAGCAGGCCGGCCAGCGCCGACAGCGCCACGGCCGCGAGCGTCGCCAGCGCCAGGCGCCCGCCGAGCCACCGGTAGCGGCTGACCGGCAGCGACAGCAGCGTCTCGAGCCGCTCCGCCGCCTCCTCCTCCCTGGCCGCGCCGATCTGCGCGCAGGCGAACAGACTGACCGTGAGCACGAAGAAGACGAACACGAAGGACATGTACCCAGCGGGCGTGGCGATCGAGCCGGTGCCGAGCCTGGCTATCTCCTTGCGAATGTTCGCCGAGATCCCCGCCGAGGAGATGCTCGCCGAGACCATGCCAAGGATCAGCGCGAACGCGCCGATGCCGACGCCCCAGAAGATCACGCTCGCACGCTCGGAGCGCAGCGCCTGGGCGCTGGGAGAGGACAGCAGGCGCATGCGCGGCTGGGCACTGTCACGCGCCGGTAGCACGCCGGTACCGACGTCGCGGCCGAGCGCGATCCGCCCGGCCAGCGCGAGCGTCAGCGCGCTCGCTGCGATCGGGAGCAACAGGACGAGCGGGCGCGGGCCGGTGAACGGGCGCAGCTCCTCGGCCCACCCCAGCGGCGTGGCCCAGCGCAGCCAGCTCGATCCGGCGGAGGTGTCGGCGATCACCCGTAGCGCCAAGAACAGCGCGACGGTGGCGCTGCCAAGCTCGAGCGCCATCCGCCTCGTGGGTGCCAACTGGCTCACGAGCGCGCCCACGCCGACGAACACGGGCACCACCGAGGTCGTGGCCAACGCCAGATAGGCCGAGCCGCCCGCCGGCAGGCCCCCCGCGACAAACCCCGCGAACTCGGCGATCCAGAGGATGACGATGGCGGCCCCGATCGCCGCCATCGCCGACAGCAGCGCCGCCTGGCGTCCGATCGGGCCGGCGAGCACGAGCTCGGTCCGTCCCGCGTCCTCCTCGGTGCGCATCGTCCGCACGGCGGCCAGCACGCCGAAGATCGCCGCTGCGATCGCCAGCGTGCCACCGACCCGCCAGGCGCTGTAGCCGCTGACCGTCACCGCGTTGAAGGGGTAGCCGTAGAACAGGCGCAGGGCGTCGTTGCTGGCGAAGCTGTGAGCGAAGGCGAGTCGGCCGGTCAGCGTGGGGTAAGAGTGGCGGAAGCCGACCGGTTGGATGTACGCATAGAGGGCGAACACGTACGCGAAGGCGATCGTGCGAGTGCGCCCGTCGCGGAAGCCTCGCCTGGCCAGTGCGCGAGCGGGCCCGAGGGGCGGGGCGTTGGGTCCAGGCACCGTGATCATCATGATGGCGATGAGTTTCGCGCAGCGCAGCCGTCTGAATGTGAGCAAGCGACCACCAGGAGGACACGCATGGGGCATACAGTCATCACCGAGACGTTGCGCGAGGTCGCCGCGAGGCACGTAGGTGACACGCAGGTGCCGGGCCTCGCGGCGCTCGTCGCGCACGGCGACGACGACGTGCACGTGGAGGCGCTTGGGAGCCTTGCCGTGGGCGGGCGCCCGGTGGCGCGCGACTCGCTGTTTCGCATCTCCTCGATGACCAAGCCGATCACCGCTGCGGCCACGCTGGCGGTCATCGCCGAGGCCCTGGTCGGCCTCGACGAGCCGGTGGAGCGGTTGCTGCCAGAGCTCGCCCAGCGCAGGGTCCTGCGGCGCATGGACGGCCCGCTGGAGGACACCGTCGCGGCGCGGCGCGCGATCACCACGCGCGACCTGCTGACCTTCACGTTCGGCTTCGGCATGGTCATGGACATGTTCATGACGCCCACGCCGTGGCCGATCGTCAAGGCCTCCGAAGAGCTCTGCCTGGCGACGATCGGCCCGCCCAACCCCGACGTCCAGCCCGAGCCCGACACCTGGATCGCCAACCTCGGCAGGCTGCCGCTGCTCGCCCAGCCGGGAGAACGCTGGCTGTACAACACAGGCGCGTCGGTGCTCGGGGTCCTGCTCGCCCGCGCCACCGGCGAACCTTTCGCGCAGGTGTTGCGCACGCGCGTGTTCGAGCCGTTGGGCATGCGCGACACAGCCTTCTGGACTACGCAGACTGATCGCCTGGCAACCGCCTACCGGCCCACGCCCGACGGGCTGGTTGTATGGGATGAGCCGCAGGGGACGTGGAGTCGACCGCCGGCGTTCGGCGACGGCGGCGCCGGCCTGGTTTCAACGGTCGATGACATGCACGCATTCGCAGCGATGCTGCTCGGCGGCGGCGCAGCTGTGCTGTCCGGCGAGGCCGTTCGCGCAATGACCTCAGACCAGCTCACGAGCGCGCAGAAGGCGCACGGCGGGCTCGGGCGCGACTTCTTCGCCGGCCGCTCGTGGGGCTTTTGTCAAGCGGTGCTCGACAGCGGCGCGTTTGGTTGGGACGGCGGCTTTGGGACCTCCTGGCTGGTCGATCCCACGCGCGAGCTGACCGTGATTGTCCTGACGCAGCGCATGTTCGAGACGCATGAGGCGCCGCAGGTGCACCGCGACATCCAGGCGGCCGCGTACGCCTCGTTCACCTGAGCGCGACGGCGCACCGGCCTGTTCGTCGGTTGACTACCAGGTCGATGTCTTGGCGCCGGCGCAGCCGGTCTGGGTGAGTGTGCTCACGCACGTGCGCTTCATTTCGCCGGCGGTGTCGGTGATCGTGAATTCGTCGCCGTTGGTCGCCTTGGCGGTGAGCGTGTAGCCGCTGCTTGTGCCTTTCGCGCGATTGATGAACGCATCGCTGGTGCTTTTGGTCACGTCGATATCCGGTTCCTGCTGGTGCAGGGCGCTCGGCGTCAGCCCTTCATAGCTGCCCTGGTTGTCGGCGGCGTAGGCCTCAACGGCCGTCGCCGCACTGCCCGCCAGCGACTTCGCCTGCGCGCTCACGGCGTTTTCCTGCGGGCCAAGGAACATCGGAATTGCGATCGCGGCAAGGATCGACACGATCAGGCAGACGATCAGTAGTTCGATCAGCGTGAAGCCTCTCGCGTCTTGCCAACGGGCGTCTCGTGAGAGCGGCGCACGTCGCTGTGACTGGTCGGCTGTGGCGCAGTTGCGGTACGACGGATGCAGGAGCAAGATGGCCCTCCCTGGCGTCGTGGCGGCCGGGCTATCTCGCGGGAGACCCCTGACTTTGCGCCCCCGCCTCGCGACGGGTTTGCCTTTTCGGTTGGTTGATCGAGCGGGCAGTGTGCACGGCGAGGGCATGCGCGCGCAAGCGCCTCGCGCCAAACGCAAGGAAAACGGACGAATGTACGAGCGAGCGCAGATCTGGCTAAGAGGCCGCTGCTTCGCCGCCCAGCCAGCTCAATCGGCCAGCGGCGACCAGCGAAACGTGCGAGTGGCGATTAGCAGCGCGGCCACGCCCCAGGCGGCGACGATCACCAGGTCGCTGCCCGCGATGCCGCTGCCGTGCGTGTGGATGACCGGCCGCAGAATTGCTTCATCGAGGTGGTGGATGGGAAAGACCGTTGCAACGTCGCGCAGGAAGTGGGGGATGATGCTGTCGCTGACGAACACCCCCGAGATGAAATACAGGGGCAGCACGGTCAGGTTGGTCGTGGGCGCCGCCGCTTCAGGACTGGTGATCCATGTGGCCACCGCGAAGGCGATGCAGGAGAAGGCCGCCGCGCCGATGATCACCGCGATCACGAGACCCACCATGGTGGATTCGGGGACGCGCACGTTGTAGGCGAACCTGCCGATGAGCAGCAGCAGCGCGGACATGACCACCGCGATCACCACGCCCACCACGGCACGGCTGGCGATCACGAAGCCGGCGGCCAGCGGCGTGCCGCGCAGGCGCTTGTACTCCCCGTTCTCGCGCTGGGTAACGATCACCTGGGTGAGGTTGACGAACGACGCGGAGATGATCCCCAGCGTCATGATCCCGGGGACGTAAAAGGTCGTCATGCCGATGCGCTGCCCGTCCACTACGGTCGTGCCCTTGAACAGGCTGGCGAAGATCACCAGGAAGACGATCGGCAGCGCGACCGTGAAGTAGCGCGACTGGGGGTTGCGCCAGAAGCGCAGCAGGTCGGTGTGAAACTGATGGGCGAACAGTCGCCAGCCTCGCATCACAGGCCCTCCTGGCCGTCGGTGAGTTGCAGGTAGACGTCCTCGAGCGTGGGGCGCCCGACGGTCAGGTCGCACAGCGGCTCGCCGCGCGCCAGCGCCCACCCGGTGAGCTCGTGCAGCGCTCGCGCGGGCTCGCGCGCGCCGACGTGGATGCGACCGTCGTCGCGCTGTCGCGCAATCGCAGCGAGCTCGGCCGGGAGCTCGGCGGTGGACGTGGTCGCGGGCAGGGTGAAGGAGATGTCGCTGACGGCGTGGTCGCGGCCCCCAAGGGTCGCGGGCGTGCCCTGGGCGACGATCTGCCCGGCCACGATCACCGCAACGTGGTCGGCCAGCGCCTGCGCCTCGTCCATGTAGTGGGTGGTCAAGAAGATCGTCTTGCCAAGCGCGCGGAGGTTGGTCACCACCTCCCAGGCGTGATGGCGAGCGGACGGATCGAAGCCGGTGGTCGGCTCGTCCAGGAACACCAGGTCGGGGTCGCCGATCAGCGCCAGCGCCACGTCCAGGCGACGCAACTGCCCACCCGAGAGCTGTTTGGTGCGCGCGTCGCGCTTGTCGGCCAGGCCGACCAGCTCGATCGTCTCGGAGGCGGGGCGCGGATGCGGGTAGTAGCCCGCGTACAGCTCGACGAGCTCGCGCACGGTCAGCTCGGCCGGCATCGTGCACGACTGCAACACCAGACCGATGCGCGCGCGCCAGCGGCTGCCTGCGTGGGCGGGATCCTCGCCCAGCACGGTCACCTCGCCGCCGTCGCGCGAGCGGTAGCCCTCGAGGATCTCCACGGTGGTCGTCTTGCCCGCGCCGTTGGGGCCGAGGAAGGCATAGATCTCTCCCCGGCGGACCTCGATGTCGAGCCCGCGGATGACCTCGTGCTCGCCGTAGGACTTGCGCAGGGCGTGGACCTGGATGACCGGCGCGCTCGTCGTGCGCTCGCCGGCTTGAGCATCGCGCGGGGCGCTTGCGGCCTGGCGAGGAGGATCGGCAATGAGGCGCATCGGCCAAGTCTGACCGCCCACCGCCGTGCTGCATCCGGGCGAACCCGCAAGATGGGTTGGCAGGCATACTGATGGGGCATGTGCCGGATCGTCGATGCGCGCCTCGCCGCCCCGGATGGGGCGATCGCGCGAGCGTACTAGCGAGCGCCGCGTGGGGGCCCGCGTCGACTACGAGCGCCACGGGCGCACGTATGCGCGCCACCGTCGCGCAGACCCGCGCATCGCGCGGCGCATCCACGCGGCGCTGGGCGACGCGCGCACGGTGCTCAACGTGGGAGCCGGTGCCGGTTCGTATGAGCCCGCCGACCGCTGGGTGCTGGCCGTCGAGCCGAGCGCCACGATGCGCGCCCAGCGACCGGCAGGCGCCGCTCCGGCGATCGCCGCCCGGGCCGAGGCGCTGCCCTTTGACGACAACGCAGTCGATGCGGCCATGGCCTGCGTGACGATTCATCACTGGGAATCTCCCGACGCCGGCCTGGCCGAGCTGCGCCGGGTTACACGTGGGCCGGTGGTCGTGTTCACGTTCGAGCTCGAGCACCTGCCAGCCTGGCAGCTGGAGTTCCTGCGCGAGGGCGTCGCCAGGGAGCTGGCGCGCTTTCCCGCGATCGACCGCGTGGCGGCCGCGTTGGGCGGACGCACGCGTGTGGAGACGATCCCCACGCCGGGCGACTGCACGGATGGGTTCTTCGAGGCCTTCTGGCGGCGCCCGGAGCTGCTGCTCGATCCGCAGGTGCGCAGCGCCCAGTCGATCTGGGCGCTGCTGGCGCCAGACGTCGAGCAGCGCATTGTGCAGCGTCTGGGCGATGCGCTGGACAGCGGCGCCTGGGACGCCGAGCACGGCCATCTGCGAGAGCGCGACAGCTTCGACGGCGCGCTGAGGTTGGTGATCTCCGAGGCGCCCTGAGCACGACGCACGGCGGGAGGGCACCGAACGCTTCGACACTTGCGCAAGTTTTGCCTGCTTGATTCAAGGCCACGTCTCGGTGGGGCCGACACGGTCGGATGGACCTAGGGCGCGCGAGCGCGCAAGACGGCGAGGACGGCGCTGAGCCGCTCCACTCGGCTCTGACCTTCGGCGGCGGCCCGGCGATGTCCTTGGGCAGCGCGGCGTCCACGGGCGACGAGCTCCGATCCGAAGCTGGGCGCCGGCGCGCGGGTCTGGTCGCGCTCGGGGTGGCGGTGGTTGTCGCAGTGGCTGGCGGTGTCGTGCTGGCGATCCAGGGTGGGGGCAGCGCTCCCGCGACTCTCGTCGGTGCTGGTGCGCCTGCGGGATCGTTGGCGCAGGCGGCGTACGTCACGACACAGGCGCCTGGGTTTCAGTTCGACATGACCATGAGCGCGGGCGTAGGTGCGAACAACTTCACCATCGACGCAGAAGGGGCGTTTGACGAACGCCAGCTCGAAGGCACGATGACGCTTCACATCGGTGGCCAGTCGCTGGATGAGATCGTCAAGAATCCATACATCTATGTACAGCTGCCCAGCGGCGACGCCGCTCTAACGGGCGGCAAGCCCTGGTCCAGGGTCAACCTCAACACATTCAGGCAGGCGCTCGGCGCCGGCGGGCCGCTGAGCCAGAACGCAGCGAGCCCGACGCAGATGCTCGACATGCTCACGGCAAGCGGACAGGTCAGCACGGTCGACAACGAAGTCGTCGGCGGGGTGGCCACCACGCACTACCACGCGCTCGTCGACTTCAACCGCTACGCGGCGACGGTTGCGCCCGACCAGCGTGCTGGAGTGCAGAGCTATGCGCAGGAGCTGCAACGCATAACCGGGAGTAGCTCGCTGCCGATTGACGTGTGGATCGACTCAGACCAGCGCGTACGGCGTTTCTCCACCGCAGTGGACATATGCGCCCCCCAAGGCAGGCTCGATGAGACCGTGGCCATGGACCTCTACAACTATGGCCCGCAGCAGACCGTGACCGCGCCGGCGCCGTCGGAAGTAAGCGATGTCACCGGAACGCTCGCCTCCCAGCCGTCCGGTGCGACGGCGCAGCTGAGCTGCTGAGTCACCCGTCCGAATCGGGGAGGATGCCGGGAGGTGTCTGACCCCGTTCCAGATATCCAGGGCAACTGCGACCCGCGCTTCGCGGCGCTGAGCGAGGCGTTCGCTGCCAACTTCGCCGAGCACGGCGAGGTCGGCGCGGCCGTGGTCGTCGTGCTTGAGGGCGCGCCCGTGGTCGACCTGTGGGCCGGATCGATCGACCGCGCCCGTACGCGGCCCTGGCAGCGCGACACGCTGGTCAACGTGTTTTCGGTCGGCAAGCCTATGGTGGCGCTGTGCCTGCTGATGCTCGTCGAGCGTGAGCAGGTCGGTCTCGACGATCTCGTTTTCAAGCATTGGCCGCAGTTCGCGGCTGCGGGCAAGGAGGAGGTGACGGTGCGCATGCTGCTCGGTCACCGCGCCGGCCTGCCGGGGATCCGGCGCGCGCTGCCGCGCTCGGCGATGTATGACTGGCAGCTGATGACCTCGGCGCTGGCCGGCGAAGAGCCGTGGTGGCGCCCAGGCGAGCAGCACGGCTATCACGTCAACACGTTCGGTTTCCTCGTCGGCGAGCTAGTGCGCCGGGCGAGCGGGCAGAGCGTTGGGGAGTTCTTCAGGGGCGCGGTGGCCCGACCGTTGGCGGCAGATTTTCACTTCGGCATCGGCGCGCCCGAGGAAGAGCGGGTCGCCGAGTTCATCTTCCCCGAGGTGCCTCCGGACGCGATCGATGCCCACGCCAGCGCGCTGATTCGCAACGTCTACCTGAACCCGCCCGGGCTGTCGGGCTTTGGTACGGTCAACACACGCGAGTGGCGCGCCGCACAGATGCCGTCGGCCAACGGTCACGCGACGGCCCGTGCGGTGGCCAGGATCTACAGCGCGCTCGCGGCCGGCGGCGCGGTCGACGGTGTCCGGCTGCTGGAGGCCGAGACGTTGGCGCTCGCCACGCAGGAGGTTTCAAACGGGCACGACGTGGTGCTGGACAGACCGTCGCGCTTTGGCCTGGGCTTTCAGCTGACCCAGCCGGGGCGGCCGCTCGGGCCCAACGAGCACAGCTTCGGCCACTTCGGCGCCGGCGGCTCACTCGGCTTCGCCGATCCCGACGTTGGCCTGGCGTTCGCCTACACGACCAGCCAGGGCGAGGGCCCCCGCTGGCAGAACCCGCGCAACCGCGGGCTGATCGACGCTATGTACGCATCGTTGTAAGGTCAGGGCCGATGGCCCGCATACCCACCCTCGCGGCGGCCGACGCCGAGCCCAAGGTGCGCTCGGCGCTGGAGCGTCTTCCCCAGCTTGCGATCTTCGCCACGGTGGCCAACGCGCAAGGCTCGTTCGTCAACTGGCTGCGCTTCGGCGGCGACTGCCTGGACGCACGCTGGTTCGATCCGGTGCTGCGCGAGCTGGCGATTCTGCGGGTGGCAAGGCTGACGCCGGGCGCCGAATACGAGTGGGCCCAGCACGTGCCGATCCTGCTCGCGGTGGGCGGCACCCAGGAGCAGGTCGCCGCGCTGGAGGCAGACGACGCAGAGGCCCAGGCGCTCGGCGAGGACGGACGCCTGGTGGTGCGCTTCACCACCCAGGTCGTGCGCGATGCGACGCCCGACGATGAGACGTTCGCGGCGATGAGCGCGCGTTTCAGCGCGGCCGAGATCACCCAGCTGCTGCTTGTGATCGGCCAGTACATGATGGTCGCGCGTGTGATGGCCACCGCCCAGCTTGAGGTCGACGCGGTGCTCGGCAAGGACGTGCTGGCCGGCATCGAAGGCCGCAGCGCACGCTCCCGATAGGGGAAGCTCTTCCGGCGCCCCGTCAGGCAGCGACGCTGGGAGCAAGGACGTAGATGCGCACCTTGTCTGGGCCGAGGTCGAGCGCAGCATAGATAACGTCGGGGTCGAGATCGACGTCTCCAGGCCAGGTGATCGTGCCTGTCTGCTCGTCCACGCTGACCTGCTCGAACACTGCCGGGTCACGCAGGGGCGAGAAAGCCGGGGTATCGAGCAGGGGCGTGACGTCAACGTCGCGAACCTCACCATCTGCGAACACGACGCGGACCGTGTTCTCGGGACGGGCGATCACGGCGACAATCTCAGGCGCGATAGCGGGCTCCATGGCTATTGATCGTAGCGTCCGTCGGGGTGCAGATACGATTATCCTCAGCGTGGCATGACTTGACATCCGCAGACACGGTACTGATGCGCTGCGTCAAGCGTTGCAATCCTTGGCGCCACTGACGATACTGCGCGCGACAGGACCGAGCGATACGGAGGTAGGCGTGACTACAAGCGGCCATGAGCGCAACCCACGATTGACTTCTTCCATTTGGCGGCGCTTGGTGTTGGGTGTCATCGCTTGGCTGTTGCTGGGCGCATCGCTGGCCGCTGCGCAGAACTTCACGTGGACGGGCGGGGGCGGAACGGGTGAACCACATTGGTCGACTCCACTCAACTGGGAAGGTGGTACGGTGCCCTCTGGCACTGTCGGAGGGCTGTCCTTTCCGGCCGCCGCGTGCGTCGGTATTGAGCCCAACCCGTGCGTGTCCAACAATAATGTCTCTGGACTCCACGCGAACGCGCTCTCCATAGCGCTTGGCGTCTCGTACACGCTTGAAGGCGATCCACTGACGCTCGGCGCCGGCGGACTAAGCGCCTCCACGTCATCGCCAACGGGCGCCAATCCGTTCACCTATCTCAAACTACCGATCACGCTCGGAGCGTCGCAAACCTGGTCGATCAATGGTGGCCCAGGCGACTTGAAATCGGACCCGGTAGAGGTTGGAGGAATCTCCGGCGAAGCGGATACGCTCGGCATCCGCTTCGACAATCCGACCGAACTCTATGTGTATAGCGACAACGAGGTCGGCGCGGCGTCGCTGCTCGGGAGCGGGAGGACGGTGCTCGGTGAGGAGCCGTCGCTGCATACTGTCGGCTCGTTGGACTCAACCGACGGCGACATGGTCAGCCTCGGGGAATACGCCAACCTCGCCACCTTTAACGGCAAGACGGGGCCCCTTGTTGCTATGGGGCACAACACTATCCAGCTTGGCTCAATCGATGCTGTAGGCGTGCTGGCCGTCAACGGAAGTATGACGCTGAGCCCGACGAGCGTTTTCACGACCTTCATTGCAAAGCCCGGCAACGAAGTTGGTACGGATTACGCACAGCTGAGCGCAACCGGCAATGTAAGCCTCGCTGGTGCCAGCCTCCGGCTCGAAGCGGGCTTCAGTTGTCCTACGCTCACATCAGGAGAAGTCGACACCCTGATCACTACGACTGGGGTGATCAGCGGCACGTTCGCAAATGTACCCAACGGTACGGTCCTTCCGCTACGGTGCGATTATGCCCAGGCACCCACGGTGACGATTAGCTACGGCACGCATCAGGTGACCGCGACCGTGGCGACTGCGGGTGGCGGCGAACGGCGCGAACCTCCGGAACTCGGCCGATGCACCAAAGTTGCGGGCGAAAAACAAGGCAGTAAAATTGTCTACCACGGAGGCTTTACAGCGGCAACCTGTCTGGTCGCGAGCCCGACGGACAGCGGCAGGTACGAATGGGAGCCAGGTCTTTCACAAGAACACTTCACAATCTCAGGCGGCAGCGCC
Source organism: uncultured Solirubrobacteraceae bacterium (assembly GCA_963745375.1). Lineage (GTDB taxonomy): Bacteria > Actinomycetota > Thermoleophilia > Solirubrobacterales > Solirubrobacteraceae > Palsa-744. Next base: position 169,736 of record CAVUXA010000010.1, on the reverse strand, counting down.
GCTCTAGAACCTGTCGGAGGAACCAAGGTCGTATGTAGCTCAGAGTCCGGCGGTGGCTACTACCGGCCCGTGGGGATGGTGGGCGTCACGCTCGAACTCTCGGGCTGCGGCTCGGGTGGGCACAAATGCACTACACCAGGACTCGCAGAAGGCGATCTGAAGACGACCGTCCTGGAAGGAAGACTGGGGTGGGAAAACAACGCGAAAAGGAAGGTCGGGCTCGCTCTTGCCCCGGATGGCGGAGCGTCATTGTTCCTGGAATACGGCTGTGGCAGCAGCGCGATAACGAACGACATAGGATCGATTCTTGCCCCGCTTCAGGCCAATCGAGTGGCATCCGCATTCAAACTCCAATATACGACCAAAAAAGGCAGCCAGGCACTTCAACAACTTGAAGGAGAGCCTGTTGAAGTTCTAATGTCCTCAATAGGCGGCGAAGCCTTCAATCCGTTGACCCTGAAAGCGAGCCTGACGCTCAAAGATATGGAAGCGGCAGAGATCAACACGGCTGTATAGCCAGGCGCCACCGACGGTCGCTTTGCTGCAGCCGGCGACGGGGCCTACTCGTTGCCGATGAGGCTCGCCCGAGAGTAAACCCGCCGAACACCGGGCCAGCGTACCGCAACCGAATGCGCCCGTTACCAGCCGAAGTTGAGGCACGCCAAGAGCACCAGTTGATCTCACGCATCGACTGCCCACCGCCGAGATGGGCCAGAGGACCAGCGCGAGACTATGAGGCGACGTCCTCGAGTCGGATCACGACTTGGTCGCCATCTCGGCGTACGACGTGACGACGCAAACCCCAGCTCAACGCGTCGCGCCAGCCATACCCGGTAGGAAAGTCGAAGCGGTGGGTGTTGAAGCTCTCTACAAACGCGTGCTCGAACGAACCGTAGTTTTCGAAGCGATCCGGCAACTCGGCAAACAGTCGTGCGGGTGTGAAGACAGCGGTGGTCATGGTTCCTCCTATAATTGCAGGGCGGGTTGTAGTCGTGCAAGGACGTCAGCCGGCGTAGTCCGGTCTGCTGTATCGGCGAACGCGAGCACTTGGAGCTCCTCGCCCCAGGCAGTGCCGAGCGCGCGTACCAGCGGGCTGAGACGGGTGAGTGGCACCAGTCCCCCCGGCGTGTGGATCTGCAGCGCAGACTCGCCGTCTGGGTCCGCGCGCCATGGCCGGAACGGCAAGCGCTCGATGAGGATGCCGTCTCCTCGGAGCTCTGCGCGTATCCTTTGCCATTCGGTCAGTAGCGAGAAGTCCTCGTTGGTCGGGAGGCTTGCGTTCCATGCGGCGCGGTCCTGCGCTGGGAAGTCTGCAGCGCGCTTCCAGAGGCTGACTGGACCGGGGCGGCGGCGCACAAAGAGCGCCAACCACGGTTCGATGGAGGGAGCAACGCCTTCGCGTAGCCGATTGCGCATCAGGCCCGTCCACCATCCGTCGTCGTAGTCGACGAAGCGATCGACGGTCGCGTCATCCGCTGCGCCGCTGGCGATCCTCTCAAGATCATTGAGGAAGCTCGGAAGAGGCTCCGCGCCCATGCCAAGGAGATCGACAATCGCGACACGCAGTCCGGCGGCGGCCTGTTGGATCTTGTGGTGATAGACGGCCCATGTGTACATGCGGAAGCGGGCGACGAGGAAGGCCTCGGCGGCACTCACGCCCTGGGCCATGACGGCGGTCTCGAGGCGTCCGTCCTCGCGGGGCACGGGGACGAGGTGATCGACGAGACGGTCGAGGTCGTAGCCGGCGGCCACTAGCCCGTAATGAAGCCCGTCCCTGAGCACGTAGTCGGCGCGATCAACGTCGACCTCTCCGGCGACGAGCGAATGAAGCCATGAGAGGACTGGAGCGTGCTCGTCTGCATCGAGCTCGGGCGCCGCTGGAGCATCGAGGATGTCTCGGGCTATGAGCAGAGCGACCTCAGCAGGCTTCCCGAACGGGCCGCCAGAGAGCCGCTGCTCGAATACGTCTTGTTGGACGACATGAGCGAGCGCGTAGCCGATTCGCTCATGCACTTGATCTCCGCCGGGACCTTGAGCCACGAGACTTCCCGCGCGTGCGCGTTCCTCCGGGCGGGCGCGCCAATGGTCCTCAAGCGCTTGCTCGAAATCATGGCTGAAAGGGAGGTGTCCTAGATCGTGCACGAGTGAGGCTAGGCGCAAGCCCTGCTCGACGAGTAGTGCCGCCATCTGGTCATCCTTGTCGCCGTTGCGACCAGTCAGGAGCCCTTGGTCGACCAGTGCATCCTCGGGGCTCGCGCCCAGACCGAGCGCGGCGTGCCGATCGACTAGCGCACGACAGCCGCTGAGGATCGCCGCCCGCTCGGATGCTTGCGCGTTTCCAAGCGCTGCCTGAAAGAAGCGCGATGCTAGATGCATGGCGCCGAGACTGTGGGCCATGCGCGAAACGCGCATGTCAGGAAAGACGAGATGTGCGGCCGCCGACTGGCCGATGTAGCGAAGACGCTGAGCGATGGGATGATCGAGCACAGCACGCTCGATCCCGGTGAACGCGATGTAGCCATGGACGGGATCACGAACCCGTCCCGAAGAGGGCAGCTCAGACACCGCTTGATGATGCCAGCGCTACCGGACGCCCTACGCCGTCTGGTCGAGATACACGAGACGCACCGGGTTCATTCCCCCCGGCCCAACCGCAAACCGCGGCCGAGGTTCCTGCGGGACTTCAAGAGCCCGATCGCCGGGTAGGTGGCCGCGTGGAAGAATGCGCTCGACGCGTTCTTCGCGTGACTACGCAGCGGACGCTTCGAGCCCAAGCGGCGGTCGAAGCGGCCAATGTCGAAGTCGCCGACACCTGAGGCAATGTCCAACTCGGAAGCCCTCTGGCTGATCGCATGGCAGAACGACAGTTCAATTGTACGGGTTCGGCATGGGCACGTCACGCAGTGTCTGCACGGTCAGATGCCGACATCGGATCCGGGCATCGAGCCATGCGCTGGTCGCGGGATTGCCGAGTACGTCAAGAAGCTCATCACAGGGCGGTGCTCGCTTGTCGATGGGTCGGCAAACCATCAAGTGGTTCTCCACGAGCACAGGCTCAGTGCCTTCGATCAAAACGCCGAGAGCTCGCGGCTGACTCTGGCCAGGACGAGAGGTGCGGCGTACAGCGACGAATGGCGGCTGGAAGCGCCGGCCGGAATGGCGCCGGCGACACGCGACATCAGAGTCGAAGCGGCCACCGAGTGGGAGGTCGTGCGCTTCGATGTAGGGCGACCATGGGCCGGCGTGCGGATCTCGGTGAGGCACCACCGGACCGACGCGGATCTCGACTAAGTCGCCAAGGCGTACGCCGCACGGGGCGTCGTCGAACTGCCATTCCGACAATGACGAGTGCTCGGGCTCAACGGTCGCGCGCAGGATGAAGATGTCGACGTCCGTCCAAGCGTCGAACTGGCCGTACGGCGCCGCCGTCTCGATATGCAGCAGGCCGCTCATGTGGGCTCGCCAATTGCGATAGTTCGAGCCGCTGCGCAGGACGTCGGGCAAGATTGCCAAAAGCCTGCTACGCCGTGGCAACCGCTCCACCACAGCGGCTGTAAAGACGGCGGCGCGCCCGAGACGGCCACGACCCCAGCCGGCGTTACTGGTCAGGGTCGACCCGAACGGCGGATTGAGCAGCATGAGCGTCGGGTGATTGAGATCCAGAGCCTGGCCGTCGCCCTCTCGGATGTTGGGCAGCAAACGGGCGAGTTCTCGCTCATCCAACGTAGCCCTCCGTGCGTGGCGTGCGCTGGCCAGCAATGCCAACCGCACGCGCGTCGTACGCACAAGATCGTCATCGAGATCCCGCCCGATTAGAAGTTGCCCCCAGGCCAGAAGGGTCGAGCGAACGCTCCGCTGCAATGGCAGACGACGCGCAACCGACAGCAGCAAGTCGCCAGCACCACAGGCCGGGTCAGCGATTATCCTCCAAGCTGCTGTGTCGGTGCCTTCGACGAGTCGGTCGGCCAACTCGGCGCTGGAGAAGAAGCACCCGACATCGCGACGTGACTGCAGGCTGATCGTCCTTCGTAGCAGCGTGGACGCCTCGCCGTCGAGAGCCGCCATGACACTGTCCAAACGGTTCTCGTCATGAGGCGCTTGCAAAAGGTGGCAGAGGCGCTGCGCATAGGCGTCGAATGGCCGGCTCATGTGGTGCACGCCTTGCAGCCTAATCCTGTTCGCGGATGCTTGACAGACGCCTGGCGTGAGGAATACCATCCTCGCTACAAAGTCCAATTGATGCTCGAGGGTCGCACCCTATGGTCCCACCCCAATGCATTGACGGACTGACTTCCGTCCAGGCGGGTGATCCCGCACGACAAGGAGCCTTTCCATGAGCGAGCCGACGACGGCTGTCCGCGGCGATGAGACCATGCGCATGGAGGTCGACAACATCGGCTTCATGCTTGAGCGACTGGGCCGCGACTGCGACGACCTGCAGTTCCTGCGTGAGCTGACCCAGAACTCGTTGGAGGCCGGTGCCACTCGGATCCAATGGGACTTCGATCCGCACATCTTCACCGCCACTGGGATCCAGAAGCTCTGTTGCATCGACAATGGCTGCGGAATGACGCCTGACGAGATGCGCCACTACATCAACCGGCTCTCCGCCTCAGGCCAGCGTCAGGCGCTCGACGCGAACTACGGCGTCGGGGCGAAGGTAGCTGCAGCGACCCGCAATCCGGCTGGCGTCATCTACCAGTCCTGGACAGATGGGAAAGGCACCATGATCCAGCTCTGGCGCGATCCTGACAGCGGCGAGTACGGACTGCGTCGCTTCGAGATCGAGGATGGCCACTGGTCCTTTTGGATCCCACTCAACGACAGCGCCAAGCCCGATCTCGTCGGTGAACATGGGACAAAGGTCATTTTGCTCGGCCGCGACGATGATCACAACACGATGCAGCCACCCGAGGGCATCGTAGTTGCCACTCCGTCGCGTTGGGTAAGCCGGTACCTGAACGCGCGCTACCTCAACCTCTCCGAGAACGTCGAGATCAGAGCTCGCGAGGGCTGGGACGCGGACCCGGACGATAAGCGCAACCTGATGCGCGGCGTCCGCGGACAGGGTCGCTTCCTCGCCGATCACACCATCCAGACCGGTGTAGCCGACCTAACCGACTGCAACATTCACTGGTGGATCCTCGACGAGCCGGAGAAGCGGCGGACCGCGTCGGACCTTGTCAACACCGGTCACGCCGCGACGCTCTGGCAGAACGAGTTGTACGAGATGCGCACCGGCCGGGCTGGCGTTACACGCCTGCACCAGTTCGGGATCATCTTTGGCTACGAGCGGGTGGTGCTCTACATAGAGCCCCACAATGGCTCAAAGCAACCGATCACGTCCAACACCGCGCGAACGCAGCTGCTGCTCCATGGGCAGGCGCTGCCCTACGCCGACTGGGCCGCGGAGTTCCGCGACAACATGCCTCAGGAGCTACGCGACTTCATGGACGCCGTCATCGCGGGTGCCAAGGGTGCCGACCACCAAGAGGCGATCGCGGAGCGCCTGAAGCACTACCGCAAGCTCTACAAGCTCTCGCGCTACCGGCTGAATCCGCAGGGAAAGCTGACCCTTGCGGAGCCGGTCCTGCCAAGACGCAAGCCCACCACCGAGACAGGCGAGCCGACCGAGCGCGAGACCGAGCCGCGCCCGCCACGACCGCGCGATCGTACTGGTCGGCTCCTCGCAGCGATGCTCGCAGCCGAAGGCGAGAGCGGTGACCAGGCTCCCCCTTCCGAGCATGACCTCCCGAAGGTGACTTGGGTATCGCTAGAGAACGGCCTGCGCGCCACGCCCGAGTACCTGGACAACCGCGCGGCGGCTTACATCTCCGAGGTCAACGAGATCCACATCAACGCCGACTTCCGCGCGTTCATCGACATGGCCGACTATTGGTGTGATCAGTATTGCCTTGACCGTGGTAATAAGGCCATCACCGATGTCGTCCACGAGTGGTTCGAGCAGGCCGTCGTCGAGACGGTGCTCGGATGCCAGGCGCTGCAGGGTGAGCGCCGTTGGCCGCCCGACCAGGTGGAGAAGGCTCTGTCCGAGGAGGCGCTGACCGCCGCCGTCATGCAGCGGTACCACCTGGCCAACGCGATTAAGCGCACGCTCGGCGCCAAGCTCGGGTCACTCAAGGAAAAGAGTGATGCTGCGTAACATGCACCGAGGGTTCCTCGACGCGCTCTGGGGCTCCGGGGTGCCACGCACGTTCAGCAAGAACCTCTCCAGCATCAAAGACTTCTTCCGCTTCCAGATCGTGCGTGGACGCCTGCACGGCGACCCGACTCTGCTGATCGAGCGCGCCCGCAGCCGGCAGGTCTACCGCACGTCTTCTCAGCCGTCCAGCGCCGCGCGATCATCACCGAGCAACCCGACTTGCGCGACCGGCTATGCCTGTACCTGCTGCTCGATTACAGCCTGGGCAAGGGCGCGCTCCAAGCCGTCCAGTTCAAGTACTTCGACCACCAGCGCAAGCGCCTGACGATCGTCACGAAGGGCCAGAAGGTGCGCGAGTTGCCCATCCCCCACCGCGCCTTCTGGCATGACCTCGAACACCACATCCTCGACATCGGCGCCCAGCCCTCGCGCTACCTGCTGTGTACGCAGCGCACGATCCCGCGCGTCGGCGTGCGCCGCTACCCCGACAAACCGATGAGCGGCCACGCCGCGCACGACTGGTGGTATCGCTGCCTCGCCACCGCTGGAATCGTCGCGCCCGGCACGACCAGCGGCAAGCGGACAAGAGAATCAGTGGAGACGGCGAGAATCGAACCTGCGCGATGCCGCGCCAGCGGAATGCGACGAACGCCCGGATAGGCGAACGCAATTGAGCCAATCATCTCAGTCGGCAGTAGACAACGCCCCCTGCTCCGCCCGCGCGCCCGCCCGAATCACCTCGGCGACCGCACGAGGGTCGTCGTAGAAGGGCACGTGGCCGGCGCCGAGCGTCACGTGCGTGGCCCACGGCAGCATCGCCCGGGCGCGCGGCGCTTGGCGGCGGTAGAGCAGCAGGCGGTCGTGCTCGCCCCAGGCGATCGTGACGGGCACGCGTCGCAGCTTCTCGGGCGCGTCGAAGCGGTAATTGCGAAAGGCGGCCAGCGTGGCGGCGAAGACGGGCGAGGCCCAGGCGTCGTCGAGCGTGGAGACGGCCTCCTCGGCGGGAAGCCGCGACGGAAAGCCAAAGGTCTGGGAGAACAGCGCGACACGCCCGGCCTGCGTGCGCGCGAGCGCCCTGACGAGCGGACGGGCCGCGGGGGGCGTGCGCGCGAGCGCTCCCAGCGACAGCTGGCAGAAGCGTCGTTCGGTGGGCGTCCAGAAGCCGGCCGGCGAGAACGCGGTCGCGGATCTGACAGCGCGCCGGCGCGCGAGCTCGAGCGCGATCGCCCCGCCCATCGAGTTGCCGGCCACGTGCGGGCGCTCGATGCCGAGCTCTACGAAGAACCACTCGAACGCATCCACGTAGGAAGGGATCGTCAGCTCGCTGCCGGGGGCCAGCGGCGCCGAGCGCCCGAAGCCGGGGGAGTCGCAGGCGATCACGTCAAACTCGCCCGCGAGCAGCCCGATCACCGGTCGCCACGCCTGCCAGTGGTGGCCGATCCCGTGCAGCAGCACCAGCGGCGGGCCGCTGCCCTCGCGGTGGTAGTTGATCGACGCGGTCATGCGGGCGGGTGGGCTCGAATCAAATCGGCGCCGCGCTCGGCGATCATGATGGTGGGGGCGTTGGTGTTGCCGCCGACGATCGTGGGCATGACCGATGCGTCGATCACGCGCAGGCCCTGCAGGCCGTGCACCGACAGGCGCGAGTCCACCACGGCGTGCTCGTGGGTGTCGCTCATGCGCGCGGTTCCGACGGGGTGGTAGATGAGCATCAGGCGCCGGCGCAGGTCCGCTTCCAGCTGCTCGCGGTCGTCGGCGTCTGCTTCGGGCTTGAGCGCCTTGACGACGATCTCGCGCAGCGGCGACTGCGCGGCGATCTCGCGCGCCAGGCGCATGCCGGCGACCATCGACTCGACGTCGTCGGGCTCTGACAGCGTGTTGGTGAGGATGCGCGGCTTGGCGGTTGGGTCGGCGCTTGCCAGCCACACCTGGCCGCGGGCCTTGGGCGAGACAAGCGTGGGCGCGATCACGATGCAGTGGCCCTCATAGCTGTCGGCGCCGTGATCTTCGAAGTAGGCGGCGCCCATATGGAACTGGATGTCGGGCGCGGGCAGCCCGCCGCGGGTGCGCGTGAACGCGACCACCTCGGCGACCGTGGAGCTGAGCTTGCCCGATTTGCGCAGCAGCCACTCGGCCAGCGCCCTAGGCCGTTCTGCGCCGTACAGGGTCTGTTGGTCTGACACCTCCCAGAGCATCGTCACGAAGGGGTGGTCCTGCAGGTTGCGCCCCACGCCGGGCAGGTCGTGGCGCGCCTGCACGCCGGTCGCTGCAAGCTCCTGTGCGGGGCCGATGCCCGACAGCAGCAGAAGCTGGGGCGAGCCGATCGCGCCGGCCGACAGCAGCACCTCGCGCGTCGCGCGCACGACCTCCTCGCCGCGGCGACCCGTGCGCAGGCGCACGCCGACGGCCCGCTCGTCCTCCAGCTCGATGCCAAGGACGGTCGCCTTGGTGCGAACCGTCAGGTTGGGGCGCGTGAGCGCGGGTCGCAGGTAGGCGTCGGCGGCGCTGAAGCGCTGGCCGTCGCGCTGGGTTACCTGGAACATCGAGCAGCCGTCCTGCTCGGGTCCGTTGTAGTCGGCGATGCGGGGGATGCCGGCGGCCTCGCTGGCGGCCGGCAAGCGACGGTTGAGCGGTCGCGGCGAACGCTGCTCGCTGACGCGCAGCGGCCCGCCGGCGCCGTGGTACTCAGAGGCGCCGCGCACGTTGTCCTCGGCGCGGATGAAGTAGGGAAGCACGTCGTCATAGCCCCAGCCGGGCGCCCCCTGGGCCTCCCAGCCGTCGTAGTCGAGCGGGCGCCCGCGCACGTACAGCATCGCGTTCATCGAGCTGGACCCGCCCAGCGCCTTGCCGCGTGGGATGAACAGGCGCCGGCCGTCGACGTGGGGCTCGGGCTCTGTGGCGAAGTCCCAGTCGAGCTTGGTGTGAAACTGCTTGGGGAAGGCCGCTGGGATCTTGACGTTCAGCGAGCGGTCAGAGCCGCCGGCCTCGAGCACCAGCACGCGTGCGGACGGGTCCTCGGACAGGCGGTTGGCGAGCACGCACCCGGCCGAGCCGGCCCCCACGACGATGTAGTCATAGCCATCCACTTGCCCTGCCTCAGGCACCGGCCAGCGCGGCGGGCTCGGGTGCGGGCGCGAAGCGGTACTGGTTGGTGTCGATCTGACTGGTCTGCTGCAGGTAGTCGCGCATGTACCCGGGCCAGTTGGTGACGATGCGCCCGCGCTCGTCGCGATACCAGGAGTCGCACTGCGTCCATGCGGTGCCCGTGAAGCGGGCCTGCAGCTCGCGGTCGCTGGCCGCCTCGACCTCGGCGCGCACCTCGATCGCACCTGCGTCGCGCTGGCGCAGCTGAGCGAGCGCCTGGCGTATGTAGGCGGCCTGCGCCTCCAGGTAGACGATGATCGAGCCGCCGGAGGTGTTGGTGTTGGGCCCGTACATGACGAACATGTTGGGAAAGCCCGGCACGCACATTCCCAGGTGGGCGTGGGCTCCGGTGGACCACAGCTCATGCAGGTCGGCGCCGTGGGCGCCTGAGATCTGCATGGGGAACATGAACTCGGTGGTGGCAAAGCCGGTCGCCCAGATGATGCAGTCGAGCTCGTGCAGCGTGCCGTCGGCGGTGATAATGCCCTCAGGAGCGATGCCCTGGATGTGCTCGGTGACGAGCGCAACGTTGGAGCGTTGCAGCGCGGGCAGGAAGCTCGAGCTGAACAGGATGCGCTTGCAGCCGAAGGTGTAGTCGGGCCAGGCCTGCTCGCGGATGACCGGATCCTGCAGCTGGGAGCGCATGAACGCGGCCGAGCGCGCGGCGGCCAGCCGCCCCAGGGTGCGGGGGTGGCGGATGGTGAGGGTCAGCGACTCGGTGTACTGGAAGACGAACCGGCGCCGCAGCGCCTGCAGTCCGGGCACGCGCCGGATGGCGGCCTTGACCAGCGCGGGGTACGTGAGGTTGCGACGTGGCAGAAACCAGTTGCCGGTTCGCTGGAAGACGCTCAGGCTGCGGGCCAAGGGCGCGATCTCCGGCACGAACTGGACCGCGCTTGCGCCCGTGCCGACCACGCCGACGCGCTTGCCGGCGAGAGAGTAGGCGTGGTCCCATTCGGCCGAGTGGAAGCTGTGACCGGCGAACGTGTCGGCGCCGGCGATCGCCGGCCTGAGGGGTCGGTCCAGCTGCCCGGTCGCGACGATCAGGACGTCGGCCTCGTGCGTTGTGCCCCGGTCGGTGCGCACGCTCCAGCGGCAGCGCTCCTCATCCCACACGCAGGACTCGACAGCGGTGTCGGTATGGATCAGTCGATCGATGCCGTGCGTGCGTGCCACCTCGTGCAGGTATTGGTGGATCTCGTGTTGGGGCGAACACAGTCGCGACCAGTCGGTGCGCTGGGCATAGGAGAAGGAGTACAGGTGGCTGGGGACGTCGCAGGCGGCGCCGGGGTAGGTGTTGTAGTACCAGGTGCCACCCAGGTCGGGCGCCTTCTCGAGGATGGTCACGTCGTCGATGCCGTGCCTGCGCAACTCGATCGCAGCGGCGATCCCGCCGAAGCCGGCGCCTACGATCAACACCCGCAGACTCCGCTGCGAGGAAGGCGATGGACGCGCGGGTGAGGTGGACATGCGGCTGGTGTTGCTCATAGGGGTGGTGGTTTTGAGCTGTCAACCATAGGCCCTTGCGCGGCCACCGCGCCGTCGAGCCAGCGCATGGCCAGCGGCACGTGCGCCGGCTCGATCCAGTGACCGGCATCGGACTCGTGATAGGACACCTCCAGGGCGCCGTCGCTCAGCCGTCGTTGCGCCTCGCGGGCGAAGGCGACGTCGATCACCGGGTCGTTACGGCCGTGCGCAATGAAGACCGCCAGCCCCGTGCGGGTGGCCAGCTCGGGCTGCCAGCCGGCGACGGTGGGCAGAAAGCCGGAGAAGGCGAGGATGCCGCCGGGCCGCGGACGTCCGGCGCCGAGACCCAGCGAGTAGCTCATCACCGAGCCCATCGAGAAGCCGCCGAGCACGGTCTTCTCGGGCGGGATGCCGGTCAGCCGCCACAGCTCATCATGCAGCTCGGCCAGCTGTGCGTAGGCGGCGTGAAAGCTGGCGGTGTCGGGAAAGCCCACACGGGGAACCAGATACCAGTGATAGCCGGGGGAGCCGGCCGGTTTCAGCGGCGCGCGCGGTGTGACCACGTGCATGCGGCGCGCGGGGTCAAGCGCGTCGCTGAGCTCGAGCAGGTCCTGCTCGTCGGCGCCGCGCCCGTGGTGCAAGACGAGCAGGCCGTCAGCCGGCTCTCGCGCGGCTGGCCGCTCGCGGTAGATCAACATCGCGCCCCCGACATCGATCGAGCAGGCTATCTCTTGACGGTCAGCGCGGTCGACGCAATGGCGCTCGCTTCGCCCTTGCTGCTGGGCGTGAAAATGACACGAACCTGCAAGTTGAGCCTGCGATGTCTGCGCAGCGCCGCCCGGCCGCGGGGCCCGAGCGGGAGCTTGAGCGTGACAGTTGCGGGCTTGCCCATGGACGCCGACGCGCTGTCGAGATACTTGCCAGCGGCGCGCACGCGTCCTGGCGCGATCGTCTGGACGGTCACCAGCAGCGTGTGGTGGATAAGCCTGCGCCGCAGGATGCGCACGCCGCAGCCGATCACCGAGATCGCCGTGCTCTGCTTGACCTGCGCGCCGTCCTGGGCGGTGATCACGGTGGGCATCGACAACGGCTGCGAGCACAGGTTGCCGTTGGCGGCGAGCGCCGAGTCCGAACCGAGCGGCAGCGTCAGCACGAACGTCGATATGGGCACGTCGGGGATCGACGCGAAGCTCTCGGTCGTGACCCCACCCTTGATGGTGGTGGTGCCGACGAGGATCACGCGCACGCCGTCGTCGTCGAGCACGAGATCCAGGTTGGGGAAGGCGGCGCCCCCGTGGGAGACCAGGTAGGCCCGACCGCTGAGCACGCCGGGCAGCACGGGGGTGGTGACGGTGACCGCGCCGACCGTCGACAGCGGCGGGCAGGACAGCGGGTTGGCCGCGAAGGTCGCTTCGGCGCAGGCCTTCTGCAACGTGGTCAGCCGCGCGGGAAGCTGCTTGGGCAGCGAGGTGACGACCGAGCGGATGTTGGCCTGATGCGTGCCCTGTAGGAGGTTCACCTGCAGGCTCGCGCCGTCCACTTTGGAGGCGTTCGCGCTGCTCGACGCGGTCAGCGCAGGCTTGAATGACAGCGCCGTGCAGTCGCCGACCTGGAACGGGCTGGACAGGTTCTGCGTTTCGTTGAGGGTGGACGTGAGCAGCGAGTTTGTTGCCAGGGCTTCGCAGTCGCTGGGATTGAAGATGAAGCCAGACCGGGTGACGGCCACGGTAAGGGTCTTCAGCCGCAGGGGCACCCCGCCGACGATCGTGGGCAGCGAGCTGGTGGCGATCACGCGGGCGCTGTAGGGGTCAACGCCGATCGTCGCGCGCGTGACGACCCGGCCGAGGTCGAAGGGGCCGGCGGAAGCCTCGATCGGGATCGACAGCCCATAGGGCGCGCCGCGGTATGGGCCAGTCAGGTACACCGGCCCAGAGAAGGCATACGGTTCAGAGCCCGCGCCGGCGCTGACGCTGGCATTGCCGATCTGGCTGGCCGAGGGGCAGTCGCCGGTCTGCGCCTGCGGTTCGCCGCACAGCGTCACCGACCCGATCGCGCCGACCAGTCCGGGCGGCAGGACGGTGTCCAGCGTCGACAGGTACTGAAATCCGTCAGAGCGGGTCAGGTTGAACGTGAATGAGGTGTACGAGCCGGCATCCCCGGAGGACTCCTGCGTGCTCTGACCGAGCGAGAAGGCGGGCGAGGGGCAGCCGTTGGTCCTGAACGCCGTCGCGCTGGATGCGCTCGCGGCGCCCGTATAGGGGGTGAAGGTGGTCTGCACCGGCGCGAGGCCGCACGCCAGCGGGTTGGCAATCGGCGCCCGCGGGCCGCCGTCGAGGGTGAGGATCAGTTCGCCGAAAGGCAGCTGGGGTGCGTCGTCGAAGTTGACTTCCAGCCGTCCCGTGCTGGGGTTCGGGTTGACAGTTCCAGTCAGCCTGACGGTCACCCCGAGACTGCTGGAGGCTTCCAGGTAGATCGTGTAGGGAGGCCCGGTTATCGGCTCGCCGCCGGGATCGCCCAGGTACACGTTGCCCGTCAGGCTCTTCGGGGGCAGGTCGGTTTCTATCGTGACCGTCCCCAGCTTGGTCGCGCCCGCCGGGCAGGGCAACCCTTTGCACGGTTCCAGTCCGTGCGCGGCCGACGGGTTCAGCGTCATCCCTTCGGGAAGGGTCACGTGAACGTCTTTGACATCGGACGAGTTGATCTGGTCTGCGCCCGTGTACTGGGGAACCCTGACCACCGCGGTGGCGCCATCGGGCACGTCGGCGGTGGACGTTTCCGGGCTGACCGTGACCGTGGGTTTGAACGGCACGCTGGAACACCCTTCAACGCCGACCGGAGTATGAGTCTGCGTCCTGGCGACCGCGCCTTCATGGGATTCCACTTCCAGGTAGGAGGTGGTGGTGTTCGAGCACACGCTGGGCACCGTGAGGAAGTTGCCGCCTTTCTGACCTTCGAACAGCAGCTTGGACTTGATCACCGACAGCGGCACCTTCAGCCCGCCGATCAGTTCCGCTTCTGTGGGGATGTTGTTGATTTCGAAGTACTCGTGGTAGTCGCCTTCCCAGTCCACGTGCCCTTCCAGCAGCAGGTGAACGGGGTGGATGATCGTTTTGAGCGGGTCCACGTCGATGCCGAAGTCCAGCGGCAGGCCGGCAGGACGTTCGAGCTCGTACACCGTTCCTTTGACGGTGAGATCGGTGAGGCCGTCGAACACGGTCAGTTCCGTTTTGCCCACTTCAGAACCATTCGGCCCGGTCGGGCATTCTTCGTGTTCAAAGGCGCTCATCGAGCACTTCACGCTCAGCGCTTCCGGGTCCGCGGCCAAGCCCGGCGGCACGTCCACGCGAATCCGCTTGAGCGCGCCTTCGGGTTGCTTGACTTCGAGCGGGCCCTTGCTCGTGTTCAGTTCGAACGTCGTGATGCCCCACGGCGGATGGCCTGCAGCCTGCGTGTAGAGTTCGCTGTGGGGGCTGGCATAGGTGCACGATGTGCTGTTGCACGTCCCGGCTTCGAAGTTCGCTTCGCTGACGCCGAAGGACGCCTGCGCGGCTGGCGCAGCGACGGCGGCCGCGACCGCAGCTATGAGCGCAACTACCGATCCCCGCGTGCTCGCGCGCAAAGGTCCATCTCCTCGATCCGTTCAGGACGGCCGCATGTCACATCGTAGGCGACCGGCTCACCGGGCTCCTGGACCCCGGTCCAGGAGTTCTATACCCGGCCGATGCGGCTCCTATTCACAAGCTCGGCCGTCGCCGCCGTCCAGGCGGCGCGACCTCGTGGTGGCGGTGGCGGCCCGACCTCGTTGGTGGCGGTGCGAGCCCTACTCCTTGCGTGGCACGTACGGCGCCAGCTCGCGCCGGGCGATCGACAGCTTGTGCACCTCGTCTGGGCCGTCGGCCAAGCGCAGCGTGCGCAGAGACGCGTATGCCCTGGCCAGCCCAAAGTCGTCAGACACCCCGCCGCCGCCATGTACCTGGATCGCGCGGTCGAGCACCTTCAGCGCGACGTTCGGCGCGGCCACCTTGATCGCCGAGATCTCAATCCGCGCGTGGCGGTTGCCGACCGTGTCCATCATCCACGCCGCCTTCAGCGTCAGCAGGCGCGCCATCTCGATCTCGATGCGCGACTCGGCGATCCAGTCTTGGATGTTGCCGCGCATCGCCAGCGGCTGGCCGAAGGTCACGCGCGAGACCGCGCGCTTGCACATCGCCTCGAGCGCACGCTCGGCGGCGCCGATCGCGCGCATGCAGTGGTGGATGCGCCCCGGACCGAGACGTGCCTGGGCGATCATGAAGCCGTCGCCCTCCTTGGAGATCACGTTGGCGACCGGCACGCGCACGTCCTTGAACTCGATTTCCCCGTGCCCGTCCTGGTCTGTGTAGCCGAACACCGGCAGGTTGCGCACCACCGTCACCCCCGGTGTGTCCAGTGGCACGAGGATCTGGCTCTGTTGGGTGTATGTCGGCGCGTCCGGCTGCGTCTTGCCCATCACGATCAGGATCCGACAGTGCGGGTGGAACACGTTCGTGATCCACCACTTGCGCCCGTTGAGCACGTATTCGTCAGCGTCGCGCTCGATGCTCAGCGCGACGTTGGTCGCGTCTGAGCTCGCTACGTCCGGCTCGGTCATCGCGAACGCCGAACGAATCTCTCCCTCCAGCAGCGGCGTCAGCCAGCGCTCCTTCTGCTCGGGGGTGGCGAACTGGTGCAGCACCTCCATGTTGCCCGTGTCAGGCGCCGAGCAGTTGCAGGCCTCCGAGGCGATCGGCGAGCGACCGAGGATCTCCGCCAGCGGCGCGTAGTCGCTGTTGGACAGCCCCGCGCCGTGCTCCTCGTCGGGCAGGAACATGTTCCACAGCCCCGCGTCGCGCGCCTTGACCTTCAGCTCCTCCATCACCGGCGGCTGGAAGTGCGGGTTTCCAGACTCGCGCAGCTGGCGCTCGTACACCTCCTCGGCCGGGTACACGTGCTCGTCCATGAACGCGCTCAGGCGCTCCTTGAATTCCGTACAGCGCTCGCTCGGCTGGAAGTCCATCGATCCTCCCTCGGTGGCAACGGTCGCCTAGGATCATCGCCGATGAGCCAAGACGGCGTCAGCTACAGCGCGGCCGGCGTGGACTACGACGCGCTCGATGCCGGCAAGCGCCTGGCCATGGCCAAGGCGCTGTCCA
Source organism: uncultured Solirubrobacteraceae bacterium (assembly GCA_963745375.1). Lineage (GTDB taxonomy): Bacteria > Actinomycetota > Thermoleophilia > Solirubrobacterales > Solirubrobacteraceae > Palsa-744. Next base: position 153,791 of record CAVUXA010000010.1, on the reverse strand, counting down.
CCTCGCCGCTGCTCGCCGCCCGGGGAGCTCGTGCGCTGGATGCCTCCCGCGGCGAGCCTGCGTTCGTATTCGAGCTGGGCTCGCAGACGCTCGCGTTCGTCGTCGAGGGACTGGGCACCAAGTCGATCATCGCGCGCCAGGTGCTCGAACGCCAGCAGATCAACCGTTTTGCAGACGTCGCCTATGACACGGTCGCTGCGATCGTCAACGACCTCTGCTGCGTAGGCGCACTGCCGCTCGTGGTCAACGCCTACTTCGCCACCGGAGCGTCGGACTGGTACCGCGATGGCGAGCGCGCGGGCGCGCTGCTGGAGGGCTGGCGGCGCGCGTGCGCGGACGCCGGCTGCGCGTGGGGGGGAGGCGAGTCGCCGTCACTGCCCGACCTGCTCGACGAGCGCGACATCGAGCTCGCGGGCGCCGCCGTCGGTGCGGTGCCCGCCGGGCGCTCGCCGATCCTCGGAGACGAGCTCGCGGTCGGAGACGAAATCGTGCTGGTCGCATCCAGCGGCCTGCACGCCAATGGCGCCTCGCTTGCGCGCCTGGTCGCCGGGCGCCTGGACGAGGGGTACGCCACCCCGCTGACGAGCGAGCCGGGGTCGTCCGCCACCAGCTTCGGCGAGGCGCTGCTGGAACCCTCGCTGATGTATGCGCCGCTGATCGCCGCGCTGCTCGAGCGTGACCTCGCGCTGACCTACATCAGCCACATCACCGGTCACGGGCTGCTCAAGCTGATGCGCCCGTCCCAGCCGCTCAGCTACCGAATCCAGCGGCTGCCCGAGGTGCCACCTGTGCTCGCCTTCCTCGTCGAGCAGGCGGGCCTGGACGCGCATGCGGCCTACTCCACGTTCAACATGGGAGCGGGGCTTGCTCTTTACTGCGCGCCCGGCGCCGGAGAGGCGATCGTCGCGACCGCTCGCGAGCTGAAGCTCGACGCGCTGCTTGCCGGGCGCGTCGAGGCGGGGCCCAGGCAGGTGATCCTCGCGCCGGTCGGCGTGCGCTTCGACGGTGACCAGTTGGAGCTGTCAGCCGGCTGACGCGAGCGTCTCGTCGCGACCGCTTACGACTGCCCACCGGTATTTCCCGGCATCTGACGGGTTGGTTGTTCTGTACATCAAAACAGTCGGAGGAGAATCTGATGCGCAGAGCATCCATCTGTCTTGTCGTTCTCGGCCTCGTCGCCCTTGCCCTGCCGGCGGCCGCGCCGGCAGGGCCGAGGGTCACTCTGAAAGTCAAGGTGACCGGGATCGCTGGCTACCCACACAGCGGCTACTGCGCAGGCTGCGGCGCAGCCGAGCAGGCCGAATTCACGATCTCGGGCAGCGAATACGGCGGCTTCCCGCCGCCGCTCATCGGGGTCAACTTCTACCTGCCCAAGGGTGTCGTCCTGCACCCGCAGGGGTTCCCGACCTGTCCGCCGGCCACGCTCGAACAGGTCGGCAAGTGCGCGAGCAAGACGCACGCCGGTCCGCTCGGGCATGCGCTCGGCGTGGTCGCCTTCGGCGCCGAACGCGTTCCTGAGGAGGTCGAAATCCAGCCCTACTTCGCACCCGGCGGGGGGCTCGAGTTCCTGACGGCCGGCCATTCCCCGGTGGCACTCGAATTCATCTCCAAGGGCCACTACATCGGTGGTGGCCGCGGCTTCGGCCAGAAGCTCGTCTCCGAAGTGCCGCTGGTCGAAACGGTCCCCGGCGCCCCTGACGCGTCCGCCGAGTCGATCAGCGTCAAGGTCGGCGCGGCGTACAAGAAGCACGGCAAGCCCGTCTACTACGCCACCGTGCCGAAGAAGTGCCCCCATGGCGGTTTCCCGGTGAAGGCCGAACTGCTGTTCGCCGGGCTTGGCGGTCTGGTGCCGCAGACCGTCGCCGCAAGCTACAAGGTGCCCTGCTTCAGGAGGTAAGCGAGAGACGCTCTCATAGATCGCCAGCGAGAGACACCAGCGCCGGCGGGGTTCGAGCCTACGGGAGATGAGCCCCCAGCCGGTATGGTGCAAGTCTGCCGGAATTGTCAACCCAGTCGGAATTGTCAAGCGACCCTTGCGAAGCGCCCTGTAAGGTCGCGCGATCCTAGTCGTGGAGCAAGATCGCTCCGGAGAAATCGGATCAAGACGATCCATCAAACAGTTGGAGGAGAAACCTGATGCGCAGAGCATCCATCTATCTTGGGGTCCTCGCGCTCGCCGCGCTTGCCCTGCCGGGCGTCGCGTCGGCGGCGCCCACGGTCACGATCAAAGTGAAGGTTGTTTCTATTCCCGGCTTCCCGGGGAGCGGCTACTGCAAAGGCTGTGGCGCGGCCGAGCAGTTTGAATTCGCCATCTCGGGCACCGAATACGGTGGCTTCCCGCCGCCGCTGATCGGGGTCAACGTCTACCTGGCCAAAGGCATCGTCCTGCACCCGCAGGGGTTCCCGACCTGTCCGCCGGCCACGCTCGAACAGGTCGGCAAGTGCACGAACAAATCTCAGGCCGGCCCGCTCGGGCACGCGGTCGGCGTGGTCGCTTTCGGCGCCGAACGCGTTCCCGAGGAAGTCGAAATCCAGCCGTACTTCGCACCTGGCGGAGGTCTTGAGTTCCTCACCGCGGGCCATTCCCCGGTGGCGCTCGAATTCCTTTCCCAGGGCCACTACGTGAAAGCGAGCGGAGCCTACGGCGAAGAGGCCATCACCGAAGTGCCACTGGTCGAAACGGTCCCCGGCGCCCCTGACGCGTCCGCCGAGTCGATCAGCGTCAAGGTCGGCGCGGCCTACAAGAAGCACGGCAAGGCCGTCTACTACGGCACCGTGCCGAAGAAGTGCCCGGCCGGTGGCTTCCCGTTCAAGTCGGAACTGCTGTTCGCCGGCCTCGGCGGCCTGGCGCCGCAGACGGTAACGGTGGAATACAAGGTGCCCTGCCCCAAGAGGTAGAACGCATGGTGCTTGCCGGGAGCTCGCGTGCCTTTTTGGGCGCGAGCTCCCAGTCCATAAGGCTTCAGTTGAGCTTGAGCCTTATTGTGATTCAGGCTGGTTTGCGCCGCCACCACGGCTTCGCACGGCCTCCAGGTTGAAGCCCGCGTGTGAGACGGATATGGTCTTGCGAGTAGTGGTCGCCACTGTTTCCCTGCGACAAAGCGGGGAATCTCGATGTCGCCGGACCGGCAAAGGCTCCGGAGCTACCCGGATCGAGGCGGACCTGTCCATCAATCAGTCGGAGAGGAGAACTGATGCGCAGAGCATCCACCTGTCTTGCCGTTCTGGGCGCTGTCCTGGGTCTCGGCGTTCTCGCGCTGCCAGGCATCGCGTCGGCCACGCCCGTGGTCACAGTCAAAGTCAAGGTCGTCCCGATCGAAGGCTTCCCGGGCACCGGCTACATCCTCGGCCATGGAGCCGCGGAGACGTTCGAATTCACGATCTCGGGCACCGAATACGGCGGCTTTCCGCCGCCGCTGATCGGCGTCAACACGTTCCTGCCCAAGGGCGTGGTCCTGCACCCGCAGGCTTTCCCCGCCTGCCCGCTGGCGACGCTCGAACAGGTCGGCAAGTGCGCCGCTAACACCCACGCCGGCCCGCTCGGTCACGCCCTGGGCGTCGTGTCGTTCGGCAGCGAACGCGTTCCCGAGGAAGTCGAAATCCAGCCGTACTTCTCGGGCAGCGGCCTGGAGTTCTATGTCGCCGGCCATTCGCCGGTCGCCCTCGAATTCATCTCCAAGGGCCACTTCACCAAGTCCAGCGGCCTCTTCAGCGAAGAGTTCATCGGCGAAGTGCCGCTCGTCGAAACGGTGCCGGGAGCGCCCGACGCGTCGACGGAAAGGATCAGCGTGAAGGTCGGCTCGGCGATCAAGAAGGGCGGCAAGACGATCTACTACGGCACCGTGCCGAAGACCTGCCCGAAAGGTGGCTTCCCTTTCAAGGCCGAACTCCTGTTCGCCGGCCTGGGCGGCCTGACGCCGCAGACCGTGCCGGTCGAATACAAGGTGCCGTGCCCTAAGAAGTAGAATCGAATACAGGCAGTGACCTTGCGCCTCTGCGGGGCGTAAGCTCTCATCAGGAGTGACGTCAGACGGGCGGCCCCCTCCGAGGGAAGGGGTCGCCCGCTCGCTGTGAACGGCAAGGAAGGATCGGGGTTGAGGCAGGAGACGGCAGGGCGCAGGAGATGGGCGGCCGGTATCGCCGGGGCGGCCTGCGCGATCGCCCTGGCGGCGATCGTCCTGCTCGCCACCTCAGCCGGCGGCTCCAACGGCGCCTACGAAGTGCGCGCGATCTTCGACGACGCGGGCAACCTGATCGGCGGCGAGAACGTCAAGATCGACGGCGTCACCGTCGGCACCGTCACCGCAGTCGCACCTACGCCCCAGGCCAAGGCCGCGGTCGTGCTGCACATCGCCAACCCCGGCTTCCAGGACTTCCGCGAAGACGCCAGCTGCACGATCAAGCCGCAGGCGCTGATCGGGGAGAAGTACGTCGACTGCTTGCCCACCCAGCCGCGCGTGGAAGGCACATCGCTGCCGCCGCCGCTGAAGCGCATCCGCAAAGGCCAGGAAGGCGCAGGACAGCTGCTGCTGCCGGTGGCGAACACGCACAGCCCGGTCGACGTGGACCTGATCAACGACCTCAGCCGCCTGCCCGAAGAGGAGCGCTTCACGATCATCTTCAACGAACTTGGCGCCGGCCTGGCCGGGCGCGGCAGCGACCTGCGCGAAGTCCTTATCCGCGCCAACCCTGCGCTGCAGGAACTCGACAAGGTCCTCGCGATCCTCGCCAGCGAGAACCACGTGCTAGCCAAACTGGCCGTCGACTCCGACCAGGCGCTCGCCCCGCTGGCCAAGGTGCGCGGTCGCGTCGCCGACTTCATCGTGCAGAGCAACACGGTCGCGCAGGCCACCGCCGCCCAGCGTGGCGCGCTCGCGCGCAACCTGCAGCTGTTCCCGCCGTTCCTCGAACGCCTCGGCCCCAACCTCGAACGCGTCGGGCGCTTCGCCGAAGCGACCACCCCCACGTTCGCCGCCCTCGAGCAGGCCGCGCCCGCGGTAGACAAGGCCTTCGAGCATCTGCCGGCCTTCAACAAGAGCTCGATCAGCTTCTTCACAAACCTCGGCACGACCGCCAAACAGCAGGGACCGGCGCTCGTTGCCACCAAACCGCTGCTCACCACGCTGCGCTCGCTGGGCGCCGCCGGCAAGCCGTTCGCATCCAACCTCGCCACCCTCTTCTCCAGCGTGCGCAACAGCGGCGGACTCGAGCGCTTCCTGGACTTCATCTTCCTCGGCACCGGCGCGGCCAACGGCTATGACGCGCTCGGCCACTTCCTGCGCACCGAGGGCGTCGGCAACACGTGCCTCAAATACGCCATCAAACCGGCTCCCGGCTGTAACGCCAAACTGTTCAACACGAGCAGCTCGGCATCCGGCGAAAGCACCGCCGAAGGGGCGGCCGCGGCCGCGGCCGCCAGGGCCAGCGCCAGCCAGCCGGGGACCAGCCTGATCATGGCCCGCACGCTCGCGGTCCTCGGCGGCGCCACGCCGGCGCAGGCGATCGCCGAGTATCCGGGCAGCGCCCAGCCGGCAGCCCAGCCCGGCTCTGCCTTCCTCAACACTCTGTCCACCAGCGCCCAGCCGGTCGGCGGTTCGACCGCGGGCACGACCTACTACACGCCCTCGGCCGAAGGTTCACAAGCCGGTGGGATGCTCCTCAACTACCTGCTCGGCAACTGACCACCGCGATGACCACCACCACGACAACCCGACCACCACGACTGATGCGGCTGCTGCTCCCCGGTCTGGGCGCGCTCGCGCTGGCCACGCCCGCGAGCGGCCTCGCGGCCGAAGTGAGCCCTGCCTCATCCACCACGCCCGTCGGGCCGGCCAGCGAAACGAGCGTTCCGGCGCCCCCGCTGACGCCGCAGGTCCGCTCCCAGCACCCGCAGCGGGCGACACGCGGTGCCTCCGCGACGGTCAAGCGCGCTCCCGCCGGCGCCGGCGCCGGCATCGAAGCGCCTGGCGGCCAGGTCGGGGCGACCGAAGCGACGGTGCCGGGCGGCGCGCGTGCCGGGCAGCAGGCGCTGTCGCCCTCGCTGCTCACCCCCGGCCTGACGCCGGGTCTTGAAGCCCTGATCGCCGGCGTGCCCGGCTTCTTCATCGAAAGCTTCGCCGTGCCGCCATTCCTGCTGCCGATCTTCCAGGCGGCCAGTACCGCCTACGGCATCCCCTGGCAGGTGCTCGCGGCGATCAACGAGGTGGAGACCGACTACGGGCGCGACCTGAGCGTCTCCAGCGCGGGCGCCGAGGGCTGGATGCAGTTCCTGCCGACGGAGTGGGCCCAGTACGGCGTGGACGCCAATGGCGCCGGCTACAAGGACCCCTACAACCCGGCCGACGCGATCTTCGCCGCCGCCAGGTATCTGCGCGCGGCCGGTGGCGACAGCGACATCAAGACCGCCGTGTACGCCTACAACCACTCCCAGGCCTACGTCGACTCGGTCATGCTGCGCGCCCAGCTGCTCGGCGGCACCCCCCCCGAACTGCTCGGGGCGATCACCGGGCTGACTGAGGCGCGCTTCCCGGTGCACGCCGCAGCGCACTTCAGCGACGGCTTCCCCACGGTCGCGACCGGCGCAGCCACACCTGCCAAGACGATCGTCGGCACGACCATCTACTCGCAGGCCGGCGCCCCTGTGATCGCCGTCCAGGATGGTCAGATCGTGCAGATCGGAGAGTCCCCCACGCTCGGCAGGTACGTCTCGCTGCGCGACGCCTATGGCAACACCTACACCTACGCCGAGCTGGGTCGACCTAGCCACGCTGTACCCCGTGCTCGTGCCGCACGTCCACAGCAGGGTCAGCCCGCGCATCTCCGGGGCGGGTGAACGGCCGCCCAGCGGGCCGGCGACCGCCGGCGCGCAACCGCGTTCGCCGGTGTCCGAAGGCGCCGTCGTCTCGGGTCTTGCGTTCGGCGCCGCCGCGGGCCTGGAATCGGTGCCGGCCGCTCCCAAGCCGCCTTTCGGCGTCTCGCGGCGCGCCGGCCGCACGCGACCGCGTCCCGGCGTGCGCGTCTTCAAAGAAGGCTCCGACGTCGTCTACCTGCACCCATTGACGCCCGGCGTGCAGGTGATCGCCGGCACGGTGCTCGGCCACGTCGGTGCCGCCTCCACGAGCGCCGGCGCAGATGGCCAGCCGCACATCGTCTTTCAGATCCGGCCCTCCGGCGCGGGTGCCCCTTTGATCGACCCCAAGCCGATCCTCGACGGCTGGGTGGCGCTCGACAACACGTCGATCTTCAGGGCAGACGGCGAGAACCCCTTCCTGGCGACCACGCCCACGGTCGGGCAGGTGCTGCTCGAGTCAAAGCAGCAGCTGCAGCCGCAGGTGCTCCACGACGCCGGCATCCGCCTGGGCGACTGTGGACGCCGGCCGTCCAGTCCGGCCGCGTCGACAAGCGCGTGCTCGCCACGCTCGAGTACCTGTCGGTGTCGGGCCTGCAGCCCGACCGTGTCGGGTCTCAAATGCGACATCCCCGCTCAGGCGGCCGCGGCCGCCAACGCCCCGGCCGGCGCCGACAGCGAGTCGGTCGACATCACCGCCGTCAACGGCATCCCGATCGCCGGCCACCAGGGCCCCGGGCTCGATCGCCGATGCGACCGTGCGCAAGCTGCTGACGCTGCAGGGCGTCAACAGGCCGCGGCGGATCGTCAGCCAGCTGAGCTACCCGGGCGTCGCAGTCGCCTCGGCGAGCCCGAGCGCAGGCGCTGCGATCAAGCGTCGGCTTCCGCTCGCCCGCAGCGGCCGTCGCGCACGGCGCAGCCCTCGCTCGACACCGTGCTCAAGCCCAGCCAGTGGATCCAACTGATCGCGCGCTTGGGCGAGATCCCCGACCCGACCGTCGTCGCCGGCCCGTCGCCGGCGGCGATCCCCGACACGCCGGGCGCACGCCCGCGCAGGACAAGGGTAGGCCCATGGCCACCGCCACCCCGCCCAGCCCGCCAGCCGTGCCGCCGCCCCCGCCCAGCCCTGGGGGCCCCAGCGACCCGCTGCTCCCGCCCAGGGCGACCGGGTCGGGCTTCGGGCGGATCGCCGCCGTGGGCGCGCTGGCGGTCGTCGTGCTGATCGTCGCCTACCTGCGTCTTCTCCGGCGGCGGCGGCGCCACCTACCACCTGATCTTCAGCGAAGCCGACCAGCTCGTCAAGGGCGACCAGGTGCAGGTCGGCGGCGTGCCCGTCGGCAGCGTCACCAACATCGTTCTGACCCATGACTACAAAGCCGAAGTCACCATCCATGTGGACTCATCGCTGACGCCGCTGCACCAAGGCACCGTCGCCCAGGTCAGGGTGCCGTCGCTGGCGGGCGTGGCCAACCGCTACATCGCGCTCTCGCCCGGACCGAACAACAGGCCGTCGCTGGCGGCCGGCGCGACGCTGCCGGCCAGCGCCACCAAAGAAGTGACCGACCTCGACCAGTTCTTCAACACCTTCAACCCAAAGACGCGCAAGGGGCTGCAGCAGTTCATCCAAGGCCACGCCGAACAGTATGTGGGCGCCAGTCGCTCGCTGGGCGAATCGGCCGAATACTTCGGCCCCGCCCTGAAGGCGACCGACCACTTCTTCGACGAGCTCGTGCGCGACCAGCCCGTGTTCACGAACTTCCTCGTGGAAACGGCGAAGGCGGTCACGACGATCGGCGCGCGCTCAGAAGCCCTGACCGACCTGATCGGAAACAGCGACACGACCTTCCAAGCGGTCGGCGCCGAGCAGACAGAGCTCTGGCGCAAGGCCTCAAACAGCTGCCGGTAACCCTGCACGCAGGGCAACCAGCACGTTCTCGCAACTGCCCGCCACGTTCGCCACGCTGGAAAAGTTCGTCGATCGAATCGAAGCCGACGACCAAGCCGCTGACCACGCTCTTGGAACGGCTGCACGGGCTCGTTGACCACGGCCACTGTCCCGATCGCACGATCTTCGCCGTGGCCTTCAACCATCCCGGGCCCGACAACGACCTCACCGACCTCGCTCGCGCGCTGCCCGCGCTCGCCAAGGCGCTGACCGACGGCCTCGTCCGCGACGGTCACCACGCGAGAAGGAATCCGTGCCGGTCACCGCCTTCTTCGGCCCCTACAGCCCCGACCTGGACGGCACGCTGCGCACGTTCGGCCAGGCCAGCGCCTACTACGACGCAAACGGCCACTACGTGCGCGTCAACCCGATCCTTCCCGACTTCAAGCTCGGCTCCAACAACACGCTCACGCCAACCACGCCGCAGGCGGCGCTCGCAGGGCTGAAGACCGGCCAGCTGCGCCGCTGCCCCGGCGCCGCCACCCAGCCCGCGGCCGACGGCTCGTCGCCGTTCGTAGACGACGAACTGTTCACGCTGCGACCCCACGGAGCACCCCTGATGACGCTCGTCGTCGCAACTCGCTCGCCGCGCAGCCCGCTGCTGATCGGGGCGATCACCACGCTGATCGTGGTCGTCGCCGTGTACCTCTCCTACAACGCCAACAACGGGCTGCCGTTCGTGCCCACGCTACAACATCAAGGTCGCGCTGCCCGAGGCCTCCGAGCTGCAGGCCTCAAACCAGGTACGCATCGGCGGCACGCGCGTGGGCGTGGTCGAAGCGCTGCACGCCCGTGGAGAACCCGAAGACCGGTCGCATCACCGCGGTCGCCAGCCTGAAGCTCGAAAAAAAAGTCGAACCGCTGCCCGCCGACACCAAAGCGATCGTGCAGTCGGTGTCGGCGATCGGGCTGAAGTACCTGGATCTGGAAAAGGGCAGCTCGCGCCAGACGCTCAAGGCGGGCGCGACGATCCCCGCCTCGCCAGACTAGCGCGAACCGGTGGACATCAACGACCTCTTCGACATGTTCGATGAACCCACGCGCAAGGCGATCAAGATCTCGACCAACAGCTTCGGCGACGGGCTTGCCGGGCGCGGCCTGGGCCTGAACAACACGATCGCCGAACTGCGCCCCCTGGTCATCCAACGCGATCCCCGCCTTGCACAACCTCGCGCTGCCCCAAGACCGACCTGCACAACCTGTTCCCCGCGCTCGACCGGGTGGCCTCGCAGTCGGCGCCCGTGGCCCAGCAGCAGGCCAACTACTACGCCGACCTGGACACCTTCTTCACCGCCTTCGCTGGCGTCGCCCGCCAGATCGAAGAAGCGAACGCCGACGGCCCCGCCTCGCTGGAACAGGCGATCCACTCGCTGAAGTTCGAGGACCCGTTCCTCGAACGCGCCAAGGAATTCATGCAGCTGCTGGCGCCCAGCGCGAAAGATCTGCGCACGGTCGCGCCGCCGCTGGCGCATGCGATCACCGTCGGCGCGACCAACCTCGCGGCGGCGACCGCGCTGAACACGCGCCTGGCTGAATCCGCGCAGGCGCTGTCGGAATTCGGCGAGAACCCGATCGTCGAGCTGGCCCTGGAAGACTTCACCCACACGCTCGACGTCGGCAACCCGCTGATCGCCGGCCTGGCCGGCGAGCAAGCGAACTGCAACTACATCACGCTCGCCTTCCGCAACATCGCGAGCCTGGAGTCCGAGAACGTCGGCGTCGGCACGCTGGCCCGCGCCAGCGCCTTGCTGGCCCCCAACGGCGTCAACAACGAGGGTTATCCCTCCTCCGCGCCCGCCAACGGGCCGTCGATCGAACATGAATTCGACAGCCCGGTGATCATCAACAACAACTTCGTGCACGTCAATCCCTACCCCAACGTCGCCGGCCCCGGCCAGGCTCAGCTGTGCGAAGCCGGCAACGAGACCTACGTGCCCGGCAAAGCGTCCATCGGCACTCTGCCCGCCGCCGATGTGTCGACCAACCGCGAATTGACCAACCGCGAAGACGACCTGTTCGGCGAAAAGTACTCGCCCGAAGCACTCAAGGCGCTCGGCCTGGCCAAGGCAAAGCCGGCGCCGGTCAAGGCGCCGAGCAAAGCCCCAGCACAAGGGGGCCAAGAAATGAGCCGCTGGTGGCGACGGCGCGACGAGACGCCGGTCGTCGAGCTGGCAGCGGACCAACCCGGTGCGCTTCGGCCTGGCGGTCATCGTGATCGCCGCCATCGATCGTCTACTTCGGCTTCACCAAGCACATCCCGTTCAAACACGGCTTCCGCCTGAAGGCCGTGTTCGCGAGCGCGCAGAACATCAACGTCCACCCGAGCTCGCCCGTGCGCATCGCGGGCGTCAACGTCGGCAAGGTCAGCTGCGTCGCAGCGCGAGGGCAAAGCGGGCCTCGTGACGATGGAAATCGAATCGGGAGGGCTGCCGATCCACGCCGACGCGACCGCCAAGATCCGCCCGCGCACGTTCCTGGAAGGCAACTGGTTCGTCGAACTGCAGCCCGGCAGCCCTTCGGCCAAGACGATCTCATCGGGCTACACGATCCCGATCACGCAGACCTCCGATCCGGTCCAGCTCGACCAGGTGCTCGATGCGCTCAACACCGACACGCGCGCGAACCTGCAGAACTTCCTGATCGGCTTCGGCGACGGGCTGACGCGCAAGCCGACGCCGCTGAAAACGCCGAACAGGACCCCGAAGTGCGCGGGCCTCGACGGCGCGCAGGCGTTCAACAAGGCCTACCAGCGCGGGCCCAAGTCCCTGCGCGCCGACCGCCGTCCTCAACCAGGCGATCACCGGCACCGAAGCCCACGACCTCTCCGAGCTGATCGCCAGCATCGGCAAGGTCACCGCGGCGCTCAACGTGCACGAGCAGCAGCTCGGCGAACTGTTTCCCCAATTTCAACACCTTCTTCGGAGCGCTCGCCGACCAGGCCACGCCGCTGCGCGCCACCGTGGCCGAGCTGCCCAGCGCGCTACTGAGCGTCCAGCGCGGCTTGGCGGGCCTGGACGCCACATTCCCGCCGACGCGGGAATTCGCCCACGACATCCTCCCGGGTGTGCGCAACACCAACACGACCGTCACGGCGGCGCTGCCCTGGATCGAACAGGTGCGCGCCTCGCTGTCTCCCACAGAGCTCGGCGGCGTCGCCAAGGGACTGGCCGAAGCCGTGCCCTCGCTGGCGCGCCTGCAAAGCGAACAGACCCCGCTCTTCCAGCAGACCAACCTGTTCAACAAATGCCTCACCAACGTGCTCTATCCCGCGCCGGCAACACCAGGATCCAGGACGGCTCGAGCACGACCGGCGTCGAGAACTACAAGGAATTCTGGTACAGCGTGGTCGGTCTGGCAAGCCTCGGCCAGAGCTTCGACGGCAACGGCGAGTTCGCCCACTTCCTCGCCGGCAACGGCGGTCAGACGCTGCTCTCGGCGCCGGTGTCGGTGCTCAACACCAAAATCCAGGGCCTGCGCCTGCTGGCGCGCTCCCGCTGCCGCCGCAGGGCACCCGCCCGGCCTACCCCGCCGAAGAGCCGCCGTATGAGCCGCTCGCGCCCTGCTACACCCAGGCGCTGCCCGAACTTCAACGGCCCGCTCTCGCAGGGCCCGGCGGACGGGAGTGGGGGATGAGCGCTGTCGAGGGACACACGCCCGGCGAGGGCCGCCCGCCGGCGCCCGTCCACGAGGGCCTGAGCGTCGCCGAGCAGATCCGCCGCTACCGCTCGGCGTTCATCGCGGTCGTGGCGATGGTCGTTATCGCGGCTGGTCGTCGGTGGCTACATCCTCGCCAACGAGAACCTCAAGCTGCCCGGCTGGGTTCCCGTCCTGGGCCACAAGCTACTTCAACGCTCAAGGCCGAATTCCAGACCGCCCAGGCGGTGCACCCCGGACAGGGCCAGGCGGTCACGATCGCCGGCGCCAAGATCGGTGAAATCGCAAGCGTCAGCCTGCACAACGGCGTGGCACTGGTGACGATGAAAATGACGCCGAAGTACGCGCGCTACCTGTACCGCAACGCCACGCTGCTGCTGCGCCCCAAGACCAACCTGGCAGGACATCACCGTCGAGGTCAACCCCGGCGAACCGTCGGCCGGAAAACTCAAGCAGCGGCGAGATCATCCCCCTATCGCAGACCGCGCCGGACATCAACTTCGACCAGTTCCTCGCTGGGCTGGACGCCGAAACGCGCGCCTACCTGCAGGAGCTCCTGGCCGGCGCTGGGGAAGGCGTTCGAAGAACAACGGCAGAGCACTCGTCGGCGACGCTCAAGCGCTTTGCCCCGACCGGCCGTCTCGTCGAAGAGATCGCCCGCGAACTGGAAGCCCGCCACGCCAACACCGCGCACGCCATCCACAACTTCCGCCTGCTAATCGAAGCGATCGGCGGCAAGGACAAGCAGCTCGCCCAGCTGATCGACGCGTCCAACGCCGTGTTCGCCATGTTCGCCCAGGAGGACGCGCAGCTGCAGCAGCCCGCTGCAGCTGCTGCCGGGCGCGCTGCACAAGACCGGTGTGGGCCTGGCCAAGCTGGCAACCGCCTCGCACTTCTTCGGCCCGACCCTGCGCAAACTCGACCCGTTCGCCAAAGCGCTCGGCCCGGCCAACGCGACCACCCGCACGCTGGCCCTGAAAGACCACGCCGATCTTCAAGAACGAGATCCGCCCGTTCGCGCGCCAGATCCTGCCGATCGTCAACGAACTCAAGCCCGACACAGAACAGTTCAGCGAAGCGCTGCCCAACCTGGCCACCACGTTCTCGGTGCTCAACGAATTCTTCAACGAGCTCGCCTATAACCCCGGCCCCAACCGCGGCGGTTTCTTGTTCTTCTCGGACTGGGGCATCCACGACCTCAACAGCGTGGTCAGCTCGGTCGACGCCAACGGAGCGGTCGGGCGCACCCTGCTGTACTTCAACTGCAACATCCTGCCGCTGTTCAAAGGCGCCTGCTGAAATCAACCCAACGGTCAACCTGCTGGTCGGCCTGCTCAACCCGCCGCACCGAGGCGGAATGCCAGCGCCAGGGCATCCTCAAGCCGACCGTGCGCCAGCGAGCGGACGCGCACACCGGCGCCGGCCGTGAGCCGTTCTCCAAACTCCATGCCGAACACGTCGCGGCAGCGTCTGGGGGCGGTCGCTAGATGCAGAAGCGCGCGCCCACCCTCGGCAACCTGCTCGTGATCGTCCTGTTCGTGCTCAGCTGCTTCGGGCTGCTGATGTTCCTGTGGGAGTCCTTCGGCGGCCCGCTGCCGCTCAAGCCCAAGGGCTATCGCTTCACCATCGCCTTCCCGCGCACGCTCGCGCTCGCCGAACAGTCAGACGTGCGCATCAGCGGGGTGGACGTGGGACACGTGATCTCGCTGAACCTGGGCAAGGACGGTCGCACGCACGCGACCATCGAAGTCGCCAGCCAGTACGCCCCGCTGCGCGCAGACATGCACGCGATGCTGCGCCAGAAGACGCTGCTGGGAGAGACCTACGTGCAGCTGATCCCCGAGCACGGAGGTCACAGCGGTCCGTTCCTGCGCGACGGCAGCCAGCTGCCCAACAGCCAGCTCCAGCCCGAAGTGACGCTCGACGACATCCTCACGGCGCTTGACCCCAAGACGCGCGCCGACTTCAAGATCTGGAATCAGGCGTTGGCCGCAGGCATCAACGGACGCGGCGAACAGATCAACGCGTTCTTCGCCCGCCTGGAACCGTTCGTCGAACACACCGGCCGCCTGGTGAGCATCCTCGATGAACAGGAAGGCGCGGTGCGCGCGCTGGTACGCAACACGGGCATCGTCTTCGACGCGCTCGCCGGACGCGACCACCAGCTGGAAGGCCTGATCGTTAATGGCGAACGCACGTTCAAGGCGGCCGCCGAAGGCAGCCAGGGCTTCGCACAGGCCTTCCGCGAACTGCCCAAGTTCGAGATCAACGCGCGCACGGCGCAGAAAGAGCTCGATCGTTTCGCCACCGTGGCCAAGCCCTACTTCGAAGAATTCCAGCCCACCGAGCGCCAGCTTTCCGCGCTGCTGGCAGCGGCCAAACCGTTCGCGCCCGAATTCAACAAGTTCCTCACCGCGCTCGGGCCACTGACCAAGTCCGCCAAGATCGATCTGCCCGACCTCAAGAAGGCACTCGGCCTGACCGTGCCGATCCTCGAAAACTTCAGGCCGGTGCTGCACAACCTCGACCCATTCCTGCAGTCGCTCGGCGAATACCTGCCGGAGGTCCAGGCGTTCTTCGCCAACATCACCGCAGCCACCGCCGGGCATGGCCTCAACGGCAGCACCGAAAGCGCGACCGGCAAACTGCAGGGCCCCCAGTCGCACTTCCTCCAGGCGATGCCCGTGCTCAGCCCGGAGAGCCTCGCTGTGTATCCCTCCTCGCGCCCCGGCTCAGACCGCTCCAACCCCTACTTCCAGCCCGGCGCCCTGAGTTCGCTGGCCAGCGGCCTGCGGGTGTTCAGCTCGAGCTCCTGCTCGAACTCGATACCTTCGGTGACCGGGCCGTCCAACGAAACGATCTCCGAAGAAATCATCGAACAGATCCAGAAATTCAAAGTCGCCAACAAGCCCGGCGGCTCTAATGAAGTGGCAGCGCCCGGCTGCAACCAGCAGGGCCCCTCCACGTTCAACGGAAAGAGCAGCCAATTCCCGCAGGTGGTGTATTCCGAACCGACCACTCCCCCAATGATGAGCGCCGCCGCCGACGACTTCCAGTATCACTCCAGCGACCTGGACCTCGCCGGTGACCCGGACTCCGGCAACTGGTCGATCCGCTGCGTGGACGTGCACAAGCGCCTGGGCGGCGTGCCCGTGCTCAACGGCCTCAACGTAGCCTTCCCCGACGACACGATCACTGTCGTCCTGGGCCCGTCCGGGACGGGCAAGAGCGTGCTGATCAAGCACATCATCGGGCTGATGTTCCCCGACTCGGGAGACATTGTCGTGCACGGCCAATCGGTTCCCAGCCTGACCATGCCCAAGCTGCTGGAACTGCGCCGCAAGATCGGCGTGCTGTTTCAGGACGGCGCACTGTTCGGATCGATGTCTGTGTTCGACAACGTCGCCTTCCCGCTGCGTCAGCACACCGACATGTCCGAGGCGCAGATCGCCGAGCGCGTCTCCCAGCGGCTGACCGATGTGGGACTGGCCGACGCGATGGACGACGCCCCCTCGCAGCTGTCGGGCGGCATGCGCAAGCGCGCCGGCTTCGCGCGCGCGCTGGTGATGGAGCCCGACGTGGTTATCTTCGACGAGCCCGACTCCGGCCTTGACCCCGTGCGCACCGCGCTGCTGTGCGACCTGATCCAGGAGATGCACAAGATCTACGGGGGCACTTACCTGGTTGTCACCCACAACATCGCCTCAGCGCGCCAGATCGGCGAGTACATCGCGCTTTTGTGGCGCGGGCGCATCGTCGAAGCGGGCGACGCCGAGCGGATGTTCTCGTCCGAGAACGCGTTCGTGCGCCAGTTCCTCAGCGGGTCCGCTGAGGGGCCGCTGAGCATGGACTGAGCCGGCCCGCAGCCCACGGTGGTCGGGCTTTGATGATGGCTATCTGTTGACGCGCGGGTGGGCATATACGAACATATGTTCGTATGATCGTCTGTGTTTACGTCCCCCGCTTCGAGTTGGTCGTGGCCGCCGATCGATCGGTTGCCCACCAGGCGCTGGCGGGCAAGGCGCTGGCGCTGGCGCCGCGGGTCGGCTCAGAACAGCGCGTGGGGGAGGTCTCGGGGACGGCGCAGGCCAGCGGCGTGGCCCGCGGAATGACGCTCGGCGAGGCGCTCGCCCGCTGCCCCGACCTGATCCTCATCCCGCCCGACCCCGTCAAGGCGGCTGAGCGCTGGGAGGCGACGATGGCTGCCCTGGAATCGATCGGCGCGGCCGTCGAGCCGGCTCGTCCCGGCCTGGCTTACTTCCAGACGGACGGCCTGCGCGGGCTGTACACAACGGATACCGCGACAATCGCCGCCGCCCAGGGCGCCGGGCGGACGGCGCTCGGCGGGCGCTCTCCGCGGATGGGCGCCGGGCCGACGCGCTTCTGTGCGCTGGCGGCCGCCCTGGCGACGCGCTCACGCCGTGCGCTTGTACTCGAAGACAGGGACGCGCGGCGCTGGCTCGCCGGCCAGCCAGTCGGGCTGCTAGGCCTGCGTGAGGACACGGCGGCGCTGCTGGAGCCGCTTGATCGCCTTGGCGTGCGCACGCTGGGCGAGCTTTCGCGGTTGGGGCGGGCGGCGCTCAGCGACCGCTTCGGGGCGGCGGGCGTGCTTGCCCACAGGCTGGCCAGCGGGCAGGACAGCGCCCTGCGCCCCCGCCGCCTGCAGGAGCGCCTGGTGGAGTCGATGGAGGTCGGTGACGCGAGCTCCGGCGCGGCGCTCAAGCGCGTGCTGGGCGTACTGGTCAACCGCCTGCTGGCCCGCTCAGAGCGCCGTGGGCGCACGCTGCGCGCGGTGGTCATCTCCGCGCGGCTGGTCGCCGGCGGCGGCTGGCGCGAGCGCGTGGTCTTTCGTCAGGCGCTGTGCGATCCCGAGCGCATCTGGCTGGCGCTGTCGCTGCGCCTGCTGACGCTCCCCGCGCCCGCAGATGCGCTGCGGTTGACCGTCGAGGGCTTCGGTCCGCCGGCGGCCGAGCAGGGCACGCTGCTGGATGACGAGCCCGCTCGCCCATCGGTCCGCCATACAGCTCAGCGTGCGGCCCACGCCGCACGTCTACGCGGGGCTATGGCGCAGGTGCGCGCGGTGGCCGGGCAGGACGCCGTGCTGCGGGCTGTGTGTGTGGACCCCGACTCGCGCGTGCCAGAGCGGCGCGTGGTGCTCGCGCCGGTACCCGAGTGATGGCCGTCACGCGAGCCGCCTCGACCCCCGCGTCCGCCCTCACGCGGGCGCTGAACCCTCCCCGGCCGGCGCGCGTGCGATTGCAGCGAAATGATCCCGCCCGCCCCGGGCGGGATCATTTCCCGGCGCGGGTCGACGGCGAAGCGGTCGAGGCGCTGCGCGAGTCGTGGCTGGTGGAAGACCGCTGGTGGACCGACGAGCCGCTGCGCCGCCGCTACTGGGAGCTGCTGGGCGCCCGCGGGCGCAACATGGTGGTCTTCCACGACCTGACCGCAGGCGCGCGGGCCAGCGCGGGCGCCTGGTTCGTGCAGGCCCCATAGGGAGCACGTGAGAGATGGCGCCCACCCCTGCCTACGCAGAGCTTCACTGCCACTCGGCGTACTCGTTCCTGGACGGCGTGTCGCTGCCGCACGAGCTCGCCCAGCGCGCGGGCGAGCTCGGCTACACCACGCTGGCGCTGACCGACCACAACTCGGTCTCCGGCTCGATGGAGCTGGCCGAGGTCGCCGCCGGCCACGGCGTGCGGGCGATCCACGGCGCGGAGATCGATGTGGCCGTCGATCCGCCCGAGAGCGCGGGTAGCGCATCGGACGCTGGGGCCACGGGTGCAGCGGACGTCGACTCCGCCCGCACCCGTCACATCACGCTGCTCGTGCGCAACGAGCGCGGTTGGAGCAACCTGTGCCGGATCATCACGCTCGCCCATGCGCACACACGCGAGGGCTCGGCCGGGCGCGAGCTGGGCGAGGCGCGGGTGGGCTTGGGAGACGTGGTCGAACACGCTGAGGGCCTGGTCTGCCTGACCGGCTGCGCCGGTCGCTCGGTGATCGGCGCGACCGGGTTGACGCGACCGGGCCGCGACCGGGCCGGCGCGACCGGGCCGTCGCCGACCGCTCGCCGACCGTCCGGCGCGCGCGACGAGCCGACGGCGCGGCGGCTGCTCGACGCGTTCGGCCCAGCAGGACCTGTACGTGGAGCTGCAGCGCCCGTACGCCCGCCACGACCGCGCCCGCAACCGGGCGCTGGCGGCGCTGGCGCGGCGGCTGGGGATCAGGTGCGTGGCCACCGGCGACGTCCACGCGCACGCGCGCGTGAGGGCCGAGCTGCAGGACGCGTTCGTGGCGTTGCGCCACCGCACCACCCTTGATGCCTCCGAGCCGCTGCGCCGCGGCAACCACAGCCACGTGATGTGCTCGCCGCAGGCGATGGCCAGCCGCTTCACCGACCATCCCGACGCGGTCGCAGAGACGCTCGCGCTGGCCGAGCGACTGACGTTCGATCTGACCAGGGATCTCGGCTATCGCTACCCGGGGGCCGAGGACGCAAGCGCCTCGCGAGCGCCTGGCCGAGCTGTGCATGCAGCGGTTGGAGGACCGCTACGGTCACGGAGCGGATCCCGCCCATCCTCGCTCGCAGATCCGCGCCACCTACGGGGAGGCGCGCGCGCGCCTGGAGCAGGAGCTCGCGGTGATCGACAGGCTTGGGCTGGCCGGCTTCTTCCTGTTGCACCACGACATGCTCGAGCTGTCGCGCGAGGTTGCCCTGGAGGTGCGCGGGCCGGACTCGGTGCGCGCGCTGCTCGCGCCCGGACGAGGGCGGGGATCGTCGGTGTCCTCGCTGGTGTGCTACCTGACGGGCCTGTCGCACATCGACCCGATCGCGGGCCGCCTGTCGCTGGGTCGCTTCCTGCACGAGGAACTGAGCGGGCTGCCCGACATCGACCTGGACTTCCCGCGCGACATCCGCGAGCGGCTGATCCCGCGCGTGCACGAACGCTACGGGCGCGACCGCGCGGCCCTGGTGGCGGCCTTCCCGACCTTCCGCTCGCGCGGCGCTATCCGCGAGCTCGGCAAGGTTCTGGGCCTGCCCCCGGGCGAGATCGAGCGCGCGGTCCGCGGTACCGATGGATATGGACCCGCCCACCGACCCGTTAACGAGCACGACATCGCCCTCGCGCTGGGGGACGGGCGACCGGGCGCCGAGGGAGGGGAATCGAGGCTCGGCCGGCAACGCTCGCAGCGCTGGCGCTGGCTTGCCCACCTAGTCGAGCAGGCGCGCGGGCTGCCCCGCCACCTCTCCCAGCACCCGGGCGGCATGGTCGTCTCGACCAGGCCGTTGCTGGACTGTTGTCCGGTGGTGCCAGCGGCGATGGAGGGCCGCCAGATGGTCCAGTGGGACAAGGACTCCTGCGCGGACGCCGGCTTTTTGAAGATCGACCTGCTTGGCCTGGGGATGCTCTCGGCGGTGGAACGCTGCGTGCAGGAGATCGAGCGCGTACGCGGGCAGCGCATCGACCTCTCGCGCATCCCCTTCGACGATCAGCGCACCTTCCGCGCGATCCGCGCGGCTGACACGGTGGGCGTCTTTCAGATCGAGAGCCGTGCGCAGATGCAGTCGCTGCTGCGCACGCGCCCGCAAAACCTCGACGACCTCGTTGTCCAGGTCGCGATCGTGCGGCCCGGGCCGATCCAGGGCGGCGCGATCAACCCCTACATCGAGCGCCGGCGGCGCTTGCGCGAGGACCCCTCGTATGAGATCCCCTACGAGCATCCCTCGCTGGAGCCTGTCCTGGCCGAGACGCTCGGCACGATCATCTTCCAGGACCAGGTGATGGAAGTGGCCGAGGCCTTCGCCGGCTTCTCCCCCGGCGAGGCCGACGGGCTGCGCCGGGCGATGAGCCGCAAGCGCTCGCACGAGCTGCTGCAAAGCCACCGCGAGCGTTTCCTCGCGGGTGCGATGCGCCATGTGGGCGCCAGCACGCAGACGGCCCAGCGCGTGTGGGAGATGGTCGAGGGCTTCGCCGGCTTCGGCTTCCCCAAGGCCCACAGCGCCGCGTTCGGCCTGCTGGCCTACCAGTCGACATGGCTGCGCGTGCACTACGGCCCCGAGTTCCTGTGTGCGCTGCTCAACGAGCAGCCGATGGGCTTCTACGCCCCCGACAGCCTCGTCCACGAGGCCGAGAACCGCGGGATCGCCATGCTCGGTCTCGACGTGAACACCTCGCAGGCCCGCTGTGAGGTGCAGGACGGGGGTGTGCGCCTAGGTCTCGGCTACATCAAGGACGTGGCCGCCGCCGACGTGCAGCGGCTGGTGACAGAGCGCGAGCGCGGTGGCCCGTTCGCCAGCCTGGAAGACCTTGCAGCGCGCGCAGGAGTGAGGCGCAGGACGCTCGAACAGCTGGCCTGGTCGGGCGCTTGCGATGGGCTCATGACTGGGTCGGCGCTGCTTGGCGGATCGACCTCGCCGAGCGGGCAGGATAGGCGGGCGGCGCTGTGGCAGCTGGGGCTGGCCGCCCCGGCCGAGCACGTAGGCGGGACCGATGGCGATGAGAACGTCCAGCTGGCGCTGCCGCTGGAGCTCGCGCGAGCGCCGCGACTGCGTCCACTCGGGCGCTGGCAGCGGCTGATCGCCGACTACTCCACCAGCGGTGTGACCGTGGGCGAGCACGCGATGGCCATCCTGCGCCCGCGGCTTGCCGTCGCAAAGCTCGTCACCAGCGCCCAGCTTGCGCGGCTGCCCAGCGGTGGCGAGGTGGCGGTGGCGGGCCTGGTGATCGCAAGGCAGCGCCCGGGCACGGCCAAGGGGACCATGTTCCTGCTGTTCGAGGACGAGTTCGGCACGGTCAACCTGATCGTGCCCAAGGCCGTATATGAGC
The DNA here is from genome assembly GCA_963745375.1 of uncultured Solirubrobacteraceae bacterium. GTDB lineage: Bacteria > Actinomycetota > Thermoleophilia > Solirubrobacterales > Solirubrobacteraceae > Palsa-744. The sequence continues at coordinate 132,514 of CAVUXA010000010.1, read as the reverse complement.
GCCACCGCCAGCTGGCGCGCGCGGAGCCGCTGCTGCTCGCGCGCGGGCGCCTGGAGCGCACACAGGAGGTGGTCAACGTGATCGTGCGCGAGCTGATCGCGCTCGAGCGCTTCCTGGCGGACGGGGTGCAGGGGCGAGAGGGAGCCGCTGCTGCCGGGCGCCTGCATCATCTGCCGGGCGCCCGGCAGGCGGCGGGGGAGGCGCACGACGGCGAGCGCATGGGCGGCGCAGAGGTCGGCTCGAGCATGCGCGCGGTTGCGCCGCCGGTGCAGAGCTTCGCCCAGGGAAGGCGGCGGTGAGCCGATCGCACCGTCGCACTTGACCTTGACGGCCTGCGGCGTTTCTGAGAGGCTGCGCCCGCGCCGAGCCTGGCGCTCGGCGGCACGAACTGGCTGTCAGAGAGTCTGGCTCTGACCCAGAGGGGGGCTAGTACGCCACTGGACCGATCTGTGAGGGAAAGGAGAAGTGGACTTATGAGACACATCACAACCGCCTGGCTGTGCGCCGTGGTCGCGCTCGCGATCGGCGCGATCGGGGGAGCGAGCGCGTCGGCGGCGCTGCCCGAATTCGGCGTCTGCAAAAAGGAAGCGGCCAAAACGCAACAATACTCAAACTCGGCCTGCACCGACCAAAGCGCAGGTGGGAACACCGGTCAGTACAAGTGGATTCCCGCTCCCGGTGCGAAACCCGATTTCAAGCTGACGGCCGGTGCTCTCAAGCTGTTCGTACCTCAAGCGAACAAAGCCGAAGTGCAGTGCAAAAGCGCTGACGCCGACGGGAACATCACAGCCGCAAGCATGGTCGGGAAAGTCGTCGTCACCTTCAAGGGCTGCGTGTCCGGAGGCGCCAAATGCGTCAACCAGGGAGCGGAGATAAAGACCAACATGCTGACCGGCCCGATCAATTACATCGAAAAGTCCCCGATCGCGGTAGGCTTGGACCTCGCCCCGGAAGCGCCCGCGACTCAGGACGTCGAATTCAAGTGCGGGACCCAGGTGGCCAAGATCCGCAACTCCGTGATCGGGCTGTTCGTCGGCAACGTCGACGTCAAGTCCGGCGACACCGCCAAACTGAACTTCTCGGAAAGCGGTGGCAGCCAGGTGCCCACCAACTTCGAAGGTGTGGGCGTGGACACCCTGGAAACAGAATTTCCCGCACTTGCGCCCAACGTTTGGTTCGGTACGACGCTGACGATGCCGGCCAAAGTCACGTTCAAAGAACACATCGAGATCAAGGCGGAATAGCGCACGTGCGCGCGGCCGGGGACGCTCGTCCTCGGCCGCGCGCATTCGCGCAATCTCGACGAGCGAAGCTCGTGCTAGGCGACCGCTCGCTCGCGCTCGGCCTGCTCGGCGTCGGTGACCGCCCAGGCAAGCCGTTGGATCAGCTGCCCTGCGGCGTGTCCGTCGTTCAGGTGTATCGGCTTGACGCGCTCGTCCAGCAGCACGGTCGCGTCGTCATGCTGATCTGCCGTGTAGCCACCTGCCGGCGGATCGGCCGTCACGATGATCCTTGCCATGTGTGTCTCTCCTTGAGATCGAGGGCGATGTCCTCCCATGAACACCGTGGTGTGTCCCGCTGAACGCAGGCTTAATTTCTCCTGTCGGACGGTCCGCACCTCGCTAGGCTGGCCGGATCGCCCGCCTCGGCAACATCAACGTGGAGATATACCCGCTGTGCCTGGGCGGAAACGTGTTTGGCTGGTCATTGGACGAAGAGCGCTCCTTCGCCGTGCTCGACGCCTACGTGGCGGGGGGCGGCAACTTCATCGACACCGCCGACACGTATGGCCGGCATGGCGAGGGCGGGGCAGGCGGCTCCGAGCGGATCATCGGCAGCTGGATGGCCGCGCGCGGCAACCGCGACAAGCTGGTCATCGCCACCAAGGTGGGGATGTCGAGCGATCTGCATGGCCTGTCTCACACGACGATCCGCACGGGCATCGACGGCTCGCTACAGCGGCTGGGCATCGACACGGTCGACCTCTACTACGCTCACCAGGACGACCCGGACACGCCGCTGGAGGAGACGCTGGGCGCGTTTCAGGCGCTGATCGACGAGGGCAAGATCCGCCATGCGGGCGCATCCAACTACAGCGCCGCTCGCCTGGAGCAGGCGATGGAGATCGGCAGGCGCGACGGCATGGCCTCATATGTGGCCCTGCAGCCGCACTACAACCTGATGGAGCGTGAGAGCTACGAGGCCGAGCTGGCGGGCGTCTGCGAGCGGCACGGCATCACGTGCATTCCCTACTTCGGCCTGGCCAGGGGATTTCTGACCGGCAAGTATCGGCGCGGCGGCCCCGAGATCGACAGCCCACGCGCGGCGGGTGTGCGCCAGAGCTACTGCAACGCGCGCGGCTTCGCCGTACTGGACGCGCTCGACGAGGTCGCAGCGGCGCACGACACGAGCGTGGCAGCGATCGCGCTCGCGTGGCTACTCGCCCAGCCGACCGTGCTCGCGCCGATCGCCAGCGCCACCTCGCCCGAGCAGTTGGCCGAGCTGCTGGACAACGCGCGGTTGACGCTCACCGTGGATGAGATCGAGTCATTGAGCTCGGCCAGCGTCTGAGCGAACGCAGGGCTCGATCAGCGCTTGGGCGCCAGCGAGCGTGCGTAGCCGACGCCCCGCGCTACCCACGGCTGCAGTTGGCGCTTGGTGCGCACTCCCTCGGCGGCCACATACAGCCATCCGGCCATCGGGCGCCCGCGCATCTCGATCTGCTCGACGTGCGGCTTGTCGAGCAGCGCGTCGGCCTGGTCGGGTTCGCAGCGGACCATCAGGCCGCCGCGCCGGTTCGCGCTGACGGACAGGTTGCCGCCGACCAGGAACGCGAGGCCGCCGAACATGCGCTTCTCGACCACGCCGGCCTCCGCAGCCACGAGCTCGCGGATGCGGTTGGCGAGATCCTCGTCGTAGGCCATCGGCAGATTATGTCTCGTGCGCGAGGCCGCTGCTGCAACTGGATGACGGTCGTAAGCGTAGGCGCAGGCGACCTACGCGTCCGTGAAGACCAACAGCTGCCCATCCGGGTCGCGCACAGACAGACTTCCCCCCTCGTCAGGCTCCCGTGCGGCCGCCCAGCCCGCGTCGGCCAGCCCGCGCTCGACCGCCTCAACAGCCTGCGCATCACCGAGCGCGAACTCGACTCGGCGCAGCCCGGGCGCGCTGTCGGGTGGCGGCTGCGCGCCGGCGCTCTGCCACGAGTTCAGACCCACGTGATGGTGATAGCCGCCCGCCGACAGGAACGCGGCGGAGGGCAGCTGCGCCTGCTCCTGCAAGCCGAGCGCGTCGCGATAGAAAGCGTTCGCGCGGGGCACGTCTGAGACCTTCAGATGAATGTGGCCGAGGACCGTCCCCGGCGCGATCGTGGCGGCAGGCTGCTGGGGCGCTTGCGCGAGCAGGTCCTCCAGGTCCAACGGCTCGGTGACCATGACCACGCCGTTGCCGTCGGCGCGACGCTGCCAGCGCTCGCGTGGGCGATCGGCGTACAGCTCGATGCCGAGGCCGTCCGGATCGCTCAGATAGAGCGCCTCCGACACGCCATGATCGGACGCGCCCTCAAAGCGCCAGCCGGCGCCTAGGACGCGGCGCACGCTCTCGGCCAGCGCTGCCCGCGTGGGGTGAAGCCAGGCCACGTGGAAGAGGCCAGTGCTCCCCACAGGAACCGGCGTGGGCGCCGCGATCTCTTCCAGCAGCAGCGCCCGGTGGGCGGAATCGGTGCCCAGCTGGGCGCGACCCTGCTGGCGGTCGATCAGCGCCAGGCCCAGCACCTGCTCGTAGAAGTCCACGCTGCGCTGGATGTTGCCGACCGCAAGCGCAACCGAGCGGATACGAAGTGCCGGGTCGATCGTGCTCATCGACTCCCAGAGTAGTCTGCTGCGAGCATGAACTTCCGCAAGCTCGGCTCCAGCGACATCGAGGTCTCGGAGATCAGCCTCGGCTCGTGGCTGACCTACTCCGGCGGGGTCGCCGCCGAGCAGGCGCGGGCCTGCGTAGATGCGGCGTTCGAGGCGGGGATCAACTTCATCGACACAGCCAACGTGTACGGGCGCGGCGCGGCCGAGACGCTGCTCGGCGAGGTGCTGTCAAAGCGCGAGCGCTCCTCCTACGTGCTCGCAACCAAGGTCTTCTTCCCGATGTCGGACACCGATCGCGGCCTCTCGCGGGCCCAGATCCACAAGCAGATCGACGCGTCGCTGCGCCGGCTGCAGACCGACTACGTGGACCTCTACCAATGCCACCGCTTCGACAGCCAGACGCCACTGCGCGAGACGATGTCGGCGCTCACCGAAGTGGTGCGCGCGGGCAAGGCTCGCCACATCGGCTTCAGCGAGTGGCCGGCAGAGAAGATCGAGCAGTCGCTGGCGCTTGCGGGCGTGGAGCGCTGGGTGTCCAGCCAACCGCAGTACTCGATGCTGTGGCGTGCACCGGAGGCCGACATGATCCCGCTGTGCGAACGCGAGGGCATCTCCCAGATCGTGTGGTCGCCGCTGGCCCAGGGGGTGCTCACCGGCAAGTACCGTCCGGGCGAGCCGCCGCCGGCCGACTCCAGGGCGGCAAGCGAGAGCATGGGCGGCTTCATCGGGCGCCTGGTCGAGCCGCGCGTGCTCGAGGCGGTCGAGCGCCTGGAGCCGATCGCCGATCAGGCCGGCCTGAGCATGGTCCAGATGGCGCTCGCGTGGGTGCTGCGCCAGGCGAACGTCGCCTCAGCGATCGTCGGTGCGAGCCGTCCCGAGCAGGTGCGCGCCAACGCGTCAGCCTCCGGCGTGGTGCTCAGTGCCGACACGCTGGAGGCGATCGACGACGCGCTGGGAGACGTCGTCGCGCGCTGACGCTCCAGCCGGCGCACGCGAGGGACACGGTCTCCCTCGCCCCGTGTCAGACGACCGGCGGTGGCTGCCCTTCGGCGCTGGCGAGCAGCGCCCGATCCCATTCGCAGACGGTGCAGGCATGGCGGAACGCGCTGCGGGCGAACTCGAGCCCGAAGGCGTGCGGGTCAGCGCTGGCGCGAACGTCGTCCCAGTCGAGGATGTACTCGCCGAGCGCCGGGTCCCAGCGCGCAGCCGGGGGGGAAAGCGTGGCGGAGGCGAACCCCTGCGGTGCGGGGTGCGCGTAGGCGTAGAACGCCGCCTTGGCATAGCGCGCGTCGCCGGGCCACCAGCCGACGGCGACCTCCTGCGCGTCCATCGCGTTGCGCATGATGAAGTCCTGCGATGGTGGATCGGCCGGCAGGCCAGAGAACAGGTTGACTGCCAGGTCGAATGAGCCCCACCACGCATTGACCGGCGTCGAGCGTCCGCGGTAGGGAGCGCGAAACGCCGCGAGCACGAGCGCAGCGTGGGTCGCGGCGGCAAAGTAGGAGGCGACCTGACCAGGGTCATAGATGGCGTGCTCGCTGTCCTCGTCCAGCGGCACGCTCCACGCCACCTCCTGCGGCGTGGGGTCGATCTCGATGGCGCCTCCAAGCCCGCGAACCTCCCCGAGCAGCTCACGGGTGACGTCGCCGACCGGTCTGTTGGGGGTGAGCGCGACGTGTTGCGCGCGCCCGTCGCTGTGCTCGACGACCGCCTCGTGGGTTCGCAGATCGAGCGCGACCACGAGTGCCCCCGAGCCGTCGGGTGCCGGCAGCGCGGCTGTCTCCCATCCCCGCGCGGTCAGACGCAGCGCCGCGTGCTGGAGCTCTGGCTCGGGTGGCGCCATCGCCACCGCCAGCTTGCCCAGCACCTGGGTGTGAGCGTGGAGCGTGTCGCAGGTCTCACGCCACTGCTCGTAGGACACCGACGGCCATTGGACAGCCATGACTGCAAGCTATCGCGCGTGCGCATGAAACGCGCTGACGGCGGACCGGCGACCAGCGCGGCAAACACGGGTCGCGCCGGAGTGTGGCCGGCGCGACCCGCACGACCTCTATGTGCGCCGCTCAGTCGGCCTTAACCGCGGAGACGTCAAGCAGGATCTTGACCTTGTCGCCGACCACCACGTTGCCCGACCCGAGCGCCATGTTGAACTTCATGTCGAAGTCCGAACGGTTGATCTGGGCGGTCGCCGCCAGCCCCACACGCTCGTTGCCCTGGGGGTCTGTCTCGGTGCCCTCGAGCGTCGCCACCAGCTTCAGCGGCCGGGTGATGGCACGGATCGTGAAGTCGCCCTCGATCTCGAAGGTGTCCTCGTCGATCGGGCGGATGGCCGTCGAGGAGAAGGTGATCTCGGGGTGGTTGTCGACGTCGAAGAAATCGGGCGAGCGCAGGTGGTCGTCGCGCTGGGGCTCGCGCGTGTCGATGCTCGCGACGTTGGCTTTGCCGTGGGCCTTGACGCCGTCGGGCGTCACTTCGAGGGTGCCCTCGAACTCCTTGAACTGGCCCTTGACGTTGGCGATGCCCAGGTGTTTGACCTGAAATTCGACGCTCGAGTGCACAGGGTCGACCTTCCAGGTGCCGGTCGGAAGCGGAGTCTGCGTGGCCTGAAGCGTTGTCGAGTCGGTTGCTGACATCGGAATCTCCTTTGCGAGGGCAGTGGTCTGTTCGGTGGGACTACTACCTCGACGTTAGCAGAGATGCTTGCGCAAGCAACTATCGCGCGTGCAACTATCTCGACTCAGCGCGGCTGGACGACGAGCGTCTGGAAGGAGCGGCCGACGGGGCCGTCGAGGTCGTGAAGCACACTTTCGGACAGTCCGCAGCCGCCGTCGTAAAGCAGCGTGCGCGCGTCCAGGCCGATCCACTCGCCACGCGGGCGGCGCTGTAGGTGGATGGTCAGGTCGGCGTTGATGAACAGGAAGCGCTCGAACGCAAGCGCCGCGCTGATGCCGTTGGCGAAGTCCGCGGTGGCGGCCAGGCGGGCGAGCGGCGTGAGCTGCTGTCCCGGCAGCAGAGGGTGGCGCAGGCGCATCCATACCCTTCCTGGCCCGAGCTCGCGCGGCTCGCTCAGCCAGCGCATCTCCATGGCGCTGGCCGCGAAGCTGTTCTCCTCGCCGTCCAGGGAAAAGCGTACGGGTGTGCCATCCTGCGGCCCGGGCATTTGCCGATCGACCCACGCTTGCTGTGCGGCCGGTTGCTCGGGCAGGTCGCTGGGCACCGGCTGCACGCGCAGCGCGCTGGCACGGGCGATCAGCCGCTCGCCGCAGCGCAGCTCGCCGGCGAGCTCCTGCACGCGTCGTCCGGGCCGCACGATCGACAGCGACAGCGACAGCGGCGCGTACGGGACCGGGCGCAGCAGCTCAAAGCCCAGGCGGGCGATCGGCAGCTCGGCGCCGGGCTCCATCCGCTCCAACGCGGACGTCATCAGCGCCGCCGCCGCGCCGCCGTGCAGCGCCTGCGGGTCCCATGGCCCGCGCGCGTGCTCGGTCGCGACGAAGCGGCCGGCGTCGGCGAGGAAGATGCTCTCGCTCACCTGGCCGGTCCCGTCGGCTCGCCATCGCGCCCCGGCGCGGCCCGGCCCTGGGGCATGGTCACGTGCGCGACTGCTCCCAGGAAAAGCCGCGCACGGCGAGGTACACGGCGAATGCCCCCCACAAAGCGATCACGGCCAGCGCATCGAGATGCCCGCCCAGGCCGGCCCCCGTGACCATCGCCCCCGACAGCCCGTCGATCAACGGCTTGAGCGGCAGCGCTTCGGCGATCGTGCGCACGAAACCGGGCGCGCTCTTGGTGTCGAACACGTAGAAGGACACGAATACGACCGGCAGGAAGACCGCGTTGACATAGGCGGCCGTGGACTCGAAGTTGGGGATGGCGTGCGCGAAGGCGACGCCGAGCGCGGCGAAGCACACGACGCCCACCACCACGAACACGACCAGCGCGCCCAGCTGCGGCGGCCAGCCGATCCCGAAGAAGGCCCGCCCGGCGAGCACGATGATGACGATCTGAAGCGCCGTGTTGGTGACCGCGTTGGCGGCCACGCCGCCGAAGTAGGAGATGCTCGGCAGTGGCGTGCCGTGGATGCGCTTGAGCACGCCGCGCTCGCGCAGGAACACGATGTTGTAGGCCAGTGCGGTGAACGTGGTCGACATCACGCTCATCCCCGCTATCGCCGGCACCAGCTTGTCGAGGTTGTGCTGGTTGCCGCTGAGGATCACCCCGCCGCCGGTCAGGAACAGCAGCGGCAGCACGAAGTTGAAGAACGCAGCGCTGGGGTTGCGCCAGAACATGCGCCGCTCCAGGCGGTACTGGCGCCAGGTGAGGGCCAAGGCGCTAGGCATCGGCGGTCAGCTCCAGGTACACGTCCTCCAGCGTGGGGCGGCCCACCGACAGCTCCTCCAGGCGCTCGTCGCGCGCAAGCGCCTCGCCGGCCAGATCGTGCAGCAGCGTGGTCGGGTCGTCGGTCTCGCGCTCGACCAACTCGCCCGCGCCGTTGCGGTAGGCGACGCGGTAGTGAGACGCGGGGTGGGGATCCAATTCCCGCGGCGGCCCGATCGCCAGGATGCGCCCGTCCTTGACGATCGCCACGCGGTCGGCCAGCGCCTGCGCCTCGTCGAGGTAGTGGGTGGTAAGAAGGATCGTCTTGCCGAGCGCGCGCAGGTCGCGCACGGTCTCCCAGGCCGCGTGGCGGGCGGCCGGGTCAAAGCCTGTCGTGGGCTCGTCCAGGAAGATCAGCTCGGGGTCGCCCACGAGCGCCAGCGCGAAGTCCAGCCGTCGCAGCTGCCCGCCCGACAGCTTGCGGCTGCGCACGTCCGCCTGCTCGGCCAGCCCGACGAGCGCCAGCACCTCGTCGACCTCGCGCGGGTGCGGGTAGAAGCTGGCCCAGTGCGCGAGCGCCTCGCGTGGCGTGATGTGGCTGTAGATGCCGCCGGACTGCAGCACTATGCCGATGCGCCTGCGCAGCTCGATCGAGCGCTTGGCCGGATCGTGGCCCAGCACCGACACCTCGCCGCCGGTGCGCGCGCGATAGCCCTCGAGGATCTCCACCGTGGTGGTCTTGCCGGCGCCGTTGGGACCGAGCAGGCCAAACACCTCACCCCGGGCGACCGTGATGTCGATGTGGCGCACCGCCTCGTGCTCGCCGTAGCGCTTGCACAGGGCTCGCACCTCGATCGCCGGATCGCTGGCTATCACCGACCCGATCATTCCAAGAATCCGGCCGGTCTTCCTACCAGTGAACGCCCCTGGTCAGCGTGGCCATGGCGATCTGCTCGAAGGACGCGCGCTCCTCGACGTCGCGCTGGCCCTTGGACGCGGCCGAGTCCGGGAACACGCGGTAGGCCAGGTGCAGGAGCCGGTCGACGGCACCAGGGTTCAGGGAGTAGGCGACCTCGCCGAACTTGCCCAGGCGCGTGCCCATCTCCTTGGGGCGGCTGCGCAGGGCCTCGCAGATCATGTCGGCGGCCTCGTCGGGGCTGATCGCGGGAAAGGCGTCATACATTTTCGTGGGCGCGATCATCGGCGTGCGCACGAGCGGCATGTGGATGGTGGTGAACGTGACGCCGTCTCCGATCACCTCCGAGGCGACCACGCGCGTAAACGCGTCCAGCGCAGCCTTGGAGGCGACATAGGCGGAGAAGCGCGGCGGGTTGGTCTGCACGCCGATCGAGGACACGTTGACGACGTGCCCCGAGCCGCGCTCGCGCATGTGCCCCAGCAGGCCGATGATCAGCTTGACTGCGCCGAAGTAGTTGAGCTGCATCGTGCGTTCGAAGTCGTGGAAGCGGTCATAGCTGAGCGCGATCGAGCGGCGGATCGAGCGCCCGGCGTTGTTGACCAGCATGTCCACGTTGCGATGGTCGGCCAGCACGCGTTCGAGCAGGCGTTCGATCGACTCCATGTCAGAGACGTCTGCTGCATACACGTAGGCGGTGCCGCCGGCCGCCACGATCTCCGCCCGCACCTCCTCGAGCTTCTCGACGTTGCGCGCGACCAGCAACGGCACGCCACCCGCGGCCGCGATCTTGATCGCGCTCGCGCGCCCGATCCCCGAGGAGGCGCCCGTGATCATCACGTGCCTGCCCTCCAGCGCCTGCTTGAGCGTGCGTCCGCGCCGCAGGTCAGGGTCCATCTCTCGCTCCCAGTAGTCCCACAGGCGCTGCAGGTAGTCCTCCAGCGGCGGCGGCGCCTCCAGCGGCGAGCCTGCCAGTGCGCGGGCGGCTTCGCGGTTGTCAAAGCGCGGCACGAGCTCCATGTGCGCGAGCACCTGCTCGGGGATACCGAGCTCGCGCAACGCCAGTTTGCGCGCCTGGCGCAGCGGCGGCAGCGCGAGCGCCAGGCCCAGCGGCCAGCGCGGCAGGGGGTCGGTCAGGCGCCTGTCCAGCGTGACCGCGAAGCGCGGCGCGTGTGCGGCCGCGGCCAGGCCGTTGAACAGCTCGTCGACGCGCTGCGGGCGCGGGTCGGTCAGGTGAAAGGCCCTGCCGTCCAGGTCCGGCTCGTGGGCTATGTGCTCGAGTGCTCCCGCGACCCAGTCGACGGGCACAACGTTGGTGTGGCCGAAGTCCAGCCCGACCAGCGGCGTCCACTCGGGCAGCAGGTGGCGCATCCGCTGGATCGCCTTGAAGAAGTAGTAGGGGCCGTCGATCTTGTCCATCTCGCCGGTCTGCGAGTCGCCGACCACGATCCCGGGGCGGTACACCCGCCAAGGGATATAAGGCTGCTCGCGCACGATCCGCTCGGACTCGAACTTGGTGCGGTGATAGGGTGAGGGCAGACGTTGGCCCTCATCGAACATGCCCTCGTCGAAGACTCCCTTGTAGGTGCCCGCGACGGCGATCGAGGAGACGTGGTGCAGGTGCTTGGCGTCCACCGCGCGCGCCAGTTCGACCGAATGCGCGGTGCCGCCCACGTTGACCGCGGTGTTGCGCTCGGCCGGCGCGGTCATGTCATAGACGGCCGCCAGGTGAAAGAAGTGGGTGACCTTGCCGCGCAGCTCGACCACCTGCTCCTTGTCCACGCCCAGCATCGGCCGGCGCAGGTCTCCGATCACCGGCTGCACACGGTTGGTCGCCTCGGGGCCGGCCACCACGCTCCAGCGCTCGAGCAGGTCCTCCAGGCGCCCCCGCGAGCTCTCGCGCAGGAGCACGTAGATCGTGCCCTGGCGCTGATCGAGCAGGCGCTCGATCAGGCGGCGTCCGATGAAGCCGGTCGCTCCGGTGACGAAGTAGGCCATCTCGTTCAGAGCCTATCTCGAATCGTCCATGCCAGCGACGAGCGCCGTGCTGTGCGTCCGTGCCGGCGACGACGGCTATGCGCCGGCCCCGGCCCCACCGCGTCCCTCCCCACCGGCAAAGCGCGCGGCCCCGCGGGCGCCGTCTTCGAACACCTCCGGCCCGGCCTTGGCCTCCAGCGCGAGCGCGTCGGCGAGCGGCATGCCCAAGCCCTCGATCGCCGCGCGGCGATCGGCGAGCATCGTCCGTTGGGGAAAGCGCGCGAGCCCCTCGGCGAGCGCAAGCGCGCGATCGAGATGACCGCCCGGCGCGACGATCTCGGTGAGCAGGCCCATCGCAAGCGCCTCCTGCGCATCGATCATGCGGCCAGTCAGGATCAGGTCGAGCGCGCGCCCGAGGCCGACGATGCGCGGCAGGCGCTGGGTGCCTCCGTCGATCAGCGGCACGCCCCAGCGGCGCTCGGGATAGCCCAGCGTGGAGCCTTCCGTGGCGATGCGCAGGTCGCACCACAGCGCGATCTCCAACCCGCCGGCCAGGCAGAAGCCCGAGATGGCAGCGATCGTGGGCTTTGAGGGCGTCAGGCGGGTGAAGCCCATCGGCCCCTCCGCGCTCATCAGCCGCGGCGCCATCGTCTCGGTCGCCTTCAGGTCCGCGCCCGCGCAAAACGACACGCCGCCCGCGCCCGTCAGCACGAGCACGCGCGCATCGTCGTCGGCCTCGAAGCGCACGTAGGCCTCGTGCAGTGCGGCCGCGGTCGGTCCGTCGACGGCGTTGCGCCGGTGCTGGCGGTCGATCGTGATCAGAGCGGCCGCGCCGCTGCGCTCGTAGCGAACCGGCTCGGGCTCGCTCACGGCTGTGGTCGCGTTACCAGCCGCCGCGCCACTGGCCGTTGGCCAGGTACGCCTTATGGGCGGCTTTGCGCGCTTCCTTACGCTTGTCGAGAGCCCGCTGGAGCATGCTCATGGCGAACACGAACAGGGGAAAGAAGATGATCAGGATGAAGCCGGCGTCGGTGGTCACCTTGTCGGTGGTCTCGCCGTAGAAACCGCGCCCGTTGTTGTAGGCCTGGGCGGCGGGGGCGAGCACGAGAGACATGAGCGCCGCCAAGGCGATCAGCTTGCAGAGCAGTCGGTTGCGCATCTGCGCGGGATCGTAGCGGAGGCCGCAGAAGCGGTGCCGCGGCGCCCGAGAGCCGGCGCGGCCGAGGCGGCGCGGCTGGCCCCTACCATCAGCAGCCGATGGCGCTTGTAATCGCATCTGACCTACACAAGGACGTGGCTGGAAAGCCGCTGCTGGACGGCGTGTCGTTCAAGCTCGAGCGCCGCGAACGGCTGACGATCGCGGGCCGCAACGGGGCGGGCAAGACCACGCTGCTGAGGATGCTGGCCGGCGAGAGCACGATCGACCGGGGCGAGCTGAGCGTGGCCAAGGGCGTGCGCATCGCGCTGCACGACCAGCGCCCGCCGCGAGAGCGCGAGATCGCGCTGCGCGAGTACCTGCTGTCGGGTTGCGCGGAGGAGCTCGCGATCGAGGCCGAGCTGGGCGAGCTGGAGGCAAGGATGGCGGGTGGGCGCAACGACGAGGCAACCCTTGCGCGCTACGCCAACGCGCAGGCGCGCCTGGAGGCGCGCGGTGGCTATCTGTGGCGCGGACGCGCGGCCGCGATGGCTCACGGCCTGGGCTTTGCCGATGCGGACCTAGACCGCCCGCTGGACACCTTCTCGGGCGGGCAGCTGACGCGCGCGTCGCTCGCCCGCGCGCTGGCGACCGGCGCGGACGTGCTGCTGCTGGACGAGCCCACCAACCATCTCGACATCGAGTCGCTGGAGTGGCTGGAGCAGACGCTGGTGGAGCTCGACGCAGCGGTGATGCTGGTCGCACACGACCGCTGGTTCTTGGAGGCGGTGGGTACGGCCGTGCTCAAGCTGTACGGCAGCGCGCCCGTCCGCTCGCGCTTCTTCGCCGGCTCCTGGCACCAGTGGCGGCGCGAGCAGGCCGCGCGGGAGATCGCGTTGGGCAAGTCGATCGACAAGCAGCAGGCGGAGATCGCGCGCATGGAGCGGTTCATCGAGCGCTTCCGCTACAAGGCGACCAAGGCCAAACAGGCGCAGTCCCGGGTGAAGAAGCTCGCCAAGATCGAGCGGATCGAGCGCGATCCCGCAGAAGCGAAGGGCCTGGACTTCGAGTTTGCGCAGCCGGAGCGCTCGGGACGCGTGATCTTCGAGCTGCAGGACGGTCGCATCGAGATCGGCGAGGCCGGGGGGGCACACGGCCCGGAGGGCCGGGTCGGGCCGCTCGTCCTGCTCGAGCACGCCGAGCTGTGGCTGGAGCGCGGCGAGCACGTATCGCTGGTAGGGCCCAACGGCACAGGCAAGACCACGCTGATCGAGACGCTCGCCGGCCGCAGGCCGCTGGCGGCAGGCAAGCTGAGCACAGGCCACAACGTGCAGGTCGGCTATCTCTCCCAGCACGCCGACGAGCTCGGCGCGGGCGGTCCGGCCGAGCAGAGCGTGCTCGATGCGGCACAGCGCGCCACCGGCCTCAGCCCGGGCAAGGCGCGCGCGCTACTCGGGCGCTTCCTGTTCTCCGGCGAGGACGCCGAAAAGCCGCTGAGCGGGCTCTCCGGCGGCGAGCGCCGACGCCTGTCGCTGGCTGTGCTGGTGCAGTCCAGCGCGAATGTGCTGATCGTGGACGAGCCCACCAACCACCTGGACATCGAGAGCCGCGAGGCGCTCGAGGACGCGCTGCGCTCGTTTCCGGGCGCGATCCTGCTCGTCTCTCACGACCGAGCGCTGCTCGACGCGGTCGGCACACGCACGATCGCGGTGGAGGACGGCTCGCTGCACAGCTACGTCGGCGGCTGGCCCGAGTATGTGCGCATACGCGACGAGCGCCGAGCGCTGTCCGGCGCCAAGCCCGGCGCCGGACATCCGCCCCGCCGCGTCCAGCCTGTCCGCGCAGGCAACGGGGCTGCCCCGAGCTCCGAGGCCGCGCGCACGGCTGTCGCCGGCGAGCGCGCCGGGGCCGAGTCTGCGATCGCGACCGCCAAGCAGGGCAAGCGCAAGCCGAAGGGCCCGTCGAAGAATCGCCTCAGCGCGCAGCAGAAGGCCGAGCGCGCGGTGGAGGAGGCCGAGGCGGCGCTGCGGGCGCTGGAAGCCGATCTGACCGATCCCGCAGCCTGGGCGACGCGCTATGAGTCGGCCAAGTCCGAAGCGCGCCACACGGCGGCCACCCGCGCGGTCGAGGAGGCCTATGCCCACCTGGAGGCGCTGATCGACTGACCGCTCGTCTTACACTCCGTGCATGGAGCGCTACAAGACCGCGCGCAACGTCGCGATCGTCGTGGCGATTGCCGCTGCGATCTACTTCATCCCGGGCGGCGGGCGGGCGGCGACCACGTTCGCGGCGGTGCTGTGGACGGGCTTTGGCGTGGGGGTGGGCTACGTCGGGCTGTATCTGTATCGGGAACGGCGGGTGTGGGCGCATGGCCTGGGCGATCGTCACCGCCTGATCCTCTACGGGGCGCTCGTGCTCGGCGTATTCCTGTGGGTGGGGCGGGCACGCATGTGGGCGAGCGAAGTGGGCAAGCCCCTGTGGTGGGTGCTGGTCGGCTGTGCGCTGTACGGGTTTGTGCTGGTGTATCGCCAGGCGCGCGCCTACTGACGCGGCGCTCGCGAGTCAGGCGGCCTCGGCGACGGGACGGGCGCCCGAGCGGGCGCCGAGGTGTCGCCGAAGGAAATGCAGCTGGTCGGCGATCGCCCGCTCGAAGGCGGCGCCCCGATAGACGTCGAAGTGGCCGATCGGGTACGTGCGCACCTCGGCGCGGCCGGTCGCCCGGAAGGCCGCCTCCTGGGCCGCCTTGGGCGGGGCTACCGTGTCGCGGTCGGCGATCTGCACGAGCATCGGGCAGGGCAACCGGTCGGCCTGCAGGCCCGGGCGGTAGGCGCCTGCGCTCAGCGCGATCCTGGCGGCCACCTCGTTGCGCCAGGTGGGCCCCGCGATTGCGCGATAGCCGGGCTCGGCGTCGGGGCTGGTCATCGCTGCGACCGTGCCCGGCGCGCCCACCGCCGCGAGCATGACCGGCGGGCGTCCGCGCAGCGAGGCCAGCTGGTCGCGCAGGCCGAGCAGCGTCAGGCGCACGAGCTGCGCCGCGCCCGCATAGTGAACTAGGTTGGCAAGCGCGGCCAGGCCGTCCATCGCGGGCACCTGTGCGATCACCGCTGCGACATGTCCGTCGGCGACGGCTGCTGACACGGCATGGCCTCCCGCATAGGAGGAGCCCCATACGACGATCCGCTGTGGATCGACGCCCTCCAGCGAGCGCGCATAGGCAATCGCGGCCGCGTAGTCCTCGAGCTGGCGCTTGATCGACAGTAGTTGGCGTGGCTCGCCGTCGCTGGCGCCAAAGTGGCGGTAGTCGAACGCGAGCGCCTCCAGTCCGGCCGCGCGGAAGCGCTGCGCGAACGCCAGCAGCCCCGAGTCGACCGTCCCGGCGAAGCCGTGCGCGAGCACCACGCACGGGCGTAGCCCATCGCTTGCCAGCTCGTCGCCCACTCCCGCCAGGTGCACGCCCCGGCATGTGGTGGCGCCGCTGTCGAATTCGATCGCGCTCACGCGACCGCACTCGTCGTGTTCTGCGTGGTATCGGCTTCAGTCGTGTCTGGGTCGTCGTGCGTTGCGGCCGTGCTCAGCGGGTCCGCGGCCCGCCCAGCCAGCGAGCGTCCCGTGCGGGCGCCTGCCCGCGCCCGCGCCTGGCCGGCGGGGATCGTGCGGGTCTTCAGCTCGCGCTCGAAGGCATACCAGTCCAGCTGCATCGTGTGGCGCGGCTTGTCCACGAAATGGCCCGTGTGCAGCGCTTCGTCGCGGGGGATCTCCGCTTCCATCTCCGCGTCGCTTGGTGGCGCCCAGTCGCCGCTCAGCCAGCGCGCCGCGAGCTTGGACTGCAGCTCGGCGAACGGGAAGATCGTCGGTATCGCCTGCCCGAGCCCGATGAACGCGAGGTTGTCCAGCCCGGGCTTGAACATCCGCTTGTACAGCGGCAGCACGTTTTCCGGCGCCGACACGAGCTGTGGATCCAGGAACGGGAAGCTGATGTCATAGCCGGTCGCATAGATGATCGCGTCGACAGCCTCGACGCTGTTGTCGGCGAAGCGCACACGATCGCCCAGCAGCTCGCAGACGTCGCCCTTGGCCACCGCATCGCCCCCTCCCAGGCGTCCCAAAAGCTCGCTGGAGACCGTCGGATGCGCATCGAGGAATCGGTGGTTGGGCGTGGGCAGGCCGAAGTCCTCCATGCGTCCGTTGATCACGCGCTGGAGCACACGGCCAATCCGCCGTTGCAGGCCTGCGGGCAGCATCGGGTTCTGCCTGACGACCTGGTCGACGGGTTTGCCGAAGATGTACTTGGGCACCACGTACGCGCCCGAGCGGGTGGACAGGAACACGGTGTCCGAGACGGTCTTGCGGGCGAGCTCGGACACTATGTCCACCGCGCTGTTGCCGATGCCCACGACCAGCACCCGCTTGCCATACAGGTCCAGCGGCGTGCTCGGGTCGATGTAATCGTGAGAGTGGATCTGCGGCCCGTCGAAAGTGCCGGGGAACTGTGGGTGACGGGGGCTCCAGTGGTGGCCGTTACACACCAGCACGGCGTCGAAGCTCTCCTCGCTGCCGTCTGCGAGCACGATCCTCCAGCCGCCGCGGCCACGCCGTTGCGCATGCTGCACACGCGTGTTGAAGCGGATCTGCCCACGCAGCGCGAACGCGTCGGCGTAGTCTCGCAGCCACTCGAGGATGTGGCTGTGGTGGGGGTAGTCGGGATAGCGCTCGGACATCGGGAAGTCACGGAAGGAGATCGACGGCTTGGAGATGTCGATGTGCAGCGAGCGGTAGGCCGACGAGACGCCGTTGGGGTTGCCGAAGTACCAGTTGCCGCCGACGTCGTCGGAGGACTCGAAGCAGGTATGCGGCACGCCGAAGTCGGTCAGCGCCTTGCATGCCGTGAGCCCGCTCACGCCAGCCCCGATGACGCACGTGCGGGGGAGCTCGCTCATGCGCATGATCTTAGAGCCCTGGCTGCGCGGCCAGTCGTCGCGCCTGGCGCGGCTACACGCCCGTGCCGGTGAGCTTGACGATCACGTAGCCGTGTCCCGCACCGGTCCTGCCATGGCGGCTTCGTAGTGTTGTGGCATGCATTTCGCAGCCCACACGCCCGCGACCGACCGGCCCGCGAACGTGGCTGGTCTCGACGACGCGGCGATCACGGTGCGCGGCGTGCGCAAGGCCTACGGCTCGGTCGCGGCGCTGGCGGGCGTCGATCTGGATGTGGCGCGCGGCACGGTGGTTGCGTTGCTCGGTCCCAACGGCGCGGGCAAGACCACGCTGGTGCGCGTGCTGACCACGCTGCTGGTGCCCGACGCCGGCACGGCGCAGGTGCTGGGATGCGACGTCGTGCGCGATGCGGCGCGGCTGCGCGAGCAGATCGGGCTGGCCGGCCAGTACGCGGCGATCGACGAGAACCTCACGGGCCTGGAGAACCTGACGATGGTGGGGCGCCTGTATGGAGCTTCGCGCAGCTCGGCCAAGGGCCGCGGACGCGAGCTGCTGGAGCGCTTCGACCTCGTCGAGGCGGCCGGCCGGCCGGCCAAGACCTACTCGGGCGGCATGCGCCGGCGGCTGGACCTCGCGGCGGCGCTCGTGGCCAAGCCACCCGTGCTGTTCCTCGACGAGCCGACCACGGGCCTTGACCCGCGCAGCCGCCTGAGCCTGTGGGAGGTGATCGAGGGTCTGGTCGCAGAGGGGACCACAGTGCTCCTGACCACCCAGTACCTCGACGAGGCCGACCGGCTGGCGGACACGATCGCGGTGATCGACCACGGCCGGCTGATCGCCGAGGGGACCTCCGACCAGCTGAAGGACAAGGTGGGCGGCGAGCGCCTGGAGGTCCGCCTCGACGCGGATGCGGATGCGGATGCGGCCATCCGGGCGCTCGCGCCGATGTCCGACGAGACTCCGCAAGCGGAAGGGACCCTCGTCAAGCTGAGCGTGCGCGAGCGCAGCGGCAGCATCGTGCAGGCCGTGCGCCTGCTCAGCGAGGCGGGCGTCGGCGTGGACGACCTCGCGCTGCGCCGCCCGACGCTGGACGACGTCTTCCTGGCGCTGACCGGGCACGCCGCCGAAGAGGCTTCTGACGGGCAGGAGGCCGCGTGAGGCGCCTGGTCTCCGACACCCTGATCATCGCCGAGCGCAACCTGATCCGCCTGCCACGCGCGCCCGAGCTGCTGCTGGCTTTCACGGTGCAGCCGATCATGTTCGTGCTGCTGTTCCGCTACGTGTTCGGCGGCGCGATCAGGACGCCGGGCTACTCCTACGTAGACTTCCTGCTTCCGGGGATCATCGTCCAGAACATCGCCTTCGGCGGGTTCGTCACGGCGATCGGCCTCAACGAGGACGTCCACAAGGGCCTGATCGACCGCTTCCGCTCGCTGCCGATGGCGCGCCCTGCCGTGCTCGCCGGCCGCACGCTGGCCGACATCGTGACCAACGCGCTGTCCGTCACGATCCTGCTCGTCACCGGGATCATCATCGGCTTCGCGTTCCACGCCAGCGCCCTGCATGCGATCGCGGGCATCGGCCTGCTGCTGCTATTCGGCTACGCGTTCTCGTGGTTCTTCGCGTTCGTGGGCCTGCTCGTGTCCTCGCCCGAGTCTGCCAACTCGGTCGGCTTCATCGCCGTGTTCCCGCTCACGTTCATCTCCTCCGCGTTCGTGCCGGTGAGCTCGATGCCCTCTGTCCTGCGGGCCTTCGCCAACGTGAACCCGTTCACGATCATCGTCGACGCGATGCGCCATCTGTGGCTGGGGGCGCCCGCCCACAACAGCGTGTGGGGGGCGGTCGTGTGGGCGTTCGTGATCATGGGCGTGTTCGCCCCGCTCGCCGTCGGGCGCTATCGACGCGCCGCGGGGAGCTAGCGCCAAGGCCTCGCCGGCGCGCTCCTATCCTCGATGTCCGATGGCCACCGAGGCGACCGACCACATCGCAAGCGACGCGCCCGATGCACACGACGCGACGACGGACGCCCGCGCGAGCCTGACGGAGCAGCGCCGCGCGCTGCCCGACCAGCCGGGCGTGTACCTGTTCCGCGACGCCAAGGGCCGCGTGATCTACGTGGGCAAGGCCAAGTCGGTACGCAAGCGCGTCGCCTCGCACTTCTCTAAAGCCGAGGTGCCGAGCAGTCCCGGCCACGCGGAGATGATCGCGACCGTCGAGCACGTGGAGTGCGTGGTGGTCGCCTCCGAGGCCGAGGCGCTGCTGGCCGAGCAGAGCTTCATCAAGCAGTACCGGCCGCGCTTCAACATCCGCCTGCGCGACGACAAGTCCTACCCGTTCATCGGCATCTCCCTCGAGGAGGAGTTCCCGCGCGTCTACTTCACGCGTGAGCGTCACCGCACCGGGCGCGCGTACTTCGGCCCCTACTCCAACGCCAAACGGGTGCGCGCCACGCTGGAGGTGCTGGCCAAGGTGTTCATGTTCCGTTCCTGCACCGGCCCCGAGCCGGGGCGGCGCAGCGGCAGCCCGTGCCTGGACTACTACATCAAGCGCTGCGAGGCGCCCTGCGTGGGCTACATCTCCAAGGAGGACTACCGCAAGAGCATCGACGACGTGATCGACTTCCTGTCGGGCCGCTTCGCGGCGATCGAGCGCGACCTGGAGGCGCGCATGCGCGCGGCGGCCGCCGCGGAGGAGTTCGAGCAGGCCACGCTCGAGCGCAACCGGCTGCGCGCGGTGCGCTCGCTGCTGGAGCGCCGCCGGGTGGCCAACGAGTCTGTCGGCACGTTCGACGCGGTCGCCGTCGCGCTCGACGGCCGCGACGCCAACGCACAGGTCTTTCAGGTGCGCGACGGCGTGCTGTCAGACCGCCAGTCCTTCTATCTGGCCAACGAGACCGAGCGCGAGCTGGCCGAGGTGGCCGAGGAGTTCATGCTCCAGTACTACGCCGCGCACATCTCCATCCCGGCGCTGCTGGTCGTGCAGGGCGAGCTGGCCGATCGCGCGGCGCTGGCGCAGGCGCTGGCCAGCCGCCGTGGCGGGCCCGTCGAGCTGCGCGCGGCCGAGCGCGGCGAGAAGCGCCGCATCCTTGATCTCGCGGAACGCAACGCACGCCTGGCGCTCGACCAGGAGCGGCTGCGCTCGGAGCGACGCCGCCAGGGTCGGGTCGACGCGCTCGAAGGACTGCAGCTGGCGCTCGGCCTGGACGTGCCGCCGATCCGCATCGAGTGCTTTGACATCTCCCATCTCGGCGGCACGCAGACGGTTGCCTCGATGGTCGTCTTCGAGGGTGGCGCGCCCAAGAAGGCCGACTACCGCCGCTTCAAGATCCGCTCGCTGGCTGAGGGAGAGTCAGACGACTTCGCCGCGCTGGCCGAGGTGCTGACGAGGCGCTTTGCCCAATGGGAGCGTCAAGCGGACATCTCCCCGCACGACGCCGCCTACGACTCGAGCTTCGCAGCGCTGCCCAATGTGGTCGTGATCGACGGCGGCAAGGGCCAGCTGGCGGCCGGGCTGGAGCCTCTGCGCGGTTTTCGCGAGCGCGGCGTGACGGTCGTGTCGCTGGCCAAGCGCATCGAGGAGCTGTTCATGCCCGGTCGATCCGCACCACTCGTGCTCGACCACTCCACGCCCGAGCTGCAGCTGCTGCAGCGCGTGCGCGACGAGGCACACCGCTTCGCCATCACTCACCATCGCGGCCGCCGCGACAAGGCGATGACCAGCTCGCTGCTCGACGAGCTGCCCGGTGTCGGCCCCGCCCGCAAGCGCGCCCTGCTGACGCACTTCGGCTCGCCCGAGGCGGTCGTGGACGCGTCCAACGAGGAACTGCAGGCGGTGCCGGGCGTGCCCGCCAAGCTGGGGCGCGAGTTGTACGCATTCCTGCACAGAGCTGGATGACGCTGGGCGCACGCGCAGCGCGACAACTCGTCTTCTTGTCAAATTGACACGCTTTGTCCGTCGAGCGCGGCACAATGGGGGACATGGCCGTCATTAGGCCCCTGCGTCCGTTGCGAGGCGCCGCTGGTCAGCGGTCGGCCGCCAAGGCCGACGATCCGGTCGTGCAGTCGCGCCTGCAGGACCTGGTCGTGATTACCGGCTTCTCCGGCGCGGGCAAGTCGACGGCGATGAACGTGTTCGAGGACGCGGGCTACTTCTGTGTGGACAACCTGCCGCCCGAGATGATCCGCTCGCTGGTCGAGCTGTTCGTGCACAAGGGCTCCAAGGTGGAGCGCGCGGCGGTCGTGTCAGACGTGCGCGGCGGCGTCTACTTCGAGGCGCTGCGCGCGGTCGTCGACGACCTCGATGCGCTCGGCCTCAGCCATCACGTTCTGTTCCTGGAGGCCGCTGAGCAGACGCTCGTAACGCGCTACAAGGAGACGCGCCGGCGCCATCCGCTGGCGCCCGAGGGCAGCGTGGCGGCTGGCGTGGCCGCCGAGCGCGCCCTGCTGGAGCCGCTGCGCAGCCAGGCGGACCTGGTGATCGACACCACCGGCATGTCCGCCGCCGCGCTGCGCGAGAAGATCGCCAAAGAGTTCCTGCCGCGCAAGACGATCGGTCGTCTGGCCGTCACGTTCATGAGCTTCGGCTTCAAGCACGGGCCTGCGCGCGAGGAGGATGTCGCGCTGGACGTGCGCTTCCTGGCCAATCCCCACTACGAGCCCGAGTTGCGCCAGCTGACCGGCCTCGATCAGGAGGTGGTCGACTACATCGCGCGCGACGGGCGCCTGGCGCAGCTGTACGACAGGCTGCACGCGCTGCTGGACTTCCTGCTGCCGCAGTACGTCAGCGAGGGCAAGGCCCATCTGGTCATCGCGATCGGCTGTACCGGCGGCCGCCACCGCTCGGTGGCCATCGCAGAGCACCTCGCGCAGCGCTACCGCGAGGACCCCGACCTGGACGTGGCGGTGGCCCACCGCGACATCGACAAGTCCCCGCGCGGCAGCTCCGCTTAGCCCGGCCAGCGGCCCGCTGATAGCCTCCCGGCGCGGTCGATCGCAAAAGAAACAGGAGGCTTGTGCATGTCAGTACGCGTCGGGATCAACGGATTCGGCAGGATCGGCCGGAACGTCTTCCGCGCGGCCAACGCCCGCGCTGAGGAGCTCGGCCAAGACATCGAGTGGGTGGCGGTCAACGACCTGACCGACGCGCGCACGCTGGCCCACCTGCTCAAGTACGACTCGATCCTGGGGCCCTTCCCGGGCGCGGTGCAGGCCCGCGACGCGGCCATTGACGTCGACGGCAAGGAGCTCAAGGTGCTGGCCGAGCGCGACCCCGCGGCGCTGCCATGGGGGGACCTGGGCGTGGACGTGGTGATCGAGTCCACCGGGCTGTTCACCAAGCGCGAGGACGCCGCCAAGCATCTCGCGCAGGGCGCAAAGAAGGTGGTCATCTCGGCGCCCGCCAGCGACCCGGACGCGACCGTGGTGCTGGGCGTTAACTTCGACGAGGCCTACGACCGCGGCGCCCACGACGTGATCTCCAACGCGTCGTGCACCACCAACTGCCTGGCGCCGGTGGCCAAGGTGGTCAACGACACGGTTGGCATCAAGCACGGCCTGATGACCACCATCCACGCCTACACCGCCGATCAGCGCCTGCAGGACCTGCCCCACAAAGACCTGCGCCGGGCGCGCGCAGCCGCGATCAACCTGATCCCCGCATCAACCGGCGCCGCCAAGGCGATCGGCCTGGTGATCCCCGCGCTGCAGGGCAAGCTGCACGGCTTCGCCGTGCGCGCGCCCGTGCCGACGGGCTCGGTTGTGGACCTGACCGTCGAGTGCGTCCGCGAGACGAGTGTGGAGGAGGTCAACGCGGCGATGAAGGCCGCCTCCGAGAGCGGCCCCCTGGCGGGCCTGCTGCAGTACACCGAGGACCCGATCGTGTCCAGCGACATCGTCTCCTCGCCCTACTCCGCAATCTTCGACTCGCAGTTGACAGCGGTCCTGGACGGCACGATGCTCAAGGTGGTGGCGTGGTATGACAACGAGTGGGGTTATTCCAATCGCCTCGTAGATCTCGTGCAGAAGGTGTTGTGATGATGAGGAGCATCGATGACCTTGACGTGTCGGGGCGGCGGGTATTGGTGCGCGTCGACTTCAACGTGCCGCTGGCCGAGGGCGCGGACGGTGGCCCGGTGGTGGCCGACGACACGCGGATCGTGGCGGCGCTGGCGACGATCGAAGAGCTGCGCGCGCGGGGGGCGCGACTGGTGCTGGTCTCGCACCTGGGCCGGCCCAAGGGCCATCGCGACGAGAGCCTGTCGATGGCGCCGGTGGTGGCGCGCCTGCGCGAGCTGACCGACGCGAAGATCACGCTCGCACCAGCTGTGGTCGGCGAGGACGTGCGCGGGTTGACCGAAGATCTCGCCGACGGCGACGTTCTGGTGTTGGAGAACGTGCGTTTCGAGCCCGGCGAGACAGACAACGACCCCGAGCTGGCGCGCGCGCTGGCGGATCTGGCGGACGTGTACGTCAACGATGCGTTCGGAGCGGCGCACCGCGCGCATGCGAGCACCGAGGGGGTCGCTCACCTGCTGCCCAGCGCGGCAGGGCGGCTGCTGGAGCGCGAGGTGGCAACGCTGACGGGGATCCTCGAACATCCCGAGCACCCGCTCGTGGCGATCATCGGCGGCTCCAAGGTGGCGGACAAGATCGCGGTGATCGACCGCTTCCTGCAGATCGCAGACGTGGTCATGATCGGCGGGGCGATGTGCTTTCCGTTCCTGTGTGCACAAGGGCACAAAGTGGCGGAGTCGCTGTGCTGCGACGAGGACGTCGAGCACGCGCGCAGCCTGCTGTCGCGGGCGAGCGACACCCACACGCCCCAGCCTGGCCGGGCGCGCCTGCTGGTGCCCAGCGATTTGGTCGTCGGCGACCGGTTGGCGGCGGATGCGGAGCACCGCGTGATCCACGGCGTGGAGGTGCCCAAGGGCTGGATGGGCCTGGACATCGGTCCCGAGACCGCGGAGCGCTACGCGCACGAGATCGCGCGGGCGGGCACGGTCTTCTGGAACGGCCCGATGGGCGCGTTCGAGATCGAACCGTTTGCGAGCGGCACGCGGGCGGTGGCTGAGGCGGTGGCCAAAGCCAAGGGCCTGACGGTGGTCGGAGGCGGGGACTCGGCGGCGGCGCTTGCGCAGTTCGGCATGGAGGACACGGTCGACCACCTGTCGACGGGCGGCGGCGCGACGCTGGAGCTGGTCGAGGGCAACGTCCTGCCGGGGGTCCAGGCGCTGGAAGGCGCCGGGGTGGCCGGTTGAGCGTGAGTGGCGGCCTGCCCACCCTCCGCACCCCGCTGGTGGCGGGCAACTGGAAGATGTACAAGACTCAGGAGCAGGCCGAGGAATACATCCAGGCGTTGCTGCCACGCGTGTCAGCGCTGGACGGCGTGGACGTGGCGATCTGCGTGCCATTCACCGATCTGAGCGCGATGGTCGACAGCGCGCGCGGCTCGCGCGTGGAGGTGTACGCGCAGAACATGCACTACGAGCCCGAGGGCCCGTTCACGGGCGAGATCTCGGCGCCGATGCTCAACGAGCTAGACGTGCGCGGTGTGGTGTTGGGCCACTCCGAGCGCCGCGCGCTGTGTGGCGAGACCGACAAGGCGCTCGCGTTGAAGGTCCCGGCCGCGCTGGATGCCGGGCTGACGCCGATCCTGTGCGTGGGCGAGACCGAGGAGGAGCGCGACCAGGGCGACACCGATCGCAAGTTGCGCCAGCAGGTGCGCGAGGATCTGGTGGGCGTGGCGGCCGGGCGCCTGGCCGATGTTGTGATCGCGTATGAGCCGATCTGGGCGATCGGCACGGGCAAAGTGGCAACGCCAGAACAGGCGCAGGAGGCAATCGCGTTCATCAGGGCGCTGGTGGGCGATCGCGACAGGCAGGCGGCCGAGCGGGTGCGGATCCTGTACGGCGGCTCGGTCAAGTCAGAGAACGCAGGCGAGCTGCTGGCTTTGCCCGACGTGGACGGTGCGCTGGTGGGCGGCGCGTCGCTGGACGCTGAGTCGTTCGCGGCGATCGCTACAGCAGCCGCGCAATGAGCTTGGCGCCGGGGCCCGCGACGCTGCCGGCACGCCACGCGTGCCTGATCGTCCTGGATGGCTGGGGCCTGGCCGAGCCGGGCCCGGGCAACGCGGTGTCGCTGGCGAGCACGCCGGTGTTCGACGAGCTGTGGAGCGCCTATCCGCACACGCAGCTGGCCGCGAGCGGGCGCGCGGTGGGTCTGCCGGACGGCCAGATGGGCAACAGCGAGGTGGGGCATCTGAACCTCGGTGCGGGCGCGGTCGTGCGCCAGGACTTGGTGCGTATCGACGATGCGATCGCGGACGGCTCGCTGGCCCAGAACGAGACCCTGCGGGCGGCCTTCGCCGAGGCCGAGCGCGTGCACCTGATCGGCCTGGTGTCAGACGGCGGCGTGCACTCCTCGCTGGATCACCTGCGCGCACTGGTCGCCCTCGGACGCGAGCTGGCGGCGGGCGACGTGGTGGTGCACGCGTTCACCGACGGACGCGACACGCTGCCGCATGCGGGCGCGGGCTACCTGGCCGAGCTGGACGCGATGGCTGGTGTGCGCGTGGGCTCGGTGGTGGGGCGCTACTGGGCGATGGACCGCGACCGGCGCTGGGATCGCACCCAGCGCGCGTACGACATGCTCGTGCACGGCCACGTGGGTGGGCGGGCAAGTCATCATGCAGACAGCGGCGAACAGGCGGTGCAGGACGCCTACCGTAGGGGCGAGACGGACGAGTTCATCGAGCCGACGCTGGTCGGCGCCGATGCGACGATCCGCCCGACGGACAGCGTGATCGCGTTCAACTTCCGCCCCGATCGCATGCGCCAGATCACGCGTGCGCTGGCCGAGCCGGGCTTCGGCGCGACCGGGTCGGCGCCGCATGTCGCTAACCCGGGCGAGGAGCTCCCCGGCTGGGAGGGGCGCGGTGGCGCGGGTGCGATCGGGCGCTACGTGACGCTGACGCGCTATGAGGAGGGCTGGCCCTACCCGGTGGTGTTCTCGCCGGAGCACCCGGCGAGCACGCTGCCGGAGGTGGTGGCGCGGGCGGGGGGGACGCAGCTGCATGTGGCGGAGACGGAGAAGTACGCGCACGTGACTTACTTCTTCAACGGCGGCGACGAGGCGCCGCAGGAGGGCGAGCGGCGCGAGATGGTGGCGTCGGCGCGCGACGTGCCAACGTATGACCACAAGCCGCAGATGAGCGCGCGCGAGGCCGCGGCTGCGTTCGTGGGCGCGTGGCGGGAAAACGAGGATCCCCCTCAATTCGGGATCATCAACTTCGCCAACGCGGACATGGTGGGACACACGGGCGTGATCGCGGCGGCGGTGACGGCGGTGGAGACAGTGGACGAGTGCCTGGGCGAGGTGGTGGCGGCGGTCCACGAGAGCGACGGCGTGTGCGTGATCACAGCCGACCACGGCAACTGCGATCACATGCTCGAGCCGGACGGCAGTCCCAACACGGCCCACTCCCTGAACCCGGTGCCGCTGATCGTCACCAGCCGTGCGGGCGTGCGCGTGCGCGCGGAGGGCGGCATCCTGGCGGACGTGGCTCCGACGGTGCTCGAGCTGCTGGGGATCGAGCAGCCGGCGCAGATGACCGGGCGCTCGTTGATCGAGGGAACATGACATCACGACGCCTGCTCGCGAACCTGTTCATCGGCGCGGGAGCCAACCACTTCGTGATGCCGCGCGCGTACGAGCAGATCGTGCCGCCGCGCCTGCAGGGTCACGCCAAACGGATCGTGCAGGTCAGCGGCGTGGCAGAGATCGCGGGCGGCCTGGGGGTGCTCGTGCCGTTCACGCGGAGCCTTTCGGGGCTCGGCCTGGTGGCGCTGCTGGCGGCAGTGTTTCCGGCGAATGTGTACATGGCGCGCGAGCCCGAGCGCTTCCCACGGATCCCCCGCTGGGCCTTGTATGCGCGGCTGGCGCTGCAGCCCCTGATGATGCTGTGGGCATGGCGGGCGACGCGGCGATGACAGGCTGCGCCCCGATCTAGGGCCGCGACGCTGCTATGTTCGGCTGAGCAGCACACGTATCCGGACCGCCATGTCAACCGTGACCGCCGTCAAGATCGCCTCGTCCGAGCAGGACGCTCTCACGCTGGGGGAGCTGCGCGCCTGGCGTGGACTGTTGCGGGCGCATGCGTGTCTGGCCAAGCGCCTGGACGCCGAGCTCGAGCAAGCGCATCGGCTGCCGCTCAGCTCTTACGAGGTGCTCCACCATCTGCAGGAGGCCAGCGGGGGACGGATGCGCATGTGCGACCTGGCCGAGCAGGCGCAGCTGTCGCGCAGTGGATTGACGCGACTGGTCGACCGTCTGGAGCGTGACGGGCTGCTCGAACGCTGCTCGTGTACGCACGACGCGCGCGGCTCATACGCGTGCCTGACCGACGCCGGCCGTGAGCGCCTGGAAGAAGCGCGATTGACTCACCTGGCTGTCGTGCGCGAGCACTTCTTCTCGCGCTTCTCAGAGAGCGAGCTGAGCACCCTGGCAGACATGTGGGAGCGAATCGCTCCCTGCAACGGCTGCTGAGCGGCGCCTATAGGCCGGGCGGCGGCTGCGCGTCTCCCGTCCCAGCGCCCTCGTGGCTGGAGTCCCGGCCGGCCATGCGCCGTTGATGGCGCCGGTGGCGGCGGTGCGCGAGAAACACGCTGGCGATCGCCAGGACGACTGCGGCCAGACCGTAGATGCCGAACGCTTCGATGGCGTTCCCGGCGGAGTGGCCGAGGAAGTAGGCAACCAGTCCGACTGCGGTCGCCCAGCTGATACCGCCGAGGGCGTTCCACAGCACGAACGAGCGCCAGTGCATGCGCGTCGCGCCGGCCAGCCACGATGCCCACACGCGCAGGCCGAGCACGAAGCGGCCGAAGAAGACCGCCTTGGGGCCGTGACGCTCGAAGAACGGCTCTCCCGTGATGAGGACCTGCTGGCGTTGCCGATAGAAGGGACCTGGCCGCTGCAGCAGCCAGCGCCCGCCCTTGCGGCCGATCACATAGCCGATGTTGTCGCCGACGATCGCTGCGGCTGCGGCGATCGCGATGACGAGCTCGATTCTGAGCTTGCCCTGGCTGGCCAGGACGGCGGCGGCGATCAGGCCGGTCTCGCCGGGAACGGGCGCGCCGCTGGACTCGCTCATCACGATCAAGAACAGCAGCGGGTAGCCAAACACCGTGACCAGGTGCTTGACATCGAGGATCGCTGCGAGCATTACTGAGTGTTTTCGGAGATCAGCTGGCGTAGCGCGGCCGAAGCCTGGTGCACGTCGCGGTAGACGACGTTACGCAACACCACGCGGGTGGGCGCGGGCGTAGTGGCCAGCACGATCGCAACGACCGCAACCGCGATCACAAGCAGCGCCAGCAGGGCTACCAGAAGACGTCCGCGCCGGCGCCCGCGCGTCCGCGTCGCTGCGGCGCCTGCGCTGACCGGGCGACGCGACTGGGTGCTGGCGCGAGGCGGCCCGGGCCGAGGACGGCGCGGCGCGACGGCGCGGGTGGGGGATGTGGCAGCGCGTCCGCCGGCGAGCACGGTGGTCGCCTGACCGGTCGGAGATCGGCGGGCGCCCGCAACGCGCGCGCCAACCGGATCGTGGCCGACGGCAGGTGGCTCGGGCGGGGCGATGCCCCGGGCGGCGTTGCGCAGCGCCTGGCCCATCTCGCGCGCCGTGTGGTAGCGCTCGCGCGGGTCGAGCGCGAGCGCTATCGCGACCGCGTCGGCAAGCTCGGGCGTGACGGCGGCCACGAGCGTGTCGAGCGTGGCCGGCTGTTCGGATTGCTGCTTGAGCGCGAGCTCGGTCAGCGAGGTCGCCTCGTAAGGCAGGCGCCCGGAGATCAGCTGATAGGCGACCACGCCGAGCGCATACAGGTCGGCGCTCGGTCCGGCCTCCTCGCCTCGCGCCTGCTCAGGCGCGAGGTAGGCGGCGGTTCCCAGGACAGAGCCAATCTGGGTGATGCTGGACTGCTCGGTGGCCTTGGCGATGCCGAAGTCGGCCAGCTTGACCTCGCCTTCGCGCGAGCGCAGCAGGTTGCCGGGCTTGACGTCGCGGTGGACCACGCCGTGGCGGTGGGCGTAGTGCAGCCCCTCGCATGCCTGCCCGACGATGGCCAGGGCCTCGTCGATGTCCACCCAGCCGTCGTCGCGCAGGATCTCCGCACAGGACGCACCCTGGATGTACTCCATCACGATGAAGTACTGCCCGGTGCGCTCGTCGCGGCCGGAGTCGAAGACCTGCACGATGTTGGGGTGCACCAGGCGCGCGGCGGCCTGCGCCTCGCGCTGGAAGCGCGACACGAAGGCGGGTTCGTCGGCGAGGTGCTCGGCGAGCAGCTTGACCGCGACCTGGCGCTCTAGGCGCAGGTCGAGTGCGAGATGGACGGTGGACATGCCGCCATAGCCCAGGCGGCTGTCCAGGCGATAGCGACCGGCGATCTCCACCGCGCTCATTTGCCGCCTTCCTGGATGCCGACACCCGTCGCGCCGCCGTCGGCGCCCGCTCCGGCTCCGCCGCCCGCGCCCACGCCCCCACCCGGTGTACCGCCGCCCGCTCCCGCGCCGCCCGCCCGTTCGCCGGCGCCGCCCTGTTCGCCAGCGCCACCGGACGCTTCTTCGCCGGCTTCTTCGGCGGGCGTCCCGCCGCCGGGGCCGGGAGTGGGCGTCGTGGAGGGGGTTGTGGTGGGCGTTGTGGGGGTTGGCGTGGTGGCGGGAGGAAGGATGGGCTTGGTGACGGTGGTGTTGGTGTTCGTGGTGGAGGTCGACGTGGGTGGCTGTTCACACAGGGCAAGCGCGCGCGTGCGCAGGTTGGCGATGCCCTGGTGCAGGGTGTTGCGCAGTCCCGCGTCGAGCGTCGAGGGCAGGCCCGCATAGTCGTGTTCGGCCTTGGCGATGGCCGTTTCGGTGGCCGAGCAGTCGCCGTCGCCGCTCTTGGCGGCCTGTTCGATGGCTTCCACGTCGCTGGTCAGCGGTCCGGCGTTGGCGAGTGGGATCAGCTTGTTGCTGGTGGCGCCGCAGCCCACCAGCAGCGCCGCAGCGACGCCCAACAGGCCGGCTCCCACGAGCCGCATGAGCGGCCTCATTGCCCGTACTCCAGCCGCTCGGCCAGCGAGTCGGGCAGGCGCGCGGCGCGGATCGCTGCCGCGGCGCCTGCGATGTCGTAGTCGGCGCGGTGGAAGAGGGCGGTCATGCTGTCCAGGTCCAACAGCAGCCACGACGCACGCGGATCGCCGTCGCGCGGCTGCCCGACGCTGCCCGGATTGAGCAGCCACTCGCCGACTGCGAGGTCCAGGCGCGCGCCCTCGCGCCGCGGCTCGCCGGTGGCAAGCTCGCCCTCCCAGCGCACGAACGACAGCGCCACGTGCGAGTGGCCGACCAGGCACACGCGGTGGGGTTGGCGATCCAGGCACAGCTCGGCGAGCAGGGCCGAGAGCACGTACTCCCAGACCGGATCGCGCGGACTTGCGTGGTACAGGCCGACGTGATCCTCCTCGCCCTGCGGGCGCAAGCCCTTGAGGTAAGCGAGGTTCTCGGGCGCGATCACCTCGCGCGTCCACTGCGCGGCCAGGCTGGCGCCACGGGAGAATTCGTCCAGCGGAATCTCGCCGGTGACCGCCATGTCGTGGTTGCCGGCCAGGCACACCGCGGCGTGCTGACGGGCGAGCTCCACGCAGGCGTCGGGCTCGGCGCCATAGCCGACCAGGTCGCCCAGGCACCACAGCTCGGCGGCGTCGCTTGCGGCGATCGCATCGAGGGTGGCCTCAAACGCGTGCCGGTTGCCATGGATGTCGGATATCACTGCGACCTTCATGCTTGCAGGGTATGAACACCGCGATTCGGCGGGCGTTCCACGCTGGCCGGGGCTGCAAGCGCGCCGCCAGGCGGGCGGGCGGGGCCGTGAGGCCCTAGTCCTCGGAGGGACCGACCTCCCGGCCGCCGTACTCAGGCAGGTTCTTGATGCCCTCGCGGGTGAGCCACTTGGAGTAGTTGTCCTCCATCGCATCGATCAGCTCGCGCATGAAGCGGGGCGAGAGGTTGACCCGGGAGACGACCACGCCCGGCACCTCGTCGGCCTCGACCTCGTGGTCGACGCGCGCGAAGGTGACGGTGAACTCGTAGTCGGAATGGCTGACGTTGGCGAAGTTCGCGTATACGCCCCCCATGATCTCGGGAGACAGGTGGATGTTGATGTGGCGCTCGGCGCCTGAGTCTTGGTCGTTCACGTAGCTAGTATCGCAGCCGAGCCAGCAGCGATGAGCAAGCCCCCACCCGACCATGCGACCGACGACCGCTCCCAGGAGACGGCCACGGAGCGGGCGGCGTGGCCGCTAGAGGGCCTGCGCGGCCTGGTGCTGGCGGCCGCACAGGAGCTGGGCGGTGCGCCCGTAGGCGCGTCAGAGCGGGCCGGCGGCACAGTCGTAGGGGGCGGGCGCGGGGCGGTCACCCTAGAGCGTCCGCCGCGAGCGGAGCTGGGCGACTACTCGACCAACGCGGCGCTGCTGCTGGCGCCCGGCCTAGGCGAGCCGCCGCGTACGCTGGCCGAGCGCCTCGGGCGCGTGCTCGAGCGCGAGCTTGGCGCTGGCCTGCTTCGCTTCGAGGTGGCCGGACCGGGCTTTCTGAACCTCTACGTGGCCGACTCGTGGCTGAGCGGCGCGCTGGCGGCGGTGCTGGGCGCCGGCGAGTCCTTCGGCGGCGGGGTCGTGCGCCCGCGCGAACGCATCCTGGTGGAGTTCGTGTCAGCCAATCCGACCGGCCCGATGCACGTGGGCCATGCCCGCAATGCCGCATACGGCGACGCGCTGGCCCGTCTGCTGGCGTTTGCCGGCCACGAGGTCGAGCGCGAGTTCTACGTCAACGACGCGGGCTCGCAGATACGCAAGCTGGGGGAGTCCATCCAGGCGCTCGCGCGTGGCCAGGCGGTGCCCGAGGACGGCTACAAGGGCGACTACGTGGTCGAGCTGGTCGGCGAGCTGGCCGGCGCGTCGAGCATCGACGCGGACGAGCTGGGGCGTGCGGCGGTGGCGGTGATGATGGGCCGCCTGCAGGCTGCGTTGGCGGCGTTTGCAGTGAGCTTTGACCACTGGCAATACGAGAGCACCCTGCACGAGGGGTCGCCGAGCCTGGTCGAGCACATGCTGGCGATCCTGCAGGAGCAGGGACATACCTATCGCAGCGAGGGCGCGCTGTGGCTGCGCACGACTGACTTCGGCGACGACAAGGACCGCGTGCTGGTGCGCTCCAACGGCGAGCACACCTATTTCGCGTCGGACATCGCATACCACCAGGACAAGCGCGAGCGCGGCTTTCAGCGGCAGATCGACGTGTGGGGCGCAGACCATCACGGCTACGTGCGGCGGATGAAGGCGGCCTACCAAGCGCTCGGCGGCGACCCGGACGAGCTGGAGCTGCTGATCATGCAGTTGGTGCATCTCGTGGCGGCGGGCGAGCGCGCGCAGATGTCAAAGCGCGCGGGCGAGTTCGTGACGCTGGAGGATCTGCAGGCGCAGATCGGCGTTGATGCCGCGCGCTGGTATCTGCTTGCGCGCTCGCATGACACGACTGTGGACCTCGACCTGGACCTGGCGCGCGAGCAGTCCAGCGAGAACCCGGTGTACTACGTGCAGTACGCGCATGCGCGTATCGCGTCGATCCTGACCAAGGCAGACGCACAGAAGGTACAGGCGGCGGTGGCAGAGGCAATGGCGCCCGGCGCGGGCGCCCGGCGCGAGCCCCTGGACGCGACCGAGCGCGCGCTCGTGCAGCAGCTGCTCGCGTTCCCGTCTGAGCTGGCCGAGGCGGCGCAGCGGCGCGCGCCGCACCGCATCGCCGCATACGCGCTGGAGCTGGCGCAAGGTTTTACGGCCTTCTACCGCGACTGCCGCGTCCTCGGGGCAGAGCCCTCGTCGCTGGAGCTGTGGCGCATCGCTCTGTGTGTGGCCAGCAGGTGCACGATCGCGCGCTGTCTGTCTCTGCTGGGCGTGAGCGCGCCCGATGAGATGTAGCTCTTTCTGCGAGATCGTATTATCCCGGCAACCTGGGTTTCGGTTAGGATCCATGTGGGATGCGGGCTCGGGGCGGGGAACTGTCCGCCAGCATGGCGGTACTGGGGTTGGTGATCGACCAGCCGGACTCTGTGTCGGGCGTGAGTCGGCGGCTGGCTGACAGGTTTCCCCACGCGCGCTTTGCCCGCAACTCGGCGCACAACAATCTGCCGAGCCTGCACAGACAAGGCCTGGTGAGGCTGATCGAGGAGGGCGAGCAGCGCTCGCTGGACCGCTATGAGGCGACCCAGAAGGGTCGCGATCGCTTTCGCCAATCGCTGCGCGAGTCCTCAGTGGCGGTCCCGGCGGTGCGCGATGCCATGCGCGCGAGATTGGAGCACGTAAGCGATGAGGCCGACCTGCTGGCGGTGATAACTGCGATCGGCGAGCAGGAGCAGGCGTGCAGGGCCGAGTATGCGGCGGCGCATGGGCGTCTGCGGGCCGCCGAGCGAGCGCGGCGCGCGCACGGCGCGAGCGCGGGCGACTGGCGCGACGCCGTTCGCCGCGCGCTGATGGTCGACGAGGCTGTGCTCTGGGGCACGCGCGCACAGCGCATGCAGCGGCTGCGCGAAAGCCTGCAGGCCGAAGCGAATCCGGAGCTCGACCAAGATCGTGGTGACGTGTGATGGACGGCTTGCTGCGCCTGTCCGAGGTGTCCAAGAGCTATGTACGCGGCGATCGGCAGTTGCGTGTCATGACCGACGTGTCCCTCACGGTCGCCCAGCGTGAGATCGTCGCGATCGTCGGCTCTCGCTATGAGGGCAAGACGACCCTTCTGCGCGTGGCGGCTGGTCTGGACAAGCCCGAGCGCGGCGAGGTCTGGTTCGAGGATCTGGAGCTGACTCGCTGTGCCGAGCAGGAGCGTGTCAGGTTGCTGGGAAAGGAGATCACGTGGGTCGACCGCGGTGGCACGGGGGTGCGTCTGCAGGTTCTCGACTATGTCGGCCTGCCCCTTGCGCTGGGGCGAGGACACGGGCGCCGCGAGGCGCGGGAGCTTGCCATGGACGCGCTGGAGCGGGTTGGCGTGGCAGACTGCGCCCGCCAGCAGTGGAGCGATCTGTCCAACTGGGAGCGTGTGCTGGTCGCGCTCGCGCGGGGAATCGCTCCGGCGCCGAGGCTCATGGTGATCGATGACCTGCTCGACGGATTGGGCATGAACCGGACACGCGACGTGTCCGATCTCCTGTCGTCGGTAATCGCAGAGCTGGGCTGTGGGGTGCTCTTGAGCGTCTCCGACGTCGAGGCGGCGTTGGAGGCCGACCGCGTCTTTTCCTTCGAACGCGCAAAGCTCAAGTTGATCGCGGGCCAGCACGACAGCTCGGCGCGCGTGATCGCGTTCCCGGGTGAGCCTCGCGGGGGCCGAGGTGCCGGTGGGCGGCACTAGGTCGTAGGTGCTGGAGCTACGGGATCTGGTCAAGCGCTACCACGTCGGCGCAGGCCAGCCGATTCGCGCCGTCGACGGCGTCTCGATGACGGTTGCGGCGGGAGAGTTCCTCGCCCTGTACGGTCCCAGTGGGTCGGGCAAGACGACGCTGATCGAACTGGCGGCAGCCCTGCAGGTGCCCGACAGTGGCAGCGTGCTGATCGACGGCCGCGACGTCTTCTCGCTCTCGACGCGATCGCGGGATGAGCTGCGCCTGCGCGAGCTGGGGATCATCGGCAGTCCGCAGAGCCTGATCCCGGGGGCGCTCGCAATCGAGAACGCTGTGCTCAAGCTTCTGCTGGTCAACGCGCGCGACGCGCGGGCGACCGTAGAACCGCTACTGGAGCAGCTGGGGCTGTCAGAGCGTCTGCGCCACCGCACTGAGCAGCTGTCGATGGGCGAGCGCCAGAGACTGCTGATCGCACGCGCCCTATCCACCGAGCCCAAGGTCGTGCTGGCCGACGAGCCCACGGGCAGCCTCGACACGCGCCGCACCCGCGAAGTGCTCGCGCTGCTGCGCGAGCTATGCCAGGAGCGCGGCGTGGCTGTGCTGCTGGCCACGCACGACCCCGAAGCGGCGTCCTTCGCCGACCAGGTCCACGAGCTGCGCGACGGGCGCCTGCACGACTACAGGCCCGAGCGCGTGCCGGCGAGCTCGCGGCCGTTGGAGTGATCGCTGTGGGGCGTATGAGCTGGGGCGACATCCTGTTTCTCTACCGTGCGCGCCTGCGGGCCCGTGCGGTGCTCGTCCAGGAGCTGTTCGCGGCGGCGGGGATTGCCGTGGGGGTGGCGCTGCTGTTCGCCTCCCAGGTGGCGAGCACGAGCCTCGGGCACTCGGTCTCGTCGCTGAGCGCCCAGATCGTGGGCAAGGGCGCCGCATATCAGATCCAGGCTCGTGGCGCCGGGGGTATGCCAGAAGGACTGCTGGAGCAGGCGAGCCGTCTGCGGGGCGTAACGCAGACGCTGGCGGTGCTCGAGGTGCAGGCGAGCGTGATCGGCCGACACGGACGTGAGTCGGTGGACCTGATCGGAGCGGATCCGCACAGCGCATATGTCGGCGGGCCGCTGCTCAGACGCTTCTCCGCCGCGCAGCTTGCGAGAGCCCATGCGATCGCGCTGCCAAGCCCGCTCGCGCAAGCGATCGGCGCCGGGCCGTTGGAAGCGGTCAAGATCCAGGTCGGCGCGAGCGTCGTCAGGACGCTGCTCGCTGCCACGCTCGACCAGGCCGACATCGGCGGGCTCGTCCACAGTCCGGTGGTGCTCACCAACGTGGCCTACGCCCAGAGGCTGGCGGGCCTGAGCGGACGGATCAGCCGGATCTTCGTGCGGCCGCAGCGAGGGCAGGAAGACGAGGTTCGTGGCGAGCTCGCTCGGCTCGCCCGCGCGGCGAACGCAAACCTCGAGCCGGCCGACTTCGACGCGACGCTGTTCGCGGTCGCCTCTGCCCCCGCGCGACTGGCCGAACGGCTGTTCTCGGCGATCAGCGCGATCGTCGCCTTCATGTTCGCGCTGAACGCGATGCTCGTGACGGTGCCCGCGCGGCGCAAGCTGATCGAGGACATTCGCCTACAGGGCGCTACCCGGGTGATGACCCTTCAGATCCTCCTGTGCGACGCTGCCGTGGTCGGCGCGCTCGGCTGCGTCGTCGGGCTCGTGCTCGGCGA
The DNA here is from genome assembly GCA_963745375.1 of uncultured Solirubrobacteraceae bacterium. GTDB lineage: Bacteria > Actinomycetota > Thermoleophilia > Solirubrobacterales > Solirubrobacteraceae > Palsa-744. Next base: position 96,248 of record CAVUXA010000010.1, on the reverse strand, counting down.
CGCCCTGTCGGTGGCCGTGTTCGGCTCGACCCCCGACTATCTCTCGTTCGCGTTTCCCGTGGGCAACGAACGCATCGTCACGTGGCAGAGCGTCGCGCTTGCCCTCTGTGCCGGCCTGGCGGCTGCTCTGGTTGGCGTGCTGTGGCCGCTGCGCGACACGCTGCGAGGCTCGTTCGAGCACGGGCGGCGCCCGGCGGTCCGCGGCCGGCGCGTGGCACCGCTCGCCGGCCTATGCATGCTCGGCCTGACCACGCTCCTGCTCGTGCTCGCGCCCCAGGACGCGGTGCTCGCGAGCGCCACCCTGCTGCTATCGCTGCTGTGCCTGCTGCCCTATCTGTTCGACAGGCTGGTGACGTCCTTCGAGCACGCACAGCGCCTGCTCAACGGCGCGTCGACCGTGCTGGCGGTCGTCGAGCTGAGGACGCCTCGAACTCGCGTGCGCTCGCTGGCGATCTCCGCCACCGTGGCAATCGCGCTGTTCGGAGTGGTTCAGTTTCAAGGAGCGCAGGCAAACCTGCAGCACGGGCTCGACGACTCGGCTCGCAACATCGACTCCAACGCCGACGTGTGGGTCACGTCCGCCGGTTCGGCGAACACGTTCGCGACGACTCCCTTCGCGCTCGAGTCGAGCGCGCTAGCGCGCGTGCCGGGGGTCGGTCAGATCGGCGTCTACCGCGGCAGCTTCTTGAACTGGGGAAGGCGGCGCCTGTGGGTGCTCGCCCAGCCGGGGGGCGCAGCGCAGCCGATCCCGCCAAGTCAGCTGCGGGGCGGGCGGCTGGCGCTCGCCACGGCCAGGGTGCGTGCCGGTGGTTGGGCGGCCGTTTCGCAGGCGCTCGCCGCAGAAGACCACCTGCGCATCGGCGATGCGTTCGTGCTTCCGTCCCCGCGTCCGATCACGTTGCGCGTGGCCGCCTTGACCACAAATCTCGCCTGGCCATCCGGCGCGCTGGTGATGAACTCGCAGGACTACGCGCGCGCATGGGACAGCACCGATGCGAGCGCGTATGAGGTGAAAGCCGCCGCGGGCGCCACGCCGGCTGCCCTACGAGCTGCGATCGAGCGTGCTGTCGGTCCAGGAACGGGCCTGGTGGTGGAAACGACGGCGGAACGCGAGCGCCGCCACTTCGCCAGCTCGCGCGAGGGGCTGTCACGCCTGACGCAGATAAGGATCCTGCTGTTGGTCGCCGCGATACTCGCCGTGGCGGGCGCGATCGCCGCGATGATCTGGCAGCGCCGCGATCTCGTCGCCTACATCAAGTGCGACGGCTACTCCAAAGGAGTCCTGTGGCGATGGCTATGCTGGGAAAGCGCGCTTCTGGTGGGGGTTGGCAGCTTCATAGGGGTCGTGTTCGGCCTGTATGGGCAGCTGGTCGCCAGCCACTACCTGGCAAGCGTCACAGGGTTCCCGGTGGTCTACAGCGTCGGACTGTTGCCCGCGCTCGTTAGCCTCGCGCTGTCAAGCGTCGTGGCGGTGGGCGTTCTTGCCGTACCCGGCTATCTTGTCGCTCGCACGCCGGCAAGAGCGGCCAGCCCCGCATACTAGGATTTGGAACTGCGGGCTTACCGTCAAGGGGCCTGGCGTGCGCCCGCACCGCTTCCGTCGCCCAGGCTCGGTCTTGGGCTGAGAGACACCTGAATCACGATGCCAGCCCTCAGTGCAGCGTCGCTGCCCGCCGGTAGGCGCGATCTACCACCGACCGCGCCTGGGCCCGCGACGCTGCAGACGCTCGCGCTGCGGCTGCGGCCCGTGCCGTTCCTGGAGCGCTGTCGCTCGCGTCTGGGCAGTCGCTTCACCGTCCTGCTGGTGGACATGCCGCCGCTGGTGTTCCTGTCCGACCCGCACGACATCGATGCGGTCCTGGCGGCTTCACCGTCGGTACTGCAGCCGGGTGTGGGCACCAAGCTGATCGCGCCGCTGATCGGCGAGAGCTCGTTCATCCTCTCCGATGAGCAGGAGCGCAAGGTAGTGCGGGGTGCAGTTGCGCCCGCGTTCAGGCGAAGCCGTGAACATCGCTATGCCGAGGCGATCACAGCGATCGTCAGAGACGAGATCAGCTCCTGGCCGGTCGGGCGGACGGTGGCGCTGTACCCGCGCCTGAGTCGGCTGACCCTGCGGGTGGCGCTGGACGTGCTGTTCGGCGAGGACCCTGAGATCCGCCGGCTTGGGAGTCGACTGCTGCAGATGCTGTCGGTCGCGCGCAGCTTCGTCATCCAGGAGCCGCGCCTAAGTCGTCTCCCGGGCTGGCATGCGACATGGAGGCGCTTTCAGCGACAGCGCCGCGAGGTGGACGCGCTGCTCAGCGCGATCATCGCTCGGCGCACCAGCGAGCGTCACAAGCGCGGGCACGTGCTCGAGATGCTCATCGACGCACGCAAGCGAGGCGTTGCCATGCCCGTTGCAGAGATCGTCGACAACCTGCTTTCGCTGATGGTCGCCGGACACGAGACCACAGCATCGGCACTGGCGTGGGCATTTCTGTTCTTGGCGCACAACCCAGAAGTGCAGGACCGCCTGATCGAGGAGCTCGCCAGCGGGCGGGGCGAGGACTATCTGACGGCCACCGTGCTGGAGACGCTCAGACATGGAGCGGTCTTCCTGTTCGCGATCCCCCGTGCGGTCGCGAGCCCGATCGAGGTGGGCGAGTTCGTCTACCGGCCGCCCACCCAGCTGCTCCCGTGCACCTATCTCATGCACCATGATCCCGATCTCTACCCCGAGCCACAGGCCTTTCGTCCCGAGCGCTTCATCGAAACATCGCCGCCTGCTCTGACCTGGAAACCGTGGGGAGGAGGGCGAAGGCGCTGCCTGGGTCAGCACCTGGCTGCGCTGGAGATGCGAACGGTGCTGCGTGAGGTTCTCAGCACCCGGCACGTGCTCACGGCGGGCAGGCGCATCGAGCATGCGCGATGGCGCAGCGCGATCGTCGCTCCCGACGCCGGCGCGCGCGTCATCCTGCGCCCTCATGTCCAGACCCATGCACGCGGCCCGGCCACGGGGCGCTCGTCGGTTGGGAGCGCGAGCTGACCGCTGGTTGGCGTCGAGCGAGCGCGACGACCCAACCGCTTGCCGCCGCTGAGCGCTAGTTCCTATTGGAACGACTTTTGTTCCAATAAGAACAACCGTCTTGCCTACTCGGTCAGGTAGGGTCAAGATGCTGGTCGTGCGACCCTACGTCCACTGCGAGCTGTCCAAGTGAGCCCGCGCACTGCGAGCGCTCCGGCCACTGCACGTGCTGCATCTGGCGCTGCGGCCGTGCGCATTGAGCTCAGTCGCGCGCAGGTCGATCAGGTGGTGCGCGCGGCTTCCGGCGAGGGCAACATGTCGGTCCTGCTGTCGGGTCTGCAGGGTGCGCGCCAGACGCTGGAGGACAATCGGCGGCTGATCGAAGACCCGCGCATGTCTCGTTCGTTGCTGTTGGGACTGCTTGTGCTCAGTGGCCTGCCGCACGACGGCAGCGAGATCGGCGTGATCGACCTCGCCCACAACCTCGGGCTGGGGGCGAGCACGACCTATCGCTATGTAGCGACGCTGCTCAGCGTCGGGTTGCTCGAGCGCGATCCGTCCACCCGTCGCTACAGGCTCGCACGCTGAGGCAGCGTTTCTAAGCGCTGCTGTCGCCGTCGTCGCGGGCGTTGCGCTCGCGCTTGTCCCTAGCTTCGTTGCGGCTCTCGGCGCTCAGCAGGACCGCGAGCAGCAGGATGGCGCCCGTCACCGCGACGGCCACCACAGCGGTTCCGCTGGTCGCGAGCGGGATCATTGCTGGACGCTGATCGTCATGGGAACATCGCAGCGCTAGTCAAAGCGGGCGAGGTCGGACTCCAGCCGTGCAGCGTCGACGGTGCTGAGTGCCATCACGGAGGATCCGCGGGCGGCTTGAGCGTGGGCGTGGCGTCGCCAGCGCGGCAGCACAGCAGCAAGCGTGATCATCAGCGCGAGCACGACCGCGAGCGGGACCAGATAGGCGGTCAGGTCAAAGCCATGCGTGCTGGGCAGCCCGAGCACCGAGGGACCGTACTGGGCGACCAGCGAGCGCTTGATCTGCGCTTCGCTTTGTCCCTGGTCGATCAGGCTCTGGATGAATTCCCGCTCGCGGCTGGCCTGCAGCGACTGAGCGACGTTCAGCGGGATTTTGCAGGTGACGCACATCACCTGGCGCTCGATCGTGGGCAGTGACGGCCGCGGCGCGCTGGAGGCGCGGGCGACAGGGACAACGGCGAGCGCGAGCGCGAGGGAGGCTGCCAGCGCTGCCAGCGCGCCGAGCTGCACGCACCGCTGCCGCTGCACGCGGGCGCTCACGAACGCTCCGCCAGCGCGAGCGCTTTGTTCAGGAATGGCTGTTCGATCTCGCCGCGGGAGATCGCGACTATATGCCCGTGGCGATCGACGATGAAGCTCTCGGGCAGTTGGTCGGTGCCGTAGGAGTGCGCGAACGTTCCGTCGCTGTCGCGCAAGTTGGGATACGTCAGGTGGTAGCGGCGAACGAAGCTCTTGGAGTCGGGCGATGCGTCCAGATAGGTCACGCCGAGCACTGTCGCGTCATGGCGTTCCAGCGTGCTCTGGGCGCGCTCGAGCAGGGGCGCCTCCACCTGGCAGGGTTCGCACCAGGAGGCCCAGAAGTTGAGCACGACAACCTTGCCCTTAAATGACGCCAGAGATCGCTGCGGCAAGCCGTTGAGCATGTGCAGCGGGCGCGTCGCGTCGGGCGCCGTCGGCCAGTGTCTTTGCGCGACCAGCTCGTCGAGCGTGCGGTTGGGCGCCTGCGCGGATACGCCGTAGATCAGCAGGGCGACCAGGCACGCGCCCCCGAAGGAGGCGAACAACGGCAGCGTGGGGCGTTTCACGGCCATCAAGGGTAGCCGTGCCGCGTAGTATTCGAGCCGGCGCGGCGGTAGCTCAGTTGGTAGAGCGCGAGCTTCCCAAGCTCGAGGTCGCGGGTTCGAAGCCCGTCCGCCGCTTCAGGGGCCGGGAGCCAGATATGGCTCTAGAGCACGGATTCGGGGCGCCGACGAGCGACCCTGTGTGGGGGCAAGCACGGGCTTTCGCGGGCAGCGCGGACGCGAATCTGCGGTCCCCTTGCGGCCACGGGATCCCGCCGCTGACGATCCTCGGCGTGTACGAAGGTGCTGTTGCTCCAGCCGTAGTCAGGCTTGTGGCGCGACTCAATGCGGGCGGCACAACTCGTTGGAGGGCAACAGGTGGTGCTCTCCGATGTTGGGGCATGAGCAGGAGGACGACTCCAACCAGCACTCGGCTGCTCACCACTGGTCAGGCGGCGTCCGAGCTCGGTGTCCACGAGCGCACAGTCCGTCGCTACATCTCCTCGGGCCTGCTCTCCTATCGTCGACTCCCGGGCGGTCACTACCGCATCCCAGAGCGCGCGATCCTGGAGTTTTGGGAAAGGAACAAGGGCGCCGACGCGTCTAGCAGCCGATGCCCTCAAGCGGCTGATGGGGCGGCGGTTGATGTGCTGGGCGTGGCGCGACGGCTGGAGGGTCGGCGCTCTCCTCGTGCGGTCAACCGCGACGACGGCTCGGCTGCGTCCTATGACCTCTCGCTGGAGGCTCTCGCGGTCTTGCGCTCTCAGGTGGAAGCGAGAAATGGCTAAGCCCTGGAAGAAGCAAGCGAGATGGCCTTATGTCGCCAGGAACGGCGCCAGGTCCTCCTTCGTGGGCTTCTACGACCATGAGCGCAAGGAGCGCACGCGGTCCTTCCCGACGGCGAAGGCGGCTCGGGAATGGATGGACGAGTACGTCGCCGCCGAGCGCCGGGGTGCGGACAGCCTGCGCCGCTTCCTGCTCGACCTCGACGCGCGTGAAGCCAATGCCGCACTTGAATCCCGGACCATCGGTGAGGTGATCCAGCTCTACTTCGCCTTCAACGCGCCCGACACGGCTGACGGTCTGGCGACCTCGACGTTTCGCAGCTACTCGGCGTCCGCCAAACGTCACCTGCTTGGTCACGAGGGCGCGGTCAGGGGGAAAGGGTTGCGCCGGCGAGTCACGCCGTCAAGCTGGCTTCAGAACCCGCCGAGCTGTTCAATGCCGCAGCTGCGCCGCGTGCGCTGCGTGAGGCGATGAAGCGCGAGCGTGTCGGCCCGTCCGCGCGGGCCCACGCATGGCGGGTTCTGTCCGCCGTTCTCTCGTGGGCGGCTCAAACAGACCTCGTGCCCGAGATACAGACCAATGGCTGCCTCTTGGCTAACGAGAAAGTGGGCAACAGACGCAAGTCGGTGCGCGGAAGGCTCGGCCGTGGCGCCGTAAGGCGTCGCGGTAAGGAAATCCGAAGCTGGGCGCTCGCGCCGATGGCGGTCGAGTTCATCCGCGCCGAGATGCTCGCTCGCGCAACGGACGCGCGTCGGCCGCTGTTGGCTTACCGCGACGCGACGGAGATGTCGATTCAGTTTGGGCTGGGACTGCGCAATCAGGAGGTCTACGGGATGCGTTGGTCATCGCTCGACCGCGGTCGAGCCCAAATCGTCGAGGTCTTGAGCTGGAACGAATTGGACGAGTGGGGCAAGACCGAACAGGCCACCGGCCGTATCGTCAAGGTCCCCTCGCTGCTACAGGAGGATCTGGCCTGGTGGCGAGCGCGCCTGCGAGAATCGGGACATCCAACCCGTGGAGTCGATTTCATCATCCCCGGCGATCTGGCCGGGAAGTGCTTCGGGATCCGTGACGCGATGACCGGCGCGTGCCACATGAGCAGCAACCAAGCCAAAAAGTGGGGGCCTCGATACCTGAAGCCAGCTGTCGACTCGGTTGCCGACAACCAGGACGGGTATGCCAGCCTACGTGGCGCAACGCCTTATGCGCTCAGACGCGGCGGAATCTCGATGCGGCTGCGCTGCGAAGACGCCCAGTCGGTCGCCGAGCAGTGTGGGACGAGCCTCGAAATGCTCTCCCAGCACTACAGCTACGAGATCGACGACTTCGGCCATCATGGCCCCCAGGCAGTCGACGGGCAGTGGCGACGGGCACGAGTTGATGTTCGCGCCAAGCTCGCCGATCACAGGAAGACGAGCCCTAAACGACCCTCATGATCCGCCAGAGTGGGCAGCGAAGTAGCCATGGGCCCTCTGTCGTGAGCGTCGTCTCACGCGGGGGGGACAGGGAACGCTTGTCGTTGCGTGAGCATGGGTGCCGTCGAGGAACTTGAAGGTGGCTGCGAAAGGGAACCCGCCGCGTGGGCAGGTGCGCGGTAGGCGTAGCCCGATGGGGGTGTAAGCGATCGTTTTGCCGTGGTTGCGCTCGTAGTAGGTGATGTGCTTGGGTCCGATGGTTGAGCGCATCTCGATGAGAGAGGCGGGTGGCGCACCTGGGAGTGTCTGGATTTCCGGGATGTTGGTGTAGAGCCTGCCTCCATATCGTCCGGATGCTTCGAGGACCGCGCTAGTCAAGGTGAGTTCGGAGGAGACGGGGCTGTAGCCTTCGGCGTAGAAGAGGAGCTGCAAGTGACCGTTGTGAATCGGGGCCATCCACGTTGTGATGTCCGCGTACTCTTCGAGAAGGCTTCCAGCGACGGGCATCTCGACCAGCGCTGTGCCGTATCCCATGAGTGAGTTGGGGGGGCATCCGGCGGCGCCGTGGGCTTCCAAAGCCACGGCTTCGCACGTTTCAAGCCCGAGGCCGCTCGTGATCAGGCCGATGTTCGCTGGATAGCGTAGATCGAGCGCTGTCAAGGGCGGCGGCACACCCCCGTCGGGGGATGAAATGTGAACGCCGAACTCAATGGTTGTGCCGGCGCCGAGACGCTCGGGGGTAAGCGCGACGGCCAGCTTGACCAAGGGAGTCGCTTGAGCTAGACCTGCCGGCCAGATCGCCAAGAGCAGCGCGAAACCGAAAAGTCGTGTTGCACGCACGACTCTTCACCGTCGCTCGTGGTTAGTCGTCGAGGGTTCCAGTCGTCTCGATGGTGGCTTCGTAGTTGTGGCGGTCAAAGACGCCGTAGAAACCACCGTGCCCGTGTGCGTGGGTATAGATGCCGGTGCCGTGAGACACGGTCATGCTTCCCGCGAAGCTGACCCAAACGGTGGAGTGGCCTGAGTTGCTGGATTCGTGCAACGTTCCTGAGCCGTGCCCCATCAGCGCCCCGCGACGGGTGTAGATCGTGAAATTAGCGTGCACGGTTGCGCCGACGTTGAATTCGACCCTGACCCTTCCGGGTAGCTGGCCCGTGGCAGTCCCTTCGTCCACGAGCATGACCCCGGATTCCTTAGCGTGGTGCAGGTGCGCTGTGTCGGTGATGTTCAGTACTCGCGCCGCGTGAGGCTCAGCATAGGCATTATCTGCAATCGCATATGTTGCGAGCAACATGAGCAGCGCGCGGATTGCTGGACGGCTGGCGCTCATGCGCTGGCGTCGTGCGTAGGCGCCGAGGCCCTGCACGGCTAGGCCCCTTTACGTGCAGGTGCACAGTTCGCCATGCCGGAAGATTACGAGTATCTACGGACCATAGGCCACCTGTGTTTCCAACCAGGCGAGCACATGGTCGCGACGAGTTCGTGTGGCCATGGGGTTGTCGTGCGTGTACGTGACGTCTCGATAAGTCGATTGTGTCGGAGATACGAACTGCGCGGGGGTTCGGTAGGCTTCGTACCTGTGTTGTTGTCGACTGTTTGGTTTGGGACTTAAGGGCGAGGTATGAGCGCAAAGCACGCGATCTTGGGGCTGGTGATCGAGAGGCCGGGTTATGGCTATGAACTCGGCCAGCGCCTGAAGGAGCGCTGCGGTGCCTGGGAGTGGAACACGACGGTCGTCTATAGCGCTCTCAACCAGCTGGAGCGCGACAAGCACATCCGTAGCCGGGGGGAGAAGCGCGCGGGCGCGACCGCTCGCGGCGCTCCGCGGATGGTCTACGAGCCCACGCAGAAGGGACGCGATTTCTTTCGCGATTGGCTGTTCGGGCCGACAGCTCCGAGCCCGGTCCGCCAAGAGCTTGATCTGAAGATCCTGATGTCGGGTCCTGAAGACCTCGCCAGGTTGATCGACCTCACGTGGGCGCAGGAACGGCAGTGCATCGACGATATGCGCGAGCTCACGGGCGCCAGCCGCGGCCGGCCGCTGACACCGGCCTCGACCTGGCATGAAGCCCGTGCGATTCTTCAGAGGGACGCAGAGATCAAGCTGTTGCAGGTCAGGATCGAGTGGCTGCAGGATGCCCGTAACGTGATGAAACAGATGCTCGAGCGGCCTGCTCAGCGTGGCTCCCGGTAGGTTCGCTGGCGATATGACGCCGCGGCTTTCGCTGCAGGGGGTATGCAAGAGCTACTGGCGTGGCTCGCACGAGACGGTTGTGCTCTGCGACGTCTGTCTGGATGTCCACGCGGGCGAGTTCGTCGCGGTATGGGGCAAGAGGGGAGCCGGCAAGACGACTCTCGCGCTCGTCGCCAGCGGGTTGGAGACACCGGACGGTGGTCGGGTGTGCTTTGACGGAATGGATCTTGCGGGCAGGCCGCGGGGTCGTGATCCGCAGCTTCACGAGGGCATCGGGTGGGTGCAACGCCTGGGACCGCAAAGCGGGGATTTCCGTGCGGTCAACGACTACGTCGCTTTGCCGCTGTTGGGCAAGTATTCGCCGCGCCAGGCTCGCCGGCGTGCGAGCGCGATGCTGAAGCGTCTGGGTATCGCTGATTGTGCTGGTGCTCGCTGGGAGACCTTGACTGACGGCGAGCGGACTCTGGTTGCTTTGGCTCACGCGCTCGTGCGTGAGCCGCGGGTTCTCGTGGCCGACGATCCCACGGCGAGCTTGAATCTGATGCAGCGCGAGGAGGTCGTGGGCCTGTTGCGTCATGCGGCAGACGAGGAGGGTCTTGCTGTTCTCATCACTGTGCCTGACATGCCCGACGCGGCCTATGCGAACCGGATCGGCTCGCTGAGCGATGGTCGGCTTGTGGTTTCGGGCGACCCGCCGGATGGTGGAGCTGATGTGATCGACTTTCCCGGCCGGCAGTCTGCGTAGGGTGCTCGAACTCCGCGAGCTCGTCAAGCGCTACCCGGTAGGCAGCGAGTGGGTGAACGCCGTTGATGGCGTGTCGCTGTCGGTATCGCCTGGCGAGCTGGTCGCTTTGTATGGGCCGAGTGGCTCGGGGAAGAGCACCCTGTTGATGATGGCAGCGGCCGTGTTGCGCCCTGATAGTGGCTGCGTGCTGCTCGACGGCCAGGAGGTCTCTTCGCTTTCGGGAGCTGGCGCGGCGCGCTATCGGATGCGTGAGCTCGGGTTCGTTCGCCAGTCGCTGGATATGGTCCCGGGCGCCAGTGCGCTTGACAACGCGGCGCTGAAGCTGGTCGGCGACTCCCTTCGTTTGCGTGAGGCGCGCAGGCGCGTCGAGCCACTGCTGCGCCGGCTGGGGCTCGGAGAGCGACTTGGTAGCCGTGCCGAGCAGCTTTCGATGGGTGAGCGTCAGCGGGTAATGATCGCGCGTGCTCTGTCGACCGAACCGAAGCTGGTCCTCGCGGACGAGCCGACCGGGAATCTCGATACCGAGCGGGGGAGAGAAGTGCTCGCGCTGCTGAGCGAGCTTTGCAGGGATCGTGCGATCGCGGTGCTGCTCGTGACCCATGACCCGGAGGCTGCCGCGTACGCGGATCGCGTGCATACCCTTCGCGACGGAAAACTCATCGACGGGACTCACGCGGCCATCGCTCCAGCGGGCATCTAGTGACCGGCGTTCGGGGCGCGAGAATGAAGCCGCTGGGGATTCTCGATCTGTATCGAGTCCGTCTGCGCTCCCAGCTGGTGCGTGAAGGCCTCGCGGTGATCGGCATCGCCGTAGGGGTCGCGCTGCTGTTCGCCTCCCAGGTTGCGAACACGAGCCTCAATGGCTCGGTGCGCCAACTTACGAGCGGGCTGGTTGGCCGGTCCGCGCTTCAGCTTGAGGCACGCGGCCCCAGTGGAATGAGCGAAACGCTAGTCGGCCAGGTCCAGCGGCTGCGCGGCGTGATATCGGCCGCGCCGGTTCTCGAGTCACAGGCGAACGTGCTGGGTCCGGACGGGAGCCAGCCGGTGTATCTGATCGGCGCGGACCCTCGATTCGTGCGCTTTGGCGGGACGTTGCTAAGACACTTTAGCGCCGCAGCGCTCGCACGACAGCACGCTTTCGCGCTCCCACTCCCGGTCGCCCAGCAGATCGGCGCGAGCTCACTGCAGATCGTCAAGCTTCAGATTGGCGCGAGGACGGTACCCGCCCTGCTGGGTGTCACGCTGCAAGAAAGCGACATCGGCGCGCTCGCTCACAGCCCCGTCGCGCTCGCGCCCCTAGCCTACGTCCAGCAGTTGACCAGCCTGCCTGGACGGGTCTCTCGCATCTTCGTGCAGCCACAACCCGGCCATGACAGCGAGGTACGCACAGCGCTTTCGAGGCTCGCGGCAGGTCGCGTCAATGTCGTTGCGGCCGACTACGACGCGCGGCTGTTCGACAGCGCGGCAGCCCCGACCAACCAGTCAACTGCCCTGTTCGCTGCGATCAGCGCGCTCGTCGGGTTCCTGTTCGCGTTTAACGCCATGCTCTTGACCGTGCCTGCGCGGCGGGCGCTGATCGCCGATCTTCGCCTCGACGGATACAGCCCCTGGACGGTCGTCGAGGTGTCGCTGTTCGACGCGCTCATTCTCGGCGTCGTCTCTTGCCTGCTTGGTCTGGCGCTCGGGGATGAGCTGTCCCTGCGGCTGTTCCATGCCAGCCCCGGCTACCTCTCGTTCGCGTTTGCGGTCGGCTCGCAGCGAATCGTCACATGGCAAAGCATCGGCGTCGCCGTGGCTGGCGGGATGCTCGCTGCGTGCTTCGGCGTGCTCAATCCACTTCGTGACATCTTCGCCGAGCGGCCATCCCCAGACAACAAGCCCAGACACAATCCGCTCTCAGGCACTCGCGCTGCGCTCCTTGCAGGGTTGGGCTGCATCGCCTTGACGACGGGGATTCTGCTCTTCGCGCCAGACGCAGCCGTGGTCGGCGTAGTCAGCTTGACCGGGGCGCTGTTGCTTCTCCTTCCCAGCCTGCTGCGGGTCGTGTTGCATCTGGTGGAGCGCGCGACTGAGGATCTTCGCGTGAGGGCACCGTTCGTCGCTGTGGCCGAGTTGCGCTCGACCTGGACACGGACGGTCGGGATCGCCGCGACCGGAGCGATAGCAGTGTTCGGGAGCGTGGCGATACAGGGAGCCCACGCAGACCTGCAGCGCGGCCTGGACCAGTCCGCACACGACGTCAGCAGCGCAGCCGAGGTGTGGGCGTTCCCGCCCGGGCTAAACAACCTGCTCGCGACCACCTCATTTCGCGCGGATAGTGCCGCGCGTCTGGCACGGCTTGCCGGTGTGCAGTCCGTCTCGCTTTACCGCGGCGGGTTCCTGGACTTCGGCAACCGACGCGTGTGGGTCAGCGCACAACCAACGACGCAGCGCCAGATGGTCTTTCCCAACCAGCTCGTCCAAGGCAACCTCGCCTTGGCCGATCGCCGGGTACGCGAGGGCGGCTGGGCGGTGGTCTCCAAGGCGATCGCGACCCAACACCATCTACGAATCGGCGCGTCTTTCACGCTGCCCTCGCCACAGCCCACCGTCTTTCGTGTGGCAGCCCTGAGCACCAACGTGGGATGGCCGCCGGGAGCGATCATCATCAACGCCACCGACTACGCCAAAGCATGGGAAAGCACTGACGCAAGCGCCTATGAGATCCATCCAGCCCCGAGAGCAACGCCAGCCACGGTACGGGCCGAGGTGCAACGAGCCCTCGGTCCGTTTTCGGGGCTGCAGGTACAGACCGCGGTCCAGCGAGAACGACAGCAGCGAGCAGCCAGCCGCCAAGGCCTGCAGCGTCTCAGCGAGATATCCGCACTGGTGCTCATCGCGGCTGTGCTCGCGATGGCTGCCGCGATGGCAAGCATGCTGTGGCAGCGACGCGCCCGTCTGGCACGCCTAAAGCTCGACGGATTCACCGACATCGCCGTGTGGCGAGCCCTGCTGCTCGAGAGCGTGCTGGTCGCCGGTCCCGGCTGCGCGATAGGCGCCCTGTTCGGGCTTTTCGGCCAGCTACTTGGAAGCCGCGCCATCCTCAGCGTGACGGGTTTTCCCGTCGTGTTCTCCTTCGGGCTGCTCTTGGCCTTCGTCAGCCTCGTCCTGGTCACGACGGTCGCGGTCGCAATCACCGCGATCCCTGGCTACCAGATCGCCCGAGTACGTCCGGCTGTCGGCCTGTCGAACTAAACTCCAGGCTTAAATCGGAACGGTCCCATTTTCGAGCCGACGCGACCCGGCGCCCCTCACGCCCGGCCAGCTCTGGGCACTTGCCAATGCGGCCACACGCGAGCTGCTCGGAGGATTGCGCGCGGTCTCCAAGGAGCTCAAGCAGTGGCGCACAAGCGCGCAGGCGATCCCCCACCCCATGATTAGGGCGGACGCGCTCGACGTCTTTGACCGCAAGCGCACCCACATCCACGGAGCCGCGCTGTTCTGGACGCTCCCAGGCAGGCGCAACTACGACCTGCTGCGCCTGCTGGTCGCCTATGAGCTCATCTGGGACCTTCTAGACAACCTGAGCGAGAGCGCCGTCAAGGCGGGCCAGACCGACGGACGGACGCTGCATCGCGCCATCGCCGAGGCGATCGACCCGCGCGGCCCGATCTCCGACTACTACGACCATCACCCTTGGCGCGACGACGGCGGATATCTGCGCGACCTCGTGCAAGCCTGCCGTCGAGGATGCGCAACCCTGCCCTCTTTTCCATTCGTCTACGAGCTCGCGCTCACCGAGGCCCACCGAGCGCAAGTGCTCGCGCTCAACCACGACCCCGACGCATCTCATCGCGACGCCGAACTCCGACGATGGGCCAGCGAGCACTATCCCGGCGAACAACAGGCGAGCTGGTGGGAGCTGTCGGGGGCCGCGAGTGCGCCTCTGGCCATCCACGCACTACTGGCACTGGCAGCCAAACCAACCTGCACCAAGAGCGAGCTTGACCGCACCTACGCTGCCTACTTTCCCTGGGTCTCAGCGACGACGACGATGCTCGATAGCTACGTCGACCAGATCGAAGACACCGACAACGGCGACCACAGCTACATCGCGCACTACCCAGACCAAGACTCCGCGCTGAGCGCCGTGCAGGCACTCGTCGCCCGGTCACTGGCAGAGCTGCGATCTCTGCCCCACGGATCCAAGCACGCCGTGGTTGCCGCAGCGATGATCGCCATGTACCTCTCCAAGGACACAGCCGCCACTGCCGAGCTGCGCGGCGGCACCACCGCCGTCATCTCTGCCGGCGGCTCGCTGACACGGCTCCTATGCCCGGTCCTGCGCCTGTGGAGAGCGGCTTACCGCCAACGGTCAGCCTGAGCCCTCTGCCGTCCGGCAGACACCGACCGCAGGAACCAACTCCTTGGCGACGTGCGGATAGTTAGAACTAAATAGTAAGCGCAGACCTAGCAACCTCCTACAGCGACGGGCATGATCGGTGCGGCCGTGACCAACGACAACACCGCTCAATCAATCCGCAGCAGCGGTCCTTGTACGACCAAAGGGGATAGCGTGGTACCTCGAGGTCCCGACCGTGCAGTGCTGGCCGGTTGCCTTCAGGCTTTCTCACTTTCTCCTGGGCGCAGCCGGCCATCAAACTCCACTTCCCCCGTGCCCATGAGTGAGCCGCGGCGCAAGCGCAGACCAGCAGCATGATTGGGCGTCGCGAAGTGACAATCACTCTCAGTGAGTCCCAGGTCGCCCGGGTGGTGCAAGAGGCATGTGCCGGAGCGCCGATCAACGAGTGGCTTACCAACGTCGGCGACGCGGCACCACCGCAAGTCTCCTCCGGTCGAGGTCAGAACGATCATTCGCGTGTCCTACTCACGGCAATACGCGTCCTGATCGCATTCCCTCTGGATGGCACCGAGCGCGAACTCGCCGACGTGGCTCGGGAACTCAACATTCCCAAGAGTACAGTCCACCGCCACGCCACCACCTGGATAGCCGTCGGCGCACTTGAGCAGAATCCCCGCTCACGTCGATATCGGCGCACGTTGGCACACAACACAACCGGCACCGACGACGATGTCAATAAATAGGAAATACTCCGGGCACCATCTAGGCCTCTGCACACTCTCACGGAGACCCTCCACGAACATGTCATTCAAGCGTCGGTATAGGGGGGAGCCTTGAATTCGTCGACCTCTCCGAAACCGGGATACGGCTGTACCACGACGGATTGGATGCGAGGTGCCTCCGGAGCTTTGCGGGGTGCACTGCTCGGCCTGCTACTGGAACGCCCGGGCCACGGCGCAGACCTCGCCAATCGCCTAGTCGCGCGGCTTGGGACTACCTGGCGTATTGACGTCAACGATGTCTACTGCCTGCTCGAGCAGCTCGAAGAAGAGGGGGTTGGCGATCTCTCGCAACGAGTCAGCCGAGGACAGGCGCCAGCGCACCCAGCTGGTCTATCACCCGACATGGGCTACGTCTGAGGCCCTGACACTGTGGATGGAGACACAGCTGCCACACGAGCCGGTTCGGCTAGGGTGGCAGGCCAAGCTGTCGGTGGCCCGCCCCCAGGACGCACCCCGCCTGTTGCGCGCGCTGCAGGCACACGAGCGCGAGTGCCTCACGCTGGCCACGAGCCTTGCGCAGACTCGTGGGCAGGGGAGCACCTGGGAGGCCGTGTGCCTGGACTGCTCACGCGAAGCGGTACTTGTCCAGCTACACGCTGAGATCGAATGGGCCGCGAACACCCGTAGACGGATCAAGGCAGCTAACGCGCACCACGGCATTCACTCGCGAGCGGACCTTTCGATCACCTCGCCCACGACCTCTGCGTGTCGCTGACCAGGATGAGCAAGCGTCCATCACACCGTCCTTCCCTCGACCGAGCCTCGGTGGCCGCCGGGCCGGTCAGCATCGAGCTCACCTCCGCGCAGATAGATCGGATCGTCCGCGATGCCCTCGGGACAGGCAACGCGTCGATGTTGCTGTCAGGACTCAATGGCGCGCGCCAGAGCATCCAAGGTAACCAGCGGCTGCTTGACGATCCAGGCATGTCCAGATCGTTGCTGCTCGGGCTGATCGTGCTGAGCGGCTTCCCGGCTGATGGGAGCGAGATCGGGGTCATCGCCCTCGCCAATCAGCTCGGGCTAGGCGATAGCACGACATACCGCTATGTCGCCACGCTACTAAGCGTCGGACTGATCGAGCGTGATCCACGGACCCGTCGCTACAGGCTTTCGCAGTGAGCCTCGATCAACTCAGCCAGCGTGGTTCTTGTGAGCGATGGTGCGATGCGCCCCAGAAATAGACGTTCTACCGAGCATTCGATCTCTGCGCATGACAGGCGCAGTCGAGCTGGCCGGTCGGCAGGGTATGCGCCTGTTGCGCGCGAGATGATCGTAGTGCGCAGCGCACGGCAGCTGCGGCGCCTTGAAGCGGAGCTGGTGGGTGCCCGCCGCTATCCCGTGGTGCTGCTTGCGCTCGCTGTGGGCATGGACGAGCCGGTGTTCCCGCCGCGCCAAGTGCGGAGGGCCGCCGGTCTGAGGATCCGCATTTACCTGCTTCGGGGACAGCATCCGCTTCAGCGCCCTGCTGTCGTGGCCAATAAGTGCTTGGCGGTTCCTCGCGGCAGCGCACGCATCTGTTGGCCACAGTTCAGCGCTGGCAGCGATCCTGACGACCATCCCCTCGTGCACCGTCTGGCGGGCGAGAGCGACCGAGACGCCCTCGGGGAGTTCGCCCGCCAGTTCAACCTCAGCCACCCGTGTGTGCGCCGCGAGATCAAGCTCATCGAAGGCATACGCGCCACCAGCGAGCACGAGCTGGCACAGGTCAGGGCTCGCCTGACCCAGGTAGAACAGCAGCTTCGCGACGCTCACATAGCACTCCACCAGGCCAGCGGGCGCGGTAAAGGAGCACAGCAACCATCACGGCCATCGGACCGTCGCTGAAACGGCATGGTCTACCAGGGCGCCTACATCGACCGGTCGGTGCTGGTTCGGCCACTGACCGAGGCCATCGCGACGCAGCTGATCGGACGTATGAGTCGCTGCCGGCGAGCGGTGGCGACGGGAGCCCAGTAGGCGTCGGTGCTCGTCATGCCCAGCGCGTCAGCATCTGCCAAACAAGCTCGGCTGGCCGCACTCGGTCCCGACAAGCCCGAGAAGGATGAGATCCTGCTCGCGTTCGGTACGAGCCTGAGGTTGCTGCGGGCCGCAGCTCGGCTATCCCAGGACGAGCTGGCAAGGCGCTGCTTTCTACGCCACGACGAGATTTCCCGGCTAGAGCGCGGGGGCGCTACGCCCAGCCTGACTGTGCTCTTGATGCTCGCGCACACTCTCGACGCCTCCGTGGCGCAACTCACCGACGGCTTGTCGGCCCCCAGGCGCACAGCCAGCAGGAGCCAGACACTCTCCCTAATAGCCTCGCGGCCCGGGATGAGCACACTGGCTCTAGCCCAAGACATTGAGGTGCCGCTCTGGTATGTCCGCCAGCTGATTGGCAGCCTGGAGGCGACCGGCGAGATAGCCCGCCAACCACCCGGCTGGCGGCTGGTGGGGGGCATCGTCGGCGGCGCGGAGGCCTTCTGATGCCGTCGGCTGAAGATCGTCTCCAAGCGGCAAGCAGCCGTCTCTCCTTGATGCGTGCGTTCGGCGAGCGCCTGCGGAGATTGCGCGACGAGGCGGGGCTTTCCGAGGACCAACTCGCCGAACGAAGTCGCCTGAATCCCAGCATAATCACCAAGGCCGAGGCCGGGCAAACAGACCCGCGCCTCTCGCAGATCGAGTCTTTTGCGAGACGGCTTGGCCGTACCGCCCACTGCGCTCATCGAAGATCTGGCGCCCAGCGACGCGCTGCGCGATCACCCGGACGGGGCCACCGATCCGCCATGAAGGCGACCAGCGGCCCAGTGGATCGGCTCGAAGGCGGCGTTTGGCTGCTCAGCGAACTCGCGGTACCCCACTGATGGAGCACCCACTCCACGATGAGCCTGGTCACGCCAGCCTCGTGGTTCGCGGCGCGGTGAGCACTCCCACGCGCGGCCGGGTCGCCCGTCGCCGAGACCCGCACGCTCCACGCCTCACTCAGCTGCAATGCGCGCCGGTTTCAGTCGATGCGAGCCAGCCGATTAACCCCCCGAAGGAGGACGGCGCAGGGTACCGACACCGGCATCATCCTGGTCTTGTGGTGGCGTGGGCGCAACGTAGATGCAACAGCAGCTTCTCGAGTGAAGGACCACGGAAACCATGAGTATCGCGTTCAGGTCACCTAACCAGGCGACCTGCGGTGACCGAACGTCAAACGGCGCTAGCGGTTCCCCGTGCGTGAGTGTCGTTCTCGGCCGTTTTGACGAGATACCGACTCGTGGGCTGGCGGATGTGCTGCGCGAGGATCCCGCGGTTCGCATACACGGCATGGCTCTCGAGGGCGCCGAACTTGAGCAGGTTGTCACGCGCTCGGCCCCGCGGGCAACGATCGTAGATGAGAAGACCGCCCCGACGCTGTGGGTATGGCTGCGCTCGCTGCGGCCGGCGCCAGGAATCGTGGTGCTCGCCCGTAACCCGACGCAGCCATACGGGATGGTGTTGCTAGCAGCCGGGATCTCATGCCTTGCCGTGAGCGCCCGTGCAGAGGATGTCCTCGCTCTTGTCGGTGTCACCGCGAGTGGTGGCTGTATGTTCGTAACGGGCGATAGCAGTCGCTTCAAGCGACCCGATCGAGACCGGGACCCGATCCTCACGCGGCGCGAGACCCAGGTGCTCAGGTGCCTCAGCGAGGGCATGTCGTATGGCTCCACAGCTAGGAAACTGAACATTAGTGCCGCGACGGTCAAGGATCATGTCACCAGCCTGCTTCGCAAGCTCAACGCGGTGAGCAAGCGAGATCTGATCGACATGCCAATTCAGGCCCTTCTGTAGCCGGTGGGGTTTCAACTGAGGGTCGCGGCCGGCGGCGATGGGTGCCGGCTGGTCCGGGTTCCACTACGGTAGGTGAAGTGGACAGCAAGTCGTCTTTGGGTGACGGTGGTGTCACTCCCCCAAAGTCACGAAATGGGGGATGGACGAGCAGGGCCTCACCCATTATGTTCATCCCAACAACGCTCCGTGCCACGTTGCGTGGCCAAAAGATGGCGCGTACCGCGACCCTGGGGGGCCACCGAATGAGGCTTGCCGTCATACAACGCTCTATGATGTGCCTACTGCTGTGCAGCGGGCTCGCCCTTTGGTGCACGGCGGCTACGGCCACGGCAGCGAATCTGGCGCCAAGCTCCAACGCCACACCGCTCACCGGCCCGCTCGTGGTGCCTTCGACGCAAGCGCTCATCGGCGCCGAACAGCAGCAGGCCGCTACCGAAGCCTCAAGAGACACTCCGGAAGCCGTGATGGCGCGTGAAACGTCGCGCACTGAGTACGAGCAGCAGACCGCTGCCCAGGCGTTCCAAACCCTCGCCGCCACATTCCCATCGCTTTTGAGCGAACAACAGGGAGGGCCGCCGGCGCTGCCTGCTGGCCAACAGGTCACAGGCTTCGCCAGCCCGACCGTGGCGGATGTCGCACTCCCTGGTGGGCGGTATGACGGCGTGATCCAGTCGGCGATCCCCATGGCCACCGAATCCGGCCCCGGGCATTGGGCGGGAATTGATTTGACTCTCCACCACTCGGGCTCCGCGTTCGAACCCAAGAACGCGCTGATCCCTGTTCGGCTGCCAACAACACTGGCGTCTGGCGCCGAACTGCCATCTCTGGGCATCTCTATGACGCCGACGGATTCGCATGGCACGCCGCTCAGCGGGTCCGAACCCCAGTCCGGCGCAGCCGGCGTCTTGTTCGCGAACACCGAAACGGACTCGGACACCTTGCTCAAGCCGACGCCCCTCGGGTTCGACACGAGCACCGTCCTGCGCTCGATCGAAAGTCCGGAACAGCTCTACTACAAGGTAAGTGTGCCAACTGGTGCGGAACTCATCGAAACACGCAGCACGCCACGCGGCGTACACGTTGTCAAGGAAGGGCAGACGATCGGGCTGATTCCCGCCCCAGAAGCACACGACGCCAGCGGAGCGCGAGTGCCGGTCACGATGAGAGTAGCCGGCGCCTCGCTCGTGGTGACGGTCGCGCATCGGGCGGGCAGCTATCAGTATCCGATCGTTGTCGACCCCGAATTCTGGGACACCTGGATCAACATCGACCCTGGCATGTGGGAATTCCACGAATGGAGCGGCTACACCTACAGCAAGAGCAAATTCGGGCTCGAAATGACACATCCGTCAGCCAGCTTCGTCAAAAACGACTACGCCGCCTGGTCCGAGCACGCCCAAGGCTACACCAAACTCTATGAGTTCTACGTCAAGGACGGTATCTCTCCGACGGAACGGACCGGCAATGGCGAAGAAGAAGCCACCCCGAGCTGGCTGGTCGGTTGGATCGAACTGTACAACGGAAGTAGCGCGGAAGGGTTTACGCGACTCAGCCACCCATATGTCAAAGAAGCGAGTGTCTGCCAAAACGTCAACTGCTCGCCCGAAGGTGTAGAAAGCCACAACAACGCTCGCTTCGAGATGACCACCGAAGCGGCCGGCACCGGCGAATGGGAAGGCAACATCTTCGATGTCGCGAGCGCGTTCGCTGAGGAAAAGGGCAAGCACAGTGACGTCCACGTCAAATCCGCCCCAATTGAACTCGACGCAACCGAAAACATCTTTGACCAGAACGCGAAATCGACCTGGCTCGGCCCGCACCACGGTGCCTTCGCATTCGAAGCAGTCGATGGCGGTCTGGGCGTCGAGACGACGCACGTTGAATTCAAGCCCTCCGGCGGCAGCTGGGAAAACTACGGCGGCCAGGCTTATTTCGAAAAGGCGGCCTGCAACAACGGCACCATCGAGTGCGCGCCCACCGAGGAAGAAACGTACAACTACAACGCGCTGCTCAACGGAACCAAACACTTGCCCGAAGGGGAAGGCACCCTCCGCGTCGACGCGGGCTCGGCGCTCCCCTACTCGAACTCCTACGAATACAACGAAGGCGAAGAGCCACTGAAAGTCGACGCCAAGGCCCCGAAATTGGGGCGCATCGTTGGCTTCAACACGAACGCGGAAAACAATTATGAATACGAACTGCGCGAAGCCCAGCAAGCCATCAGGGTCGAAGCCACCGACGGGGAAGGAACGGTTCCAAGCTCAGGCGTCGCGTCGATCGGACTTGAGATCGACGGGCATGCGATCACCCCCACAGTGCCTGGGATATGCTTCAAAGGGCCCTGCACCACGACGGGCGAATGGTCACTGAACGGCGATGAATTCGGGGCCGGCACCCACCTCCTCACCATCGTGCTCACCGACAACGCGGGCAACATCGAAACCGCACATTACTCGCTGAAAGTGGACCCCTCTACCCCGATCGCGGTCGGGCCCGGCTCGGTAAACCCGGAGTCCGGGGACTTCGCGATGGAAGCTACCGACGTAAACATCAGCGGCGCCTCAACCGGATTGACGGTCGCCCGGCACTACGACTCGCGCAACGTCACTGAGGGAGAAGAAGAGCCCCTCGGCCCCGACTGGAGCATGTTCCTCAACAACGTCGCGACCCTCCAGGTACTGCCCGACGAAAGCGTCTCGGTCCTCGCCCCCAGCGGCGCCACCGAGTTTGCCCGCACCGAAAGCGGCACCTTCGAACCACCCGAAGGCGACAAGGACCTATCGCTCGAATACAAGACCGAATACGAAGGCAAAGAACCCGCCTACATCCTCAGCGACGCCAAGCAGGGCACCACCACAGTGTTTAGGCTGCCCAGCGGCGCCAAACACTGGATGGGCGCCAGCACGCGCGGCCCGATCGCCACCGACTCAGTGACCGACGAATACACAACCCTCGAACCGAGCGCAGGCAAGAAGATTGTGACCCCGCGCCTTGAGCTCGCGCCCCACCCAGCCCTGACGTGCGCGCGCGAAAAACTCGAACGCGGCTGCCGCGGCCTGGAATTCATTTACGACGAAGGCGCCACGACCGCCAAAGGCGAAGCCGAGAGCGAATGGGGCAACTACAAGGACCGCCTCAAGGAAGTCATCTCCGTCGCCTACAACCCGAAAACCGGCACGATGGCACAAACCGCCGTCGCAGCGTACGAATACGACGGCCTGGGCCGCCTCCGCGCCGAGTGGAATCCACAGATCAAACCCGCGCTGAAGACCACCTACGGCTACGACGCAGAAAACCATCTCACCGCCTACACCCCACCCGGACAGGAGAGCTGGGCATTCACCTACGGAACGATCCCCTCCGACTCCAGCACCGGCCGCCTGCTCAAGGTCACCCGCGCCCCCTCAACCGCGGCCCTGTGGAAAGGCAGTCTGCCTGTCGACAGCGGAGAAACCCCGACTCTGTCCGGCGCAGCCGCGGTAGGCGTCAACGTCACCGTCACCCGGGGCAAATGGAGCAACGAACCGGTGGTCTACGGTTTTCGCTGGCAGGACTGCAACGCCAAAGGCGAAGAATGCACCCTCATCCCCCGGGGCCACGAACTCTACCTACATGCCTGTTGCAGGCGAAGTCGGGCACACCATCAAGGCCATCATCACAGCTACCAACGGGGGCGGGTCGGTGACGGCTTCGAGTAACCTCAGTAGCGCGGTAGCGATCGCGGCTCCCTACGCCCTGCCGAAAGAAAGCGGCCCGCGAGAGATCTCCTGGGGCCTCGAAGGTCCAGTGTGGTTCACCGAGTACAACACGAGCAAGCTCGGCGAGATCAGCAGCACCGGGGCGCTCAGCGAACGCACGCTTCCCGCCGGCAGCGGTCCCACAGGAATCAGCTACATGGGCGACGACATGGTCTGGACCGACACCAGCTCGAGCAAGATCGGCGTCATCGCGCCGTCGGGCGAAATCACGGAACCATCACTGCCAGCCGGTAGCGAACCGATCGCGATCGCGACAGGCTATGAAGACGACGCGTGGTTTTCCGACCAGGGCACGAACAAGGTCGGCCGGATCTCAGGCGAAGGCACCATCAACGGCGAATACTCGCTCAGCGCCTATCCCGGCAAACCCGGCAGCCTCGTCGTGGACTACAACAAGGACATTTGGGTCACCCACCGCGATCCGGGCGCAAACTCGATCATCGAGCTCAACAGCAGCGGCACCGTGCTAGCCAACGTCCCAGTGGCCGGCGAACCCCAAGGCATCGCCATCCAAGAAAACTTCGAAGAACATAACGTCTGGGTCACGGTCGACGACGGCTCCGCCCCGAAACTGGACCGGATCGTCAAATCCACTCGGGCACTCACCGAATTCGCGATGCCCGCAGGCACAGGCACCCCACACGAACTCACCGATCACCGTAACGAAATGTGGTACACGAGCTACGGCACCAATGGCGCGAGCATCCTCGGCCACTCGACGAGCGCAGGCGTGATGACAAACGAGACGTTGCCCGAAGAAACAGGCGGCGACCTATCGGGCATCACGGAAGGACCGGCCGGACAGTTGTGGTTCACTTCCGAGCTCGGGAACAAGATATACGAGGTCGCAAGGCGAACCCCAGGCCGAAGAAGCCGCTAACCCGGAACCCGGCACGACCGTCGAGTACCAACTCCAGAACGTCGGAAACACACCAGGCGTACCCAAACTTAGCTATTCCGAAGACAAAGAATGGGGACAGAACGACTTCGGGGTCGAAATCACGTCCATGATCCCATCGACCAACCCGCGCGGGTGGCCCTCACACAACTACGCTGGCGCGACCAGTTACTACACTGACTTTGAGGGGCGCACCGTCAACGTCGTCAACCCGTTCGGGGGCGTTAGCACCGCGGAATACAATAGCCACAACCAGGTCACGCGCACCCTCAGCGCCGCCGACCGCGAAACCGCGCTCAAAGAAGCCAAACCGGTCGAAGCCTCAGAACAACTCGACACGAAAAGCACCTACAACAGCGAAGGGGAGCTAACCGACACCTGGGGACCGCTACACACCGTCAAGCTCGCAGCCGGAAAGAAAGAAGCCAACGAAGAAGTCAAGGCCCGCAACCACGTCCACTACACCTACGACACCGGAGCCCCCAAAAACGAAGAACAGTACGAACTCGTCACCCAGACCACTGACGGCGCCGAAACGCTCGCCAAAGAAGAATTCGACAAGCGCACCACCGTCACCGCCTACAACGGCCAAAACGAACTCGGCTGGAAACTACGCAAGCCGACCTCGGTGACCGTCGAACCGGAAGGCCTGGACCAGACGACCATAACCAAGTACAACGAAACCACCGGCCACATCATCGAAACCCAGACACCCGCCGCGACCGGCAAAGACGCCAAGGTGCCGCCCGCGTTTGGGCTCGAATTCGGCGGCTTCGGGACCGAAAAAGGCTATTTCGAAGGTCCGTCGGGCGTCGCGGTCGACTCGAGCGAAGACGTGTGGGTGACCGACACATACAATGATCGCGTTCAGAAGTTCTCGAGCACGGGAACATGGCTCGCAAGCTACGGCAAACTGGGCAGCAGCGAAAAAGAAGTGCAGTTCGATCAGCCGGTTGCACTCGCAATCAACCACACAACGGGCAACGTCTACGTCGCGGACACCGTAAACAACCGCATCGTGGAGTTGAAAGCCTCTGGCGCGCTGGTGCGGGTGTTCGGGAAAACTGGGGCCGGCGCCGGCCAGTTCAAAGGCCCGGAAGGGGTCGCTATCGACGCATCGGGAAACGTCTGGGTCGCCGACTGGGTGAACAACCGCGTCGACGAGTTCAAGGAAAACGGCGAATTCCTGGCTACGTTCGGCTTCGGCGTCAGCAACGGCGAAGACATCTTTGAGATCTGCACAAGTAGCTGCCGCGCGGGAATAGAAGGATCGGGCAACGGGCAGTTCAAGGGACCCGACGCGGTGTCGATCTCCGGTGGCGACGTCTTCGTCAGCGATTCCGGAAACGGCCGCATTGAGGAGTTCAGCGAAAGCACCCGCAAATACATCGCCTCGATCGGCAGTCCCGGAACCGGCCAAGGCCAGCTTGGCGAACCTCGTGGCGTCGCAGAGGACACCTCCGGCGATATCTACGTCACCGACCGCACCAACCACCGCGTCGGCGTGTTCAACATCGCATCCGGTGCATGGGTCAAGACTTTCGGCATCGCTGGCCGTGGGCCCGGCCAGTTCGAAAGCCCCCAGGCGCTGACGGTGCTGGCCTCCGGCAAGATTTACGTTACCGACTACGCACACGACAGGGTGCAGCAGTGGCTGCCGACTGTGACTGGCAACCTGGGTGCCCATGACGAGCAGGACATCTACTACAGCGCAAAAGAAGAAGCCGGCGTGACGGCATGCGAGAAACGCCCCGAATGGGTCGGCATGCCGTGCGAGACGCGCCCCGCCGAACAGCCCGCCACGACCGGCCCCCAGTTGCCCGTAACGGTCACGACCTACAACGTGTGGAACCAACCAGAAAAGATCACGGAAACGTTCGGCACGACCACCCGGACCAGGACAAACACCTACGACGAAGCCGCCCGGCCGACCGCGAGCGAAGAGACAGCCAGCACCGACACGACGTTGCCGAAACTAAAAGTGAAATACAGCACTAGCACCGGCCTGGTGGAAGAACAAACGAGCACGCTCGGCTCGACGACGCACAAAATTCTCACCACGCTCAACGCGTTCGGGGCAATGCTCACGTACACCGATGCGGACGGCAACGCCGCTCACTACACCTATACGCCGGAAGGCCGGCTCACAGAAATGACCGACGGCTCCGAAGGCGGCAAAGGCAAAGAGACGTTCAGCTACAGCGAAGAAACCGGCGCGGCCACCAATGTGGCGTTGTCCGGAGTAGGCACGTTCGGCGCCACCTACAACACAGAAGGCCGCGTCCTCACTGAAACGTACCCAAACGGCATGACGGCCTACTACACGTACAACCCGGTCGGCGCAACAACCAAGATCGAATACAAGAAGACGACACACTGCACCGAAGAACACGAACAATGCGTGTGGTTCAAAGATGCCGTCACGCCCTCCATCCATGGCGAAACAATGCAGCAGGCCAGTAGCCTCTCTGAAGAGCCCGCCTACACCTATAACGCCGAAGGCGCCCTGACCGGCGTCGAGGAAACCCCCGCAGGCGGCGGCTGCACAACCCGGCTCTACACCTATGACGAAGAAGAGAACCGCGCCACCGAGACGGAACGCGAACCCACGAGCGAAAAAAGATGCGCTAGCGAAGGCGGGACGACGCAGTGGCACACCTACGGCACCGGCAACGCGATGACCGACCCCGGCGTCACCTACGACGCGTTCGCCGACACCACGAAGCTCCCAGCCGCCGATGCGGGAGGACACGAACTCACGGCGACCTACTATGTGGATGGGCAAACTGCCACCGAGACACAGAGCGGCGAGACCAACGAATACCAGCTTGACCCCGACGCCCGCGCCCGCGACGTCGTCTCCACAGGCACTCGCCCCGAGACGACCATCAACCACTACGACGGAGGGGGCCAAACCGTAGCCTGGACCAGCGGCACAATCGAAGGCGTCGAAACGACGAGCCGCGAGCTACGCGGCATAGGCGGCGCGCTGGTGGCCACCGTGGCCAGCCTCGGAGGCAGCAGCGGGGCTGAACTGTTCCTGCACGACCTCGACGGCAACATCGTCGCACGCGCCGGAATCAGCGAAACCGAAACCAAACTACTAGGGAGCTACAACAGCACCCCGTTCGGCGTCCCTAGCACCGCAGGCCAGCCACCGAAGTACGCGTGGCTCGGCTCGGCCGGTATCACAAGCGAACTCAGCTCCGGCACCGTCACGCAGGACGGCGAGACCTACGTCCCACAGACCGGCCGCCCGCTCCAGACCGAAGCGCTGGAACTGCCTAATCCGGTCAACATAGGGCCGGCGTACACAGATCCCGGCCCGGCATACACCATCGAATCCGACGCGGAAGCCGGCTCCCGCCGAATCGCCGAAGGTGAACAGACACGGCACACAACCGAACAAGCCAACGCCCCCGCCGGGGAAGTGCCCCGCCCCACCGGCGGCTCCTTCGAAGCGACCTTTGGATTCCAATGCACGGGCAGCGGAGCATGCGCCGCTAACTACAGAGAGTGCACATTGCATGGCTACATCCAGGAAATCGAACCGGTGAATCGGCCCGGCATCATCTGGGGCGGTGGTAACGTGACGTGCAACGGCGTGGTTGGCACCCTCCAGCTCGAAGGATGCCTATATGTGTCGTTGAGCGAAAAGGGCCCGTATCAGAAGGGGAAAGGCCTTTGCAGATCAATCACGGGTTACCACAAGGACAAGGCCGTGCTTCTGATCGAAAGCGAGTGTGCAGAGGCGGCGTACTACAAGTACGTGGAGATCGAGCGCGCATGGAGCGCCAATTTCTTCTCGGCCGGCGGCCGAGAAACACGGGCCCTGCAATGCCAGGGCGACTTTACGGCGCCGATCGTCACGTTCGTCGAAGGAATCTTCTTCTGACATACCGACACAAGTGAGCGCCGTGTGGCACCGCCCTCACCCCCCGACCAGCACGCACTGCGTCGACCGCGCAGTGCGTGCTATATAACACAGTCACGGTGACACCAGTGCCAGAGCATACCCACGAAAGGCCTCAGCCTAGGCGCCACCGGTCCACGGCGCCCCTCGGGGCCGCGGCGATCGCGATGTTCTGCGGAGTGGTGATCGCGTCCGCAGGCGCCCTCGGCGGCGGGCAGGGGCGGGGCGCGCGGCAAACCCAGGCCAGGCAAATCGCGAGCCGTGAAAATGTCGCCCTGTTCCCGCCCGCCCTAGCCGGGGGCGGCGGGTGGTGCCTCAGAGAGCTCAACGGATCCGGTTGCCCGACGTTTGCGCAGAAGCTTCGCCGCGGGCCGATCCTGCTCGAAGAATGGACGACCGTCGCCTTGCCTCCCGCTCCTCCCGTCGCCACAGCGATCGTACTCACCACCAGCAGGGTGGCAGCGGTCGCACTCGCCGGGCGGACCCCGGTCCCAACGCGCGCGCAGCCGGGATTTCCTAGCGGTCTGCGTGCCGCAGTCCTCGAATTGCGCGGCACCGCGCATAGTGGCCAGGGCGGTGCGCACGCACTCACCGGCGAGATCGGACCTTTCGTCGCACTTGATCGCTCGGGCCGACGTGTCCACGAGAATTTCGCCACCCAGGCGCCGCTCAACTTCTCCGCCCCGAATCGCAGCTTCAGCGGCGCTGGCGGGGAGTCGCCCGGCCTCTGCACACTCGAAGTTGACGGACTCGACGGCAACGTGGCTGGCGGAACGGTCGTGACCGACGCGCCCGCGCATAACGACGTCTTTGGACGAGAACTCCTCAACTGCATCGACCTCGAATACCGCTTCGGCGGGGCGTTGCTCGACGTCTATGCACTCGTCGATGCCGAACACCCCGGGAGCCCGCCGGGCCCCCTGCCGGCAGCCAAGCCGGTGCTACACGATCCCGGAGTCCTCCAGGCCCCCGGCGTGGGCGGACAGGCAGTCGCCCGACGGACCGCAGGCGCGTGGCTTGTCGTCAGCGAAGGCGTGACCCCCGCCGCCGCGTTTGCGGGCGGTCACACCTCGATAACTCAACGCGTTGAAGTCCTCGAACACCTCCACGCGCAGATCCGGCCCTACTGAGCTCGTCTCCCGTTTTACGCTTCGGCGGCCCCGCGGCAGCAGGGTCCAGCAGAGGATCGTGAAGCACGCTGTCATTGTGTTTGTTGTCCTCATCGTAATCGTCGCGGGCGCCGTGGCGGCGGCTGTCGTGGATGGGTCTGCGGGCGCGAAAGCGTCGATCACCAAAACAGAGGCTATAGCGTTCGCTGAAGCTGTGAATCTGTGGCCAAGCGATGTCCCTGGTGGCAAGGCGGTTCCCGTGGCAGAGCCCACGGGCGTGATGGCCGGCGAACAGTTCGCCTGTGATAGTCGCAAGACAAAACCTAGCCGTCCCATCGCGCGTAAAGCTTCGCTGGTGACCGATCCATACGAGTATCTCGCCTCGGCTGTCGAGGTCATGCCGACCGCAGTCGTCGCCCAAGCCGAAATATCCGCGCTCGATACCCGCCGTGCTCGTGCCTGCCTGGCCCGTACGCTCGGTGAAATCGAGACTAGCGAAGGCGAAAAGAAGTCCAGCTCGTTTGCCGTCAAAGTAGCGACCGTTCCGGTCGCGCAACTGCTTGGACCGGAAGCCGTGGGGCTTCACGTTCTAGCCGAGGTGCCCGAAGAGTCGGACCCAACGGCGCGCGATACCCCAACACGGCCGGTACCCAAGCCGAAAGCGAGATTCGTCCACGTCACTGCGGCCATATTCCGTGTAGGACCGGCAGAGATTCTTTTTCTCGCATTCGGCGCGATACGCCAGTTCCCGGCGGCGAGCGAAAGGCACCTGCTGGCGCTGCTACACAGCCGCGCCGAGACGCACAAGCTCCCGTGCGTGGGCGTGAGCGCTTGTGGACAATCAGCACCGCTTGCGGCCAGCGTGGAAGTGCACGCCGCGGCACATCCGATCAATGGCCGCCTCCCGCTCGACTACGTGCCAGGCGGAGTCAGCACACTGGCGAGAGAGCGGATCGGAGGGGGGTTCGTGTTGGTGGTGGGAGAGCGATATGACTACATGGGCGCCAAATACTTCGAGCTGGGCACGCATGCCTACAGGCCACTGAAGCGCAAGCTAGTGTCCAGCGGTGGAGGAGGCGTATCGATCATGCCCGACGAACACGGGGTGTTGCGCATGCAAATCGAGCATGGCTGCGTCGGCCCACACGAATACACGCTGGCCTACGGTCTGCTCCGCAGGCCCGCGGATACCGTGGTTGCGCACATAGGGGCGACCGAGGTGAGGCTCACAAGGACGGCCATTCCCGCGTATCTCGGTGCTGATGGGACCTTCGTTTACGGGTTGCTCCGGCGGGGGTCGATCGACATCGTCACGCGAACGCCGGGTGGGCGGCGTGTGAGCAGTGAAGCTTATCCGCCAGCGCACGCGGTCTGCGGGTGAGCCTTGCTGGTTGACATCGCGTTCATCGCGGTCGGCGTCGCAGTGCTTCCGGGGCTTGCTGTGCTGTTCATGCTTCAATGGGCCAGATTCCCCCGCTTGGGGCGATTGATGGAGCGGCAGCTTGGACGTGTCTCCCCCCGGCTGGGACGGTGACCCAGAGGCTGCTGAGCGAAGAGGAGCAGCACAGCTAGCGTGACACCCGCCGCCGCGTTCGAGGGCGGCCACATCTCGATAGCTCAACGCATTGAAATCCGCGAACATCTGGACGCGCAGATCGGGCCCGGCTCAGTGGTGACCGGCCCCTGTTTGATGGGCCAGTTGATCTGAGAGTGTTGGTGCGGGTGGGCGCCGTAAGGTTGGAGGCACCGCGCGCTCGCCGGTCAGGCCGTCGAACAATCACGACGGGCCGGTGCATCGGACCGATCTTGCAGTCGGCGGCGTGGTTACGCCATGACGGATCCGGCCGGGCGTCTGCTGCTGCGAATGGTCGCGGTTGTCCCTCAGCGGCGGCATGCTTTATCGCCGGATGGCGAGTCATGGCGTGTCGATAAAGAAGTCCGGGGGTCGCAAGTGGGCTGATGTTGATGAGGTGCTGGTGCGTTTGGAGGAGTTCCGTTTGGTGTATGCGCATCTGTATGTGCCTGACGGGTGGAGGTGCTCGGATGGTTTCCGGTTGGGGTCGTGGGTTGCCAGAAGGCGGCGGGATTACAGGTGTGGTCGTTTGCATTCGCGCTATGTGGAGTTGGAGGGTCTGGCGGGCTGGGATTGGACGGCGCGGCATCGGGGCTTGGTGGAAGGTCTGGAGCGGCTCCAGGTGTATGCCAAGCGGTGTGAAAGCGCGGATGTCCCCTGCAGCTATGAGTGCGATGATGGCTTCAAGCTCGGGTGCTGGGTCAAGAATCGTCGCCGGCTTGTCGGTAAGCAGCCGTGGTTGGACGAGATCCTTGAAGCGCTTCCGGGGTGGAGGGGTGCCCAGGCTGTCGAGGAACAAAGGCGGCGTGATCGCTTGGCTGATGAGGAACTGCTCAGAAGGGTGCGGCGGTTTCACGCGCAATGGGGTACATGCCGGGTGCCGTCGGGGTACGTTTGCGAGGACGGCTTTGAGCTGGGCGCGGTTATGCGCAGACGCAGGAGGTGGACTTCACGGCGCCAGCGCGAGTTTCTTCAGGCGCTCGGCGATCTGCCCGAGCGGCGCTTGTGGCCGAGCGAGAGAGGGCTTTCGTGTCTGTGGGAATACGTACGCGAGCACGCGGATGCGCGCCCTCCGTTTGACTATGTGACCGAGGACGGCTTCAAGCTGGGCAGCTGGGTGCGACGCAGGCGCTCGCAGCGGGGGAAGAATCCTGTGCTGGACGCTCAGCTTGAGTCGTTGCCGGGGTGGTGTTGGGACACGCGCGATCTGCGCTTCAAGGAAGGGCTGGCGCGTTTCGAGGCCGCGCATGCCGCAGGTGCTCTTTATGGGGATCTGTGGCTGAGGCGGTGGGTGCGGCGTCAGGCGGGCGCTGCCGCTCGGGGTGCGCTCTCACCGAACCGGCTAGAGCAGTTGCAAAGAGCGGGCGTCCTGGAGTTTGCATCTGCACAGCTGTCTTATCGATATCGCGTGCATCGAGAGGGTTAAGAGTGCTCTACCCCACCAGCTTCTGGGTTGGCCGTGACACGTATGCAAAGCAATCTGGACGGAAGGGAGGTCGTCATGGATAACGCGTTGATGGACGCTGCCGAGCGGGTGCTGTTCGCGACCGTGGGCAAAAAGCAGCAGGAATACCCGATGCTGGTGCCGCTGCGCGAATTCCTGAAGGCGTATCTGGCGGCCGAGCCGGCGCTAGCGGGACGTGATGTCCAGTCGCTAGAGAAGGCAGCGGGTTTGACGTGTCCAGGTGCGGTCGAGGACGCCAAGCGGCGCAGCGAAAGGGTCCCACCGTTTCTCGTACACGATGCATATCGGGATGCGGTCATGCGCGCGGGTGGTTTGCCGCACGCTCGCCTGCAGCCTGAGGCGCTCTACAGGATCGCGCCAAGAGGGTGGGTGCCAATTATCGCCGCGTTGATCGCTGACGGGCCCGAGCTTGCGGGCGCACGCGCGCAGGCCGCGATCTTCGACTTCTCGATGGGCTCCGTTCGTGCCAACCGACGCCGACCGGCGGGCCGGCGCGCGGCCTCCAGCGTGAAACACGTGCTGCTTGAGGGGCAGCGCCTGTTTCGGCTCGCTCACGGTCTGCAGGCGTTGTCGGCGTGCGCGCACTGGACCTACGTTCCTCAGCTCGAGGTTCCGCCCATGCCAACGGGCGGCTACGAGGTAGTTGCGCCGCGAGTCGAGGTAGTCCGCCGGGCACTGCAGGGGATGAACGTGGAGATCCATACGCGTCTCGGGGTCGCGGAGATCGAGGAGGAGTTCGCCGGCCTCGACGCTCTCACCGACGAGATTCTGCTCGCGCGTGGTCTGTGGCGACCGATGCGCGACCGGCTGCTATTGGTGTTGATGGTCTTGACAGGCGGGCGGCGGGCAGCGATCAGTCGTCTACGTCGCGAGGACTTCATCCGCGACTACGTCGGGCCACAGCCGGACTGCCGTCGAGGGGCGATGCTTCGTCTGCGCCCCCAGAAGGGCAAGGATCGCGACGAGATACGGCGCAAGCCCATTCCCCAACAGGCCGCGCTGGTGATCGAGAGCTACCTCACGCTCATGGACCGAATCTTGGTCGCGCAAGGACAGCCGCCGGCGGCTACGTCGGCGCCGCTGTTGGTTGCG
The DNA here is from genome assembly GCA_963745375.1 of uncultured Solirubrobacteraceae bacterium. GTDB lineage: Bacteria > Actinomycetota > Thermoleophilia > Solirubrobacterales > Solirubrobacteraceae > Palsa-744. Next base: position 63,566 of record CAVUXA010000010.1, on the reverse strand, counting down.
GTCGCCTCGCATCACACGGAGCTGCCCAAACCGAGCTGGATACATCGCCGCGTCGCGGGGACCTACAAAGAGCGGCCACTACTGGTCCGGGATGGTGAGCACCTTCCCACGCACATCACTCCCGAGGAAGCGAGGTACTGCGGCTATACGCCGCACGAGTTCCGTTATTTCTCAAACCAACTCGCCGAAGGCGCTGGGTACGCGTACAACAGGCGTCATCCGACGAACGGGCCGATGGTCAATCCCCCGCCCGCCTACTACGCGGCCGCGCTGCTGGACAACGGTGGCGCCGAGGAGAAGATGCGAGCCCTCTATGGCGGCAGGACCGGTGCGGCAATGCTCGAGGTCGTCGCGGGGCGTGCGGCCGAACTCGGGTGGGAGATCCTGACCGGAAGGCTCGGTGAACGCAAACGCCCGAACATAGACGCCTACGAGCGTGAGCTGGTCTGCCTGCACAGGATCGAGGACGAGGAGCGGCGGCTCGAGCGCGCCGCGAACGAACTGCAGGCAAGACGACCACACTCGGGCCGGCTGGCGCTACCAACGGGAGAGGTCCCGAAGGGCGCGCAGCTTCAGGTCATCATGCGCCGCCAGGAGGACTTGATTGCCTCTGTCGAGGATCTCAAGGAGATGCTGCTAGAGAGTTCCGCGATCACTCATCAACTGGTGCAACTGTCCCGCCAGAAGGCCGACACGATCAAGAAGCTCGATCTCTACCGGCTCGACCAGGGAACCTGGCTGCCGGTCCCCGACTCCGAGCCCCCGGGCGCAGAGAAGGTCGACTGGGACGCGATCGATGAAGGCGAGCTTGGAAAGCCATTGATGCCCGGTGCCCCGCCCAGCGCCGTCCGCGACTGGCTGACCTTCCGCGAGTTCTGCGGGATCCTCGACCTGCGGGCACGCTCAACCCTCACGCGCTGGGCCAAGGGCGAACATCTCCCTGCACGGCGCGACAGGCGCCCATGGGAGCCGGACCACGTGCCCGTAGACGACTCGCTCGGCGTCAACTACCGGCGCATCTGGATGCCCGGCGTCGACGAAGCGTTCTGGCGGACGCGCCTCAAACGAGACACGATGGAGCACACGCTTTCGCGCTGGCCGCAAGAGCAAGGGTGGACAACAAAGGACGGGCAGCCAACGCCGCGGTGCTTTGAGCCGATCAAGATCTCCGCGCCGAAGCTACAGCTAGCCGCGTGACGGCCACCCGATCGGCGACACGGCGGCAAGCTCGGACAGCCCCGAATGGAGTGCTGCCCGAGCTGTGCCGCCCGGGTGCTAGAGCCGCCCGGCGATCAAGGCGGCGAGCTCTACGAACACGTGTTTTTCGAGTTCGCCGTCTTGCACGCGTCGTTCGACCGCCGCGATCACCTCGTCGGGGTCGAGGCGTCGCCTGCCGTCGCAGGAGACGTCATGCAGCTCACCCCGCCTGAGCATGTTGCGCACCTCGGACTCCGGCACGCGCATAACGCGCGCGACCTCCGCAGGGGAGAGCGTTGTGCGGTTCGCTTCGAGAGCCACCCCGTCGATCACCACATGTGGCCCGTCAATAGTCCGATCGATGGACGCCGGATCGTTGGGGACAGCGGTCGTCGTGTGCTGGGTTCCGTTCGCTGGCATACCCACGAATGTTGAGGTTCGCGAGGGACAACCGGCCGCATTCGACCGCTCCCTTGCCTCCTCAATGCCTTGGAACGCGCGCTCTGCTCGCTCGGCGTCTCCATCATGCGGCAGGCCAGGCGCTATCCGAGTGCCATCGCCGCTAGGCGAGAGGTCGCCGAAGCGACTCGTGCGAGCTGCCAGGTGCGGTCCACCCACTCGATGACTGCATCTGAGGTACACATCGGCTGGTTCGTTGGTCGTTCCGTTAGTCGCCCGGAGCGTTCATCAACCGTGCGTGCGCCGCAGGCAGTTCGATGACCGCCGGCCCAGCCGCCGCGCGGCCGACCTGCCAGCGGCCGGGGCACACCTCCGTGAAACAAGGTGTCGCGCGAAGGAGCGCGCGCACGCGTCCGTCGCTGCAGGCGACCTGCTGGCGAATCTTTGCGGCCAGCTCTGCTGCCGACAGGTGTCCGTGCGACTCGCGGGCGAGGTAGTACAAGCAGGCGCGGCCCACCACCGCGTCGCGATCATTGGTCTCCAACAGGTCGGCCCATGTCGGAACTGGCGGTAGCGCGCGCAAGGAGTGCGCCTCGCGCTCCCGCTGCTCCAGTCCGATCGTTGCGACGAGCTCGATCATCTTCGTCGCGCCCTCGCGCAGCGACGCTCGTGATGGTTGGCGCAACCACTGCCAGATCAAGAGCGCGGTGCCGGCTCCAAGCAGGATGCTCACGTCCCCGAGCCGGTCATAGATCCATCGTGCACCACTGAACGCGCCGTACCCCGCTGCATACGTCAGTGCACCTGCGCCACGCAGCATGCGCATCAACTCCGCCGCGTCGCTTCCGGCTCTGAGGCGCACCAGCCATTCTTCGTGATCGATCAGGTCGGCTGCGGCACCGTATGCTGCGCGCAGAGCATCGCGGTCCTTTGACAGATACAGGCCGCGCGCGACGAGCGCGAGCTTTACAGACGGAATGTCATCGGCGTCGTCGATCTCGAGCTGCGCGAGACGATCCCGCTCCGCTGGCGAGAACCAGTCGAGTGGGATGCCGTTGTTTGGAACAACGCGAATCATGCGCAGGTACTCGTGGTGCCAGCGCTGCAAGAACTGTGCCGACGTGACGGTTGTGCGCTCGTGCTCTGACCACAGTCCGTGATGCTCGAGAACCTCATCAACGACGTGCTGCGCGCAAAACAGACGAAAGACCTGGGCGTTCGTCGCCGTGATCATTGTCGTGCGCTGGCTCCGGCGGCATGCATAGCCGATGTCGCCGCCAAGAAAGCGTGTGTCCCCGACGAGCGGTCGCGGTTGCACGATCGCTGCGGCTGGAAAGACGCCATCTGTGGACGGCACCGCCAGCGGCGCGCCGGACGCGCGTCCATGCATCGCCGTCAGCATCGCATCGACGGCGGCACGCGGGTCGCAGTCGGGCAGTGGCGCGGCGGCGGCCATGCCGCACACGGTACGACGCCCAGTCCCGCCTTCTCGGGCGTCGCGTACTCTCTGCGCCGTGGAGCAACCCACGCAGCAAACCGTCTACGGACTTTTCACCGGACGCATCCAATGCCAGGTACCCGGTGTATCAGCGTGCCTACGTCTGGAACGAGGACGACAACTGGGGGCTGCTCTGGGACGACATTGCCGGGGCCACGCACCGCACGTCCTTCGACCGTCGTAAGGTGGACATATGGGCTCTGTACGAACACGCGTTCCCAGCCGCCTTGCGCGGTCCAGAGTCATCACGCGGAAGGCACCCGTCAGTGTTGTGTGCGGTTGCAAGTTCGCCTCTGCGCGACAGCAGACGCCTGAGAACCCGCGCAGATTTGCGGTCCCGGGGCGGCCACGGGGCGAGGCTCTCTCCCAATATATGCTCGTTTGCAGGGAAGAACCGCCAATCAACTACGAGCTTCCCAAGCTCGAGGTCGCGGGTTCGAAGCCCGTCCGCCGCTTGTCCTCGCCGACAACATCTTGTGGATGACACTGCCGTTCGCTGCCGACTGGTCGACGATCGCGTCGCTGGCGACCGCGGGTGGCACGCTCGTGCTTGCCATAGCGACGTTCTCCTCCGTGCGCTTCGGGCAGCGCTCGACACGTCTAGCTGAGCGTTCGACGGCGATAGCCGAGCGGGCGCTGCTGCTCGGCCTGCGCCCGGTGCTCGTTCCTTCGCGCGTGACCGATCCGCCCGAGACGGTCCGTTTCGGCGAGGGGCGGATGGTGGCCGTCGACGGCGGCATGGCCGCGGTCGAGCGCGAGGGCGAGAGCTACTACTTCGTGATCCCGCTGCGCAACGTCGGCAACGGTCTCGCCGTCCTGCAGGCCTGGCGCTTCATGGCGCAGCGCCCGGACATCGACACCCCGCACGCCGAGCCGGCAGAGCACCGCCCGCAGACACGCGACCTGTACGTCCCGGCTGGCGACATCGGTTTCTGGCAGGGGGCGATACGCGAGCCCGACGACCCTTTCCGGGAGGGCCTGCGCGAGGCGTTCCTGACCGGTGAGCTGCTGACGGTCGATCTGCTCTACGGCGACCACGAGGGCGGCCAGTTGACGATCAGCCGCTTCATCCTGACGCGCGAGCAGGACGGCCACTGGCGCCCCGGCGTCGTCCGCCACTGGCCGCTCGAAGGCGTCGACCCGCGCGGGCGCTAGCCCCAAGCGCTAATGTGACCTGCTCGAATGGAGATCGTGTGCAGCGAGGGGTGGGAGTGATCAAGCGACCGTTCAACTGTCTGGCAGCGCTCGTGGTTGTGCTCGCGCTGGGCCTGCCCGCTGGTGCAGCGGCGGCACCGACCGTGAGCCTGAAAGTGAAGGTCGTACCGATACCGGGCTTCCCGCACACCGGCTACATTCTCGGCGCTGGCGCTGCCGTGGAAATCGACACGACGATCCAGGGGACCGAATACGGAGGCTTTCCGCCGCCGCTGATCGGCTTCACGGGCTACCTGCCCAAAGGCGTCAAAGTGCACCCGCAGGGCTTCCCCACCTGCCCGCTGGCCGCGCTTGAAAGAACCGGAGTCTGTCCCCCCACAGTCGGGCTGGTCCTGCCGGCCACGCGCTCGGAGTCGTGTCATTCGGCAGCGAACGCGTGCCCGAGGAAGTCAGCGTGCAGCCCTACCTTGCGCCTGGCGGCCTTGAGTTCTACGTCCAGGGTCACACTCCCGTCGCGCTCGAACTCATCTCCAAGGGACACTTCGCCCCCGCCGGCGGTCTGTTCGACGAAAAGTTCATCGGCGAAGTGCCCCTGGTCGAAACCGTCCCCGGAGCCCCCGACGCCTCGGCCGAATCGATCAGCGTCACGATTGGCGCTGCCATCAAGCTTCATGGCAAGACGCTGTACTACGGCAGGGTGCCGAAGACGTGCCCGCGAGGCGGCTTCCCGGTGAGGGCGGAACTGACCTTCGCGGGACTCGGCGGTCTTGCGCAGCAGACGGTCACGTCGAGCTCGACGGTGCCCTGTCCGAAGAAGTAGAGGTCGCTGAAGTATCGCCACCAACAGAAATGGGGACCCGGGCGTCGACTTCGACCGGGTCCCCACCGCCGCATTCGCGAGGCACTGCAAAGTTGGCCGGACTCCTCGCGCGCCAGCTCGGCAGCGGACCCTAGCGCGCTCGTGCGACATGAAAGCCACCAGGGGTCACGCTCGCGTCCTCTGCCGTACTGCGCAGACTACTCGCATCGAGTCTGGCTTAAGCGACAAGTTCGCACAATTGCATCCGAATCTGCAGGCACCCCGTCGCCCGCCTCGGTGCGGCTTGCTCGGGCGATCAGCGGATCTGCGGTGCGACCGCCGGCGCGACATCCTCGCGCCACTTGGCAAAGAAGGCCTCGGTCGCGGCCACATCGAGCGGTCGGGCGAACAGGTAGCCCTGCCCGCTGTCGCAGTTCTCGTCGCGCAGGATCGACAGCTCCTGCTGCTCCTCGATGCCCTCCGCGAAGGTCTCGATCGACAGTGCCTTGCCCAGCTGTACCAAGGTGTGGATGAGCGTCTCGCCCTCCTTGTTCTCGCGCATGCCAGCAATGAACGAGCGGTCGATCTTCAACGCGTCCACCGGGAAGCGCTGCAGGTGGGCCAGAGACGAGTAGCCCGTGCCGAAGTCGTCGATCGCGATGCGCACGCCCAGCTGCTTGATCGCCGCCAGTCGGCGTGCCGTTTCCTCGGTGTTGCGCATGAGCGTCGTCTCTGTGATCTCGATCGTCAATGCCGCAGCCGCCAGGCCGCTGGCCGACAGTGCGCCTTCGATGTCGGCGATCAGCCGGTCGTCGTCGAGCTGGCGCCCGGACACATTGACGGCGACGTCGATCGGGTATCCGGCCGTCTTCCAGGTAGCGCTTTGGCGGCAGGCCTCCTTGAGTACCCACGCGCCGACCTCCGCGATCAGCCCGGTCTCCTCAAGCAGCGGTATGAACGCATCGGGTTGGACGAGTCCGCGCCTCGGGTGCTGCCAGCGGATCAGGGCCTCCACAGCGTTCGGGCGCATGTTGTCCAGACCGAACGTTGGCTGGTAGACGAGGTGGAACTCTTCGTTGGGCAGCGCTTCGCGCAGGTCCATCTCGAGCTCCATGCGGTTTTGCATCTTGTCCTGCATGTCGGTGTCGAAGACCGTGTAGCGGTTCTTGCCGTCCCACTTGGCGCGGTACATGGCGATGTCGGCGTCGCGCAGGAGGTCCTCGGCCGATGCGCGTTCGCCGGCCGCGATGCCAACGCTCGCAGTCACCGTCAGGCGCGTCTCTTGGTCGGGTCCGATGTTGAACGGATGTTTGAGCGCCTCCAGCATGCGTTCGGCGATCAGCTCGGGGCCGGCCGCCAGCGTGAGCTCCTCGGAGATCACCACGAACTCGTCGCCGCCCAGTCGCCCGAGCGCGTCTGCGTGGCGCACCACGCCCTGCAGCCTCGCGGCTACTGCGCGCAGCAGTTCGTCGCCGACCCCGTGGCCGAGCGTGTCGTTGATCGACTTGAAGTTATCCAGGTCGATGAACAGCGCCGCCACCGGCGTCTTGCTGCGCGCGGCGCGCGCGAGCATCTGCTCGACGCGGTCCAGGATGAGCGTCCGGTTGGGCAGTCCCGTGAGCGCGTCGTGGGTGGCGTGGAACGCGAGCTCCTCCTCGCGTCGCGCGAGCTCTTCGTCGGTTCGCCTGCGCTCGGCCTCGAAGCACTCGCACATGCGCAGCAGGCTGAACTCCAGGCTCAGCTGCACCATGTTCAGTGCCTGAGAGAGCGCATCCGCAGACGTCTCCAGTCGCGCGGCGCTCTCGCACAGCACCTCGGCCATCACATTGCGCCACATCATCGAGCGTCGCGTCACCTCGTTCAGCGAAGCCGCGCGATGCGCAGCCAACTCGCCGAAGATTGTCGATGTCTCGTGCGCCGCGTCGGCTGTCACCTCCAGGCCCTCTCCCGCGATCCAGCGTGCTACCGCCAGCGTCGAGCCCCGGCATATCCGCTCGAAGCTGTCCTGTACGAGCGCCTCGACCGTCTCCCCCGACGTCACCGTCCGCGCGACCGTCTGAGACAGCACATCGGCCGCGCGCGCCTTCAGTGCCTCCCCGAGCCGACACAGGTCGTCGGACGCTCGCTCCGGCGGGGGTGACGGAGGCGTCGGCATGCGTACAGCGTTCGCTTGAGCCGCGCGTTGCGATGACATCTCGACTCGTCACATCGGCAACCGCAGGCTGCTGCATAAGCATCGAGGCCATGCTGCAAGCAGGCTGCCGATGCCCAGCGAGCCCGCGGGGGGATGCTGCGTTCGCGCGGGCCGCGCCGGCTGCGGGCGCGGTCAGCGTCCGCCAAAACGCCGGCGCCGCGCGCCGTAGTCGGCCAGGGCGCGCTGAGTGCCGCGCGCGTGAAATCCGGCCACAGCTCGTCGCTGAACACGAGCTCCGAGTAGGCCGACTGCCACAGCAGGAAGTTCGACAGGCGCCGCTCGCCACCCGTGCGGATGATCAGGTCGGGGTCGTGCAGGTCGGGCGCGTACAGGCACTCGCGGAACTGCTCCTCGGTATCGCCCTCAAAGCGCCTGGCGGCGTCGACGATCTCGGCGCGCCCGCCGTAGTTGAGAGCGACGAACAGCGTGATCAGGCGGTTCTCGGCGGTCATCGCCTCGGCCGTCGTGATCGCCGCCAAGAGCTCGCGCTCGACCCCCTTGCGGCGCCCGATGAAGCGCATGCGCACATCGTGTCTGTGCAGCTCGGGCGCCTCGGCGGTGATCCGCCGCGCGAGCACGCCGATCAGCTGGCGCACCTCAGCGACCGGGCGCGACCAGTTCTCGGTCGAGAACGAGTACACGGTCAGCTGCTCGATGCCCAGCTCCACCGCGTCGCGCAAGCGCGCCTTGAGCGTGTCGGCGCCCGCGTTGTATCCCTCGCTGGCCGACAGCCCGCGAGCGCGCGCCCAGCGTCCGTTGCCGTCGGCGATGATCGCCACGTGGCGTGCCCCAGGCGTGGGCGGGTCATTCGGCGCGAATGCGCTCATGTCCGTCGACAGATCCTCTGAGCTCGCTTGGCCGACAGGCCGGCCCGCAGCCGCTTGGCAGCTCGCCACGTCCGCAACATCGCGAGGATCGGCGCGAGCAGCGGCCGCAGCTGGCTGGCGCGCATGCGCTCGCTGACGGGCCGCGCGAACGCGCTCGCGGCTGTCGGCGCGGACAGGTAGTAGGCGACCACGCCCGCCATGGCCATGATGTGGTGGGCGCCGTGGGGAGCGCCGCGCGCACGTGCCAGCACATCCTCGATCACGCCCTCCAGGCGCCCGGCGAGCATCGCGCGGTCGCTGTAGTGCTGGACATAGCCCGGGATGCCAGCCTGCGCGTCTCGTTCGTAATCGATCACGCTGTCGAGGACCGTCGGGAGCACCGAGATCGACAAGTAGATGCGGTCGAGTAAGAGAGCCTGCTCGCGTGTGGTGCGGGGATCTGCTGCGGCGGCAACGAGCGCGTGGACCGCCAGCACCGAGCAGGCCGCGCCGGCCAGGTACTCCTGCCAGTCCAGCGATGTAGTCGCGGCATGTCGCCTGGCCCACCCTTCCAGCTGCCCGCTGCCGGCCATGCCGACGGCGTGGATGTGCAGCTGCGCCTCAACGCCGCGCTGGGCACTGCGTCGCAGCACGTCCGCGACGGTCGCGCTGGCCGGCAATGCGGCCACAGCCAACCGTGCTACGTCGACAAGGCCCTGCAGATAGCCGCCATCCTGTGAGCGCGGGTGGTGGCGGTAGTAGTCGCCGATCGGCTGTTCACCGGGCGAAACGGCGTCGGTGAACGCGCAGAACAGCCTCCTGCTGTCCTGCGGCGACTCGCGCGACGGCGACTCAGTGAGGCCATCTAGGTAGTCGTACAGGACCTCCAGCGCCACGATCGCCTCGACGGCGCGGGCGCGCCGGGTCCGCGGCGCGAGTGTGGCGAGCATGGCAGCGAGCTCTGCGTTGAAGCCCTCCTCAGCGAGCTTTTGCTCTGCCAGCGCGCGCAGGACGGGATCCCCGATCCCGCGCGCGCGCGTGCCCCAGCGACGCAGCTGGTCGCGCACCAGCGGCGCCACGCAGGTCCAGTAGCGCAGGTTGGCCAGCAGGAAGGCCAGGGCCACCCGTGCTGTCAGCCGGCGATCGATCTCCCGCGCCGGCGCAACGCCTGGGTTGGGGGGTGTCTGTCGCTTGGGCGCGCGAGTGCGCCGGCGGGCCGGCGCCGCAACAGCTGGCGGCCTGCTGGCGACGGTCGGCGGCCTACTCACTGAGGGCGAGCGTGGGGGAGACGCGCGAAGCAAACCAGCCGGGGACGGCCACGATCAGCAGGGCGAGCACGATCACGAGCGCGAACACCTCCAATGGCCGCGTGCTCGCCGCGAGGCTTGCCACGGGGAAGCCCGTCACGTGCTTGAGGTAGCTGTCGATGATCACCTGGCCGTAGATCCCGGCCAGCGCGCCGGTGATGCAGCCGGGGACCAGCATCAACGTGGCTTCGCAGAGCAGGATGCGCCGCAGCCGCCGTGAGCGCACGCCCGCCAGGCGCAGCCCGGCAAGCGACGAGCGTCGCTGCCACACGCTGGAGCCCAGCGCGGCGGCCATTGCCAGGATCGCCGCTGCCACCAGCAGGCTCGATATCTCTCCCAGGCGGCTGAGCCCTTCGCGAGTCAGTGCGTCGATCCTCGCCTGGCGGGTGCTTGCGGTCGAGACTTCCAGCCCGCTGTGTGGGCCCAGCACGCGCGCGACCGACGCCGCCACGATGCTCGTGCTCGCGCCCGGCAGGAGTCTCACCCCGAGCGCCGTGGGCAGCGACGTGGCCCACAAACGGCTGTAGTCCGACGTGCCCATGAAGATCGCACCTGGGCTCCACGCGAGGTTGGTCGTGGTCGCGGCAACCCGTAGGCGAGCCTCGCCGGTGGGTGTAGGCAGGACGAGCTGGCCCCCGAGTCCGATGTGGCGTTCTTCTGCGATCTGCCTGGAGACGGCTATCCAGCCGCCTTCGCCCAGGCGCCGCACCGCGACGTTCGTATCGCCCGCGACGATCTGACTTCTAAGCACCATGCGCTCGGCGCCGGGCGGGCGGGCGATCACCCACACGCGCCTGTCGCCCAGTTCCATGAAGCCTCCCTGAAACGCGCTCACGCCCGCCACACCGGATACGCGCGCGATGCGCGCGGCATAGTGGTCGGGTGCGAACGGAAGGGTCGCCTGGTTGTCTTGCGAGTTGCCCACCCACAGGTCGGCGTCGGCTGCGTAGCTGTGGGCGAAGCCGCCGATGCCGCGGAGCAGGTCGCTGCGCGAGCCCCCCAGCGCGATGGCGCCGAAGATGGCGACCGCTCCGGTCGCCGCCAGCGCGAGCGAGCGCACGGTCGTCGCCTTCAGCGAGCTCAGCGCCACCTGCAGGACCATCAGGCGCTGCCAGCGCCTGGCTAGCACGGCGCCCGCCGCGAGCACTCCCGCAAACGCCAGCGGAACGGCGAGCATCGTAGCCAGCGCGAGCACCCCGCTGGCGACGAACGACAGTGAGGCACGCAGTCGAAACAGCGCAGTGGCGAGCGCCACTAGCGCCGCGGCCGCGAGAGCCAGGCGCACCTGTGCGCGGGCGCCCAGCGCGTTGCCGGGCGCTCCGTCTTCGAAATACACCGCATCCAGTGCGCGCCCGCGCTGCAGGTCGCGCAATGGCACCGCTGAGGCGAGCAGCGTTGCAAGCACGCCGCCGATCACCGCCAACAGCACCGGCTGTACTCCCACCACAGTGTTCGTGCCGAGCGTGAACGCCTCGGCGAGATAGCCCGAGGACTGGTGAAAGGCACCGCGCGACAGTGCATAGCCGGCCAGCAGGCCGGCCAGCGAGGCGGCGATGCCCAGGCACAGCGCCTGGAAGGCCACTATCTGCACTATCGCTGCGCGCTTGGTGCCGTTCAGGCGCATGTCTGCGATCGTCTGCCTGCGCTCGGGCACCGTCAGCAGCATCGCGTTGAACGCGAACAGGAATCCCAGCAGCGCGCTGATCGCCGCGAAGAAGCCGCTTGCCTGGTTGCTCGGTCGCAGCGCCTGATGCAGCAGCGCCACGTCCACGTCTGCCGCGGCGACCGTTATGCGTCCGCTCGCGAGCCTGTCCAGCTCGGCGCGCACCGCGGCTTGGCGTCCAGGCCGGGTCTCGACCAGGATGCGCGTCAGCCTCCCTTGCAGACCAGCGAGCTGCTGTAGGCGCGTCAGCGACATTACGGCCACGCGAGCCTGGGAGAGCACACCCGCGGCTTCGCGTCCCAGGACGGCCGCCACCGGCAGCTCGTCGACTGCGCCGCGCAGGCGCAGCGTCACCTCTGCTCGGCCCACGCCCGACGTCGTCACCCCCAGTTCGCGCGCAGTGGTGGCGCTGAGCCCGATTCCGCCCGACGAGAAGGCCGCTGTGGGCAGGGTTTGCGCCAACCCGTTGAGCTGGGCCAGTCCGATGTTCGTGCCGGCCAGGTCGACCGTCGCCTCGTGGCCGCGCGGGCCGACGACGGTCGCCGTCTGTTCGAGCAGGGGGCCTGCGCCCGTGACTCCCGGGAGGCGCTCGACGCGCGCCAGCAGGCGTTCGTCTAGCCCATCGGCGCCGCGCGCGTGCAGTTGCAGGCTGGCGGGACCGGCCACTGCGTGAACCAGTTGCGCAGCGGAGCCGGCGACGCTGTCGTTGGCGGTCATGGCGGCGAACACGAGCGCGACCGCCACAGCCACCCCCAGGCCCGCCAGCAGCTCTTGGGCCAGGTGCACGCGCAGACGCCTGCGATAGAGGTACAGGAGGGCGTACGGCCGCAGCAGGGTGCGCGCCCGCACGGGCTCCGGCCGTGCCGTCGTGCTCACGCCGTCGCGGTCGGGAAGCGACGATCCAGGCCCAGCCGATCGCCTTCCCGGCCCCCGTCAGCGTGTGCGTCTACGAGCTTGCCGTCGCGCAGGACGTAGCGCCGGTCGGCGATCGTTGCGTGCTCCGTGTCATGGGTCACCAGCACGACGGCCGCCTCGCGCTCGCGTGCGATCGAAAGCAGCAGTTGCATCATCTCGCCACTGCGGGCGCTGTCGAGGTTGCCGGTGGGCTCGTCTGCCAGGATCAGCCGGGGCTCACCTGCCAACGCGCGCGCAACGGCAATCCGCTGGCGCTCTCCGCCGGAGAGTTCCCCTGGCGTGTGCTCCAGCCGATCGCCCAGCCCGACGCGCGCAAGCCATGGGAGCGCGTGAGCCTGTGCCTCGCGCAGTCCCACGCCGCCGAGCAGCAGCTTCAGGGCGGCGTTCTCCAGTGCCGACACGCGGGGCATGAGATGGAAGTTCTGGTAGATGAAGCCGACGTCTTTGAGCAGGTAGTCGCAGGCCTCGTTCTCCGACAGCGAGGCCAGGTCGCGCCCGTCGAAGCGGATCACCCCACGTTCGGGCGCCAGCAGCGCGGCGATCAGCAGCAGCAGTGTCGTCTTGCCCGAGCCGCTGGGCCCCAGCAGGGCGACCATTTCGCCCGGCCGCACGACGAGGCTCACGCCGTCGATCGCGCGGACCTCCTCGCCGGCGCCGCGGTAATGCTTGACAACGTGCTCGAGCTCGAGCACGGCGCTCACGCGGGGCGGCGCAGCGGCACCACCGTCGCGAGCTCGCGTGCCGGCGGGCCATGCAGCTCGCCGTCGCTGAGCGTAAGCGCGCGTGCGCCGGACAGGCCCGTCGACTCGCCCGTGCTCATCAGGACGGCGGTGCCTTCCCTGGCAAGCGACTGCAGCAGCAGGAGAATCCCATCGCGCGCGAGCAGATCCACGCCGATCGTCGGCTCGTCCACCAGCAGCAGCCGTGGGTCCAGGGCGAGCGCCCTGGCGATCGCGACACGCACGATCTCCTCGCAGTCGAGCTCGCCCGGCCTGCGAGCCGCGCATCGCTGCGCCCCGGCTCGCTCCAGCGCAGCCCGAGCGCGGACCTCCGCAAGCGAAGGCGATATCCCGTGCGCGTACTGACCGACCATCACGTGGTCGAGAACCGCCTCGCCTTCGCTGGCCTGAAAGGTGGTGCGGCAATAGCCGATGCCATGACCGAGCATCTCGCCGCAGCGACCCGACAGCTCGCGTCCGTCGAAGCAGACGATGCCGTCATCGGGCGCCTCCACGCCACCGGCCACGCGCAGCAGCGTCGAGCGACCCGAGCGCCGCCGACCCCATACGCTTACGAGCTCGCCGGCCTCGACTTGCAGCGACACGTTCTTGAGTGCGACGCGCTCGCGCATGCCGCGGCCATAGCGCTTGCTCACCCGTCGCAGCTCGAGCAAGCTCATCGCCGCGCCAGCCTGTCGCCGGCCAAAGCCTTGAATTGGCTGCGGGCGTACTCGACCCATGGAAGCTTTGCTTCCATCGTCAGGCGCCCGTCCTCGCAGACCAGCCGCGAGGCCAGTCCCGACACCTGGTCCAAGCCCGCGTCATCGACTGCCGGCAGCGGTGCGTCGCCGGCCTCCTGCAGACATGCCTGACCGTAGCGCTCGATGATCTCCAGCGCCAGGTCGGGGTCGTGCGCGAAGGCGGCCAACTGTCGCGCAAACAATCGCGATCGGCGGAAGTCCTCGCCGATCTGTGCTATCAGGTGCTCCTTGTAGCCGTCCACTCCCTCGGGCGTGGCCCGGTAGCGCGGCCGGGGTTGGCGGCCGCTGCGTGTTCCCGGAGTCTCTTCGATCATCCCCCTGCGCTGCAGCGTGTCCAGCGCGGTGTACACATAGGAGACGCCGCTCAGGCGCAACATGCCCGCATAGGCGTGCTCAAAGCGGTGCGCGAGCTCGTATCCGTAGCTGGGACGCTCAATCACCAGGCCGAGCAGGGCCCAGTGGACGGCCGATTGCATCGGGGTGGTGGGCTTGACCGCAGGTTTACCTATTGCCGATCTTGCTGCCATCGGGATACAGACTAGTGACATCAGACACGTGCAAAAAGCAACGTTTCTGACTTCTTGGAACAGTCCGAATGGGCTCGTGCGCCGGCCGGGCATGGCGGCGCAGACACAGTCACGATGTAGAACATTCCATGACATGGCTTATCAACGGCGCGCTTTGTCAGCATGATCTGCAACAGGTATGGAGACCGACGTCGACATGAGCAGGCCGCTCGCCGACGGAGCGAGCCCGACCGACGAGTGGGCCGGCATCGCACAACGAGACGATCGCGCGATCGCCGACGACGATCGCGACGCGCGGTCGCGCTCGGATGCTTCCGACAGGGTGCTGATCGAGCTTTCCCGCGCACAGGTCGACAGGATCGTGCGCAACGCCGCCGATGTGGGCAACATGTCGGTGCTGTTGTCCGGGCTCAAGGACATCCGCGCGGTGCTCGCACGCGAGCCGCGCCAGCTGGAGGACAGCCGGCTATCGCGCTCGCTGCTCGCCGGCCTGTTGATGCTCGCCTCGTTCCCTTCCGACGGCAGCTATCTCGGCAACGCCGAGATAGCACGCCTGCTCGACATGAACCCGAGCACGGCCCACCGTTACGTCTCCACGTTGGTGGCCGTCGGCCTGTTGGAGCGCGACCCCGCGACGCGTCGCTACAGGCTGACCTGATGGACGTGCCCGAGGAGCGCATGCAAATGCCGCCGACCAGTGAAGATCCACCGCCGCGGCGTGACATCACGGAGTCCGACCCCGACTACATCGTTGTGCGCACCACAGACGACGTACGGCGGCTGAGCGCAGACATCCTCGGCGAACACGACCGCCCGATCGTCGGCCTGACGCATTGTGAGGACGGACTCGAGCCGGTGCTGGCGGCCAGCGAGGTGCGGACGCTGGTCGGATCGGGGGTTCGCATCTACTTGATTGCGAGCGACGATCTGCTGGCGGAGTTCAAGCAGGAGATCGGGCCGCGCCTGACGCTCGAGCGCGCGGCCGTGCGCATCTGGTGGCCGGGCGCCAGCGTTCGCTGCGACCCGGCCGACCACCCGCTTGTCCTGGCGCTCGAGGGCGAGCGTCCGCGGGACACGCTGGAGGAGCTCTCCCACCAGCTCGATCTCAGTCGCCCATATGTTCGTGCGCAGGTCACGTTGCTGGAAGACGCGCGCGCGTTTCTTCGAGCACGAGCTCGCCCGCGTAGAGCAGCGAAACCGCGAGACCCACGAGCGCCTGCGCGACGCGCAGGTCGAGTGCCATCGCCAGCGCATGCGCGCAGATGCCGCCGAGGCGCGTCTTGCCGCGCTCGAGCGTCAGCCCGAGTAGGAGGCCGGCGCCGGGCCGTTTTCGCGCGTGTCCTGCACCAGTGCGAGCAACTGCTGGGGCGTCGTGCCGCCGAGCACTCGCAGCCGGTGCAGCCGGTAGGGGTCGTCGGTCGAGTGCGCCCAGCCGGGTACCACCGTTGTAGAGCCCTCAAAGCCGGCCGCCCTGACCGCGGATACGACCGCAGCGTTGTAGTGTCCGGAGGGGTAGCAGAACCAGTCGACCGGCACGTGGTAGCGCCGCTGGAGGATGCGGCGGGCGTGGGCGACCTGGTAGTTCAGCTGTTCTGGGTCAAGCGTGATCAGGTCGGCGTGGCTGATCCCCTGGGTGTCCAGCTCCCAGCCGTCGTCGATTAGGTCGCGCACCTGCTGGGTGCCGAGGCCGCCCTGGGAGGGCGGCAGGCCGGTCAACTGGATGTTCTCGTCGCCCACCCAGCCGAGGCTGCGCAGGACCGGCAACGCCTGAGTGAACTGGGACGCATAACCGTTGTCGAAGCTGAGCACGATCGGCTTGCCCGCGCCCAGCGGCACGCCTCTGCTCCAGTCGGCCTGGATCTGGTCAAGCGTCACCGCGTGCCAGCCCGCATCCTTGAGCGCGTGCATCTGTTCGGCGAACTCCTGCGGTTGTACGTACAGGCCGGGGAAGGGCGCGCCCGCTGGCGGCGCTTTGATCACGTGGTACATGAGGATCGGCACCGCCACAGTTCCCGGTCGACCGGTTGCGGGCGCCGCGGGGGCGCCGTCGCGGGGTGGGCCGCTACGCACAGGGTGGGCGTGTGCGCCCGGCTGCGTTGAGCTTGCCTTGTGCGCCGCGGATGGGGTTGACGACCCTGACTCGCTGGCCAACAGCACGACAGCGAGCGCTGCCAGCGCAAGCGCCCCGAGGATCGATCCGGCGGCCAGGCGGCGACGGCGTGCAACGGCACGCCGCTGGGCCTCACGACGGGCATGTCGTGCCTGGGCGTCCATCAGTCGCCGCTGAGGTTCGGAGGCAGCGGCTGGCCGGGCGGCGGGGGGTCGTCCTTGAGCAGCTGTGGCACCGTGACCAGGTGAAAGCCACGAGTGCGCAGGCCTTCGATGACGATCGGGAGCGCTTCGATCGTCTCTGTGCGTGTGCCGCCCGCGTCGTGCATCAGGATGATCGCGCCAGGGTGCGCGCCTGCCAGCGCCCGCTGGACGATCACCGAGACGCCCGGCTGCAGGTAGTCCCCGGTGTCAACCGACCACAGCGTCATGAGCAGGTGCAGCCTGTGCAGCTCGCGCAGCGTGGTGGCGTTGAACGAGCCGTACGGCGGGCGGAACAGGACCGGCCTGGGGCCTCCGAGCAGTTCGATGCGGACGATCTGTTCGAAGAGCTGTTCGTATTGTTCGTGGGCCGAGAGCCGCGCCATCTCCGGGTGGGTCTCGGTGTGGTCGCCGATCACGTCGCCGTCTTTGATCGCGCGAGCGGTCGACGGGCCGAAGTAACGCAGCATCTTGCCGATCACGAAGAACGTCGCGTGCACCTGTAAGCGCTCGAGCACGCTGAGCACGCCCGGCGTGTACGGGCCGGGACCGTCGTCGAAGGTCAGCGCCACGTCGCGCCCGCGGTCGGCGCCTTCTTTGACGAACGGGGTGTACGCGAGGACCGACGACACCGCCGCGTTCTGGTCGTCTTCGGGCGTGTCGGGAGCGTGCACGGACGTGCTCCCGACACGGACGTGCGTGACGATAAGGCGGCTCGCCGCGGTATGCGAGCGGCCGCCGTGGCCGGCGGTCAGCGCCACCGCGAGCGCCAGCGCGCCAATCGCCGCCACGAGCGCGAGTGCCCGCCTGCGACGACGAACGCTCGCGGTGCGACGGGCGGAGTCCTTGCCCTGCGCTGGCGTCCGGGCCGGCGCCTCGCGCCGGGACCTCGCAAGGGGCCTGCGCTCCTCCTCGAAATCCCAGCTCCAGCGGTCGCTCACGGTGGCGGGGAATGCTAGACGGCGGCCGAGCGCCTCCGTTGACCGGCACGACCTATTGCGATCAGCGCGACAAGCCCCGTGAGCAGGCCGATCGCGCCCACGACGAACGCCGCCACCGCCAGGCTCTCGCTGGCGCCACCGCTGGATTTCGCCGCCGCCGCCGGCACGGGCGCGGTCGTCGAGGACCCCGCGGCCGTCTCTCCGGCCGTCGGTCCCGCCTCGTCTCCGGCGATTTCCTGCACCACACCGCCTTTGGCGGTGACGTTGATGCGCGGCGAGGGGTGTTCTGCGGTCAACGATGGGTCGATCCAGTGCACCACCTGGCCGTTGCTGTAGGTCTGGACCGTCCTGAATTCCAGCGCCCTGCCCGCGTCCTGGGCCGGGATCGCCAGCGACAGGGGGAAGTTGATGAACTGGTTGTTGTTCACCCTGCCCAGCGGTCCGGCCCACGTCCACACGATCTGCGACACCTCGGTGTCGATCGTTTCGCCGTCTTCGCTGATCGGTGTGGCGAGCTTCGTTTCGATCACCCTGGTCGACCAGCCAGGCACGTTTTCATAGTCCACGCCCGTGAAGCCGGGGGGGAACAGCACGGCGACCTTGGTTACGTATGCGTCTTCCTGCTCTCCGGGCACGCGCACGTCCAGCGTGGCGAACGCGCCCGCGGGGATCGTGTTGGGGTGCAGGCTGATGTGCGCCTGCGCGCTCGCCGGCGCCATCAGGGCGCCGGCCGCGAGCAGCACTGCAATTCGCTTGATGTTCATGTCTTCGCGTCCTCCTTGTTGGTAACGGGGCTGGCGGTGCTCCGTTCACTGCACGGGCACCTTCACGGTGTGGCTGAACTGCTCGAATTCGGATACGCGGTCGGTGATCTCGATTTCCCACGTGCCGCCCGGGCTGAGCTCGGCCGAGCTGAGCACGTAGTGGCCGGGCCCGGCCAGGTTCGCCTTCAGCGCCAGCGGGCCGATGCCCTTGGCGGGCAGCCTGGCCGTGGCGGTCAGTTCCTTGGTCGCAGTGAACTGCGTGCCGGTCCTGGCGTCGATCAGGTAGAGGTGAACCGTGTTCAGGCCCACGCGGGCCGGTTCCATTGTCATCTCCAGCTCGGCCGGGCCGAGCGTGGTGTTGATCGAGAACGGGCCCAAGGCGGCGTCGATCGGGGGCGCGTAGCTGATCAGCGCGGCGGTCACGCCGAACACGGCGAGCATCAGGGACAGCTCCCCGCGCATCGTGCGGCGCGCCAACACGCCCGCGCCGCCGGGTGCGCTGCCGGCGCCCGCGATCCGCTTCAGGGCGGGGATCACGCGCCCGCGGTTGACCCAGCCGAGACAGGTCAACGACAACAGCAGGACGGTCTTGGCGATGATCAGAGCGCCATAGGTGGAGTGCAGCAGGCCGTGCAGGCTGCGCACGTCGATGTAGGCCTGTATGGCCCCGGTGACCGCGATCGCGGTCACCGCCGCGAGCGCCAGCGGGGAGAAGCGCGCGAGCGTTGCCGCCAGCAGGCGGCTGCGCTGCTGGCCAGCCAGCCGGCGCGTGGCAGCCGGCAACGCCAGCAGCAGGCAGGCGATGCCTCCCACCCACACGCTCGCTGCCAGCACGTGCAGGATGTCTGACGGGAAGAACACGCCGGTCGGGCTCTGGCTGCTCGCGTGGCCGCTGAGTGCCGGCGTGGCCGCCAGGTAGGCGGCACACACCGCGATCGGGGCGTACAGCCAGCGCGTCGGTCGCCCGCGCGCCGCGACAAGCAGGCACCCCAGCGCCAGCCAGTCGATCGCGCGCAGGCCCCACACCTCGCCAAAGCGGCTTTCCAGGGTGTTCTGCAGGATCGTGCTCTTCAGCGACGACCACAGCGACACGCCGGCCGCCGAGGCGCCCTGCAGCAGGATCCCGAGCGCGCTCACGATCACCCCCAACACGACGGCGACGCCCAGCAGCCTGCGCATACGCGCCGCGAACCCGCGCGCCGCCTGCTGCCATTCCGCCTCAGAGCCCGCAACCGCGGCGAAGCCCGGCAGCCAGGCCGCCAGCACGAACACCAGGCCTCCGAGCAGCAGCGCGATCGTGATGTAGTCCAGGCCGCGCACCACCCCGAAGGCGACCTCCGTCGCCTCGCCGCTCTTGTTCTTCTCGATCAGGCTCGCAACGGTGAACTTCGGCGTGGCGCCCGCATGCCCGAGGTTGAACACGAGGCCGCCGTAGACGATGTGCGTATCTGCCGAGATCACCCGGTAGGTGGCCGTGTAGGTGCCGTCGGGCAGGCCCGGCTTCAGGCCCACGCCCATCCAGTGCTCCTGGGCTTCGGGGTGCGACACGTCGAGGTTGTCCACCTGTTCGCCTTGGGCGTTGTAGACGCGCACCGCGCCGAGCGTGCCGCCCACGTTCTGGTTGAACTTGAAGATCACCTCGCTGGGCTCGCGCGCCACGGTCGAGCCGGACACCGGCGAGGTGCCCTGCAGCTGGGCGTGCGCGAGCGCGGACGGCGCGATGGCGGCGATCACGAGCAGGCATGCGCTCAGCGCGAGCAGCAGCGCTGCTGTACGGGCGTCGCCGCGCCTGCGGGCAGGCGTGTGTGGATGCATCTCGATCTCCTCGCGTGCGTGCGTGGCAGGGCTCGGCTCACGTAGCCGCCACCCACACGCTGCGCGCAGGCGGCCTAGCTCGTGAGCAGCGCGAGCGGCGGCGGGCGCACCGCCAGCTCAGAGGCGATCAGCAGCCCGCCGCGGGGGACGCGCGCGAGCGTCGGGCGTCGCGGGGCGAGCACGCGAGCCGGGCGCAGCCGGCGCGTGCGCCTGCGCGTGCCGGTGGCCAGCAGCAGGCGCTCGCCGGGATAGCGGCGCGCGAACAGCATGGCCGCGAGCGCGAGCGCCGGTGCAATGCACAGCAGGCCTTGCAGGATCACCGCCGCTGAGCCTAACCAATGGGCTTACCGGCCGCAAATGCGAAGGTCGCCGGCTGGCGCTGATGTTGCGCGTCCTAGGCGCCGCCGTAGGACACGACCAGATCGGTCGCGATGCCGACGAGGAAGCCCCCGGCGATCATGTACAAGCCAAGGGTGTGGTGGCCGTAGCGGCGCATCCCTGTCCAGATCTCGCCGATCACATACAGGATTGCGCCGCCTGCCAGCGCATAGAACATCAGCTCCAGCGGCTTGGAGTCGACCTGGTAGCCGACGATCGTGCCCAGGAAGGTCGGTCCGCCGCCGACCAGTCCGGCCAGGCCGAGCCAGGTCCACGACGGCTTGGTGCCGCCCAGCGGGCCGACGATGCCGAAGCCCTCGGTCGCGTTGTGCATGCCGAAGCCGATGATCAGCACGGTCGCCAGGCCGATCGCCCCGGCCTTGGCCGACACCCCGATCGCCAGTCCCTCCGCGAAGTTGTGCAGGCCGATCGCGACCGCGATCACCATGCCCGTCTGCAGCGCGCGCCGACGGGCCGCCTCAGCTCCCTCCTGCGCGCGAGCGAGCTGCTCTGCTCCGAGCACGGTGGCGGCGTCGCCTCCGGCGATCGGCGCAGGCACGGTGCGCCTGCTGCGCAGTCTGCGCTCGGCGGCGGAGATGCCTGCAGTGCCCGCCGTGAACCCCACCGCCAGCAGGGCGAACAGCCCGAGCACGTGTCCAAAGCTGCCGGTGTGTGCCTTGAAGTGGGTAAGGGCGGTTTCGAGGATTTCCTCGCCGTGGCGCGTCACGTCCATGAAGATGAACGCCAGGATCCCCACCGAGAACATCGCCAGACAGACGCGCAGGCGGTCGTCCACTCGGCCCATCCGCCCCAGCGGCAGGCCCAGGTAGATCGTAAACCCGGCTATCGCTCCCAGTCCCACTGTCTCTGCGAAGCCCATCTGAACCTCTTTGCTCGGAAACCGAATTAGGTATCCCTAACTTCTACCACAGAGGTCGGGATTGAGCCGGTAGCCCCGTCCGCCGTCGTTTCCGCGAGAATCCCTACATGCACGTCACCGCCAAGGCCGACTACGCAGTGCGGGCGATCGTGGAGCTCGCGGACAGCAGCCAGGACTCGCCCCGCAAGGTCGACGAGGTCGCCCAGGCCCAGAACATCCCCGTCTCGTTCCTGGAGAACATCCTCACCCAGCTTCGCTCATCGGGCATCGTGCGCAGCCAGCGCGGGCCCGAGGGCGGCTACTGGCTGGCTCACCCCGCCGACGAGGTCAACCTCGCGCAGATAATCCGCGCGGTCGAGGGCCCGCTGGTGGGCGTGCGCGGCCAGCGCCCCGAGGAGCTCGAGTACGTCGGCTCGGCCGAGTCGCTCAAGCAAGTGTGGGTCGCCCTGCGCGCCAACCTACGTAAAGTGCTCGAGCACGTGACCGTCGCCCAGGTCGCCGCCGGAGATCTCCCCGAGGAGGTCCTCGCGCTGACGCGCGAGGAGGAAGCCTGGACCACCCGCTGACGCGCCGCCGGGCGACAAGCGCGCGATGTACCCCCGCCCGCCTTGTAAGGACGGCGCCTGGGCCACGGTCTGAGCGGCACTAATGGCCGTGCCAACAATCACGCTTGGGCCTGCGTCTGTGGGGTATTCTGTCAAGGGTCGCGGCTAGGGCCATGTCAAGCGGCCAGCCGATCGCTGCCCTGTTCCCGGAGCCTCATCAAAGGAGAATTCCGCTAGATGTCAGCCTCAGCCTCAGCTTCACCCTCAGCAGTTTTGCCGGATGATGCGAGCGCAAGTCCTGCCGCGGACGCGGCTGTCGAGGCGATTGCGGGCACGGCCGGCCAGGACGTGACCTTCTCGCTGGCGCTCACACAGGACCAGAAGGACATTCGCGACTGGGTGCACGGCTTCGCCGCCGACGTGGTCCGTCCGGCCGCGCACGAGTGGGACGAGAAGGAGCAGACGCCCTGGCCGATCATCCAGGAGGCCGCCAAGATTGGCCTGTACGGCTTCGAGGGCCTTGCCCAGTTCTTCGCCGACCCCACCGGCCTGACCCTGCCGATCGTCAACGAAGAGCTGTTCTGGGGGGACGCCGGGATCGGCATGTCGATCATGGGCACCGCCCTGGCCGTGGCCGCGATCTTCGGCCAGGGCTCGGGCGAGCAGATCGGCGAGTGGATACCGCGCTGCTTCGGCAGCGAGAACGACCTCAAGGTGGCCGCGTTCTGCGCGTCAGAGCCCAATGCCGGCTCGGATGTGTCCGCGGTGCGCACGCGCGCCAAGTACGACGAGGCGGCCGGCGAGTGGGTGATCAACGGCCAGAAGGCATGGGCGACCAACGGGGGCATCGCCGACGTGCACGTGGTCATCGCCACCGTCGATCCCGAGCTCGGATCCCGCGGCCATGCGGCGTTCGTCGTGCCGATGAGCGAGGCCAAGGGCATCTCCCAGGGGACCAAGGTTTCAAAGCACGGGCTGCGCGCGTCGCACACTGCAGACGTGTTCCTCGACGACTGCCGTGTGCCGGCCGGCAATGTGCTCGGCGGCAAGGAGAAGCTGGATGAGCGACTCGCGCGCGTGCGCGAGGGTAAGAAAGGCAACTCGCAGGCGGCCATGCAGACGTTCGAGTCCTCGCGCCCGACCGTCGGCGCCCAGGCGCTGGGGATCGCGCGCGCGGCCTACGAGTACGCGCTGGAGTACGCCAAGGAGCGCGAGCAGTTCGGCCGCAAGATCATCGAGAACCAGGCCGTCGCGTTCACGCTCGCGCGGATGAAGCTGGAGATCGACGCGGCCCGCCTGTTGGTCTGGCGTGCCTCGTGGATGGGTCGCAGCGGCGTCAAATTCGAGAACGCCGAGGGCTCGATGAGCAAGCTCAAGTCGGGCGAGGTTGCCGTGTGGGTGACCGAGCGTGCCATCCAGATCCTCGGCGGCAACGGCTACACGCGCGAGTTCCCCGTCGAGCGCTGGCACCGCGACGCGAAGATCTACGACATCTTCGAGGGCACCGCCGAGATCCAGCAGCTGGTGATCGCGCGGGCGATCTCGGGGATGCACATCAAGTAGCCGGTCCCGCGCCCGGCGGCCGCACGTGTCAGGCGGCCCGACGCTCGGCCGGCGCGTGCCCGGCCGCCTCGGCGTCGTTGAGCGCCCAGGTGAGGCGCTCGAGCAACTGCCTGGCGGCGTGCTCGGTGCTGACGTGCACGGGGTAGACGCTCTCCTCCAGGAACACTGGAGCGGCGCCCTGCCCGGCCTGGTCGCTGGTCACGATGATCTTTGCCATGGTGTCTCCTTTCGGGGGCTTTGACGGAGGGTGTGTTGCCAACGGGTTGCGAGCTGCTCGGGCAGGCCGGGCTCGCGCCCTGGACGAGGGAGGGCTCGGCTGGACCGGGCGCCAAGGCCCGGTCCAGCCGAGAGGGGGATGTTCGGGGAGATGTGGTCGCCTTCCCGAACGGAGGGGATGAGAGCTGTCAGGTACTGCTGCTCAGCCTGCTGGTACACGCCACAGGTCCGTCTGGATCGGCGGGGGTGATGGCGTGCGCTCCAGGCATTGCACAGTAAATATATCAGGAATATGAGGAAAATCAAGGGCGGGTTCGCCGGGCGACCAATCTGGGCCTCTCACCACGCCTGAGTGGCTTTGCAATGCGGGCAGTCGACGGAGGTCGAGACACAGGCGACGAAGATGTAGCCGCATTGGCAGGAGTAGCACGCGCGATCGATCGGACCACCGGCCTCGCGCGCTCGCTGGACGGCCGGATCGATCTGGTGATGTGCGCCGGCCGGCGGATGCGCGACTGCGGCCGAGGTGGCGCGGCGCCGGCGAGGCCGGCGCGTGCGTCGCCGCTCGCCGGCAGGATGGGGAAGTCCCGGTCTGATCATTGTCCACCCTCTATGACGTCAGCCACGCCCAAAGGTTTCGGTCTGCAACGGCGATTTCCTCGCAACAGCCTGCGCCGCGAGGACACTCGTTTGAGATACTTGCGGCGATGAGCCCCGCCCGCAAGCGAACCGTGCGCTTGGTGGTAGCCCTGAGCGCCGCGGTGGTGTTGGCGAGCGCGCTGATCTACACGAGCTTCAGCGCGGCCAGTCCCGCTCTCAGCCCCAGTCAGCTGCTGCGCGAGGCCCAGCCGGGTCGCAGCTACCAGCTGACTGGCACGGTCGTCGCGCGCTCCGTTCACCGCGAAGGCGCGGTGCTGGACTTCGCCGTCGAGGACCGCGCGGGGGGCACGACGATCCCGCTGGCCTATACGGGGACCGTGCCCGACCCCTTCCGCGAAGGCCGCGAGGTGATCGTGACCGTGCAGAAGCAGGGCGGGCGCTACGTCGGCGAACGCAACTCGCTGATCACCAAGTGCCCGTCCAAGTACACGACCGCTCCTCCCAGCGAGAAGCAGAACGACTGAGTGGCCGTCTTTGCGCAGCAGGCGATGCGCTCAGCGGGTAGGCGCACGGACGCGGGATCGACCATCTGATGGCTGATCTTGGCCGCGCCTGCCTGATTCTGGCGCTCGCCGTGTGCGCGTACGGCATCGGCGCGTCGCTGTATGGCGTGCGCACGGGTCGTGTCGAGTTCTCGGACTCCGGACGCCGGGCCGTATACGCGCTGGCCGGCATCCTCACGGTCGCCTTCGCCGTGCTGGAGGTCGCCTTCCTGCACAACGACTTCGCCTTCAACACGGTCGCCGACACCTCCAGCCGCACCACGCCCACGTTCTACAGGGCAGCGGCGGTGTGGTCCTCCCAGGAAGGCTCGCTGCTGCTGTGGGCCTGGCTGCTGTCGCTGTGGTCGAGCCTGGCGCTGTTCTTGACGCGCAAGCGCATGCGCGACGTGGCGGCCTACGCGACCGCGATCCTGCTCGGCTTCGGGGGCTTTTTCATCTCGCTGATGGTCTTCTACGCCAACCCGTTCAAGACCACCACGCCGGCGCCGGTCGAAGGGGCGGGCCTGGATCCGCTGCTGCGCTTCCCCACGATGATGATCCATCCGCCGATTCTCTACTCGGGCTACACGCTGTGCACGATCCCGCTGGCCTTCGGGATGGGCGCGCTGCTGAGCCGCAGGGTGGACGCGGACTGGATCAAAGTGATCCGCCGCTTCGCCTTCGCCGCCTGGCTGTTCCTGGGCGCGGGCATCCTGCTGGGCGCCCGCTGGTCCTACGCGGAGCTTGGCTGGGGCGGATACTGGGGCTGGGACGCCGTGGAGAACGCCTCGCTGATGCCGTGGCTGACCGGCACCGCCTTCCTGCACTCGCTGATGATCCAGGAGAAACGCGGGATGCTGAAGGTCTGGAACGTGTCGCTGGTGCTCGCCACGGGGACGCTGGCGATCATGGGCACGTTCCTGGTGCGCAGCGGGGTTCTCAACTCGATCCACGCCTTCGGCGGACAGACGCTGGGCGTACCGTTCGTGGTGCTCATAGCCGTGCTGATCGCCGGCTCGATCTACCTGGTGGTCACGCGGCGCGACCTGCTGCGCTCAGAGCACCGGCTCGACTCGCTGCTGTCGCGCGAGTCGATCTTTTTGGCCAACAACCTGGTCCTCGTGGGGCTCGTCTTCGTGATCTTCTGGGGCACCTACTTCCCGCTCATATCTGCCGCCTTGACCGGCCAGGAATCGCTGGTCGGCCCGCCCTGGTTCGATCGCTACACGGTCCCGTTGGCATTGGTACTGGTGCTGCTGAGCGGGATCGGGCCAGTGATCGCGTGGCGCCGTGCGACGTTTGCCAACGCCCGGCGCAACCTGCTCGTGCCCGTCGCCTGCGCGCTGTTGACGCTGATCGTCTTGCTGGGCGCCGGCGTAGCTCACAAGACGTTCGCCATCGCCATGTTCTGTTGCGCCGGATTCGTCTTTGGAAGTGTGGGCCAGGAGTTCTTCCGAGGGACGCGCGTACGGCGCGCGATCGCCGGCGAGGCGGCTCCGATCGCGCTGCTGGCGCTGGTGCAGCGCAACCGCAGGCGCTACGGCGGCTATGTAGTGCACATCGGCATCGCTGTCCTGTTCGTTGGCGTGGCCGCCTCGTCGTCCTTCCAGCACGCCTCTGAGCTGGGCCTGTCGCCGGGCCAGTCCACGCGCGTAGGCGCCTACACGGTTCGCTACGTGCGCCCGACGGCCACGATCACGCCCAAGTACGACGCCGCGCACACCGGCTCGACGCTCAGCCTGGGCGCGCGCCTAGACGTGACCAAGGCTGGACACCACATCGCTACGCTCGAACCCAGCGAGGGCTACTACGCCTCCCAGGAAGCCAGCCAGGGCACGGTCGGTAGCCTGATCGGGGGCCAGCCGGTCAGCCACGTGGCGATGGACGCAGGGGTCATCCGCGACGTGTGGAGCGCGGTCGAGCCGGACATCGAAGCTCCGGCGCTGCAGAAGATCGTCCAGGCGGGCAACCGCACGCTGCCACCCGAAGACGGGGTCGTTGCGATCGCCTACCTGGCGCGCGCCTACCTGCAGCATCCCCCGCCGGCACAGTTCCATCTCATCGTCTCTCCGCTGGTCATGTGGATCTGGATCGGCGGCCTAATTTGTGTCGGCGGCGCCCTGATCGCGATCTGGCCGGCGCCGAGCGCGGTCAGACGGCGGGTGGCCGTGGCCGTACGCGTCCCGCGCGGTCTGGCCCGCGTGTAGATGGCTCATCCGGGCGTGCCCACGCCGCCGTCCTGATCGCGTGAACCTGCTGTTGGCGATCTTCATCATGGTGTTGCTTGGCGCGGTCGTATTCGTGGTCAGCGCGCCGTTGCGCGCGGCCAGGCGACCTCAACAGGAGGCGCACGATGCGTCGGCGTCCGCGCAGCAGCAGGAGCGCCTGCACGCCGATGCGGTCGTCGAGCGCGACGAGCTCGTGGCTGCGCGGGCGGCCAAGTACCGCGAGATCCGCGATGCCGAGATGGACTATCGCACCGGCAAGCTCTCGCCCGAGGACTATCAGGCGATCGACGGCGAACTGCGCGCCGAGGCGGTCGAGATCCTCGATCGGCTCGCTCGGCTCGATGATGCAGCGGGCGAGCTGGGGGATCCTGCCGACGACGCCTCTAGGACGACTTGAGCAGGATGAACGCGTTCAAGAAGAACAGAACCGCGAAGAAGATCGTCCAGCGGTTGAGGTTTCGCTCGACCAGCGAGCCTCCCCCCAGTGGGCCGGTTCCGCTGCCGACGCCGAACGCGCCGGACAGGCCGGCGTCCTTGCCTGAATGCATCAGCACCAAGAAGATCAGGACCACCGCAAAGATGACCTGCAGCACGGAAAGAACAGCTTCCACGCGCCAAGAATATCGCGTTGCGCTCGCTGGTTGCTCACAAGTCCCCGAAAAGCCCCGTAAACCAGGCAATTCGGCCACCTCCCGACGTTCCGCCTCGGGCATCGCTACGGTGCGGTCGCTCTGGTTCTCATGAAGACCGGCCCGACCATCACCTGCGCGCGCGATTACGAATCCTTTACGGATTCATGGTTGCCTGCCGATATGAATTCGGTGGGCGTACCCCGCGATTGTGGGCTCGCTGCGCCGACCACAACGATGGGATGACCCCGAGAATGACCTACTTCAGCGTATGTCGACCGTGAGCGCCCGCCGGTGGGCATGGCGCGCCATGCTCTCCGCCGTGGCCGGCGGCGGTCTTACCGCGGCCGGCATGGGCGGCCCCCTGGCCGGCGCAGCCCTGGCTGCAGATACGCCCGCGCCCCCGCCGGCGGCGAGCGAAGGCTCGAGCACCCAGCCGATCACCACCCCGGCCGCCGCCACGGGCGCCCCTGAAGCAGGCGCCGCTACACCCCAGCCCACGACCACCACGTCGACCACGCCAGCGCCCGCCACCACGCCGAGCGCCGTCCCCGCTCCGACGACAACCGCGACGGTCTCACAGCCGAGCAGCCCGCCCACGGCGTCCTCGTCCCCGGTGGAAGCCCCAAAGGTCGTGCTCCAGCGCCGCCAGAAGCCGACGACCGGCGCAAAGGCGAGCCCCGCCGTCACGAGCACCACGGCCAATAGCGAAAAGGAAAAGAAGAACAACGTGGCCGCCTCGCCGCAGTCGGTCGCTCAGGCGAGCGCCCTTGCGGCGATCCTGGCCTCCTCGGAAGCATCCACAGCGGCGCTGGCCTTCTACCGGATCCCGCTATTCCTGCTGCCGATCTACAAGGCCGCCGCTGTGCAGTACGGGGTGCCGTGGCAGATCCTCGCGGCGATCAACGAAATCGAGACCGACTACGGCACCGACCTGTCGGTGTCCACGGCGGGCGCCGTCGGCTGGATGCAGTTCATGCCCACCACGTGGCTGCAGTACGGCGTGGATGCCCTCAACGCCGGCTATGCAGACCCGTACAACCCGGTGGACGCCATCTTCGCTGCGGCGCGCTACCTGCGCGCCGCCGGCGCTGCGACCGATCTGCGCGCCGCGATCCTCGCCTACAACCACTCCGAAGAATACGTCGACTCGGTGCTGCTGCGGGCCAAGCTGATCGCCACCTATCCCAAGGACGTGATCGCGACGCTGACAGGCCTGATTGACGGCCGCTTGCCCGTCACCGGCACGCAGGTCGCCTGGGGGCCGCTCCCCACCGCGCCGCCGTCGACATCGAGCGCGACCGCTAACGCCACCGCAGTTGCAGGACAGGTCGCCAGCAACACCGATGAAACCGCCGGCGCTGGCGCTGCCGCGGGATCCCCCGGTGCTGTCGGTCAGGCGGCGGGTGCCTCCAGCGCTGCGACATCCGCCGGCGCGGCCCCCCCGGGCTCGTCGGTTGCGCCCTCCCCGGCCGCGGCGGCGGCCGGCGCGACGCCCTCCACGGCGCTGGCCAGTCAGCAGGGCCTGCAGCTCGTCGACCTGACCAGCGCCCGCAACGCCTCAGTGGTGGCCGTGCAGAACGGCAAGGTCATCAAGATCGGCGACTCGCGCAAGCTGGGCAAGTACCTGGTGCTGCGCGACGTCTACGGCGATGTGTTCACCTACGCGGGACTTGGCAGCATCGCTCCCACATACACGCTGCCCAAGGTATCGAGCTCTACGGCGAAGTCTGCGGCCGTGGAAGCAGCCAGCACGCCCGAGCCGCAGCCGACCCTTCCGGCCAGCGCCGGGATTCAGCCGCCTCTCACGCTCAGCGTGAAATCGCCGGTGCAGCAACATGCCGGACCGACACCCGCGGCCGCAGGCTCGGCCCAGCTGCCGGAAGGAGCCAGCTCGGCGACCTCGAGCAAGGTGCGCCTGTTTGCGCATCCCGGCAATCCGGACGCGCGTGCGGCTGCCGCCGTCGCCGCGGCCAACGCGGCGCGCCGCAGCCGGGCTGCGCAGCACATCCCGCTGCGCAGCGGATCGGTGGTTGCGACGGGCACGGTGCTCGGGCGTGTGCTGGCCGGGGCGCAGCAGGGTCACATGCGCTTCGCGATCCGCCCAGCGGGGGATCCCGGCACGATCGACCCTGGTCCGATCCTCTCCAACTGGGCGCAGCTGCAGACCGCGTTGCACCTGCAGGGCGCGACTGCCAACAACGCCCTGCTCGGCGCCACCGCAAGCGACGTCTTCCTGCTCTCCAAGACGCAGCTGCAGCGTGCAGTCTTGTCAGACCCCGGAATCACCATCTACAGATGCGGTCGCAGCGACGTCGCCTCCGGGGCGATCGACAAACGCATCCTCGCGGTGCTCGCATTCCTGTCGCGCAGCGGGCTAAAGCCGACCGTGAGCGCCCTACGCTGCGGCCAGAGCCAGTACACCGAATCCGGTGCACAATCTGCGGCCTTCAAGGGTGACGCGGTGGAGATAGCGGCGATCAACGGCACACCGATCGCCCACCACCAGGGCTCGGGAACGATCACAGACCTGACGATTCGTACGCTGCTGACGCTCCCTGCCAGCTTCGTACCGCACGAAATCCTCAGCCTCATGCAGTATCCGGAAGCGCCCAGCACGCATCCCCAGGCGACGCACTGGAACGACATCGAACTGGTCTTCCATCCGACCGTGGTCGCGGTCACGTCGAAGCCGGCCTCCGCGACGGTTGCGCATTCGGCGCGCCGCGGCCGCACGGCACCCTCGCCGCTGGTCACCACGGTGGCCCTGAGCGCTATGCAGTGGAGTCAGCTGATGACGCGTGTGGCCGCGCTGCAGATGCCGAAGGTCGCGGTCAAGCCGAGCTCTTCGGCGATACCCGACCGCAAGGCTCGCAAGACCAACTAACCGGTTAACCGGTCGCGGGCGCCCCTGCCGATCCCGGGCCACCGCCGCCAGCGGCCCCGCCGCCGAAGGCGCCGCGAAGGCTTGTGCTGCACTTGCGCTCGGCCGCTCTGAACTGCGTGCTGGCGGTGTCGATGCCTTTGGTGTTGAAGATGGGGCCTGTGCCGGAGTTGTTCGGTTCGGGCAGTTTGACGCCGTTTTCACGCATGCAGTCGGCGAACTTCACGAGCGCCTGCCTGAAGGCGCGGTTGTTGGCGCGTGGGCCGCGGAAGACGCCGCCACCGCATTTCTTCAGCACCGCTTCATACTGCGCGCGTGTCACACCCTTGGGCAGTTGCGGTCCGGCTCCTCCGCCGAGAAAGCCGCCAGCTCCGGGCCGCGGTCGTTGGCCGGGAGCACGTTTGGGCAGCGTGATGCCGTTCTTGGCCATGCATTCGCGCACCGCCGCGAAGCGGCCGGCGCCGGGACCTTTAGGTGCGCCGGTGGTCGACGTCCCGGTTGTGGTCGATATGGAGGCGCTGGCGGTGGCGCTCGAGGTCGTTTTCCCGGATGAGCCCCCGCACGCCGCCAGCATCAGGCCAGCGAGCAGCAGGACGAGCGCAACCGCGGCCGCGGACTTGCTTGTGTGGGTCTTCGTTTGAGGCATTGAGCTCCTTGTCGATGATGGTCCTCGCGGACATAGCGCGCCTCCCAGCCAGTGCTGGTCTGCACGATAGTTCGTAAATGTGGTGAATTACCTTCCGCTGTGGTGGCTACTTCTTAGCCGCCTCCGAACAGAGCCTGCCCGCCGCCAGCGCCACCGCTCGCAGCGCCGCCACGGGTCGCACCGCCGGTCCCGGCGCCACTGCCGCCAGATCTGCCGAATAGCGCGGCCAGGCCGCCGCCCGCACCTGAGCCGACGCTGATCGATTCGGCGCTGACCGCACCGCCCGCGCCGGCTTCGCCGGTGACGGTCACCGTTTCCCCCGGATGGATACCGTTGACGCTCGTTTTGACGGACTTGGTCACGGTCGTGCCCGGTGAGGTGGTGACCTTGACGGTGTTGCCTTCGGAGGTGGTCACGTACAGCGTGTCGCCGGCGAGGAAGGAGACGGTCCCGGCGGTCGGGCGGGCGAAGCCGGAGCTCGAGCCCGACGATCCGCCCGCAGCGCCGCTCCCCCCGTTCCGGCTGCGCCTCCACGCAGGGCACGAAAGCGCGAGGCGAGGCTGCTCGCCGCCGAGCCGGTGGATGAGCTCGACGACATTTCGCCCTTCTCCACGAGCACGCCACCGATGAACCCGCAGGCGATCAGCAGCAGGCCGAGCAGCGCGAGGAAAATCGGCTTCCCGCCCGTCACCAGCAAACGCCGGCGCGGTCGGCGGGGCAGCTCCTCCGGCTCGTCGCTCCAGTCGTTGTCCTCGATCGGCATCACTGGCTCCTGTTGTTGGGGAGATGGCTGCATCGTCACTCGAAGCGCAGCGCTTCGATCGGTCGCAAGGCGGCGGCGCGGGCGGCGGGATACGTGCCGAAGAACAGGCCGGAGGCCAACGCCGCGCCGAAGGCAAGGAAGATCGAGTAGGTGGCGACTTCGGGGTGCACGCCGGCGATTTCGAACTGGCTGCCGATCACCCCGACGAACACCCCGGTGACGCCGCCGAACAGGGAGACGAGCACGGCCTCGGTCAAGAACTGGGTGAGGATGTCCGAGCGTCTGGCGCCGATCGCCTTGCGGATGCCGATCTCGCGGGTGCGCTCGGTCACGGACACGAGCATGATGTTCATCACGCCGATCCCGCCGACAAGCAGCGAGATCGCGGCCACCTCTCCCAGCAGCGTGGTGAAGACGCTGCTGGTCGAGCTGGAGGTTTCCAGCAGCGAGCCCTGATTGAGCACGCTGAAGCCCGGTTCGGCGGTGTTCTTGATCTTGTGCCGTTCCTCGAAGTATCTGCGCGACCTCGCCTTCGGCGGCGTTCAGGGAGGATTCCGACTTGGCCTGGACGGTAATCGAGTTGATCGGCCCGACTCCGGTCAGCGAGTCCTGCACGGTGGTGATCGGTGCGATCACGATGTTGTCCTCGTTGGTGGCGCCGTTGGATCCCTTTTTGGCGAGGACGCCGACCACTTCGTAATTGCTTCCGTTGACCTTCATGTTCTGCCCCACCGGGCTGACCCCGGCGAACAGTTCCTGCACGACTTCCTGGCCGATCAGCGCCACGCGGCTGTGCTTGCTCACGTCTTCTGGGGTGAACGAGGCGCCTTCGGCGACTTTGTAGCTGTGGGCCGCCACATAGGAGGGAGTGGTGCCGACGAGCGACGACGGTTCAAAGCTCGAGCTGGCGTAGACGAGTTTGACGGCGGTCGCGTTCACCACGGCCGAGGCGCTCTTTACGTCGGGCGCCTGACCGGGATTCTGCAGCGCTTGCGCGTCCTGCTTGGTCAGCGACACGCTCGTGGTGGCGCTGCTCGCCCGCGCGCCGCCGCGAAAGCCGCCGCCGCTGCCCTGCACGACCAGCACGTTGGTGCCGAGACTCTGGATGCGCGACTGCACCGCCTTGGACGAGCCGTTGCCGACGGCGATAAGGACGATCACCGAGGCCACCCCGATCGTCATACCGAGGATGGTCAACCCCGAGCGCAGCTTGTTGGCGGTGATGCCGCTCCAGGCGATGCGCAGGGTCTCCGGACCGATCACGAGCGCGCCTCGCTCGCGCCGACATCAGTCGATTGGTGGCGGTGGGCCGACTTCTGGCTGTGCACTGCGGGTGGGGCGTCGTGTACGCCCAGCGTGCGGTGGTCCTCGACGATTTCACCGTCGCTGAGCCGGATCACGCGCTTGGTCTGCTCGGCGACATCGGGCTCGTGCGTGATCAGGACCACCGTCCGTCCTTCTGCGTTCAGGCGCGCGAAGATGCGCAGGACGTCCTCGGTGGAGTGCGAGTCGAGGTTGCCCGTCGGCTCGTCGGCGAGGATCAGCGACGGGTTGGTCACGAGCGCCCGCGCGACCGCCACCCGCTGCTGCTGGCCGCCGGACAGCTCCGCCGGCTGATGGTGCATACGGTTTGCCATCCCGACCGAGCGCAGCGCGCGTTCGGCGCGCTGCCTGCGCGCGCTGCCCCGCAGGCCGGCGTACGCGAGCGGCAGCTCAACGTTCGCGAGCGCGCTCGTGCGAGGGACGAGGTTGAAGCTCTGAAATACGAAGCCGATCTTGCGGTTGCGCAGGTCGGCGAGATCGTCCTCGTCCATCTCGCTGACGTGCACGCCATCGATCAGGTAGCGGCCGCTGGTGGGTACATCCAGACAGCCGAGGATGTTCATCAGCGTACTCTTGCCGCTGCCCGAACTGCCCATGATCGCCACCAGGTCCCCGGTGTCGATGCGCAGCGAGACGTTGCGCAGCGCCCGCACGCGGATCTGCCCGAGGTCGTAGACCTTGCTCACCTCGTGCACCTCGATGACCGGATGGCGCGGGTGCCTGGCGGGACCCGCCGGCGCGCGCTCGCCAGCCACGCGCTCGACTAGCGGCCGTGTGCGCGCGATTCGGGTGCGGACCCTCCCGCGCGAGGACAGCGGCCGGCGCACTAGCCGCCGCCCCTGAAGAACGCGCCGCCGCCCCCGCCGCCCAAGCCGTCGCCGAGCCCCCCACCGCCGAGGCGGCTGCCCAGCCTGGATGTCAGGCTGCTCGCGCTCGACGTGGTGCTTGCGACCGGCAGGGCGATCTCTTCGCCGGCGTTCAGGCCGCTGAGGATGATCGTCGAGCTGTTGCCGGCGAGACCAGTCACGACACGATGGCGCACCGGCTTGCCGTTGCGTATCACTGTGACGCTGTCGGCGGAGATCGCGCTGGTCGGGACGTTGACGCCTTCGGCCTGCTTGACCACCACTTCGGCGGTAGCGCTCATTCCCGGCTTCAGCGCCGCTTCGGCCTGGTCGAGTTGGAAGGTGACGTCGTAGCTGACCACCCCGCTGCTGCTGGTCGACAGCACAGGCAGGCTCACCACGTGAGCCGCGAATTTGCGGCCTTCGAGCGCTTCGACGGAGACAGTGGCGATCTGGCCGACGTGGACGTTGCTGATTTCAGACTCGCTCAATGGCACCACCAGCTGATAGCCGTGGAGGTCGACGAGTTCGATGAACGAGCTACTGCTGCCACTGCTGCTTTCGCTGCTCGAGCCGGTGGTGCTGGCGCTGCCACTGGCGGCGCTGGCCGCCCCGGCGCCGCCGCTGGTGGCGGCGATGTCGTGATAGCTGGCTCCGCCGCTGTAGGTCGCGCCGCTCACAGCGCCTGCAGTCCCGCTGCCGATCGCGCCGGCGCCGCCGTTCGTGGCGCTGCCCGTTGCGCCGCTGCTGCCCGTTGCGCCGTTGCCTGTTGCGCTGCCGCTGGCACCGGTGTGGGCGCCGCCGCCAGCCGCGCCGCTGCTGCCGGTCGTCCCGCTGCCGGTCCCGGTGCTGCCGGTCGTCGCGCTGCTCGAGCCGCTGGCGGCGTTTGTGCCGCTGGTCGCGCTGCTTGAGTTGGTGGCGCTGCCGGTGCCGGTGCCGCTCGTTTCACCGGATGAACCTCCTGTGCCGGTGACGGCTTCGCCGACGGAGTCCTTGAGCGACGCGACCACGCCCGCGGTGGGTGCGTACAGTCTCGTCTGCGACAGCGTGCGGCGTGCGTTTTCGGCGGTCAGCCGCGCGCTCTCGACGCTGTTTTCGGCGCTCACCACGGTCGACCTGGTTGGTGGGGCCGCCTTGGCTTCGTTGGAGGCGAGCGTGGCCTGCAGCGACTGCCTGGCGCTCGTGAGACTGGTCTGCGCCTGCTCGATCGACTGCTGATCCTTGAGCTTGGTGGCGGCCAGACTCTGATTGGCGTTCGCCACATCATTGCGGGCGCTGTTAATCGACTGCTGGCCCTTGAGGGCCGCCGCGGCCTGGCTGTTCTGCGCGGTGGTTATTGAGTAGCTGCCCTGGGCCACCTTGGCTTCGTCTGACTTGATCGTCGCTTCGGCTGACGCGACCTTGGATTCGGCCGAGCTGACCTTCGCTTCGGCGGCGCTGATCCCAGACGCGTTGGAGGGCGACTTGCCCCTTTCACTGGCCAGCGCCGACCTGGCTTCTTCGAGCTTAGGCTTGGCTTCTTCCAGCTGGGACTTGGCTTCGGCGAGCATCTTTTCTTCTACGCCGCGCTGGCTGATCGCCTGGTTGACCGCGTCCTGCTCGCTGGTCGCTTCCAGGGTGACCGACTGTTCGGTCGCCTTCAGCGAGACCTCGTCCTGCGTGACTGTCGCGGAGGAGGCTGCCTCGTCTGACTTGGCCGTCTGGCGCGCCTGCCTGAGCGACTGCTCGGCCGATGCGACGGACGCACGCGATTGGGCGGCCGTGATCTGGTTCTCGCGCAACTCGACGGACGTGAGTCCTTCCACGGCCGCCTGGTAGGCCGCTTCCTCGGTCGTCAAGCTCATTTCCGCCGAGCGAAGGCTCGATTCCGCGCTGGCCGGATCGATTTCGGCCAGCAGCTGGCCGCTGGTGACGTGGTCGCCGACGCTCACAAATAGGCCGGTGAGCGTCCCGCTGGTGGCGAAGTCGACGCCGACTTTGCTGGCGGGCTGCAGCGTTCCGCTGCCCGACACGGTCGACTGCACGACGCCGCGCGCAACCGTCGCCGTGCGTGTAACGCTCGTCTGGCTGCCCGACGCCGGTCCCACCACTAGCACGGCGGCCACGATCGCACCGGCGCAAAGAGCCCCCAGTGCGTATACGAGCCAGGATGCTCTGGTGCGCTCGGTCATGTACTTGAAAACAGATACTCGCCTCGGCGCGTAAGAGCGTCCGAAGAAACCCTGCAAGCAGGGATAAATTCCGGCTCGACAGGAGCTTGACCTGCCGATCGGAGATCCCCGGAGGCGCCCGCCGGGTCTGCCATGATCCGCGCGATGGAGATGTTCGGTGGGATCGATCTCGGTGGCACCAAGATCCAGGCGGCGATCCTCGACGACGACAACAACGTACTCGGCTCGGCCCGCCTGCCGACGCCCACCAGCGGCGGCCCGGCAGACGTCGCCACGCAGATGCAGGTGGCGCTGCGCGACGCTGCCAAGGCCGCCGAGACTGAGCCGGCCTCGCTTGCCGGCGTCGGGGTGGGCTCCCCGGGCACGATTCACGACGGCGAAGTGACCAGCGCGCGCAACCTGCCCGACTGGGAAGGCACATTCCCGCTGGCGACCACGCTTGAACGCGGGCTGGGGTGTCCGGTGCGGGTGGGCAACGACGTGCAGGTGGCAACGCAGGCCGAGTTCATGCTGGGCGCGGGCAGGCTCTACCGATCGCTGCTCGGGGTGTTCTGGGGCACGGGCGTCGGCGGCGGGGTGATCCTGGACGGCAAGACCTGGACCGGGCGCGGCGGCGCAGGCGAGATTGGACACATGGTGGTCGAGATGGACGGCGCGCGCTGCACGTGTGGGCGGCGC
The DNA here is from genome assembly GCA_963745375.1 of uncultured Solirubrobacteraceae bacterium. Classification (GTDB taxonomy): domain Bacteria; phylum Actinomycetota; class Thermoleophilia; order Solirubrobacterales; family Solirubrobacteraceae; genus Palsa-744. The sequence goes on along the minus strand of CAVUXA010000010.1, from coordinate 26,905 downwards.
GGCTGCATGGAGGCATACGCTGGGCGTGCCGCGATGGAAGGGCACGTTGGCTCCCTCGTCGACAAGGGCCGCAAGACCGACCTGTTCAAGCTGATGAAGGAGCGCGAACGTACGCGCCTGACCAGCGGCATCTGGGCGCGGGCGCTCGATCGCGGCGACAAGCTGGCCACGCACGTGATCGATCGTGCGGTCGACGCGCTCGGCGCCGGGATCGCGTCGGCGGTCAACCTGCTCGACGTCGAGGGTGTGATCATCGGCGGCGGCCTGGGCGTCAGGCTCGGCCATCCGTATGCCAAGCGGATTGCCGAAGCGATGCAACCGCATCTGTTCGCCGACGGCCGACCGCCGCACGTCCACGTCGCAGCCCTCGGCGATCTCGGCGGCGCGATCGGCGCGTCGCTGCTGGTCCGTACTGCGAAGTAACGTTCAGGGTGATTTGCCACAGCCGGTCGTGCATCTGTCGTCGGTGCTGCGCAGTCCGCTGTTGGACCGGGCGGGTGAGCGTCTCGGGCGCGTCGAAGACCTGATCGTGCGTCTAGCGGACGCCGGCTACCCGCCGGTGACCGGGTTGAAGGCGAGGATCGGCGGGCGCGAGCTGTTTGTGCCGGGCGATCGGATCGCGGAGCTCTCGCCGGGCGCGGTGCGCCTGGCGGGCGAGAAGCTCAACCTCAAACGCTTCGAGCGACGGGCCGGCGAGGTGCTGCTTGGCGGCGATGTGCTCGGGCACAAGCTGGTGGCCGTGGAGGCCGACCCGCCTCGCCTGGTCACCGCCCACGAGATCGAGCTCGCCTGCATCGACAGCTGGTGGCGGGTTGTCGGCGTCGATCACAGCACCCGCGCTCGCCTGCGCCGCATGCTGCCGCGCCGCCTGCGCGGCGTGGTTGCAGACCGACCGTTTCTGGACTGGACCGATCTGGAGCCGTTCGTCGGTCACGTGCCGAGCGCGCGCCTGCGCTTCTCCCATCGCAAGCTCGCCAACCTGCACCCCGCCGAGATCGCCGACCTGGTCGAGGCTGCCTCCCACGACGAGGGCGAGGAGATTATCGAGGCGGTCAGGCAGGATCGTGAGCTGGAGGCCGACGTGTTCGAGGAGCTCGACGAGCACCATCAGCTGGAGTTCATTCGTGAGCGCCCAGACGCCCAGGTGGCGGCGGTGATCGCCCGCATGGCGCCCGACGACGCAGCCGACCTGATCGTGGAGATCGACCAGGACCGGCGGGGCCGGATCCTCGCCCTGCTGCCGCCCGCGCATCGGCGCCGGATTGAAGCTTTGCTGGGCTACAACCCCTCCACGGCCGGCGGGCTGATGACACCGGACTTCGTCGGTCTGGGGGTCGACGACTCGGTCGAGTCGGCGCTGGCGGCAGTGCGACACAGCGATCTCGCGCCAGGGACCCTGACGACGGTCTACCTGCTGGACGCCGACGGCAGGCTGTCCGGGTCGGTGCTCGTGGTGACGCTGCTGCGCGCCGACGGGCATACGCCTCTGCGGGAGATCGCCGAGGGCGAGCCGGTATCGGTCGGCACCGGCGCCGACCTGCCCGAGGTGGCGCGGACGATGACCGACTACAACCTGGTGATGCTGCCGGTGCTCGACGAGCACGAGCTCCTGGTGGGGGTGGTGACCGTCGACGATGTGCTCGAGCTGACGCTGCCCGCCGGTTGGCGGCGGCGCTTCGGCGTGGCCTCCGATTGATGGCCGTCGTTGCTAGGCTGGGCGCTGGATGAGGCACTAGACACGGCGCGTAGGAAGGAGGCCGGCGTGGATCGAGAACAGCCACGAAGTACCCAGCCGGCCGCACGCCGCGTGCCCTCGTCCCTGCTGGCCTAGCCGCTCTCCCCGGGACTCCTTTCGCGTCGGCATGCGCGGTCGCGACGTGACGCGCAAATCCGGGCAGTAAGGAAGGAGGCAGACCGAGATGGCCGAGGAGCAGACAACGCTGGCGCCCGCTTCCCAGCGGCCCGAAGGCGTGCCTCCGGTCCTTGACGAGGCGCACATCGGTGACATCCGCGGCGCGCTCGGGACGATCAGGATGAGCGACACCGCCGAGCGCATCGGCTGGCGCTCGCGGGCGATGGCGCTGCTGGCCATCATGGGGCCGGGCCTGATCGTGATGGTCGGCGACAACGACGCGGGCGGTGTCTCAACCTATGTCCAGGCGGGACAGAACTACGGGACAAGCCTGCTCTGGGTGCTGCTGCTGCTGATTCCCGTGCTGATCGTCAACCAGGAGATGGTGATCCGTCTGGGCGCTGTCACCGGCGTTGGGCATGCCCGTCTGATCAACGAGCGCTTCGGTCGCTTCTGGGGCTGGTTCTCGGTGGGCGACCTGTTCGTCTTGAACTTCCTGACGATCGTAACCGAGTTCATCGGAGTCAGCCTCGCACTGGGCTACTTCGGCGTGAGCAGGTACGTGGCGGTGCCGATCGCAGCGGCCATGCTGGTGGCGATCACCTCGACGGGCAGCTTTCGCAGCTGGGAGCGCTTCATGTACGTGTTCGTCGTCGCCAACTTCCTGATCATCCCCTTGCTCGTCCTCGCGCACCCGCACGTCGGCGACATCCTCCAACACACCTTCTCACCGGGCATCCGGGGAGGCGCGAGCTCGACGGCGGTGCTGCTGATCATCGCGATCGTCGGCACGACCGTCGCTCCCTGGCAGCTGTTCTTCCAGCAGTCGAACATCATCGACAAGCGGATCACGCCGCGCTGGATCAACTACGAGCGCGCCGACACGGTCATCGGGGCGTTTGTCGTGGTCCTCGGCGCGGGCGCGCTGATCGCGATTGCCGCATTTGCGTTCGCGGGCACGCCCGACTTCGGACGATTCGTCGACGCGGGGAGCGTCGCCACGCAGCTGGAGCATCGCCTTGGCTCCACAGCGGGCTCGTTCTTTGCGGTGGTGCTCCTGAACGCATCGCTGATCGGCGCGGCGGCGGTCACGCTCGCCACCTCCTATGCCTTCGGCGACGTGTTCGCAGCAAAGCACTCGCTCAACCGCGGGCCGCTCGACGCCAAGCTGTTCTATGCGAGCTTCACGCTGATGGTGTGCGCGGCGGCGGGCATCGTGCTCATCCCCGGCGCGCCGCTTGGCCTGATCACCACCTCTGTGCAGGCGCTGGCGGGCGTGCTGCTGCCCAGCGCGACGGTGTTCCTGCTGCTGCTGTGCAACGACCACGAGGTGCTCGGCCCGTGGTCGAACCCCTCCTGGCTGAATGCGATCGCCAGCGTCATCATCGGCGTCCTCGTCGAGCTATCCCTGATCCTGATGGCCAGCACGATCTTCCCGACGCTCAACGTCACACACCTGTTCATCTACCTCTCCATCGTGCTGGTCGTGGCGCTCGCCGGCATGGCCGTGTTTGCGCTGCGCAACAGGCCGGCAGCCGCCGTCGAGGTGTCCAAGGTGCCCAGGGAGAAGCGCAGCACATGGACGATGCCGCCGCTGGCGCTGCTGGAGCGTCCGGCGTGGTCGCCCGGACGCAAGCTGGCCATGCTTACGCTACGCGGATACCTGGTGGTGGCCGTGTTGCTGCTGATTGTCAAGACCGTGCAGCTCGGTCACTGACGGGCCCCACCTGCGGCCGGGCCCGACTCGGGCATCTATGTTGATTTGCTGTGCTTCCGTTCTGGATATCGATCGCGCTGCTGTCGCTCGTCCAGGGCACCCTGGTGGCGCTGCCGGGCGTGCTCGCGGTGGACCGCCTGGCGCGCCTGCGCTCGCGCCGCTGGGCGCTGATCCCGCCGCTGTCCGTGATCGCCTTCGTGTTCGTCGCGCGCGGGGCAGAACACGCGAGCGCACAGGGCCTGACCTACCTGGCGTTGGCGGCCGTGCCGACGCTTGCGGCGCTCGCGCTCGGCTGGCTGGCGTGGGGCGCACCTCGGCGTCGTCGGGCCTGGGCGCTGCTGGTTGGGCCGCTGTTCGCGCTCGCCTGGGTCGATCGCGGCGGCCTGGCGGGGGAGGGCGCGGCGCTGGCCCTCACCGCGCTCAGTTGCGTAGCGCTCGGCGTGCTGATCGCGACGGTCACCCCCACGCGCTGGCTTGCCGCAGGCGTTGTCGCGATGGCCATCGCAGATACGGCTTTGGTTGTCAGTGACCTGCTTCAGCGACCCAACAACGCGCTCAACGCCGCGCATCCTGCAGCTGGCCTGCCGCGGCTTCAGAGCGCGGTGTTCGGCTCGGCCGTGATGGGCTACGGTGACCTATTCGTCGCGGGCGCGCTCGGCGGGCTGCTGGCGCTCACGGTCGGTCGCGCCACACAGCTGCGCACCGCTGGGCTCACGGCGCTGCTCGCGCTTGCCTTCGACCTGCTGTTCTTCGCCGTCGACGAGCTGCCGGCCACCGTCCCTGTTGCTACGGCACTGGTTGTGACGGCGGTCATCCGTCGGCGGACAACCGCTCGGCGACCGACAGCTGGGCCAACTCACGCTCTGGCAGCGGCGAAGCCTCGCTCGTCGTAAATCCTATTCGCGCGGTGATCGCTCGCGCGGTGATCTCCACCGCGGCGGGCGCCAGCACCTCGCGCTCGGACGCGGCCCCCGCTTGCTCTATGCGCCGGACCTGGGGCACGACACGATGGTCGAAAGAGCCCACAGCCTCGTTGTAGGCGGCCGTCGCCGAATCCAGCTGGCGCCCAACCTTGGCCAGCGGCTCCACGAAGCGGCCCAGGCGGCGGTGCAGCTCGCGTGCGGACTCGCCGATCTCGCGCGCGGATTCGGCGATCATCTCCTGACGCCAGCCGTAGTGGACGGCCCACAGCAGGCCGATCAGCGTCGTCGGCGTGGCCATCAGCACCTGTTGCTGGACCCCGTACTCGATCAGCGCCGGATCGGCGGCCAGCGCGGCCTGGTAGATGCCATCCGACGGAACGAACATCACGACGAACTCCGGTGTGGAGTCGAACTGGCGCTGATAGCCCTTGGAGGCCAGCTTGACGATGTGCTCTCGCGTCTGGCGCGCGTGCCGGGCCGTGTGCGTCTCGCGCTCTGACTCGCTGGATGCCTCCAGTGCGGCGAGGTAGGCGTCCAGAGGGACCTTGGAGTCGACCACGACCAGCTTTTCGCCGGGTAGGCGAACGAGCATGTCCGGGCGCAGCGTCTGTCCCTCGCCGGTGGCGATCGTGCTCTGCTCGAGAAAGTCGCAGTGGGCGACCATCCCGGCCATCTCGACCACGTTGCGCAGCTGGATCTCCCCCCAGGAGCCGCGCGTGGCGGGCCGCTTGAGCGCGGACACCAGGTTGCCGGTCTCCTGGCGCAGCGTGCCAACGCCCTCGCCCAGCTGGCGCAACATCTGCGCAAGCTCGCCCTGCGCCTGTCTACGCTCGCGCTCCAGGCGCCCGATCTCGCCCTCCATCCGGCCGAGCTTCTCGGACACCGGCCCGACGAGACCCTTGATCTCCTCCGTGCGCCGGGCCATCTCCCCGCTGACGCGCTCTTGCTCGGCGCGGCGTGCCTGCTCGAGGCTCTGTGCGAGCGAGTCGCCGGTCTGCTGGAGCACGTCCAAGGAGATCGCCTTGAGCTCTTCGCGCAGACGCTCGCGCTCGGGCCGGCGCCCGGCGCGTCGCTGAAGCGCCGCCACGCAGGCACCGCCCAGCAGTATTCCGACGATCAAAAGCACGACGCTCATCTGGGCACGACCTTTCCGAATCGAACGAGCCGACAAAGATCGCACAGCCCGCGGACGCATCCGCCGGCGCGGACGGCCGCACAGCGGTTGAAGGGTCTCTCGGCGCGAGCCCGAGCAAAAGGTGCCTAAAGCTTGACAATAGGGGTTAAACCGGATATATTCCCCCACTAACGATTGGGCTGACGCCAGCGATCGTCACGATTGTGGACGTAGGGGTTGACTGCGTGGGCGGGCCCACCTCTGGGAGGGGGATGACCAATGCAGGCAAGGAACGGCTTGGGCGTCACGACAGGTGCACGCGCTCGGGTGGTCGGCTGCGCGGTTGCGCTGGTTGCGCTTGCGGCGATGATGTTCGCGCCGTCGGCGAACGCTGAAACGACCACCTATTTGGCTCTGGGCGACTCGATCAGCTTCGGCTACACGCAGGAAAAATTCGACCTGAACTTCCCCAACGAGGCCCCGTCGTACTTCGAAAACGGCTTCGACAACATCTTCGCCACCAACCTTGCAAAACCGAGCGAGGTCGGTCCTGGTGTGACGATCGTCAACGATGCCTGCCCCGGTGAGACGTCCAACGGGCTGATCGGCGAAAACCCGTTGCTGGGCGGTCAAACGTCGACCGAACCTGCGGGTCATAACCCGCAGGGTCTGGGTGACTACCACCCGTGCGCGTATCTCAATGTGGACGGTCTGCCGCTGCACAACTCGTTGAGCGTGGGCGGTCAGGGGATCTCTCAGCTCGAAGACGCGCTGAGCATCCTTAAAGAAGGCCACCCGGCGCACCCGATCGACGCGATCACGCTGAACATCGGCTCAAACGACGAGCTCGCGGCGATCACCCAGTGCGAAATCGAAGTCAGAGAAGAACTCGAAAAAACCGGTAAAAGCAAATACCCGGGCGGCATCCCCGAACTCGATGTCTCGCTGTGCATCGGCTTCACCGCCGAACACGTCACGATCCCGCACATCCTGGGGAACATCGGGCAGATCCTCGGGGTGCTCGACAGCACGGCGCCAGGCGGGGGCCACTTCACCGGGCCGATCATCCTGCTCGGCTTCTACAACCCACTCACGTTCCTGATTCCCACAACCGACACCCTGCAGAACGCGACCAACGAGGCGATCGAGGCGGACATCCTGCCGCTGTTCGGAAACGTGACCTTCGCGAACCCGTTCCCGGTGTTCAACAAAGGCGGATTGGGGGTCAACAACGCCGCGGAGAAAACCGCTATCTGCAAATACACGGAAATGTGCAACCCGTTTGACCAGGCTGCCAATGAAGCCAAAGCGGGTCACGCACTGCCGCCGGATGACGGCGACATCCACCCGTCGCCGACGGGCTACAAAGAGCTCGCGCTGCTCGTCAACAAAGCGTATCTGGCAAACCCGGCGCACTAGCGCTGTGACGCAACCGGGGTAATGGGCGAGAGGGGCATCCGGCCGGGCCGGATGCCCCTCCTGCGTCTGTGAGACCATGCGGGGCGATCGCGAGCCTGCTGATACAACTCGGCGGCTCGGTGGGCGTGCCCGGGCAGCCAGGCAGCCGGCCGACCGTCGGCGCTTGACAACAGCCCGACGGGCGTGCACTTGGCAGCAGGCCGGAGCGCCTAGCGCTTGACAACAGTGACCACAGCGGCTACGCTGCGCCAATTCAACAACCGGGCTGCGCCAGGATCGGGCAATAAAGGGACAGGCCCTTCGATGTCGGCGAGCCCACTCTCCGGAGGGGGATGAATTGATGCAAGCCAAGAACGGCTTTGACGTGCCCGCACGGGCGCGCGGTCGAGTGATCGGCTGTGCGGTTGCGCTGGTTGCGCTTGCGGCGATGATGTTCGCGCCGTCTGCCAATGCAGAAACGACGACGTATCTGGCCCTGGGTGACTCGATCAGCTTCGGCTACACGCAGGAAAAATTCGACGTGAACTTCCCGAACGAGGCCCCGTCGTACTTCGAAAACGGGTTCGACAACTTCTTCGCCAAACAGCTCGCCAAACCGACCAACGTCGGTCCTGGCGTGACGATCGTCAACGATGCCTGTCCGGGTGAGACGTCCAACGGGCTGATCGGCGAAAACCCGTTGCTGGGCGGCAAAGCGTCGACTGAACCGGCGGGCAACAAACCGCAGGGGCTGGGCGACTACCACCCGTGCGCGTACATGAACGTGGACGGTCTGCCGCTGCACAACTCGTTGAGCGTTGGCGGTCAGGGAATCTCTCAGCTTGAAGACGCGCTGAGCATCCTCAAAGAAGGCCACCCGGCGCACCCGGTCAAGGCGATCACGCTGAACATCGGCTCAAACGACGAGATCGCCGGTATCGAAACGTGCGAAAAAGAAGTCACCGAAGAACTCACGAAAACCGGCAAAAGCAAATACGAAGGCGGCAGTCCCGAACTGGACGTCCTGCTGTGCATCAAAGAAGGCGCAGAACACATAACTGTTCCGCACATTCTTGCCAACATCGGGGACATCCTCGGCGTGCTCGACAGCACGGCGCCGGGCGGAGGCCACTACACCGGGGCGATCGTCCTGGAGGGCTTCTACAACCCGGACGCGTTCCTGCTGGCAGGCAGCGACTTCCTGCAGAAGGCCGTCAACTCGGCGATCGAAGCGAACATCCTGCCGCTGTTCCCCAACGTGACCTTCGCGAACCCATTCCCGGTGTTCAACAAAGGTGGCCTGGGGGCCAACCCGACCGCGGAGAAAACCGCTATCTGCAAATACACGGAAATGTGCAACCCGTTTGACCAGGCTGCCAATGAAGCCAAAGCGGGTCACGCACTGCCGCCGGATGACGGCGACATCCACCCGTCGATCGAAGGCTACAAAGAGCTGTCGATCCTGACCACCAAAGCGTGGCTGGCAAACCCGGCGCACTAGCGCTCTGACACAAGAGCAGTAACGCACAGCACGAGGGGGCATCCGGCTAGTCGGCCGGGTGCCCCCTCTGCTTTTCATAGCGCCTGGCGGCCTGCTCGAGCACGCCCAGCATCGTTGGCGTGGCCGGCACCAGGCGCGCTCCGGCGGGGGCCGCCGCGATTACCTGGCGCACCGGCGGCGTGGGGGAGAGGGCGCGGACGACGATGTCCTCGCGCACGACCGACAGCGCCAGCTCGGGGATCAGCGCTACGCCCACGCCGGCCGCCACCAGCCCCTGGACGGTCTGGTAGTCGTCGCTCTCGAAGGACACGTGGGGCTCAAAGCCCGCCGCATGGCAGCTGCGCACCACGTGGCGGGCGCACGGGCTCGCGCTGGAGGTTTGCACCCAGGCGGCCTCGCGCAGGTCCTCGAGGCGCAGCCGGCCCCGCCGTGCGAGCGCATGCTCGCGGGGCAGGGCCAGGTACATCGGGTCCTCGAGCAGCTCCACGCGCGTCATGTCCGCGTCCAGCAGCGTCTCGCCGGCGAATTCGAACAGCAGCGCCAGGTCGATGTCGCCCGCTCGCAGGCGCGGCACGATCTGCTCGGGCTCGCTCTCGGCCAGCGTCAGCTCCACGTCCGGGTAGGAGGAGCGGAATGTGGCGATCGCCAGCGGCATCAGCGTTCCTCCGGCGGTCGGGAAGGAGGCCATGCGCAAGCGCCCGCCGCGCAGGCCAGCGATCTCCGACAGCGCCGCCTCGGCGGCCTCCAAGCGCGCGAGGATGCCCTCCGCATGCCCGACCAGGGTCTGGCCGGCGGCGGTCAGGCTGACGCCGCGTGGATGGCGCTCCAGCAGCGCCATCCCAGCTTCGGCCTCCAGCGTCGCTATCTGCTGGCTGACAGCCGACTGTGTGTAGGACAGCTCGTGGGCGGCCGCGGACAGCGAGCCGCTGTAGGCGACCTCCCTGAGGATCTTGAGCCGGCCCACATTGAGCATAAGTAGAACTTATATCAAAGATTATAAATATCATTGGAGCTGATGGCAGGACGGTGCGATATTGAGGCGAAGAGCAATTCGAGATCCCACAGAAATCCGAGTCGGTCGCATCGCCAGACGGCCGAGCCACAAGGAGAAAAGCCATGTCCGCCAACATCATCGTTTCCTATGACGGGACCGCAAACGAGGACGACGCGATCGCCCTGGGCCGCCTATTCGCCCGCGCCGGCGCCGAGGTTTCGCTTGCATACGTACGCCACGCCCACGAGGCCGACAGCGACCGCGAGAAGGTTGCAGAGCGCCAGGCGCACGGCCTGCTGGAGGGCGGCGTCGAGCTGCTCGGCAACGCGCAGGCCAAGCTGCACGTCGTAACCGACCGCTCCACCCCCGAGGGCCTCGCCAAGCTGGCCGAGCACGAGGGCGCGGACGTGATCGTGTTCTGCTCGGACTCGCACACCGCGAGGGGCAGCGTCTCGATCGGCAACTCCGCCGAGCGCCTGCTCGAAGGAGGCCGCACCGCCGTCGCGATCGCGCCGGTCGACTTCGCCGGGACCGCCGGCGACGCCGGGATCCAGCGCATCGTTGCAGTCGGCGATGGCGAGGGCGGCGCTCGTCAGACCGCCGAGGCGCTCGCCGGCGCGCTCGGCGCGAGCGTAGAGCCGGTCGCCGACGAGCACACCGACCTGCTGGTCATCGACTCGCGTCCAGAGGCCGCGCCAGGGCAGGTCGCGTTGAGCTCCTCCGCCAAGCACCTGATCGAAATCGCCACCAGCGCGGTGCTCGTACTTCCCCGCGGCGTGGCGCTGCAGTTCAGCCGCCCTGTCACGGCTGGGGTCGGCGCCTAGCGGGAACGCCTCGCCTCACTGCGCGTTGCGGTCGGGCCGTCGCCGAGGCGGCCCGACAGCGTTTTGAGCGCAAGCACGATCAGTCTCAGTGCGGGGCCCGGCCGCGTACGCGCGCAAGCAGGTAGCGAGCGAACGCCTGGGCGAGATCCAGCGCGCCGCCCGCCAGGTGGCCCGCCGGACCCGTCCACAGCCAAGCCTGCGCTCGCCGCCAGGCAGAGGACGGGGAGCGCCGGATGCTCACGGGGCCGCACGGTATCGTGGCGGGGGTGCCAGTAGCCGTCAAGACGACCGTCACCGATCTCGGAGAGTCGCGCGTTCGCCTGCAGGTGCAGGTACCGGCCGGCGAGCTGGAGGGTCGATTGGAGAGCAAGGCGCGCCAGCTCGGCCGCGACCTCAAGCTCCCGGGCTTTCGTCGCGGCAAGGTCCCCGCGCCGCTTGTCATCCAGCGCATCGGGCGCGAGGCGGTGCTCGAGCAGGCTGTGCGCGACACGCTGTCCAGCTGGTACTCCGACGCGATCGAGACCGCCGGGATCGTGCCTGTGGGCGACCCGCAGCTGGACCTCGGCGAGCTGCCACCCCAGGGCCAGGCGCTGGAGTTCTCGATCGAGATCGGCGTGCTGCCCAAAGCACAGCTGGGCGACTACAAGGGCCTGGAGGTCGCGCGTCGCGAGCCCCAGGTGACCGACGAGCAGATGCAGGCCGAGATCGAGGCGCTGCGCGAGCGTCTGGCCCGGCTGCAGGCCGTAGAGCGACCGGCCGGCGCCGGCGACTTCGTGGCGGTTGACTACATCGGCTCGGTCGCCGAGGGCAACAGCGATGATGCGTCCACAACCGACGCGCCGCAATGGGTGCCGTTTGCTGGCGGAGAGGGGCGCGACCAGCTGATCGAGCTGGGCGCCGGAAACCTGATCCCCGGCTTCGAGGAGGGGCTGATAGGGGCCAGTGCGGGAGAGGCGCGCACGGTCGAGGTCACCTTCCCCGACGACTATGCCAACCTCGACCTGGCCGGGCGGGCGGCCTCCTTCGAGATCACCGTCAAGGAGGTCAAGCGCAAGGAGCTGCCCGTGCTCGACGACGACTTCGCCGTCGACGCCGGCTTCGACGACCTGGCCGAGCTGCGCGAGGACATACGCACCCGTCTCACGCAGGCCGACGAGCGCCAGATCGAGGCCGAGTTTCGTCAGGCCGCGCTCGACGCCGCCGTGCAGCGTGCGCAGGTGGCGACGACCCCCGAGCTTGTCGCCGCGCGGGCGCGCGAGATGTGGGAGCGCATGCTGCACTCACTCTCACATCGGGGCATCTCGCGCGATGCCTACATGCAGGTCGTGGGCCGCGACGAGGCCGCGATCCTCGCCGACATGCAGCCGGAAGCCGAACTGGCGCTGCGTCGCGAGGCCGTGCTGACCGCGATGGTCGAAGCCGAGGCGATCAGCCCCTCTGAGGAGGAGCTGCTGGAGGCGATAGCGCCGATCGCCGAGCGCGAGGATGTCGCGCCTGAGCAACTGCTCGAGCGGCTGCACTCGGCGGGACGGCTGGAGGAGGTTCGCGAGGAGCTATCTGCGCGCAAGGCCATCGATCTGGTCGTCGACAGCGCCAAGCCCATCTCGGTTGCCCAAGCCCAGGCGCGCGAGCAGCTGTGGACGCCCGCCAAGGAGGCCGCCGCCGGCGGCGACGGCGCAGCGGTCGCCGACAAGCCAGGCGCGCTGTGGACGCCGACCGATCAGCGGCCGGCCAGCTAGCCTGTAGAGGAATCCGGGAGGCGAAGTGAAACAAAGGCGAGACTCATGAGCCCACTAGTTCCCATGGTGGTCGAGCAGACCTCGCGAGGCGAGCGGGCGTTCGACATCTACAGCCGCCTGCTCAACGAGCGGATCATCTTCCTGGGCACGCCCGTGGACGACCAGATCGCCAACCTGATCGTCGCCCAGCTGCTGCACCTCGAGTCCGAGGACCCCGAGAAGGACGTCTCGCTGTACATCAACTCGCCAGGCGGATCGGTTTACGCGGGACTGGCGATCTACGACACGATGCAGTTCATCAAGCCCGACGTGCAGACGATCTGCGTTGGCATCGCGATGTCGATGGGCGCGCTGCTGCTGGCCGGGGGCGCGCATGGCAAGCGCATGGCGCTGCCCAACGCCAAGATCCTGATCCATCAGGTGTCTTCGAGCTTTCAGGGCCAGGCGACCGACATCGAGATCCACGCCAAAGAGATCATCGACGTGCGCCACCGCCTCGACGAGATCATCGCCAAGCACACCGGCAAAGAGCTTGAGCAGGTCAGCAAGGACACCGAGCGCGACTACTTCATGAGCTCGGAGGAGGCCAAGGAGTACGGCATCATAGATCGCGTCATCTCGGAGCATTAGCTCCGCGATCGCGTGGACGGCGCCTGACGCAGGGAGCGAGGTAATGGCCAGACCCACAGATTCAAACGAGCAGCTTCTGTGCAGCTTCTGCGGCAAGTCCCAGCGGCAGGTCAAGAAGTTGATCGCCGGCCCGGGCGTGTACATCTGCGACGAGTGCATCGACCTCTGCAACGAGATCATCGACGAGGAGCTCTCGGCGCCGCCGGCCTTTGACATCGACAACCTGCCCAAGCCCAAAGAGATCTACGAGGTTCTCGACGAGTACGTGGTTGGCCAAGACCCGTCCAAGCGCACGCTGTCGGTGGCCGTCTACAACCACTACAAGCGTGTGCAGATGATCATGTCCGGCGACTCGGACATCGAGCTGCAGAAGTCCAACATCCTGCTGCTCGGGCCCACCGGCTGCGGCAAGACGCTGCTCGCCCAGACGCTCGCTCGCATCCTCAACGTGCCCTTCGCGATCGCCGACGCCACCGCGCTGACCGAGGCCGGCTATGTGGGCGAGGACGTCGAGAACATCCTGCTCAAGCTGATCCAGGCGGCCGACTACGACGTCAAGAAGGCCGAGACGGGGATCATCTACATCGACGAGGTCGACAAGATCGCGCGCAAGGCCGACAACCCGTCGATCACGCGCGACGTGTCCGGCGAGGGCGTCCAGCAGGCGCTGTTGAAGATCCTCGAGGGCACGCAGGCGTCCGTGCCGCCCCAGGGCGGGCGCAAGCACCCCCACCAGGAGTTCCTGACGATCGACACGACCAACGTGCTGTTCATCTGCGGCGGCGCGTTCGCCAACCTCGACAAGGTGATCGAGCGGCGCATCGGCCACAAAGGCGTGGGCTTCGCGGCCGCGATCGAGCCCAGAGCCGAGCGCGACACGGGCGAAGTCTTCGAGCAGTGCCTGCCCGAGGACCTGATCGAGTACGGGCTGATCCCCGAGTTCATCGGGCGCCTGCCCGTGATGAGCGCCGTGCACCAGCTCACGCGCGACGATCTCGTCTCGATCCTCGTCGAGCCGCGCAACGCCCTGGTCAAGCAGTTCCAGCGCTTCTTCGCCTTCGACGGGATCGAGCTGGTGTTCGCCGAGGACTCGCTCGTGGCGATCGCCGACAAGGGCCTTGAACGCGAAACCGGCGCGCGCGGGCTGCGCTCGATAATCGAGGAAATCCTACTCGATGTCCAGTTCGAACTGCCGTCCCGGCGCGACGTCAAGAAGTGCGTCGTCACCAAGGAGGTCGTCGAGAAGGGGCTCACACCCACGCTCGTCACCGAAGCGGCGCCCGAGGAGGCCGAGGACGCCTCGCTGCGCGAGGAGTCCGCCTAGCGGTGACCGCGTCGGGCGGGCCGTTCGCTACCATCGCCACTGTGTCAAGGTCCAACACCGCCCCGCAGACCAAGAGCGGCCGCGTCAAGGCGCTGCCGTGGGCCGTGCTGTTGCAGGCCGGCCTGGTCATCACCAAGCGCTGGAGAGCCCTGTCCCAGCAGGACCGTGCCCGCATCGCGCGCCTGCTGCGCGACTCGGGGGGACGGCCCGCCAACCTGCGCCCCAAGGAGCGCAAGGAGCTACGCAAGCTGGCGGGCAAGCTGGACCTGAAGGGCGCAAGCCGCGAGCTGCTGGGACTCGCCGGTCCTCGCCGCGGCCGGCGCGGCCGCCGTCGCTGTCCCGTGCCGTGAGCGACCGCGGCGCCCGCCGGCGCCGCAGCGACGCTGCGTCCTGGACTGAGGCGCAGGCCGAGCAGCAGTTGCGCTCCCTGGAGCTGTTCGGGATGCGCTTCGGTCTGGACAGGATGCGCCGGATGATGACCGTGCTCGGCTCGCCCGAGCGGCGCTTTGCGTCTATCCACGTCCTGGGCACCAACGGCAAGACCTCGACGACCCGGATGACCGCCGCGATTCTGCAGCGGCATGGGCTGCGCACAGGCACCTACACCTCGCCCCACCTGGTGTCCTTTCGCGAGCGCGTGCGACTGGACGAACGCGAGCTGGACCCCGAGACGTTCGCCGCGGCCGTCGCCCGAGCGGCATGGGCCGCTCAGCGCGTCAACCGCACGCTGGCCGAGGACGATCACGTAACCCAGTTCGAACTGCTCACCGCCGCTGCCTTCTGGCAGATGGCCCAGGAGGGCGTCGAGGTGGCGGTCGTCGAGGCCGGGCTGGGGGGGCGCTATGACGCGACCAGCGTGATCGACTCCCAGGTGACCGTGCTCACCAACGTCGGGCTGGAGCACACCCGCTGGCTGGGCCCCACGCTGACAGACATCGCCGAGGAGAAGCTCGCGGTCGTGCGAGCCAATCGCCCGCTGGTGCTCGGCGCGGACCTCGCTGCGCCGGCGCTGGCCGTGGCGCAGCGCATAGCGCGCGAGCGCGACGCCCAGGTCGTGCGCGCAGCTGACCCGCAGCCGACGCCCGTCCTGCTCGCCCGTGGTGGCTTTCAGCAGCGCAACTTCGCGCTGGCCCGGGCGGCGGCCGCGTCGTATCTGGAAACAACGGGGATCGAGTTGCGCGAGCAGGCGGTCGCGCAGGCCGCTGCCGAGGTGCAGGTGCCGGGACGCCTGCAGCTGCTCGACGATCGCCCCCCCACCGTCCTGGACGGCGCGCACAATCCCGACGCGGTTGCCGCGCTCGTGCAGTCGCTTCCCGACCTATTTGAAGCCCACCCACCCGGGCCGCTCGCCTTGGTGCTCGGCGTGCTCGACGACAAGGACGCTGCTGCCATGCTCGCCGCCCTGCTGCCGCTGTGCGAGCGGGCCTGGTTCACGGCGCCCCCCAGTAGCCGCGCGCTGTCGCCAGCGGCCCTGCAATCGCTGGCGCGCCAGCTGGGCTTTCAGGCCAGCGAGTGCGAGCCGCAGCCCGCGCGAGCGCTCGCGCAGGCGCAGCGTTGGGCATGCGAGCGCGGGGGCACGACGCTGGCAACCGGCTCGGTTTACTTGGTCGGCGCGCTGCTGGCCGAGCGATCGAGGGAGCGGCGAGCAAAGAGCGCCGCCCAGAGCTCCGATACGCTTGGAAGCTCGCAGGAGCGTCCCGCGAGCTTGGGCAGATGAACGAGCAGGGTCCCTCGGTACTTACGATGATCGGCGCGGTCGCGCTGATTGTGGCCTTGGTGATCCTCGTGTTCTTCGCCGCTGGCTATGGATTTGGCCGGTTGTTTCTCTAAACTCAGCCGGCCGATGCCACCGCTTGCATATTTCGGGATCGAAAGCAGTGGCTTGAACCTGGCCGTCGACCTGCTCATCCTGTTCGTAGTCGTTCTGTACTTCGCTCTGATCTACTGGACCTACGCGGACGCGCGCCGGCGCATCACCGACCCGATGCTGATCGCATGCGCTGCTGCGGCCGCGCTGCTGTTCCCGTTCGTGGGCGCGATTGTGTACATGATCGTGCGCCCGCCCGAGTATCTGGAGGACGTGCACGAGCGAGAACTGGAGATGCACGCGGCGCAGGCGCGCCTGCACCAGCTCGAGCAGATGCTATGTCCGCACTGCGACTATCGCATCGAGCGCGAATTCGTGCGCTGCCCGAGCTGTCTGCGCAAGCTCAAGGAGCGCTGCGTCAACTGCAACCGCCCACTCGACCAGGCGTGGACGATCTGTCCCTACTGCGAGGCTGACGTGCCCGGCATCTCCGGAACGCGCATGCGCCGCCGGCGCGGTGCGTCGGCGCTGGAGGCCGACCGCTTGGAGATAGGCCAGCCCGAGCTCGATACCGCCCTGCTCGGCGAGGCCGAGCAGGGCGAGCAGGCAGCGCCCGTCGCTGCAGCCGAGCCGGCCCTCGGGTCGAGCGAGCGCAGGGCAGCGGGCGCCCGCGCGGCGCGGCCGGGTGGGCGCTCGGGTCCACGCCCGCGCCCGACCTCCTGACGGCGCGCACCCACACCCGAGAAAACACTCCGAGCAAAGGAATCCATGGCCGACGACAATGACCGCACACTGATCCTCGTCAAGCCCGACGCGTTCGCGCGCGGCCTGACCGGGGAGATCATCGCCCGCTTTGAGCGCAAGGGGCTGAGGATCGCCGCCTTGCGCCACATGACCGTCGAGCGCGACCTCGCCGAACGCCACTACGCCGAGCACGCGCAGCGGCCGTTCTTCGGTGAGCTGGTCGCGTTCATCACCTCCGGCCCGCTAGTCGCGATGGTGCTTGAGGGTGCAGACGCGGTCAAAGCGGCGCGCCAGGTGATCGGAGCGACAAATCCGCTAGAGGCCGCCCCGGGCTCGATCCGCGGCGACTTCGCGATCGAGATGGGGGCCAACATGGTGCACGGCTCGGACTCGCCCGAGTCTGCCGCTCGCGAGGCGGCCCTCTTCTTCCCCGTACCGGGACCACGCGGGGACCTGTAATCGCTGCCTGAGCTAGCGTCCTGAGTCGAAAATTCGATGGCGTTTCCCGTCGCCTGCCTGCGCCTGACGCCCGCCGCCGTCGGCCCACGTGCTACCGGCACGCGGCCCGCCGCCATCGACCGTCAGATCACGACCATTCATCCGGCAAACACTCACCGAATTTTCGACTCAGGACTAGCGCCCCTCGTTCTCGCCTCTGGCTCGCCCCAGCGCCGGGTGCTGCTGGAGCGCCTGGGCGTCCCTTTCACGGTCAGGGCCACCGACGCCAGCGAGCTCGAGCAGGGCGATGACCCGGGGCGGGTGGCCGTGGAGAACGCGCTGCGCAAGGCGCGCGCGGCGCGCCGGCCGGGCGCGCACGAGGCGCTGCTGGGCTGCGACACGATCGTGGTGCTCGATGGAGTGATCTATGGCAAGCCACCCGATGCCGCCGCCGCGCGCAGGACGCTGCGCGCGCTGGGCGGACGCACGCACGAGGTGCTCAGCGGGCTGGCGCTGTTGCTTCCCCGCGACGGCGCCGGCGAGGGCGAGCAGCGCACGGCGCTCGCGCGCACGCGCGTGACGTTCCGCGCGCTCGATGCGCAACTGCTCGAGTGGTACGTGGGCACCGGGGAGTGGCGCGGACGTTCGGGCGGGTATGCCATCCAGGGCGCAGGCGCCAAGCTTGCGGTCGCCGTGGACGGGGCGCAGGACAACGTGGTCGGCCTGCCGCTGGCCACGCTGCGCGACCTGTACCCGGAGCTCAGCGCATCCCGTCGCCCGCTCTGAAACGGCTTCTCAGCAGGTTTTGCCTGCAAATCCACTGGCACGCATGTCGGCCCAGGACGGGCGTTCGCTAGACTGGCGCCCGCGGTACGCCGCGGTTTTGTGCCCTGGGCGCCGAATGCGCACAGCATTGCAGGAGCGCTGAGCCGGGTCCGAGCGTGCCGTCCCTCTATATATGGGCATCTTCAGCTATCTGACAGGCTTTGGCGGTCGCGACATGGCGGTCGACCTGGGAACTGCAAACACCCTCGTATACGTGCGCGGGCGGGGAATCGTGCTGTCAGAGCCAAGCGTGGTAGCGATCGACTCGCGCACCGGCGAAGTGCATGCCGTCGGGATCGAGGCCAAGCGCATGCTCGGGCGCACGCCCGGCACGATCCAGGCGATCCGCCCGCTCAAGGACGGCGTGATCGCCGACTTCGACGTGACCGAGCAGATGCTCAGGCACTTCATCCAGAAGGTCCACCAGAACCGCTGGGCGCACCCCCGCGTGGTCGTGTGCGTTCCCTCCGGGGTGACCGGCGTGGAGAAGCGCGCAGTCGAGGAGGCCTGCCTGTCGGCCGGCGCGCGCACGGCCTACCTGATCGAGGAGCCGATGGCGGCTGCGATCGGCGCCGGGCTGCCGGTCGGCGAGCCGACCGGCTCGATGGTCGTGGACATCGGCGGGGGCACCTCCGAGGTGGCCGTCATCTCGCTCGGCGGGATCGTGGTCTCGCAGTCGATTCGCGTGGGCGGCGACGAGATGGACGAGGCGATCATCAACTACGCAAAGAAGGAGTACAAGCTGCTGATCGGCCAGCAGACCGCCGAGGAGCTCAAGCTGGAGATCGGCTCGGCGTGCCCGATGGCAGAGGAGCTGCAGGCGGAGATCCGCGGACGCGACATGGTGGCCGGCCTGCCCAAGACCGTCGTGCTGACCAGCGAGGAGATCCGCCAGGCGCTCGCAGAACCGCTCAATCAGATCGTCGACGCTGTCAAGGAGACGCTCGACCGCACGCCGCCCGAGTTGGCCTCCGACATCATGGACCGCGGCATCATGCTGGCCGGCGGCGGCTCGCTGCTGCAGGGCCTGGACGAGCGCTTGCGCGAGGAGACCCAGATGCCGGCGCACCTGGCCGAGTCTCCGCTCACGTGCGTCGCGGTTGGCTCGGGCCGCTCGCTGGAGGAGTTCGAGGCGATCCACCGCTCCAACCGCAGCCCAGCGCAACCGCAACCGCCGCCGCCATTAGCGGTGCGCGCGTGGCGGGTGTGCGACACGCCCCGCCTGCGCCCTGGGTACCCTGTCCCCTGAACGCTCCTGGAAGGTAAACATAGGTGTACGACAAGACGGTCCGGCGTCGCCGAGCGGTGCTCGTGCTGCTCGTCGTGCTCTCCCTGCTGCTTCTGAGCGTCTACTTCGGTGAGGCGCCCAGCGGACGCCTGCACGCGGTTCAGCGTGGCTTTCTGACGATCGTCTCGCCGATTCAAGACGGCGCCAACAAGGCCCTAAAGCCCGTCCGCGACCTGTTCGGCTGGTTCGGCGACACGCTGCATGCCAAAAGCCAGCGCGACCAGCTGCTCAAGCAGGTCGACAAACTGCGCGCGCGAAGTGGTCGCCGAGCAGGCCGAAAAACGCAGCTACCGCGAGCTTCTCTCGCTCTACCACCTCGACCACGCTCGACGTCAGCAACTACCGTCCGGTGACCGCCACGGTCGTGGACAAGTCGCCGAACCTGTGGTACTCGACCGTGATCATCGACAAGGGCGAATCCGCCGGCGTGCAGCGTCAACGACCCGGTGATCAACGGCGAAGGCCTCGTCGGCAAGGTCACCGCTGGCGGCCTCTGATGGCGCGCAGGTCGAGCCTGATCACCGACAGCACGATGGGCGTGTCGGCGAGGATCGGCACGACCAGCGCGACCGGCATCGTCCAGCCCAAGGTCGGTGACCCAAACGACCTGCTGCTGCAGTACCTGCCCGCCAACACGCACGCCAATCGCCGGCGAATACGTCGTCACCTCAGGCACCGTTCGCGCGCCCGACGACTCGCTGTACCCGCCGGGGATCCTGATCGGGCAAGTCACCTCGGTCAACGAAGAAAGCGCATACAAGTCGGTCAACGTGCACCCCGTCGGCCAACCTGCACAACCTCGACGTCGTACAGGTGCTCACCGCGGGACCCGGCTCGCGTGCAGCCGGTCTCGGCAGCCTCGCCACGAGCCTGCCCGCCGGCAGAGCCCTACCAACGGCGGCCAGGAACAGCTCGCCTCCACGCAGGTGCGGTGGATGACCGGCGCCGGCCTGTCGGGCACGCTGCTCTCGCGCATCGCCGTTCTGACGGTGGTCGTGGTGTTCTTTCAGATCGGCGTCGTCTCGGAGGTGCCCGTGTTCGGCGTGACCGTCGACCTGACGCCGTTGGTGGTCGTGTTCGTGGGACTGCTGTGCGGATCGATGCTCGGCGCTATCAGCGGCTTTGCCGTCGGGCTGCTGGTGGACCTCACGCTCGTGCAGACCCTCGGTGTGACGTCGTTGATCTTCACGCTGATCGGCTACTGGGCCGGTCGGCTGCGCGAGTTGCGCGACCCGCAAGCGGCGCTCACCCCGCTGCTCGTCGGCGCCGCCGCCGCGGCAACCGCGCTGGTCGGCTACTCGCTGATCGAGTTCATGCTCGGCGTCGACGCTCCCGTCAGCTTCCAGTTGCTGCGCCAGATCGTCCTGGGCGTGCTCGTGGACACGATCGTCGCTCTGCCCATGTGGCTGCTCGTGCGCCGCGCGCTCGAGGGCGCCCTGCCGGAGGACCCCGCGCCGCCGCCGCCGCCGGGCGTACACCACGGGCGGTCTGAGCCCTCTCACCAAAGCGTGAACCGCGTGGCGTCGACATGAGCGCGATCGAGCCCGTCCGGCGACGGGACCCGCGCGTGCCGGTCTCGCCTCAGCTTGCCTGGCGCGTGGCGATCATCGGCGGCGTGGCGATGGTCATGTTCGGCGTGATCTTCTTCCGCCTGTGGTACCTGCAGGTGCTGTCCGGCGAACAGTATCGTCGCGCAGGCCAACGCCAACCGTGTGCGCGACCTGCCGATAGCGGCCCCCAGGGGCGAGATCCTCGACCGCGAAGGCCGGCCGATCGTGGCCAGCCGCACGACCAACGCGGTGCAGATCGTCCCCTCGGCGCTGCCGCCGCCCGGCGCGCCGCGGCTGGCGCTGTATCGCCGCCTGGGCAGCGCTGCTGGGCATGAGCGCCGCGCATATCGAGGCGCTGGTCATCCGCGGTCGCAGCGCGGTGCCATATGCGCCGGTCACCATCAAGACCGACGCTGGCAACGGGCCGCGCACGGTGCTCGCTGAGCGCCAGAGCGAGTTCCCCGGCGTTGTGCAGCAGCCGATAGCGATCCGCTCCTATCCCTATGGCGAAATGGCCGCGCAGGTGCTCGGCCACGTCGATCAGATTGGCCAGGAAGAGCTCAAGCTGCCGGCCTTTCGTGGGGTCAAGCAGGGCACGATCGTCGGCCAGGAAGGACTGGAGTACTACTACGACCGCTACCTGCGCGGAAAGCCCGGCGAGGAGCGCGTGGAGGTCAACGCAGAAGGCTACCCAGTGCCGGCCAAGCTCGCGCCGAAGCGCCGCCAGGCCGGCCACAGCCTCAAGGTCACGCTCGACCTCGGCCTCCAGCGCGAGGCCGAAAAGGCCCTGCTGGAAGGGATCGAACAGGCCCATGCAGGTGGCAAACCGGCGACCGGCGGCGCGTTCCTGGCGCTCGACCCGCGCAACGGCGAAGTGCTCGCTATCGGCTCCTATCCGAGCTTCGATCCCAATCGCTTTGCCAAACCGCTGACCGAACGCGAATATCACCAACTGCTGGGCAGCGGCAGCCAAAGCGGCGGTGGCCCGCTCGACGACCGTGCGGTCGAGGGGCAGTATCCGACGGGCTCGACGTTCAAGCCGATCACCGCCATGGCCGCGTTGGAAGCCGGCGTGCTCAACCCCGAAGAAGGGCTGGGGGCGGGGCAGTGCATCAACGTCGGGGGCGAGCAATTCTGCAACTCCGGCCACACCGACTACGGCTCGGTCGGCCTGGTGGATGCGCTGAAGGTTTCCTCTGACACCTACTTCTTCGAAGTCGGGGAGCGCTCCAACGCCCACGGCAGCATCATCCAGGCGATGGCGCACAAGCTGGGCGTGGGCGAGCCGACCGGGATCGACCTGCCCAGCGAGTTCGAAGGCGTCGTCCCGGACGCGGCGTGGCGCGCCAAACAGGACGCGCTGGAGTTCGCCTGCGAGCGCAAGCGCCACGTGCGCGTCGTGTGGGATCGTCAGCGAAGCGCGCCCGTGGAGCGTCGGCGACAACATGCACCTGGCGGTCGGCCAGGGCGACCTGCTGACCGACCCTCTGCAGATGGCCGTCGCCTACTCCACGCTGGTCAACGCCTTCGAACACGGCGGCGAAGGCACCGTCGTGACCCCGCACCTGGGCAAGGAGATCGACGAAACCGATGGCAGCCTGGTGCAGAGCCTCAGCTTCCCCACCCGCCACGTGCGCCTGAATCCCAACTACGTCGGCCTGGTGATGCAGGGCATCCATGATGCCGCCAGCCAGCCGGGCGGCACCTCGGCCGACGTGTGGGCCGGCTGGAATCAGTCGGCCCACCCGGTGTACGGCAAGACGGGCACCGCCGAACGGGCGGGGCAGGTCGAACAGTCCTGGTACATGTGCTACGTGGCCGACCGGGGCCGGCCGATCGTGATTGCGGTGACCGTCGAACAAGGTGGTTTCGGCGCCGAAACCGCCGCCCCTGTAGCGCGCCTGATCGCCTCCCAATGGTTGGGCGTGGCCAAGCGCTTCGTGGCCGGGAGCTCGAAGACCTTCTGATGCCCCTCACGCCCATCCAGGCAAATCACGAAGAGCCTGCGCCCGCGACGCCGCGCAGTCTGCGCCTGCCCGTGGATCCGCTGCTGACGCTGGCGGTGATCGGGTTGTCGATCGTCTCGCTGGTCAACCTCGCGGCAGCCACGCGCAACTCGCTGCCCGGCCAGCCCCACTACTACGTGGACCGCCAGGCCATCTACGAGACGGTGGGCCTGTTGTTCATGCTGGTGCTCTCGCGCATCGACTACGCGCGCCTGCGCCGCTACAAGAACGCCATCTATGCAGCGCTGCTCTTGAGCATCCTCGCGGTGCTCGCAGCAGGGCACTCCGCCGAAGGGGCGACGCGGGCGATCAAGTTCCCGCTGTTCTCCTTCCAAGCCTCTGAGATCGGCAAGGTGCTGCTCACGCTCGCGCTGGCGGCATTCGTGGTCGATCGCTCCAGGCAGCTGCGCGAGCGCGACACGACCGTGAGGGTGATGATCGCCACACTCGTGCCCGCCATGCTGGTGATCGCCCAGCCCGACCTCGGCTCGGGCATGGTCTACGTGGTCATCGCGTTCATGCTGCTGTTCGTCGCCGGCACATCCTGGCGACACATCGCCGCGCTGTTCGCGCTCGTGGCCCTGTCGGTCACGTTCGTGCTCGTCGCCGCGCCCGCGGCCGGCATCAAAGTGCTCAAGCCCTACCAGGTGGCCAGGCTGACGGCCTTCCTGCACCCCTCCGACAACCCTCAGAAAGAAGGCTACCAGCAGCAGGAGTCCAAGATCGCGATCGGCGCCGGGCAGAAGACCGGTCGCGGCAATCAGGCCAGCCAGATTCCCGACGGCTTCGTGCCCGAGAGCAGCACCGACTTCATCTTCGCGGCTGTCGGCGAGCGCTACGGGTTCGCGGGCGCCGGCCTCGTGCTGGCGCTGTATGCGCTGCTGATATCCCGCGCGCTGCGCGTGCTGGTCATGTCCAAGGACCTGTTCGGGTCACTGATCGCGGCCGGCGTAGCGGCTATGCTCATGTTTCAGGTCTTCGTCAACGTAGGGATGACTATCGGCATCATGCCAATCACCGGCGTCACGCTTCCGCTCATGAGCTACGGGGGCTCGTCTGTCATCACCACCTTGCTGGCCGTCGGCCTGTTGCAGTCGATCTATGTGCAGGCCCGCGCGTCAGCTGCGCTGAAGGGGCGCGTCCTGCGCGATTAGACCCATTGTTCGCCGAGTCACCCTCATCACACCGCCAGCCCTTCCGGGCTGCTCTCCTGGCCGCCGCGCAGGGCGCGAGCCGACCCTCGCCGACCCGGCGCCAGTCGAGGAGGTGCCCATGCACCCGCTCGGCGTGTTCCAACACCGAAAGACTGGATCAAATTGAAAAAGCAAGTGCTGGTCAGCGTCGATCGCGCGGAGACGCGCGTGGCGCTTCTGGAGGCGAGCGGAAGCACCGCCGCCTCACGCTCGTCCTCGACCCGGCGCAAACGCGCGGCCGGGTCTCCCGAGGCCGGATACCGTGTCGCTGAGCTCTACATAGAGCGACGCGGCGGGCGTTCGATCGTCGGCAACATCTACAAGGGCAAGGTCGACAACGTCCTACCTGGGCTGGAGGCCGCGTTCGTGGACATCGGCCTGGAGAAGAACGGCTTCTTGCACGTCGACGAGATCGTGCTGCCGGGCGTGGAGGCGCCCAGGCGCGGTCGCGGCGGCAGTGCCAGCGCGCGCAAGATCTCCGACCTGCTCTCGCCCGGGCAGGAGATCGTCGTGCAGGTCGTCAAGGACCCGCTGAAGACCAAGGGCGCGCGGCTGTCGATGGAGCTGACGATCGCCGGGCGCTACATGGTCTACGCGCCCACCGGCGAGGGCGTGGGCGTGTCGCGTCGACTGGAGGATCGCGAGCGCGAGCGCCTGCGCCGCCAGACCACCGGGCTGAAGCTCGACGGCGGCGGGGTGATCATCCGCACGGCCGCCCACGGCGCCAAGCGCGAGGACTTCGAACGCGAGCTCAAGTACCTGCACAAGCTCCACGAGGTGCTCGACAAACGCGTGCAGGACACGACGGCCCCGGATCTGGTGTTCCAAGAGGCCGATCTGTCTGTGCGTGTCGTGCGCGACATCTTCTCCGCGCACTTCGAGCGGGCGATCGTCGACGACGAGCAGCAGCACCACCGGCTGGTGTCCTTCTTCACGCGCACCGCGCCTGAGCTGGTCGAGCGGGTGGAGCTGTGGCAGGGCTCGGAGCCGCTGTTCGAGTCCTACGGCGTGGACAAGGCGATCGACGGGGTGCTGTCACGGCGGGTGGACCTCCCCAGCGGGGGCTATCTGATCATCGACTACGCCGAGGCGCTGACCGTGATCGACGTCAACTCCGGCAGCTTCATCGGCCGCGGCAAGGGCGCGGGCCTGGAGGACACGATCACCAAGATCAACCTCGAGGCCGCCGAGGAGGTCGTCAACCAGCTGCGCCTGCGCGACATCGGCGGCATCATCGTGATCGACTTCATCGACATGGCCCGCGCGCGCAATCGCGACGCGGTCATGAAGGTGCTGCGAAAGACGCTCGACGAGGACCGCACGAAGACGTTCACCGCGGAGATCTCAAAGCTCGGCCTGGTCGAGATGACCCGTCAGAACGTCACCGAGGGCGTGCGCGAGATCATGAGCCGCCCGTGTCCCACCTGCGAGGGCGAGGGCGTGATCCGCTCGGAGGAGACGATCGCGATCGAGTTCGAGCGCAGGCTGCGCGACGTGGCCGCCGAACACCCCGATGCGGAGGCGTTCCTGGTGCAGGCCAACCCGCGCGTGAGCACGCAGTTCACCGGGCACGGCTCGCGCGTGCTGCACGCGTTGGAGGCGCAGACCGACAAGTCATTCCTGTTCGAGGGCTCGGAAGGGCTCGCGCTGGACCACTTCGCGATCACCTTCATAGGCACGCGCGCGGAGGTCGAGGAGCGAGCGCTGCCGTTTCGCCAGGGCGACGAGGTGCTGGTGGAGATCGTCGAGCCGCACATGTACGACGTGGACGATGCGGTGGCCAAAATCGACGGCTACATCATCTCGATCGCCGGCGCGGCCGCCCACGTGGGCGAGAAGCGCATGGTGCGCATCGACCAGGTCGGACGCACGGCCGCCAGCGCGCTGCTGCTGGACGAGTCCGGCGAGGTCGTCAGCCCGCCAGCCCGACCGTCCGGGCTCGCGCGCCGGCTCAGGGCGCGGCAAGCGTCGCGCCCCGCCTCATCTCCCTCCGGTGACGGCGCCCAGGCGCGCGCGAATCGCGCTCACGGCGGCGCCGGGCGCCGGTCGACAGCGAGGACCTGGAGGCACGCCGCGAAGCAGGGGCTGGGCGAGCCGCCCGCGGGCGATCGACTCCGAGCCCGAGAGAGGAGCTGGCCACGGGCGCCCTCACGTCCGACGCGGCGCCCCGAGCAGGCGCCTGCAGGACGGGACCGATGAGGATGGCCTACAATCCAAACCTCGGCGTCGTCGCCGCAGGGGCGGACGGCGCCGTTGGCTGCAAAGGCCAAGGCCGCGCCCGAATAGCAGGCAGCGGCTGACCGGCAATGCTGTCATCGGCGCATCACATCAGCCACAATTTCGACGCACAGAAGACATGTACGCGATCGTGAAGACCGGCGGCAAGCAGTACCGGGTGGAGCCCGGCCAGACCCCTGCTCGTCGAGCGCCTGCCCGAGGCCGAGGGCTCAAGCGTGACGCTTGAGCCCCATCCTCCTATCGCTCCGACGAGGCCGTCCTCGACCAGGCCGGACTCAAGGACGTTCGCGCTCCCGCCAAGGTCGTTGCGCACGTGCGCGGCGAGAAGCTGCGCGTGTTCAAGTTCAAGCCCAAGCGCGGCTACAAGAGGCGCACCGGCCACCGCCAGGACCTGACCAGGATCGAGGTCACGGAGATCGCATCGGGCGCCCGCGCCAAAGCTAAGACATCCGCCAAATCGGTTCAGGCCGAGCGGCCCGACGACAGCAGCGAGAACCTCCGCCGCCAAGAGACGACAGATGGCTCATAAGAAGGGGCTCGGCTCGACCGCAACGGCCGCGACTCGAACGCCCAGCGCCTGGGCGTCAAGACCTTCGCCGGTCAGAGCGTGACCGGCGGGGAGATCATCGTTCGCCAGCGCGGCACCAAATTCAAGCCCGGCGCGGGCGTGGGCATCGGCAAGGACAACACGCTATGCGCGCGCGCGGCCGGCACCGTGCAGTTCGCCACCGGCCGGCGCGGGCGCGTCGTCAGCGTGCTGCCCTCCGCCGACGAGCGCGGCTGAGCGCCGTCCCCCCGTG
>CAVUXA010000009.1:0-158657 GCA_963745375.1 uncultured Solirubrobacteraceae bacterium | reverse complement strand
TCAGGCGATCGAGCTGGGCGCGCATTTCGCGGGCGCGTGCCGAGCGACGGCGAAGGCCGAGGTGCTCGGCGATCGCCCAGATGGGCACCGCGGAGGTGTCCCTCGCGCGATGGCGGGCGGCGCGCTCAATGGCCGCCAGCACGAGCTCGTCGGAGGGGGGATCGTCGGGCGGCTGATTGCCGTGACTTCTGTCGTGCTCGGACACGTCTTTTGCTCCTCTCGCTTCGGCGGCGCCGAGGAGCGCAGGTCGGTGCCGGCGAGCGCCCGGCGCGCGCTGGGGCGGGCTGGGACAATCGGCGACGCATCGAGGCTGAGCAACTCGGTGCCGGGCCCGGGGTGTTGACGCACCGCCGGGCCACTATCAGGGACGTACACGACGTTAGCTCCGACTGCGTTCGGCAGCCAGGCAGATTGCGAGCGGGTCCGCATATCGTCACGAACTTGTGACAGAGTTGACACAAAGTCACCTCGACTGGGGCAGCTTGGCCGACCCCCGCTTGGCGGCCGGGGCGGAGGGCGGCGGCACGACCGGGCCGATGTCCCCATTGGGCGCCTCGTCGAGATCGACGATCACCGGGGCGTGATCGCTGGGCCCGCTGCCCTTGCGGGCCTGCCGATCCACCCATGCCGCCTTCACCCTGCTCGACACCGCCGCGGAGGCCAACACCAGGTCGATCCGCATCCCCAGGTCCTGATGGAACATGCCCGCGCGGTAATCCCAGTAGGTGAACACCCGCTCGTCCGGCCAGCGATCGCGCACGACGTCGCGCAAGCCCAGCGCCCGCAGATCCGCCAGCGCCGCGCGCTCGGGCGCCGTGACGTGGGTGTGGCCGACATAGGCGTCCGGATCGAACACGTCGACGTCAGCCGGCGCGATGTTCATGTCTCCACACACGATCGTGGCCTGCGGACCGGCGCTGACCATCTTTGCAAGCGCGGCCAGCCAGGCGAGCTTGTAGCGATAGTGCTCGGAGTCCGGCTCACGGCCGTTGGGCACATACACGCAGTACACGCGGATCCCGCCACAGGTGGCGGCCACCGCGCGCGCCTCTGCATGCGGAAAGCCGGGCGCGTCGGGGACTCCGACGACCACGTCGTCGCACCCGGCCCGCGAGAGGATGGCGACCCCGTTCCACTGCACCTCGCCGTGGCGGGCGACCGCGTAGCCACGACCGGCGAGCTCGTCGCCGAGCAGCCGGTCGAAGGCGTCGTCGGCGAGCTTGGTCTCCTGTAGGCAGACGACATCGGGCTGGCGCTCGTCGAGCCAGGGCAGCAGCCGGGGTACGCGCTGCTTGACCGAGTTGACGTTCCAGGTCGCTACCCGCAAGACGCGTACGCTAGCGGCGCCGGTCGCCCGCAGGCATTTCGATCTAGACGGCAGCCAGCTCGCGCACCTGCGTCAGGCGGATGCTGTTGCCGGACGGGTCGCGAAAGCCCGAGTCGATCCCATAGGGGCGCTCCTCGGGCGGTTCGGTGAACTCGACGCCGCGAGCCTTCAGCTCGTCATAGGATGCGTGGCAGTCGTCGGTTGTCAGGAATACCGTGCCCGCAAAGCCCTTTGCCACAAGCGCGCGTATCTGCTCGGCGGTCGCGTCGTCCATCAGCGGCGGCCCGGGAATGGCCATCAACACGATAGCGACGTCGGGCTGTCCCACCGGACCGACCGTCAGCCAGCGGAAGTTGCCCATCTCGGCGAGTGTCGCGTCGCTGCGCACCTCCATGCCCAGCTTGCGGGTGTAGAACTCGAGCGCCTCGTCCTGGTCGTTGACCCACAGGTGTGCGTTGGCGATCTTGATCATCGGATGCTCCTTTCGAGTGAGTGGTCAACGGCGATGCTAGGCGCGCCCCGCGCCGCTGTCTTCTCGAAACGTGCGGTGTTGAGGTCGCCCGTAGAAGTGCACCAGGCACGCCGGCACGCGCGCCTGGTGCGTCGCCGGCGGGAAGGCGGCGCGGTAGACGGTCGGCGAGCGCCCATAGGTGCGCGTGAAGCTCGTGGTGAACGACCCGACGCTGCATAGGCCCACCGAGAAGCAGATCTCCGCCACGGAGCTGTCCGTGCCCCGCAGCAGCGCTGCGGCGCGCTCGAGCCTGCGGGTAAGCAGGTACGCGTGCGGGGACTCGCCAAACGTGCGGCGAAACTCGCGGCTGAAGTGCGCGCGCGAGAGCCCGGCCGCACGCGCCATGTCCTCCACCCCGAGTGGCTCGGCGTAGCGCGCGTCGGCGAGATCCTTTGCGCGCAGCAGGTGGCGGGCGGGCTCGGCGAACGCCATGACTCGATTATGCATGGACGGATTCTCATCGCTGTGCTGGGCCCGGCCTGTCCAGTGAGGCGGGATACGCTTACCGGCATGCGCATTCGTGGTCTGTTGGGCGGCGCCGCGAAGGATCCGCCGGTGGCGATCGACGATCCGCGCTTTGAGGGATGGGAGACCGTCAGCACCTTCGAGGATCAGAGCACCGCTGTCGCCTGGCGCGACCAGCTGCGAGCGCTCGGGGTTGGCGCGGCGTGCGTCGCCGATCATCCGCTGGATCGGTTTGGGCGCGGCGACATCTACCTTGTGGTCGCGCCTGCCGATTGGTCGCGCGCAAACGAGTTCCTCGAGAATCTCGACTGATCGGTCGAGCGGCTCTCGGCAGCCGTCAAAGTAGTCGCGACCTGGACCGGTGCAGCTCAGTCCGGGTACTCGTCCTTGCGGAAGGTGCGAGGCTCATCGGACTGGGGCTTTGGCGTGCGGTCGAGCAGGAAGTTGAAGTATGGCGCGACAAACGGATCGGGCGCCCTCACGGTGTAGGTGTGGTAGACGGTCCCGTTCTCGCGCGCGAAGGCGATCCAGGCGGGCCCCTCGCGTAGCCCGTCCTTCAGCGCGGCGCCGATCTGGTGCGACCACTCGACCAGCCAATCGGGCGGATTGTCGACCATCCCCTTGATCTCGGGGATCTGCTGCGCCTGCTCCTCGGTCAGCGCGAGCTGGAAGTCGAACGGGAACTCGGTGTTGTAGGTGGACACGTACGGAAACTGCCAGCCCATCCGCTCCTTGTAGGCCGCAAGCCGCTCGATCGGCGCGCGCGAGAAGCAGAGCAGGGTCACGTCGCGGTGGTTGAGGTGAACGAGCGACCCGTCGAGGCCGTCGCCGAGGGACGTGCACCCAGGACACGCGCCGTTGCTGTAGTCGGGGCCGAACATGATGTTGTAGGCGAGCAGCTGGGAGCGGCCGTCGAAGAGCTCTGCGAGCGTCTTCTTTCCGTCTTCGGTGTCGAACTCGTACTCCTTCTCCACCCGGACCCAGGGCAGCGCCAGGCGCTTCTCCTTGATCTTCTTGTTTCGGTCTGCCTGCTCGGCCTCGAGCTTCGCGAGCTCGTTCCGGGCCTCGAGCCATTCCTCGCGCGTTCCGGTCTTGTGTTTGGGCATCGCATCGCTCTCTTTCTTGGGGAAGTCGGCATTAAGACTCCGAGCGGCGATCAGATTCATCGCCAGTCTCGCCTGAATATGGCATCTTCTGGATTCAGCGTCTGCGTGCGCGGAACGCGCGATTCTTCAGGCGGTTGCCGCACACAGTCATGTCGCACCAGTGGCCTTGCTGGTTGCGCGAGCGGTCATAGAAGACCCATCGGCACTCCGCGTTGTTGCACACCTTCAGGCGGCTCCAGCTGCCGTGTTCTTGGGCGTCTCGCATGATCAGCAGCAGATCGAACAGTCCGTCACTGAGATCGTTGTGGCACGGGTTAACGAGTCTCAGTTTCCCTTGGTCGTCCACGGTCAAGCAGGCACGGTGAGCGTTGGTCAGTTCGCGCAGGGGCCGCAGCGCAAAAGTGCCGTGCGTCTCTCCGCACCCGAAGCTGAGCAGGCGGCGGATGCTCTCGCGGATGCTGCGAGCCACCTCCAGTTCGGCATTCGTCACTGTCGCGGTGCGGGGCAGCAGCTGCGTGTCAACGAGCCACGGCCGCGCTGTGTCGGGATCGCTCAGCAGGTCGGTGTCGCCTTCCAGGCATCGGGTGTTCAGGAACGCCTGCACCAACAGCAACGGCATCGGCGCCGGCTTGCGCTCTTCGGCGAACGGATACCAGGGCGGGAGACTCACCACGGCCGGATACTCAAGCCGCCCTCAGTGACCATCGAACAAGCTTGACAGGTCATCCATGACCAGCGTATCATCTACGCCAGTCATGCAACGAGCGGCGAAGCACACCCAGCGTACGGCCTAGCGATGCCCCCATTCGTGCACCGCCTGCGCGTTCGTTACAACGAGTGCGACGCCCAGGGCCATGTCTTTAACGCCAACTATTTCGCCTACTTCGACGTCACCCTGACCGAGCTGTGGCGCGAGGCACTCGGCTCCTACCAAGCGCTCACAGCCGACGGCCTCGACTTGGTGGTCGCCGAGACGGGGGCGCGCTTCCGTGCCCCAGCGCACTTCGACGACGAGCTCGAGATCGCGCTTGAGGTCGAGCGCCTGGGCAACACATCGATGGTGTCCGCGATCGCGATCTCAAGGGATGGGGAGATGCTCGCCGAAGGTCGCATCGTCCATATCTTTGTGTGGGCCGCCCGCCTGGGCGAGAAGGCCCCGATCCCTGATCGCGTGCGGCGGATACTGCAGCGTTACACCGTCAAGGATCCCGACTCGCTCGCGACTGGGACGGACGCCTGACGTGCAGGCCGGCGGTGGCGCGTGCCCAGCGCCGGCCCGCACGAGGCGGATCCGCTCAGCGGAATTCGACTTCGCTGGTCGAAAAGGTGCCGGTCTTGATCGGCTTGATCGTGCCTTTTTTACCCTGCGGCACTCCGCAGGGCGGGAACGTCTCGTAAACCGACGCTGCGTTCACAGGTGTCAGCGCGGAGAACGGGCCGCCGCTCAGCGAGCCGGTGATCCCGGCGAGCGTCACTTCGGAGATCGGCACCGTCAGTGTTCCGGTCGAGGCGCCTTCGTTTTCGCTCCAGGTGACGGCGAGCTTGCCGGCCGTCGGTGTGGTCGTCGACTGCTGCAGGTAGGAGCAGGTGACCGCTTCGGTGGTCTTCTCCTTGAGCGTGTAGCCCCCCGATTCCGGCACATTCGGACCTTCGCATCCCGCCAGGCTGCCGTGGATCGTGATCGTTTGCACGCGCGGCGTTTCGCTCAGTCCCGGCGACAACTTGATCGTACCGTCGTTGACCGTGCAAGTGTCGTACGTCTTGCGTTCCTTTTCGGTTTCGCCGTCGGAGTTCGGCGTCTTGACTTCGACGGGCGCGCTGGTTTCGCTCGTGCCTTCAGCGTCGGTGCTCGTGACTGTCACGAGGTACTTCGTGTTCGGTTCCACCGGGCCGAGATGGGCTTCGCGGAAGTAGTTGCTCGAGGTCGTGATCGTCACCACCGGCGCGCTCGAGCCGACCGGCGTGGCGGTGACCGTCGAGTATTTGACCAGCGCTTCGGTTTCCAGAGCCTCGGTCCAACCGACGTTCATGAGCAGATATTCCGTGGAGCCGTTTTCCGCCAGCGACACGCTCACGCCGACGTTGGTGGGCGGCGCGGGCGACTGCAGCGGCGGGGTTCCCTTTTCGAGGTACGCCGCGGAGCCCACGTTGTAGAGCTTGTCGCCGTACGCGTCCGTCGCGGGTTTGGCTTCGAGGCTCCCCGACATCGCGCCGTACGATCGCGTTTCGCCGAACCAGGTCCATTCGACGCTCGCCGTTGCCGTGTACGTTGTCGAGTGGCCGCCGCCGCCCCTGCCGCTGCCGCCGCAGGTCGTCTTCAGCTGCACGTTGCCGACCGGGTAG
Source organism: uncultured Solirubrobacteraceae bacterium (assembly GCA_963745375.1). Classification (GTDB taxonomy): domain Bacteria; phylum Actinomycetota; class Thermoleophilia; order Solirubrobacterales; family Solirubrobacteraceae; genus Palsa-744. The sequence goes on along the minus strand of CAVUXA010000009.1, from coordinate 152,905 downwards.
CCGTGCGAGCTGAACCCCGTCTCATAGACTTCCTGCTGGATCCCTCCGCACCAGTGGCCGAGCACCGCGAAGGCCGGTCCTTCGCCCATATAGAGCCGCAGCGTTTCGGCTGCCGACGCCGCGCCCGCGAGCGCTCCGCTCACGATCGCCACGGTGGTGAAGCCCAGGACGGCCTTGCGCAGCATTCTCGAAACCTCTTTTCGCTGTTGGTGGGGCGCCTCGCCCGTCACGCGGACGGAGGCGGATGATGATCATCGACCATTAGACACGCTGCCGGCCAAAAGATCACGTCGATGTACGGATTCTCATCGACGTATCCCGCTACCGCACACCAAACGGTCCGTCAGACTTTGGACGACGCGCAAGACGCACTACAAAAACCGCGGCCTGATCTGTCAAACGCAACCAGGGAGCGTGCCAACCCGTCCGCGGCGCGATCTGCCGTAATCGACCGACTTAGCCCCAAATAGCGGGGTCACGCGGGCAACCTGTCCGGCGCCTCGAACATACTGTGATCAGGCTTGGGAGCTCATCCTCCGCGAGCGACGACCGCGGCACCATGATCGACGGTGCCAACTCCATGAACGCCGTCCGCTGCATCGCCCGTGAGCGCCAGAAGAAGGAACTGCGTAGAGAGCGCGATGCTCTGCTCGTGCGTCTGGCAAGAGATCTCGGCGAGCGAGGGCTCGCTGAGAGCTTCGGCGTGGCCTGCCCCGTGATCGGCAAGTTGCTCGCCGATACCCGCGCACGACTCGATGCTGGCGGCGCCCAGCATGGCACAGGGGAGATCGTCGTTCGCCGCATCAGCGCCGATCACGACCGCTGGGCAGAGGCCGACGCCCACTACGAGGCGCTTGGCAGTGGCCCAACGATCACTGCCGGCCAGCGCGTGGTCACCGGCGCCGACACGCGCCCTGACGGCGAGCGCCGATAGTCCCGGTGCCCGCGCTGCGGGCCCGCGTCCGCTAGAAATGGAGCTAGCCGGACTCGAATCGGCGACCTCCTGGGTGCGATGCGCCCGCTCTGAACGCCGGTTTCGTGTTGAAAGGTGCGGATTAGCAGGGAATTTGCAAGCTAGCCACTGTATCGAGATCGGCGTGGATGCATGCGGATTATCGGCGATTATCGCGGACTCAGGCACTTCTGGCGATGAGTGCCTGAACGGAAGGTGCCTGCGATCCGGGCCGGCACGACGGAGCCCAGGAGGGGGATCACCGCCGAAGCGGGAGAGCCTTACCTGGGGCATACGTCAGCTCTGTAGCGCGACACCGCTCCAGTCGAGCATCTTCGTGCAGTCGCAAATTACAAAGTGGATCACCGAAGCGCGTTCGCGCCGTATCTCACCGAGGCTCGCGGCGCCCATGAGGACTCTGTCGCGTTCTATGTCTGGAATGCGCAGATCTCGGCGGCGCTGTTCGAGACGTTGCGCCACATCGAGGTGCTGCTGCGCAACTCGATCGATGGGCAGTTTGCGCTGCTTGACGCGCCTACTTTCGGAAGGCGTGCGAGACGTGTCCGACGGTCTTCGCTCGCGCGTCTGGTGAGGCGGCTACCCTGGAGACCGTCCCTGCGCTCGATACCCAGCCTCTCGCATACTTGGCGCTTGCTCGTGCCGAGCTACGGGCAGCCGGCTGTTACACGCAGCCCACTGATTACCCCACGCTGGTTCAATCATGCGCGCTGAGGCTGTCAACTGGCAACTCAAAGGTGACCGTCTGTCCGGCGGCGGCGTTCGCCTAGAGTTCTGATGAAGTGACAGTGCGCAAGAGGCTGTCAGACTGATCCTGGGACAAACGCCCAGACCGCAACCCACAGCGCTATCACTGCACAGGCGCCCAAGAACGTGCTCCGCAATGTCGCCCGCCTCGGCCGCTGGATGCCCCGTGACCACATGCGTGCGACAACGACGATCAGCAGCACGCTAACCGTCGCCTACAGAGCCTTCCCATCAACAACCCTGACGAGAGCGAGGAGCACGATTGCTGCAACTGCCGGCACGCTAGGGCCCACTATCTCACGCACGCAGGGGATGCCCTTCACACGACGCCGCGTCGTCTCCAGGGACCGCCGAAGCGAAAACAGGGCTCATTAGGACCCCGTCGGCTGAGGAGACCACCGCAGGCCGTTTCGCCCTCGGCGGAGGCTCCGGAACCGAGCCCCAAGCTCCGCCGCGCTACAACTTCCCCGAGTGGAGTAAGGCGATACAGACGGCGGGACTATCGATAGCGACCGGGGGACAGTCCCAGGCAATCCGCCTACCTATCGTCGTCGGCGAATCGCAACGAGGACGCCTGTCGAAATCGGCAGCTCCGTACATAGGAGCTCGAAGTCCCGGCACAGCTCTTCGCGAACCGCGGACAGGCGGGCGTGCCGTGCCGGCGGGTCATCTCTGGAGATTCCCACGTCGTCGAGAACCATTACACCAAGACGTACAGCCGCAACGGTGTCATCAAGCCCATATAGGTTGCTGCCGGGGGTATCGGGAAAACTAGGTCAACCAAACCGGGTCCGACGAACGAATGAACCCGAGCGTGTTAGCACGACTGTAAGCCACTCGGACCGCTGTCGGTACCTCCAGAGCAAAGGAGGCAGCAGTGTTAACCCTTAGTCGCTCGATGTCGCCCGCCGTAAGTGGTCGGTTAAACGTAAGCGAACCATGAGTACTCTTCGGCGATCCCGAGAACTGATCCACGGCAACTCGTGACTCACGCGATACCATCGAGTACTGACAATCGCAACACTTTAGGCGATGACTCCGGTCGCCGCCAGAATCAGGCTCGCGCCCTCGATCATCCCCGTGACGATCTCGTCAGAAGTGTGCCCGGACGGGTCCGACCCAGGCCTCAGCGTGTCTCCATTCCTGGCAAGCCGCTCGAGCGTCGTGGCGATCAGGCGACGCACCTCAGTGAAAGCGTCAGCGTTGTTCGGAGCCAGATGACGTGCGAGGGCCGCAGTGAACTCCATGGCTTCGGGCTTTGGGACCAACCCATGAAGCAAGTTAGATATCGTAGTCCCCTCGATGCTCGCCAAAGCCCCCAGCTGCACTACAATCTCGGGAGATGGACGTCGCTGCTGAACCGTGGCCGCCTCAAGAAGATAGCGATCTAGCAGCAGATGGAGATAAGCACCAGCAGGCGCGGGACGGTGATCGAGCGCATCCAGGATTGAGTTCAGCCACTCAACAAGGCGCTGCCCGGCTAGCCCGAGATCAGCCATACAAGTAGACCGCAATCGATCACCTAGATATCTCGCTCGGTCAAACGCCTTGCGGCCACTAGTCATGGGTGGGGAAGCGTCTACCGGGCCAAAGGCCTGGCGGAGCCTGGGGGCCTGTTGCTCTGCAAGCGAGCAGAACAGCGCAAGATGCACGTATACGTGGAACGCGGCGAGGGCACGATGTGAATCCCAGCGGTTCGAGTCGTCTAGACCAGGAGTGTTCCACAGCGACACAATCGTTCGGCTGTCGACGAGCCCTTGCAGCTGGCCGGCTAGGTCGCGAGCGAGCATTGAGTGGCCGTGACGGAAGTCGTAGAGCTTCTGATGCAGCGACTCGTGTAGGAGATGCTCGGCTACCCACCAGGGATTATTCAGAGTGGTCTGGTTTAGGAAGATCGCCCCGGTCAGCCGAAACTGCGAGCTCGATGCGACTCTGGCCCAATTGCCGGCACCTGAAAAGAGACCGATGACGTGCACATGATCAAGGGCGCTCTGCGTCAGCAACGGGACAAGCTCGCGGAGCAACTGTGTCGCTTTGTGGAGAACGGCGACATCGGACGCGCTAGGTGTGCAGAGCGAGTTCGTATACTCAGTCGTTACTAGGCGGTCGAAAGTAGTGGTGAATATGTCGTCGAACTGCTTGCTTTCCCACAACCAAGGCGCCGAGGTTGAGTCGCCGATATAGCGCGCGTCGCTCAGGTGGGACAGGCAAGGCGGCCCGTCAACGCCACGCCGTACACAATCGCATCCAGCCTCCAGCACTTCCCCACATTCCTGCAATGAGAGCGTCACGCTCGCACCGTCAATGCGGTGTCCCAGAGCCTGCTGGATCGCGGCTCGAACGACAGGGTCGCCCAAGACACGGTACCGTGTATGGTGGTCGGCAGTGTTCAAAGCAATGCGGAGGTCCCCAGCGACTGGGAAGTCAACGGCGAGGTCGGTGAGCCGGCGCATAAACGCGGCATGCATCTGTCCTTGAATGTATGAGCTGTCCCCAAACGGTCGGCCGCGCGCCATGATCGCGTCAAAACTAGCCATCCCAAGAACCGGGAACGCCGGGTCAGCGGCGGTACTGACTCCTTCACACACTTAGATCACCTCTACCTCAGGCCGCCTCGACGAGAAACTTCGACGAGGCGGCTGTGATATCTAAACTATCGAGCCGGGCGGCCGCAGACGCAGGCGGCTAGACCAGCTTCGGATGGTCATGGTCGTGGTGCCCACCGATGGAAGCCATAGCACTGATGGCGTCATGCTGCTCTTGCATCTGCGTAATCTCCTCCTCTGTCACCTCGCGATCGAACGTGAGCGTGACATGCGTTTGGGGCTGGTGGCTCGCCGAGCTAGCCGGGTCATTCATAGCAACCTCCTTGAGGACGTCAAAGGCGCCGACGACATCGAGCCGGCGCGGCTTCGAGCCTACCGGCCTCCGGCGAGACGGACTATTCCAAATGCAGAACAGGGAGCACTCGTGTACGTGTGCATGCGAGGCCGACGAGGGTCGCTGACGCGATCTTGGCGCATGGCGACGGCGGTTTGTGGATGCCTCACACGTCCAAGGACGGCAGATCCAGCGTCACGTTCGCTTGGGCGAAGATTGGCTTTGCTGTCTCGGACTATTTGACGTCGCAGGCGAGCGTGAAGGGTGCCAATACTCTGGTCGAGTCGAACTCTGCCTCGACACCCGCGTCTGAGACGAGCGGCACGAACGCCTCGACATCGGTTGCGTTCGCTTGCGGTTTCGTCAACGACGGGGATGCCAGCGTGTGGGTGTTGTGCGGTGAGGGCTTGTGGCCAGAAGCTGGTGATGGAGGGAGGCGGTCCTTCTGTCTGTTCGATGCGGCCGACGAGATGCGCTGACGGTTCACACGAGAGGAGCTGGTGTTCATCGCAGACGACGACGCCGGTTGTGCTGGCGTGCGGGAGTCGCCATTTGGTTGAGCCAAAGGCCGCGCAGCTAATCGGGATGGAGTTTTCAGAAAGGTAGGCCGAGATGTCGTGGTCAAGTCCACTCACGCTGGCGTTCGGCGGGATCTGTTCATAGGTCACGACGCCGGCAGGGGATGTGAAGCTGCATCTGACGGCTAGCGTGGCTCCCCCGAGTTGCTCATATCGACCACACGCAAGGCCAGCTTGAGAGGCGCCAGGCAGCACTCTTCCGACCGGCTCCCGGCCAGAGCCTCCCCCAGATGTCCGGACCGTGCGCTCCGGTTTAGGTTGGCCGAGCAGCCAGTAGCGCCTCAATCAGCCGACTGACGCGACCCTCCCGGCCTGGAAACGCCGACGGAGTCCAACCGGGACCGGAACCGGTGACCTCCTGCTTGCAAAGACGCCGCTCGTGCGACCGATCCAGCGCTGAAAGGTTGAAAGGTGCCGATTAGCAGGGGTTTGCGAGCGGCCTACAGCATCGAGATCAGCGCGGATGCACGCGGTTTATCGGTGATTATCGTGGTTTCAGGCACTTCTGGCGAAGAGTGCCTGGCCACTGAGGCGACACATCCCGATCGCCGCGCGGTTCGGCCACGACAGCTGTCTTCGCCGCGCGAGACGACGCGAAGGCGGCGGAGTTTGGCCGTCAGGCGTATGGGATTGCTCGGAGGATGTCGGCCGCCGCGTGGATCGCTGCATGCGTCTCCTGTGCGATGCGCTGTGCGAGTCGCCGACGGTCTGCAGTTGCGGCCGTCGGTGTGCCGACGAGCTCGACATATCGCGTGCCTCTGGAGAGCAGAAGGGGTGCGACGCGAAAGAACTGGAAGGGGGCGTAAATTGCGCTGCTCAGCACTAGCACGTGCTCGCGCTCGCCGACGGCGATCCGGTCGAGCGCGAAGCGCACGGCGTCAACGGTGCTTGCGCGCATCGAACCGGCCGGTGGTCCGGCGACGAGCACTTTGGCAGCCCGACCGTCGTCCGTCGTGAACGCTTGGTCGCGCCCGCCGTTGACGGTCAATGCAGGACCGGTTGAGCTGAGCGAGCCGAACTCGTCGCGCAGGTTCCGCAGAGCGTTCTCTGACTCGGTGTGCTCGCCACGCGCGGCATGGGCCCTCTCGTTACCGGTGAGCGGGCGGTCGGCGGTCAGGACGACGAGCGTCCCGAGGCCGATGCCGCCGCGCCCGAGCTCAGCCGCGAGCTGCATGCGCAGGTGGTTGCCGAGCGCGGTGCCGCCGAGGATGACGGTGGCGTCGTAGCTCGGGCGCTGGTGACCAGGCGTCCTCATCATTCCTAGCGGCTCGCCCGCGGCGATCAGCGCGTCGATCCATTGTGGGGTCCACGTCAGGGGCTCGACGTCGTGGCGCTCGCGTCCGCCGCGGGTGTCCAGGGTCGTCTCGCTCCAAGCCACGAGGTCTGACACTGCCGCTGACGCGGAGGGACCGCCGAGCTCAGCGACGAGCGAGGTGAGGGCACGCGAAGTGATCCAGCGGCTCGCGCGCGCAAACACCGCGGCGGACGTCTGCGCCACCCAGGGCTCGGTTTCCACGGTTTGGTGTGTGCTCACGTGGTCATCATCCACAGAACGCGGGGCTGGCCGAGTCCCGCCGGCGGGTCCTGGCTGTCGCAGCGGAGCTCCGCCGGTAGCGCGCCCCAGACCGACGCTGCACGCGCGTCGCCGCTCAGGCCGAGGCCAATCGCGGCCTGTACGCCGAGCCAGTACGCCCCTCTCTCGGCAGCGAAGCGAGCAAGCTCGGCGTAGCGATCGCCTGCGCGGGCATCTTCGCGGAGGCGATCGAGCTCAGCGAGGCCGAGGTCGGCCCAGGCGCTGGCGACGGGGCAGGACGGGTTATCGGCGACTCGGCGCAGGAGCCGCTCGGCTTTATCGGCTTCGTCGCGCGCGAGGTGGACGTCTGCGAGCACGAGCGCACGGTCGTCGAAGTAGCGTCCGCCGAGCTCCTCGGCGTCGGAGAGGTCTGTGCTCGGCGAGGCTTCGCGACCAAGCGCGAGCCTGACGCGGTCGGCAAGGAGTCGGCCGGTGAGCGCGTCGGCGATCGGGCCTGGGCGGCCCTCCTGCTCAAACCTGCGCATCGCGCGGTCAAACGCGTCGCGAGCGGCATCGGGGTCTCGTTCATAGCACAGCGCGATGCCGTCGAGCCAGAGCCCCCAGGCCCGCCAGCGCGGTATCGCGTACCGCCCCGTTCGCTGACAGAGCTCGAACGCGTAGCGGCGCGCATCGGTGAACCTTCCTTGATAGATCGAGGCGCAGCCTTGCTCGAGCACCGCGCCTGCGTGGCGCTCGGGATCGCCGGACGCCGACAGCCCGGCCTCTGCCGTGTCCGCGGCGCGGCGCGCGTCCTCGACGCGCATCGCGTAGCGGAAGCCGTAGGCGAGGTAGTAGTAGTCCGTCGGTGCGCCCCGGTGCTCCACCGCCCATCGCGCGAACTCCTCCACGCGGTCCCAGTTGCGCTCGCTGCAGTCTGAGCGCCGGTGCGCCCGTGATCGCGTAGTCACGCGCGGCCTGCGGCCGAAGGCCGTCCAGGACGCGACGGTGCTGTGCGAGCCATTCGACGACCTCGGCGACGCGTCCGTCGCCGTACAGGCTCCGGCTCCTCGTCCAGCGGATGTGCGCCGGTAGCGAGCGCACGCGCAGATGCGCCGCGTCGGACCGTCGCGCCGCTCTCAGAGCTGCCTCGTCGGCCCGCCACTCGCCGAAGCGCTCTACGAGACGCGCATGGACGATCGCGGGCGGCGCTGGGATCGACAGGCGGACATCCAGCGGCGGGCGGTCACGCTCCAGCATCTCCTCCGCGAGGCCCGGGTCAAACGCGATCGCGGCCTCGGCGGCGAGCGTGAAGAATGCCTCCGCGGTCGCGCGCCGCGGCTCCTCCTCCTCATCCGGCCGGGGAGGCAGGAACGCGATCGTTGATCGTGGGAAAGCGCTTTGGATTTCGCGCCGCACGTCGCAGTACGGCTCGAACCAGAGGACCTGCTTCGCCGCGGCGAACGCCTCCTCGAGCAGGCGGTAGAGATCGGCGTCAGCGCCGCGGTAACCGAAGACGACCACGGTCGCGCCCGCTGCGATGCCCAGGAGGTGGCTCACGGCGTCATCCGCGAGAGGCGCCAGCAGCTCTGCGTCGGTGAACGCCAGCATGCGTGGATCCTCGACAGTCCCGTGGAACTTCACCAGCGTCCCCGCGCCCGCGGAGCTCAAAGGCGCGAGAACACCCGTACCGGCGCTCTGGCCGCTCCCACTCGATACGCCTGGGCCCGCACGCCTTGGCGGCTCGCGGCACGCTGCCTCGACGCCGAGGTCGATGTTCGTTGTCCACACCGCGCCTCCGTGCCTGAGCACGCGCGCTGCGACGTCGTGCACGGCGTTCGCCTCCGAGCCGCTGAGCGCAGCAGCGACCGCATCGGCAAAGGCGACGCCGAAGCGGCGCAGCGTGCCGAACAGCACCTCGGCGGGAATTTCGGGCTCGGCGAAGCTCGGGTAACCCGGCCGACACCACCGGCCGTCGATCGGCTGCCAGCCGATGCTTCTGAGGACGCCCGCGAAGAGCTCGCTGAAGTTGGGGAGCTGGCTCGGCGGGGCCATCGACGCACCAGCGCCGAGAAACAGCAGCCAGCGCGACGCCGGAGCGGGTTTCATCGCTGCACGCCCGTGCGTGTCCGGGTCGAGCAAGCCCGCGTGCTTTGGAAACTGCTTGCGCTTGTCGGATCGGTGGTGGTAGGGTCGCATTATTCCAACTAGCCGGCAGAGGCTTAAGCATGCCGCACCGTTGCGGTGCTGCCTGAGCTGCGCCCGCGCCCGAGGAGGTAGTCGCTGTGTCCACCAATCCCTTTCAGCCACCGGGGAGCGTCTTGCCACCAGGGTATCTCTTGCCGCCTGGCCCCGGTCGCATGGAGCGCAGTGGCAAGCTCTGGGCGGTCGATGTTTACAGCGACTCGGTGGACCTGAACGAGACCCTTACGCCTGAGTTGCGCGAGGCGTACAAGCACAATCTGCTGACGCCCGGCATGCCGGCGTGGGCATTCGTGATTCTGTCAGTCATAACGTGGGGCGTCTTCGGCACCGTCTACCTTCAGCTAAAGCAGAGCAAGCTTCCGGTGGTAAAGCCCGATGACCCAAGCGCGAGCAAGGCGATCGGTTTCATGTTTATCCCACTGTTCAACCTCTATTGGTACTTCGTGGTCTGGCGGCGACTGGTAGACCGGATCAACTTTCAGTATCGGCTCCGTGGGCAACCGCCTCCGATTGACCGTGGACAGGTGATGGCCGCTCAGGTGATCTCGATCGCTGGGTGGTTCCTGTTCGGTATCGTCGGGCTTGCCGGCTGCGTCTGGCTGCTTGTTCTCGGGGCCCAGATCGAGTCGGCATCGAACCGGCTTGCCGAAGGCAGGATCTAGGCACGACGTGGCGATACGAACTCCAAAGGGGTCTTGATGTCGTCGACATTCCGAGCGCTCGGCGAAATAGCTGGAATGGGCTTTAACCATCTCCGAGAGCAGGACCGCATCAAGCGAGCGCTCGATCAAAGATGGTATCAACCGGTAACACCTCCATTGCCGGTAGAACGCGGATCGGTGTGTGAGGGAGTGTTTTCCGTAGGCGTACCGTGCGGTTGGCGGGACTTGACAAGTGACGAGCTTCTTAGCCAATCCGCGCTGGTAAAGGCTCATGTTGCCCTGGGAGTCTGCCTGACGGCTCCCGATCCCCGTCTCGGCTGCTCGGCGACAAACTTCACCGTCGTCGACGCTGGTCCAGGCTCGGCCGGCCCAGACGCCCAAATGATGTTCGTCGAACTCGATCAAACGGTCCACGCGCGTGTTCAAGGCCTACCAGACTTCTCGTCATACGGTGCACCATGGCGTATCGGACTGGACGGCGAGCGTGCGTTTGTGCATCACATGATTGGATCTGCGCCCGGTGATCGTTTCGGCGCCGAGCAGCGAGTTGCTCTGACGATGGCTGACGTTTGCGTGGTGCATGGAACGACTCTCTACATCGGAATGTTTTCGAGCCCTACCGAGACCTACGAGTCTTATCTACCGCAGTTGTGGACGATGCTCGGGAATTGGCGCTGGCTAGCGCACCACCAGTAACCATTCTTTCCCGGCGTCGCTCCGCGCCTGCGCAGGGTCGGTTGCCATAAGTCCTATTATCGGCCGTGTATCCGCGTGCGGGGGCCGCGCGGCTGGCAATCGCCGATTGCCCGTGATTGGGCATTGCTGGGGTAGGATGTACCCCTATTTTTGCGGAGTCGTGGGTTTGGGGTCAGGCGGTGGCGGTGGTTGATTGGTAGTGGTTCTCCTATTCGGTTGGTGTGAGCATGTTCAGCGCGCTGTGGCGTCTTGTGGTGTTGTGGAAGGTCTCGATGTAGTCGTGGATCGCGGTCGCGAAGCTCGAGCCTAGTCTTCCATCGTTTGCGATTGAATAGCTCTACCTGCATGCGTCCCCAGAACGACTCGACCATGGCATTGTCTCCGGGCGCCCCGACGGCTCCCATCGAGGGTGCGAGGCCAGCGTCTTGGAGCTTGCGACTGAAGGCCCAAGAGGTGAATTGAACCCCGCGATCGCTATGTAGCACCAGGCCGCTGTCGGGGTTGCGGGTGCTGGTCGCCATCCCGAGCGCTGTCGTGACGAGTGCGGTCGTCTGGGTGCTATCGATGGCCCAGCCGACGACCATGCGTGAAAACGCATCGAGCACGACACAGCAGTAGACCTTGCCCTCCCTCGTGGGGTGCTCGGTGATGTCGGTCATCCATAGCTCGTTCGGGGCACGTCGCGAGAAGTCGCGGCGAACCAAGTCAAGCGAGCGATACGCACCTGCCCGCGCCCCTCGCGGGAGCCGGCGATTCGGGACGCCCTTGAGCCCGAGACGTCGCATGATGTCCGACACCGCGTTGTGGCCCACGAGGATGTCGCGGCTGTAGCGCAGCTCGGCTGTCACGCGTTCAGCGCCGTAGATGCCGCCAGAGGCCCGATGCACGTCCGTGATCTCGCCGGCAAGCCATAGGCGCCTGAGCGCCGTCGCTGACGGCGGCCTGTCCTTCCAGTCGTAGTAGCCAGACTCGGATACGCCGAGGACCCGGCAGGCGTGTCTGACGTTGATTCCCTGCCCGGTCAGAGACTCGATCACCGGGAAGAGGCTTTTGGGGCGAGATCCTGATCGAGAAAGATCTCATTGACCTTCCGCGAGACCGCGAGCTCTGTCTCGAGCTCCCGGATACGGCGCTTCGCCGCGGCGAGTTCCAACGCCTGGTCCGTCGTCTGCCCGACGATCCCGCCACGATCGATCTTCTCCTGATTGATCCAGTTATAGATCGTCGTCTCGGTCATCCCGAACGTCTCAGCCAGTTGCGCGACACGCGTCCCCGCACGAGCAAGCTCAACGACCTGACGACGTACTGCTGATGGATACCTCGCGGGCATTCTGCCTCCTAGCCGATGCCAGGACTCTAAACACGCGACTCCACCAAACCAGGGGTAGATCCCCACGGCCCCTCCCCGCTTTGGCGTTCCTGCTTGCCGCTTACCTTCGACATCACGCTGCTCCTTCACTCGGGCGACACCAAGGAGCAGAACGCGATCAGCCGCACACCAGCACCCGCCACACAACAGCGGCGACGCTGCGAGACAATCAGCGGCGCATCGAGGCCAGTTTCCTCGGTGCCGGGCCCCGGGGCGCACCAACGCCGCCGGGGCCACCTATATGGACGCCCGCGACCATAGCTCCGCCAACGCCCCCAAGCCAAGCCCCGAACACCGGCAATCCACGACGATCGGGCACAATCCCCACAATCTCAGGCACTAGTGCCCGAAATCACCGCCGATCCACCGCGATTCCCGCCAACCCAACCGGCGCAGAAGCCCCGCAATAGCAGGGCTTCTGTAGCGATGGAGCTAGGGGGACTCGAACCCCCGACCTCCTGGGTGCGATCCAGGCGCTCTCCCAACTGAGCTATAGCCCCGCGTGCCCCAATACTCGGGCGCTGTTGAGGTCTAGCAAGTGTAGTCCCGAATGGATCGGGGGCGCGCGCAGTATGGTGTGGCGGCGCATGGGATTGCTGGACGACGCCATCCGCGAACACCTTGAGCTCAAGCGCCGCGCTGGCGCCGAGCCAGGCGAGATCGCTCGCGTGGAGCGCGAGGCGCTCGAGCCGCCTGACGCCGAGATGGGGGACGTGTTCGATGCCACGAGCGACCCGCCGGACGCGCATTACGAGGTGGACGCGTCGTCCGTCGGACAGGAGACGGTGGAGCTCGACATGCAGGCGGTGCTGAACGAAGACGCCGAGATGACGGGGGCGACCGACAGCTTGGGCAGCGGGCCATACGGCTACGCAGAGCCGGCCGACGACCAACATCAGGAGCGCTCCCCCATCGAATAGGGCGACCGGCTGCAGCGATGCATCAAAGCCGGCTGACACCGGCAGCGGTCAGTCTTCGCCTCCTGCGAGAGTGCCGACGAGGGTCGAGGGGCTACACCAGAACGCCGACGAGTACGAAGCCGCTCGCGCGGACCGAGAGAGGTCGCCAATCGGCGTCATCGCCATCCCGGGGATCAGCTTGGCGGGCTGCGCGATTGCCAGCAGTCGCCCACCCGCTCGTAGGCTTGCGACGAGGGCGATCCGTTCGCGCGATGGGTTTTTGGAGTGGAGCGGCACCCGGCAGGTGAAGCGGCGCCCTGCGGGCGTCTGCGCTACACAGCTTCCGAGCCGACGCTTGCCGAGGTAGGCGCTCAGCCGCACCCGTCCGGCCACGGAAGCAACCGTCGTCATCACGAGCTCGCGGCCGACCAGCATCGCCCGCGGACGCGAAAGGCCGGGTGGAGCCTGCGCCGTTTGGGGCTGTTGGGTTGCTTTGAAACCTTCGACGCCCGTGGCGCCCGTCGAGCCGGGGAGCGGGCTGGCTTTGCCGGTTTCAGGGGTCGATTTCCCGGGGTCGGGAGTCGTCTTGTCGGTGGCGCCTTCCCCTGCACCGGTGGTCAGGACGGGTGGGAGTTCCGGCGCAGCCTGCACAGGTGGGGCAGGCTGGATCTCAATCGTGCGCGTTGCGCTGACGGCTGGGTCGGTCGCCAGGCGCGCGGTGATGGTCACAGACCCTTCACCGAGGGGTGCCATGAACGTCGCATCCAGCCCCTGCAACCCTTCGGCGGTCACCGTGCCGCCGCCGCCCGCACTCCATTCCACGCTTCCCTCGTAGTTGGCGACGGTCGCGGTCAGAGCAGCGCTCGTGCCCGCGGTCATGCCGGCGGGGGCAGTGGCGATCGCGACGCTCGGCTGGGGTGGTTCTTCGACCGGGGGTTCTTCGACTGGGGGTGGACCTTCGCCAACTTCGATCGAGACGCTCGCCACGGCGGGCTGTTCGGGGAACGGGCTGTTGGGGTCGGCGGCGGCGAACGTGAACGAGTCTGGTCCTGAGTAGCCGGGCGCGGGAGTGTAGGTGACATGGTTGCCGCTTACTGCCGTCAGCGTGCCGTGGGCAGGCTGGGTGACGATCGTGTAGGTCGCAGTGGCCGAGTCGGCGAAGGCCTCGGCGGTCAACGTAAGCGTGGTTGCTTGCCCGAAGGGCGTGCTCGCGGCCTGGGGAAGTGCATCGAAGCCAGGGATGATCGTGGGTGAGGTCGCATAGGCGGGCGTGTTGGGGCCGCCCGTTTCTTTGATCACGCCCAGTGGGTTGACGTCCTCGCGCAACCAGTATTCACCGGGCGCCACATTGGACACGTTCACCCACTGAAACGCCACGCTCGCCCCATAGGTGTCTCGCCAGCCCGGGCTGATGCCCTCGTGGACGCTCGTGGCATTCGGGCGGTATCGCTGGCAGAAGTCCTCATACGGGTAGATGTCGCTCGCGTACACCGCGGTCTGTGGCCCGACGTCCCGTTCCACGTGCTGGCTGTCGTCCAAGCAGAAGCCGACCTTCTGGGAGGGGGCGACTTCTGCCGTCTTGCCGGCGTTCCACAACGAATACTGGGCTACGCGCTGGAGATGCCAGTGGTGATGGCCGTCGGCACTGACATAGAACATTTCGCCGCCGCTAGGTTCTTCGACGTGGGCGCGTTCGATGTCGGTGTCGTCGACGTTGGTGGTGAACAGCCGTTGGAACACTTTCATCGTCGGGCTGGCGAGTTCCGCTTCGACGCTGGGCGCTAGCACTCGCTCTTCACTTCGCGCGCGTTCCACTTCTTCTTCCGTGTGCCGGCTGACCTTCGGCGCTTCCCGGGAACCGCGAAAGTCGAGCGCGCCGGGGCCAACGTTGTGCACATAGCCGTTGAAGCGCAGCAGCAGCTGAGGCGGCCCCGCGGAGCTGTCGGTGGTCAATTCAGCGCCGTCCGGAGGGTCAGCGACCAGGTTGGGCAGGATCGGTTCGCTTGCGGCGGCATGCGCCTGGCGCAGGGTCGCGGCGAGCACGAGAGCGAGCACAGCTAGAACCGAGCCCGGCAATGGTAGGACTCGTATCGAGGCTCGGCCTATCGCAGTCCTCCGTGACACCGTACATCTTGCAGTCTAAGGCCACAAAGCCCCGCCGGCCCGGTTTTTCGCTGCCGCGATGCGGTTGCGTCCGGAAAATCCGCTAAGAAGTTTCCAACTCGTCTTGCGGGCAGCGCGCGCGACTCATTGGAGAACGACGACCGCGACTCGATCGATCTCACGTGGAGCGCGTATATTGGGGACCCTCGGGGCCATAGCTCAGCTGGGAGAGCGCCTGCTTTGCAAGCAGGAGGTCGCCGGTTCGATCCCGGCTGGCTCCATGAGTGGCTCATTTGCAGGGCTTTTCTGCTTCCTAACGAGTTTGTGCCAGTCGTCCTGGGGGCACACGGACACAACACAAACATGGCCATTTGCAGGGATTTTCTAACGGTCCTGACCGCTTGACCCCGAGGAAAGCGATCGTCAGGCCAGGCACCCACAAATGCCCTGCAAATCGCGTCATTCGCGTCGGCGGGAGCCCAAGAGACGACGGCCTGGAGTGCCTCAATCCCAGGCACTTAAGCCCGTAAGTGCCTGGGATCATGGTCCCTGCCGCGATTCCGGCGGAACGGGAAGTTCGCCGCTGCCGGTCTTGCGACGCGACAGGCGCGTACGGTTTCGTCGGCAGGCGCGTCCGAGGTGTCCGCAATCCTGGAGTGCAGCGTGCGAAGGGTAACCATGCGTGTTGGCTAAACAAGAAGGCGCAGGAAGATGAGCTACTGGTGGGAGGCCGACCCCAACGAGCGCTACTGGGTCGAGATACGCCGAGTCCAGGGGATCGGCACCTCGCTGGAATGCCCCGACCGCCAGATCAATAAGGATGGCTCCCGGGCGCGAAATCCCTGGTATGAGCTCGTCCACTCAGTCAGGAAGGGCGAGACCGTGTACCACTACAACGAGCGTGAGCAGCGCTTCGTTGGTCGGAGCGTTGCGGCGTCCGATGCGCAGCATGTCGCAGACACGTACACCGTCAAGCTGGAGGGCTTCACCCCGATCGCCGCCTCGATCGACCTCGCGTACATGCGTGCACGTTCGGCGAGCCTGTTTCGGCTTCGGGAGGAGCTGAAAGCGGCTCAATCTGATGCCACCATTTATACGCCGTTCCAGTTTCGTGGCTCTTTTCTTTACGGGATGATGTCTAACTACTTTGCAAAGCTGCCACGCGATGTGGTTGCGGAGCTCTTTGGCGTTGACGGCTTGGCTGAGGAGGCGCTACCCGAGGCTGATGATGGAACGTCGGTGCCGGCCTCGAGATTCGTGACGTCGATCCCGGCACAGCGCAGGCCAGCTACCTTCATCCGTTCAAGCCTAAGGCCGACAGCGACTACCTCGGCAACGTTGTGGGCGGGCGACAGCCACGGTCGAGGAGCCACGAGCGGCTTATCAACGACTGCGCCGCGTGGTTGGCGAAGAAGGGGATGGAGCCCATGCGAAACGCAGCGGTCGATCTTGGCCTTGAGGATTCCGCCAGTTATCATCGAGGGAAAGACCGTCCCCGCAGGCTGGGCGCAGCCAGTCCGGCAGGCGGTAAGTCAGCTATATGAGTATCGATACTTCAAGGTGGCATCGCCGCACTCAACACTGGTCTTTCTCGCGGAGAAGGCGGTGCCCGAATCCTGGGTCCGCTATCTCAAGAAGGATCGTAAGATCGGAGTCATGTGGCCGTCGTCGGGTGGCTACCATCTCTCCCGTCTAGCGCGCTCCGCGCTCAGGCTCTAGCACGTGCGCGTCGAGTTGCCAGTTTGCTGTGTTCCTTTCCGCTACATCTGTCTATTGGGTCGCCGCACTACTAGGTAACAAACGGCGGAGGTCGGGCGGCAGTTTGCTTGATAACGGGCCTTATGTTTCGCCGTGGCCACGACTCAGGGGCACTGGTGGGCTCCGAACGCCGCCGTGGAGAGGACGGTGTCGCCTTTGATCACTTTGTCTTCCCCACACGGACCGCCGCCTCCTTTGCTGCCCCCGCCCCCGCCGCTGCTTCCCCCTCCGGTGCTGCCGGGTTCCACGATCGGCAGGTTGTCTTTGCAAGCAGGAGGTCACCGGCTCGATCCCGGTTGGCTCCACTTCGAAGGACAGTAGGTGCGACGTGTGAACCTTTCTGCGCTGGCCCCCGGTCTATGGATTGGTCGCGTCGGGGCAGCCTCGCGGCTGAACCTGCATCCGGCGATCCGCCGCTCATGATCGGGGCGCCGCGCTACGCTCCTTTCGGCGGGCCTTGTTGCGTCTTTGAGTTTGGCGTCAGGGCCCGTCTACTCTTCTGGGTCGGCCAAGGCGTACTGGTCTAGTCCAAGGGCTCGGGAGACTCGGCGCACCCAGTGGTGACGGTGCATGTTCCACGTGTTGGGTCCGTCGAAGCCATGGCCGGCTTCGCTCCTGAGCGCTGCCCACTGAGTGCGGCCTTCCTCTGTGACGAGTGCTACCGCGATCTGTCGCTCACTGGGATTGAGCTGGGGCGGTGGGAGCGAGACGATCATTTGCAAAGCGCGTCTGCGGATGCTGCGGTCAGGAGAGTCGAGGCGGTGTTTGAGTTCCGCGCGCAGTGTGGCGCTGTCGATGGCGCGTGCGAGACGGCAGGCGTAGCCGAACTCGCGGCGGTCGCCCACCTCGACGAGGTGCAGCAAGATCTGCTCGCTGCGTTGCTGTTGGCGAGCCGTCAATGGAACGCGCGAGAGGTAGCGCATCAGTTCGGCCTTGATGTAGCCAGATCGGAAGCACCATGGGTCGCTTTCGAGGAACGTGAGCGTTGGCTCGATCGCCGTGCTGTCGCCGGCCGCTAGCGCCCGGATGTCGCTCCAGAAGGACTCGGGGTACATCTGCCGGAATGCCGTGCGGGCCTTTGCGGTGGCCTCGTGCCAGGCCTGGTCGGCCGCGGGCGAGGTGGACCGAACGGCGAAGGTCTCGTGGATCTTCGCGTTGGCTGCGTTGAGCTTTTCGGCCCGAGTGAGCAGGTCTTGCGAAGGTCGCAACACCGGTGGCCTTGGTTTGCTGCCGGATGACCGTTCGTTCGAAGGCATCGCACGAGGATCCCATGGCGGAGCAGGCGGGTCAAAGGGCGCTATTGGCGCGCGCATCCTGTCCCGTGGTCTTGTCGCCTCTGTTCAGAGATCTAGAGTAAGCGCCTGCCGCAGCGCCTCAACCCGTGCTCGGCGGTTTGGCGTTCCTCCCGTCGCGTCCGCTGATAACTGTCCGCGGGCCTCGGCTTGTGGCTGCCGGCTCATGGACCAGGCCGGGCCGGCGTTGCCGATCCTGAGTTCCATCGCAGTCGATGGCTACGGTCATGCTCATGCCGAAGAAGTACAAGGACGTGAGGAAGGCGCTCATCGATGCGGGTTGGCGTGTCATGCGTCAAACGGGCTCCCACGAGGTTTGGGCGCATGCCGACCATGAGGCGCGTATCGTCGTTGCCGGCAAGGACGGGGACACGGTGCCTATCGGCACGCTGGGTAGCATTAGGGGAGCAAGCGGTTTGGAGCATCTGCGATGAGCGACTACGTGGTGATCTACGAGCAGGCCGAAGATGGGACTTGGGGTGCGTACCTCCCGGACCTACCCGGCGTTGTTGCGCTCGGCGCGACGCGCTCGGAGGTCGGCGAGCGCATCGAGGAGGCGCTCGCAGCGTACGCGGATGACCTTCGTGGGCGGGGCGGCTCGCTCCCGACGCCGCATCACACGGCCGGAACCGTCGCTGCCTGATCACGCGCACTCGGCGTGGCATCTACGCCAAAGACAGACACGCAGCGCGCACTACAACGGGGTTTGCGCAACGTACGGCCTCTCCATGTAGTCGTAGTCACCGCGAACCCCTGGCACCTCGACGACGGCCGCAAGGACGCCGACAGTCGGTGTCGTTGGGAAGCTCTCGTCGGAGCCGAGTACGGCCACCGGAGCCTAGCCTGTGGACATGCCCAACTGCGTGCGGACTGTGGTAACCGCGGCGTGGGAAGACTCGAGGAACCCCTTCCCCGGCGCCATCTGGCGGTTTCTGTAGGCGCAGTCGACGCCCCAGGCGCTGTCGATGTCGCACGCAATAGGTTTCACGACTTCGTCCGGCGTGTTCCAGGTCATAGGGGAGAATACGATTCCCGAGTCTGGGCTGTCGATGACGCGAACCAACTGCCGCGATCAACGGTTTCGGTACTACCAGCTCCTCGTTGGTATCGATATTCAACACCGCGCATCCCTGCCGTCCGTTTGGGTGGTCTGCTCAAATCATCCGTGGCCGACCCCGACCTTGACAGCATTTCTCGCGCACACGGTTTTGCTGTCTCGTTTGTCGAACAAGACGATATCCATGGGGCGTTCTACGCGCTGATCTCGGCGCTGCCGCTGCTGTTTTCGGGCTGCCGTCTGCGGTACGGCGAGTTCAACGGCACAGCTGCGGCTGGCTCGTGCCTCCTCGCCCTAGTGTCTATTCGAGCAAGGTTCGAGCATCTCGCTGTTCGAGCGGCATCGCCGTGGGACGCGTTGCTTGTCTATTGTCGTCGGGCCTTCTTGCGAGAAAGGAAATTGCTCTATAACCACCTACGGCATTGGCTAGTGTATGAAGCCGATCTGGCACGAATTGTGCGCGCTCGACACGATCTCGCCCATCGCGCTCATCCGGTCGAGGACCCTTATCTACTTTCGTTGTTGTTGGAGCTGACGGCGGCCGTTGTGGAACTACGGTGCTACGCAGCGTCGGGGCCGTTGCGTTCTCGGCAATGATTTCAGGATTCGTGAGGATGATTGAGGCTGGCACCGCCGGCCCGGCCGACCACTTCCGGATATGCGTGGCGGACGGCATCGCCCCCGCGTTTTTCAGTGACGCCGCACCGAACTAATCTGATCGTGGACGAGTCTCAGACCGATCCCTCCTCAAGCAACCCGGCGTCGAGCCGTGCGAACCGGTTCGCGTTGACTTCGGTTGGCTCCATTCGGACAGTTGTCTGTATCGCAGTGTTGACGTCAGGGCATTGGGAATGCTTCGTTATTTGGCGGAGCAAGCACCGTTCCCTCAATCGACCGTGTGCAGCCCGAGCTTGCGTGCTGCCTTGATCACGGCTGCGTCGAAGCTGGCGACAGCGCCTGCGTGCTCCTGCGCGGCCAGCAGAACGCAGCAGTCGGGGAGCTTGATACCGAGATCTGCACGCAGCCGTGCGAGGCGCGATGAAGCCTCATCGCCGAGCGCCAACTCTCGCACGCCAAGGCGATTCAGCGCTGCGTGGGCATCGGCGAGTCTGCCTGTCCTCGCCGGGGCAACCAGCGTCTCTGCCAGCGTGATCGTGCTCGACCCCAACATCTGGCCATCAGTGGCATCAAGGAGGCTGACGGCCCTAACATGGTGCGGATCGTTGTTGTCGAGGTGGCCAATCAGCACACTCGCGTCGAGCACGACCGTCCCGACAGACTCTGGCGCAGGCGCAGAGCTCGCGCCTGGCTTTTCAGGCTCGGCCTTCTCAGACTCCGAGCCTCCGAGGGCCCTCACGCCGGCCAGTCTTCGCGCAGCCTGGCAAGCTCACCCGGCTGGTAGATACCGGTCAACGAGCCAGCCGTCTCCCTGACCGCGGCGCCCCGCTCGATCGCCTCTCGCTCGATTGACTCCCGTCCCGCTGCCACAAGGCGAAGCAGCAGCTGTCTGCGATCGTGGACATCGGGCCACCGGCGCTGCGCTTGATCGAGTTGCTCTCGGAGGTTGCCGGTGTCAGTGACTGTGTAGCGGGGTCGGGTCGTCGGCACAACCAAAGTGTAGCACCATGATCGAGAGGTGCCGCACTCCTGCATTGTGGCCCCAGCCACGTCTATCCTGGCTATTTGGTGTCACGGAGAAACGAGTACGAGGCTCGATGCGATGTCTGCGGAGCGGCGGTTCCAGCGCTTGAGGGCGTGGTAGAAGCGCTGGACACCGGAAGGGGCTATCGCATCCTGTGCGCAGAGCACGCACCAGACGGCTCACTAGATCCGCCGAAGTCGCCGGATGTGACGAAGCTGCCCTCGATCCACATCGACGAAGCTCGCTTCGAGCGATAGAGCCATCGTTCGCCCGGCTGCTCACATCGGTCATCGAAGGTCACCCGCTTCATCAAGTCCGATCCAACCGCCTGACAGCCGGGCAAAGCGGTTCGCATTGACTTCGGTTGGCTCCATTTTTCTTGTCGGCAACCAAACCATTTGGAGCAAGGTCAGCGGCGAGTACCCATTTCGCCTGACCTTCGATGATCGAACAGTCGGCTATCGCCTAATGCAGGTCGTGTTCTGCGCCCAAGCGGCACCCGAAGCGCAAGTTCCCCCGAGATTCGCAACTGTGTGGACGAAGATCGACGTGACCCGGGTGCCGTGGAACTGGACAAGCTCTGTCCGCAGCGCGGGTGCCGCTTGAATCACCACCGGCCAGTTTCGACAAAGTCACTGTCTGACGAGTAGAGGTCCAGGCACGCAGGCGACATGTATTGGTCGCGAGCCCGCTCACCATCGCGCCGCGTCCGCCGGCCAGAAGTCGTCGATCAGCTCGCCGTCGGCGCGGGGGTCGGCAAGGCGCGTGGAGCAGATCACGAGCTCGGCGTCGCCCGGGCCGTCGTTCCAGATCGATCGGGTGACGCAAGGGGCGACACGGACGGTGGTGCCGCCGGGAACATCGATGATGTCGTCGCCGAGCTTGAACTGCAGCGTGCCGGAGATCACGAAGTAGATCTCCTCTTGGGTCTTGTGGCGGTGTCCGTAGCTGCCCTTGCCGCCTGACCGCGGCGGCATCAGCCGGTGCGTGAACGCGACCTGTTGGGCGTCGAGCGACTCTGTCATGAATCGCATCGCGCCCGGGTACTTGCCTGCGAAGACGTCGGGCACATCGGTCACTGCACGGATCGTGTAGTCACTCATCGCTCCTCCTGTGACGGCGGGGCCAGCGGCGGGCCGAGGTTGACTTGACGGTGGGCACGGAAGATCTGCTCGAGGCGCTCAGGC
Source organism: uncultured Solirubrobacteraceae bacterium (assembly GCA_963745375.1). Taxonomy (GTDB): domain Bacteria; phylum Actinomycetota; class Thermoleophilia; order Solirubrobacterales; family Solirubrobacteraceae; genus Palsa-744. Next base: position 131,350 of record CAVUXA010000009.1, on the reverse strand, counting down.
GTCGGGCGCGGCGTGTCTGCCGGCGGCAGCGTGGGCGATGTCGCCGGCACGGACCCCTCGCGGACGAATCGCTCAATGCCGGCGGGCGTGCTCAGAACCAGGACGCGCGCCTTGTCGCTGTCGACACGGAACGTGTGTGCAACACCGGCCGGGACGACGCCGATGTCGCCCGCGGCCAGCCGGACGCGGTCCTGACCGGCTTGCACGATCAGCTCCCCGTCGAGCACTACATAGCTCTCGTCCTGCGGGTGGGTGTGAAGCGGCGGCGAGGCGTGGTGCGGAAACAGGAACTCGATCACGGCGAAGCGATCGCCCACCGCCTCCCCCGGCACCCTGACGATCGCTAGCGTGCCGAGGAACCAGAGTCGCTCCCCTTCGCCCGCGGGCGACCATGTCAGCTGCACGGGGTGCCGATGATATAGCGGAAGATGTTTGCGATGCGGTAGCCGCCACTTGAGGTGCGAAACGGCTCCAGAAAGCCGACGGTCGCCGCCCGGACCGCCTTCGCGCCGGCGTGCTCGGTCGCCCGCGCCGCGTCGACCAAGCTCGGCAAGCGCCTCGAACTCCGACTCTCGCTCAAGCAGAGGCGACGGCCTCCAACCCGTCGGCAGCGGCCGCGCTGGGTGCCTAGGTGTGTCTAGCCGCAGCTGCGCGAGACGTCGATTCGCGCTCGATCTGTCGCATCGCCGCGGGGTAGACGATCAGGTGCCGGAAGGGCCTGATCGCGGCCATATATGCGGTCCCCAGGAGTCCATTTGGTTTGACCAAGACGGCCATCTGGCCGTGGTAGCCGCCTGTTCCGTCAGCGACCCAGCTGAGGTGCATGACCCCATGCATGGTCCGGTTGGCGATCTCCGCGGCGAACTCGTTCTCGATCAGGTACAGCGAGGTGAATGGGAGCGTGTCGAAACCGGGGCCTGGCGCGTCCAGCAGGTCTTCAGGCAGGCGTTCGCGCAGCGTCGGAACTCTCGCTCCGAGCCCGGTCTCCACGTCATCCCAACCGAGCAGCTCGCCGACTTTCCAACGGATCGTCCACAGCGTGCGAGCAAGCCAGGAGGAGCCGTGGGAGGGGTCGCCGGCGGCGAAGCCAGCCACCAGCAGGGGGAAGTCGCTCTCCTCGCCATGTGCGGGCAACGCCCATACGTCCTCCAGCCGAAAGTCAGGGGTGATCTCATGGATGCGCCAAGGACGGGAGGTGTGCGCGCTGTTCGGGAGTCTCCCCTGTCCTTCATGCATGCGATGGTGCTGGGTCTCGATCACAGCCCACGTATCCCGCGGCGCACCAGGGCGAGCGCCACTTGACGGTGGATGAGGGACACCGGCGGCCAGACGAACGCTGCGAGCCGTCGGTCGTAGCGGATGAACGACGCGCAGGACACTCGGCCTTCATCGACGTGCATGACCACGTGGCCGGTCAAGAACCACGAGGCAGCCTCGATCCTTATCCAATTCTCGCCGCGCTCGGCGATTTTCCACCCGAGCAGGTGATCCGGGGAGGGTCGCAGCTGCAGGCGAAGGCCGAGGAAGACACGCTGGACGGATGCGATGAACAAGGGCAGCCAGCGCGGCAGGCCGTCCAACGTCGCGTGGACCACCTGCCCGGGGTCCGTTGGCGTCTCATCAACGGTCGCGGTGACGATGTCGGCGTAATCGGCGTCCGTGAGCGCACCGAGAGAGCGGATCGCCTCGGGAACCTCGCGCCGCCAGCGGACGGTCGAGGTGTCGGTGCGTCCGTCGCGACGCGCCGAGAGAGGGTCGGAATGCTGGGACGAGGCTGTGGACATCGTCTGCTCGCGAGGATGGTAGCATACATACGTGCATGTATGTACTGACATAGGACGAACGCTGCAAGCCCGATGAGCTCCGCGAGGGCACCGACACTGCCAGTGCGCGGGCGTCCTACCCAGGCTGAGCGCCGCGCCCGCTCGCGCAACGCGTTGCTCGAATCCGCCGCGCGTGGTCTCTCGCGCTACGGCTACGGCAACCTCCTGCTCGAGGAGGTCGCGCGCGAGGCCGGTTATACGCGGGGCGCTCTGTACCACCAGTTCAAGGACAAGGAGGACCTGGCGCTGGCGGTGATCGAGTGGGTCAACGAGAACTGGATGCGCGAGGTCGGCGAGCCGGCCGCGCAACGGGCCGACCCGGTCGCCGAGCTGCTGGCGCTGGCACGCGGCCACGCCGTCTTTTGCCGGCGTGACATCGCCCGCGTCGTGATGGCGCTGCGCTTGGAGTTCGACGGCCAGGACCATCCGGTGGGGCACAAGACCGAGCGGATCTGGGAGACCGGCGTCAGGCGCTACGCCAGGCTCATCAACGCCGGGCGCAAAGCAGGTTCGATTCCACCGGGACCGCCCGCCCGGGCGGTGGCAGTCGCGTTGTTGGGCGCGCTCGAGGGAGCCGTGATTGCCCTCGCCGGGCATACGCCGCACGACGAGCTCTTGGCCGCACGCGCCGTTGCAGGGGTACTGGGAATCGACAGCCATCGAGCAGAGCAGACGCCGTAACCGCCGGTCGGCAAGCCCACGGACATCGCGCCACACTGGTCCCATGACCGCGACTGCGCCGAGCGAAGCTGAACAGGGCCCTCACAGACGGCTGCAAATCACCGACGAGCTGACGATCCCGCTGGCGGAGGTAACACTGCGCGCGAGCCGTTCCTCCGGCCCGGGCGGACAGCACGCCAACGTCACCGCTTCCCGTGTGGAAGCGAGCTTTGACGTGCTCGCCTCGCCCACGCTCAGCGACGCGCAGCGGGAGCGGGTGCTGGCTCGCATCGGGCCACGAGTCGTAGCGGTAGCGCAGGACGAGCGATCACAGGCGCGCAACCGCGAGTTGGCCCTCACTCGTCTGAGCGCGCGGCTTGCCACGGCGCTCGCCGCCCCCAAGCGCCGCCGCGCCACCCGTCCCACCGCCGCCTCGCGCGAGCGGCGCCTGGCGGCCAAGCGCCGTGCCACCGAGCGCAAGCGCGAGCGTCGCCCGCCCGAGGAAGCGTGAGCGCGCGCCAAGTGCCGCCAGCGATCCGCTCAGTCGAAGTCGGCGACCGAGTAGACCTCGGTCCGCTGCAGCACCGTCGGCGCCGTGAACTCGTCCGGCTCGCTCGGCACGTGGTGCACCGTGTACGTGTCGCGGCCGAGCTGGAGGATTGCCGCGACCGTCCTTCCATCGATCGCATCGGGCTCGCCCACGCGCAGGAGGCAGTCAAGGCCCTGGCGTCGGCACTCGATCTCCCGGATGCGCCGGTCGCGCGAGGCCGATCCCGTGCAGGCCTCTGCCTGCTCTCGCAGCTTCTTGTAGCCGCTCTCGACCGCTGCGTCGCCTTGCGGCGACGAAGGCAGGAAGAAGCGCGTCATCAGCGCCGCTTGGAGCCCGGGCGCGAACGGCTGGTCTCGCGTGGCGGATAGCGACTGCGCTCGTCTGCAGTCATCTTCCTGATCACCAGTTTGCCCTGGGCCACCTGCTCGCGGATGTCCTTAAGCTTCTCTTCGTGCTTTTCCTGCTGGCGGACCTGCTGGGGACCTGGCACGTGACTGCTCCTAGGGGATCGCGCGTCCCGGCGCTTTCGGCCACCGCTCGGGTGCTGGTTCGAGGCAGCTCGGCGCGTCGAGGGGATGGGACTTCCGGTCCCGGCCGCCTCCCGTTTGCCTGCGCGGTCGCGACCGTCGAGTCCGCGCCTGCGTAGATAGTGTCAATCTACATAATCAGGTTAGCGCAATAGCGCTCGCATCCCGGGCGTAGCGGCCCGCGTCTGCTAGCTTGGGCCCCAGCGGCTGAACCTTTCGGCCGCGAGGCAGCTCGCTTGAGTCCCGCTGACAGCGGTTCGGGTAGGCCAGAGCCTCCGAACTGTACGCGCCACCAAGCGCCGCCAAAGGAGTCATACATGAATAAGCAGTCCTTCGCCGATCTCGGCGTCTCAAACACGGTCGTCGCCGCGCTCGCCCGTCGCGGGATCCACGAGCCGTTCCCCGTCCAGCAACTCGTCCTCGCAGATGTCCTTGCGGGCCGCGACGTGCTCGTCAAGTCGCCCACAGGATCGGGCAAGACGCTCGCCTTCGGGGTCCCGCTCGCCGAGCGCCTTAGTGCCGATGGCGCCCATCCCGCAGCCCTCGTGCTGGCGCCCACCCGCGAGCTCGCCAGCCAGATAGTCGACGAGCTGCAGGACATCGCTCGCTCGCGCAAGCTGCGAGTCACAGCCGTCTACGGCGGCGTGGGCCTGACCAAGCAGGCCGCCCAAGCTGCCAGGTCTCACATCCTGGTGGCGACACCCGGTCGCCTCGAGGACCTTCTGCAGCGCCGTGCCTTCACGCTCGACGCGGTCCGCATCCTCGTGCTCGACGAGGCCGACCGCATGCTCGACATGGGCTTTCGTCCCGCCATCGATCGCATCGTCGCCGCCTGCCCCTCAGAGCGCCAGACACTGTTCTTCTCGGCCACTCTCGACGGCGTCGCAGGTCGCATCGCGGCGGCCTACACCAAGCGCCCCATCACCCACGAGCAAGGCGAGCCGGGCCGCTACCGCACCGCCGACGTCGAGCACCGCTTCGTCGCGATACGCGACGACGCTCGCCTGCAGACGTTGGTCGATGAGCTCGGCTGCGAGCGCGACCGCGCGCTGGTGTTTGTGCGCACCAAGCGTGGGGCCGACCGGCTCGTCAAACGGCTCGGCGCCAGCGGCGTCGAGGCGCTGGCGATCCACGGCAACAAGTCACAGAGCCAGCGCGAGCGGGCCCTTGCCAGCTTCAGGTCCGGCCGCGTCGACACGCTCGTCGCAACCGACGTCGCCGCCAGGGGCATCGACGTGGACGGCATCTCGCACGTGATCAACTTCGACCCGCCCGGCGACCATGACGCCTATGTCCATCGGGTCGGGCGTACCGGACGCGCCGGGCGCCAGGGCATCGGCATCACCCTCGTCGGCGCCGGCGAGCGCCACGAGATGCGCGAGGTCGCCCGCCGACTCGGCCTCGAGCACGGGCTGGGCGGCGGCCAGGAGCGCTCCGCAAGGCCGGCCGGCTCCGCCTCGCGCCAGCAGCGCTCGCGTCGCAGGAGGAGCGCCGCGTCCGTACGCGCCGCGTCCTAGGCTCACCTGGCTGGTTGCCCCACCGGCTGCCACGCAGCCGCCACCAAACGAGACAGGAGCCCAAAGTGTCCAGGTACAGCGTCAAGAACCTCATGGATGTCGAGGACTCGGCCGCCGCGAGAACGTCAGACGTCGAGGCACGCTTCGCCCGCAAGCACCTCGACTCGCAAGAGCTCGGGGTCAGCTACTTCCGCTACGCGCCCAATTACCGCTCGCGTATGGGCCACAGCCACCGCGAGCAGGAGGAGGCCTACGTCGTCGTCGGCGGCGCCGGGCGTATCAAGCTCGACGACGAGATCCTCGACCTGAGCCAATGGGACGTGGTCCGCGTCTCCCCCGAGGTCGTCAGAGCATTCGAGGGCGGCCCCCAAGGCCTGGAGATGATCGCGATCGGCGGCACCAAGCCAGAGGATGGCGATGGGGTGTCCGTCCCCGACTGGTGGACTGACTGACCAACGGCCGCCGCGCAGCCACAACCGCCAGCCACGGGCTGGCGCTAGGCTTCGCGTATGTGCCGAAACATCCGCCCTCTCCACAACTTCCAGCCGCCCGCCAGCGACGAGGAGATCCGCGACGCCGCGCTGCAGTACGTGCGCAAGATCAGCGGATCGACCAAGCCCTCACAGGCCAACGCGCAGGCATTCGAGCAGGCCGTCGACGAGGTCGCGCTGGCGACCGCCCGCCTGCTCGATCAGCTCGTGACGTCGGCGCCACCCAAGAACCGCGAGGTCGAGGCCGCCAAGCGACGCGCCCGCGCGGCCGAGCGCTTCGCTGCATAGCCGTGCCCTACGACCCCGGACGCGCAGTCGCGCGCTACGCCGCCGACGCCGCCCGCTACGAGCGGATGCCCTACCGGCGCGTCGGCTCCAGCGGCCTGCAACTGCCAGCCATTTCGCTCGGGCTGTGGCAGAACTTCGGCGACGACCTGCCGCTTGACGAACGCCGGCTGATCCTGCGCCGGGCCTTTGACCTCGGCATCACCCACTTCGACCTCGCCAACAACTACGGGCCCCCCTACGGCGCCGCCGAGACCAACTTCGGGCGCCTGCTCGACGAGGACTTCCGCACCTACCGCGACGAGCTGGTCATCTCCACCAAGGCCGGCTATGACCAGTGGCCCGGGCCCTACGGCGAGTGGGGCTCGCGCAAGTACCTGCTCGCGAGCCTGGACCAGAGCCTCGCGCGCATGCGCCTGGACTACGTCGACATCTTCTACTCGCATCGCTTTGACCCGCAAACGCCCCTGCGCGAGACGATGGGCGCGCTCGACAGCGCCGTGCGCCAGGGCAAGGCGCTGTACGTCGGCATCAGCTCCTACTCGCCCCAGCGCACCGTCGAGGCGGTCGAGATCCTTGCCGAGCTCGGCACGCCGCTGCTGATCCACCAGCCCTCCTACTCGCTGCTCAACCGCTGGATCGAGCACGGCCTGCTCGACGTGCTGCAGCGCAACGGCGTCGGCGCGATCGTCTTCTCGCCGCTCGCACAGGGGCTGCTCACCGACCGCTACCTGGATGGTGTTCCCGCCGACTCGCGCGTGCGCCGTGGCGAGGCCTTCGCCGAACAGCTGCTCAGCGAGGACAACCTCGCGCGGGTGCGCGCGCTCAACGAGATCGCCGGCCGTCGCGGCCAATCGCTCGCCCAGATGGCGATCGCCTGGGCGCTGCGTGATCCGCGCGTTAGCTCCGCGCTGATCGGCGCCAGCAGCGTCGCCCAGCTGGAGCAGAACGCCGCCGCGCTGGCCAACCTGGACTTCAGCGCCGAGGAACTCGCCGAGATCGACCGCCACGCCGTCGAGGGCAACATCAACATTTGGGCGCCCTCCAGCGACGGCTAGCTTCTCAGCCCGACCGCCAGAGTCGGAGACGAGCCGGTCGCGTGGGCGCGCGCAGCGCACCTACCTGCCCGCGTGCGCGGCTCGGGCCTGCATACAATAGGCTCCGGCCGCAAGGCTGACTTGCTAGACACTTCAACGAGCGCCCGTAGCTCAGTGGTCAACGGTTCTCTTCGGGGAGCCAAAGAGCAGCGGTCTTTCAAGCCGCAGGCCGCGGGTTCGATTCCCGCCGGGCGCATCTCTCAGCTGGATCCTCTCCCGCGACGCCCGTCCGCCCCAGCGCTCCTCCCGCAAGCACTGCCGTTCCGATGGTCGGTTTGTCTCCGTCTCTTGGGCTTGCGGCGATTCCCTGTTGACTTTCTGAGTAAAACCTGATTTATATGTCCTCAGCGGGCATTGTTCCCGCCCATCCGAGCATTTCAGCCGGGTGGAGAGACGTTCGGAAAGCAATGGAAGGGCCTGATATGGGCTTGGGGTCAAGCAGGATGCGAGACCGACGCAGCAGCAGGGTAAGTAGGCCGTGGACGAAACCTTTCCGCCCTGCTACTTTGAGTCTCCTACGAACAGCTGTGTCATATAGGCAGAACTTGATGAGCTCCTTTGGCCATTGCGGCCAAGGGATGTTGCACGGAGGCGAGCCCATGGGCGAGCGCCACGCAGGGATGGGAAGGGGAACGGCAAGATGGGGATGAGGGTGTTCGCCTGCCACGAGCAGCGGATGCTTCGTGCGCTGCACGGCCGCTGGCCGTACCGCCGCTCCCACTGCCGCCACGACCTGCATTGGCTCGTGCGTGTGCAGCCGCACCATTGCTGGTGCCCCAGCGCACGCGCACACTCGCTGGCCGGCCTGCGGGCCTGCACGCGACGACCCCCTCGCGGGGCCTGAGGGGGAGGAGCTCGGTCGAGGCGGGCGCTACCCCTGCAGGCCCGAGAGGGAAGTCGGAACGGCCTGCAGGGGGGCGCGACGCTCGGCAGCGCTTGCGTCGGCGCTCGCCGCATGCTCGGCGATCGCTGTGATCAGCTGCGGCCAGGCCGCACGTGGCAGGTCATGGCCCATGCCCGCAACCGTCATCAGCCTGGCGCCTGGGATCGCACGCGCCGTCGCGCGCCCGCCCGAGGGCGACACCAGCGGGTCGGCCGTTCCGTGGATCACCAGCGTCGGTGCCGTTATGTGACGCAGCTGCGCCGCGCGATCGCCGGACGCGATGATCGCCGCAAGCTGGCGCCCCGGCCCGCGCGGGTCACGGTCGCGGTCGTAGCTGGCGGCCGCCACCGCGCGGGTCTCCGCCACGTCTCGGGGCAGCCCACTCGAACCGATCCTCGCGAACACGCCGTCCATGTGGGCGATGTATGCGTCGCGCTCGCGCGGAGGGCGGCCCAGGAACATCGAGTACAGCCTGATTGACGGCTGCCCGCTGCGGATGTTGCCCGTGTTGGACATGATCGACACCAGCGAGCGGACCATGTGCGGGTGGGTGTAGGCGAGTGTTTGGGCGATCATGCCGCCCATCGATGCGCCGATCACGTGCGCCGGCGCCAGCTCCAGCTCGGTCAGCAGGCCGGCTGCGTCCTGCGCCATGTCCACGAGCGTGTAGTGGGCGGCGTGCTTTGAGCGCAGCAGCAGCTGGCGGACCGTAGGCGGTGCCCCCGCGACATGCGTCGAGCGTCCGACGTCGCGGTTGTCAAAGCGCACCACGTGCAGGCCACGATCGGCCAGCCCCGTACAGAAGTCCTCCTGCCAGGCCAGCATCTGGGTGCCGAGGCCCATGATCAGCAGGGCCGTCGGATCGGACGGATCGCCGAAGGTCTCATAGCAGAGGGTGATGCCCCGGCCGACGTCGCAGAACTGCTCGGACATAATCAAAGAACTCTATAGGGACGTGCGCGCGCCCGTGGCGCTAGGATCGGGCGAGATGAGCGCCACGCGTGAATCGACCGGCTCAACGACCCACCCGAGCGGAGTCGACGAGCGCGAGATCGCCACGCTGTCCATCGACACAATCCGCGGCCTGGCCATGGACGCGGTGCAGAAGGCCAACGCCGGTCACCCGGGCACCGCGATGGCTCTCGCGCCGCTCGCCTACGTCCTGTTCAAGCGTTTCCTGCGCGTCAATCCAGTCGACACGCAGTGGCCCGCGCGCGATCGCTTCATCCTCAGCTCCGGCCACGCGTGCGTGCTGCAGTACTCGCTGCTCCATCTCGTGGGCTTCGACCTGGGCCTGGACGACCTCGAACAATTTCGCCAGTGGGGCTCGCGTACGCCCGGGCACCCCGAGCGCGGCCACACAGCCGGGATCGAGGTCACCACCGGGCCGCTCGGGCAGGGCTTCGCAAACGCGGTCGGCATGGCCATCGCCGAGCGCTTCCTGGCCGATCGCTTCAACCGCCCCGGCTCAGAGGTGGTCGACCACCACATCTACGCGATCTGCTCCGACGGCGATCTGATGGAGGGAATCAGCCAGGAAGCCGCCTCGATCGCCGGGCACTTCGCGCTGGGCAAGCTCGTCGTCTGCTACGACGACAACCACATCACGATCGACGGCAGCACGTCGATCTCCTTCGACGGTGAGAGTCACACCGAGCGCATGGCCGCCGAGGGCTGGCACGTCCAGCGCGTGGCCGACTCCGAGGACACCGACGCGCTGCATGCGGCCATCGCCGCCGCGCGCGACGAAACCGAGCGCCCGTCGTTCATCTCGATTCGCTCGCACATCGCCTACCCCGCTCCGCACGCCATCGACACGGCCAAGTCGCACGGGTCGGCGCTGGGTGAAGACGAGGTGAGGGCGACCAAGCAGGTGATGGGGTTCGACCCCGACCGCCGCTTCTGGGTGGACGAGCCCGTGTACGAGCACATGTCGCTGCGCGAGCGCGGCGCCTCCTTGCAAGCTGACTGGCAGGAGCGCTTCGACGCTTGGCGCGACGCGTATCCGGACATGGCCGAGGACTGGGACTTGGCATGGGCCGGGCGCATGCGCGAGGGCTGGCGCGAGGCGCTGCCCGTGTTCAAGGCGGGCGAACAGATCGCCACCCGTTCGGCCGGCCAGAAGACGATGGCGGCGTTTGGTGAATTTGCGCCCACGATGATCGGCGGCGCGGCCGACCTTGTCGAGTCCACCAAGACGCTGTTCGACGGTGCCGGCGAGTTCTCCAAGGTGCACGCCGGGCGCAACGTGCCGTTTGGCATCCGCGAGCACGCGATGGGCGCGATCGTCAACGGCGCGGCCGCGCACGGCGGAATCGTCAAACCGTACGGCTCCACGTTCCTGATGTTCTCCGACTACATGCGCGGCGCCGTGCGGCTGTCCGCGCTGATGGGACTGCCGGTGGTGTGGGTGTGGACGCACGACTCCGTCGCTCTGGGCGAGGACGGCCCCACCCACCAGCCGATCGAGCACTATGCCTCGCTGCGCGCGATCCCCCATCTGTGGGTGATCCGCCCGGGCGACCCCAACGAGACCGTCGTCGCCTGGCAGGTCGCCCTGGAACGCGACGACGGACCGGTCGCGCTGTTGCTCTCGCGCCAGAACGTGCCCGTGCTCGACCCCAGCGAGGTGGCCGACGCCCACGGGCTCGAGCGCGGTGGCTATGTGCTGTGGCAGTCGCCCGCCAGCGACTCTGATGGCGGCCCGCCCCCCCGGGGTTCGTCCGCTGCCGAGCTCATCCTGATCTCAACTGGCTCAGAGGTGGCCCCCACGCTCGCCGCCGCCAGAACGCTCGCCGAGCAGGGCACGAGCGTACGCGTCGTGTCGATGCCCTGCATGGAGCTCTTTGAAGCCCAGCCACAGGAGTATCGCGAGCAGGTGCTCCCACGCCAGGTCACCGCGCGCCTGGCCGTCGAGCCCGGCGCCAGCATGAGCTGGTGGAAGTGGGTGGGCAGCGACGGCGACGTTCTCGGCCTAGACCGCTTCGGCGCATCGGCACCGGGCACTACCGTTCTGAAGGAGCTGGGCTTCACCGCTGAGAACATCGCGGTGCGTGCGCGCGCCGTGCTGAAATCAACACACTAAGGAGACACGATGCCCTCCGATGCACTCCCGCTGCAACGTCTGTCGGCGCTCGGGCAGAGCGTCTGGGTGGACTTCCTCTCGCGCGAATCGATCCGCGGCGGCCACCTGCAGGAGCTGATTGACGACTACGCCGTCGTCGGCGCCACCTCCAACCCCACGATCTTCCAGAAGGCGATGACCGCCGGCAACGCCTACGACGAGCAGCTACACCAGCTCGCCGGCGAAGGCAAGGATGTCGAGGAGGCCTTCTGGGCGCTGGCCGAGCAGGACATCTCCGACGCCTGCGACCTGTTTCGCCCAGTCTGGGACGGCGGCTCCGGACGCGACGGCTACGTCTCGCTGGAGGTCGACCCGCGCCTGGCCTACGACACGCTGAAGACCTTCCGCGCGGCGATCGACATCCACGAGACGGTCGACCGCCCCAACCTGCTGGTCAAGATCCCCGCCACCAAGCCGGGCCTGGCGGCGATAGAGGACGTGATCGCCAAGGGCCGTTCGATCAACGTCACGCTGATCTTCTCGCTGCGCCGTTACGCCGAGGTGGCGGAGTCCTACATCCGCGGGATCGAGCGGCTGGTCGCCGAGGGCGGCGACCCGAGCAAGGTCGCATCGGTGGCCAGCTTCTTCGTCTCACGCATCGACACCGAGGCCGACAGGCGCCTGGATGAGGTTGGCGCCCCGGACGACCTCAAGGGCAAGCTTGCGATCGCCAACGCAAAGCTCGCCTATGAGCATTACCTGGAGGCCTTCGCGGGCCCGCGGTGGGACTATCTGGCCGGCAAGGGAGCGACGCCCCAGCGTGTGCTGTGGGCATCCACGTCGACCAAGAACCCCGCCTACCCCGACACGCTGTACGTCGATGAGCTGATCGGCGCGGACACCGTCAACACGATGCCCGAGGAGACGATCAAGGCCTACCAGGATCACGGTGTGCCGCAGCCCACGCTCGAACGCGACCTCGATGACGCGCGCAGGGTGTTCGAGCAGCTGAAGGACGCGGGCGTGGACTACGACGACGTGACCGATACGCTCGAGCGCGAGGGGGTCGAGAAATTCGGCGACTCCTTCCGCGAGCTCCTGGAGGCCTTGGGCGCCAAGCGCGAGTCGCTCGCGCCTGCGTGAGCGAGTTCCGCCGCCAGCGCCTGCGAAGTTGGATAGGGGATCGGGACCAGCACGCGGATCAGCAACGGGCCCGAGGGGAAGGCCTGCGCGTGTAGCGTGAACACGTCGAAGGTGCTGCCGCGGTAGTGATAGGGACCGCCTGCCGGCACGGTGCCAGGCGCCGGGCCCACGCTGTTCTTTACCAGTTGCAGGTGTGGGGGATTGACGTACATCAGCACGTCCAGCCCTGCCAGGCGCCTAGCCAGGCGCAGATAGCCTTCGTCGTCCTGGACCGACAGCACGAAGCTGCCGATCGTGCGCCCGTGCAGACGCAGCGTGGCGTGCACGGGCGCGAGCACGAACGGTCCGCCGACGTCGGCCAGCAGCATGCCGCCGGCGCTCACACGCATGCGCACGATGTGCTGGTTGAGCAGCTGGTCGATCGCTAGGCGCGTCGCTTCAGGGTCACGCCGCACCACGGCCGCCAGCAGAGCCCGATTGTGCTGTACGCGCTTGATCTGCGCCCGTGCCGCGCCGCCGCTCTCGGCGGCGTAGATCAGCTTCGCCACCCGGGTCAGCGTGTTGACGAGCGTGTCTTCAGAGCTGTGTCCACACAGTGGGGCGATCGAGCTGAGCGGACGCACCAGGTAGATCCGCAGCGCGCCCGCTGGAAACGCCTGGGCCGGGAAGGACGTGTACCGGTAGACCACATGCCCGCGCGTGAGCGTGCCTTCGTCGGGGAGAGCCCTGGGCCCCAGCGCGAACGAGCCGACCATGCCGTGCCCACCGATCGAGGAGCGGCCGGCCCGCAGCACAACGCTGCCTTCGGCGATGCCGTCGCCCTCCTCGATGAAGGATCTGTCGGCCCACACGCTCGTGAGGTAGGTGGCGATCGGCGCCCCGTCTATGCCTAGGAGAGAGCCCTTCAGCCCGACCAGCGCGGGCCCGCCGAGGTCGACCAGGGTGTGGCCGGCGCGGATGACTCGTAGGTTGGTCATGTGGCCGGTGGCGATCAGCGCCCGCGCCGCCGTCCGCGCGGCCGATGCGTTGTCGTCTTCCACTGCTTCGCGCAGCGCGACCGAGCCGGTGATCAGGTGTTCGGCCGCAGCGGTGCGTTCGCTGGCGACTCCCTCGTGATAGACGCGCTCGAGCACGCCACCGAGCGTTTCCAGCACCGTGGCAGCGCAGGGCCGCGACGGTGGGGCCTGCGCCGCGCTCGTATGCGCCGGGCTGCTGCTGCTGAGGGTGGACGCGCAGCCGGCCAGCAGGGCGAACAGCGCCAGCATGCCGCTCGCGCGAAGCCTCATTGCGGCGGCGGATAGACGGCCAGCCACGCAAACAAGCTGGTGGTTGCTGCCTGAGTCTGGAGCATGCCCGGCGCAGCGTACTGGGGCGGCAGCGTTTCGCCGTCCCAGGAGAGCAGGTACAGCCCTTGGCTATTGAGTGCGCGCGTCTGCGCGTCGTGTGCATTGTCGACCGCAAGCGCGTACAGCACGGGGTCGTCCTGCAGCGAGTACAGCGCGAGCATCCACTGCAGGTAGATCGCGTCGTACTGCGGTGAGAAGTCCAGCAGGTAGCCGAAGCGGTTGAGCGCGACACCCTGCAGCTGGGACGCGCGTTCGCAGTCTGCCGGGGTCGTCGTGAGCGTGCACAGCAGCGCCTGCGCGTAGATCAGTGGCGCCTCGATGTAGTCGATCGGCGTCGGGTCAAGGTTGCTGCCCGCGTACAGGCCTTCGGCGGCGCTGAAGCCGCTGGTGTTGGCCCAGGCGAGGTACTTCAGCGCCTGGCCGAGCGCGAAAGCCGAGTGCGTCTGCTCATACAGCAGCGTCGCCAGCAGCGCTCCCGACGCCAGCGCCTCGCCCGCCTTGTACGGGTGGTGAGTGTTCCACCAGATCCCACCGCCCTGCGGGTCCCAGCCAACGGTCGCGATGTAGCGCAGCGCCCGTTCGGCGTCTCGCAGGTAGCGGTACGTGCCCGTCGCCTTATACGCGTTGATGAACGCCAGGCCCCACCAGCCGTTGTCGTCGAACCACGTCTCGGTGTCCGCTTCGCGGTCACCCGGGTAGGGCGAGTAGCCGGCCAGCGGGCGCAGGCCGCGGTTCAGGTAGCGCTCGGCGCCCGCCGCAAAGCGTGCCAGCGCCCTCCTGTTGGCCGGCGTCGGCTGGGCGGTCGCAATCGCGTCCAGCGACTGAAACAGCGGCACGATGTCCCAGATCGTGGCCAACGGGTAGCGTTCGCGGTCGCCCAGGCGGGCGTCATACCAGCCGAGCCTGCGATCGCTCCAGCGCCGCCGCGCGCTGGCCACGCCGGCCTTGGCCAGGGCCAGATACTGCTGCTGGGCGACCGACAGCGGGGCCGCGGGGCTCGCCGGAGCGCGCGCGCAGACGGCGAGCGTCACGGCGATCACGAGTGCCGCGGGCACGATCAGGCGAGCGCGCATTACAGCCATATGGATACCGTTATCGGCTAAGAACCTCTTTCAAAGAGGTTCAAGCGCCATGACCGACACGCCCGCGCCGTCGCACGCCCACGTTCACTTCCCGCACCCGCCGTCGGAAAGGCGCGCGTGGCTGCTGGCCTGCTCAATCGCGGCGATCGGTGTGGCGGTGCTCGTGGCCGTGCTCAGCGGCGCGGTCGGCGCCACGACGCAGACCGCGCCCCCGCCGGTGCTGGTTGCGGCCGCGACGCCGCTGCCGAGCTCTGCGGCGCTGGCGGGCCCTGTCGCGGACAGCGCCGACCATGGTCGAGCGGCGATCGTCGCGCGCCCGACGCCCGCGCAGCAACGCGCGGACGCCCAGCGCCTGCTCAATCCCACGCAGGTGCACATCTCCAGGCGCTGGATGGAAGGCTTCTACCCGATCTACGAAACCGCGCAGCGCACCTTCGGCGTCAACTGGCTGCTGCTCGCCTCGATCCACATGCAGGAGTCGGCGTTCTCGACCGCGCCGGGCACCTATCGCGGCCTGAACTTCGCCCACTGCTGCGGCGGGCCGATGCAGTTCAACGTGACCAATGGGGGGGCCGTCAATGGGGGGGCGGGCGATGGGGGGGCGGGCGATGGGGGGGCGGGCATTCCATCCACCTGGGACCTGGTCAGCGACTCCTACATCTACGGTAAGCGGCCCGCCTCCTACGACCACATGACCGCCAGGCACCCGTCCATCTACGACGACTTCGACGCGATCATGGCGGCCGCCCACCTGCTGTCGGCGGACGGCGCGGAATACGCGCTGGACGACTCCGCGTGGTGGGCCGCCTACGACTACTACGGCCACGACGCCACGGGCGTGAGCTACGCCGACGAGGTGCTCGCGCGCGCGATCGGCTGGTCCCAGCACGGCTTCTGCATCAACTGCGGCATGGAAGGCGCGATGGTGCAGGCCGTGCAGGCGGCCTACGGCGCGCCCGTACTGGCGGCGCTGGAAGCGCAAGAAGCGGCCACGGCTAAGGCGCTGGCGAAGGCCAGGGCCCGCCGCCGCAAGCGCTGACCTCAGGCGGCGTCGGCCTGTGCGAGCAGCTCGCCGGCGACGCGGTCGGTAGCGCTCCCGGTACCGCCGAGCAGCCGCCGTGACAGCTGCGCGCGGCGGAAGTACAGGGGCGCGTCGTGCTCCCAGGTGGCGCCGATGCCGCCATGCACCGAGATCATCGTGCGCGCAGCGTGGTCGAGCGCGCGGGAGGCCACCGAGCGCGCCGAGTTGGCCGCCAGCGCGAACTCGCCGGGGGCGCCACGGCGGGCCCAGCCGGCGTAGTAGAGCAGCGAGCGCCCGTTCTCCAGCCCGCGTAGCACCTCGGTGAGCGAGTGCTTGACCGCCTGGTAGGAGCCGATCGCGCGGCCGAACGTGAAGCGCTCCTTGGCATAGGCCACCGATACCTCCAGCGCGGTCTCGACGCTGCCCAGCGACTCGGCCGCGATCAGCGCCTGGGCGAGGTGCCACGCGCCCGCGAGCGACTCGACGGGGGCGTCGAGCACGACCGCGGGAGAGTCCTTCAGCGTGACGTGCCCGAGCGAGCGGGTCACGTCATAACGTGTGACCGGCGTGACCTGCACGCCGGGCGCGTCTGCGAGCACCGCCACACCCACGGGAAGTCCGTCGCGCATGGCCACGCCCACCAGCACGTCGGCGCCGGGGGCGTCTGGCACGAAGGCGAAGCTGCCGGTCAACGCCACGCGACCGTCCTCGCCGGCAGCGCCGGCGACAGGCAGATCGCCGCGCGCAAAGCCGCTGGCCGGATCGGCGCTCCAGCGCTCGTCGAGGTCGCCGGGCGGCTGCGCGGGCAGGTAGGTGGCGCGCCGCGCGCCACTGGCCAGGTCGGCCATGAACTCGGATTGACCGAGCCCGCCCGCCCCGTCATCGAGGATGGCCGTGGCGGGCAGGTGGCCGAGCAGCGCAACGCCGGCGAGCACGCGCCCACACTCGCCCATCACGAGCATCGCGTCGAAGGCGTCCAGGCCGGCGCCACCGTGGGCCTCGCCGATCAACAGCCCGGGCCAGCCGGCCTCGCAGGCGGTCGGCCACAGGTCGGGAAGCGCGCCCTGCTCGCCGCCTGTGCCCATTTGGGTATCGAGCGCCTCGCGGGCCGCTTCGAGGGTCTTGAAGCGCGACAGCGTGCCGCGAGCGGCCTCGCGCAGGAACTCCTGCTCGTCGGAAAGGGCGAGGTTCATGCGGGCGCTCCTTCCTTGGAGTGCTGGCCTATCTTCGATAGGTCGGAGAAGGGGATGCCCTTGTCTAGGCGCGGCTCGGGAGGCAGGCCGAGCACGCGCTCGCCGATCGTGTTGCGCAGGATCTCCTCGGTGCCGCCGGCGGACTTCAGGCCGGGCAGGAACGAGATCATGTACGCCCACTCGCTGTCCTGCGCGAGCGCATCGGGGCCGACCACGTCGGCGATCAGGTCCCCCGCTTTGATCGCGCCGTTGACGATCGTGACCTTTGCAAGCCCCGCCTCGGGGCCGGGGATCTGGCCCTTCTGCAGCGCGGTGAGCGTGCGGTAGCCGGTGAAGCGCACGGCGAGCAGTTCGCTTGCGATCTGGCCGAGCTGGTGGCGCACCTCGGGGTCGCGGCGGGCATCGGGGTCGCGGGCGAGCGCGGCGGCAAAGCGCGTGGAGTTGTAGCCGAGGCCCTCGCCGCCCAGGCCGATCGTGACGCGCTCGTACATGAGCGTGGTCAGTCCCGTGCCCCAGCCGTTTCCTACTCCACCGACGACAGCGCCCTCGTCGAGTGCGACGTCGTCGAAGAAGACCTCGTTGAACTCGGCCTCGCCGGAGATCTGACGCAGGCCGCGCACAGTCACGCCGGGGGCGTCGATCGGCACGATGAACATGGTCAGGCCCTTGTGCTTGGGCACGTCGGGGTCGGTGCGCGCGAGCAGCAGCCCGTAGGAGGCGAACTGGGCGTTGGTCGTCCACACCTTCTGTCCGGACAGCCGCCAGCTGCCGTCGTCTTGCTGGCGCGCGCGTGCCTGCACCGCGGCCAGATCCGAGCCGGCGGCGGGCTCGGAAAACAGCTGACACCAGACCTCGTCGCCGTGCAGCATGGGCCCGAGGTAGCGGCCCTTCTGCTCGTCGCTTCCGTGGGCGATGATGGTGGGGCCGAGCATGCCGACGCCGATCGCGTCGAGGATGCCGGGCACTTTGGCGCGCGCGATCTCCTGGTTGCAGATGACCTGCTCGATCGGCCCGAGCCCCTGGCCGCCGTACTCCTTGGGCCAGGTCACGCCCGCGAGGCCGCCCTCGGCGAGCTTGCCCTGCCAGGCGCGGCGCGCGGCGATTATCTCGTCCTCGTCTGTGATGGCCCCCGGGTGGGTGGGGTCCCCAATAACGGGGGCCTCGGAGGAGTGCTCATCCAGCCAGCTGCGCACCTGCGCGCGGTAGGCGGCCTGCTCGGGCGTGTCGTCGAGATCCACGGGCTCCTCCTTTGGCTGACTGACCAGTCAATCGCTGCACGAGAACGGTACTCCACCGCGCCCGAGCGCGTCGCGGCGGCCTCAGGCGCCCGGGGGAAACGGTTCCTCGGGCACGATCGGCTGGTGGTAGACGTGCTCGAAGCCGAGGTCGAGCAGCTCACGCGCCTGTGTGCCGGGGGCGTCTGAGTTGAGGATGATCGCGCCGAGACGCACGCCGTGGCGTTCGGCGGTGGCCACGAGGCAGCGTCCGGCGGCTTCGGTCTGGCCGGTCTTCATGCCGGTTACGCCGGGGTATCTGTAGATCAGCAGCGGGTTGTTGTTGTACAGGTAGAGCTTGCCGCCCTTGATCGGGAAGGGCAGCACGGCCGAGTAGGTGTGCATGACGCGCGCGATGCGCGGCTGGGCCATGTCGACGTGGGCGAGCACGGCGAGGTCGGCGGCGCAGGAGTAGTTGCCGGCGTCGTAGTAGCCCGAGGGCGAGGAGTAGCGGGTGCAGCCGAGCCCCAGCTTGGCGGCCTCCCGGTTCATGCGCACGACGAAGCGGTTGACCGAGCCGGCGACGTGCTGGGCGAGCGCGACGGCGGCATCGTTGCCTGATGGCAGCAGCAGGCCGTAGAGCATGCTCTCCAGCGGCACGTGGCGGTGGAGCGGCAGCACGCCGACCTTGGAGCCGTCGGCGTCGACCGCTTCCCTGGTCACCAGCACGGGCGCGTCTGGAGGCGCCGATTGAATGGTGAGCAGCGCGGTCATCATCTTGGTGAGGCTGGCGATGGGCACGCGTTGGTAGGCGTTGTGCTGCCACAGCACCTGGCCGGTGGAGAGGTTGAACAGCAGGCCCTCGCGCGGGGGATGGCGGAAGCTGATCTGCACGGGGTTCTGCGCGGGCGTGGAGATCCCGCTCAAGGTGAGCGCGGGCCGAGCGAGCGGGAAGCCATAGGGCGAGCGCGCGTGGGGGCGTATGGCGATCGACCGAATCGCGGCGTGGGCATGGCCGTGGTGGGCAGCGGGTCCCGAGCGGCTGGCGAGCGCCATCGCGCCGAACACGATCGCGGTTGCGACCACGGCGAGTACCAGCACGGCGGCGAGGACCCGGCGTCGTCGCCGTCGCCGGGCCGCCAGGGCGCTGCGCCGGCGGCTGCGGTCGGGGGTGAGAAGGGGCGAGAAGCTCATCGGTCTGGAGGATGCAGCAGCGCCCCGACGACGCCCACGCCGAGCAGGATGAGGATGAAGATCGAGACCAGGCTGCCCAGGGTAACTCCGTGTTCGGAGATCGCGCCGTAGGTAAGGAAGCCGAAGCCGAGGGTGAACAGGAGCGCGACCCAGAGGACGAGCAGCCGGGTCAGGCGGGGGGGCAAGGGCTTCCCAGTCTCATCGGGTCGCTTAGTGCACCGGGGGCGGCGGTTGCACGCGCCGCGTGGCGAGCAGGCGGATCGTGAGCAGGCCGAAGGCAAAGCCGCCGATGTGGGCGAAATAGGCGACGCCTTCGCCGCCGACGGTGTTGGTGAGGCCTTCGAGGCCGAGGAAGACCTGCTCGGCGAACCAGAAGCCGAGCAGGAAGATGGCGGGCACCTCGATGATGGTGACGAAGAAGACGATGAACACGAGCGTGAGGACTCTGGCACGCGGATACAGCAGGATGTAGCCGCCGAGCACGGCTGCGATCGCGCCGGACGCGCCGAGCGTGGGACCGGTTGAGTTGGGACCGACAGCCACCTGGGCGGCGAGCGCGACGAGGCCGCCGAGCAGATAGAAGCCAAGGTAGCTCCAGCGACTCATGGCGTCCTCGACGGTGGGCCCGAAGATGCCCAGGAACAGCATGTTGCCGAAGATGTGCAGGAAGCTGCCGTGCAGGAACATGGCGGTGAACACGGTCTCCCAGGTGGCCGGTTGAGGCCCAGGGCTGCCGGTGACACCGGGTTGGCCTTGGCAGGCGATCGATTCGCCGACGCCGGCGGGTGTGGGCACCGTTACGAGATCGCAGTGCTTGCCGGCGTGCGTGAGCTCGTAGGGGATGGCGCCGTAATGCACCTCGACGCTGCTGGAGGGGCCGCCGAACAAGCTGCCGCCGTGGCGGATCTCCAGCAGGTAGGCGATCACGTTGATGACGATCAGCGCGACCGTGACAATCGGGAACCGCGCGAGCGGGATGTTGTCTTTGACGGGGAAGATCGGGCGAGCCTATCCGCGCGCGATGGCGTCGGAGCTAGGCGTGCGCGGCGAGCGGCCGGCAATCAGGCATGCGCAGCGAGCGGGCCTTCACCGCTGAGCGCCTGAGGAATGTGCTGGTCGGCGTGGTAGCTGGAGCGCACGAGCGGCCCGGCGGCGACGTGGTCGAAACCAAGCTCATACGCGACTGACTCCAGCGCGGCGAACTCGTCGGGGTGCCAGTAGCGCACGACGGGCAGATGGCGCTCGGACGGGCGCAGATACTGACCGACGGTGAGCACCTGCACGCCATGCTCGCGCAACGCTCCAAAAGTCTCGACCATCTCGTCGTGGTTCTCGCCGAGTCCGACCATCAGCCCGGACTTGGTCACGACCTGGCCCTCGCCGAGCTCGTGAGCGAGGCGTAGCACGCGGCAGGAGCGCGCGAACTGCGAGCCGCGTCGGGCGATTGGGTACAGGCGCGGGACGACCTCGACATTGTGGTTGAACACATGGGGGCGCTCGGCGATGACCTTGGCGAGCGGCATCTCCTGCCCCTGGAAGTCGGGCGTGAGCACCTCGATCTGGCAGCCGGGCGCCTGGCGGCGGACCTGGCGGATGACGCCGACGAACGCGGACGCTCCCTTGTCGGGCAGGTCGTCGCGGTCGACGGAGGTGATGACGGCGTGGCGCAACCCCATGCGTGCGATCGAGCGCGCGACGCGGGCGGGCTCGAGCGGGTCGTTCCAGGTGGGCTTGCCGGTCTTGACGTTGCAAAAGCCGCAGCGCCGCGTGCAGGTATCGCCGAGGATCATGAACGTGGCGGTGCCGCGCTCCCAGCACTCGCCGACGTTGGGGCAGGCGGCCTCCTGGCAGACGGTGTGCAGGTTCTCCGAGCGGATCAGCTCGGTCAGCTCGCGGTAGCGCTGCCCCCCGGGCGGGGGCACCTTGAACCATGGCGGCTTGCGCTCGCGCAGCGGCCGCACGTCGGGGCCGAGCACGCGCAGCACGTCCATGCCGCCTGGGTTGGCGCGCGAGCGGGTGGCAACCGGGTCGACCCGGCCGTCGCAACCCGGTTGACGCGGTCGGATGACGCTGTCGCTCATGCTGGGATTGCCTGCAGCGGGCTGGGGGAGATCGTTTTTTTGATGGGTGGGGCGTTCGTAGTGTCGATGCCAAGGCGCCAGGGCGAGACCAGGCGCTGGCGGCGGCCATGCGCGGAGGCGAAGTGGAAGGCCATGCGCCGGCGAAAACAGGGCATGCCGGCGGTGCGCCCAGGCGCGAGCTCGCGCGCGATCGATGTCATCTGCACATCGGGCAGCCCGCAGGCGACGACCCAGGAGAATGGGTCGAGGTCGTTGTTGACGTTGACGGCGAAGCCATGGGTGCTGACGCCGCGCGAGACGTGCAGCCCGATCGAGGCGATCTTGCGCTGGCCGACCCACACGCCGGTGTAGTCGATGCCCTCGGCGTGGCGGGAGCGCGCCTGAACCCCCTCCTCGGCGAGCGCGCTGACGATGGCGCCTTCCATCGTGCGCAGGAAGCACCCGACATCATCGATGCCCATGATCGGATAGCCGACCAGTTGGCCGGGGGCGTGGTAGGTGAGCTTGCCACCCCGATCGGTGGCAACCACGTCGATGCGTTTGGCTCGGTAGAAGTCCTCGGGGAAGGGCAGGTCCTCGGCGCCTGAGCGCCGCCCGCGCGTGTACACGGGCGGGTGCTCGAGTAGCAGTAGCGCGTCGGGTAGCACACCGGCCTGGCGCCGGGCCCGAAGCTGCGCCTGTATGGTCAGAGCTTCGGGGTAGGGGACCGTGCCCAGGTGACAAACCCACAGCTCTTTGGAGATCTCATCGACGCCGCGCATACGACGGTTTCCAGCCTAGCGCGCTGGGGTAGGCTCCCAGACGTGTCGCGGATACGAGCCAAGGTCAGACCGCGTGTGTGGTCGTTTGTGCTGGGTGTGGCGGCGCTGTTCGCTGTGCCCGGCTGGGCGGCGGTCGCCCCTGTGGCCGCACAGGTGCCGACGGGCGCCGAAACGTGTCCGCCACCGCTGTCGAGCGTCCCCACGCCCGCCCCGCCGGTGATCTTGCCCACTCATCCGCCCGCGCCCGAACAGGTCCTCGTATGCGTGGGCTCGCGGGCGATCACCGGCGCGACCTTCGAGCACTGGTCGGCGGTTGCGAGCAAGAGCGAAGGCTCACACCCCAAGCATCCGCTGGCGCAGGGCGAACTGATCGGGGAGGTGATGAAGTTCTTGATCTCGTCGGACTGGGTGCTCGGGGAAGCGCAGGCTCTGCACGCCAACGTGTCCGCTGCGAAGGTGAGGCGCACGTTCGAGCGCATCCGCAAACAGCAGTTCCACACGCGCAAGGAATTCGAGGCCTTTCTCGGGCGCTCGGGGGAGACGGTCGCGGACCTGATGCTGCGCGTGAAGCTGAACCTGGTGTCGTTGCGGATCCAGCAGCGCGTCCTCGCCGGACATCACGGCAAGGCCGCCCAGCAGCGTGCCCTGACCCGCTTTGTCAAGGGCTTCAAACGCAGGTGGGCGGCACGGACGTACTGCTCGCCGGAATACACCTCGGCCGACTGCGGACACATCCAGGTGCCGCCGCTGTAGCCGAGCCCGGAGTCGCGTGCGCAGCTCGACTACAGCGTGAGCGCCGACGGCGCCTCCAGCAGCTGGCGAATTCGCGCCAGCAACTGCGCGGCGTCGGCGCCGTAGAGGATGCGGTGATCGCAGGCGAGCGTGAGCGTCATCGTGTTGCGAATGGTGATGCCGCCCTCGCGTGCGACGGCGCGCGGCGCCAGCGAGCCGACCGACAGGATGGCGGCCTGCGGCGGGTTGATGATGGCGCTGAAGCTGCGTACGCCATACATCCCGAGGTTCGAAACGGTGAAAGTGCCGCCGCCGAGTTGCGGCGGCGTGATGGTGCCGTCGCGAACGTGCTCGGCCAGCTCGCGCGTCTCGCGGGCGATCTCCCCGAGCGCCTTGGAGTCGGCGTCGAACACCGTGGGCACCACCAGCGCGTCCTGGGCGGCAACGGCCACGCCGACATTCACACGCGAGTACACCTGCACGCGCCCGTCACGGTAGCTGCCGTTGGCGCGGGGATGTTCGCGCAGCGCCAGCGCGGCGGCCTTGACGACCATGTCGTTGTACGTGGGCGCCTGCGACGCGGACAGGCCCTTGAGCTCTTTGCGCAGCGCGACGCACGCCTCCATGTCGACGTCCATCTGCAGCGTAAAGTCGGGGATCGTGGCCTTGGACTCGGCCATGCGCCGCGCGACCGCCTGCTGGGTGCGCGTCAGCTCGATCGTGGTCGTCTCGCCCTTGGCGGTCATCACTCCCTCCAGGGCGGGCGCGGTACTGGAGGCGCTCGCACTGGCCGCGGGGCCAGGCGCCGGAGCGGCACTCACCGCAGGAGCCGGCGCGGCGACGGGGGTTGAGGCCGCAGCAGGCGCGCTTGGCGTCGCGAGAGACGGTGTGGCGGCCGAGCGCGCCGCGGCGATCACGTCCGCCTTGACGATCCGTCCGCCCGGACCGCTGCCTGTCACTTGGTGAAGATCGACCCCGCCGTCACGCGCGATTCGTCTCGCAAGCGGTGAGGCTCTCACGCGCTCCCCATTGGTGGAGACATCGCGATGGTCTGGGCTGGACCCAACCTCTTGGAGAGGGACATCGGCCGCAGGCGAGCTGGCTGCTGTTGTGTGGGCCACGGCTAGCTCTTGATCAGCAGCCCCCACCCGCGCAATGACCGCGCCGACCTCCAGCGTCTGTCCGACCTCGGCGACGATCTCGAGCACGCCGGCCTGGTCTGACTCATAGGTCATGTTGGCCTTGTCGGTCTCGATCTCCACGAGCTCCTCGCCGCGGGCGATCTCTTCCCCGTCGGCCTTCAGCCAGCGCAGGATGGTGCCCTCCTCCATCGTGTCGGACAGGCGCGGCATGACGATGTCGGCCATCAGGCGGCTCCTGTGCCGCCCGGCGCGGATGTGGAGAGCGCGGCGGGTGGGGCAGGCGCGGCGGGCGCCTGCGGGGCGAGGTCGAGTGCGGCGAGCACGGCGCGGACAACCTGTTGCTCGTGCGGGTAGGCGAGGTCCTCGAGCGGCTTTGAGTAGGGCATGGGCACGTCGGCGCCGGTGACCCTCTGGACGGGCGCGTCGAGGTCGTCGAAGGCCTGTTCTGAGATGAGCGCGGCGAGGTTGGCGCCGACGCCGCCGTGGGGCCAGCCCTCCTCGACGATTACACAGCGGTTGGTCTTGCGCACGGACGCGAGGATCGTGTCGAGGTCGAGCGGGCGCAACGTGCGCGGGTCGATCACCTCGGCCTGCACGGCGTGCTCTGAGGCAAGCGTGTCGGCGGCGCGCTCGGCGGTGCGGGCCATCCTGGATATGCCCACGACGGTGACGTCGGTGCCCTCGCGGGCGATGCGCGCGAGGCCGAAGTGGACGAGGTGGTCGTCGCTGTCGGGCACCTCGCCGCGCACCCCATAGAGGGACTCGTGCTCGATGAAGATGACGGGGTTCTCGTCGCGGATGGCGCTCTTGAGCAGGCCCTTGGCGTCGGCGGCGGTGGCGGGCACGGCGACGAGCAGGCCGGGCACCTGCAGGAACATGGCCTCGAAGCAGTGCGAGTGCGTGGGCCCCAGTTGGTGGCCTGCGCCCTGGGGCATGCGCACGACGAGCGGCACGCGGGCCTGTCCGCCGAACATGTAGTGGATGTGGGCGGCGTGGTTGACGATCTGGTCGAGCGCGAGCAGCGCGAAGTTGATGGTCATCAGCTCGACGACGGGGCGCAGCCCGGTCATGGCGGCGCCGACGCCGACGCCGACGATGGTGTTCTCGGAGATGGGCGTGTCGCGCACGCGCTGCTCGCCGAACTCCTCCAGTAGCCCGTCGGTGACCTTGAAGGCGCCGCCAAACACGCCGATGTCCTCGCCCATCAACACCACCCGCTGGTCGCGCGCGAGCTCCTCGCGCAGCGCGGCGTTGAGCGCCTCGCGGTAGCGCATCTGCGCCATCAGGTCCCCTCCTGCGGACGTTCGCGGTCCTCCCCCGCGGCGAGCGCCTGCGTGAGCTGCTGGGGGATCTCGTCGTTGGCTGACGACTGAGCGCGATCGTCTTCTTGATGACCTCCGCCTCCGGCTCCGGGTGAGTTGTCGCTTGCGGTAGCGGCGGCGGTCTGCAGCGAATACCAGCCTTGGGACTGCCGATCGAGCACGTACACGTCGTCGTAGAGCGACTCGGGCGCGGGGAAGGGAGAGGCGTCGGCGAACTCCACGGCGGCGTCCACGCGGGCGATCGCGTCGGCGTCGAGGCGCTGCTGCTCGCCCGCGTCGATGACGCCTTCGCACTCGAGCAGCTCGGCGAACGCGGGGATTGGATCGCGCTCGCGCCAGCTGGCGACCTCCTCCTTGCTGCGGTACTGCTCGGGGTCGGCCATGGAGTGCCCACGGAAGCGGTAGGTGACGGCCTCGACGAGCAGCGGACGGCGCTCTGAGCGCACGCGCTCGACGGCCTCTGCGACGACGGCGTGGGTGTCGAGCACGTCCATGCCGTCGCAGCGCATGCCGGGCACGCCCAGGCTCTCGCCCTTTCGCTGCAGGTCGGTGACGGCGGAGTGGCGGCGCAGCGAAGTGCCCATGCCGAACTGGTTGTTGGTGACCATGAACACGACGGGCAACCGCCACAGGGCGGCCAGGTTGAGCGTCTCGCCGAAGGTGCCCTGGTTGGAGGCGCCGTCGCCGAACGTGCACAGCGTGACCTCGTCGGTGTTGCGGTAGTCGCTGGACAGGGCGATGCCGGCGGCGATAGGCAGGTTGCCGCCGACGATCCCGTAGCCGCCCATGAAGCGGCGCGACAGGTCGAACATGTGCATCGAGCCGCCGCGCCCGTGCGAGCAGCCGTCGACGCGGCCGAACAGCTCGGCCATGACGTTCTCGGGCGGCGTGCCGCGTACGAGCGCGTGGCCGTGCGAGCGGTAGGTGGAGATCAGGTAGTCGCTGTCGCGCAGCGCGCGGGCGCTGCCGACGATGGTGGCCTCCTCGCCGATCGACAGGTGCAGGAAACCGCCGACCTTGGCGCGCGCGTACATCTCGCCGGCGCGCTCCTCAAAGCGCCTGATCAGCGTCATCGTGGCGAGCCACTCTCGCGCGCTGTCGGCGTCGGGCAGCGCATGCTCGGCTCCCCCGGCCCGTTTCGGCTCACCTTGGCGCACGGCGGGCTCGGGCGGCTCGGACGGGGGCGTGCTTGCCATCAATGCTCCACGGTACTCCAGCGCGCGATGAACTCCTCGGCGTCGAGCTGCGCGAGGTCTTCGCGCAGCTCCCGCGAGCGCCTGGACGCGGCCTGTGGGGTCTGGTCCCAGAACAGCACCACCTCGCCGCTGTCCACCTCCACGACCTCTACGTGGTCGACGCGGCCGGCGTCGGCGAGCAGCGCGGGCGCGAGGCCGCCGCGCGTGACGATCAGCCGGTAGGCGTGCTTGGCCTTCACTGCGCAGGCCCCCCCGTGACCCCGGCCCGAGCGGAGGCGACCCCGTTGTGCGCCACCCCCGGCCCGCGCATGTCATCCCCCGCCGACAAGTGCGCGGCGGCTTCCTCCAGGCAGCGATCGCCGGTGAACGCCCGCCCCAGGTCCCCGGCCTGTGTACCCCCGATGACCACGGCAGGCACGTCGGTCACGCCGGCAGCGGCAGCGTCCTCGGTGGCGGCGGCGAGCTGCTCGGCGACCGAGCGCAGCTCGGCGCCGCGCAGCACGGCGGCGGGGTGCATCTCGCAGGCGGCGGCTGCGATCAGCACGTTGTCGGGATCGGCCAGCGAACGCCCGCCGGCGAACGCCTGGCGAAAGGCGGCCTGGGCGAACGGCACGGCGCGGCCGATCGACTTGGCATAGGTGGCCACGCGCATGGCCAACGCGCTATCGAACGGGAAGGGGTCGGGCCAACGCAGCGGCTGCAGGCCCAGCTGCTCGGCACGGCGGGCGAGCTCGGCACGAAAGACGTCGTGCTCGGACTGGCAGCGGAACACGTCGAGCGTGTCAGCGCCGGGCAGCTCGCGCGCGAGGACGGGTGTCCACTCGGCGGGGGCGGGCAACACGTGCAGGACGCGCTCGGCGGCCAGGTAGGCGAGCGGGCTGGCGAGGTCGAAGTAGAAGGCGGCCGGTGCAGGCATCGCGCCGAGGTTAGTCGCACGATCCGCAGGCGGTCGGGCCCGTGGATGGCAGACGACGCACGCGAGCGCAGGCGTGCTGCTGCACGTCGAGCATCGTGGGTGGCGTCTGACGCCGCGGGACGACCGCCTCAGCCGTGGATCAGCCAGCCGTCGGCGGCGCGGCCAGCCTCCATGACGGCCTCTGAGAGCGTGGGATGGCCGTGGATGATGCGGGCGAGCTCGGGGAAGCCACCCTCCAGGGCGCGGATGTTGACGAGCTCCTGGATCAGCTCGGTTGCGCGCGAGCCCACGATGTGCCCGCCCAGCAGCTCGCCGTAGGCGCTCTCGCCGACGACCTTGACCAGGCCGGTGCGGTCGCCGTACACGGTCCCGCCGCCGACCGCGCCGTAGGGCACCTTGCCTACGACCACGTCATAACGCTGCTCGCGCGCCTGCGCCTCGGTCAGGCCGAAGGAGCCGACGTTGGGTGTGCAGAAGGTGGCGCGCGGCACGTCTACATAGGCGATCGGGTGGGTGGGTCGTCCGGCCATGTCCTCGGCCGCGATGATGCCCTGGTCGGAGGCCTTGTGGGCGAGCGCGGGACCTTCCACGAGGTCGCCGATCGCGTACACGCCCGGGCGGGTGGTGCGCAGCGCGCCGTCGACCGTGACCAGGCCGCGGGCGTCCAGCTCGACGCTGGCGCCGGCCAGACCGAGGCCCTCAACGTCTGCGCCGCGCCCGGCGGCGATGACCATGTAGTCGACGGCGGTCGCCTCCGCGCCGTAGGAGAAGCCGACGTCGCGTTCGCCCTGGCTCACGTCGGCGACGGGGGTGGACGTGTGCACGGCAATGCCTTGGCGCTTGAGACCGCGCTCGACCAGGCGCGAGATGTCCGCGTCCTCCGTCGGCAGCACCCGCTCGAGCGCCTCCAGCAGCAGCACCTCGCTGCCCAGGCGGGCGAACGCGGAGGCGATCTCGGTGCCGGAGGCCCCAGCACCGACGACAGCCAGCCGTGTGGGGACCTCGGGCAGCGCCCACGCCTCCTCGGTGCCGATCACGCGCCCGCCGAACTGGACACCAGGGATCGGCCGCGGGATCGAGCCGGTCGCGAGTATCACTCCACCCGCGCCGATGGTCTGTTGGCCGATCTTCGATCGGTCGCTGCTAAAGACGTCGACCAGTACGTCGCCGTCGGCCGTCAGGGTCGCACTCCCGTCGATCAGGTCGATGCCGTTTTTCCTGAACAGGCCCGCCACACCGGAGGTAAGCGTCCCGACAACCTTCGCGCGGCGCTCCTGGATCGCGCGGTAGTCGATCTCGACGCCGCTGACCTTCAGCCCGAACTCCTCGCCGTCGCGGATCTCCGACAGCAGGTCGGCCGATCGCAGCACCGCCTTGGCAGGGATGCACGCGTAGTTCAGGCAGCGCCCGCCCACCTTGTCGCGCTCGATCACAGCGGTCTTCATGCCGAGCTGCGCCGCGCGGATCGCCGCCACATAGCCCCCCGGCCCGGAGCCGATCACGATGCAGTCATAAGAGCCCTCGGCCATCGCGCGCCCACACTATCGAAACGCCATTTGCGCGACCCCGGCTGGGTGCGACCCGCGAGCCTCGCCGCCGCTATCGAGGCTCCTGGCGCTCACCGGCCTGGATACGGCCCATCACTCGGATCAGCTTCCAGAACAGCCACCCTCCCAGCACGATCGCCAGCAGGCAGCCGCCGGCTGCGGTGAGCGTCGAGGCGACCACCAGCGCGAGCGAGGTCACGATGACCTGGAAGGCCAGCAGCGCCTCAAAGCCGAGCACCGCCCAGTAGCGGCGCTGGTACATGCCCTGCGCGAGCAGCGCGAGGATCGCCGCGAGGAACACCCCGCCGGCGAGCGAGCCGCCGTGGCTTGACAGGTCATGGACGGTCAGCGCGCCGACGACCACGCCGACGGCCAAGAGGGCGCTGACACCAACAGCGACCAGCAGCGCGGTCGGGCGCTCGTCCTCGCCCAGGGGAGCCAGCGCGGCGCGGGCCTGCCCGGCGGGATCGCCGGGGTCGGCGCCCACCTCAGCGCTCCAGCGCAATGGCGTCGAGCCGGTCGCGCAGCGCCCCGGCCGCAACCTCAGGATCCGCCGCGTCGGCGATCGCGCGCAGGACGCACACGCGCGTCGCGCCCGCGTCGAGCACGTCGTCGAGATTGGTGGGGTCGATTCCACCGATCGCATAGAACGGCACCTGCGAGTGGGCGGCCGCGTAGCGGACCAGATCGAGGCCGACGGCCGGGCGCCCAGGCTTGGTGGGCGTCTCGTTGATCGGGCCCACGCCGATGTAGTCGACGAGGGCTGGGTCGACCGCGTCGATTTCGCCTGGCGAATGGGTGGACAGTCCGATCAGCAGTTCCGGCCCGACGATCTCGCGCACCTCCGACGGCGGCATGTTGTCCTGCCCGACGTGCACGCCGTCCGCGCCCGCCTCCACCGCCACCGCCGGCCGGTCGTTGACGATCAGCAGCGCGCCCAGGCGCTCGCACAGGGCGCGTGCTGCATTTGCCACCGCCACGAGCTCGTCGTCCGGCAGGTGCTTCTCGCGCAGCTGCACGATGTCCACACCGCCCGCGATCGCGCCGCGCAGCAGGTCCGGCAGGTCGCTGCCGTCTGGGTTCGCGCCGCACACGAGGTACAGGCACGCACGCGCCAGGCGCGCGCGGCGATCGCTATGCGGATCGTGTGCCCGGGTGTCATCGTCGCCTGCCACCACTTGGAGTCTGGCATGCAGTATCCAGCGCCCCCAGCCGTAGCCCCGCGGCCGACCTCGTGCCCTCGTCGGTGACATGTGAGGTTGACATGTCCGGCTGCTAAGTATACACTTAGTCGAGGTCAGTACGATCTGACTAAAGGAGACGTCGCGGTGTCCGGTCACGAGCTTCCTTCATCTGCCGGCGAGCCGCCACATCGCAGGAACATAGATGCGGGGCGCGTTCGACGGACCGTCCCTCTGGTGGGGCTCACGGCCCGTACGGCAGGAGAAGCGGTCGTCGTAGGGCTTCGCAGCAGGCTCACCGGCAGCGACACCAGCGAATTCCAGGTCCGCGCGGCCGAGCGCTACGCGGAGCTGCTCGGCCACTCCAAGGGCGCGCTGATGAAGGCCGGGCAGATGTTCTCTTACATGTCCATGCCGGTGCTGTCGTGCGAGTTCCAGTCGGCCTACCAGGCCGTGCTGTCGCGCCTCTGCGACGACGCTCCGCCGATGGCACCCGAGCTCGCTCGCAGCGTCCTCGAGCACGCCCTCGGGCGCAGCGCAGAGAGCGCGTTCGCGCAGTTTCACTGGCGGCCGCTGGCGGCGGCGTCGATCGGCCAGGTCCACGCCGCGCGGTTGCACGACGGGCGTGCCGTCGCCGTCAAGATCCAGTACCCGGGCGCGTCCGAGGCGATCGGCGCCGACCTCAAGAACGCCGAGCTGCTGGCCACCTTCTTCAGCCTGCTCGGTTGCCTCTCACCGCACAAGCTGAGCTTGGACCTGCGCGGGGCGGCCCGCGAGATCGGGGTGCGCGTCACAGAAGAGCTCGACTACCGCCTGGAGGCCGCAAACCAGGCCGAATTCGCCGACCTCTACCGAGGCCACCCGTTCATCCACGTGCCCGAGGTGATCGAGGAGCTCTCAAACGATCGCGTGCTCACCCAGGATCTGGTCCGAGGGCGCTCCTTCAGCGAAGCCGTCGCCGCGGGGCCGCAGCAGCGAGACCAGTGGGCCGAGGCAATCTGTCACTTCATCTACAGCTCCTACCGCCGTCTGGCGACCTTCCACGGCGATCCCCATCCAGGCAACTATCTGTTCCACGACGACGGCAGCGTGACCTTCCTGGACTTTGGCTGCGTGAAGCGAATCGCGCGCCACCACGTCGAACTGCTCAACGCGATCTATCGAGCTCTTTCGCGTGGCGACGTATATGGGCTCTGGGATGCGTGCGTAAGGGCTGGCCTGTGGCGAGCCTCAGATCCGGTCACACCCGAAGAAGCCTTCGCATGGTTGGGCGAGGACTCTGGGGTGCTCTGGTCGACGGATCGATTCACCGTGACTCCCGCGTTTGCCAAGAGATGGCTGGAGCGCAAGTACTCGCCCACAGGCCCGTTCGCCAACGCCCTTCGCCACCTCACGATGCCGCCCGAGTACGCGATCATCGGCAAGGCGGAGATCGGAATGGTTGCGCTGATGGCGCAACTGCGCGCCACCAGCAGCTGGGGGTCGATCGCGGCCGAGCATTTCGAGAACTAGCATCAACGCATGCCCGAGAGTCAGCAGGTGGATGTGGTGGTGGTGGGAGGCGGCATCATCGGCCTGGCCATCGCCTGGCGTGCGGGCCAGGCCGGCATGTCGGTGGCAGTGCTCGAGCGCGACAGACCCGGGGAGGGGACCTCGCACGTGGCGGCCGGCATGCTCGCGCCCGTCGCCGAGGTCGAGTTCGGCGACGCGGGGCGACGACTGCTGGAGCTCGGACTGCGCTCGGCCGCCATGTGGCCGGAGTTTGCCCGCGACCTGGAGACGTGCAGCGGCGTGTCCGTCGGCCTGATGCAGACCGGCACCCTGCTGGTCGCGCGCGACGACGACGACGCCCGCGAGCTCGAGCGCCAGCTCGCCTTCCGGCAATCGCTGGGGCTGGCCGTGCGGCGCCTGCGGCCAAGCCAGGCGCGCGAGCTCGAGCCGGCGCTCGCGCCCACCGTGCGGCTAGCGCTGGACGTGCCCGAAGACCACTCGGTCGACCCCCGGCTGGTGCTTGGCGCCCTCACGCGGGCATGTGCGCAGGGCGGGGTGGAGATTCGCGCGCGCTCGCCCGTCGCGCGTGTGGAGTGCGACGACGCGCGCACGCGGGTCACCGGCGTGAGCCTCGAGGATGGCGAGCGCGTGCGCAGCGGTAGCGTCGTGCTCGCTGCCGGCGCCTGGACCGAGCGGATCGCCGGGCTGCCCGACGGCGCCGGCGTCTCCGTGCGCCCGGTCAGAGGGCAGATCGTGCGCCTGCGCGACCCCGCCGGTCCCGGCCTGCTGCGGCGCGTGCTGCGCTTTCGCGGCGGCTATCTCGTTCCGCGTGAGGACGGCGGCTACATGCTCGGCGCCACCGTTGAGGAGCGCGGATTCTCGGTCGCGCCCACCGCCGGCGGCGTCTATGAGCTGCTACGCCACGCCCACGAGCTGGTGCCGGGCGTCAGCGAGCTGGAGATCGCCGAGCTGTCTGTCGGGCTGCGCCCAGCACGCCCGACAACGTTCCCGTGATCGGCCCCGGCGCCGTTGAGGGACTGGTATGGGCGACCGGCCACTACCGCAACGGCATCCTGCTCGCGCCGCTCACCGCCGAGCTGGTCGTCGGAGCGGTCACCGGCGTTGGGGCCGTCTCGTGATCGTCCTCAACGGGCAGGACTCCGACGTACGCCCAGGCGAGACGGTCGCCGCCGTACTGGCGCGCATGGGCCTCGAGACGGACGCGCGCGGGGTCGCGGTGGCCGTCGACGGAGAGGTCGTCCCGCGCGTCGGTTGGGACTCGTTTGCGCTGTCCGACCACGCGCGCGTGGAGGTGCTGACGGCCATGCAGGGCGGATGACCGACGACGCGCTGACGATCGCCGGGCGCACGCTGCGCTCGCGTCTACTGCTCGGCACCGGCGGCTTCCCCTCGCTGGAGCTGATGGCCGACGCGATCGCCGCCAGTGGCAGCGAGCTGGTCACCGTCGCCCTGCGCCGGATCGATCCCAACGCTCGCGGCTCGCTCGTGGACGTGCTCGCCCACGCCGGCGTGCAGCTGCTGCCCAACACCGCCGGCTGCCACACCGCACGCGACGCCGTCCTCACCGCTCGCCTGGCGCGCGAGGCGTTTGACACCGACTGGGTCAAGCTCGAGGTGATCGGCGACGAGGACACGCTGCTGCCCGACGCGCCCGAGCTGCTGCGCGCCGCCGAGGAGCTCGTCGACGACGGCTTCGTCGTGCTCCCCTACACCACCGACGACCCCGTGCTCGCGCGGCGCCTCGTCGACGTCGGCTGCGCCGCCGTGATGCCGCTCGGCTCGCCCATCGGCAGCGGCATGGGCATCCGCAACCCGTACAACATCGCCCTCATCCGCGACGCCGTCCAGGTGCCCGTAGTGCTTGACGCAGGCGTCGGCACCGCCTCCGACGCCGCTCTAGCGATGGAGCTCGGCTGCGACGCCGTCATGGCCGCGTCGGCCATCTCGCGCGCCCAGGACCCCGTTCGCATGGCTCGCGCGATGCGCGCCGCCGTGGACGCCGGGCGCCTGGCGCGCGGCGCCGGGCGCATACCCAGGCGTCTGTACGCCACCGCGTCTACCTCCAATGAGGGGCTGCCCGAGTTCGGTTGACCCTCCGCTGCGGGCATCCGAGCCCGAGCCGGACGCCTACCTGACGACTTCGATCGTCCCGTTCATCGTCGCCGGCTGGGTAGTCGACTCGTAGTGGATGATCCCCGGCCTGTCCACCTTGAGCTCGAACGTGCCGTTTTCGCCGAATTCCTTGGACGCGAACTTCTGTGGCCCTGCGCCGATGCTGGTCACGTTGTGGTCCACCGAGTCGTAGTTGGTCCACTTGATCGTCGCGCCCACCTTCACCCTCAGCGTGTCCGGGTCGATCGCGATGTTGCGGTAGGCCACTTCCACCACGCCGCTCTGTACCGGCGCCGATGGTTCTGGCGAGGCGAACTTGGGCGTGGTGGTCACTTTGAAGCCGCCGCTGGCGCTGCTCGTCGTGTGAGGCGTCGAGGTGGACGAGGGCGTCGTGGGCGACGCGCCGGCCGCCGTGCTCGATGTCGAGGACGTACTTGTGCTTGACGTAGACGAGGATCCGCAACCGGCCACGGCCAGCGCAAGCGCCAGGCAGGTAGCTGCTGCTGTGCAAAGCCCTCTCGTCATCGGCTCGCGCACCCTAGCCTAGACTGGCTTGCCCATGCCACCGCATTTTCTCACCGGCGCCGAGCTGACCGCCGACGAGCTCGACGCGCTGCTCGACCGAGCTGCGGCGCTGAAGGCCGCGCCGCTGTCCTCCAGCGCGCTCGCCGGTCACAGCGTCGCGCTGATCTTCGAGAAGCCGTCCACCCGCACCCGCGTGTCCTTCGAGGTCGGCATCCACGAGCTCGGCGGCCACCCCGTGCTGTTGCGCCCCGAAGAGCTTCAGATCTCGCGTGGAGAGGCGCTGCGCGACACCGCCCTGGTTCTTTCCCGCCACGTGTCCGCGATCGGCGTGCGCACCGGGCCCGATGCCACCATCGAGGAGCTCGCCGCGCAGAGCTCCGTGCCGGTCATCAACATGCTCACCGCCCGCCACCACCCCTGCCAGGCGCTCGCCGACCTGCTGACCCTGCGCGAGGCCTACGGCTCGCTCGCCGGGGCTGCGCGTCGCCTACGTCGGCGACGGCAACAACGTCGCCCGCTCGCTCGCCGTGCTCGGCACGCTCGCCGGGCATGGACGTCGCGCGTCGCCTCACCCGACGGTACGCGCTGAGCGACGACCTCGCGCCGCCGGCGGCGCGACCGGCTCGCTCAGCCATCACGCGGACCCGCGCGAGGCCGTGGCCGGCGCGCGCGCGGTCTACACCGACGTCTGGGTGAGCATGGGCGACGAGGCCACCGCCGCCGAGCGCCGTGCCGCGCTCGCCGGCTACCGGGTCGACGACGCGCTGCTCGACGCCGCCGCCCCGGGCGCGTTCGCCATGCACGACCTGCCCGCCCACCCCGGCGAGGAGATCTCCGCCGAGGTCCTCTACGGCTCGCGCCAGCGCATCTGGGACCAGGCCGAGAACCGCCGCCACGCCCAGAAGGCGCTGCTGGAGCTGCTCGTCGCGGAGGCGCGTGCGATGATCGCGACTGACGCACCGGGCGTGGTGGCCCCGCGTCCGCAGCGCGGCGACGAGCTCGAGCTCGAGATCGATTCGCTGGCCTTCGGCGGCGAGGGCGTCGCGCGGCTGGGCGACGGCGGCTACGTCGTGTTCGTCGCCGGCGCGCATCCCCGGCGACCGCGTGCGCGCGGTCGTGCACAGCGCAAGCGCAGCTACGCCCACGCGCGCACGCTCGAGGTGCTCGAGCCGAGCCGCGAGCGGCTGGCGCCGGTCGCCGACCACCCCGGGGCGCCGTGGCAGGTGATCCCCTACGAGCGCCAGCTGGAGGTCAAGCACGCGCAGGTCGACGAGGCGCTGCGGCGGATCGGCAGGCTCGACGGCTTCGAGCTGCAGGACGATCGTTCCCGCCGTCGCAGCCCTGGCGCTACCGCAACAAGCTCGAGTACTCCTTCGGCAACGGACGCGGCAGCGGCCACCCCGACTCGTGCGGCTTTCACGCCCCGGCGGGCGCCAATCAGGTGGTGACGATCGAGGACTGCCTGCTCGCCTCCGAGCGCGGCAACCTCGCGCGCGAGCTCGCCCTGGAGTGGTGCCGCGCCGCAGGGCCTCGGTGCCTGGGAGCGCGGCGCGCCCCGGGGACGCGCGGCGCGCGGGCGCGCGCGGGCGGGCGCGACCCCGAGCGGGCAGCGCACCGGACCGCGCCCGACGGGCGCGCGCGCCTGCGCAACCTCGTCGTGCGCGAAGGCCGGCGCACCGGCAAGCTGCAGGTGCGAATCGTGACCACCGACGGCGAGCTCGAGGCCGGCGCGCTGGCCGCCGCGCTCGCGCGAGGGGCTCGGCGAGCAGCCTCAGCGGCGTGCTGTGGACGCGCTCGCGCAGCCTGGCCGAGACGACCGCCGGCGGCGAGACCGAGCTGGTGTGGGGCGAGGCCGAGCTGCCCGAGCGCCTCGGCGAGCTCGACCTGCGCATCTCCGCCGGAGGCGTTCTTCCAGACGAACACCGAGATGGCCGAGCTGCTGTACGGCATCGTCGGCGAGTACGCGGCGCTGGAGGGCTGGGAGCGCGTCTATGACCTGTACTCGGGGATCGGCACGATCGCGCTCACGCTCGCCCCGCGTGCGGGCGAGCTGTGGGGCATCGAGCTGGTGCGAGCGAGGCGGTCGCCGACGCGATCGCCGGAGCGCGGCGCAACGAGATCACCAACGCCCGCTTCTTCGCCGGCGACACGCGCACTGCGCTGCCCGAGCTGCTCGCAGCGGGCCGGGCGCCCTGACGTCGCTCGTCGTCGACCCTCCGCGCGCCGGGCCTGTCCAAGAAGGTCGTGCACCGCATCATCGACGCCTCGCCCAAGCGGATCGTCTACGTCTCCTGCAACCCCACCACGCTCGCCCCCAATGCCGCCGAACTCGTCGAGGCCGGCTGGACGCTGCGCCGGGTGCGCCCCGTGGACATGTTCCCGCAGACGCACCACATCGAGTGCGTCGCCCTGCTCGAGCGCGGGTAGGCTTCGCCGCGATGCGCGCCGTAACCATCCGCGACAAGGACATTGTGGTCGAGCAGCACCCCGACCCGCAGCCGGGCAACGGCGAGGTGCTCGTGCGCGTGCACGCCGCCGGTCTGAACGGCGCCGACATGATGCAGCGCCGGGGGCTGTATCCGGCGCCGCCCGGGTCGCCGCAGGACATCCCCGGGATGGAGCTCGCCGGCGAGATCGCAGCGCTCGGCCCCGGTGTCGAACGCTTCGACGTCGGCGACGCGCGTGATGGCGATCGTGGGCGGCGGCGCCCAGGCCGAGCTGTGCCTCGTGCACGAGCGCCAGCTGATGCCCGTGCCCGACACGCTCGACTGGAGCGCCGCCGGCGGGCTGCCGGAGGTCTTCACAACCGCGCACGACGCGATCTTCACGCAGGCGCAATTGCGCAGCGGCGAGCGCCTGCTCGTCCACGGCGGGGCCGGCGGCGTTGGCACCGCGGCGGTCCAGCTCGGCCGCGCCGCGGGCGCGCGCGTGACCGCGACCGTGCGAAACGAGCGCCGCCGCGACGCCGTCGCCGAGCTCGGCGCGCGCGCGATCGCCCCCGAGGGCTTCGCCGATCACGGGCCGTTCGACGTGATCCTGGAGCTCGTCGGCGCGCCCAACATGCCCGACAACCTCAGCGCGCTCGCGACCGCCGGACGCGATCGACCGTGATCGGCGTCTCCGCCGGCGCCAAGGCCGAGGTCAACCTGCTCGCGCTGATGGGCAAGCGCGCGCGCATCCACGGCTCGACGCTGCGTTGCGCGCTCGCTCGAGGACAAAGCCGTCGTCGCGCGCCTTGTCGAGCACGAGGTGCTGCCGCTGTTCGACAGCGGCCAGTTGCGTGTGCCCGTCGCCGATACGTTCGCGCTGGACGCCGCCGCCGCAGCCTACGAGCGCTTCGCGGCAGGCGGCAAGCTCGGCAAGATCGTGCTGACGATGTAGCTGCGCTGCTCAGTACGGCGGCTGCGCCGCGTACCAGTCGCCGAGCGTGCGGAAGGCCGCCCAGAACGCGCGCTTGGCGTCTTCTTCGTCGAGCGAGTCGTCGATGTTGGGCACGTACAGGGCGTCGATCGT
Organism: uncultured Solirubrobacteraceae bacterium; assembly: GCA_963745375.1. Lineage (GTDB taxonomy): Bacteria > Actinomycetota > Thermoleophilia > Solirubrobacterales > Solirubrobacteraceae > Palsa-744. Next base: position 93,720 of record CAVUXA010000009.1, on the reverse strand, counting down.
CGGCGTCAGCTGCTGGATCTCGCCGAGCCCGTCGGAATCGAGCCCGCTGCCGCGCCAGCGGGATGTCCATCTCGCCCAGCGCGGTTAGCGCCTCCGCGCCCATCACCACGATGATCTTCGGTGCGACGATCGCGATCTCCTCGACCACCCGCGCCACGCAGGCGAAGTCCGCCAATGAGGCATCGCTCAGAGGGCACTTCACGCACAGCGTCCCGTACACCGCCAGCGGGTCGATCGACAGCCGCTTGAGCGACTTCATCAGCGCGCCCCCCGCGCGCCCGTAGAAGGCCACGCCCTCCTCGATCTCCGACGGCAACGCCGAGTGCTTGAGCAGCATGATGTCCGCCTGCGGATGTCCGGACCCGAGCACCGGCATCAGGTTTCCGCGCGGGCAGTGGGGGCATGCCTGCAGTTCGCGCGTGAGCGTGTTCAGCTCGCGGATGGCGCGCTCGAGGTACTTCTCGCGGATCTCGTCGTCGGTTACCGGCATCGACCCCGTGGGATTTGACGACGCGTCGTCTTGTCCTTGACGGTGCATCAGTCCTTGCGCTTATCTGCGCCCGCCGCTGCCCGACGCGCGCCGCAGTCGCTTCAGCCGCCGCGCCCTTCTGGCCTGCCGCGCCGAGCGCGGCGTGGCGCGCGTCTGCAGGAACTTCAGCGCCTGCACGTACAAGCAGCGACGACGGACGGGTCGTTATCACGCCGCCGCGCAGCGACTGCAGGAACTCTGTCGGCCCGTCGAAGTCGCGCATGCGGATCCGCACCGACCCCAGTCCCTGGGCCACGTGCGAGTCAGAGCCCGCGCCGGCCGGCAGCCGATACTTGGCGGCGAAGCGCTCGGCCTCCTCGTTGAACGCCCCGATCGCAACGCGTGGATTGAAGACCTCGATCGCGTCGACCTCGTCGAGGATCATCAGCAGGTGCTCGTAGTCGGGCACCGAGTGCATGCGGTCGAACGGGTGCGGCACGTAGACCAGGCCGCCCTGGCGCTTGATCTCGGCGACGGTCTCGGCCAGGCTCAGTCCCGCGCGGGATCTTCTCCTCGATGAACAGGCCGATCACCTCGCCCTGGCCCGCCGTCTTGACCTCCTCGCCGACGATCACCTTCACGCCGAAGTCACTCGCCTGGGCACGGGCCCCAGCGCACCCGAGATCTCGTTGTGGTCGGTCACGGCGATCGCTCCCAGCCCCTGTTCTCGCGCGGTCGCCGAGCAACACCTCCACCGGCGTTGCGCAGTCATGGGAATGGTCGGTGTGCATGTGCAGGTCCACCTCGATCAGCGGGCGCTGCGCGAGCACGCGCTCGATCTCGCGGTCGCCGTCGAGCGAGTGGCGCCGGCGGGCGAGGCCGGCGTAGATCTCCTCCAGCTGCGCGGCCGCGCCCTGTGCGTCGGGCACGAGGCGGTAGTCGCCCGGGAAGTGGTGGGCCATCAGCTCGGCGGTCGCCGGAAGGCTCGCCGTGCGGGCGTCCAGGCGCCCGAGGAAGCTCTCCACGAAGCGCCGCGCGACGAGTGTGGACAGCAGCCGCTCGCTGGATGAGTGAAAGGAGCCGACGTTTAGCGCGCGTGAGTGGCGCAGAGCGGCGTTGGACGTGCTCGGCGCAAACGGCTCGTGCACGTGGACGAAGTCCAATGGCACCATCGTCAACACTTCCTCCACCGTGCGAGCCACGTCGATCGGCAGTGCCGCCGTTCGCCGTCTTGTGTCGCTGGCGTGCCCGGGGGTCGCGGGCCTCCAAAAATCCAGCACCTCGCCCACGGCGAGCACCCGCGGGCTGCCCCTGTCGGTCCCCTCCAGCAGCGACGCCGCTCCGCCGGCCCCGCCACGCGCGGCGCGCAGCGCTCTGCGCGACTCGCGCACGCGCTCCTGCGAACGAGACGGCGCGACCACCAGCACGCGGTGTCCGCGCGCAGACAGTTCCTCACAGACACGCCTGACGTGCACGTTTACCTCGTTGTCCTGTGCCTCCCACGGATACGGGGTCACATGGGCGATCGAGAACTTCGAGGCCATCGGTGCAGCCATTATCCCGTGCGCTGAGCCACCTTTCGCCGCTTGGGCTCGGGTTTGGTCCCGGGACGCACGGCGTACTTGGCGATAAACGCCTCCGTGTCCGTGCGCGCTTGCTCGTCGGGGCGCTGGCGATGCGGCGACTTCATCAGGTAGGACGACGGCCCGTCCAGCTGGCCGCCGAGGCCGTGGTTGAGCGCCAGCTTGCAGCAGCGCACCGCGTCGATCACGATGCCTGCCGAGTTGGGCGAGTCCCACACCTCGAGCTTGAGCTCCACGTTCAGTGGCACGTCGCCGAAAGCCTGGCCCTCGACGCGGATGTGCGCCCACTTGCGGTCGGTCAGCCACGGCACGTAGTCAGACGGACCCACGTGCACGTCTGACGCCGGCAGCTGGTGGTCCATGATCGAGGTCACCGCGTTGGTCTTGGAGATCTTCTTGGACTCCAGCCGCTCGCGCTCGAGCATGTTGTAGAAGTCCATGTTGCCGCCCACGTTCAGCTGCGAGGTGCGCTCGATCTCCACGCCGCGCTCGGCGAACAGGCGCGCCAGCGTACGGTGCACGATCGTCGCGCCCACCTGAGACTTGATGTCGTCGCCGACAATCGGCAGGACCGCCTTTTTGAAGCGCTTGTCCCAGTAGTCCTCGCGGGCGATGAACACGGGGATGCAGTTGACAAAGCCACAGCCCGCCTCCAGCACCTGCTCGACATACCACTTGGTCGCCTGCTCGGAGCCGACTGGCAGGTAGGAGACGACCACATCGGTGTGGGTGTCTTTGAGGATCTTGACGATGTCGGCCGTCTCGCCCGGCGCCTTGACGATCTTCTCCTTGAGGTATTTGCCCAGGCCGTCGTGGGTCATGCCGCGGTGCACCGGAACGCCGAGCTTCTTGGGGACCGCTCGCTTCCCGTTGGCGAACTTGATCGTGTTGTTCTGGCCCGCCCAGATCGCCTGGCCGAGGTCTTTGCCGACCTTGGTCGAGTCGATATCGAAGGCCGCCGTGAACTCGATGTCGCGCACGTGGTAGCCACCGAGGTCCACGTGCATGAGGCCGGGGACCCTCTGCACGGGGTCCGCGTCGCGGTAGTAGTGGACGCCCTGGACGAACGAGCAGGCGCAGTTACCCACGCCGATGATCGCTACGCGCACCTTCTCGGACTGGTAGCTGGCCGGTTCGGGGATGCGAGCGAAGCGAGTGTCGACCGGTTCGGCAAGGCCGTTGCGGGCATTGTCCCCGGAGAGGGAAGCCGCGGCATGGCCGTTGGTCTTGTTGGTCTGTGTGCTCACGGGAGAGATTCCTTCCTGAAGTTCGAGCTGAATACTCCGCAACGCGCGCCAGGTCACACGGTTGGCCGCGACAGCTCACTGCGAACGTGCCAGATGCGCTGTGCGACAGTGACCAGGCTGAGCGCCGCCAGCACGTACACGGCCGGCTGCAGCAGCTCGAAGTTGCCCAGCGACGCGCCGCGGGCGAACACCAGGCCGATCGCCAGGATCACAACGCGCACGGGCCGCGTGGCGATGCCCACCTTGCACTCCACCCCCAGCGCCTCAGCCCGCGCCCGCGTGTAGCTGACGATCAGCGATGCCAGCACCGCCACGACCACTGCCGCGGTCGCCACACGGTTGCCGTGCAGCGCGAAGTAGCCGGCCACGGATGCCAGCACGATCCCCTCCTCGATGCGATCCAGCGTCGAGTCCAGGAACGCGCCGAAGGGGGTGCCCTTGCCCGACATGCGCGAGTAGCGCCCGTCGAGCGTGTCCATGACCGACCCCACGATGAACGCGATCCCGCCGATGAAGAACAGCCGTTCCCACACGAGCACCGCGGCCAGCACGTTCAGCGCGAGACCTGTCAGCGAGATCGCGTTGGGGGTCAGGCGCGACTCGATCAGCCGGTTACGCACGAGCTCTCGCCGCTGCTCGACGGTCAGCGTCGCCCTGCCGCCGTTGGTCGCGCCCTGGCCCGCGCGGCGGCGCGTGCGCCGGACCGGCGCGTGCTGCCCTGGCGCCATGCCGGTCAGACCCCTATCCGCTCGCTGTCAGCCGCGCCGGCGCGACCGCCGAGAAGCGCCACGCGGCCGGCCGCGCGTGCGCCAGCTGGCTGGCGCCGTAGGCGGACACGGCGGCCGTCAGCGCTCCCAGCAGCGCGTCGAAGATGAAGTGGTTGGCGGTCACGATGATCACGAACGCGATCACGAAGGGGTACAGCAGCCACAGGACGCTCACGATCCGCCAGCGCACCAGGCGGGCAAGCGTCCAGCCGATCATCAGCGCGAACGCCACGTGCATCGACGGTACGGCCGCATACAGGTTGGTGAGCGCGTTCAGCGACGCGCTCGCATGCGAGATGTGTACGTTGGTGATGTCGGCCACCGTGTCGCTGAAGCCCCACTCGGGCATGAAGCGCGGGGGCGCTGTCGGGAAGGCCACGTAGCCGATCAGCGCGATCGCCATCCCGATCAACAGCATGTTGCGCACGAAGTAGAAGCTGCGGTTGTGGCGCAGGTACAGGTACAGCAGCGCCGCGATCGTCACGCTCGTCTGCGCGTTGACGTACAGCCAGCTGGTCAGGACCATTACCAGGTGGCTGCCCGACGCCCACGCCTGGATCGAGGGCTCCACGAACACGTGCAGCGTGCGCTCCAGCGAGATCAGGTCGCGCGCATGGGCGAACGCGGCGTTGGCGTCGCCCTCCACCAGCCCGCGCACCAGCCTGTAGGCCAAGTAGGCGGCGGCGAAGAGCGAGACCTGCCGCAGCGCATCCAGCCAACCGCGGGGCAGGACGCGCGCCTGCAGGACACGAGCGCGGGCGACCATCCAGTCAAAGCCTAACCCAAGTCGCAGCGCGGGCCGCCCTCGAACACGCGCGCGAGCGAGAAGTCGATCACCACGTGCAAGCTGCCCGCTGCGCTCGTCCGGAGCGCCGTCCAGTCGCCCGGCGCGCGCTGCACGCAGCCCCGACCGCTGGCAAGCGCCCAGTAGGGCGTGAAGTGCACACGCACGGTGAACGTGCCCGCGCGCGGCGCGCTCAGCGTGAACGAGTCGCTGTCCAGCTGGGTCAGTTGCGCGGGCTGCTGCGCCAGCGGCTGGGCGCCCCGTACGGCAAACAGGCGCCAGCGCGCAGAGCGCCACACTTCGCGCAGATAGCCCGGTCGCTGCGAGCTGCGCAGCAGGCCTGCCTCGGCCGCGGCCGAGTAGTCCAGCGGGGCGTCTGGGAGCGCCACGTAGGAGATCGCCTGCGCCGACAGCCACGCGCGGTAGCGCGCTGGGGTGAGGGGCTTTGATTGTTCGTAGAAGACCGCGTTGCGCAGGGTGTCCAACTGGCGCTCCCAGCCACGGGCGATCATGATGTGAGGCGCCACCCAGCGCGCCTCCCAGTGGTCGGCCAGCGGTACCATCTCGATGCGTGCGGGGCGGGCGGAGTAGCCCACGCCGAGCGCCTGCAGCTCGCCGAGCAAGGGGGCGTAGTAGGAGGCCCTGGTCGCCGGATCGTCGCGCTGGGCCGACAAGAGGTCGGCCACTGGCGCGTTGGCCTGCCAGTACAAAAGCAGCGGGGCCACGGCAAGCAGCAGGCGCGGGCGACGGCCGATCGTCGATCCGCTGAGCAGCAACAGCGCGGTCACGGGCGCGCCCATCAGCACGCCCAGCCGGTCTGTGTTGCCGCCGACCGACGTCGACAGCACGTAGGACCCTGTCAGCGCGAGCACGTACAGCAGCGCGCCGACGCGCAGCAGGCGCTGCTCGGAAGGGATCAGGACCCCGATCGCCAGCGCCCCCGCGAGCGCCGGGAAGAAGGCCGAGGCCACGAAAGGCTGCGTGCCGCCTTCGGGGAACGCGAGGTTGAGCAGCGCGACGGGTGCCAGCGCGGCGAGCGTCAGCAGCGCCGGGCCGCGGCGGTCCGGTCCCGCGAGCGCCCACGCAAGAAAGGCCAGCGCGAGGAACGCGCCGTCGACTGGGCTGGCCACGGCCGTCAGGGCGGCCAGCGCGAGCGCGAGCACGAGCCGGCGTCGCTGGGCCAGTACCAGCGCCCCCAGGCCGATCGACAGGCCGAGGTCGAACGGAATGCGGTTGGACAGCAGGTCGATCGCCGCGCCGACTGCAAACCAGGCGGCGGCGATGCGCGTGGCGCTTGTCGGGAAGCGCCCCTCGATTAGGACCGCGAACAGCGCGCTGGCGGACGTGATCGACAGCGCCGCCAGCAGCTGCTGACCGATCAGCGCCCCCAGCGCGGGTGCCAGCAGCGAGTAGGCAAGCAGGTGATGGCCGCCGTACCAAGAGTTGTCCCACAGCGTCAGTCCCGCTCGCGCGAACAGGTCGCTGCGGTAGCCGGCCGCCGCCATGTCCCCGCTGGGCGGCGCCAGGATCACGTACACGAGCGCGAGCGCCGCCGCGATCGTCCATGCTGGCGGCATACGCACGGTCCGGCGACGCTCTGCACCCGGCATCGCCGCTCGCACGGCTCCCGGCGTTGCCGGCTGCGCTCTGAATGCCAGCCGGGTCACGCGGCGGCAAGGAAGTCGGCCACGCGCGCCACCACCTCCGGACGGTCCAGCCAGGGGTAGTGGCCTGCATCCTCCAGCTCCAGCAGCTGCGCCTGGGGCAGCGCATCCACGTACTCCTGCGCGAAGCGGGCGGGGATGTAGGGGTCCTTCATGCCCCACACGACCAGCGCGGGGACATCCAGGCGCCCCAGACGCTCGCCTGCCGCCGCCAGCACCTCGGGCGGCGAGCTGCGGTACAGGCGCAGGATCGCGCGCTGGGTGCCCTGGTCGAAGTGCTCGAGCACGCTGTCCAGCCACGCCTGCGGCATTGGTCCCGGCGTCGCGTTGGTCTCGCGCGAGAGGCGCCCGAGCGTGAAGCGGTTGGTGGTGCCCATCGCAAGCTCGCCAAGCCCTAGGGTGCGCCAGATGCGCGCCAGGCGATGCCAGCGATAGCCGCCCAGCAGCGGCACCGTGTTGACAAGCACCAGCCGCGCAACGCGCTCGGGCAGCCGCTGGGCGAACACCAGGCCCACGGCGCCCCAATCGTGCATCACCAGGCTCACGCGCTCGACGCCGACCGTATCCAGGAAGCGCTCCAGGTAGCGGTCGTACTCGTCGATCGTGTAGGTCAGGTAGCCGGGCTTGCCCGAGCGGCCGAAGCCGGGTAGGTCGGGCGCCAGGCCGCCGGTGCGCGCCAGGAACGGAATCCACTCGTCGCTGCTGTCGGGCACGCCGTGCAGGTACAGCGCCGGCGGTGTCGCGTTCGCCGCTGCGGGCGGCTGCGCCGCCACCTCGATCGCCCCCGGCTCGCAAGCCGCGCCGGACGCGCTGCGCCAGAACACGGGCAGTCCGTCGATCTCGCCGGTGTGGTCGGCCACAGCGGACACCGGGCGAGGATACTTGTGCCCGTGTCGCCCGCCGCCTCGCGTCGCGCATCCGGCCGCAGCAGCCCAGTGGCCACAGCGCCGTGGACGCCGCCCAGCCGCGCGCGCGTCCGGCGCGTGCGCGACCGGCTGCGCGCGATCTATGGAGTCCCGCTGATGCGCCCGCACGGCCACCCGATCGCCGAGCTGATCCTGACGGTGCTGTCCCAGTCGACCAACGACCGCAACCGCGACGTCGCCTATCTGCGGCTGCGCAACCGCTTCGGCGGGGCGAAGTTCGATTGGCGGGCCGTCCGCGATGCGCCGCTGGCCGAGGTCGAGGAGGCGATCCGTCCGGGCGGCATCTCCAAGGTTAAGTCCGCGCGCATACAGGCGATCCTGCGCGCGATCTCAGACGAGCCGCCACCAGCGCCGGCCGACGCGGCCGGCCAGCCTGCCGACGAGCTCTCACTCGACTGGTTGCCCCTGATGTCGATCGAGCAGGCGCGCGACTACCTTGTGGCGCTGCCCGGCGTGGGACGCAAGACGGCCGCGTGCGTGCTGCTGTTCGCCTACGGCCTGCCTGACGTGCCGGTCGACACGCACGTCTCGCGCGTGGGCACCCGCCTCGGGCTGTTGCGCCCGGGCGCGCCCTTTGAGGAGCTGCACGACGCGATGCTCGCGCTCACGCCGCCCGGCGAGGAGCTTGAGTTGCACGTCAACCTGCTGCGCCACGGGCGGCGCACCTGCCACGCGCGCTCGCCTGCCTGTCGGCAGTGCGCGCTCGCGCGCATGTGCCCGAGCCGTAGCGAGTTCGTCTAACCGCGCGGCAGCACGGCAAACGCGATGACCGCATACTGCAGCGCCGCGGCGACGAGAACAAGCGTGTGGAAGACCTCGTGGTAGCCGAACACCTTCGGCCACGGGTTTGGCCGGCCGCTCGCGTACACGATCGCCCCTACCAGGTACAGCAGGCCACCACACGCAAGTCCGCCCGCTCCCAGCCAGCCGATCGCCGCTGGCAGCTCGCCGAAGACTGCCGCGGTCACCAGGCCAAGCGCTACATACACCGCCGCGAACAGCCACTTCGGCGCGTCGATCCACAGTAGCTTGAACACCACACCGCCGAGCGCGCCGGCCCACAGCACGATCAGCACCGTGTTTGCCAGCGATCCCTTCAGCGCGAGCAGCGCCACAGGTGTGTAGGTCCCGGCGATCAGCACGAAGATCATCGAGTGATCCAAGCGCCTCATCCAGCGCCGCACGCTCGGGCGCCAGGTCACGCGGTGGTACAGCGCGCTCGTGCCCAGCAGGCCCGACACAGCGACCGCGTAGATCGTGGCTGCCAGTCGTGCGCGTCCGTCGGACGCTGCCAGGATCAGCGCCACCCCGCACACGAGCGACACGAAGAACCCGTACTCATGCAGCACGCCGCGCAGCCGGGGCTTCAACGGCCCCGACGGGACCATGTTCATGCCTTAGACGTTAGCGCTCAACCGGTGGCTGCGGTGCTCAGTGGCTGGCTGCGGGCGCACTGTCGAGCTTTGCGCGCGCACGCTCGGGCGTGACCTTCACCACGTCCCACGCCAGGCCCACGCGCTCGAGCCCGAGGATCAGCCAGCCCGAGGGATCCAGCTCATACCAGCGCAGCCCGTGAAAGGCCGACTGTGGGAAGGCGTGGTGGTTGTGGTGCCAGGCCTCGCCCAGCGAGGGCAGGGCCAGCCAGAACACGTTGGTCGACTCGTCGTCGGTCGCAAACCGGCGGCTGCCGAAGAAGTGGCAGATCGAGTTGATCGACCAGGTGACATGGTGGACGAGGAAGATCCGCACCAGACCCGCCCACAGCAGGGCGGACAGGCCGCCGTCCACAACCGAGCCGCCGCTCAGTGCAAGGCCGGCGAGGAACGGCAGCGCGAGGCTGCCAAGGGCTATCAGCGGGAAGCTCTTGTTGATACGCCGCATCGTTGCGTCTTCGACCAGGTCGCGGGCGAACCGTTTCGAGGAGGCCTGGCCATGGGTCTCGAACAGCCAGCCCACGTGCGCGTGCCACAGGCCGGCCGCCATCCCTCGCAGGCCCGCGCCGTGACCCGCGTGCGGGCTGTGCGGGTCGCCGTCTTCGTCGGTGAACGTGTGGTGCTTGCGGTGGTCGGCCACCCAGTCGATCACCGGACCCTGCAGCGCCATCGAGCCGAGCACCGCGAGGGTGTAGCGCAGCCACGGCCGGGTCTGAAAGGCCCGGTGGGTGAGCAGGCGGTGGAAGCCCACCGTGATGCCCAGTGCAGTCAGCATGTACATGACCGCGAAGATCGCCAGGTCGCGCGTCCCGAGGAAGCGGCTCCACAGGATCGCCGCAGCCGCGATCACGCCGAGAAACGGAATCACGACGGCCGCGATATTGACGTTGCGCTCCAGGCGGGTCACTTGCGCTTCATACCCCGCCCGGTCGCGTGGTTACCGCAGTAACCCCCGTTTGGGGGGTAGGTAGGGCGGCCCCAGGGGCGTGGGTGGGGAGCCACGCCGATGGCCACTTGACCTCTGTAAAGAAATCTGCCATACTGCGACTCAGATTTATACAGCGCACGAAGGAGTATTTTTTACATAATGGCTAAGACCATAGGCATCGATCTAGGCACGACCAACTCGTGCATGGCGGTACTCGAGGGCGGCGAGCCGACCGTCATCGAGAACGCCGAGGGCGGTCGCACGACCCCCTCAGTCGTCGCATTCACGGCGTCCGGCGAGCGCCTTGTGGGCACCGTCGCCAAGCGCCAGGCGGTAACCAACCCGCAGAACACCGTCTTCTCGATCAAGCGCTTCATGGGCCGCAAGGAGGCCGAGGTGCGCGAGGAGGAGTCGATCGTCCCCTACAAGGTCGTCGCCGGCCCCAACGGCGACGCGCGCGTGGAAATTGGAAACCCGCCCGAACAGCACTCACCGCCGGAGATCTCGGCGATGATCCTGCAGAAGCTCAAGTCAGACGCCGAAGCGTATCTGGGCGAGGCCGTCGACTCGGCCGTCATCACAGTCCCCGCCTACTTCAACGACGACCAGCGTCAGGCCACCAAGGACGCTGGCAAGATCGCCGGCCTTGACGTCAAGCGCATCATCAACGAGCCGACCGCCGCGTCGCTCGCGTACGGCCTGGACAAGGAGTCAGACCAGACGATCCTCGTGTTCGACCTCGGCGGCGGCACCTTCGACGTGTCCGTGCTGGAGATCGGCGACGGCGTCTTTGAGGTCAAGTCCACCGCCGGAGACAACCACCTCGGCGGCGACAACTTCGACAAGGCGATAGTCGACTGGCTGGTGGCCGAGTTTCGCAAGTCCCAGGGCATCGACCTGTCGGCCGACCCGATGGCGCTGCAGCGCCTGTACGAGGCCTCCGAGAAGGCCAAGATCGAGCTGTCGACAACTCAGGAGACGCAGATCAACCTGCCGTTCATCACGGCCGATGCGTCCGGGCCCAAGCACCTGGACACGCGCCTGACGCGGGCCAAGCTGTCAGAGCTGACCGCCGACCTGCTCGACCGCGTGGTCGCGCCAGTGCGCCAGGCGATGGACGACGCCAAGAACAAGGGCGTCAAGGAGATCGACCACATTGTGCTCGTCGGAGGCATGACGCGCTCGCCCGCCGTGCAGGAGAAGGTCAAGGACCTGACCGGCAAGGAGCCCCACCGCGGCGTCAACCCCGATGAGGTGGTCGCCGTCGGAGCAGCCATCCAGGCGGGCGTGCTCGCCGGCGACGTCAAGGATGTGCTGTTGCTCGACGTCACCCCGCTGACCCTCGGCATCGAGACCAAGGGCGGCGTGATGACCAAGCTGATCGAGCGCAACACGACGATCCCCACACGCAAGGGCGAGGTCTTCTCCACGGCCGAGGACAACCAGCCGTCGGTCGAGATCCACGTCTTGCAGGGCGAGCGCGAGATGGCCCAGTACAACAAGTCCCTGGGCAAGTTTCAGCTGACCGGCATCCCGCCCGCGCCGCGCGGGATCCCGCAGATCGAGGTTGCCTTCGATATCGACGCCAACGGCATCCTCAACGTGTCTGCCAAGGATCTCGGCACCGGCAAGGAGCAGAAGATCGAGATCAAGGCCGGCTCGGGGCTGTCGGAGGAGGAAATCAAGAACATGGTCTCCGACGCCGAGTCCCACGCCGAGGATGACCGCAAGGCGCGCGAGCTGGCCGAGGCGCGCAACAACGCCGAGAACGCCGCCTACCAGGCCGAGCGCCAGCTGGCCGACCTCGGCGACCAGGTCGACGCCGACTCAAAGGCAGGGATCGAGCAGGCGATCAAGGACGTTCGCGAGGTGCTCGAGTCCGAGGACCCGGCCACGATCAACGCCAAGGCGGAGGCGCTGCAGAGCGCCTTCCACGCTGTCTCTGAGGCGATGTACCAGCGCGCCCAGGAGCAGGCCGCGGCCTCCGGCAACGGGGCGTCCACGGACGGCGCGGGCGCCTCCTCCGATGAGGAGGACGTGGTGGACGCCGAGGTAGTCGAAGAGCCGAAGGCGTAGGCCGGCGATGACCGAGATCGAGATCGAGCGAACCGTCGAGGAGCCCGAGCGGGCCCAGGACGTGGTCGCGCAGGCGACGGGGCAGGAGCCCGTCGCCTCCGGGCGCGATGGTGGCGAGGCGCAGGAGGTCCGCGAGGACCTGGACGCGCTCGTCAGCAAGGCCGCCCAGCGCGACGAGTACCTGGCGCTGGCCCAGCGCACCCAGGCGGACTTCGAGAACTACCGCAAGCGTGTGGCCCGCGAGGCCGCCGGCGCGCAGGAGCGCGGGGTGATCTGCCTGGCCAAGGAGCTGCTGCCCGCGCTCGACAACCTCGACCGCGCCTTGGAGGCAGCAGCCGACGACGACCCTCTGCTGCAGGGCGTGCGGCTGGTGCGCTCGGAGCTGAGCGGCGCGCTTTCGCGTGTCGGCATCGAGTCTTTCGCGCCCGTGGGCGAGGCGTTCGACCCGACGCTGCACGACGCCGTTGCCACCGCCCCGCAGCCTGAGGGCGGCGCTCCCAGCGGCACCGTGGTCGAGGTCTATCAGCTTGGCTACCGGCTGGGCGAGAACGTGATCCGACCCGCGCGCGTTGTCGTGGCGGCATAGCGCGGGAGGTCCAGATGGCAGCGCGTCCCGACTACTACAAGACGCTCGGCGTCTCCAACAAGGCGACTGCCGACGAGATCAAGAAGGCTTACCGCAAGCTCGCACGCCAGTACCACCCCGACCGCAACCCCGGCGACAAGCAGGCAGAGGCGCGCTTCAAGGAGATATCCCAGGCCCACGACGTGCTGGGCGACCCGGAGAAGCGCAAGCAGTACGACAGCGGCACCGGCCCGTTTGCCACCGGGGCCGGTCCGGGCGGCGGCTTCGGCGGCTTTGGCAACTTCGACTTCGACTCCTCCTCGATGGGCGACATCCTGTCGAACCTGTTCGGCGGCTCGGCCAGCGGGCGGCGCGTACGAACCAAACCACGGGCAGAGAAGGGAGCCGACCTGGAAGCGCAGGTGTCGATCACCTTCGACCAGGCGATCTCCGGCGCGCAGGTTCCGCTGCAGGTCCCCATGCACGCCACCTGCGCGACCTGTCGCGGCACCGGCGCCAAGCCCGGCACTACGCCGTCGGTGTGCCCGCGCTGCGAGGGACGCGGCATCGAGACGCAGGGCCAGGGCATGTTCTCGATCTCCCAGCCCTGCTCACGCTGCGGCGGCTCGGGCACGGTCATCGAGGATCCCTGTCCGACGTGCAACGGCGCCGGTGCGGTGCGTACGGTCAAGCGCCTGCGCGTGAACATTCCCGCGGGCGTGCGGGACGGCAGCCGCATTCGCCTGGCGGGCAAGGGCGAGCCCGGGCGCAACGGCGGCCCGCCTGGCGACCTGTACCTGCTCACCCATGTGGCGCCCTCGCCCGTGTTCACCCGCAAGGGAGACAACTTCGAGGTGGAGGTGCCGCTGACCATCCCCGAGGCGCTGCGCGGCGCCGAGGTGCGCGTGCCCACGCTCAACGGGTCAAAGACTCTGCGCGTGCGACCCGGCACCACGCACGGCACCGTCCAGCGCCTGCGCGGCGAGGGCCCCCCCAAGCTCGGCGCGGGCAAAGAGAAAGGCGACATCCACTACCGCTTCGTGATCGACGTGCCCGAGAATCTCGGCAAGGAGCAGGAACAGGCGATCGACGAGCTGTCCAAGTCGATGGGCGCAAACCCGCGCGACCGGCTGTTCGCGGCCGCATCGTCCCCGAAGGGGGAGGGGGCCGGCGATGCCTCGTAAGGCCATGCGCGTGGAGATCGAGACCGACCGCGGCGTGTTCATGATCTCGGTCGCCGCCCAGCTCGCCAACATGCACCCGCAGACGCTGCGCATGTACGAGACGCGCGGGCTGATCGAGCCCAAGCGCTCGCCCAAGGGCACGCGGCTGTACTCGCAGGATGACGTCGACAGGCTGCGGCGCATCCAGGAGATGACCGCCGAGCTCGGGCTGAACCTCGCCGGCGTGGAGCGCGTGCTGCGCCTGGAGCAGGAGATCGAGAGCATGCACGCGCGCATCGATGAGCTGGAGCTGCAGGCGCTGCAGGCGCAGGTCAGGCTGGCGCAGGAGCTCGAGGAGGTCCGTCGCTCCTTCCGCGCCGAGCTCGTGCCGTTTCCCAACTCCCGCCCACCCGGCCGCGCGCTCGTGCGCGCCGTCGACGCCAGATCCCCGTTTCGCAACACCCCCAAGAGGTCATAGCCATGCAAGCCGATCGCTTCACCATCAAGTCCCAGGAGGCGGTTGCCACCGCCGGCCGTCTTGCCCAAGAGGCGCGCAACCCGCAGGTCACGCCGCTGCACCTACTGTCGGCGTTGCTCGCCCCGGCGCCCGGCGCCGGTGGCGCCGCAGCGAGCGCGGAGGCGCCCGGCGGCGTCGTGCTAGGAGTGCTCGCCAAGCTTGGCGTCCAGGTCGATGGGCTGCGCGCGGGCGTGCAGCGCGCGCTCGATGAGCTGCCCGTGGCGGGACCGTCCTCGCCGGCGGACGCGGTCGCCCAACCGGGCGCTGAGCTGGTGGCAGTGCTGCGCGCGGCGGAGAGCGAGGCGGGCAAGCTGTCAGACCAGTACGTCTCCACCGAGCATCTGCTGATCGCGCTCGCCACGGAGCGCGGCCGAGCGGCGGACGAGCTGCGGCGCGTGGGCGTCACACCCGAGCGGCTGACGCAGGCGCTGGCCGAGGTGCGCGGATCGCACCGCGTAACCGACCAGTCTCCCGAGGAGAAGCTGGAGGCGCTCGAGCGCTTCGGCACCGACCTGACCGCGGCCGCCGAGCAGGGCAAGCTCGACCCGGTGATCGGGCGCGACGAGGAGATCCGCCGCGTGATCCAGGTGCTCTCGCGCCGCACCAAGAACAACCCGGTGCTGATCGGCGAGCCCGGCGTGGGCAAGACCGCGATCGTGGAGGGTCTGGCCCAGCGGATCGTCTCGGGCGACATCCCCGACTCGCTGCGCGACAGGCGCGTGATCGCCCTGGACATTGGCAGCCTGATCGCCGGGGCGAAGTACCGGGGCGAGTTCGAGGAGCGCCTGAAGGCGGTACTTGGCGAGGTGTCGCAGGCGCAGGGCAGTGTGATCCTGTTCCTGGACGAGCTGCACACGATCGTGGGCGCCGGCGCTGCCGAAGGCGCCGTGGACGCGGCCAACCTGCTCAAGCCGATGCTCGCGCGCGGCGAACTTCGCTGCGTGGGTGCGACGACGCTGGACGAGTACCGCAAGCACATCGAGAAGGACGCCGCCCTGGAGCGGCGCTTCCAGCCGGTGATGGTGGGCGAGCCCAGCGTGCAGGACACGATCGCGATCCTGCGCGGCTTGAAGGAGCGCTACGAGGTCCACCACGGCGTGCGCATCCAGGACAACGCCCTGATCGCCGCCGCCACGCTGTCAGACCGCTACATCGCCGACCGCTTCCTGCCCGACAAGGCAATCGACCTGATCGACGAGGCGGCCTCGCGGCTGCGCATCGAGATCGACTCGCTGCCCACGGAGATCGACGAGGTGGACCGCCGGGTGATGCAGCTGGAGATCGAGCTGACGTCGCTGCGCAAGGAGACCGACGAGGCGTCAGCCGAGCGCCGCGAGGCGATCGAGCGCGAGCTGGCCGAGCTGCGCGAGCGCTCGGCGGCGATGAAGGCGCAATGGCAGTCGGAGAAGCAGGCCATCCAGGGCGTGTCACAGGTCAAGGAACGACTCGAGCAGGCCCGGCTGGAGGCCGAGAAAGCACAGCGCGAGACCGACTATGAGACTGCTTCCAAGCTGCTCTATGAAGAGATCCCCGAGCTGGAGCGCCAGATTGCCGAGCACGAATCCGGCGAAGCATCCGGCGAGGGCCTGGCGGTGGGTGGTGGGCCTCAATTCCTCAAAGAGGAGGTCGACGCCGACGACGTCGCCGAGGTGGTCGCGCGCTGGACTGGCATCCCCGTTAGCCGCCTGCTGGAGGGCGAGACCGAGAAGCTGATCCACATGGAGGACCGTCTGCACGAACGCGTGGTTGGTCAGGACGAGGCGATCGAGGCTGTCGCCACGGCGCTGCGGCGCTCGCGCGCGGGCCTGCAGGACCCCGACAGGCCGATCGGCTCGTTCCTGTTCCTCGGCCCCACCGGCGTGGGCAAGACTGAGCTCGCGCGCGCGCTGGCCGAGTTCATGTTCGACTCCCAGGACGCGATGATCAGGATCGACATGTCCGAGTACATGGAGAAGCACTCCGTCTCGCGCCTAGTCGGCGCGCCCCCCGGCTACGTGGGCTATGAAGAGGGAGGCCAGCTGACCGAGGCCGTCCGCCGCCGCCCCTACTCGGTCGTGCTGCTCGACGAGATCGAGAAGGCCCATCCGGACGTCTTCAACACGCTGCTGCAGGTGATGGACGACGGTCGCCTGACCGACGGCCAGGGCCGCACGGTCGACTTCAAGAACACGGTCCTGATCATGACCTCAAACATCAGGGCAGGGGAGGGGATCGAGTCATCTGGGCTGGACGATGTGCAGGTGCGCAGCGCGCTGCTGGAGCACTTCAAGCCCGAGTTCGTCAACCGCCTCGACGACGTGGTGCGCTTTGAAAGCCTCAGTCGCGAGCAGCTGTCTGAGATCGTCGAGCTGCAGGTCAGGCTGGTGCTTGCGCGCGTAGCCGAGCGCGGCGTGCAGGTGACGCTGACCGACAAGGCCAAGGAGCTGCTCGGCAACCTCGGCTATGACCCTGTCTACGGCGCGCGACCGCTGCGCAGAGTGATCCAGAAGCAGCTGACCGACCGCCTCGCGCTGGCGCTGCTGCAGGGCGAGATCCGCGAAGGCGACAGCGTGCTGGTGGACGCGGCCGACGGTGAACTGCGGCTCGAGCCGGCCGGCGCCCAGGCGCAGACGAGCGTGGGGGCCACCGCGTAGCGCCAGCCCCTTCAGCTCACGGCGGGATCCGCGCTGCGCGCGGCCGCGCCATCGGGTACAACGCAGGCTGAGCATCACGCACGCCAGCGATCGCCCAAGCCACGGGAGGAGTCACCCGCAATGCCCACCTACATCATGCTCTCCACCCTCACGCCCGACGGCGTGCAGACGGTCAAGAACAACCCGCAGCGAATCAAGGAGGTCAACAAAGAGGTCGAGCAGCTCGGCGCCACGGTCAAGGCGCAGTGGGCCACGCTCGGGCACGTCGACTTCATCTCGGTCATCGAGGCGCCCGACGATGGCACGATGGCGCGCGTGTCGCTGGAGCTCGGCTCGCGTGGCACCGGACGCTACGAGACGCTGTCGGCGATCCCGATCGACGACTTCATCTCGTCGCTGTGACGGCCTCCCAAGAGGGGCGTCCGGGCGGCCCAGGGATCTCGCTGGTGCCCGAGCTGATGGAGGAGGCCGAAGTGCAATCCCAGCTGGACGAGATCGACGTGGACGCTCCGCGTGTTGGCATCGTGATGGGCTCCAAGAGCGACATGGAGACAATGGAAAAGGCGGCCAAGGAGCTGCAGGAGCGGGGCATCCTGCATGAGATGCGGGTCATGTCCGCGCATCGCGAACCCGACCTTGTGGCCGAATACGCCAAGAACGCGCGCATGCGCGGCCTGCGCGTGATCATCGCCGGGGCCGGGATCTCAGCCGCGCTGCCTGGCGCGGTGGCCGCCCACACCGACCTGCCCGTGATCGGCGTCCCCCTCTCCGGCCGCCTGACCGCCGCCGGCGGCCTGGACGCAATCCTCTCGATCGTGCAGATGCCGCCTGGCGTTCCCGTGGCGTGCGTGGGCCTGGACAACCCGCGTAACGCGGCCATCCTGGCGGCGCAGATCCTCGGGGCATAAGGCCCGCCGCTGGCGATGCGGCGATAATCCATAGACGTGATCGCTCGCTACACCCGTCCCGAGCTTGGCGCGCTGTGGACAGACCAGGCGCGCATGGACAGTTGGAGACAGGTCGAGGTTGCAGCGTGCGAGCAGCTGCCCGGCCTGCTCGGTCCAGATGGCCCCACCGACGCAGACCTGGAGGCGATCCGCAAAGCCACCTTCACGGTGGCTGCAGTGCAGGAGCGCGAGCGCGTCACCGACCACGACGTGGCCGCATTCGTGGACGTCCTCGCGCAGTCAGCGGGCCAGGCCGGCCGCTGGATCCACTTCGGGCTGACCTCCTCGGACGTGCTCGACACCGCGCTTGCGCTGCAGCTGCGCGCGGCCGGCGAGCTCGTGGTGGCTGGCGCTCGCGACCTGGTCGCCACACTGGCCGCACGCGCACGTGAGCACGCGCACACGCTCTGCGTGGGGCGCACGCACGGCGTTCACGCCGAGCCGACCACGTTCGGGATCAAGCTCGCGGGCTTCGCCTTCGAGGCGCACCGCAACGCGCAGCGCCTGCAGCGCGCCTTCGCCCAGGCGGGCGTCGGGGCGATCTCGGGCGCCGTCGGCACTTATGCCGCTACCAGCCCCGACTTCGAGGCACGCGTTCTTGACCGGCTCGGGCTGGCGCGCGAGGACGTCTCCACGCAGGTCGTCGCGCGCGACCGCCACGCCGAGTTGTTGGACGCGATCGCGCTCGCCGGCGCCGGCCTGGAGCGGCTGGCGACCGAGATCCGCCACCTCCAGCGGACCGAGGTGCGAGAGGTGCAGGAGCCCTTTCGCGCCGGTCAGAAGGGCTCATCGGCGATGCCTCACAAGCGCAACCCGATCAAGAGCGAGCAAATCGCGGGCCTGGCGCGTGTCCTGCGCGGCAACGCGATTGCGGCCCTCGAGGACGTGGCTCTGTGGCACGAGCGCGACATCTCCCACTCGTCGGTCGAGCGGGTGATCCTGCCCGACTCGACCATCCTGCTCGATCACATGCAGCACTCTGCTGTAGCGCTGGTGGCGAACATGACCGTGGATGTCGAGCGGATGCGCGTAAACCTCGATCTGACTCACGGCGCGCTGTTCTCCCAGCGTGTATTGCTCGCGCTCGTCGCCGCTGGCAGCACCCGCGACGAGGCCTACCGGGTCGTGCAGGAGCTTGCCCAGCGCGCGTGGGACGAGGGCGTGCCACTGCGCGATCTGCTCGCCAGCGACGAGCGCGCCAGTGGCCTGGATCTCGACGCGATCTTCGATTACGGCCACTACCTGCGCTACGCCGACCAGATAATCGCGCGCCTCGATCAGATCGCCTGAGCTGTCGTCTAGCGGCGGACGCAGCGCACCGCCATCCCAGCGCCGGGCGCTGGTAGCATCGCGCCACGTGACCGCGCTCGCCGACCTGCCCCTCATCGCCAGTGGCAAGGTGCGCGAGATGTACGAGCTGGAGCGGCTCGGCGACGGGCTGTCCGGCCGCGTGCAGGAGACGCTGTTGATGGTCGCCAGCGACCGCATCTCCACCTACGACGCCGTGCACCCAACGCCGATCCCCGACAAGGGCAAGGTGCTCACCGGCCTGTCCGTGTTCTGGTTCGAACGGACCGCCCACATCGTCGCCAACCACCTCATCTCGACCGTCGACGGCGTGCCCGAGGAAGTGCTGGGGCGCGCGATGGTCGTGCGCAAGCTAAGCATGCTGCCCGTCGAGTGCGTCGTGCGCGGCTACATCACTGGCTCGGGTTGGAAGGATTACCAGGCCACCGGCAAGGTCTCCGGAATCGAGCTGCCGGGCGGCCTGCACGAGTCCCAGCGCCTGCCCGAGCCGATCTTCACCCCCAGCACCAAGGCCGAGCAGGGCCACGACGAGGCGATCGATTTCGCGCGCGCTGCCCAGCTGGTGGGCGACGAGAAGCTGATCGAGCAAGTACGCGACGTGTCGATCGAGCTGTACTCCTTCGCCGCCGAGCACGCGCGCGAGCGCGGCGTGATCCTTGCGGACACGAAGTTCGAGTTTGGCTTGGACGACGATGGCCGGCTAGTGGTCGGCGACGAGGTACTCACGCCCGACTCCTCGCGCTACTGGCCCGCCGATGGCTACGAGGTGGGCCACGGACAGCCGAGCTTTGACAAGCAGTACGTGCGCGACTGGGCCGCTGGCAGCGGCTGGGACAAGAAGCCGCCCGCCCCGCCGATTCCCGACGACGTCGTCGCCGGCACGCGTGCGCGCTATGTCGAGGCCTACGAGCGCATCAGCGGCGAGCCGTTTGCAGCGTGGCTGGCGCGCACGGGCGCCGTCGCGCAGAGCCGGTGAGGGCGCGCGTGCTGATCCGGCCCAAGGCCGGCATCCTGGACCCGCAGGGCGAGGCCGTGCAGCGCGCGCTGCCCGCGCTGGGCTTCGAGGGAGTCAGCGACGTTCACGTCGGACGGCTTGTCGAGCTCGACGTGCACGACCCCGACCAGTTGGACGCCATGTGCGAGAGGCTGCTGGCCAACCCTCTGGTCGAGGACTACGAGGTGCAGCTGCTCGACGGCGGCGGTGGATGAAGTTCGGCGTCCTGCGCTTCCCCGGCTCCTGCGACGAGGTCGATGCCCTCGCGGCCGCGAGATTGGTGGGCGATGCGCAGCTGATCTGGCACGCCGATCGAGACCTGGGCGGCGCCGATGCGATCGTCGTGCCGGGCGGCTTCTCCTACGGCGACTACCTGCGCGCGGGCGCCATCGCGCGCTTCTCGCCCGCGATGGAGTCGGTCGCCGCGTTCGCCGCCGCCGGCGGTCTGGTGCTCGGGATCTGCAACGGCTTCCAGGTGCTGTGCGAGGCGCATCTGCTGCCCGGCGCGCTGTTGCCCAACGCCAACTTGCGCTTCACCTTCAGGCAGGTCGATCTCGAAGTGGTGCACGCCGACACTGCCTTCACGTGCGCCTGCCGACCCGATGAGGATGGCCCGGCGTCCAGCCGCCTGAGCATCCCCGCCAAGCACTCGTGGGGGCGCTACTACGCCGACGAGGAGACGCTCGACGCGATGGAGCACGCCGGGCAGGTCGTGCTGCGCTACGCACCCGGCCACAACTTCAACGGCTCGGCGCGCAACATCGCCGGCGTACGCAACGAGGCGGGCAACGTGTTCGGCCTGATGCCACACCCCGAGCACGCCGTCGACGAGCTGCTGGGTGGCTCGGCCGACGGGCTGAAGATCTTCCAGTCGATGCGGCTGGCCGTTGAGGAGGTCGTCGCATGACATCGCCCGCGCACTGCGTATAACCATGGCTGTACAGGACTCGCAGGCAAACACATCGAACCCCGCCGCCGCCGCGCACGATCTCCCGACGGTCGACGACGCCCTGGCCCTCGGCCTCACGCGGGCCGAGTACGAGCTCGTATGCGCCAAGCAGGGCCGCCCGCCAAACCAGGTGGAGCTGGCGATGTACTCGCTGCTGTGGTCAGAGCACTGCGCCTACAAGCACTCCAAGAAGCTGCTGCGCACGCTGCCCACCGAGGGCGAGCACGTGGTCATGGGGCCGGGAGAGAACGCCGGCGCGGTCGACGTGGGCGGCGGGCTGGTGTGCGCGTTCAAGGTCGAGTCGCACAACCACCCCAGCGCCGTCGAGCCGTTCCAGGGGGCGGCCACCGGCGTGGGCGGCATCCTGCGCGACATCTTCGCGATCGGCGCGCGCCCGATCGCCGTGCTGGACTCGCTGCGCTTCGGTGAGCCCGGCCACGGTGGCGCCGAGGGTGCGGGAACGCGTGCGCGCTACTTGCTCGACGGCGCCGTGTCCGGGATCGGCCATTACGGTAACTCGATCGGCGTCCCCACGGTCGGCGGAGAGGTGTACTTCGAGGCGCCCTACGAGCACAACTGCCTGGTCAACGCCATGGCCCTTGGGCTCGCCCCGCGCGAGCGGTTGGTGCGCAGCGCGGCCGCCGGCCCGGGCAACGTGGTGGTGCTGTTCGGCGCGTCCACCGGCCGCGACGGGATCGGCGGCGCGTCGGTGCTCGCCTCCGCAGAGCTGGGCGAGGGCGACGAGAAGCGTCCGACGGTCCAGGTCGGCGATCCGTTCGAGGAGAAGAAGCTGCTGGAGTGCTCGCTCGAGCTGCTCGAGCGGGGCCTGATCATCTCGCTGCAGGACCTCGGCGCCGCCGGGCTGACCTCGTCGGCGTCGGAGATGGCCTCCAAGGGCGGCGTCGGGATCGACCTCGACGTGGCGCTGGTGCCTCTGCGCGAGCCCGCCATGGAGCCCTTCGAGGTGATGGTCTCAGAGTCCCAGGAGCGCATGCTGTGCGTGGTCGAGCCGGCCAACGTCGCGGGCGTGATGGAGGTGTGCGCCAAGTGGGAGGTCAACGGCGCGGCGATCGGCACGGTCACCGACACGCGGCGAATGCGCGTGCTGCGCGACGGCGAGCTGGTGGGGGACATGCCCGTGACCGCGCTGGTGGACAACTGCCCGCTGTATGACCTGCGCCCGAGCAAGCCCAGCGAGCCGATCTACGCGCGCCCGGTGCCCACGGGCGCTCTCACGGCGCACGCCGCACCGCGGGACATCCTCCTGGCGCTGCTGTCTTGCGCGAACCTGTCCTCGCGCCGGCCTCTGTTCGAGCAGTACGACTCGATCGTCCAGTCGCGCACGGTGCGCCGCCCCGAGCAGGCCGACGCGGCCGTGCTGGCGCTGCCCGACGGCGCTGCGCTGGCGGTCAGCATCGACTGCAACGGCCGCCGCGTCGCCGCCGACCCCTACACGGGGACCGTGGAGGCCGTGCTCGAGTGCGCGGCCAACCTCGCCTGCGTCGGCGCGCAGGCGCTGGGGACGACCAACAACCTCAACTTCGCCAACCCAGAGAAGCCGCACATCGCGTGGCAGCTGAGCGAGTCTGTACGTGGCCTGGGCGACGCCTGCAGGGCCCTGGATGCGCCGATCGTCGGCGGCAACGTGTCCCTCTACAACGAGGGTCCCACCGGCCCGATCTACCCGACGCCGGTGATCGGCATGGTCGGGCACCTGCCCGACGCGCGCCGCGCCGGGACGCCGGGTTTCCAGCGCGCCGGAGATCACATCGCGCTGGTCGGCCCGTTCAGCCCGTCGCCGGCGGCCAGCGAGCTTTCCAAGCTGCTCGGTGAGCCGCTGCCCGACGGGCTGCCAGCGATCGACGTCGATGCCGTCCGCGACGCGCAGATCGCCGTCCGCGACGCCGTCCGCGCGGGTGCGCTGGCAAGCGCGCACGACATCGCCGAGGGAGGCCTCGCGGTCGCGCTGGCCGAGTGCTGCCTGGCAGGCGGTGTGGGGGCCGAGGTGGAGCTCGGCGAGGATTTCTGGGCAGCGATTCAGGCTGAGCAACCGGGCGGGGGAGCGACGGCTGGGGTCTGGACACCCGTGACCGCCTGCCTGTTCGGTGAGGGCCCGGGCGGCTTCATCGTCAGCGCCGCGGAGGACGCCTTGCGCGAGCTGGGTGAGCGGGTGCATGTGCGCACGATCGGCAGGGTGGGCGACAACGTGCTCACGATCGTCGAGGCGGGCGCGACCGCAGGGACGATGCTCACGCTCACGCTGGATGAGCTCGCCGCAGCGCATGGTGCGCTCGGGGAGTTGTTCTCGTGAAAAGCCGGCACGCGCACCCTGCTAGCTTGTGAACGTGATGCGTGACGGACCGCGCGACGAGTGCGGAGTGTTTGGACTTTATGCGCCCGGTCACGAGGTGTCCCGGCTGTCGTACTTCGCGCTGTACGCGCTGCAGCACCGCGGGCAGGAGTCGGCCGGCATCGCAGCCGCCGACCGCGGCGGGCACATCATCACCCGCCGCGAGCTGGGGCTGGTCAATCAGGTCTTCACCGAGAACGACCTGTCCACGCTCGCCGGCGAGCTGGCGATCGGGCACGTGCGCTACTCCACCACCGGATCCAATGCCTGGGAGAACTCCCAGCCGGTGCAGCGCTCGGATGGCACCGACGGCTCGCGGCGCGAGGTCGCGCTGGCCCACAACGGCAACCTGATCAACGCCCTGGACCTGCACGCCGAGCTGGTGGCGGCGGGGGTCGGCTTTAACTCGACGTCTGACTCGGAGATCATCGCCGCGATGATCGCTACGCACCCGGCCGAGCGGATCGAGGACGCGATCGCAGACGTGCTGCCGCGCCTGCGCGGCGCCTTCTCGATCGTCGCCATGACCAAGGATCGCGTGGTCGCCTTTCGCGACCCGCACGGGCTGCGCCCGCTGGCTATCGGCGTGCTCGATGGCAGTCCCGCCGGCACCGAAGGCGTCGTCGGTGGGCTCGGCGCCAAGCACTACTGCGTGGCCAGTGAGTCGTGCGCCTTTGACATCATCGGCGCGAAGTTCCTGCGCGACGTGGAGCCAGGCGAGCTGGTCACGCTGGGCGCCGACGGGCTGGAGAGCCGCATGATCGTGCCGGACGGCAGGCGCGCGTTCTGCGTGTTCGAGTACATCTACTTCGCGCGCCCGGACTCGCGCATGAACGATCAGGTGCTGCAGGTCGCGCGCGGGCGCATGGGCGAGATCCTCTGGCACGAGGCGCCCGTCGAGGCCGACCTGGTGATCGCGGTCCCCGACTCCGGCAACCCCGCCGCCCGCGGCCTGGCGCGCGCCGCCGGCCTTCCCCAAGACGACGGCTTCGTCAAGAACCGCTATGTCGCGCGCACGTTCATCCAGCCCGGCCAGGAGCTGCGCAAGCACGGTCTGCGCTTGAAGTTCAACCCGCTGCCCGAGGTGATCGCCGGCAAGCGGCTGGTCGTGGTCGACGACTCGATCGTGCGCGGCAACACCACTCGCCAGATCGTGCAGATGCTGCGCGATGCCGGCGCCGCCGAGGTGCACATGCGCATCTCCGCGCCGCCGATCAAGCATCCCTGCCACTACGGCATCGACATGTCCACGCGCGAGGAGATGATCGCCCACGGGCGCACCACCGAGGAGGTGGCCGCAGAGCTGGGCTGTGACTCGCTGCACTACCTCTCGCTGGCCGGCGTCTACGAGGCCGTCGGCGCCGGGGCGGGCGGGCGCGCATCCCATTGCGACGCGTGCTTCACCGGCGAGTACCCGCTGGCCGGCAGCGACGGCGCGGCCGGCAAGTACGCGCTGGAGGACGGCGAGGGCGAAGAGACGGCTCCTCCGCTCGCGCGGGTCTAGATGTAGTGCTCCTCGCGGGCGCCGCTGGCGTCGCTGTGGACGTTGTTGTACGGCCGGCTGGAGATCAGCCCGCCCGAGCGCCCGGAGTAGGCGAGCGCCGTGACGATGATTACTGTGGTGAGAATGGCTGTGAACATGGGAGAGGTCCTGTGAATATCGAGGGAAGCTGGCTCATCTGTGAATCGTCCGGCCCCTCTCATCCCTGTCAGTATTTTCGAGCATCTGGACTTCGGCTTCTGTGAGTTGGCTCACAGCTAGCGTGACCGGGCCGTGAACGAGAGACTTCCCATCGCCGTGCTGGTCTCCGGCACTGGCACCAACCTGCAGGCCCTGCTCGACACGGTGCACGGACGCGAGGCGCAGGTCGTCGCGGTGGCCTCCAGTGTCGCCTCTGCGCCCGCGCTCGCTCGCGCGCAGGGGGCCGGGGTGCCCGCGGCGGTCTTCGCCCGCGCCGACTATCCCGATCGTGGCTCGCGCGACGACGCTCTGGCTCGCTGGCTGACCGAGCGCGGCACTCGGCTGGTCGTGCTGGCCGGCTACATGGAGCTGCTCGGCGAGGCGTTCCTGGGGCGATTTCCTGGCGCGGTCATCAACGTGCACCCGTCCCTGCTGCCAGCCTTTCCCGGGCTGGGTGCGATCGAGCAGGCGCTCGCGTACGGCGTCAAGGTTTTCGGTGTCACCGTGCACTTCGTCGACGCCGGCGTTGACTCCGGCCCGGTGATCCTGCAGGCAGCTGTCGAGCTGCCCGATGCGCGCGAGCCCGACGAGGTGCTCGCTGCGCTGCGTCCGCTCGAGCACGAGTTGCTGCCGCGGGCCGTCGCGCTGTTCGCCGCCGGCGCGCTGCGCGTCGACCCCGACAACCCGCGCCGGACGATCGTGGATAGGCTCTGAGTGTGGCCGCCAAGGGCGAATTGATGACCGAGCACGACGGCGTCGCGCCCTCGGCGCCTGACGGCGTGCAGCGCGCCGCGCCGGGCGAGGTGCGCGTGCGCCGGGCGCTGCTGTCGGTCTCTGACAAGCAGGGGATCGTCGAGTTCGCCCGGGGCCTCGCCGAGCTGGGCGTGGAGCTCGTGTCCACCGGCGGCACCGCGCGCGAGCTGGCAGACGCGGGGATCGGCGTGCGCGCGATTGACGACTTCACCGGCTTTCCCGAGATCATGGACGGGCGCGTCAAGACGCTGCACCCGCGCCTGTATGCCGGCCTGCTGGCGCGCCGCGACGAGGACGAGCACCTACGCGCGGCCGCCGAGCAGGGGATCGAGCAGGTGGATCTGGTGTGCGTCAACCTGTACCCCTTCGAGCAGACCGTCGCGCGCGGCGACGCCTCCGAGGATGAGGTGATCGAGAACATCGACATCGGCGGTCCGACCATGATCAGGGCCGCCGCCAAGAACAGCGCGTTCGCCGCCGTCGTGGTCGATCCCGGCGACTACGAGCGCGTGCTCGGCGAGCTGCGCGAGTCCGATGGCAGGCTGTCGCTAACGACGCGCAAGCAGCTCGCGGGCAAGGCGTTCGCATGCACCGCGCGCTATGACGCAGCCATCTCCACATGGTTCTCGCTGCGCACCTGCAAGGGCTTTGCGCCCAGCTGGCGCGACGCCTACGAGAAGGTCGCAGACCTGCGCTACGGCGAGAACCCCCACCAGCAGGCCGCCTTCTACGCGCGCGTCGGCTCGCCCACCCACCTGCTCGCCGGCGTGGAGCAGCTGCACGGCAAGGAGCTGTCGTTCAACAACCTGCTCGACCTCAGCTCCGCGCGCGAGCTGGTCGAGGAGTTCGACGAGCCCGCCTGCGCGATCGTCAAGCACAACAACCCATGCGGCTGCGCCATCGGCGCCAGCGGGCAGGAGGCCTACGAACAGGCCTTCGCGTGCGACCCGGAAAGCGCCTACGGCGGGGTGATCGCGGTCAACCGACCCGTCGACCTCGCCTTCGCAGAGCAGCTCGGCAAGCAGTTCATCGAGGTGCTGCTCGCGCCCGGCTACGACGCCGCCGCGCTGGCGGCGCTGCAGGTCAGGAAAAACGTGCGCCTGCTGGAGCTGGGCGACTGGCCCACGCCGTTGCGGGAGGTCGAATCAAAGCCCGTGATCGGCGGCCAGTTGGTGCAGACCCACGACGTCGTCGCAGAGACCCGCGAGCAGATGCGCGCGATGAGCGCACGCCAGCCGAGCGAGCAGGAGTGGCGCGACATGCTGTTCGCCTGGACCGTCTGCCGCCACGTGCGCTCCAACGCGATCGTGCTCGTCGCCGGCGGCGCCACGATCGGCATCGGCGCGGGGCAGATGAGCCGCGTGGATGCCGTGCGGATCGCCGTCCAGAAGGCCCACAAATTCCGCGCTGACGCGCTCGCGGGCGCGGCGCTCGCCTCCGACGCCTACTTCCCCTTCGCTGACGGCCCGCAGCTGGCGCTCGACGCGGGCGTCGGCGCGATCATCCAGCCGGGTGGCTCCGTGCGCGACGAGGAGGTCGTCGCGGCCGTCGACGTAGCCGGCGCGGCGATGGTCGCCACCGGCGTGCGTCACTTCCGCCACTGAGGCATCGCGATATATCGTAGGATTACGGAATGTCCGATGCCGGGTCCATGAGCGGCTCGCCCGCCACAGAGCTGCCCCGCCGCCGGCGGCTGCTGGTGCTCGCGATCTGCTGCATGAGCCTGCTGATCGTCGGGCTGGACAACACGATCGTCAACGTCGCGCTGCCCTCCATCGGGCGCCATCTGCATGCGGCCCTGTCGGGGCTGCAGTGGACCGTGGACGCGTACACGCTCGTGCTCGCCAGCCTGCTGATGCTGGCCGGCTCGACCGGCGACCGGCTCGGGCGCAAGCGCGTGTTCATGACCGGCCTTGTCCTGTTCACGCTCGGCTCGCTGCTGTGCAGCCTCGCGCCCAGCCTCGGCTACCTGATCGCCTTTCGCATGCTGCAGGCGATCGGCGGCTCGATGCTCAACCCGGTCGCCATGTCGATCATCCGCAACGTGTTCACCGACGAGCGCGAGCGCGCGCAGGCGATCGGGATGTGGGGCGCGACGATCGGCATCAGCCTCGCCCTCGGCCCGGTCGTCGGCGGCGCGCTCGTGCAGAACGTTGGCTGGCCGTCGATCTTCTGGATCAACATCCCCGTCGGCCTGGTCGCGCTTGCGCTGACCATGCGCTTCGTGCCCGAGTCGCGCGCGCCGCGGCCACGGCGCGTCGATCCGGTCGGGCAGGGGCTCGTGATCGTGCTGCTCGCGTCGCTCACCTACGCGATCATCGAGGGGCCCTCGGCGGGCTGGCTGTCCGCGCAGAGCCTCGGCCTGCTCGCGCTCGCCGCCGTCGCGCTGACCGCGCTGCTGGCGTACGAGCCGCGACGGGGCGACCCGCTTTTGGAACTGCGCTTCTTTCGCAGCGTGCCCTTCTCCAGCGCCAGCGCGATCGCCGTCTGCGCCTTCGCCGCCCTTGGCGGCTTTTTGTTCCTCAACACCCTCTACCTGCAGGAGGTCCGCCACCTGTCCGCGTTTGAAGCCGGCCTGTACACGTTGCCGATCGCCGCCATGACGCTCGTGTGCGCTCCCCTGTCGGGCTACCTGGTCGGGCGCGTCGGATCGCGCCCCAGCCTGGTCGTCGGGGGGCTCGGCCTGATGCTCGGCGCGGCGCTGCTCACGGGGCTCGGCCCGCACACCCCGCTGACCTCGCTGCTGCCCGCCTACTTCGTCTTCGGCGTGGGCTTTGGCACGGTCAACCCGCCCATTACCAACACCGCCGTGCTCGGCATGCCGCCCGCGCAGGCCGGGGTCGCAGCCGCCGTCGCCTCCACCTCGCGCCAGGTCGGCCAGACGCTCGGCGTGGCCGTCATCGGCGCCATCGCGGCCGCCGGCGCCGTCTCGGTCGGCCACGGCTTCGTCGCCGCCAGCCACGCGGGCTTCTGGATCGCCGCCGGCTGCGGCCTGCTGATCCTCGTGCTCGCGCTCGCCAGCACCACCGGCTGGGCCGCCGCCAGCGCGCAGCGAGCGGTGCAGCAGATCGGCTGAGCAGCCCGTCCGATCGCCCGATGTGGCAAGAGGGGTTGAAATCGCGAAGAGTATCCGATATATCTTTGACTTCCTTTGATACCTCACGATAGGAACTAGATATGTTTGCGAATGCGATTTATTCAACCGGCGGGGGCTGCAGGCCGAGCCACCGCGGAGGGGCACGCGGGCGCTTCGTCTACGGCCCGCACGGCGACTACGGTCGCGGTGGATGGGGACCGCCGTTCGGCGGCGGACCGCGGGGACGCGGCCGGCGCGCGCGACGCGGCGACATCCGCACCGCCGCGCTGTTGCTGCTCGCCGAGGAGCCGCGCAACGGCTACCAGATCATGCAGGAGGTCCAGGAGCGCAGCGGCGGCCTGTGGAGCCCCAGCCCAGGCTCGGTCTACCCGGCGCTGGCACAGCTGGAGGACGAGGGCCTGATCCGCACCCAGGAGGAGGATGGGCACAAGCTGTTTGTGCTCACCGACGCCGGCAAAGCGCTGGTGGACGAGCGCGGCGCCGATCGCCCCGCGCCGTGGGAGCAGCAGGGAGGCGACACCGGCGAGGCGCACGAGCTCGGCAAGCTCATCCGCGACGTCGCCTTCGCCTTCACCCAGGTCGTGCGCACCGGCAGCCCCGGACAGTTGGTCAGCGCCCGCGAGGTTCTGGTCAACACCCGGCGCGATCTGTACCGGATCCTCGCCGACGGCGAGGACGAGGGCGCTACGGTGGACAAGGACAGTTGATCGAGCAGGCACAACAGACATCGGCCACCGCCTCCGGGGCGCCTCCTGCTCCGGGGGCGCCTGCCACCCCGTATACGGCCGCTGTCGCGGCGGCCATATCGGTGAACGGCCTCGTCAAGCGCTACGACGAGGTCGAGGCAGTGCGCGGCATCGCCTTCGAGGTGCATGCCGGCGAGGTGTTCGGCTTCCTCGGCCCTAACGGCGCGGGCAAGTCGACCACGATCAACATGTTGTGCACGCTCGTGCGCCCCACCGAGGGCTCGGCGCAGGTAGCCGGGCACGACGTGGTCCACGAACGCGACGAGGTCAGGCGCAACATCGGCCTGGTCTTCCAGGACAGCACGCTCGACGGCTACCTGACCGCCGAGCAGAACCTGCGCCTGCACGGCGAGCTCTACGGTGTGCCCCGCAGCGCGCTCGAGCAGCGCATGGAACAGGTCATGCAGATGGTCGGGCTGTGGGAGCGCCGCGCCAGCCTCGTCAACACCTTCTCCGGGGGGATGAAGCGGCGCCTGGAGATCGCGCGCGGCCTGCTGCACTCGCCGCGCGTGCTGTTCCTGGACGAGCCCACCGTGGGCCTGGATCCGCAGACGCGCAGCTCGATCTGGAGCTACATCCGCGAGCTCAAGGAGCGCGAGGACATCACAATCTTCATGACCACCCACTACATGGACGAGGCCGAGTACTGCGACCGCATCGCGATCATGGACCAAGGGCGCATAATCGTGCTCGACACGCCCGAGCAGCTGAAGGCCAAAGTGGGAAAGGACCGCGTGCAGATACACACCGACGACGACCAGGTCGCCATCGACGCCCTGCGTGAGCGCTTTGGCATCGACGCCACGCTGGCCGAAGGCGCCGTCACCTTTGGCGTGCCCGCGGGCGAGGAGTTCGTGCCGCGCCTGTTCGCCGAGCTCGGCCTGGCGATCAAGACGGTCAGCGTCGCGCGCCCTTCGCTGGATGACGTGTTCATGGCGCACACCGGCAGCACCATCCGCGACGCCGAGTCCACCAGCACCGCCCACGCCCGCGACGTTGCCAGGATGATGGGCCGCTGATGGCCAGCGAGACGACGGCCTCGCCGGCGAGCGCGGCCGCTCCCACCGCGGCCTTCCGGCCGGGCGGGCGGGCGGGGACTCCGCACGAGATCGCGCGCGTGCACGTGCCCACCCGCAGCGTCCGCGGCGAGCTGCGGGCGATCAAGGTCGTGTGGAAGCGCGAGATGATCCGCTTCAGCCGCGACCGCCTGCGCATCCTCACCTCGCTGATGCAGCCGTTCCTGTTCCTGTTCGTGCTCGGCACCGGCCTGTCGCGCCTGGCCTCCGCGGGCACGCACGGCGTCAACCTGCGCACGTTCGTCTATCCCGGCGTGATGTGCATGGCCATCATGTTCACCGCGATGTTCTCCGCCGCCTCGCTCGTGTGGGACCGCGAGTTCGGCTTCCTGCGCGAGATGATGGTCGCGCCCGTGCGGCGCAGCTCGCTGGTGCTCGGCAAGTGCTTCGGCGGCGCCACCGTGGCCGGCTTCCAGGGCGTGATCGTGCTGTGCCTCGCCGGCCTTGTCGGCGTCCCCTACGCCCCCGGCCTGATCGTCGAGATCTTCGCCCTGCAGCTGCTGCTCGCCTTCGCCATCACCGCCTTTGGCGTAATGGTCGCCGCGCGCATCACGCAGATGCAGTCGTTCATGGCACTTATGCAGATGGCGATCATGCCTATGTACTTCCTGTCGGGCGCGCTGTTTCCCGTGTCCGGCCTACCGCAGTGGCTGTCCATCCTCAACCGGCTGGACCCGCTCACCTACGCCGTTGACCCGATGCGCAGAGTCATCTTCAGCCACCTGCACGTCGGCGCCGCCGCGCGCCACGCGCTCGACCCGGGCGTCACGTGGTGGAGCTGGCACGTGCCCAGTCTCGTGGAGGCGGCCGTCATCGCCCTGCTCGGGCTGGGGATGCTCGCGATCGCCATCGTGCAGTTCAGCCGCGCGGAGTAGCGCAAGCCGCCGAGCGCCGGCGACGGAGGACTGGCTGGGCGGCCAAACGCGGCGCGCGTGCTGATAGTGTCGGCGCATGCCCGCGCTCGGCCCGACCTCCTCTGCGCTGGAGCTGGCCGCCGCCCTGAGGGCCCGCGAGCTGTCGTCGGTCGAGCTGCTGAACGCGTGCCTGGCCGCGGTCGATGAGCTCAACGACAAGCTCAACGCGATCGTGTGGCGCAACGACGAGCAGGCCCGCGCGAGCGCTGCCGAGGCCGACCGCCGCCTGGCGGCGGGGGACAGCGCGCCGTTCCTCGGCGTGCCGCTGCCGATCAAGGACCTCGTGCACGTCGAGGGCTGGCCCGTCAGCTACGGCTCAAACGGCGGGCCGGCTGGCGTGAGCGACCACAGCGACCTGTCGGTCCTTGCGCTCGCGCGCGCAGGGTTCGTGCTGTGCGGGCGCAGCAACACACCCGAGTTCGGGCTGATCACGGCCACCGAGAACGTTCGCTACGGGATCACCCGCAACCCGTGGGACACCAACCGCACTCCCGGCGGCTCGAGCGGCGGCGCGGCAGCGGCGGTCGCCGGCGGCATGTTCCCGATCGCTCACGCCACCGACGGCGGCGGCTCGATTCGCATCCCCGCCTCCTACTGCGGGCTGGTAGGTCTGAAGCCCAGCCGCGGGCGGGTGCCCGCGCTCGCGCAGGGCTGGCTGGGCGCGGTCGTCGATGGCGCGGAGGCGCGCACCGTCGCAGACGCGGCCGCCGTGCTCGATGCGACCTGCGGCCCCGACCACGACGCCTGGTACAACGCGCCCGCGCCCGCGCGCCCGTTCTCGCAAGAAGTTGGCGCCGATCCGGGCCGGCTGCGCATCGGGCTGATGGCCGAGGCGCCGATGGGTATACCCATCGACGAGCCCTGCACGTCCGCCGCGCGCGCCGCCGCCTCAGCGCTGGAGGAGCTCGGCCACACGGTGCAGGAGGTCGAGGTGCCCACGATCTCCGAAGAGCTGATGCCGTCGTTCATCGCCGTTAGCGTCGGCGGCCTGGCTGACTACGAGGGAGTGGACTGGTCTGCGGTCGACTCC
The DNA here is from genome assembly GCA_963745375.1 of uncultured Solirubrobacteraceae bacterium. Lineage (GTDB taxonomy): Bacteria > Actinomycetota > Thermoleophilia > Solirubrobacterales > Solirubrobacteraceae > Palsa-744. The sequence goes on along the minus strand of CAVUXA010000009.1, from coordinate 61,120 downwards.
CACATCGCCCTCCAGCGCAGCCACGCCGACGAGGCGGGCTCCTTCGACTACGTGCTTGCAGCGCGCACGCTGGAGATGCTCAGCCGTCGCGAGGTCGCGCGCTGGGGCCGCGACTTCGACGTGCTGCTCACACCCACCTCAGCGGTCCTGCCGCCGGTGGCGGGCTCCGTGCTCGAGGCCCAGCACGAGGCCCCCGATCAGCCGGTGCTCGACGTGGTTCGCAGCGTCTTGTTCACCGCGTTCGGCAACGTCACCGGGCTGCCGGCCGTGAGCCTGCCGCTGCACTGGACCGATGAGGGGCTGCCGGTCGGCGTGATGCTGACGGGCGGGCCGTGGCAGGAGGCGATGCTGATCGCGCTGTCGGCCCAGCTCGAGCAGGCCATGCCGTGGGCGCAGCGCCGACCGCCGCAGCTCGCCCAGACTGCTTAGGCCAGCTCGGCCATCTGCTCGAAGGCGGCCAGCGGGTTGGGTGGCTCCTCGCCCGAGATCTCGGCATAGATATTGGCGATGTTGACCACCAGGCGCTCGGGCTCGCGCCAGTCGGCCCAGCGATCGAGTGACATCGAGCTTGCTGCCTGCAGTGGCGTCATGCCCTGCGCGTGGCGCGCGCGGGCCTGGTCGTACAGATACTCGAAGTAGGCCCTCAGCTCGCGTACCGCGTCGAGGTCCGCCAGTGGGCCGTGGCCCGGCACGATCACCTCCACATCCAGCGCGAGGATGCGATCGCACGCCTCGATCCAGTTGGACACCGGGCCCGCCCAGGCGATCGGGTGCGCCTGGGAGAAGAGGATGTCGCCGCTGAACAGCGCGCGCTGCGCGGGGGCGTGCACGAGCGTGTCTCCGCGCGTGTGCGCCGGGCCGACCTCGATCAGGCGCAGCTCGCGGTCGCCCACTGACAAGGACAGCTCGCCGCTGAACGTCTGCTCGGGCAGCGCCAGCTCGATCCCGTTGAAGTCAAACGCGCCGAAGCACTGCAAGAAGAACTCGCCCAGGCGGCCCATCTTGGGTGCCTGCTCGACCAGCGCCGCCATCGCCGCGGGCGGAAGCTCGCTCATCTCGGCCGCGGTGCGCTCGGATGAGACGATGCGCGCGCCGCCCACGAGCTGGTTGCCGTAGCAGTGGTCGCCGTTGGCGTGCGTGTTGACGAGCGTGTCAATGCGGGCAGCCACCGGCACCGCGCGGCGCATCGATGTGAGCATCTGCTCAGTCAGCGCCAGGTCGTACAGTGTGTCGACGAGCAGCGTGGACTGGCCGTCGACGACCAGCCCCGCGTTGCTCCAGCCCCAGCCGCCGTCGGGCTGAAGGTAGGCATACAGGCCGTCGCCGATCTCGTGCAGTCCCCTCGTGTAGGGCGTCATGGCGTCATCTGGCCGTCTTGGGGCTGATGGTCACCAGCGCGACGCTGCTGGGCGCCAGTTCGAGCGGCAGGACCCCCGAGGGTACGGCCACGGCCTGCCTGGCCGACACGGGGTTAGACCAGGACCCGTTGGCCGCGACCGCGCGGCTGCCCAGCAACACGCCGTCGGTGGCGCTCTGCGAGGAGGCCGTCAGGCGCACGACGCTCGCGCTGCCCATGGTCTGGCCCAGGTTCAGTTTGAGCGCCAGCGGGCCCGCGCCGGGCGGTTCGTCGTCGACCAGGACCACCTTGACCGTGTGGTCGGGGGCCGAGAACGACGCGGCCACGAGGTTGGGCGAGACTTCCGACGAGCCTTCTGGCGCGAACGTGGTCGGCAGCGGACGGTCGCCCACGAGCGAGCTGGTCAGCAGCAGCGAATACCACTCCGGCTGGGGGCGCAGCGCCCCGTGCGCGAGCGCCGCCGGATCGGGTGCGCACAGGGGCGTGTATCCGGTGCAGCTGAAGGGGGAGCCCTCGAGGTTGATGCCCGCCACCCCCGCGGCCATCGCCTGCGTGATGTAACTGGTGGCCCACAACGCCGAGGCGAACGTGTCGCTGATACCAGCCACGCCGCCGCAGGAGACGGTGTTGGCCTCATCGATGCGTAGCGGGATGCCATTTGACTGCGCCACCTTCAGATAGGTCCCAAGCGAGCGCGCCTCAAGGTTACGGATGACCGGGCTCAGCAGCTGTTCGATCGAGGGCGCGGGCGTCTGGGCGCATCCGAGCGGGTAATGGTGTCCGGTCAGCAGCGCGGGTTTCTGTGCGAGCGCCTCCTCTTCGCCCCATTCGGCGAACACGCCAGAGCCCGACACGTCGGGCCCCGCGATCGGCACCCCCGGCGTGAGCGCTCCGATCGCTTCGCGGTATTCGGTCACCTCTTCCTCATAGCCCTGGGCGATCCAGGGCAACTGGCGAAACCCGTGCGAGCCGTAGGAGTTTGGCTCGTTGCCGATCTCCACCGCGGCCAGATATGGGCCCAGCGCGGCGTGGGCAGCTGCCACCTCCCGAGCGGCGGCCGTCGGTTCGTAGTGGGCCATGCCGACCGTCAGCAGCACCTGCCAGTGGGTGCGACGGGCGAGCACGCCGATCTCGTGCAGCTGGGCGGCGCCGATCACGCTCGACGCCCACGCAGGTCGCGGCGTGGCGGAGTCGGTCCAAGCGACGTTCTCGTCGGCGGTGATGCCGCCGAAGCGCAGCATCCCCGGCCCGAGCGAGCGCAGCAGGTTGACCAGGTTGCCGCTGTGGGCGTAGTCGGCGAGCTGGCCGAGCGCGGCCGCCTCGAAGGACAGGCCGAGGAATCGCTGGGGTATCGGCGGTCCCGGGTCGAACGGATCGATCGTCACGGACACCGGGAGCGCGGGCGCGGGCGCGACGCCTTCGGCAGGGGGCGGGATCGGGGTTGCGGTCGGGAGCGGGGTTGAGGCCAGGAGCAAGGTTGGGGCGAGGAGTGGAGTTGGGGTCGGCTGCGAGGCGGCGACAGCGGACGCGCACAGCGCGACGGTCACGCCGACGGCGGCCAACAGGAAAGCGCGTGTTCGGGCCAAGTGGTGCATTAAGCGGCTTCGCGTGTCATCGTGCGCAGCTTCCCGAGACCAGGAGAGCACGATGGAGCTTATGAACGAGTGGGTGAGTTATGACGGCCCCGCCGGATCGGTCGCCGCGTATCTGGCGCGGCCGACCGCGGCCAGCGATCCCCTGCCCGCGGTCGTGGTCATCCAGGAGATCTGGGGCGTCGACGGTCACATCCAGGACGTGGCCGACCGTGTGGCTGGGGCCGGCTACGTCGCCCTGGCGCCCGACCTGTACTCGGCTGGCGGCGGGCGCCCGCCCGCGCTGGCGGTCGAGCGCGTGGACGCGGCCAAAGCGTTCCTGAACACGATCCCGCCGGCCGAGTGGATGACCGTGCTCGGCGACGACCAGCGCCGTGCGCAGGCGCTGGACAAGCTTCCCGACGGTGAAGGCGAGCGGGTGGGAGAGACGCTGGGGACGCTGTTCGGCGGCGCGCGCGACCCCGAGCGCCACCTCGGCGTCCTGCAGGGTGCGGTCGCCTTTCTCGATTCCCATCCGGCGTGCACCGGCCGGGCGATCGGGTCTGTCGGCTTCTGCCTGGGCGGCGGGCTGTCGGCGCTGTTGGCCTGCGAGGAGCCGCGATTGGGCGCAGCGGTCGTCTTCTACGGAGCGTCGCCGAGCGCCGAGCGGGCCGCCTCGATCGGCTGTCCGCTGCGCGGCTTCTACGGGCGCGAAGATCCCCGCATAGTAGGCGGCCTGCCCGACTTCGAGGCCGCGCTACGCGAGGCCGACGCCGATCACGAGCTGCGCATCTACCCGGACACCGGCCACGCCTTCTTCAACGACACGCGGCCGAGCTACCGCCAAGAGGCCGCGCGCGACGCGTGGGCTCGCACGCTCGGGTTCTTTGCAACGAGGCTCGGCGCGGTGTCGACCGTGGCCGTGGAGGACGCTGCTGGCTCAACTGCATGAGCTATGTCAAGCTGAGTGTGAGCAGCGCGCGTGCGGCGTGCTCGCGCGCCGGGCATTTTGCGGGCGATCCAAGCGAAGCGACTCGGAGGGCTCTATGAACGACGATGAACAAGTAGCGGAGTGGAATGTGGCCGAGTGGCACGGCAAGACGCTCGTGGATCCTGACGGCGAGAAAATCGGCAAGTTGGAGGATGTATACGTCGACGTCGAGACCGATGTGCCGCAGTTCGCGACAGTCAAGGAAGGATTCATCGGCCGGCACTTGACCTTCGTGCCGCTTGGCGAGATCAAAGTCGGCCCCGACAATCTGCAGGTTGCTGTCTACAAGAGCCAGGTCGAATCCGCGCCCAACATCGAGCTGCAGGGAGAGGAGCTCTCGCAGGCCGACGAGTCAGCGTTGTATCACCACTTCGAGCTCAACTACACGCCCCCGAACACTGAGAGCGGACGCCGGCTGGCCCGTCGCTGACGAGGGCGCTTGCGAGCGTCCTACCATGCCCCGTGCGGGACTCGAACCCGCCCCACCGGATTAAAAGTCCGGCGCTCTACCAGATGAGCTAACGGGGCCTTGCGGCCGACAGTTTGGCAGACCTAGGGCTATTCGTCGGCGGCCACCCGCAGCAGCTCGTCGATGCGCGTGAGCTTCACGCGCGGGCGCCCGGCGGGCTCGCCGAGCGAGCGCTCGTGGCGGTCGATCGCTTCCCAGCCCGAGTACGTGACCAGGTCGGGCTGGCGCTCGCGCAGCAGTTGCTCCACCGAGGCGGGGTCAGGGTCGCCGGGCACGTGCGCCGCTGCCTTGGCTGCGGCTGGACCTCCGTCGGCGCGCGCTGGCGGCCCGCCGTTGCTCGCAGCCGCCGTCGAGAGATCGGCAAGCATCGCGTCGACCGTCTCCTGGGCGTCCTTCTTGTTCGTGCCGATCACGCCCGAGGGGCCGCGCTTGATCCAGCCGACCACGTACTCGCCGGCCAGTGGGTCGCCCGTGTCGGGGTCGGTCACGCGCCCGCCCTCGTTTGAGATGACCGCGCCGCGCTCGTCGAAGGGAACGTCGGGAAGCGGGATCCCGCGGTAGCCGATCGCGCGGAACGCAAGGCCCGCGGGGATCGTCTCGCGCTCGTCGGTCGCCTGCGCGCGCAAGGCGCCAGAGGGACCAGGCACAAGCTCATTGCGCACGAGCTCCACTGCGCCCAGACGGCCGTGCTCGTCGGGCACAAACGCGACGGGCGAGAGCAGGAAACGAAGGACGATGCGCTTTCGGGCGCCCGATGGCTCCTTGGCGGCGTAGCCGCGCAGGATCTCCACGTTGCGCCGTGCCGTCACGTCGGCCTCGGCGTCCGGATCGGCGACTGCGAGCGCGCGCTCGAGCTCGTCGGCGTCCACGATCACGTCCGCATCGGCCAGCTCGCCCAACTCCAGCAGCTCCGGGTTGGTGAACGCCGCCTGGGCCGGGCCGCGACGACCGACCACCACCACCTCATTGACCCGGCTCGCCGCCAGCACCTCCAGGGCGTGGTCGGCTGTGTCCGTGGGCGCGAGCTCGGAGGGGTCGAGCACGAGCATGCGCGCCACATCCAGCGCCACGTTGCCGTTTCCAATCACCACTGCGCGCTGCGCCGAGAAAGATCGAACTCCAGGTCGGTGTGGTCGGGGTGGCCGTTGTACCAGCCCACGAACTCTGTCGCCGCGTGCGAGCCGGGCAGGTCTTCGCCGGGTATCCCCAGCGGGCGGTCCGCCGGCGAGCCGGTCGCGTACACGATCGCGTGGTAGTGCTCCAGCAGGTCCTCGCGCGAGACGTGCTCGCCGAAGCACACGTTTCCGAAGTAGCGAAAGCGCGGATGCACGGCGGTCTTCTCGTAGATGCGTGTGACGGACTTGATCTTCGGGTGGTCCGGTGCCACGCCCGAACGGACCAGCCCCCAGGGTGTGGGCAGGCGCTCGAGCATGTCCACCTCGAAGCGGCCCGCGGAGTCCTTGAGCAGGTGCCCGGCCGCGTAGAAGCCCGCCGGGCCAGAGCCGATCACGGCGATGCGGATGGGAGATTCGTCGTCGGTCATCGGCTGATGGGGGAGGATGGGCGCGGCCCGACTCGAACGGGCGACCCCCTCGGTGTAAGCGAGGTGCTCTAGCCAACTGAGCTACGCGCCCTCCGGGACCCTCAAGGCTAGCGATCTGAGCGCGTGGGCTAGGATCTCTCCCACCCGGCCGGGATCTCCTCTTGAACATTGCAGACACTGCCCATAGCGAGGGGCCGTCGGCGTTCGCGCAGGCCGCTGAGCTGCAGCTGCGCGGGGTCAGCAAGCGTTACGCCGGGCAGCGTGAGCCGGCCATCCACGACCTTTCCTTCACCGTTCCCGCGGGCGAGGTGTGCGTGCTGGTCGGGCCGTCGGGCTCGGGCAAGACGACTGCCATGCGCCTGATCAACCGCATGATCCCGATCAGCTCCGGCGAGATCCTGCTGGGCGGGCGCAGCGTGCTCAAGCGCGACCCGCGCCAGCTGCGCCGCGAGATCGGCTACGTGATCCAGCAGATCGGCCTGTTCCCCCACCAGACGGTGGGCGAGAACATCGCCACGGTTCCCCACCTGCTGGGCTGGCCCAAGCAGCGCATCCGCGCGCGCGTGCACGAGCTGCTGGAGCTGATCGGCCTGGACGCGCAGGAGATGCACGGGCGCTACCCCGCCCAGCTGTCGGGCGGGCAGCGCCAGCGCGTGGGCGTGGCGCGCGCGCTCGCGGCCGACCCGCCGCTGATGCTGATGGACGAGCCGTTCGGCGCGATCGACCCGATCAACCGCGCGCACCTGCAGGACGAGTTCCTGCGTCTCCAGCGGCAGGTGCGAAAGACGGTCGTGTTCGTCACCCACGACATCGACGAGGCGATCAAGATGGGCGACCGCATCGCGATCCTGCGCGAGGGCGGCGCGCTGGCGCAATACGACACGCCGCGCGAGATCCTGATGCGCCCCGCCGACGAGTTCGTCGCGCAGTTCGTGGGCGCCGACCGGGGGCTCAAGCGCCTGGCGCTGACCACGCTCGCCGAGCTGGCGCTGATCGAGCCCAACGGACATGCCGAGGACTGGCTCGCGGGCGACGTGCCCTGCGACGGCGTCGTGCGCGTGCCCCGCGAGACGTCCGTGCGCGACGCGCTGTCGGCGCTGCTCAGCGCAGGGGGAAGGCCGCTTGTGGTCGTGGACGCAGACGACCGCGTCGAGGGCTTGGTGACGCTCGAGCTGGTCGAGAAGCTGCTGTCCGACGAGGTCACCGCAGCATGAGGATGCTCGCGGCCGCCGGGCCGGTGATCCCCAACTACGCCGCGCAGAGCTCCAGCTGCGAAGTACACAACCGCCTGTTCTGCTGGCGCTGGGTTCAGCACAACTGGGGGCCGGTGCTGTGGCCGGCGCTGCGCCAGCACATCCTGCTCGCGCTCGTCGCCGTGGCGATTGGCTTCGTGATCGCGATGGCGCTCGCGCTCGCCGCGCACCGCTACGGCGCGCTGGAGCGCCCAACGACGATCGTCACAACGATCATGTACACGATCCCCGGGATCGCGCTGTTCGAGCTGCTGGCCGCGCCGGTCGGCCTGAACGTGTTCTCGGCCGAGATCGCGCTGGTGTCCTACACGCTGCTGATTCTCTTTCGCAACATTCTCGCCGGCCTGCGGTCTGTGCCCGTGGAGGTGCTCGACGCAGCCGAAGGAACCGGCATGTCGCGCACGCAGACGCTGCTGCGCGTGGAGCTGCCGCTGGCGCTGCCCGCGATCGTCGCGGGGCTGCGGATCGCGGTCGTCACGATCATCGCGCTGGCGACGATCGTCTACATCATCTATGACCGCGGGCTGGGGGTGCCGATCCACACGGCGCTCGGCGAGGGGCCGTTCAAGACCGAGCTGATCGCGGCGGGCGGCCTTGCGATCGCGCTCGCGCTGCTGGCCGATGGGCTGCTCGTGCTGACCCAGCGAATGCTCACGCCGTGGGCGCGCGCGAGGGCCGGTTAGGCGCGGGCGCCCGATGCACGAATTCATCGAAGCCTTTCGCTTCATCGCGCACAACGGCGCGGTCGCCGGCGGCCCCGCCCTGCCGAGTCTCAGCCACCTGGCGCTGGAGACGCTGAAGGTGGGCGCGATCGGCGTGGCCATCTCCGTGCTGATCTCGGTGCCGCTCGGCGTGTGGCTCGGCCACGTCCATCGCGGGTCCTTCGTCGCGATCAACTTGGGCAACGTGGGTCGCGCGCTGCCCAGCCTGGCGGTGCTGGCGATCGGCGACGCGTTCCTCGGCCTCGGGCTGACCGTGGTGGAGCTCGCACTGGTGATCCTCGCGGTGCCGCCGATCGTGACCAACGCCTACCTCGGCGTGGACGGCGTCGACCCCGACCTCGTGGACGCGGCCAAGGGCATGGGCATGGGCGGCTGGCAGATCCTCGCGCGCGTGGAGCTGCCGCTGGCCGTGCCGCTCGTCTTCGCCGGAATCCGCACGGCGGCGGTGTTCGTGATCAGCACCACCACGATCGCGTCGCTGGCAGGCTTCAGCGGCAGCCTCGGCGACGTGATCGCCAACGAGACCAGCTACCACTTCTCGGGGGTGCTCGGCGCGGCGATCTGCGTGGCCGCGCTTGCGCTCGCGGTCGAGGGAGGACTGACACTGCTGCAGCGCGCGCTCACCCCGCGCGGACTGCTCCTGGTCGGACACGAGCCAGTACCCGGAGGCGCCGCGGCAGATCCAATTACCGGCAACAACTAAATAATATATAAATATGATCGACAAAGTAGAGAAATAGGAGGCGGCTGATGACAGCCAGCAGGTGGAGCAGGTCGAGTTCCCGGATCACGAGCGTGCTCGCGGCGGTCGCGCTGTCGGCGCTGAGCGTGGGCATCGCGGCCTGCGGAAGCAGCAGCAACACGACGTCGTCGAGCGCCAGCAGCTCGACGCCGGCTACGACCGCGAGCACCGCCACTTCCGCGTCCAGCGGACCCGGCGTGGGCAAGCCGCCCGTGACGATCGGCGACAAGAACTTCGCCGAGGAGAACATCCTCGGCCAGCTCTACGCGCAGGCGTTGCAGGCGAAGGGCTTCACGGTCACGCTCAAGGAAAACGTGGGCTCCTCGGAGATCATCTACAAGGCGCTCGTGGCGGGGCGGATCGACATGTACCCCGAGTACACGGGCACGCTGCTGTCGGCCATCGCAGAACAGACCAAGGAACCGGCCAGCGCCGCCGCGGCCTACGCGCAAGCGAAGGCGTTTGTGCAAAAACACGGCTTCACGCTGCTCGACTACACGCCGTTCTATGACTCCGACGCGCTCGCCACGCTGCCCAGCTACGCAAGCGCGCATCACCTCGTGAGCATCGCCGACCTCAAGGCGCTGGGCAAGTCGCTCGCGCTCGGCGCGCCGCCCGAATTCGCCACTCGCTTTGAGGGGTTGCTCGGGCTCAAGCAGCTGTACGGCGTGGTCCCCACGTTCAAGCCGATCGCCATCGAACTGTCATACAAGGCCCTGGAAGGCGGCCAGGTGGACGTGCAGAACGTGTTCTCCACCGACGGGCAGCTGCTGGGCGCCAAGTTCAAGGTGCTGGCCGACCCCAAGCACGTGTTCGGCTTCCAGAACGTCGCGCCGGTGGTCAAGCAGAGCGTGCTCGCCGCTGAGGGCCCCACGTTCGCGGCGACGCTCAATCAGGTCAGCGCGCTGCTCACCATCAAGGCGATCCAGCAGATGAACGCGGCGGTCAGCATCGACAAGCAGTCCGCCTCGAGCGTCGCCCACCAGTTCCTGGCGGCCAACGGGCTCGGTTAGCGCAGTCGACACGCTGAGCTGGAGGTCTCGGGTCAAGCCCCTCGCGCGGCGGGGCTTGACCCGATCTGTCGATTGGCCCCCGGGGCTGCTCAAGCCGCCCTGGGCGCCCGTCGATGCCGGGCGCAATGACGGCGCCCGCCGACGTCAGACGCATGCCTGCCATCCGCACGCTTGGGAAAGTGGTGGCACTGGCGTCTGTCGCCCTCGTGATCGTGATCGGGCTGCTCGCCTATGCGGTCGCCTCCTCCGAACAGCAGACGCGTTCGCGCATGGTCTCGTCGTTTGCCCTGCGCGCGACGAGCTCGGCGACGTTCGTCTCGGAGTTCCTCTCCCAGCAGCGCGGGGGCGATCGACAGACGACCGCTCGCGTCCTGTCGGCGATCGTCGAACACACCATCTCCTATCGCCAGCACCAGGTGTACCTCGTCAACATCGACGGAGCGCTGATCGCGTCCAGTCCGGCCACCCGCGCGACGAACCTGCTGCAGGTCGACCCGGCGCTCGCGCGCGCGGCCCTGCACGCGACCGCCGGTCCTGTCGCGGGCGCGCGCGAACCCAGCACGTTCACGATCGCACCCGTCCCCGGCAGGTCCTGGTGGCTACTGGTGGAGGTGCCCGATAGCCATCTGTACGCGTCGATCGCCGGCTGGACCGAGGTGGTTCCCTGGCTTGTGTTCTCGCTCGTGAGCATCCTCGGGGCGCTGCTCGTGGTCCTGCTCGCGCGCTCGCACGCCGACCGCGCGCGGCTCAGGACGCTGTCGGACACGCTCGAGCAGACCGCGCGCACAGACTCGCTGACCGGCCTGCTCAACCGCCGCGCGCTCACCGACGAGCTCACGCGCGCGACCGCGCACGCGCGCAGGCGCGGCCAGCCGCTGTCGGTGCTGATGATCGACCTCGACCGCTTCAAGCAGACCAACGACCACTTCGGCCACGAGGCCGGCGACGAGGTCCTGCGCGCTCTGGCGGGCTGCATGCGCGACACGCTGCGCGGCGAGGACGCATACGGGCGCTGGGGCGGCGACGAGTTCCTGATCGTGCTGCCCACGGGCGACGAGGATGAGGCCCGGCGCGTGGCCGAGCGGTTGCGTGCGGCGGCCGCAGGCGTCGATCTGCACCACGTCGGACTGCAGTCGGGCGCGCCGATGAGCATCGGCGCGGCCACGGCCAGCATGGGCGCAGCGACCCCCGATGAGATTGTGCGGCTGGCCGACCTGGATCTGTACCGGGCCAAGTCGGCGCGCGTGGGCATGCCAAGCTTGAGGCGATGAGCCGTGGCGGCAAGAGCATCCGGATGCTCGTTGTGGTTCCACTCGTCGTGGTGGTGCTCGTCCTCGCGCTCGCCCAGCTGTTGCTCCCGCGCATAGCCGCCGGCGTGATCTCCTCGCGGATCGGTCGCTACGGCAAGGTGCACAGCGTGAGCGTGTCCGCATGGCCGGCGGTGAAGCTGCTGTGGGGCAGCGTCGACTCGGTTCGCGTGCACGCGGGGCGTCTGGCGATGAGCCCTGCGCAGGCGGCCAAGCTGCTGTGGGAAGGGCGCACCACCGCGAGCATTGACGCGACCGCGGAAAGCGTGCAGGTGGGCTCGCTGCGCCTGAGCGACGCGACCCTGCAAAAGCGCGACAGCGCGCTCAGCGCGCAGGCGAGCACGAGCGAAGCGGACGTCAGCGCGGCACTGCCCGCCGGCATTGGCTTGAAACTGCTGCGCAGCGAAGGCGGCGAGGTGGAAGTGCAGGCCAGCGGCGGGCTGTTCGGCGTGGGCGCGTCCGTCAACGCGGTCGCGCAGGCCAGCGAAGGCAAGCTGATCGCCCATCCGCTGGGCTTCCTCGTGGAAGGGCTGCGGCTGACCCTGTTCTCCGACCCGCACGTGTACGTCGAGGGAGTAGGCGCGAGCGTCGCCGGCGAACAGCCGCTGACCTACAGGCTGACGATGAGCGCACGGCTTCGCTGACAGCTCGGGCGCGCGAACGCGCGTCGCGTCTTCGGTGCGTCGCGGCGCGAGGGGTAGTGTCAGGCGGCAGCGCGCAGGGACGCCACGGGCGCGGTCGAGCGCGGGTGGACAACCACCGGCAGCCCCTCTTTGGGGCTGATCGTGGGCATCTGGCGGATCGTCAGGCGGAAGTCCTGCGGGACCGACAGCGTGCAGCGCGAGAGGATCATCGTGGCGATCGTGCGCACCTCCAGCTGGCCGAAGCGCATGCCGATGCACGTGCGCGAGCCGCCGCCGAAGGGCACGTATGCGCCCTTCGGCAGGGCAGCGCGCGCCTGCGGGGTGAAGCGCTCGGGGCGAAACTCGTCGGGGTCGGCGAACACGTCGGGGAGGTGATGGGAGGCCCACGAGCAGTAGTTGACGAACGCGCGGCCCGGGACAGTGCGGCCCTGGAACTCGAAGGGCTCGATCGACCGGCGCGGGCCGACCCAGGCGGGCGGGTACTTGCGCAGCGTCTCGTCGAGCACCATCTCGAGCTCCACCAGCTCGCCGGAGGCAAGCTGGCTCGCGCTCGGCTGCCCGCCGTCGAGCAGCGCGTCCTGCTCGGCCAGCAGCCGCGCGACGATCTGCGGATGGCGCGCGAGCTCGTAGAACATGAAGGAGACCGTTGAAGTCGTGGTGTCGTGCCCGGCGAACATCAGCGTCATGACCTCGTCGCGGACCTGCAGGTCGGACAGCGTGTTGCCGTCCTCGTCGTGGGCGTCGAGCAGCAGGCTGAGGACGTCCTGCCCGCGCTCGCCGGTGGCGCGGCGATGGGCGATCTCGGAATAGATCAGCGTGTCGAGCTTGCGCGCGGCCTGCTGCAGGCGCGCCCACGGCGAATAGGGCCCGCGCAGGATGCGCAGGAAGTAGTCGGTCGAGTAGAACGACAGCGCCTGCTCGAACAGGCCAGCAGCGTCGATCGCCTGGGCCTGGGGGCCGTCGGGGTCCAGGCCGAAGAGCGCGCGCATGGCCACGCGCAGGGCCAGTCGGCGCGTCCACGCATACAGGTCCAGCTGAGCGCCGGGCTCAAAGCGCTGCAGCGCCAGATCTGTCTCCTGCGCGATCGCGTCCATCGACGCGAGGATGTGCTCGCGGTGAAACGCCGGCAGCATGATCCGCCGCGAGTCGCGATGGAAGTCGCCGTCGATCGTCAGCAGCCCGTCGCCCACCAGGCCGATCAGGTCGCGAAAGTGCGACTCGCGCCAGCTGAAGTTGGACGCGTGCGAGACGGTGATGTAGTGATTGGCCTCCGGCCCGAGCATGAACACCACGTTGCTGTGGAACAGCCGCAGCGTGAAGATCGGGCCGAAGCGCTCGTAGGACTCCAGCAATAGCGGCAGGGGTTCGGCAGCAAAGCGCCTGGTGCGCGCCAGCGACGGGCGCTTTTCGCCAGGCGGAAACGGCACGGTCGCGCGGCGCTCCGAGCGCAGGTCTTCGAGCAGGACCGAGAAGGGGCTCGATCCGAGCAGCGGCCGAGGACCGACGAGCGCCATGCGCAAAGCCTAGCCGACCGCCTGGCCGGCTAGCCAGTTTGGCGCGGGGAGGGGCGGCCGGTATGCGCACAGACGCGACCGGGCGAGGCAAGTGGCCGGCGCTTGGCATACTGGAGGCATGCGGAAGGTCCCCGGGCGTTCCGACGCAACCGCGGGGGCGTAGCTCAGCAGGTTAGAGCGCTGCCCTGTCACGGCAGAGGTCGCGGGTTCGAGTCCCGTCGCTCCCGTATTTGTCACCCCGCGTTTCCGGTCGGCTTTTAGGGGTTTTGGTCTGGCTTGGTCGATGGCCTTGAAGTAGCCGGCGAATGCTGGGCGTGGTTTGACTGCGACGATCGTGCCGTTGTCCTGCCACACGTGGTCGAACAGGCTCGCGAGGAGCTTTGCGGCGCTCGGCCGGGTTGGGCTCGGCGTGCCAGAAGCGGGCGAAGTCGCCGAGCAGTTCTTGGGCGCGGTCGAGGTCGGGGTCGGCTGGTGGCGCGAGGCGTTGTAGTTCTTCCTCAAGGGTTTGGCGGCGCATGATGTAGCGGGGCTTGGTGAGGTCCCCGAGGACGTAGAGGTCTTGCAGCCGGTCGAGCTGGACCAGTAGCTCGCGGCGGCGCTGCTGGTCTTCTCCTGGGTGCTGCTGGGTCGCGGAGCGGATCGTGTGCAGGACGAGGTCGCGCAGCTTGGCGTCGGGCTTGAAGGCGTGAAGCCAGGCGACGAGCTGGTCCTCCAGCGGCTGGGCCTTGACGATCGCCTGGGTGCAGTCGCCGTGGTGGCGTCGTGTGGAGCATTGGTAGCGGCGGATGCCGGCGCGTGAGCCGCGGGTGCCGTGCATTCGTGCGCCGCAGCGCTCACAGCACAGCAGCTTGCGCAGCAGGTATTCCTCGGATGGCCGTCCGGGCTTGACGACTCGGGTGCGCCACGAGCGGATCTCCTGCACCTTCTCGAACAGCTCGTCGGTGACGATTGCCTCGTGCAGGCCGCGGGTGGTGCGGGTCTTGTCGCGCAGGCCGCTGACGTAGCCGGCGTAGGCGGCGTTGCAGAGCATCTCGCGCACGGTGTCCTTGCTGAAACGGCGGTCGCGGGCAGTGCGTGCGCCTTTGGCGTTCAGCCAGTCGGCGAGGCTGCGATCTGACTCTTGACCGCTGGCGTAGCGCTCGAACAGGCCGAGCACGAGCGGCGCGCGCTCGGGGTCCGCGACGGCGAGCTTGCTGGCGGGGTCGCGGAGGTATCCCCATGGGAGGCTGCCGACGAGGTGTCCTTGGCGTGCCTTCTCGCGCAGCCCACTACGTGTCCAGAATGACAGCGAGACGGAGTAGTACTCATCGAACATCTCGTGGATTGACTCGGCCAGGAACGCGGACGGGTCGGTGTGGTCTTCGCCCATCGGCTGGGAGACGGACACGACACGGATACCGAGCCGCTCGCGCAGCAACTGCTTATAGCGTCGGGCCTCGACCTGGCTTCGCGCGAAGCGCGAGGTGTGGAACACGAGCACGCAGTCGAAGGCCCCGGCGGCGGCGTCTGCCATGAGACGCTGGAACTCCGGGCGGGCCTCGGACTTGCGCCAGCCAGAATGGAAGTCGCAGTACTCGCCGATCAGTTCGAGGTTGTTCTCGGGGGCGAAACGGCGGATGCTCTCGCGCTGCGCGTCGGGCGAGAAGCCCTGGCCTTGCTCCTCGGTTGACTCGCGGATGTAGGCGACGGCGCGCTGGGGGCTATCCACGATCGCGGTCGGGGTTGGTGAGGTGTTCTCCTCGGCGCAACCACCAGTCAGCGAACCACCGCGCGAACGCGAGGTGCTCGGGGGTAGGGAAGCAGTCTTGCTCGCGGCGATGTCCTCCCGTGGGTAGTGGGTCATCGTGGCGGCCGATCAGAGCAGAGCCCGGCCGGGATCTCAAGACCTTGCCCTGGCAAGCCGGCCGGCGAGGCGACCCACAGACCAAACGGCGATCGGTGGCTGCATCGCACCCGGCTGCGCCGCGCCTCCTGGCGGTAGGCCGTGATGCTGCCGTCGCTGGGCGGCCGTTCGGTCGCTCAGCGCCCCTGTCTATGCGGCTGGCTTGCTGGGACATCACGACGCCCCATCCGAGCGCCGGGCAGGCGAGTCGGGTGCAGACACGGCACGCCGCGCAAGCCGGGAAAGCCGACGACGAGCCACGACGACACGACTCGTGCGCGCCGCGAGCAGAACAATCGAACGGTCACATCTGCTTGTGGTAGAGATGTCGAAACCGCGCGACCGCCGGAATCCCGCACAGCCATCAGCGAAACACGACATCCCGAAGGCAAGCACCTGGTCCCCCAGTTGGTCCTTCAGTTGGTACCGCAGTTGGTACCCCAGTTCGTCCTCAGAACGACCCCCCGAAAGCCGACGAAAAGGTTGTGGTAGAGATGTCGAAAAACGCCGAGACGCGAGATCCCTCACGGCGACAAGGGAAACTCGCGGTCGGCTGATCCCGCAGGCGGACCCACAGCCGGAACTACAGCCGGCACCACAGGCGGAACCACAGCCGGAGGTCAGCCGGAACTCGATTCTTGGCAATGGGCGGCGCACCCGCTGGCGAGGCGACACAGCGAGTGGGGTGCAGCGGGTGCGCTCGGAGGCTTTGTTGCAGGAGAGAGCATCTCTGCTTTCTACCTCCCCTCCGACAAGGAATCCACAAGTGGACATCATTTGAAAGCAAGCGCTTTCATTGCCGGTCCCATTGCCAGACGTTGCGTCGTCCTCGGAACCGCGTCTCCTTGTCGGTGTCGGCACGTGAGTCGTTGGGCTCGGGCCACTCGTGCAGGCAGTGTGTGGCCGAGCCGAGCTGCCAGCACGCCTTTCTCAAGCGCTCGGCGAGATCGAACCACGCATCCGAGGGGCCTTTCTCAGCGCCGAGCAGAGCGCCAGCCTCGGCCAGCGACCCTCGCAGCGCTTGGCGGAACCCGTCGATCTGCTCGTGAGCGAGCGTGCGTGAGTGCCGCCATATCCGATGCTGGGGAGACTCAGGCAGGATCATCTCTCCCACGCTGCTTGCCTTCCCCAGTGCTCGCCGCCCGGCTGCGGTCAGCGCGAGCAAGTTCAGCCCGTAGCGGCGAACATCGCGGACGCGCCCGGCGGACCTGAGCGCGTCGAGTTGTGGCCGCAGCCGCCACGTCGTCCACGAGTTGTGCGCGAAGCCCAAGTGCGCCGCGATGTCTGCACGCGAGGCGTGATCGTGCTCGTCGTGGACTTCGGCGCGATCGATCGCCCCGAGTAGCTGCGCATCTGAGACCGGCTCGAATGGGCGGAGGTCGGTCTCGCCGTCGTTGTCCGTCGTGCTCATTGCGGCTCCTTTCGGCGCACCGAAGAACACGGGCCAGCGAGCACGTCAGACCGTCGCCGCAGAAAGCTACGGTGATCTGGTGGCATCGAAGGTTGGATCTTCGGTGCTGCACGGCCGGGCGGGTGCGAGAACACCCGTCCGGCCACTCGGTTGTCTTGACTCGGCGCGCGATCAGAGCAGAACCCGCACGCGATCTCAAGACCCCGCCAGAACACCCGCGTCACGCGGCAGACAGCCGCCAGTCGCTGTCGGAGGATCTGGGCTCGTGTAGCCAAGCGAGCCACTCCCGCCGCCGCGGCAAAGTCTGGTTTGTGGCGTGACCCGCTGGTAGCTTGAAGGGATGGCAACTTCTCGTGTCAAGACGATCGACATTGATGCTGGCCTGCTGGCAAACACCCGCGATGCCATGAAGCCCTCCGCCGAGGCACAGGACGCCGAGGTCGTCGAGCGTGCACTGCGCTTCTACCTAGGCCGCAGGGCGCTCGAGACCTCCCAGGCGATGAGCGAACTCACCGAAGAGGAAGCAATGCAGATCGCCAACGAGGAACTGCACGCGATGCGCCGCGAGCGCCGCAGCGCGGCGTGACCCGGGTCGTCATCGACCCGGGCGTCCTGGTCTCCGCATTCGTCTCTCCCAGAAGGCCGCCCCGTATAGGGCTCGGCGGAACGATTACGACGCCAAGACGGCAGTACTCATCAAGTTGGTCGGGTCTGCCGCGTCCTCGATACCCGCGTCGAACCGGGTCGGTTAGAGGGCTTCGGCTGAGGCAGGCGGCAGGTCGTCAGCCTGTTGCTATAGAACTAAGGACTATCGGGTTGTCTTGATCTTGCCCCGCCAGGAGGAGCCTTACCACCTCGTCCTGGCGGGGTTCCGTTTTTCTGTCCTGCATGACCTGTATCAGTTCGTGGTGCCGAAGTAGCGGCGCAGGGTGGTACCTGCGCGTAGTCGCTACGAGGCGAGATCAAGTCAACTTGAGCAGAAAGGACGGTCCGATGCAGTTTGTTCATTACGATCTCGGCCACCTCGATCAGGGAGATGTGGTGGAGGTCGCTCTCGACTCTCGCGCAATCGTTCGCCTCATGGACGAAGCCAACTTCCGGATTTACCGGAGTGGAGGGCGCTACAGGTTCTTTGGAGGCGAAGCGATTCGCTCTTCGATTCCTGTCGAGGTACCACATTCCGGGCGCTGGCATGTGGCGATCGACTTCAACGGCAGATCGGGGCAGGTTCGGTCGTCGGTCAACGTGCTTTCCAGGGCGTAGACGATGATCGCGGTGATGCTGGAGAACGACACAAGGTCAGGTAGGCGGCGAATCCGGGGCCTTCCCCGGCCGCCGATGCTGTTTGAGCAGGGTGAGTCCGTTCCTGCGCGAGGCTGGGCGATCCTTGCCGAGACGTGGGTCTATAAGGACGGCGTGGAGGTGGGGGTCCATCCGGCGCTTCGAGTTGCAACGGGCGGCCAATGCAGCCTTAGCTTCGAGGTCGTCGGCAATCCCACCGACCTGCAGCTTCTGGCCTAGAAGGATCGTCTGCGTCCCGCTCCTCCCCGGCTCAGCAGGCCGAGGAGGAGCGGACAGACTGCTAGGCCAGACACCGGCCCGCGAGGGCGGCGGCGTGCCACGCAAGTCGCGCTCTGATGTTCGGTGTCCGAGACCTTCTCTACCCTCGAACTATGGAACCCTCTGATCGCTATAAGGCTGGCTTGTGTCTGCGTACATTCCGGTACCGTCGAACAGCTATCTCCACGCCCTTGAGCGGGTGCCTCGGCGTGGCGCTGCGCGCTGGCGCTCAGACAACGGCGAGCGGCTATACGAGTGGGATGCCCTGCACGGCGAGGTCGAGGTATATGACAAACGGGGTAATCATCTCGGCGTTGAGGACGCGATCAGCGGAAGGGCCATCAAGGGTGCTCAACCGGGGAGGCGGATAGATGTCTGACACGTTCATAG
Source organism: uncultured Solirubrobacteraceae bacterium (assembly GCA_963745375.1). GTDB lineage: Bacteria > Actinomycetota > Thermoleophilia > Solirubrobacterales > Solirubrobacteraceae > Palsa-744. Next base: position 42,751 of record CAVUXA010000009.1, on the reverse strand, counting down.
ACGAGGTCCTTAGCGGCACAGCGCTCTGGACGGACATCGAGGACTGGGTGCAGGATTGGCACGACAGGAACGGCGGCGGACAGGAGCTGCACGAATACCTCGGGATGACGTGGCCCGAGTACCAGCTCTGGGTCGAGCGGCCTGCGGCCCTCCGCATGATCATTGCCGCCCGTGAGCATGAGCTACCGGTCGAAGCGTTTGTGGCTGATTTCGATGAGGTATCAGTCGCAGCACGAGGTCTCTCGAGGTCAGACGTACACGCAGTCGAGCGGTGGCTCAAAGAGACCGGTCGGCTTCCGGCCTGAGCCGGGAGCGACAGCTAGCTGCGACGCTCATTGAGCGCCTGCACTTGGCGCCGCCGGTCGATGTGCGCGATGTCGCAGCGCAGTTCGCCGAGGTCGAAGAGGCAGCGATCCCAGGAACATGTGATGGGCTGGCGATCGGCCTGGCCCACCCAAGGCCACGGATCATCGTCAAGCCGACAGGCAATACGCGGAGGCAACGGTTCACGCTCGCGCACGAGCTCGGACACGTACTGCTGCCTTGGCACGATGGGAGCAACTTGGCATGTCTCACCCGCCCCGGCGAGTTCAGTGATTACCGAGCATCGCTGGCCGAGACCGAAGCAAATCGGTTCGCGGCGGAGCTACTGGTGCCAGACGCCTGGCTTCAAGCACTCATCGCAGGACACGGCGTAGCCGAGATCGGCCCGCTGATGGAGGCAATCGAGGTAGCGGAGGTTTCGGCACACGTCGCGTCGTTGAAGCTCGCTGGCGCACTTCCGCCCGGTTTCGGGTTTGCGCTACTCGATGGAATCAGAACCGTCGAGCTTGCCGGCCAATCCCCAGGCATGAATCTGGCGCTACCCGAGCGCGGCGAGCGATTGGAGTCGGGGGCTCTAGACCGCCTCTCCGCACACACCGAGACGATCACATTTGGAGGACGGCGTGTCGTGTGGTGGAGCTTTCACGAAGCAGACGTGCGCGAGCAGCAAGGGTACGAGCGCACTGCAAAGGAGGTGCTTGGCGAGATCGTCGCTCGTCACAGCACCAACGAGCATGAATACAAACGCATCTACGGATGCGTCTCAAGCGTCATCGGTGCGGCCAACAGCCAGGCCGAACACGACGGTCGCACCAAGGCAGCGGAGCTCCACGCACGATTTCGCTCACGGTTCGCCGTAAAGCGGGAGCTTCCGCAGACGCTGCTGGACGACCCAGAGTTCGTCGGCTGGCTAGAGCGCCGGGCTGGAGAACTCGGTCGGTAAGCCCACCGCTACGAGCCTGCGACGCCGAGTCTCACATCCTCCCTTGCTCTGATCTCAATGCGGTGCCGAACGTGGGTTTGACCCCGTCGCTCCCGCTTGTTCGGCGTTTTCCCTGCAAATAGGAACTTCTTGATAGCGGATGAGCGGGGGATCAGGTTTGTAATCTTTGTTATTTGCCTGTAAACAGGTGTTTTTGCGGGGTCGCGGGTTGGGCCCGACAAACCCGCGACCTCTCCGCATAAATAGTAGGTGCAGCACATCGAGGGCCTTCAGATCCTGGTGCGATCAGACTCCGCCGGCGCCACGCACGGTCTGGCCGAGCACTGCCGCGAGCACGCCATGCGCTTCTCGGTCGGCTACGAGTTGAGCGAGCCGGTCCTCGCCGCGATCCTCCAAATTGCCGAGGATGCGTGGGTTCCGGCGCTGCAGAAGGACGGATCGGAGCGCTCGAACGGCGAAGTCGCCGAGATCACCGAGAAGATCGACCTCTCCTGGCCAGCTGGGTCCAGGCTGATCGTGCGCCGCGAGCGACCGCACCCCGGCGCGCAGCTGTCCTTTACAGACCACGACGGCTACCGCTTCCAGGCGATCCTCACAGACCAAGCCGGCCAGAACATCGCCGAGATCGAGTGCCGCCACCGCCAGCACGCCCACGTCGAGGACCGCATCCGCGACGACAAGGACACCGGCCCTTCCAAGCTCCCTTCAAAGAGTTCGCGCTCAACGAAGTGTGGATCGAGATCGTGATGCTCGCACACGACCTGATCGTCTGGACCCAAGCGCTGCTGCTGTCAGGCGAGCTCGCCAAGGCGCAGCCCAAGCGGCTGCGCTACCGCCCGCTGCACCTCGCCGGACGGCTCGCCTTCCACGGTCGCAAAGCAAAGCTTCACCTGCAGAGCACCTGGCCATGGGCGCCCGAGCTGCTCGCCGCGTTTCAGAAGCTCAGAGCGCTGCCGGCACCCGACGGCTAACGGCCAGCGCCCGCGCAGCCACAATCAACGACCACAAGGCTACGGCCGCGACCACAGCTGCCCACACACGGCACGGCAAACGCCGCATCCGCATCCGCCCAACCCTTCACACCGCCATCTCTCCATCAGCGCCCCTCACAACACCCACGCACACAGCTGGGAGTGTCCGATGATCTGTGTAGGCACTGAGTCGAAAGGAGACTCATGCCTACAGCGACGCAGGTGCAGACGCAGGACGAGGTTGCGGGGCGGAGCCGGGCTCGCCTGTCACCTTGTGATACCGGCCAGGTATGTGCGGCGCTCGTCAGGGGTGAACGAGCGCGTGACGAGGCTGCGAGCGATCCGTTCCAGGGAGTGCAGGGGCGCCGCCAGTTCGGTTGACCAGATCCGCACGGTGCCGTCTGTGCTCGTCGTTATCACCTGCGACCCGTCGGGACTGAAGCGCGCGTCAGTGAACGAGCCGGTGGCGGGCAGTCTCTTGAAGCTGAAAAGTTCTTGATTGTTGAGTACGAGCAGGCGCGCGCCGCTATGCGCATCCCAGATGCGAGCGGTGCCGTCTGCGCTTGAGGTCAGCACCTGGCTACCGTCGGGGCTGAACGACGCGAAGTCGACTGCTTCGGGGCCGCTTGACAGGCTGAGCTCTGGCCCGCCCGTGTGCGCATTCGAGATCAGTGTCGTGCCGTCCTCGCCAGCCATCACGAGCCTCGACCCGTCGGCGCTGAAAGCGGCACTGTTGACTGCGCCGCCGTGGTCGTCGAAGCTGAGCAGCTGAGCGCCGGTCGCCGCGTCGAGCACCCGCATCCCGCCTTCTTGGCCGGCAACGGCGATCCGCGACCCGTCAGAACTCAACGCCGCTCTCTCGACTCCTTCCTGCGATTGATAGGTCGCCAGGGGCGTGCCGTCGCGCGCGTTCCAAAGCCAAACGAAGTTCAGCGCGGAGCCGAGGATCCTCGAGTTGTCCGGGCTGAACGCGACACTACCGATCGCTTCCGCTTGCCCGGATGTCGCCGGCGCCGGGGTCACCGTAAACAGTGGCGAGCCGCTGTGCGCATCCCATACTCGTGCCGTCCCGTCGACGTTGCCAGTCACCACCCTCGCTCCATCGGCGCTGAACGCTGCGCTGTCGACAGCCCGCCTGTGGCCGCTGAGGGTTAGCTGCACTGTGCCCGAGCGTGCGTCCCACACGCGCGTCTTCCCGTCGGCGCCCGCGGTCACCACGCGAGTGCCGTCAGGACTGAATGCCCCGGCGAGCTGCGGGACGGGCTGCGCGAACACCGACACTGTGCTGCCAAATCGCGCGTTCCAGATCCGCGCTGTCGGATCTTCGCCGGCCGTCACGATCCTTGACCCGTCCGGGCTGTATTGCGCGCTGGTCGGAGTGCCGACCGCGCCGGTCAGGTCGGCGAGCGGTTCACCGTTGGCCGCGCTCCAGATCTGAACGTGGCTATCGCCGGTCGTCACGAGCCGCGAGCCGTCGGGACTGAACGCGACCCGCTCCACACTCACGAACGGACCTTCAACGACTGCTATGAGAGCTCCGGTGCGCGCGTCCCACACTGCCGCGCCGACGTTGAGCGCGGTCGCGATGCGCCGGGCGTCCGGACTCCAAACCGCGCCGTCGATGTTGTGAAAGGCGCCCGGCGCTTTTATGGCGAGCAGGCGAGCTCCGGTGCGCGCGCCCCACACCAAAGCGGGGCCACTGGCCTGAGCCGTCAGCACGCGGGATCCATCGGGGCTGAACGCGGCGGTCTCGACGATGCCGGCGTGCGGGTTGACCACGAGGAGCGGCGGGCCGCCGTGCACGTCCCAGATGCGCGCGGTTCCGTCGGCGCTAGCCGTGACGATCTTGGTGGCATCGGGGCTGAACTCCGCGTCGGTCAGTTCAGACGAGCCAGCGTGAAATTCGGCGAGCTGGGCACCGCTGCGAGCGCTGTAGATCCGAGCCGTGCCCAGGTCGCTCGCCGTCAGGATCTCCGAGCCGTCGGGGCTAAAGGTCGCCTTGGTCAGCGACACGTCGGGCGTCATCAGCACGCGCACCGATGCGCCGCTGCGCGCGCTCCACACGCGCGCGCTGCCATCTTGGCTCGCCGTGAGGATCTGGGATCCGTCGGGGCTGAACGTGGCGAACTTGACCGGCGCCGTGTCGCCTCGCAGCACGTTCAAGGTTTGGAGCTGGCCGAGCGCGTCGCGCAGGGCCTGCTCGGCCTGCAGCGTGTAGCGGATGCTGAGCGCCCTCAACGCAAGCAGCGTGCTCAGCGAAGCGTCGCCCGCCAGCGTCGACTCTGCCTCGGCGGCGAGGCGGCGCGACTGGGCGATCCTTTCACTCGCGAGGGCCTGGCTGCGCTGGTTGAGCGCGACGATCGCAAGGGCGAGCGCGATCATCATGCCAGCGCTTGTGATCCCCACGCCGATCCGCCGGCGTCGACTTGTCGCATGGCGCGACGAGCTGATGAACTCGTGTTGTAGGTTCGTCGGCTGTGGTCCGCCGCCGCGCATCGCGTTCGAAAGCCACACCTCCGCGGAGCGCAGCTCGTCACCGCGCAGCAGCGGGCTCCAGCGGCGCCCGGCCAGGTCCCAAGCCGTCGCCCGCACAAGGATGCGGGTATGCGTTCGTGCAATCTCGAGATCCGTGTCGAGCGCTTTCATCAGGCGCGCGATGCCCGCATCGAAGTCGTCCTCGGGACGCATCATCAGCCAGCTCAGCTCGTCGACGATCTGCGGCTTGTCGAGGTCCCGTGCAGCCTCCTCGACGCAAATCGCGATCACGCGCTTGTTTTGTGACCGCGCGTGTTCGAGCTCACCGAGACACGGCTCGGATGCGAGTGACGCCGAGCTGAGGACGAACACGAACGCGTCGGAGCGCTCGATCGCCTCGTGAGCTGACGGCTTCCAGCGGTCACCCGTCTCTATTCCCTCGACGTCGACCCAGACCTCACGTCCGGCATTTGTCAATGCCTTGCTCATGCGTTCCACTAACTTCTCGTCCTCGTGGGCGTAGGAGATAAAGACATCGGCCACGGCGCAGCAATCGTAGACCGCGGGTTGGCGTCGCGTTGTCCAAGTCCCGGACTCGTGGTCACGCCTACACGCACCCACCACGACCCGAACGGTCACCGCCGAGCAGGAGAAATGCGCCGATGACCAGGCGCGTCGCATCCGATCCGGGCGTGGGGAGTCGCGCGGGTGCTCGTCGCCGCACACCCGCTCGAGGTAGCGCTCCTCGCATGCGATGACGGTGCGAGCCGCGACTCCAGCACGACGGCGAACATCGCGAACGCCCTTAGCCGACCCGACTGCGTGAGTTGTCCGGTTCGCCGCTGGACACGTCAACATCGACGGTATCGATGAGGGGCGCGCGGTGGCTCCTCGCCGCGTCCTCCTCCCAGGCCGCCGCAGGGCAAATAGCGCTCCACACGACCGTGACGCACGGTTCACCGCTAGCGAGACGGGCCACTGGGTCCATGCTGACAGCAGCGTTCAGGCCGCGAGGCAGCTACAAACGAATCTCGATCCCGGGGTCACAAACGTGGTATCGACCCCCGTCGCTCCCGCTTTTGTCGCGTTTTGCCTGGATGAGCTCGTTCTGTAGTTCTGTTAGTTTCCTATACGAACCCGCGGTTCAAGTTCTATTCTCATTTCTTCCTGCAAATCACTGGGTTTGGTGGAGGTCGCGGGTTTGAGGTGTCGAACCCGCGATATCCGTACGTGAACGGGGCATCGCGCTCGGTTGAGGTCGGCAGCGCCGGGACCGGTCGACGGTGATGAGTTGCCGTCGTAGTAGGTGGATCAGACAGAGCGACGCGAACGGGCAGCGCGACGAGTCGATGTATTGGCGAGCCGCTTGGTCGCAACGGGAGCTAGCGATTGAGGCCTTGAGCAATGCTCGGTCACAGCGCGCGTGAGTCGCTCGTCGGTCACCTTAGCCGGAAGTCTCCCAAGCATGCGTCTGGTCTCGGTCGGATGCAGATACTGGATGTTGGCCCGGACGCCGCCCACCGGAATGGCCGGCGTGCATATGATTCCACGCCATGGACAGCACAGCCGCGTTCGTGCTCGGGGTGTGCGCCGGCATCGCGACGTCGGTTGTAGCCTGGTATGTGCCGAACAGGATGCTGGTACCGAGATGGCGCGTGTACGGCAGGCAGGTCAGCACGGACCGAGACGGGCGGAGGCGAGACAGCTTCCTTCTCGCCAACGACGGCTTTCGTGACATCGTCGACGCCTCAATCTCGTGCACGATGTTCTCGACCGCATGGGGTGACGGGAATCGCTCGCTGAGGTCTGCAGTCACAATCCCGGTCACTCAGGGCCGGATCGACTTCATGCCCGGCTGCGGGTTCCTGCGACGAGGCCGGGAGCAGTACGGTCCGCGCGTCGTCATGATCAAGCCCGAGGACATCACGGAGTTCCAGCTCTCAAAGCTCTCCGAAGAGCGGCGACAGCGCGTGCGGCAGGGCAAAGTCGAACTCGCCGAGCTGTGCAGTTGGGGGGATGAGTCGCAGGTCATCGTTGCTGTTTACGGCGTGGACGGCTTTAGCGGCACGCGCAGGGTCTCCCAGTTTCCGATACCGACCTAACCACATGTCGCTCTGCTCGCCCTATCTGTCCACGCGGGCGCCTCGTGGCCCTTGCGCTTTTGGACCATCGCCGTTGCGGCCACGGACCCTGCACGTCGTCGGCAAGCTCACGCGCCACGCCCGCCGAGGCGTCCATCGCGCGCTGTGCGCGCGCGATGGCGCGGCGCTGCGCGAGCTTGATGTAGACGGTGGGATTAGGTAGCCGCCGTCGTCGTGGCCGACCATCGCCGCTGCGGTCGCTGGGTCGGGCCGAGCCCGCCGTCCTCGCTGGGATCGACCGTCCTCGCGACCACGGAGCCGCCAACTCGGAGACACCAGAGCCTAACTGCCGGTGCGCGTGGCCGCCGCGGAAGCCGAGTTTTCAGCGCACATCGCCGTTGCGGAAAGACGTCCGCGGCCAACCTGGGCGACGCGATCAAGAATCCAGATACCCGCATGTTGGATGTCTGCTGATAGCAGGAGAAAGTCCGACTGCAGATCCGAAAGGACTGGAGGTGTGCACGACATGAGACGCATGAACTTAACGGGGGCACTCCTGGCCGTCGCCTTGGGGCTGCTCTGCTCGGCGAGCGCGTCCGCCGCCGCATCCACACGACTTCCGATCACCAACCGCGCCGTCGGGCCCGTCCGCAGTGCGGAGATAGCGATGTACGTAAAGCAGGGCCTCTCGCCCACGGTCGCCGACCGGGCGGTCTTCGTGCAGAGCGCACAGGCGAGCGTCGCCCTGCTGGCGAAGCTGAAAGCGGCGATGGGCTACTCCTACGCCGGCGCCTGGTTCGTCGCCCGCACCGCGAAGCTGCACCTCGGCGTGAACTCGACCGCCAGTCGGCGCGCGGCCGAGCGCGTGCTCGCCGCCAACGCGGCCTTCGCGGACGCCGTGGTGCTGACGCCGGTACGCTCGACCTGGAGTCAGCTGCAGGTCGCCCAGCGGCGCTGGGGTAACAAGTTCGAGCGCCTCTTCAAGGCCCACAAGGCGGAGACCGCGCTTTCGGCGCACCGCAACGCGCTGCTGGTCCGGCTCAGCAATGCGCTGCCCGCCGCCCAGCGAGCCGCGATCGCACGGGAAGCACGAACTGCCGCCGTCAACACGCTCGTGAACACCTTCCCCGACCGGGAATTTCGCATCGTCACGGAGGCTAACGTCACCAAATGCAATCTGTGGGTGACCTTTGAAGCCTACTGCAGCAAGCCGCTCACGCCCGGCACCTCACTCGAATCTTCAAACAACGAACGCTGCACCACGGGCCCGCTCGTGCTCTCGAAACTGAACCGCTTCAAGAGCTTCGCACTGACGGCCGGTCACTGCATCGAAAAAGGCGGCGGTGTCGGAGGAGCGTGGTTCACGTTCACGCAGGCTGCCGAAGAGTCCGAAATCGGACCGGCAACATCGGCGATCTGGAACGCGGCCGCCGACGTCGGCGTCATCAAAATCAAGAACCCCGGCTCGTGGGCGCTGGCCGGGCGCAAACCCGTCTACCCGGTCACTGCCGACTGGAAACAGAGAAAAGAACAATCGTTCCCGGTCACGGGCAAAAAAGAACCAGCCGAAGGCGACGCCAACTGCGTCGAGGGCCAGTCGACTGGATCTCAGTGCGGCACCGTCACTGCCCTCGGAGTCACGAACGGCATAACAAATGGTCTCGTCGAAGAGTCCGCGACGGTGGTGACCGCAGGAGGCGATAGCGGCGCGCCCGTGGTTGCGGAAACCGAAGGCAGCGAATTCGTGGTCGAAGGCACACACGTCGGCAAAACGGTCGGGGGGCGGTCCGTGTTCGAGCCGCTCAGCACCTCGCTCACGGAACTGGCGGCGTTGAAACTCGAACTGCTGACGCCAACCAACGAAACCCGTCCCGCCGAGCCCGAATTCTTGAAATCGCCGGTCAAAGTCACCACCGAAGGCGGCGAAGCGCTCATCGAAACGCTCGAAAAACGCGCCCTAAAATGCAAAGCCTCGAAAGGCGAAGGCGAAATCACCTCGGCTACCGAACTCAAAAACCTGGTGGTCAAATTCACCGGCTGCAAAGGCAAATTCTCTTTGGGAGAAGCGGCCTGCAAAAGCAGCGGCGGAGCCGCCGAAGAAATCGTCACCAACAAAATCAAGGGCGTGCCCGTCTACCTGAGCAATGAAAACAAGGAAATCGCCCTGCGCGGGGAACCGCAGGAAGCAGGCGGCCTGTTCGCCGAAGTCAAATGCGAAAGCGGCCTGATCAAAGAGACGGTCAAAATCAAGGGCACCAAACTCTGGAAGCTGACACCGGTGAACACCAGCACGAAAGAATACACACTGTCCTCCACCCAGGAAAAAGGCAAACCGAAACCATCCGAATACGAAAACGAAAAAGGCGAAAAAGTCAAACCCGCCGCTGAAGTCAAAGGCGAAGGCACGCTGACCTTCGGCTACGAAGCGGCCGGCACCGAAGAAACGCAGTCGCCGCGAACGGCGGAAGCGATCGAAATCGGCGCCTGAGAGCGACAGCGATTGGAGGGGTGCGCGCGAGCGCGCCCCTCCAGTCCTCTTGAGCCTGCAGCTCCCGCACGCGCGTGGAGGCCTGCTCCATCACAGCCGGGTCGCGCAGCGTCGTCCCGACCTCAAGGTCGCGTAGCTCCCTAAGGCCGAATCTGAGCTATGGAGAGCTGAGCGCGACGATCATGAGTCGCACCCAGGTGTCGACGAGTGTCTCGTCGTCGACTTGTGCTGGGATGCCAAGGACGTCGCGCAGCAACCGGGACGAGAGCAGCGAACCGAGTCCGACGGCCGCAATCGCCTGCGCGTCTGCGTTGGGGATCGACGACTCCGAGCGCTCGGTGATCCATGTCGCAAAGCCCTCGAACGTGGAGTGCACCAGCTGGTCGACCGCGGCCGTGAGCATCTGCGGTCTGTTGCGCGCTTCGGAGGCGAGGATGCGCAGGAGCTCTGACTCGCTGTCGAGCTCGGTAAGGATGTAGCGCGCGATCAAGATCAGTTCGGCTTTGACGTCTCCGAGTGGTGTGAGCGCGCCGCGGATCTCGCGCAGTGCGTCCAGGCGCGCGAGCTGGCGCTCGATGCCCGCGGCGAGCACAGCTTCCTTGCTGTCGAAATGGTGGTAGAGCCCACCGGCTCCAGGTGTCAGTCCTGCGGCCGACTCGATCTTGGCGACGCTCGTCGCTGCATAGCCGTGCTGGCTGAACAGGTGCATCGCCTGGTCGATGATGCGCTCGCGCGTCGTGCTTGACATGGCTGGCGCCTAAGTATACACTTAGTTGAAATCAGTGGGGCTTGAGAAATGGAGATGGGCTGTGTCCGATGTCGAGCTTCCCTCAGAAGCGCCCGACAGCGACGCTGCCCGGCAACGGTATCGACCGGGGGCGCTTGCGAATGCCTGACCGCGCTGTCCGGGCTTGGATCGCGGCCGTGGCGCCAATCGTTTGCGCATCTTTGATCTTCACGAGCGCCGTCGCTCTCGGATCGCCCACGCAGACGGTCACGCTCGGCGCCGGATTCACCCCGAACGAGCTTGGCGCGCCGACGAACCTCTCGACGACGATGACCTTCGCATCGAGCGCGGGCCTGCCCGACCCGGTGAGCGACGTGGTCGCCTACGGGCCCGCGGGCCTTTCGGTGCAGGTGCATGGCGTGGCCACGTGTCAGCGCGCAAAGCTGGAAGCGGACGGACCGAGCGGCTGTCCGGCCGAATCGCGCGTGGGCTTCGGCGGCGGGGTGGGCGTGTTCGACCTGGCAGGCCTGCCCGTCAAAGAGCCCTACACGCTCGACTTCTTCCTCGCCCCGCAAGAACACGGGCATCTGGCGATCCTGATCTACGCCGACGCGGTCAACCCGGTCGCCGTGCAGTTCGTGTTGGCCGCCCGGGAAGTCCACGGGCCCAGGCCGTATGGCTTTGGCCTCGCGGTGGAAGTGCCGCCGATCTCCACCGTGCCCGGAGCGGCCAACGCGTCGGTGGAAAGCAGCTTCGCATCGCTCGGCGGAGCCAACATCGCCTACTACCAGACGATCCACGGCAAGCGCGCGCTCATGCACGTCAAGGGCCTCGTCGCGCCCGCGACCTGCCCCCCCGGCGGCTTCCCGTTCGAGGCGATCGTCACCTTCGCAGACGGCAGCACCAGCACCGCCGGCTATTCGTCGCCCTGCCCGAGCGGGCGCCCATGAGGCCGCCCGCCGTGCTGCGGCGCCACCACCGCGCCATACGCGCCGCAACGGCGGCAGGGTGCGCGTGCGCGATGCCAGTCGCGCTGAGCGTCAGCGCGGTGCTAGTGGCCAGCGCGCATGCGCAAACAGTTGCCACGCTCACGCCGCTGCTGTCCCCCGACCGCCTCGGGGCCACCGGCGCGCTCAGCTTCACGATCCACTACGCCGACTCTGCCGCCAACGTCCCCCCGCCCATGCGCCGCTCGATCCTGCGCTTTCCCGCCGGGCTGACGCTCGAAGTGCCGCGTCTGAGCAGCTGCAGCGTGTCGCGCCTGCGAGCGCGCGGAGCCGACGGGTGCCCCGCCGACTCGATGCTCGGTCGAGGGCACGCCCTGATAGAGGCGCGGGTGGGATCGCAGACGATCGCCGAGAACGTCTCGCTGTGGGTCTTCCTCGGCCCGCTGCACAATCTCACGCCGACGGTCGAGATCCTCGGCCAGGGCTACACCCCGTTCGACGAGCGAGTCGTGCTGGTCGGCACGATGCTTCCGGCCGGCGGTCCATATGGCGAAGCGCTGGCATTGTCGATTCCGCCGATCTCGACGCTGCCCCTCGAGCCGGACGCCTCGATAGTCACGTTCTCGCTCGTGATCGGGGCGCCTGTGCAGCGCAGGGCTCACGACGCGAACACGATCCGACTCCCCGCCGTCTGCCCGCAGGGCGGCTTCCCGTTCGCCGCCGAATTCACCTACGCCGACGGTTCCAGCGGCAGCTCTGTCACCACGGTGCCGTGTCCATGATCAGCAGATCGGCAAAGCTCGGCGGCATCCCCACGGTTGTGGCGCTCTGTTTCGGGGTGTCGATTGCAACATCGTCCTTCGGCGCCCTCCCCGCGGACTCGCCCGCGGGCGGCCTTCCAGCGCCTGGTGTAGACCCACCAGCACGCGTGGCGCGGACCATCACGTTGGACGAGACCGGGCACCTGCAGCTCACCAGCAAACACAACTTCACGCTCAACGAGAAGGGCTCCGCGTCGGGCACGGCCGCGGGCGCGATCTACGTGCATCTGACGGCCGTGTCGAGTAGCCGTGTGACGGCCGAAGTCAACATCTATCCCCACGGTGGCTCGATCACCGGCAATGGATCGGGGAGTTATCGCCGCTCGGGCGCGATCGCTGAGTTCTCCGGTTCGATGTCGATCGGCCGGGGAACCGGGAGCTACGCGCGCATCCACGGGTCGGGCCTGAGCTTCAGCGGCACGATCGCCGAATCGGATCGTGACGCGATCACCGTACATGTGAGCGGTCGTGTGTCGGACTGACGCCGTCCACCGCGCATGCGCGCTCGGGCCGGCGTTGCCCGTGCGACCGGGAGATCGGGGGACGCATGCTGGAGCTGTGTGACCTGGTCAAGCACTATGGGGCCGTCGGCGGGGAGCCCGTGCTGGCGGTGGACGGCGTGTCGCTGAGCGTCGCGCCGGGAGAGACAGTCGCGTTGTACGGGCCGAGCGGGTCGGGCAAGACGACGCTGTTGCTGATGGTCGCCATGCTGCTTGCTCCCACATCGGGCAGGGTCGTTATCGCGGGTCGCGACGTGGCGACGCTGTCAGAGCGCGAAGCGTCTCACTTCAGGCTTTCCCAGCTCGGGTTCATCCGCCAGAGCTTTGACCTGCTGCCTGGTGTCAGCGCGCTCGACAACGCCACGCTGAAGCTGCTCAAGACCAGGCGCTGGGGCGAGGCCCGACGCGAGGTCACACCGCTGCTGGAGCAGCTCGGCCTGGGGGAGCGGATGCGTCATCGCTCGGAGACGCTGTCGATGGGCGAGCGCCAGCGCGTGATGATCGCCCGGGCGCTCTCCACGCAACCGCGCCTGCTGCTCGCCGACGAGCCGACGGGGAGCCTCGACAGCAACCGCGGGCGCGAAGTGCTCGAGCTCCTGCGCGAGCTGAGCCGCGAGCGCGAAGTCGCGACGATGATCGTCAGCCACGACCCGATGGCGGCCGCCTACGCCGACCGCGCGCTCGCGCTGCGCGACGGCAGGCTGTCTGAGTACGTGGCCGATCCGGCCTACTCCCAGCCGACCGGCTCCGAGCGGGCGGGCTCGCTGTCTGCGTCACTGCGCGGCTAGCCATGAAACCGCTGAACGCGCTGCATCTCTATCGCGTGCGCCTGCGCGCGCGGTGGATGCAGGAGGGCCTGGCGGCCGTGGGCATCGCGGCGGGGGTCGCGCTGCTGTTCGCCTCGCAGGTGTCGAGCTCGAGCCTGCAGAGCTCCGTGTCACAGCTCTCGCACGGGATCGCAGGCCGCGCCACGCTGCAGCTCCTTGCGCGCAGCCCGCAGGGCATGCCGCAGAGCCTGCTGGCGCGCGTGCGCGCGATCGACGGGGTGCGTGTCGCGGCGCCTGTGCTGGAATCGGGCGCCAACGCGCTCGGCACGAAGGGGCGCAGCGCGTCGGTGCAGCTGATCGGCGCCGACGCGAGCCTTTCTCGGCTGGGCGGCGCGCTGGTGGGCGACAGCTCGCTGCGTCCGTTCGCCGGCGTCGGCGCGGTGGTGTTGCCGGCGCCCGTCGCACGCGCGATCGGCGTGAGCGCCTTCGGCCAGGAAGTCCACTTCCAGCTCGCCGGTCACACGACCGAGCTGCCGTTGTACTCGCAGCTTCGCCAAAGCCAGGTCGGGCCGCTGGCCGCGAGCGCGCTGGCGATCGTGCCGCTCGCATCCGCACAGGAAATGACGGGGCTGACCGCGCGCCTGAGCCGCATCCTCGTGGAGCCCGCTGCCGGCGCGCAAGCTCGGGTGCGCGCGGCTCTGCAGCGGCTCGCCGCGGGACGCCTCAACGTCGAGTCGATCGACTACGAAGAAAAGCTGTTCGCGAAGGCTGCTGCGGCGAGCAGCCAGTCAAGCGCGCTGTTCGCTGCGGTCAGCGCGCTCGTGGGATTCCTGTTTGCGTTCAACGCGATGCTGCTGACCGTCCCCCAGCGCCGGCGTCTGGTCCTCGACCTGCGCCGCAACGGCTACACCACTCAGACCGTGATCGGAGTGCTGACGCTCGACGCGGTCATACTCGGGATGATCGGGAGTGTCCTCGGCTTGGCGCTGGGCGAGGAGCTGTCGATTCACCTGCTGCACTCCAACCCGGCGTTCCTGTCGCTGGCGTTCGCGGTCGGCTCGCAGCGCGTCGTCAGCTGGCAGAGCGTGGCTGTCGCCACCGGCGGGGGCATGCTGGCCGCGATCGTCGCGGTGCTCGCCCCGCTGCGCGACATCCTCGCGCGCGAACCGCCGGCGGAGATCGCCGCGCGGACGCGCGCGCAGGCGACCAATACCTTCCGGTGGCTGGCGCTTGCCGGCGCAGCGTGCGCCGGCGCGGCGACGCTGCTGCTGCTCGCCGCGCCGGACGCAGCGATTCCCGGAATGGTGCTGCTGATCGCTTCCCTGCTGCTGGTGCTGCCGGTCGTGTTCAGCGTTACGCTCACGCTGGTCGGGCGCCTGGCGCGCACGACCGTTGGCGCCGTCCCGCACGTGGCGGTGATGGAGCTGAGAGCGGCCGGCGCGCGAGCGGTCGCGATCACGGCAACCGGTGCGATCGCGCTCTTCGGCAGCGTCGCGATCCAGGGGGCGCACGACGACCTGCTCAAAGGACTCATGGACGCGGCGCACGACACGAGCGCGTCCACCGACGTATGGGTCTCGCCTGCCGGCTCGTATGACCTGATGACCACCGCACCGTTCAGGCCGGTCGATCAGAGCACCCTGCAACGCCTCCCCGGCGTGGCGGCCGTGCGCCTGTACCGCGGTGGGCTGCTGGACTATGGTCAGCGACGCGCGCTGGTGATCGCGCCGCCATCCCAGTCCATGCCTCTGCTGATCGAAACCCAGGTCGCGCAGGGTGACCCGCGCCAGGCGACAGAACGCGTGCGTGCTGGCGGCTGGGTTGTCCTCTCGCAGGCGATCGCCTCCGAACACCACCTTCGTATCGGTCAGGCGCTCACGCTGCCGACGCCCGACCCGACGAGCTTGCGGATCGCGGCGCTGTCGACCAACGTCGGTTGGGCGCCCGGTGCGATCGTCATGAACCCCTCCGACTACGCGCGCGCGTGGGGCAGCCAGGATGTCAGCGCCTACAACGTCGCGCTCGCCGCCGGCGTCTCGCCGGCCCGGGCTGTGAGCGAGATCTCGCGCGCGCTGGGTCCGAGCTCGGGGCTCGTTGTGCAGAGCGCGCAGGCACGCGCCGCAGCGCAGAGCTCGCTCAGCCGCCAGGCGCTCGCACGCCTCACCCAGATCGCGTCGCTGATCCCGATCGTGGCCGTGCTCGCGATGGCCGCTGCGATGGGCGCGATGATCTGGCAGCGCCGGCCGCGCCTGGCCAAGCTCAAGCTCGACGGGCTGCCCCGAGCGGAGCTATGGGGCACCATCCTGCTCGAGAGCGTGTTGCTGGTCGGCGTCGGCTGTCTGACCGGCGCGGTGTTCGGCCTCTACGGTCAGCAGTTGGCCGACCGCGCGCTCGCGCAGACGATCAACTTCCCGATCGTGCACTCCGTCACGCTGCTGAACGCGACCTCGAGCCTCGCGCTCATGCTCGCGACCGCGCTGGCGATCCTCGCCATTCCCGGCTATCTCGCCGCGTCCGTGCCCGCGTCGCTCGCGCTCGCGGACTGAGGCGGGGCGCCCAAACAACCGAGTCAGCCGGCCGCGACGCGCAGCAGCACGGTGGCGTCGCCGGGCACCTCGGCGGCGATTGAGCCGTGTGTCGTGCCGGTCGTGTGCGTCCACACGTTGCGCTCGCTGTAGCTAGCCGCCGGCGCCAGGCCCACCGCGCTTGCGCTCGTCACGATCCTCGTCGGGGTCGAGCTGCGGTTGAGCAGCGCCACCGCGCGCGCGCCGCCGACCAGCGGCTTGACCCACACCTGGCCGGCGGCCGACGAGGACACGAGCGTGCCCTGCACCCCGGCGGGATCCTGGTCGATCGCGATCACTTCGCTGTTGAGCACCGCCGCCAGGCTCGCCGGGCCGATCTTGTTGAGGTCGTCGCTGACCATCAGCGGCGCCGCGAGCATCGCCCACATGCTCAACTGGCTGTCGAACTGGGTCTGCGACATCCCCTGGTCGGGAGCTAGGTAGTCCGGGTCGTTCCAGTGTCCGGGCCCGGCTGCCTGGGGCGCGGCTGCGTCCGCGTCCATGTTGCGCAGCACGTCCGTGAATGACACTTTGCGCGGGAACCCCACGTCCGTGTCGGTGCGCCAGCTGTTGCCCACGCTCGGCCCGAACATGTAGGAGGCGAACGCCGATTCGCCGAGGATCGGCCGGCCTTCGCCGTACTGTTCGGGTTGCAGGAAGTCGCAGATCGACAGCAGCATCGGCCGGCGCCTGGAGTTGGCCGCGATCGCTGCGTGAAACTGCGAGTACGCGCTCGCCGGGTTCAGCCCATATTCGACGCCGCCGCAGAAGTCGACCTTGACCGCATCAAAGCCCCAGGACGCCAACGTGTTGACGTCCTGTTGGTAGTGGCCGTAGCTGCCCTGGCCCGCGCCGCCGCAACCGTTCGGCCCGGCGTCGGTGTAGATGCCCACCAGGAAGCCCGCCGCGTGCAGGGTGCGAGTCAGCCACGCCATTCCGTGCGGCCACTGCTTCGGGTTGACCGTGATTTCGCCGGCTGCGTTGCGCATGCCGTGCCACCAGCCCACGTCCAGCCACACGTAGCGATAGCCGTGCTGCTCCAGGCCGCGGGAGATCATCTCGCTCGCCTCCTGCAGGATCGTCGCCTCGCTGTAGTTGCCGCCGAGCGCGAAATAGGTGTCCCAGCCCATGTACGGGGTCGCCGCGAGGGTGCCGGCCGAGGCCGAGGCCGGCGGGCAGGCGGCGAGCAGCGTGAGCGCCAGCGCCACCGCGAGCAGCCACGCCGCGGCCGACGAGCGCCTAGCGGCGATGGGCGGCATGGCTGGCGCGACGCGAGAAATCATTGGCGCGACGCGAGGAATGGTCGGCGCGGCGCACGGCATGGATGGCTGCGCCGTGAGACGTCGTGCTGAGCGTGAGCAACTGGCGCGCAAGCTGTGCTTCGAGCACGCCGATCACCGTCCCGCTCACGTACAGATAGGCCGACAGACGCCTGCGCGCGGCCAGCAGCCGCCTGGCCGCAGCGCTCAGCAGGGCCGAGACGGTTGCATGCGCGCCCGCCTGGATGTGCACACGCACGCTCGCCAGCGTGATCGTCACGTGGCGCAGCGCCGCCGAGGAGCCGTGCACCCGACGCACCGCCCGCGCGGCCACTGCCACGACGCGCCTGCCGCTGATCGTCTCCACCGCCGCCAGGCGCAGCGAGACCTCGCAGCCGCCGCTGGCGCGCGGCGAGCAGGTGATCGGCACGCTCACCCTTCCCCTGCTGAATGTCGCTCTGCCCACGGTCGTCTCTCCCACCGACGCCGGCACGCCTCCGAGCGGGATCGTCACAAACGCGCTCTTCGCCGTCGCGCTGCCCCCGCCGTCGGTCGCCGTGACCTGACACTGGAGATGGTGTCCGCTGTCTTGGCCCACGACCGTGTAGGCCGATCCGGTGCTCCCGGGGATCGCGATCTGATCTCGCAGCCACGCATAGCTCAGGCGCACCGACACGCCCGACGGCGTGCCCGCGTGGCAGGTCAGGCGCTGGCCCACCGCGGGCGTGCCCGTGATCGACGGGGCCGGCGTGACGATCGTGACCGACGGCGATGCGGTCGTTGTGACCACCGCTTCCGCGCCGAATCCGGGCCCCGCGGGGCTCGTGGCGACGACCCGGTAGCGGTAGGCGGTGTTCGGCGCCAGTCCCGTCAGCTGCGCCGCCACGCGCTGGGCGCCGCCGTTGGCAACGGGCGTCGCCGAGCAGGGGACGGCCGCTGTGTAAGACCCGCCTGGGGCGCCGGTCGCGTATTCGAACATGCACGCGCCGAGCACCGCGTCGTTGGGGTTGACTTCGCCCGCGAGCACAGCAGACGAGGAGGTCACTTCCGTCGCCGCCAAGGTCGTCGTTGCCGGCGCCGGCACGCGCGCGGAGATGAAATCCCCGGCCGCGTCGACCGCGATGCACAGGCCACCCGGCAGGCATGAGACGCCCGTGAGGGTGGCCGAGTCGATGCCCGACGGGCCGCTCCATTCGG
Organism: uncultured Solirubrobacteraceae bacterium; assembly: GCA_963745375.1. Classification (GTDB taxonomy): domain Bacteria; phylum Actinomycetota; class Thermoleophilia; order Solirubrobacterales; family Solirubrobacteraceae; genus Palsa-744. Next base: position 24,687 of record CAVUXA010000009.1, on the reverse strand, counting down.
GCACCGGGGCGGTCGGATGGTCGCTCGCCTCTACATTGGCGTGTTCGTCCACCGCCACGCACAGGCCCGACAGCGCGCACGAGACCGCGCCCACACGCTGCCCCGCGTCGATCGGTGTGAAGCTCCATGTCGCATTCGCGGCGTAGGCGTCGGCGCTGGACAGTGCATGACCGCTGCTGTCCACCGCCACGCACAGCGCTTCCGACGCACACGACACGGCCAGCAGTTCCCCCAGATCGACCGTGCGCGCGTGCCAGGCCGATTCACCGCCCGCGGGATTCGTGCTCGTGAGCACGTTGCCTGCCGCGTCGACCGCCACGCACTGCGACGCCGACGAGCACGACACCCCCTTCAGGGCGTTCGCGTCGACTTTCGCGCGTGACCACCCGCCCGAGCCGGGGCTCTGGTTCGTCAGCACGTTTCCCGCCGCGTCGACCGCCACGCACAGCGACGCGCTCGGGCATGACACGCCCGTCAGCGCATTGCCTTCGTCGGTCGACGACCCGAGCCACGATGACGACGAGCCCGGGCTGGTGTTCACGTACGCTGCGCCGTGGCCGTCGACCGCCACACATGGGCCGGCGGGAGCGCACGACACCGCGTTCAGCGGACGTTCGCCGGGGGTGATCTGGATTGCACTCCAAGACGGCGGTGTGGCTGTCGGATCGAGCGTGCGCAGCGCGTCGCCCTTGCCGTCGACCGCCACGCACAGCGATTCCGACGCGCACGACACGGCGCTGGGGGCCTTGCCGGAGTCAAACGCTGTGGGCGACGACCAGGTCAGCGATGGGAACGCCTGGGCAGGCGTCGACATCGCGCCGGCGGCGAGCGCAACAACAAAGGCGGGCGCAAGCGCCGCGGCCCAAACCGACCGCAGCGTTCTCGCCAGCCCTCTGATCGTGTGCGCCCCGAAATCCCTGATGGACCGCAAACCCGACGGATGGTCTCGTGTTGCGGTCAAACGGTTTCTGCGCCTGTCAAACAGCCGTCCTCGGCTCGCCTGCCAGGCGCTCCCGTAGCGGGCGAACCTGTAGCCATCCTGTAAATCTCATAAAGTCAGTTGAAATTATGAGAAATATGCCCTACGGTCATGCCACGGGCGGAGATTCACCGGCCCGCAACCCACCATCCGACCCCAGAAAGGACCACAACCCATGTCTCAACACCCCCCGCGCAGCCAAGCGCCGCGATGGAGGCGCCTGCTCGCCGGCGCCGTCCTCGTACTCGCCACGGCCCTTCCGGCCGGCCTGGTCTCGGCCGCACCCGCGCTCGCCGCGCCCACGTCGCCTCCGCCGGTTACCGTCCTCACCTCATCGCCGTTCATCGGCCAGGGCGACTTCTTCCTCACGCCCACAGGGGACACGGGCACGTACGCCAACGGGCCCGAGATCCTCAGCCCCAACGGCAGCGTCGTCTGGTTTCACGCGATCCCGGCGGGCCAGACCGCGGCTGACTTTCGCGAGCAGACCTACCTCGGCCGGCCTGTGCTGACGTGGTGGCAGGGAACCGGCCTCGGCGGCCTGTCCAGCGGCAGCGACTACATCTACAACACCAACTTCCAGCCGATCGCCACGGTCAACGCCGGCAACGGGCTCAGCGCAGACGGGCACGAGTTCCTGATCACGCCGCAGAACACCGCGCTGATCCTCTCCTACACGACCGCCACCGCCAATCTGTCTTCGATCGGCGGCCCCACCGACCAGACCGTCATCAACGGGGTCGTCCAGGAGATCGACATCGCCAACGGCCAGGTGCTCTTCCAGTGGAACAGCGCCGACCACGTGCCCTACAGCCAGAGCGAGCAGCCGCTGCCCGCCTCGCCGAGCACGCCGTGGGACTGGTTTCACATCAACGCCGTCAAGCTCGACGTCGACGGCAACCTGCTGATCGACGCCCGCAACACGTGGACCGCATACAAGGTCGACCGCCACAGCGCCAACATCATCTGGCAGCTCGGCGGCAAGGAGTCGAGCTTCAAGCTCCGGGCCGCGCCCGGTCAGGTGCTCGACAGCGCGGGCGAGATATTCGCCTGGCAGCACGATCCCGAGGCGCTCGGCAACGACGTGTACTCGTTCTTTGACAACGAGTCCTCGGGCACGCCGCTGCTGCCTACCAGCCGTGCTGTCACGGTCAGGCTGAACGAGTTCAACCACACGGCCACGCTGATCAAATCCGACAACCAGCCCGAGGGCCTGGCCGCGGCGTCGCAGGGCAACGCCCAGACGACCGATCGGCGCAATCTCGTCGTTGGCTGGGGAGCGCTGCCGTACTTCTCGGTGTTCAGCCCGTTCGGCCAGCTGCTCTACAACGCCCAGTTCCCATCCGGGGTCAACAGCTACCGCGCCTACCTGCAGCCGTGGCCCGTTGCGGGGCCGCGGTTCTAATCGCCGTCGCGGGTGGCGCGCAGCCAGTCGCTTAGCTGCTTGCCGGCCTGGTCGATCGAGTCGCCGAGGTCCTTGAAGGTGTCGCGGAAGCGCTCCGCGTAGTGGGCCACCGCGTCGCCCGCCTCCGCACGGGGCCTCGACGGCTCGTCGCGCGTGACGTACTCGCCGTCTGAGATGCGGTCGTAGTCGCCCGAGCGCACCCACGCCATCAGCTCGTGCACGCGCTGCACCGACATGGGATGCGTCAGGTTCAGGTCGACCAGCAGCCGTGAGAAGCGGTCGAACGGCGACGCCTTCTCGCGGTAGTCCTGGCCCTGCTTCATGAACACGTCGAGGTCGAGGTTGGCTGCCTCTGCGCCCGCCGCGATGACCATCAACGTGCGACACACCGCCAGCGGGTCGCGCACCACCAGCGCCGCCGCCCGGTCACAGCTGAGCTCGGCCGCGCGAAACCACTCCATCAGCGCGGCCTTCAACGGCAGCAGCGGCAGCGGCACGCCCGGCAGCGAGGAGATGCGCAGCAGGATCACTAGTGCGGTGCGGTAGAGCACGTGGTCTGACAGGACATGCCCCGCCTCGTGGGCGAACACGCCGCGTAGCTGCTCGGCGTCCAGCAGCTGGACGAGCTCGGAGTTGACCACCACCAGCGGACGTCCCGCCCCCACGGTCAGCGCGTTGGCGATCGGGAACTGGGTCATGTACAGGTCCGGCACCGGCTCCATGTCCAGCGTCGCGTACGCCCGTGCGTGGGCGTGCCACACGTCGCTGAGCTGATCCTCGCCCAGGCGCACCGACGAGTCCAGCACGCCCCGGCGCAGCGCGCGCTCGTAGCCGAACTCGATGATTTTTCGCACCACCGTGTCCAGGTGGGGGATTGCCTTCAGCGCCGCCGTCGCCGCGCGGTCCGCCGGATGCTCATAGGCCTTGGGCGAGATGCGCTTGAGCTGGTAGCCCTCTGCGGGAAGCGCCATGCAGCGTACGCTAGCGCGCGGGCCAGCTCAGCTGCGCTTGCCCGTCTTCGCCTTCGGTTTTGTTTTCGACGCGAGTTTCGGTTTGGCGCAGATCCTGGTCTTGTGCTTGTGGCCGTGCACGCGCCGCACCACCGTCTTGCAGCGCACCGCGGTCTTGCTCGCGTTCGTCGTGCCGGCGTTCTTGCCGGTGGCCGCCCCGCTCGTCGCGCCGGTGACGTTCGAGGCGCCGCTCGCGACCGTGCCGGCGCCAGCGCCGCTGGAGTTGCCCGCCGCCGAGCTGCTGCCAGAGCTGCTGCCGCCCCCTGAGCTGCTTCCCCCGCCAGAGCTGCCTCCACCGCCGGAGCCCCCGCCTCCACCAGAGCCCCCGCTGCCGCTGCCTTCGCCGCCACTAGCCGCGGCCGCGATGTTCACTTCATGAGAAACCTGAGCGCTCGCGCCCGTGCTGTCGGTGACGGTGAGCGTGACAGTGTGCGCGCCCGCGGTGGCGTAGAAGTGGGTGGGCGCCACGTCGCTGCCGTTCGCCGTGCCATCCCCCCAGCTCCAGCTGTAGGAGGTGATCGCCGCGTCAGTGTCGCTTGATGCGGAGGCGTCGAACGACGTGGGCTGCCCTGCCGTGGGCGATCCGGTCGTGACGGCGAAGGCCGCCGTGGGCGGCGTGCCGGGGACCGTGACGTGTTCTGTCACCCGCTTCTCGTTGCCGTGTTCGTCGGTGACCACAACTGTGAGCGTCTTGGCGCCGGGCGTCGCATATGTGTGTTCGACGCTTGCGCCAGAAGCGGTAGCTCCGTCGCCGAAGTTCCATTCCACGCTTTTCACCCCGGCGAGATCTTCGACTTTGGCCGTGAAGCTTGCCGGTGTCGCAAGCGCCGGCGAGGAGGGCACGACCGACACCGATACGGTGGGCTGCGTGTCGGCGTCCGTCAACGCGCAGTTGGCCAGGCGATTGTCGAACTCCAGCTGCATCAAGTAGTCGTTGCCTTCCAGGGCCAGGTTCCAGTAGCCGCTGCCGTTGAAGCTCAGGCCACTGAGCGAGGCGTAGCCGCCCGACCCGTAGATGTAGGCGCACTTGTCGCCGATCTCATAGCCGCTGTCGGTGCCGCCTTCCTGGATCCAGGCGTCCAGGTTTGGGTCGGTCATCGTCTCGCTCAGCTCGTGGCTGAACACGCTCACCACGGGGTCGATGAAGTCGGCGTTTGGGTACCCGGCGCCGAATGCTTCGCCGACGTCGCAGCCCGAGACTTTGTAGGCCCAGGGCATGTCCGCGTAGACGATCTGCGAGCTGCCCGAGCCGGCGTAGGAGTGGTAGCCGCAGTAGCTCGTGTAGGAGCATTCCGTGCTGCCCGAGTCAAAGCAGCTGCCCACGTTTTCGGGCGTCAGCATGAAGTACTCCACGTCGATGCCCGTGGGGAGGTCGTGGGCGGTGATGTAGCTCGACAGCTCTTCGACGAGCTGTGCATTGGTCAGGCAAACGGCCGTATCGCCTTTCCCGTCTTCGTCTTTGCAGCCGCTCGTCGGGTAGGGGTCGCTGTCGTGCACCGTGCCGGCGTCTTCGATTGCATAGGGCACGAAGCGCTTGGTCGCGCCCGGCCCCGACAGGTCGTAGTACTGCTGGTCGACCGCGAACTGGTTGTCGGGGCTGTAGTCGGCGGCTGCCACCTCGCTCAGCCACGTCTGCATGCCCGATACGTATTCGCTGGGAAGCGTATGTCCGGCGGGAGCCCAGAAGAACAGGTAGTCGGTCTCGCCGTGCTGGACCGGGCCGCCTTTGTAGCTCAGCTTCGTGCAGTCTTCGTTCTCGGCGTCGCACGCCGGGCCCTGGAAGGGCGAGACGGCGTGCGCGCGCTGCAACGCCGCCGCGCCCGCGCCGAGGCGTGCGAGCGCCGGCACGATGCCAAAGCGGGTGTGCGTGGTCTGGTCCACGACGACGTCCGCGTAGCTGGTTGCGGCCCAGAGGGCGAGCAGCGCGGATGCAAGCGCCGCCAGCGCCAGCGCGCGGGCTGCCAAGTCGCGAGTATTACGCCGAGTCGCCACCCGTCACAAATCGGCGCACTGCGAGCGGTGCTTGAGGATGCTGAGGGTCGCGCTGGCCGCTCAGGAACCTGCGCCAGCCGCGCCGTGGTCCTGGCGATCGAGATAGGGAGCGAGGTACTTGGAGGCGATCTTGCTCGCCGGAGACCAGGTGGGGGTGTCGGTGATCTCCGAGCTGAACCCCTGGCCGCCGGTGATCTTCGCGGTGAGATAGCGCGGCGCGCCGCCAGTCAGCAGGATTCCGTGGATCACCGGATTGAACGGCTCGGGTGTGACCGGCGCGCCGGCCATGGCCGCGATCGACTGCGCCGCCACGTCGGCCTGTTGCGAGGCCAGCCCGCCGTGCTTGATGGCAAAGTCGACCGCGTCGCCGGCCGCGTACACCGGGCCGGCATCGGGCACCTGCCCGTAGGGCGTCACGCGGATGAAGCCGTGCTCTGCCAGGGGGATGCCGCGCACCGGCGGTCCGTACAGCTCCGGCAACGCCACGATGCGGTCGACCTTCAGGTGCCGGTCGCCCGGATTGATCACGATCTCGCCCGAGCGGGGAATCTCGGCGTAAGCCGAGTTGATCGTCTTGATGCGGGCGCGCTCGAGCAGCTCCGCCACGGCGGCGCTGGCGGCCGCGCCGAAGATCGCCAGCGGGGCGTCCTCGGGGGTGATCAGGGTGGTTTCCAGGTCCATGTTCATGTCATACGCGCGCGCGGCCATCATCAGGGCCAGCTCGTACATCGGCAGCTGCCATGCCATCCGGCCGGGCGACACGAAGGCCAGGCTGTGGGTGTAGCCCTCCTCGATGTCCTGGACCAGCCCATGCAGGGTCTCGTCCAGGCGGCGGTCGTCGATCGTCAGCGCGTGCTCGTAACGTGGCCTGATGGTGGCTCCCAGCGCCAGCAGCAGGGCGTCGTACTCCAGCGCAGCGCCGGACGCGGTGTGCGCGACCTGCCCGGCCGGGTCGATCCACTCGAGCGCGTCGACGACCAGCTGTGCGCCTGCGTCGCGCACGATCGGTGCGAGCTCGTAGCGCCGCGCCGGCGGATAGGCGAACGGCTCGCGCACGGCCAGCGGCCGGTAGAAGAACTCGCTGTTGGGCGCGATCACCGTCGTCGTCGTGCGCTCGCCCGCAAGCGCTTGCAGAGCCAGCGCCCCCTCGAGCGCTGCGACGCCGCCTCCGGCTATCACCACGCGCAGCTTGGCGGCCGGGTCGGGTGCGCTCATGGCTGCATGCTATGGGTTCTCGACGGACCCTAACTGCCAGGGTCGCTGACCCCGAGCAGGCCGTGGCGCAGGGCGTAGCGGACGAGGTCGGCGCGTGTCTGCAGCGCAAGCTTGCTGTGGATGTGCGCGCGGTGCGTCTCGATCGTCCGCGGCGACAGCGCCAGCTTGTGCGCTATCTCGACGTTCGTGTGGCCGAGCGCGATCAGCTCCAGGACTTCGGTCTCGCGCGGGGTCAGCCGTTCGTCGGTGCGCGTGCGCTGCAGCGTTTCCAGGCCGCTGGCCACGCGCGGGCTGACGTACCTCTTGCCCCGCGCCGCCGCGCGAATCGCGGGCGCCAGCTCCTGGTCGGCTGCGTCCTTCTCTACCAGGCCCAGCGCGCCGGCGGTCAGGGCTCGCTGTACGAACGTGGGCGGGTCGTCGGCTGTCAGCACCACGACCTGGGTCTTCGGCGCGCGTTCGCGCAGCTGCGCGATCGTGGCGATCCTCGAGCCGTCGGACGCGTTGCGATCGAGCACCACCACGTCCGGCCTGCCGCGACCTGCCTCGTCGAGCACCGACTTCGCGCCGTCGGTCACGGCGCTCACCGCGATGTCCTGCTCGCACTCCAGCAGCTGGTGCAGCCCATGTCGCATCATCGGATGCTGGGCCGCCACGAGCACCGTGATGGGGGTCGCCGCCGGGAGCTCGGTCGAGGGGAGCTCGGTCGAGTCCTGTCCGGGCTCGCGAGCAAGGCGGATGTGTGCGGCCATGGCATCACGCTAGACCTGTGCCGGGGCGTCAGCCAGCGGGGAAACAACTCGCATCGGTCGTGGAAAACAACGGATGCCGGTGAACACGACCACCGGGTTGTCGCGCAAAGGCATAGCGTGATCGGCCATGAGCTTCGGAACACTGGCGGTGATCGTGCTGGCGGGCCTGGGCGGCCCGCTGCTGGGCCTCGGCCAGCGCCGCTTCGTGCCGATCGTGGCCGGCGAGATCATCGCGGGGATCCTCGTCGGGCCAACCGTCCTGCACGTCGTCGATCCGACCGACGTCACCGTCTCGTTCCTCGGCGAAATCGGCTTTGCGATGCTGATGCTGACGGTCGGTATGCACCTGCCGCTGCGCGACCGCCGCCTGTTTGCGTCGCTGCGCGGCGGCGCGCTGCTGGCGGGGATCGTGGCGCTGCTGTCGGTGCCCGGCGGCCTGCTCGCCGCTTACGTGGCGGGGACCGGGCACGCGGCGATCTACGCCGTCCTGCTCGCCTCGGGCTCGGCCGCCGTGCTGTTGCCGGCGATCGAAGAGCTCGGCATCGGCGGCCCGGAGGTGATGACGCTGATGGCCCAGGTGACGCTCGCGGACGTCGTCACGATCGTGTCCGTCCCGATCGTGCTGCAGCCTGGGCGCGTCGGCCACGCGGTGCTCGCCGGCGCGCTGGTGGCGGTCGTTGCGCTGGCGCTGCTCGGCACGGCACGTTTGTTGGCTGGCCACGAATGGGTCCAGCGTGTGCGCCGCCTGTCCAAGCAGCGCCACTGGGCGCTGGACCTGCGCCTTTCGCTGCTGGTGTTGTTCGTGCTCGCCTGGATCGCGCAGAAGGGCGGCACGAGCGTCCTCATCGCCGGCTTCGGCGCCGGCCTGATGGTCGCGGTGATCGGCGGGCCCAAACGCCTGTCGACGCAGATGCGCGGCGTCGCCGACGGCTTCTTCGTTCCTCTTTACTTCGTCGTGTTGGGCGCGCACCTGGACCTCAGCGGCCTGGTCGGCCATCCCTCGCTGCTCGCGCTCGCGGGCGTGCTGGCGGTCTTGAACGTGGTGATCCATGCGCTCGCCGCAGCCCTGGCGCGGCATGGAATGGCGACCGGCCTGGCGGCCAGCGCCCAGCTCGGCGTGCCCGCGGCGATCGCCTCGATCGGCCTGGCCGAGCACGTGCTCTCCGGCGCGGTCGCCACGGCGATCATCGCCTCCGCGCTTGTCAGCCTCGGCGTGTGCACGCTGGGGATCGAGATGCTGGCCAAGCGCTTCAGCCCGACAGCAGTGTCCTGACCTGGTGCGCGATCTCGATGTCCTCGCGCGCGCGCAGCACCAGCGTGCGCGTCGGCGCAGCGTCCGCCCCGATCTCGCGATCGCCGGGTGCGCCTGCGTTGCGGGCCTCGTCGAGCGCCACTCCGAGGAAGCCCAGCCCGGCTGCTGCCCGTGTGCGCACCTGGGCGGAGCGCTCGCCGACGCCGCCCGTGAAGACGAGCGCGTCCATGCCGCCGAGCGCGGCGGCCATCGCGGCGATGCCGGCGCGCAGCCGGTGTACGTACGTGTCCAGCGCCAGCTGCGCGCGCTGGGCGACGTCCGATCCATCGTCCGCGCGAGCGCGCTCGAGCACCTCGCGCATGTCGGCGCTTCCCGCCAGCCCAAGCAGGCCGGAGCGGTGCTCGAGCGTGTCGGCCAGCTCGCCCGTGTCCATCTCCTCGTGCTCGAGCAGCCACAACAGCAGCCCCGGGTCGACGCTGCCCGAGCGGGTCGCCATCACTAGGCCCTCCAGCGGCGTGAAGCCCATCGTTGTGTCAAGCGAGCGCCCGTCGGCGATCGCGCACAGCGAGGCTCCCGCGCCCAGGTGGCAGCTGACGATGCGCAGCCCGGCGGCGTCGCGCCCCAACAGCTGCGGCGCGCGGCGCGCGACCCAGGCGTGGGAAAGGCCGTGAAAGCCATAGCGGCGCAGTCCCCAGCGCCGACGCCACTGCTCGGGCAGGGCATACGTCGCCGCCGCTTCGGGGAGGGTCGCGTGAAAGGCCGTGTCGAAGCAGGCCACCGCGGGCAGCTGAGGCAGCGCCGCGCTGACCGCGTCCAGCGCGGCGAGCGACTTGGGCTGGTGCAGCGGCGCCAGGTCGACCAACTGCTCCAGCGCGTCGCGCACCGCTGCGTTGACGCGCACGGGCTCGCGGAAGCGCTCGCCACCGTGCACGATCCGGTGTCCGACGGCGTCGGCCTCGCTGAGGCCACCAGCCAGAGCGTCGCGCAGCTCGCGCCCGCCCACCTGTGCGTCCGCGGCGCCCAGCTCGCAGGCGCCCAGCGTCTGGTCTGGCGCGTCGCCCTTGTCGCCGCCTGCGTCTGCACGCCGGCCATCTACTAGCAGCGCCAGCCTGAGGCTGCTCGAGCCGGCGTTGACCACCAGGACGCGCACGCGTGCTGGCTACTCCCAGCTCCAGGCGGTGAGCTCGGGGGGATCCTCGCCGTGCTCGCGCGTGTAGGCGCGGTGGCGCAGGCGCTCGTCGATCATGTGCTGGCGCAGGTGCGCCGCGCGCTCGCCCAGCCCGGGCACGCGATCGATCACGTCCATCACCAGGTGGAAGCGGTCGAGGTCGTTGAGCATGACCATGTCGAATGGAGTGGTCGTGGTGCCCTCCTCCTTGTAGCCGCGCACGTGCAGGTTGCGGTGGTTGGTGCGGCGGTAGGTGAGGCGGTGGATCAGCAACGGATAGCCGTGGTAGGCGAAGATCACCGGCTGCGCGGTCGTGAACAGCGCGTCGAACTCCCGGTCTGATAGTCCGTGCGGGTGCTCGCGCTCGGGCTGCAGGCGCATCAGGTCGACCACGTTGATCACCCGCACCTTCAGGTCGGGCAGCTCGCGCGCCAGGATCGCCGTGGCTGCGACCGTCTCGAGCGTCGGCACGTCGCCGGCGCATGCCAGCACGACGTCGGGCTCTGAGCCCTGGTCGTTGCTGGCCCAGTCCCACACGCCGATCCCGCGGGTGCAGTGCGCGATCGCCTCATCCATCCCCAGGTAGTCGAGGGCAGGCTGCTTGCCGGCGACGATCACGTTTACGTAGTTGCGGCTGCGCAGGCAGTGGTCGGCGACCGACAAGAGGCAGTTGGCGTCCGGCGGCAGGTACACACGCACGATCTCGGTCTTCTTGTTGACCACGTGGTCGATGAAGCCGGGGTCCTGGTGGGAGAAGCCGTTGTGGTCCTGGCGCCACACGTGCGAGGAGAGCAGGTAGTTCAGCGACGCGATCGGCGCCCGCCAGGGAATATCGTGGGTCACCTTCAGCCACTTGGCGTGCTGGTTGAACATCGAGTCGATGATGTGGATGAACGCCTCATAGCAGTTGAACAGCCCGTGGCGGCCGGTCAGCAGGTAGCCCTCCAGCCAGCCCTGGCAGAGGTGCTCGGAGAGGGCCTCCATGACGCGCCCGTCGGGCGCGAGATGGTCGTCGCTGGGGAGCGTCTCGCTCTCCCACACGCGGTCGGTGACGTCGAAGACGGCCCCCAGGCGGTTAGAGGCCGTCTCGTCGGGGCCCATGATGCGGAAGCTGTCGGGGTTGCGCTTGATCACCTCGCGCAGGAAGCCCCCGAGCACGCGCGTGGCCTCGGTCGCGCCGGTGCCCGGCTGCGACACCTCGACGGCGTACTGGCGGAAGTCCGGCAGCTCCAGTGCGCGCAGCAGCAGGCCGCCGTTAGCGTGCGGGTTGGCGCCCATACGCCGCTCGCCCTCGGGCGCGAGCGCGGCCAGCTCCGCGCGCAGGGCGCCGTCCTCGTCGAACAGCTCCTGGGGGCGGTAGGAGCGCAGCCACTGCTCCAGCTGGGCCAGGTGCTCGGGCTTGGCGCGCAGGTCGGCAAGCGGCACCTGATGGGAGCGGAAGGATCCCTCCGCCGGCAGGCCGTCGACCACCTTGGGGCCGGTCCAGCCCTTGGGCGTACGCAGCACGATCATCGGCCAGCGCGGCCGCTCGGGCGGGCCGACGTCGTTCGTGCCGGCTCGCGCGCGCATCTGGATCTGGGCGATCTCGGCGGTGACCTGATCGAGGGTGGCGGCCATCAGCTGGTGCATCGCGTCGGGGTCAGAGCCCTCGACGAAATGTGGGGCGTATCCGTAGCCCTCCAGCAGCGAGCGCAGCTCCTGCGGGGGGATGCGGGCGAGGACGGTGGGGCTGGCGATCTTGTAACCGTTGAGATGCAGCAGAGGCAAGACGGCCCCATCGTGCACGGGATCGAGGAACTTGTTGGAGTGCCAACTGGCGGCCAGCGGGCCCGTTTCGGCCTCGCCGTCGCCGATCACGCAGCAGACGAGCAGGTCCGGGTTGTCGAAGGCGGCGCCATGGGCGTGCACGAGCGAGTAGCCCAGCTCGCCGCCCTCGTGGATCGAGCCGGGCGTCTCGGGGGCGACGTGGCTGGGGATGCCGCCGGGGAAGGAGAACTGGCGAAAGAGCCTGCGCAGCCCCTCCTCGTCGTGGCCGATGGTGGGATAGACCTCCGTGTAGGTCCCCTCCAGGTAGGTGTTGGCCACGAGCCCGGGGCCACCGTGACCGGGGCCGGTCACGTAGATCGCGTTGAGGTCGCGCGCGCGGATGACGCGGTTCATGTGCGCGTAGACGAAGTTCAGGCCGGGGGTCGTGCCCCAATGGCCGAGCAGTCGGGGCTTGGTGTGCTCGACGCGCAGCGGCTCGCGCAGCAGCGGGTTGTCGAGCAGGTAGATCTGGCCCACCGACAGGTAGTTGGCTGCTCGCCAATAGGCGTCGAGCAGTCCCAGCTCCGTGGCCGACAGTGGGTCGGCAGCCGTGCTCATCGCTTGATTTTGCGACAACCGCGGTGCGTGCCTGTACGTAGAAGCCCGCAACAGCTCGAGTGCCCGCCCCGGAGGGCGCGCTGGGCATGCACGCCTAGCATCGTCGCAGACGACAAAAGGAGCCTTCAGATGTTCGACAACGTGCTTGTGGGAGTGGACGGCCGGTCAGGCGGTCGTGACGCGATTGCTTTGGCCGCGCGCCTGAGCCCGCCGCAGGCGAAGCTGACGCTCGGCCACGTGCACGGCGGAGAGCTGCACCCCGTGCACGCGATCACCCCCGGCCTGGTTGCGCACGAGCGCGAGGCCTGCGAGGCCCTGCTCGAGCAGGAGCGCGACGCGGCCGAGCTCGGCCCCGAGCGCGACGTGCAGCTCGTCAGCGTTGTGGCGATGAGCGCCGGCCGCGGCCTGCACCAGCAGGCCGAGCAGCTGGGTGCTGACCTGCTGGTGGTCGGCTCCTGTGGCTACGGAGCCTTTGGGCGCGCGATGCTCGGCGACGACACTCGCGCGGCGCTCAACGGCGCCCCGTGCGCGGTGGCGATCGCCGCCCGCGGCTTTGCCGACAGCCCGCCCGCGGCCGGGCCAATCACGAGGATCGGCGTGGCCTACAACGAGTCGGCCGAGGCCCAGGGGGCGCTCGCGCTGGCGCACACGCTGGCCGAGCCGACGCACTCGCGGGTGCAGGTCCTGGAGGTCGTCTCGATACCGACCTATGCGTTCACCGGCCTAATGCCGGTGGCGGTCGGCGAGAGCATTGAGGTGATCCTGGCCGAGGCCAACGCCCGCATCGGCGCGCTGGGCGACGTGGACGGTCGTGCGGTATACGGCATACCGGGCGAGGAGTTGGCCGCGTTCGGCGATCAGCTGGACATCCTCGTGGTCGGCTCGCGCGGCTACGGCGCCGCGCGCCGGCTGGTGCTGGGCAGCACCTCCAACTACCTGGAGCGTCACGCCCGCTGCTCGCTGCTGGTGCTACCCCGCAGCGCCCAGGCGCAGGACGGCGGTGAGGACCGCGGCGAGCCGGAGTCCACATCGCAGCCCCGCACGACCGCGACGGCCGCCTGAAGGCGATCATGCTGTGCCTGCCCGGCGCAGCCGATAACTTGCGGGTTGCAGGTCTTATGTGCAGGCGAGCGAGCGGGGAGTAACGAGATGCCAGCTGACGAGACTGCAGCCACCGGCGACAGCGCTGCTTCCGAGCGCATCAAGCTCGTGCTTGCCGACGACCACGCGGTGGTGCGTAGCGGGCTGCGGATGCTGCTCGACAGCGAGAGCGACTTCGAGGTGGTCGCCGAGGCCAGCGACGTGGACGCGGCCCGGCGCTATGTGCGCGGCCACCATCCACACGTGCTCGTGCTCGACCTCAACATGCCGGGTGGCTCCAGCCTGGAGGCGATCCCGGTCATCCGCGCGGAGTCACCGGAAACGCAGATAGTGGTCCTGACGATGCAGCAGGAGCCCGCCTTCGCGCGCGAGGCCCTGGGCGCGGGCGCGATCGGCTACGTGCTCAAGGAGGCCGCCGACGACGAGCTCGTCGAAGCCGTGCGCCGCGCTGCCGTGGGCGAGAGTTATCTGAACCCCAGGCTCGGCGCCCGAATCGCCTCCGAGCCGCCGCCCGGCCCGCCGGACGACCTGTCCGAGCGCGAGGTCGACGTGCTCAGGCTGATCGCCCTCGGGCACACCAACGCCGAGATCGCCGAACAGCTGTACCTGTCGGTGCGCACGGTCGAGACGCACCGCTCGCACATCCAGCAGAAGCTGAACCTCTCCACCCGCGCCGAGCTGGTCGGCTACGCGCTCGAGCGCGGCCTGATCGGCGGCCCCGGCGAGCACGGCAGCTGAGCCGCGCCCGGCCACCCGACCCTCGCCGAGCCGGACCGGGCTACTAGGCTAGGCCTGCCCGCCCGCCCGGTAGTGCTCGCGCCAGATCAGGCGGTAGATGGGGATCGCGCGGGGGATCCGGTTGACGACGGGGATGAACGGGACGCAGATAAACGCGAGACTCAGCACCCCCATCACGAGCATCACAAGGATGTCCGCATTTTCAGATTCCTTGAAGGGTTCTACCTGATACCAGAGAGCGTACAGCCACAGCCACGCCTGGCCGGGGTAACTGCCCGTCTCGTTCATCATGCCCCACTGCTCCCCGAGCAGGTGCTGTTCTTCGGCGCGTTTTTCGAGCAGCCCGCCGTCGGCCATGAACAGCAGCGGCTTGGTGTAGTCGGTCTGGAAGAACTGGCTGCTGGTCAGCAGGCTGCCGTCCACGCCGCCGCTCTTGGCCAGGGCCAGCAGGCTGGCCATCATCACCGGCACCGGCCCCGCGTCCCCGCTGGGCCTGACGACGACAGTGCCGTTGCTTTCGCTCACGGTGTTCGGCAGCGTCTTCTTTTCTTCTTCTGCAGTAGCGGTTTCTTCAAGCGGCTTTGCGTACGCTTCACCCCATTCTTTTTTCTGCTTGTCGGGGGCTGCCTTGTACTGGGCGAGCGCGGCCGCCAGCGCGGGGTCGTTTGGGATCGTTTCCAGCGGGCCCACCACGAAGTCCCGTTCGGTGTCGATCGGGTGGCTGACCCCGAGCCATTTCTGCGGGTAGAGGAAGGCGGCATGCTGGCCTTCGCCGTTGTGGTTGTAGGGCGGCCCGTATTCGGCGGTCCCGCTCGTGCCGTCGAGCTGCTTGACCGCCGCGGTCACGAAGTTGACCGGCAGGTCGCGCGACCACTGGGAGACCGTGCTGGGCTTGTCGTCTGGGGATGAGAACAGGATGCTCAGCACGATCGCCAGCAGCGTGATCACGCCGACGGCGACGCTCGCCTCCTTGATCAGGTCGTAGGGGGCGTAGCGTCCTTTCCAGGGCTGGGTGTCGTCCTTCGGACGCAGCAGCTCTCCAAGGCGGCTCATGACCGCGCTCCCGTCGAGCCGGCGGACGCGTCTGCGTCAGGGCTGGTAGTTCGCGAGGCGGCGGCGCGCTGGGGCAGCTCGAAGGGCGGCACCACGCCGTGACGGCGCACCAGCAACACGTGGGCGGCCACCAGGCCGATTACAGCCACCGGCAGCAGCAGCACGTGGTAGCTGTACATCTGCCCGAAATTGGTTACGTTGAAGAAGGCGCCCACGCCGATGGCATTGAGCCCGTCCTTGGCCTGCGTGGATATCCACTGCGCGTCGAAGTTCTGCTGCGAGACGTAGCCGGTCAACGCGGTGGGCACGGCCACCAAGAATGTCACCGCGCCGGTGATCCACACGCGCGTGCGCCCGCCGCGCCAAGCGGCCATCCAGAACTTGCCCCACAGGTGCACGACCATCACGAAGAAGAACAGCTCTACGGCCCACATGTGGATGCTGTTGAAGAAGTGCCCCACGCCGGTGTAGTGCCACCAGGCAGGCCCCTTCAGGGCGAGGATTGAGCCGGAGCCGATGATCACGATCAGCGAGGCGATGCTCGCCACGCCGAAGATGTAGATCCAGGATGCGACGTAGGTCGGCTGTCCGTCCGGCAGCAGCTTCTCTGGTGGCAGCGCCTCGACGCCTCTTTCGCGGACTTTGACGGTCCAGGACTTCGATCGGGTCGTCGTAGGCGACTGGACGGTGCTCATGACGGGTCTCCGCCGCGACGAGCGGCGTTTCGCGCAGCGGCGCCGGGGAACGGCAGTGCGAGTGCGAGCGCGAACACCACCAGCATCAGCCCGATGATCACCACATTGGCCACCGACAGGTGGATGAAGTGCCAGTCCACGGTGTGAGCCGGATGGTTCAGGTTGAACACTGCTCCCATCACATTTGCCCCTACGAAACTCAAGGCGAGCCTCCTCCGATCGCACTGCATACCAACTGTGGCTCCGAGCCTACGTGCGCCTCGGGCTTCGACGCATCCGTAGCCTGACCTCCACGGGATCCGTAGTTAGCACGCATGCGAGTTCCATCACGGATGGGTTCGTCTAATGACAAACCGGGGGCCCTCTAGAGAGGGCCCCCGGTCGATCTGTGCTCTGCGCTTAGTCGGCCTGACGCCGGCCCAGCGACTACCCGCCTGTCGGTCGATCGCCTACCAATTGATCGGCGCGGGCGGCGATGCGGTGATTTCGACCGTGTTGCCCGGCCCCGACGTGGTGGCCGACAGGACCGGCCCGAGCAGCCCGCATTCGCCGAACGGCGGCACGGTCACTTCTGCCTTGAAGGCGAAGTTTCCTACCGCGAGCTCGTTGGTGGGCTCTTTGATGCTCAGCGGCAGGTTGATCGGTTCGACCGTTTTGCAGCCGATCGGGAGGGTGAGCAGCCCGATTTTCACCGCCTTGACGAGCTCGTTGGCCTTGCCTTCTGCGCTCTCTGAGACTTCGTTGCCCAATTCGCTGAAGGCGAACGTGCCCGTTGCCGGACCGGTCGGCGTCAGCGCGCCGCTGACTGTGACCGGGATCAGCCCGACCATGAACGTCTGGTTGATCGGTGGGATGCCCAGAATGGACACAAGTTTGCCCGTCGTCGCGTCCGCTTCGGCGCTCAGCGTCGAGCCGGACGGGAGTTCCTCTGCGATCCCCGATTTCTCGGTGACCTTGCCTTTCAGCGACCAGTCTACGAGCTTGATGATCAGGTCGCCCGTCTCCGGCGTCAGGCGCGCGTTGGATGGCAGCGTCGCACCCGCTTTGTGCTGTCCGCACGTGCTCGGCGCCGTCTTGCCCGCGACCCGTTCTTCGAGCCACTTGATCGCATCTGGAGCCCCGAGCGGATCGGTGAACAGGTGGTCGCCGGAGTACAGCTGGAAGTCGTCGGTGACGCCTTTTTCGCACCAGTCGTAGTGCAGGTTGACGTCCTGGCTGACCGGTACGAACTCGTCTTCCAGCCCGTGGAAGTGGTACACGGGCGCCGACACAGCTTTGCTGTCCAGTGACTGTTCTTCAAGCGCTTTCTTGAAGCTCGGTTCTGTTTTCTTGAGTTCTTCCAGGGATTCGTGGTTGCTGGTGAATTCGCGGAAGTTGGCGTTGCGCAGCGACTCGATCAACTGCACCGCGCACTGGCTGAGCGCCTCGCCGACGGCTTTTTCACCGGCGGCGGTCAGCGTGCCGAGTTTGAGTTCCGGATAGGCGGACTCGAGCCCGATCGCCGACAGGATCCCCAGCCCCGACCCCACCGATTCGCCGCTGAAGGCGCCGAATTCCTGCAGGTTGGCGGGAACGCCACCTGCGACGATTCCCGACAGTTTCACGTTGGATGCGTAGCTGGACTGCAGCTCACCCGCCCAACCGACGGCCTGGCCGCCCTGCGAGTAGCCCCACGCATATGTCGGGTCGCTTTCGCTGAGCCCCGACCCTGGCACCTGGCGCCCGGCGCGCACGATGTCGAGAACCGCCTGGCCCTCGGCCTTGCCCGCCGTGTAGGTGGGGATCGCGCCGTTGGTGTAGCCCTGGTAGTCGGTCAGGTCGACCGCGTAGCCCGCTTTGAGCGAGTCGATGATCGCCGCGCCGTCGTACTCGGTGCCGGCGACCACCTGCTTGGATGGCGCGCACTGGGGAGCGATGCCCTGCGTGCCGATTCCCACGGTCACCACCGGGCGTGATCCCTTGCCGGTCCACTTGGACGTCGGTACGATCACCGTGCCCGTCACGAAGTCAGGTTCGCCGCGCTGTCCGGTGGACTGGTAGAGCACCGTCCACGCTTTGTTGCTGGGCAGCGACACCTGGAGGTTGACCGTTGCCGGCCGGTACCAGATCAGTTCGCCGGTGCTGCCGGCGGGTGTTTTCGACGGCGGCGTGTAGAACGCCGAGCCTGCCGGTCCTTCGACTGGCGTGGCTGAGGCCGTGGCGGCCATCGCCAGCGCCAGTAGAGCGCAAAGCGCGAGCGCAGCCCGCGCGATACCCCTGCATCCTCTCACTGTTTCACCCCTTCTCCTCGTTTTTGTAGCAGTGCCAGACCTACTTTGGCCGGCGAAATGTAGCATGGGCGAACCTGTTTGTGTACGGGAGATCGACCAATTGACAAGCCGGGTTCAGAGCGCCTTGCGTCTATCGTTTCGCGTGTAACCATGCCGTCCCCGAACCCGGCAGGCCAAGCGCCGCCCACTCAAGCGCCGCCCACCCAAGCGCCCCGCCTGTACCGCGGCATGAGCGCAGCCGAGCGCCACGCGCAAAGACGCGAGCGGTTGCTGGAGGCGGGCCTGGAGCTGTTCGGCACCCAGGGCTACGCGGCCACCTCGATCCGCGCCGTCAGCGCGGCCGCGTCGCTGAACTCGCGCTACTTCTACGAGTCATTCAGCAGCCGCGAGGACTTGCTGTGGCATGTTTACAGGCGCATCATCCGCGAGAGCGTCGCCGACGTGATCGAGGCGACCGCGGGGGCCGAGTCGATCGAAGAGCAGGCGCGGGCGGGCCTGCGGGCCTCGTGGAAAGTCGTCACCGACGATCCGCGTAAGGCGCGCGTCCTCGCCCTGGAGGTCGTCGGCGTGAGCGAACGCCTGGAACAGATGCGCCGCGAGAGCCGGCACGCTTTCGCCGACATCCTCGTGCGCAACGCGATGTCGATCGCCGGCGGCTCGGTGACGCTGCGGATGGACCCGGTGCTGACGGCACGCTCGCTGATGGGCGCGGTTGTCCAGGTGCTGGCCGACTGGGTCAACGGCGACGTGGACGCGCCCGTCGAGGAGATCGTCGAGCACTTCACGCGCATGTTCACCGCGGTGGCTCAGGCGTCGGTGGCGCCTCACAGGGGCCAGTAGTGCCCGATGCGCGCGGCCGCGCGCGCGGTCAACAGCGCCTCGGGCGCCGCCGAGCGTGCGGGCTGCGCCGCGGCGAGCGCGGCCAGCGTGGCGGCTACGGACTCCGCCAGCGCTGCCGGTTCATAGCCGCCCTCGAGCACCACGCCGAGCGGCACGCCGCGCCCGGCCGCGAAGTCGCGCACGTGGCGGGCCATCTCGGCGAACGAGTCCGACTCCAGGCGACAGCCCGCCAGCGGGTCGGCGCGATGGGCGTCAAAGCCCGCAGAGACGAGCACGAGGTCGGGCGCGAAGGCCTCGGCGGCCGGCAGCACGACGTGCTCGATCAGCGACAGCCACAGATCCTCCTCGGAGCCGCCCGGGACGGGCAGGTTGATCGTGTAGCCCTCACCCGCCCCCGAGCCGACGTCGCTCAACGGGCCGCTGCCGGGATAGATGCCCGCCTGGTGGATGCTCGCGAACAGGACGTCGGGGCGGTGGCGGAAGGCCTCCGCTGTGCCGTTGCCGTGGTGGACGTCCCAGTCGAGGATGAACACGCGCCGGGCGCCCAGCTCGCGGATAGCGAGCTCGCCCGCAACGGCCACGTTGTTGAACAGGCAGAAGCCCATCGCGCGGTCCGGTTCGGCGTGGTGTCCGGAAGGACGCACCTCGCAGAAGCCGAGCGCGGACTCGCCGGCCATCAGCGCGCGGGTCATCTCGCAGGCGCCGCCTGCCGCATGCAGCGCAGCGCGGTAGGAGGTCTCGCCGACGAACGTGTCCGGGTCGATGGCGCCGCCGCCCGCCATGCACATCTCCCTGATCCGTTCCACCAGGCCGGCGCTGTGGACCAGCTGCAGCTCCTCCTCGGTCGCCGCTGGCGCCTCGCGCCGCTGCCAGCCCAGCCAGTCCTCGGCGCCCAGCGCCCGCTCGATCGCCAGCAGGCGCTCGGGGACATCGGGGTGACCGGGCATGTGCACGCGCGGGTCGTGCTCCAGGCAGGCCGGGTGGCTGAAGTACAGCCCGGGCTGAGCGGCGCTGTGGTCGCGCGGCGGATGATCCTCCACACACGCACCGTATAACCATCGCGCACTGGCGCTCCGCCCGCCCACACGCTAGATTTTCACCGTGGCGCAAGCTACGGTGACATCGCCCTCGGGGGTCCTAGAGGCGGGCGGCCCGCCCGCCGCTGCGCTGGAGCGCCCCGACTTCCAGATCGTCCCGCGGGCGGGCTTGCCGATGGTCGCCCTGGTGATGGCGCTGCTGATCACGGCGATCGCCGTCAACAAGCTATGGCCGTTGGAGTTCTTCCACGTGGTGGGGGGAGCGGCGTGGACGGTGATCGACCTATTCCTCGGCTTCATCCTGGGGCCGATCATCGGGCGGATGTCGATCCCCGCGCGAATCGAGTTCACGACGCGGCTGATGCCCAAGATGGTGCTGCTGATGCCGACCGTGGTGACTGTGACGCTGGCGGCGGGATGGCAGCTTGGCACGCACCTGGGGACGGTGCAGAGCAGCTACGCCCTGCACGGCTGGGTGGTGGCGAGCTTCATCGTGGTGGGGGTGATGGCGGTTGTCGCCCTCGGGCTCCTGGAGCCGGCGAACATCGCGGTGCTCGTCGAGCTGAAGAAGCCGCGACCCAACCCGGCGGTGATCGAGCGGTTGATGAAGCGCTTCATCTACGCGGCGGGCGTGACCGGGCTGATGCAGGTGGCGACGTTCGTGATCATGACCAAGCTGGCGTCGGGGTGAGCGAGCCAGCGCCTGGCATCGTGGCCGAGCGCGACCCGGCCGACGCGGTCAGCCTGCCTCCGGTCACGCAGGTGGGGATGGTCTCGCTGGCGCTGATCGTGGCCGCGGGCATCTACCTGTCGGCGCATCTGCCCAAACACGTGCCGCTGACGCCCGCGGTTGTCCTGCTGGCGGCATCGGCGCTGCTGCTGGCGGGCAACCTGGCGGCGCTCACGCGCGTGACGGGGTTTGCGTGGCAGCGCTTCCTACAGGTCGCCCGCTGGGCGCTGCTGGCCTACGCGTTCATCGCGGGGATGATCGAGTACGTGTTCCTGCGCAACCACACCAGCGGCGGGCCGCTGGTCGTACTGACGCTCGCGCTGGTGGTATTCGCCGTGCACGTGCCCGTGCTGATCGGCTTCACGGTCGCGCGCTACGACGGCGGCGACTGAGCCGTCCGCTGGCTCGCATCGAGCCCAAACGCGTCATCATCGGTTTTTAACGGCCGATGGCCGGGGTAGGTTCAGCAGTGATGGGAGAGGGAGTGCAGGCGCCTCCGCAGTTGGGCTGCCGGTTCGCGGCGCGTGAGCTGACCGTGCGCTTTGGCGGGATCACGGCCCTTGACGCGGTCTCGGTGGAGGTGGCCGCGGGGGAGGTGCTCGGCGTGATCGGTCCCAACGGCGCGGGCAAGACGACCCTGTTCAACGTGATCTGCGGCTTCGTGGCGCCGCAGTCGGGCACGCTGGAATTCAAGGGCAAGACGCTGGCCGACGTGCGCACCAACCGCCTGGCGGGACTCGGGATCGCGCGCACGCTGCAGGGAGTGGGCCTGTTCCCGGGACTGAGCGTGCTGGAGAACGTGATGATGGGAGCGGAGCACTTTCGCAGGGCGGGCGTGGTCAGCGCGCTGCTGGCGCTGCCGCGCGGGGATCGCGACGAGCGCGCTCTGCGCGAGCGCGCCGCACGCATGCTCGCGCAGCTCGGCTGCGAGGACGTGGCGGCGCGGATGCCGCAGACGCTTTCCTACCCGGTGCAGAAGCGTGTGGCGCTCGCGCGGGCGCTCGTCGGAGAGCCGCAGCTGTTGCTGCTCGACGAGCCGGCGGGCGGTCTGGGCGCAGAGGACATGCAGGAGCTCGGCGAACGCATCGGCTCCCTGCGCGGATCGACGTCGGTGATGCTGGTGGAGCATCGCGTCGACCTGGTGATGTCGGTGTGCGACCGCGTGGTGGTGCTGGACTTCGGGCGGGTGATCGCCCAGGGCGATCCGGCGACGGTGCAACGCGACCCGCGCGTGCTGGAGGCCTACCTGGGCAGCGCGGAGGTCGCATGACGAGCGCGCTGCTGGAGGTGCAGGACCTGTGCACCGACTACGGGCCGGTGCGCGCGGTGGACGGCGTCACGCTGGCGGTGGGCGAGGGCAGCGTGACGGCGGTGCTGGGCGCAAACGGCGCGGGCAAGACGTCGCTGCTGCGCACGATCTCGGGGCTGGAGCACGCGAGCTCGGGGCACGTGCGCCTGGCTGGTCGGGACATCCTGGGCGTGGCGGTCGAGGACATCGTCAGGCGCGGCCTGGCGCAGGTCCCCGAGGGCAGGGGCGTAATCGCACAGCTGACCACCGAGGAGAACCTGCGCCTGGGCGGCCTGTGGCGGGGCGGCGACGCGACACCACTGAGCGAGATCTACGAGCTGTTCGGCGCCCTCGAGCAGCGGCGCACGCAGCCGGCCTCGTCATTGTCGGGTGGCGAGCGCCAGATGCTGTCGATCGGGCGCGCGCTGATGGGCCGCCCCCGCGTGCTGCTGTTGGACGAGCCCTCGCTCGGGCTCGCGCCGATCGTGACCGCGCAGATCATGGCGCTGATCCGCACGCTGGCGAGCGAGCGCGGGCTGGCGGTGCTGCTGGTCGAGCAGAACGCCCGCAGCGCGCTGTCGATCGCCGATCGCGGCCTGGTGCTGAACCTCGGCCGCACGGTCGCAGACGAGCCGGCAGCGACGCTGGCCGCAGACGAGGGACTGCGCCACGCCTACCTGGGCTTTTAGACATGACGCGCTTTATCGACCTGACACTCAACGGAATATCCACCGGAGCGGTGTATGCGGCGGTGGCGCTGGCGCTCGTGCTGATCTGGCGGGCGACACGGATCGTCAACTTCGCCCAGGGCGGGATGCTGATGGTGACCACGTTCATCGCCTCGGCGGTGATCGGCTCGAGCGGGTCCTACTGGCTGGGCTTTGCGGTGGCGCTCGCGTCCGGCCTGGTGCTCGGCGCGGTCATCGAGTTGGTGCTGATCCGGCGGGTGGAGAACGGGCCGCCGCTGAACGCGGTGATCGTGGCGCTCGGCCTGCTGATTCTGCTGGAGGCGGGCGCGGGGATGATCTGGGGCAACACGCCGCGGTCGTTCCCGCCGGCCTTCTCGATCCGCGGCTATGACGTGGGCGGGACGCGTCTGCTGTTCTCGCCCAACGACACGTTCACGGTGCTGGTGGTGTTGGGCGTGGCAGCGGGCCTGGCGGTCCTGTTCCGCGGCACGGCACTGGGGCTGAGGATGCGAGCGGCGGCGCTCGCACCGGAGGTGGCGCGCATGCTGGGCGTGCGCGTGGGGCGAATGTTCACGCTGGGCTGGGCGTGCGCGGCGTTCGTGGGCTCGCTGGCCGGCCTGCTGGTGGCGCCGTCGGTGTTTGTCGGCCCCAACCAGTTCGATCCGATCCTCATTTTTGGCTTCACCGCGGCGGTGCTCGGCGGCCTGGACAGCCCGGGCGGCGCGGTCGATCGGCGGGATCGCGCTCGGCCTGGCGCTGTCCTATGTGTCTGGCTATGAGGGCGCGTCGCTGGTCACGCTGGCCGCGCTGGTGGTGCTGATCGCCGTGCTGATGATCCGCCCGGGCGGGCTGTTCTCCAGTGGGCGGGAGAGACGAGTATGAACGCTCCGGGCGGGTGGGCCCCAAATCGAGTCCGCGTGGTCGGGCAGAGCAGGCTGGTGCGCTCGCTGGCGCTGGTGGTGCTCGTCGGCGTGGTGTTCTTCCTCGCCAGCGAGACGCTGGGCGCCTACGACGACCTGCAGCTGGCCAGCGGCGCCTACTACTTCGTGGTGCTCGCAGGCCTGACCGTGCTGACGGGTACCAGTGGGCAGATCTCGCTGGGTCACGGCGCGCTAATGGCGGTGGGCGCGTACACGCTGTGCCTGCTGGTGGGCAACGAGCACTGGGCGATCGCGCCCGCTCTGCTGGCGGCGGTGGTGGTCAGCGCGGTCGTAGGGACGGCCGTGGGCGCGGCGGCGACGCGCCTGCGCGGGCCCTACCTGGCGGGCGCCACGCTGGCCTTCGCGGTCGGCCTGCCGGCGCTGGCGGACAAGTATCCGAGCACGTTCGGCGGCGAGAACGGGCTGGTCATCAACCCCCCCGCGCCGCCCTCGTGGCTGGGCACGAATTTCCCCCTTGAGCGCTGGGAGGCGTGGATTGCCGGCATCGGAGCGTTGGCGGTGATGTTTGCCATGAGCAACCTGCTCAAGAGCGGCGCGGGACGGGCCTTTCGCGCGGTGCGCGACGACGAGATCGCGGCGTCGCTGTGCGGCCTGCACGTGGGACGCGTGCAGACGCTCGCGTTCGTTTTGAGCGCGGCTTGCGCGGGGCTCGGCGGCGGTCTCTTGGCGGTCGTCTTGCAGCTGGCCGCGCCCGGAGCGTTCGAGCTGCAGCTGCTCGCTGTCGCTGCTGACGGCGATCGTTTTGGGCGGCCTGGGCACGCTGATGGGCGCGATCTGGGGAGCGGCGGTGCTGGTGCTGTTGCCCAACTGGACCAACGACCTGGCCCACTCCTTCTCGCTGTCCACTCAGGTCTCCGACAACCTGCCGCTGGCGCTGTATGGCCTGGTCCTGATCGTCGCGATGCTCGTGTGGCCGAGCGGCGTGCAGGGAGCGCTGCGCAGGATCGCGGGTGGTCTGCGTCGAAGCCCGCCAGTTCAGGGGTAGTCATTGGTAAACGCCATCAGGAGGAGGAAGCAGATGAATCAAGTCAGCATCAGGCCGCGGGCGGTAGGGGCCGTCTGCGCACTAATCGTGGCGCTGGTCGTGGCAGGGTGCGGCTCCAGCTCCAACAGCAGCAGCGCCCCGGGCGTGACCGCGACGAGCATCACGTTCGGTACGCACCAGCCGCTT
>CAVUXA010000008.1:0-1010779 GCA_963745375.1 uncultured Solirubrobacteraceae bacterium | reverse complement strand
AGCGAGCTGCATGCCTTCATCGGGCACGAGAACCCCTCGATCGTGGGATACGCCGCCGCTTCCGGCGGCAGCCACGCGGTCGGCGACGTGCGCGACCCCAACGCCGTCGCAGCGTTCGCTCGCGAGCGCGAGATCGACATCGCCATGGTCAGTGCCGACGAGCCCTTGGCCGCAGGCGTCGTCGACGCCCTGCACGCCCAGGGCACCCGCGCCGTCGGCCCCACCCGGGCCGGCGCCGAGATCGAGTGGAACAAGGCGTTTGCCCGCTCGCTGCTCGCCGACGTCGCGCCTGATGCCGTGCCAGTGCTTGCAGTGGTGCGCGAGCCCGGCGAGGTAGCCGGCGCGATTGACTCGTTCGGTTCGACCCCCGTCGCCGTCAAGCCGTCCGGCCTGACCGGCGGCAAGGGCGTCAAGGTCATGGGCCCACACCTGGGCACGCACGCAGACGCCGCGCGTTACTCCGTCGAGCTGCTCGAGCGCGGGGGCAGCGGGGAGTCGGTACTGATCGAGGAGAAGATCGTCGGCGCCGAGTTCACCATCCAGGCCGTCAGCGACGGGCGCACCGTGATCTTCCCGCCATCCACCTATGACTACCCCTACCGCTATGACGGGGACGAGGGCCCCGGCACCGGCGGTATGGGCTCGCTGTCGCTTGCCAGCCCCGCGCTGCCGTTTATGACCGCCGCCCACTACCAGCAGGCATGCTCGATCATCGAGCGTGTCATCGCGCGGCTGGGTGAGCAGGGGCGTCACTTCAGCGGCGTGATGAACAGCGGCTTCTTCGCCACCGCCCACGGCGTCAAGGTGATCGAGTTCAACGCCCGCTTCGGCGACCCCGAGTGCATGAACATCATGAGCCTGTTCACCGGCAACTGGCCTCATGTGATGGAGCGCATCTGCAGCGCTGGACTAATAGCCGCTGACGTCCCGCTGCGCGAGCAGGCCTCGGTCGTGCTCTATCTGGTCTCGCCCGACTACGCCCTGCGCCAGGGCCCCGCCTACGAGTTCACGCTCGACCGCAGGGCGATCGAAGGCGACGGCTGTCACGTGTTCTTCTCCTCAGCCACGCAGACCGGCGAGAACGCCTACGCCACCGTAGGGACCTCCCGAGCGGTCGCGCTGGTCACCACCGCGCCCACACTCGAGCAGGCGCGGGCCCGCGTCAGCGCTTGCGCCGCCACCGTGCCCGTGCTCGAGTGGCGCAAGGACGTTGGCGACGAACGCTACCTCGATGGCCTGCGCCAGCTCGTGCAAGGATGGGCGCCATGATCCTGGAGCGCGCCAGCCATCCACAGTTCGTGTCCAACACCTACCTGCTCGCCGACGGCCACGGCGGGCCCGCCTTCTTCATCGACGCCGGCGGCCCCGTGCAGCCGCTGATCGAGGCCGCCCAGCGCCTCGCGCTCACGCCCACCCACGTGCTGCTCACCCACCACCACTTCGATCACGTCAGCGAGGTCGCCGCGCTGCGCGAGCACTGGCCGGACCTGCAGGTGCTGATCAGTGCGCGCGAGAGCGAGCTGATGGACGGCGCGACGGGAATGCAGGCGATCGAGGCCGGCCAGACGCTGCGGTTCGGAGCCCTCGAGGTGCGCGCTCTGCACACCCCCGGGCACACCGTCGGGATGCTCTCGTTCCTGGTCAGCGAGGACGGCTCGACGACGCCGCCGTGTTCACCGGCGACACGCTGTTCAAGGGCTCGGTCGGCGGCGTGAGGGCGCCTGGGCACAGCACCTACGCCGACCTGCATGACTCGATCATGGGCACGCTCATGGAACTCCCGCCCGACACCGTCATCCACCCCGGCCACGCCGACGACACGACCGTCGGGCGCGAGTGGGACGCCAACGCCTTCATCCGCGTCTGGCGAGGGCTCGACCCGGAGGGCTCGCAGGCGTGCACCGCGCTCGGCGAGCCCGCCACGCTGGTGTTGATGGCCCCCGACTACGACGGCGGCACCAAGGCCTGGGTGCGCTGGCCCGACGGCTCCGACGACATCGTGCCCGGCTCGCGGGTACAGCACAGCGCCTGACCCGGCTCGGGGCGCGGCAAGTCTCGCGCGCGCGTCGAGCCGCAGAGACGATCGCTCAGGGCGCTGGCCCGCCCGCAGGCGTGCCGGCTCCCGTCAATTCGTAGCATGCATGGAATGGCGCGTGAGAACGACAAGATTCCGACCTCGCGCGCGCGGCGCACCGCCACTGTTGCCACTCTCGCCGCCAGCGAGGCCGTAAAGCAGTTCGGCACGCGCGCCGCCAACGTGGCGCGTGGCGAGGAGGCCTCCGAGGAGGCTCTGGCGCGACGCCAGCTGGAGACCGCCAAGCAGATCGTCGCCGTGCTCGGCACGATGAAGGGCGCCGCCATGAAGTTCGGGCAGGTCATGTCCTTCCTGGACGTAGGGCTGGTCGCCGAGGAGCACCGCGAGGAGTTCCAGCACGAGCTGGCCAAGCTGCGCGACGCTGCACCCACGGTCTCCTTCAAGCAGATGCGCCGGGTGATCGAGGACGACCTGGAAGAACCAATCAAGGACATCTTCCAGTCCTTTCAGGAGGAGCCGATCGCCGCCGCCTCCATCGGCCAGGTCTACAAGGCCACGCTCCACGACGGCCGCGAGGTCGCCGTCAAGGTGCAGTACCCCGGCGTCGCCAGCGCGGTGCGGGCGGACTTGCAGAACCTGGACATGATCATGCGCTTGCTCAAGCGGATGACTCCGCGCTCGACGTCAAGGCGATCACTGAAGAGATCAGGGAGCGGATAGTCGAGGAGCTCGACTACGAGCTGGAGGCCCAGAACCAGCGGTCGCTCGCGCGCATCTTCGCCGGGCACCCGTTCATCGTCGTCCCCGACGTGATCAGCGGCCTCTCGCGCGAGCGCGTGCTGGTGAGCGAGTTCGTCAGCGGCGTCGGCTTCGAGGAGCTCAAGGACCGCCCCCAGGCCGAGCGCGACCGCATCGGCGAGATCGTCTTTCGCTTCTTCCTCGGCTGCCTGTACCGCCACCGCCAGTTCTCCGGGGACCCGCACCCCGGCAACTTCCTGCTGCTCGACGACGGACGCATGGCGTTCCTGGACTTCGGGCTGTTCAAGCGCCTGGGTGCCGAGCCGATCGAGCTCGAGCTCGCCTGCCAGCGGGCGGTCGTCGAGAACGACTCTGCCACCTTGCACGAGCTGCTCGCCCAGTCGGGCTTTCTGCCCGAACCTGAGCGCGTCGACCCCGACAACCTGCTGGCGTTCATCAGGGACGCCATCTGGTGGTACACCACCGCCGACGAACCCGTGCAGCTGTCGCCCGAGGTCGCCACCCAGGTGATGATTGAGAGCTCCGACCCCCGTTCCAGCCACTTCAAGGAGATGCGCCACCAGTCCATGCGTCCCGAGCACCTGTTCGGCCGGCGCATGGAGATGCTCACCCTGGCGGTGCTCTCGCAACTGCGCGCGCGCGCCAATTGGCATCGCATCGCGCGCGAGTGGATGTATGGCGACGAGCCCGCCACCGAGCTTGGCCGCGCCGAGGCCGAGTTCTACGGCCGCAGCGGCATTCGCACCGGATAACCTGCGGCCAATGGGCAACTGGCGCAACCCCGGGCGAGCCGAGCGGGTGGTCGTCTATGAGGAAGGCGGCGAGCCGCGCCAGTACTGGCGCGCGGAGGACGCCCACGGGGGCGTGCTGTGGCGCAAGGACGCACAGGCCGTCGAGAAGGCCTCCGGCGAGGCGCTCACCACCGACGAGCTGGTGGCGGCGATCGACGCGTCCGTGCGCGAGCGCCGGCGGGCCGGGCGCGGGCGCAAGTTCCGCCTCTAAGGCCACGTCGCGATCGATGCTGGGTTGGGTCGTCGGGCTTTAGAGGTCGCCCAGCAGGGTGGGGCGTAGCGCCGCCTGGACCGACGGCGGCAGCTCGATGCTCGGGTCATAGCGCGACGCCGCCAGCATGCTCGCGATCAGCGCTTCACTGAGAATCGCCACGAGCTGCTCTGAGGGCACGTCGGGATTGCGCAGCCAGTACAGCCCACACGCCTCCACCGAGCCGATCCACGCGCGCGCCGTCGCCCGTGCCAGCGGCGAGCCACTGCCCGGTTTGGGCATGCCCGACAGCACGCGCTGCGCGAATTCCTGGCGGTCGCGCTCGAGGATTGCCGCTGCCTCCTCGTCCGCGGGCGCCACGCGGCGCAGCGCCGCATAGGTCTCCGGCTGCTCGGCGATCGTCGCAAAGAAGCGCTCCAGGCCGACCCGCAGCTGGGTTGTCGCCGGCAGGTCCGGGTCGGTGTAGGCCACGTGCAGGCGCTCCACCGCGTGCTCGACGCTCGCGATGTAGTAGTCGCGCTTGCCGCGGAAGTAGTGATACAGCAGGCCGCGCGACACACCGCCCGCCGCTGCGATCTCCTCGATCGAGACCTCCTCCCAGGAGCGCCTGGCGAACAGCTCGATGCCCGCGTCGAGCAGCTGCGCGCGGCGCACGTCCAGGGTCATGCGGGTGCGTGCTGAGGCCACTTGCGGAGTCTAGGTTGCGCGCACCCCTACTGTTGTACTATGGTTCAATAATGCTCATAGAGCCGCACGAGCACGTCGATGTCCTGATCGTCGGCGCCGGCCTGTCGGGTGTGGGCGCTGCCTGTCATTTGCAGCGCAGCTGTCCGCGCAAGAGCTTTGCCATTCTCGAGGCGCGCGAGGCGATCGGCGGAACCTGGGACCTGTTTCGCTATCCCGGTATCCGCTCGGACTCCGACATGTTCACGCTGGGCTACTCGTTTCGCCCGTGGCCGGGGGACGAGTCGATCGCCGACGGCCCCTCGATCCTGCGCTACGTGCGCGAGACGGCCCGCGATCACCACGTGCAGGAGAAGATCCGCTTCGGGCACCGCGTGATTGGAGCGCAGTGGTCGAGCGCGGACGCCCGCTGGACCGTGCGCGCGCAGCGTGTCGACAACAGCGAAGACGTGCTGTTCACCTGCTCGTTCCTGTACTGCTGCACCGGCTACTACCGCTACGACGAAGGCTACTCGCCGTCATTCCCCGGGACCGAGCGCTTTGCTGGTCAGATCGTCCATCCCCAGCACTGGCCCGAGGACCTCGACTACGAGGGCAAGCGCGTGGTCGTGATTGGCAGCGGCGCCACCGCGGTAACGCTCGTCCCCGCCATGGCCGCCCGCGCCGAGCACGTGACGATGCTGCAGCGCTCGCCCACCTACATCGTCTCGCTGCCCGCGATCGATCCTCTCGCCGGTGTCCTCCGCCGCAGGCTGCCGGCCAAGATCGCAGCCACGGCTCTGCGCTGGAAGAACGTCGCGCTGACAATGCTCAGCTTCAACATCAGCCGTCGCGCCCCCAAGCTGGCGCGCAAGCTGCTGCGCAGGGGCGTGGTCAGCCGGCTGCCGGTCGACTACGACGTCGACACCCACTTCAACCCCGCTTACAACCCCTGGCAGCAGCGCCTGTGCCTGGTGCCCGACGGCGACCTGTTCAAAGCCGTCTCCAGCGGCAGCGCATCGGTGGTCACCGACCGCATCGACACGTTCACCGAGGGCGGGATCAAGCTTGCGTCCGGGGCAGAGCTGCCGGCCGACATCATTGTCAGTGCCACCGGGCTGAATCTGCTGATGCTCGGCGGCCTGGAGCTCTCGCTCGACGGCGCCCCGGTCGAGATGGCAAAGCAGGTCGGCTACAAGGGCATGATGCTGTGCGGCATCCCCAACCTGGCCTTTACCGTCGGCTACACCAACGCGTCGTGGACGCTCAAGGCAGACCTTGTGGCCGACTACGTGTGCCGGCTGCTGCGCTACATGGACGAGCACCGCTACGCCATGTGCACGCCACAAGGCCCCGAGCCGACCGCGCCCACCGAGCCGATGATCGATCTGCAGGCCGGCTACGTGCTTCGCTCACTCGATGTGCTGCCGCGCCAGGGCACCACCGCGCCGTGGCGCCTGCACCAGAACTACTTCAAGGACCTGCGCCTGCTCAAGCGCGGCTCGGTCGACGACCACATGGTCTTCGCCAGGGCGGCCGCCGCGCCTGCGACCAACGGGGTCGCCGCGCCGTCCGTCGCCATGCAAGGAGCGCTCGGATGAGCGCCGCCACCGCCGGTGCAGCGGCTGCGCCGGTCAAGCGCGCGTCCGGCGCACCCCCCGGGGGGCGCTCGTTGCCCGAGCAGGCCGCGTCCGCCACCCCGCTGCTGGGACAGGCGCCGCCCTCGCCCGCCGGCCCCGCACCCGACGACGGATCGCCCGAGCGCCTGCCGCCGGGCATCGCCTTGCCGCGCGCGCTGCAGACGCTGCGCTTCAGCGTCAGGCAGATCGAGCTCGTCTTTCGTGCGCGCAGGCAGCTGGGCGAGGTGTTCCGCTTCAACGGCATGGTCGACGACGAAGTCATCGTCATCACCAGCCACCCCGACCACGCCCGCTCGCTGTTCACCGCCGACCCCGAGCTCGCGCCGTCGCTGACCGGCGAGTCGCCGCTGCGCCCGATCGTCGGCCCCAACTCGGTCCTCACGCTCGTCGGACCCGAGCACATGCGCCAGCGCAAGCTGCTGCTGCCGTCCTTCCACGGCGAGGCGATCGAGCGCTACACCGCCATGATCGCGCAGGCCGCCGAGCGCGAGATCGACCGTTGGCCGCTGCACGAGCCCTTCGCGCTCGCCCCCGCCATGCAGGCGATCACGCTCGACGTGATCATGTCCGGCGTCTTCGGCGTCGAGGGCGTTCCGCCGCAGGGCACGCCCGAGCGCGAGCTGCGCGAAGAGATCAAAGAAGCGGTCGCAATGACCAGGCGCCGGCGCGCGCAGCTGATCGAACTGCTCAATATCAACCGGACCGAGCCGATCGGCCCGGTCAAGCGCTTCGTCGCCGCGCTCGACCGCCCCCTGTACGCCACCATCGCCGCCCGCCGCGCCGCCGGCGACACCGAACAGCGCACCGACATCCTCTCGCTGCTGCTCGCCGCGCGCGACGAGGACGGCCAGGCGATGAGCGACCAGGAGTTGCGCGACGAGCTGCTCACGCTCGTGCTCGCCGGGCACGAGACGACCGCCAACTCGCTCGCCTGGGCGTTCGAGCGGCTGCTGCGCACCCCGCACGCCTACGAGCGGCTGCGCGAAGAGGTGCGTGGCGATGAGCGTGCCGAGGTCGGAGCCGACTATGTCGAGGCGACCATCCACGAGACCATGCGCTCGCGGCCCGTCGTGCCCATCATCGGCAGGCGCGTACGCGTCTCCTGGCAGCTGGGCGAGTGGCGGGTGCCCGCTGACTCCTCTGTGCTCGTCAGCATCCTGCTGTTGCACCACCGTCCAGACGTCTATCCCGAGCCCTTCGCCTTCCGCCCCGAGCGCTTCCTTGGTGTCAAGCCAGGCACCTACACGTGGATCCCGTTCGGGGGCGGTATCCGCCGCTGCCTGGGCGCTACGCTTGCGATGGCAGAGCAGCGCGTGGTGCTCCGCGCGATCGCCCGCCGCACCGACATGACCGCCGCACACCCCGCACCTGAGCGAGCCCGTCACCGCAACGTCACCATGATCCCCGCCCGCGGGGCGCAGGTCATCCTCGACGCACGGACGGCCGCCTGACATGCCGGCCCCCGTCTACGACGTCAACGGGCGCACCGTCTTCATCACCGGCGCCGCGCGCGGCATCGGCGCTGCGGCCGCCGAGCGCCTGCATGCCAAGGGCGCGAACGTCGCCCTCGTCGGCCTCGAGCCAGAGCGCTTGGCCGCGCTCGCCGAGCGCCTGGGCGAGCGGCGAGCGGCATGGTTTGAGACCGACGTCACCGA
Organism: uncultured Solirubrobacteraceae bacterium; assembly: GCA_963745375.1. GTDB lineage: Bacteria > Actinomycetota > Thermoleophilia > Solirubrobacterales > Solirubrobacteraceae > Palsa-744. The sequence goes on along the minus strand of CAVUXA010000008.1, from coordinate 1,003,025 downwards.
CCTGGACGCCCTGCGGGAGGCCGTCGAGGGCACGGTGGAGCGCTTCGGCGGCATCGACGTGGCGATCGCCAACGCCGGCATCGCCTTCGTCGGCTCGCTCGCCGAGGCCCCCGTCGAGCAGGTCGAGCGCACGCTCGCCGTCAACTTCCTGGGCGTGTGGCGCACCGACCGCGCGGTGATCGAGCAGATCAAGCAGCGGCGCGGCTACCTGCTCAACATCGCCTCCCTGGCCGCCGTCGCGCACCCGCCGCTGATGGGCCCCTACACCGCCGCCAAGGCCGGCGTGGAGGCGCTCACCGACGCGCTGCGCGTGGAGAGCGCCCCCAGCGGCGCGAGCATCGGCTGCGCTTACTTCGGCTTCATCGACACCGACCTCGTCAAAGCCGCCTATGCCCAGCCGGCCACCCAGCTGCTGAACAAGCGCACGCCAGCCTTCCTGCGCGGCCCCGCGCCGCTCTCAACGGCTATCGACGCGATCGAGCGCGGTATCGAACGGCGCAGCGCGCGGGTGTGGGCGCCGCGCTGGGTCGGCGCGGCGATCGCCCTGCGTGGCCTGATCCAGCCGCTCACCGAACGCGGCGCCCTGCGAGACTCCTCCACGCTGACCGAGGGCATGCGCCTGGCCGACCACCCCGACGGCGGCGGAGCCCCCGCAGGCGACCCTCTGCTGGGCATCGCCAGCGAGGCGCTGGACGAGACAGAGCCAGCGCTCGGAGGACGCTGAGCCCCCTCGCCTGAGCCGGGCTCGGTTGACCGTGCCGCTGGGCAACCGGCGAAGCCATCCTTTCTTACACCGTCTGGATCTGAAACAGGCTGGTCGTGCCCGGCCGCCCGGATGGCAGCCCCGCGGTGATCCCCACGCGCGCTCCCTTCTCACACCAGCCGAGCTCCACCACGCGACGCGCCGAATCGGCGATTAGCGCCTCGGTGGTCTCGTGGCGGGGCATCGAAGCGGCCTGCACGCCCCACATCAGACAGCAGCGCCGGACCGTCTCACGGCCGGGCGAGAGCGCGTAGATAGGCACGGTCGGCCGGTGCGCCGAGACCAGACGCGCGGAGCGACCCGACAGCGTGGGGATGATCAGTGCGTCCAGGCGCAGCTCCCGAGCCGCATCGCACAGGTTGTGGGCGATCGTGTACGCGGGGTCTGACTGGGTGCGGCGCACACGCTCCTCGTTCCAGCGCTCATACGGCGCGATCGACTCCGCCTGCACGGCCACCGCCGCCATCATCTCGACCGCCTCCACCGGGTAAGCGCCCACGGCGGTCTCCTGGGAGAGCATCACCGCATCGGTGCCGTCCAGGATTGCGTTGGCCACGTCGGCCACCTCTGCGCGGGTGGGGCGCGAGGAGCTGACCATCGAGTCGAGCATCTGCGTGGCCGTGATCGACGGCCGCGCCATGAAGCCGGCCAGCTCGAGCAGCTCCTTCTGCACAATCGGCACCTGTGCGATCGGCAGCTCGATGCCCAGGTCGCCGCGCGCCACCATCACGTAGTCGGCCGCCTCGAAGATCTCGCGGGCGCGTTGCACCGCTTGGGGCTTCTCCATCTTGGCGATCAGCGGCAGGCGCGTATGGTCACGCACCGATTCCACGTCGTCGGGGGTCTGCACGAAGGACAGAGCCACCATGTCCACGCCGATCGACTCGCCGTGTGCGAGCAGGTGCAGGTCCTCCTCGGGCACCGACGGCAGCGCGGCCACCGGTCCAGGGATGTTCAGGCCCTGGCGCGACGCGACCGCGCCACCGACCTCCACCTCGACATCGACCTCGCAGTCTGCGGGACGGACCTCGACGACCCGAAGGCGCACCGAGCCGTCCGCCAGGTACAGGATCGACTCCGCCTGCACCGCGTCAGGCAGGCCGCCCCACGACACGCTCATGTGGTGGGCGTCGCCCGCCAGCTCCTCGTTGCCGCAAGAGAAAGTCAACCGCTCGCCCGGCGTCAGCTCCACCACGTCCTCGCGCAGGGGCCCGATGCGCAGCTTCGGGCCCGGCAGGTCCTGCAGGATCGCCACTGGGCGTCCCACCCGCCCGGCCGCGTCGCGCACGCGCCTGACCGTCTCGGCGTGCTCCTCCAGCGTGCCGTGCGAGTAGTTCAGCCGCGCCACGTCCATCCCCGCCGCCACCATGCGCACCAGCGTCTCCGGCTCGCGGGACGCTGGACCGATCGTGGCGACTATCTTCGTGCGGCGCATCAGCCGCAAGGTATAGGTCGCTGGCTGCCCGTGCGTTGGACCGCCGTCCCAAGGCTCAGGGGCATTTGCGCACGCCGGTCGCATACCATCGACTCACCGTGCCAGTTCCGTCTCGACCCATGCCCCGCGTCGGCGCGCGGGCGCGGATCGTGCACTTCGGCGGCGCGGTCGAGCAGGTGGTCGTAGTGGCCGTGCGCGAGGAGGGTAGGCGCTTGGACGTGCGCGACGAGGCTGGGCAGCTGCTTGAGTTCGCGCTCAACCCGGCCACCGCCAGGTTCGTGGCGGCAGGCGACGCTCGCGGGCCCAGGTTGGAGCTGCTCGGCGGGTCGGGTTGACGCGGCGCGGTGCGCGAGATGCGCTTGCGTGTCGTGCTTGACACGATCCGAGCCTAAGCATACACTTAGTTAAAGTCAGTGGGGCTTGAGAAAGGGAGATGGGCTGTGTCCGATGTCGAGCTTCCCTCAGATGCGCCCGACACGACGCTGCCCGGCGACGGCATCGATCAGGGGCGTTTGCGGCGCACCGCTCCGCTGGTGGGCCTGACCGCTCGCACTGCTGGCGAGGCAGTTGTGGCGCGGGTGCGCGGCAAGGTCACGGGTGCGGACAGCAGTGAATTTCACATCCGCACCGCAGAGCGCTACGCCGAGCTGCTGGGCCGCTCCAAGGGCGCGCTGATGAAGGCTGGGCAGATGCTCTCGTTCGCGTCGATCACCCCCACCGTGCCGAGCGAGTTCCAGTCGATCTACCAGACGGCCTTGGCACGACTGCGCGATGACGCGCCACCGATGGCGCCGGAGCTCGTACGCGATGTGCTCGAGCGCGAGCTCGGCTGCCCTGCCGACAGCGCGTTTGCTCAGTTTCACTGGGAGCCGCTCGCAGCGGCGTCGATCGGCCAGGTCCATGCAGCCCGGCTGCACGACGGTCGCGCGGTCGCCGTCAAGATCCAGTATCCGGGGGTGGCCGACGCGATCGGCGCCGATCTGAAGAACGCGCAGTTGCTGGCGACGCTCCTGAGCCTGTTCGCGAGTCTCTATACACGCCGCCTGCATGCCGATGTCAGGGACGCGGCCCGCGACATCGGCGAGCGCATCGTCGAGGAGCTCGACTACAGGTTCGAGGCGGCCAACCAGGCCGAGTTCGCCGAGCACTACCGCGGACACCCGTTCATCCACGTGCCCGATGTGATCGGCGAGCTGTGCACCGGTCACGTGCTCTGCCAGGAGCTCTGCTTGGGCCGATCTTGGAGCGAGGCCCTTGGCGCAGAGCAGGAGTTGCGTGACCAGTGGGCCGAGGCGATCTGGCGCTTCGTGTACGGGTCGCATGCCCGCTTCGCCATGATCAACGCCGATCCCCATCCCGGCAACTATCTGTTCCACGACGACGGGAGCGTGAGCTTCCTGGACTTTGGCTGCGTGCAGCGCTTCCGCCGCGACCAAACCGACATGGCCGTAACGATCTTGCGGGAATGCCTGCGCGGCGATGTGCTCGGGACATGGCGGGCCTGCGTAGAGGTCGGGTACTGGAAGTCCTCAGACCCCGTCACGCCCGAGGAGGTGTTCGCCTGGTGGCACGAGCCCTTCCGGTATCTGTGGGACGAGCAGCCTTTTACCATCACTCCCGAGCACGCGGCGAGCTGGATCGAGCACAGGTTCTCGCCGGCCGGACGCTCGGCAAACGCGCTGCGCTACCTCACCATGCAGCCCGATTGCATAGCGTGGACTCGGATCGAGGTGGCGTTGTCGTCGCTGCTGGGTGAGCTGCATGCCACAAACGACTGGGCGGCCATCGTCGCCGAGCACAAGGGCGACGCCCCGAGCACGTCGATGGGGAAGCTGGATCACGCGTTCTTCGCTGAGCGCCAGGCGGCTACAGATCCAGCTCACCTGCCGCGCAGGTGACGGTCGCGCCGCCGACCCAGATCTCGCCGTGCTCGTCCTGGGAGACGTGCACCCGCCCGGCGCGCCCGAGCGCGCTGCCCTGGCTGACCACATAGGGGGCGCTCGCGCGCCCACTGGCGATCAGCCACTGCGCCAGCGACGCGTTCAGGCTGCCGGTCACAGGGTCCTCCACCGTGGAGCCGTCCTTGGGGAAGAACGCGCGCACCTCAAACGCCTCGGCCGAGCCTTGGGGGTAGGGGCCAACGACGCCGAGCATCAGGTCCACCGGCCCGGGACGCAAGGCGAGCACGGCATCTGCACTGTCGAGCATCACCGCCACCCAGCCCGGCCCGTTGTCGACCCACTGCGCGTCTGCGATGTCGCCTCGGGCGATTTCGAGCACGGACGCGATGTGACCGACCAGCGACTCCTCGACCGAGCCGCTGCGGCGCAACGGGGGCGCTGCGAAGGCCAGGCCGTCGGCGGTTTGGCGCACCGGGATCAGCCCGGCGTCGCACTCCTGAACGATCGCACCGGCCGGCTTCGGCGAGCCACCGCCGGCAAGCCACGCGTGGCAGGAGCCGAGCGTGGGGTGGCCGGCGAACGGCAGCTCGGCCGTGGGCATGAAGATGCGCACGCGATAGTCGGCGCGGGGGTCGCCGGGCGCCAGCAGGAACGTGGTCTCTGACAGGTTCAGCCAATGGGCCAAACGCTGCATCTGCTCGCTGGTCAGGCCATCGCCGTCGAGCACCACCGCGACAGGGTTGCCGCGGTAGGGAACAGTGGTGAACACGTCTATGAGGTTGAACCGGCGCACAGTCACAGGCGGGGAGGTGGGCCGGCCCGAGCCTCGCAGTGGCTCAGGGCGCCTGCACGTCGGGGAAGTGCTGGGTGCAGTGCTCGCGCAGAACGTCGCGCACCCACGCGCGCTGCTGCGGCGAGGCTGCGCGAAAGCGCGCCAGCAGGTCGCGCTGGCGCTCCAGCGGGGCCCCAGCGATCACCCAGCGCACGGCCAGGTGCTCGAACAGCAGCTCCACAGCGCGCTGCCAGGTGTCCTCGCTGGTCGCGGCCGCGCGAGCGCCCGTGCCGGCGAGCGCCTGCGCGTACTCGCGCCGCGAGCCGACCGTCAGCGAGCCGCGCAATGTGAGCACGTCGCCCTGGGCGTCGGTGTAGTCGCTGCTCGGAGCGGCCGGCCGCTCCCTCTCCTGGCGGCGAGCGCGCTTGCCCACGCTCAGCTTGCGTCGGCCGCGCGTTCCAGTTGCGCGCGCACGTCGCCGGTCACGGCTTTGGCGTGGCCGGGCCATGCCGCCGCCGGCTCCAGCGCGGCCAGCTTGCGCAGGCTTGCGCGCGCCTGCTCGGTGTCGAAGCTGTAGACGACCGGGGGCATGTTGCGGCGCGTGGTCGCGCCCCCACATGTCGATCGTCTCAAAGCAGTCGCTGGACAGCGCCAGGCGGTCTGACTCGCGCCACAGCCCGATCTGGCCGGGCGAGTGGCCGGGCAGCCCGATCACCGCAAAGCCGGCCACCTCGTCGCCCTCCGCCAGCGTGCCCGAGATCGTCACCGGCCCGCCGTCCCACACGTAGCGGTGCAGCAGGCGATGCGCCTGTCGCACGGGGGTCGGCAGCCCGGCCAGCCCGGCCGGCCAGTAGCGAAAGCCCCCGCTTCCCTGTGCATCGACCACCTCGTCCGCGTGGCACAGCACGGGCACGCCCAGCGCGGGTGCGCTGCCGCGATGATCGGTGTGCGCGTGGCCCAGCACCACGCGGTGGATACCGCCCAGCTTGGCGCCCGCCGCTGCGACCGCGCGTGTCATCGTGCGCGACCCCGCGTCGAACAGCGTCACGCCGCCGTCGTCCTCGAGCAGGTAGACGTTGCAGCGCCCCGGCTGGCCCTGGAGCACCCACACCCCCTCGGCCACCATCTGCGCGTCGCCCGCGCTGAGACGGCCGGCCAGGCGCGTCTTGGCGTTGAAGGCGCCCATCATCCGCTGCTCGACCGGAGATTCCAGTGGTGGCATCATGCCGATCTGGCGGGCGAAGGACATCGTGTCGGTGAACCCGTCCAGGCGCTCGATGTGTCCGTCGCGCACGCTCAGCAGATCGAATCCCTCGAGGTCCACGCGGTCGCCGGTGGGCGCCAGGCCGGCGAACGTGCCGGGGCCGGCGAACGTGCCGGTGATGCGCCAATGCACGCCGCAGCGCTCGCTCTCGGTGATCGTGGAGACGACGTGTATGCGCATGTCGGGAAGCGCGCCGAGCAGTTCGCCGATGAACTCACGCACGCCCTCCGGCGCAAGCACGTCAGCACGCCCGCGCACGCTCTCGCACCCGCCCTGCGCCCACAGCGACACGGCCGCCTCCAGTTCGTGGGCGTCGATCGCCTGGAAGTAGCGGCGGGCGACGCCCTCGGCGCGACTGCCGGAGATGCGCCGGCGGCGCTTTGCCACCTCCTGCACGTTCGCGGCCGCCTCCTGCACCCTGGTGGTCGCCTCGCTCTTGTCCGCCCGCTCGCCCTGCGCTCCACCGCCCTGCGCCCTGCTGCCCGGCGCCGCGCTGGCGCGCGCCTCGCTCGTGCCCTGCGCTCCGCCCGTACCCGCGTCGGCCATACCGCCTCCTTTGTGCCGCTTAGCAGACGTAGTCTAGTCTGCGCCGGGTGGCCGACGTGACCGATCGCAGATCGCAGGCGCACTCGGCGAAGGCGACCGCGCGGCGCGAGCTCGGCCGCGGCGAGCGCGTGATGCCGGGCGTGTTTCGCCTGCGCTTGGCGCTGCCCTGGCCGGGCGTGCCGCACTGCAACGCCTGGGCGGTCGCCGCGGGCGACGGCTTCGTGCTGTTCGACACCGGCATGCACCAGCCCCCCGACTCGCTCGCCAACCTCGAACGCGCGCTTGCGATGTGCGACCTGCGCCTCGAGCAGACGCGCCTGGTGGTCTGCACGCACGCCCACTCAGACCACTATGGCCAGGCCGCCGCGATCGTGGCGCGAACCGGCGCTGAGCTGTGGATGCACCCCAATCACCAGCACATGACGCGCATGGCCGAGGATCCCGACGCGGTGCTCGCACGGCGACTGGAGATCGCCCGCCAGAGCGGCGTCCCCGCAGAGCCCCTGCGTGAGTATGCCGCCGAGCGCGGCTCGCGCCAGTCGGGCATCTCGGGGGTGATCGAGCCGGACCGCGACCTGCTGCCGGGCGTCACCATCGCTACAGACCTGGGCGAGTGGAGGGTGCACGAGACGCCCGGCCACGCCCCCTCGCACGTGTGCTTTTTCCAGCCCGAGCGTCGCCTGCTGGTCTCGGGCGACCATCTGCTCGGCCGGATCTCGCTGTACTTCGACTACGGCTACACGCCCGACCCGGTGGGGGAGTTCCTGCATTCGCTGGACGTGGTCGAGCGGTTGGGCGCGCGCCTGTGCCTGCCCGGGCACGGGCGTACCTTCGCCGACGTGCACGCCCACATCCGCGGCAACCGCGAGCTCGTGCGCCAGCGCCTGGCGAGCGTGCGCGAGGCGCTCGCGCACGGCCCGCTGACCGCCTTCGAGGTCGTGCCGCACGTCTACGGCGACTCGCTCTCGCCCCAGAACACCCACTGGCTGCTGTCGAAGATCCTCTCCTTTCTGACCCACCTGCAGGTCACGGGCGTCGCGCGGCGCATCGCCGGCGATGACGGCGAGCCCGAGCGGTGGGCTGCATAATCGGCAGATGCGCATCGATGAGATCCTCGACGCCGGCGGCCCGGTGTTCTCGTTCGAGTTCTTCCCGCCCAAGACCGAGGCGGGCGAGCGCAACCTGTATGCGGCGCTGGCCGAGCTGAAGACGCTCGAGCCGTCGTTCGTGTCGGTCACCTACGGCGCGGGTGGCTCCACGCGCGAGAAGACGATCGAGATCGTCAAGCGGATCCGCGAGCAGTACGGCCTGGAGGCGATGGCCCACTTCACATGCGTCGGCGCCACCGTGCCCCAGCTGCGCGCAACGCTCGCAGAGATGCAACAGGCGGGGATCGACAACGTGCTGGCCCTGCGCGGCGACCCGCCGGCCGGGCAGGAGGCTTGGACGAAGACCGAGGGGGGTCTGGAGTACTCGCGCGAGCTGGTCGCGCTGATCTGCGCCGAGTACCCGTTCGCGATCGGCGCCGCGTGCTTTCCCGAGACGCACATCCACGCGACCAATCCCGAGGCCGACCTGGAGCACCTGCTGGAGAAGGTGCAGGCGGGCGTCGACTTCCTGATCACCCAGCTGTTCTTCGACAACGCCCGCTATTTCGACTTCCTGGCGCGTGCGCGCGCGATCGGGATCACGGTGCCGATCATCCCCGGGATCATCCCGATCACGCAGGTGGGCCAGATCGAGCGGATGGCCAAGATGTGCGGCGCGTCGATCCCCGCGGGGCTGCGTCGCGAGCTGCACGCGCGCGGTGACGACCCCGAGGCGGTGCTGGACTTCGGCGTGGCTTACGCCACGCTGCAATGCGCCGAGCTGCTCGCCGCGGGCGCGCCGGGAATCCACTTCTACACGCTCAACCGCTCCCCCGCCACGCGCGCGATCCTCAGCGCGCTGAAGCTGGCCCGACCGTGGGAGGCGGTCTACCCCGGCTCGTCGATGCCAACTCACCGAGCTAGCGGCGCGCTGGCCAAGCCAGGCAAGGACGCAGTGAGCGAAGCGTGCAAATAGCACGTGAGCGATCGAGGACGCAGCCTGGCGCAGTGCCAGCGGGTCGGCTAGCCCGGCTCGATCTCCAGTCCCTCGGCCACCCGCGGCGAGCCGTCGGCGGCCTCGTAGCGCACGTCCACCGAGTCGTCCTGTCGGTAGGTGCCCACACCCCATGCGCCCAGCAGCCAGCGCCAACCGCTGATCTTGTCCTTGCGCAGCTCGCGCTCGAACACCAACGACCCCTCGCGCACGCTGTAGTCGATACCTAGGCGCTGGCGCACGCCGTTGAGGTACACCTCATAGGGCGAGCGCACGTCCGACGGCAGTCTCACCTTGGACCTGCTCACGCTTGTCCTGTGCGACGACGCTGGCGCTGACCGTAGGCGCGCTGACGCTCATGGGCGGCGTCGATGATCTGGCACACCTCAGGCGGCCTTTGCACCACGTGCAGGAAGTCCAGGTCGCCGGGGTCGATGCGCCGGTCGGCCAGCGCGTGCGCACGCAGCCACTCCAGCAGCCCGTCCCACTCGCCCTCGCCGAGCAGGATGACCGGGAAGTGGCGGATCGTGGCCGTCTGGATCAACGTGAGCGACTCGAACAGCTCATCGAGGGTGCCGTAGCCGCCGGGACAGATCACGAAGGCGGACGCGTAACGGACGAACATGACCTTGCGCGCGAAGAAGTGGCGGAAGCGCAGCCCGATGTCCAGGTAGGGGTTCAGGCGCTGCTCGCGCGGAAGCTCGATGTTGCAGCCGATCGACAGCGCGCCAGCGTCGCGCGCGCCGCGGTTGGCCGCCTCCATCAGCCCCGGGCCGCCACCGGTGATCACCGCATAGCCCGCCCCGCCCAGACACGCGCCCACCTCGCGGGCGAGCGCGTAGTCGGGATGGTCCTCGGGCGTGCGCGCCGAGCCGAACACCGTGACCGCTCGCCCGATCCCGGCGAGCGCGTCAAAGCCCTTGGCGAACTCGGACGCGATGTCGCGCACCCGCTCGGCGTCTGCCGCGCGCACCCGCGGCGGCTCGTCGCCCAGCCACAGCAAAAGCTCCTCGTCGAAGGTCGGCTCGTGCGCGGCCTGAGCGTTGGGCTCGGTGCTCACAGTGAGGCCAAGCCTACGTGCTGGCTCTGGCATGCAGGTAGCGATTGCGCACAAAAACAGCGGATGCTCGAACGTGACGGCGGTGCTCTTGCTGGCCGTTTCGGGACGCGGTTGCAGTCAAAACAGTGGTACACTCAAACGGACAAAAATCAGGTCATAATCGTTTCTACCCAGCAAAACAAGGGTCTTTATGTTGTCCCAGCTGGACATTGAGCAGGACAATCGAGAGTACGTCGCGACTCATCCGTGGATCACGTTCCGGCTCGATATGGGGCGAGCACCCTGGACCTTCTGGGACCACATTGGCGAAGCGCGATCGAAGTGTCGGCATCTCTCCAGGACGCCATTGCCGCCAGACCTCGCTCGGAAGATGGAGCGCGTCTATCTGGCGAAGGGCGCACGAGCGACCACCGCCATCGAGGGCAACAGCCTCAGCGAGGAGCAGGCCGTCGCGGCTGTGGAGGGCAATCTGCACTTGCCGCAGAGCCAGAAGTACCTGCAGCAAGAGCTCGAGAACATCATCAACGCCATCTGGTCCATCGAGCAGGAGATCTATGCGGGTAGCCAGTTCGACGTCACGCCCGAACGACTGCGCGATCTCAATGCCCGTGTCCTGAATGGCCTCGAGGTGCCTGACCATGTCGCGCCCGGGGGGTTTCGAACGAAAGGGGTCGCTGTCGGGGGCGTCTATCGAGGTGCCCCAGCCTACGACTGCGAATATCTCGTCGAGGCCATGTGCGCATGGCTCAACGGTCCAGACTTCCGCTGCAAGGGCGAGGGGAACAACCACGAGGCCTTTATGCTCGCCCTTCTCAGGGCGGTCGTCGCGCACGTCTATATCGCTTGGATTCACCCGTTCGGCGACGGCAATGGACGGACTGCAAGGCTTATCGAGTTCGGCATCCTCACGGCCGCCGGCATCCCGTCTGTTGCCGCGCACCTTCTCTCGAACCACTACAACACGACACGATCCCGTTACTACCGCGAGCTCGACTACGCCTCGAAATCAGGCGGTGACCTGACCCGTTTTCTGGACTACGCAGTCGAGGGTTTCGTCGGTGAACTCCAGCAGCAGCTCGATGACGTGCACGGATGGATCGTGGAGGCCGCGTGGATCAACCATGTCCACTCCATCTTCTCGGAGGCTCGCACGAACACTGCTCGCCGGCAGCGAGATGTCGCTCTGGCGCTGCCAGCCGAGGCGTTCATACCGAGGTCCCGGATCTCCACGCTAACCCCGCAGCTGGCGGAAGCATATGCAGGCAAGCAGGGCAAGACGGTTACTAGGGACCTCAACGCTCTTGTCAAGCTGGGTCTGATCGAACGACGACCACAGGGGATCAGGGCAAAGCGAGAGATCATGCTCTCGCTTCTGCCGCGCGTTGCCCCCGGCGTCGAGGACGACCGCGCGGCACTATTCCCCGCGATTACCTAGCCCCGCTGCACGCCGCCATCGACAAGCTGTGAGCTCGACGGCCGAGCCGGCGCGTACCCTGGTCGCAGCCATGGCGCAGCTGCGACACGCAAGCGACATCCCCTACACAGTGCGCCGCTCCACCCGCGCGCGGCGGGTGCGCGTGAACGTGCATGCCCACACGGGCGTGGAGGTCGTGCTGCCGGCGCGCGCCCCCGAGCGCGCTGCTGCTGCGGCGGTCAGCGAGCTGCGCCCGTGGATCGAGCGCCGCCTGGCCGAGGCACGCGACGTGCGGGCGCTGATCGCCGCGCGCGCCGGCACGGTGCCCTACCTGGGCATCTCGTTGGCGCTGGTCGCACAGCCCGGCCGCACGCGCGTGCACCGCCGCGGCGAGCGCCTGCTGGTGCCCACCAGCGATCCCCGGCCGGCGCTGGAGCGCTTCTATCGGCGCGCAGCGCGCGCCGAGATCGCCCCGCGCCTGGATCGGGCGACCGCGCTCGCGGGCAGCTCCTACAGCGGCCTTGACATCCGCGCCCAGCGCACCCGCTGGGCGTCATGCTCGGCGGCCGGTCGCATGAGCTTCAACTGGCGGCTGCTGCTCGCGCCCGAGCGGGTGCTCGAATACGTGGTCTGGCACGAGGTCTGCCATCTGGAGATCCTCGACCACTCGTTGCGCTTCTGGGCGCTGCTGGAGCGGCGCTGGCCGACCTGGCGCGAGGAGCGCGACTGGCTGCGCTTGCACGGGGCGACGCTCGTGCTGTGATTGTGACCCTTGGTGACAGGAGGCTTCAGGTCCGCCCATCCCGCGGATGTACCGCGCAGCTGCCATCCGTGCACTCGCGCTTGAGGCGACCGGCGGAGAGACGCTCGACAAGGCCGGCGATCCAGCACATCGGGCAGCCGCGCAGCGCGACCATGCCTCCAATCGCCAGTGCCAGTGCGGCCGGTCCCGTGCTCGCGGCCAGCGCGAGTGCCGAGCCGATCAGCCCGAAACCGACTGCGCCGCGCACGAGGTGGCCGGCGATCGACACGCCGGCGGGCGGCGCACCTGCGACGAACATGCCGACGTGTGAGCGCTCGTGGAGCTCGGGAGCGTCAGACATGGCGCAACCTCCCATCGGCGGCAGTTTCGTCGGCTGCGCGTAGGCGCGCACGCAGCGCTTCCCGTCCGCGGTGCAGGCGCGACTTCATCGCAGCGCGGCTCAGCCCGAGCGCCTTCGCCGTGGCCGCCCCGGACAGGCCGTGGATGTCGCGCAGCACGAGTACCTCGCGCTGGTCGCCCGGCAGCTCGGCGATCGCGTCGACGATGCGCTCGATCTCCAGGCGCAGCAGCGTGGCTTCTTCTGCCGAGGGCTCGGCCCGGGACGTGGGCGCGGGCCGGTGTAGTGCCAGGCGCGATCTACGCAGGCACTCGTGGCGCACGATCTGAAACATCCACGATGCCAGCGCGGCGGCCGCGCGCAGCGTGCCGATCTTGCGATACAGGATGATCAATGCCTCTTGGGCGGCGTCCTCGGCGTCCTCGGGCGTCGAGCACAGCGAGCGCGCGAAGCGCCGCACGTGCACATGCGAGCCGTCGAGCAACAGTGCAATCGCGCGCGGGTCGCCGTGCTGGGCGGCGCCTACCACCTGCTCGGAGGGCCACGCCCGGCCGTTGATCTCAGTCACCCGATCGCCTCCGCACGATCAGGAGCAGGCAGGCGCAGACCAGGAGCGTACCGACGACGATGTATATAACGATGGACACGCGGGTCACCTCTTGGGGCAGGGCATCATGTAGGAGGCCTGCGCTGTTGAGCCGCCGAGGAAGGTCAGTTCCACCCGTACCGGCCAGCCGCCCTTGGGGCAGTGGTCGGGGATGGTGACGTAGGAGACGGTCTTGCCGGCGGACCTGTGGGCGGCGCCCACCACCAGCGCGCCTTCGATGAACGACGCGTCGGGAGCACCCGGCACTGTTTCGATCAGCGGCACTTCGTTGATGAACTCCATGCTGAACGGGGGCACCGCCGGCACGACCTGGCCGGCCGCGACGAATTCCAACGCCACCGGCGTCGAGCCGTCCACGAACGCCTGCAGGCTGCCGTTCGCACCAAAGAACGCCTGCACGGATGCGCGCTCGGGCACACGTTCGCCGCCGAAGCTCACCTCGCCCAACGCCCAGCCGCCGGGGCCGGCGCTGGAGTGCTTCGGACAACGCGTGGGCCCGAACTGTTCGAGCACGGCGCGTGTGCACATCGCGAAGCCTTGCGTGTGCAGCTTCGCGCCGGCCGGAGCGAAGTAGCGGATGCCCGTCGTCGGGAGCGGGGAGCCGCCGCCGTATTCGGTTCCCGAGATCTTGCCCTGCACTTCGATCATGGCGCCGGCGCCGAGGATGTTGCCAGTGCCGGGAAAGCCGGGAATCGGCAGGGCCTTGGTAGTAAACGTGAACGTGGGTGTCGCCTGTGCCGCGTTCGACAGCCAGGCGAGCGCAACGCCGAGTACGGCGACGGTCGTCGCCAGCCTCCGCGCAGTGAGCGTGATAGTCATGATGAACCTCCCTCTTGCGGACATGCAAATAGGAGGCCCTCCGTTGGGGAAAGGATTCGCGCGCAGCGCGCATGTGGCGGATCTCAGCTGCGCCAGGGCAGCGCAGCTCAGATCAGCCGCGCTGCGCGATCGCCACGTAGTCGCGGTCGCGCTCGCCGGTGTAGATCTGGCGCGGGCGGGCGATCTTCTGCTCGGGGTCCTCGACCATCTCCTTCCATTGAGCGATCCAGCCGCTGGTACGCCCGATCGCGAACATCACCGGGAACATCGCCACGGGCAGGCCCAGCGCCTCGTAGATCAACCCCGAGTAGAAGTCGACGTTGGGGTAGAGCTTGCGCGAGGTGAAGTAGTCGTCGTCGAGCGCTCGCTTCTCCAGCTCTGAGGCCACGTCGAGCAGTGGGCTCTTGCCGCGCACCTCGAACACGTCGTCCAGGTATTTGCGGATGATCCGCGCGCGCGGATCGTAGTTCTTGTACACGCGGTGGCCGAAGCCCATCAGGCGCTCGTTGCCGGCCTTGACGCCCTCGAGGAAGGCGGGGATGTTCTCGACCTTCTCGATGCGCGCAAGCATCCGCAGCGCCGCCTCGTTGGCGCCCCCGTGCAGCGGCCCGTACAAAGCAGCGACTCCCGCGGCGACGGCCGAGTAGGGGTCGACCTGGGTGGAGCCGACCGAGCGCACGGCGCTGGTGGAGGCATTCTGTTCGTGATCTGCGTGCAGGATGAACAGGACGTCCAGCGCGCGCTCCAGGCGAGGATCGGGCTCGTATTTGAGCTCGGTCATCTTGTACATCATCGAGAGAAAGTTGCCCGCGTAGTTGAGCTCGTTGTCGGGATACACATAGGGCTGGCCCATGTTGTGACGGAAAGCAAACGCCGCCAGCGTGGGCATCTTGGCCAGCAGCCGGATGATCTGGATGGCGCGCACGCGCTCCTCGCGGATCTTGTTGGCGTCGGGGTAGAAGGTCGACAGCGCGCCCACGGAGGCCACGAGCATGCCCATCGGGTTGGCGTCGTAGCGAAAGCCCTGCATGAAGCCCTTGACGTTCTCGTGCACGAACGTGTGGACGGTGATCTCGTCCACCCAGCCCGTCAGCTCGGTCTGGGTCGGGAGCCTGCCGTTGATCAGCAAATAGGCGACCTCGAGGTAGGTCGAGTGCTCGCACAGCTGCTCGATCGGATAACCGCGGTGTTGCAGGATGCCCGCATCGCCGTCGATGTAGGTGATCGAGCTGCGACACGAGGCGGTGTTCATGTAGGCGGGGTCGTACGTCATCAGCCCGAAGTCGTCATCGTCGACCTTGATCTGGCGCAGGTCCATCGCGCGCACCGTGCCGTCGCTGATCGGCAGCTCATATGTGGCGCCCGTGCGATTGTCGGTCACGGTCAGCGTGTCGCTCGCCTGCGCTGACCCGTTGGCGGGCACCTGTGTCGTGGTCGCCTCGTCTGCTGTGCCCGGCCGCGCCTGCGTGCTCATCTGCATCTCCTATGGACGGTTTGCCGATCTCTATCTCCGATTATGCGTCACCAGCCGCCGTCTTCCACTCGGTGGCCCAGTGCGCGTCGCCCGATCGCGACCGTGTGGGGGTGCTCCCCGCGCCGATGTGCCGCCGCTGGGGGCGGCCCGGTGAATGCTCAGCCGCGCGTTACGCGCCGGCGGGCGACTGCGCCACGCACGCGCGCCGGAGCCACTGGGGACGGCTCGCCATGCGGGCCGCGCCTGGGCGTCCGTGGCAGACGGGATCGATGCCCACCCCCCCGGTGGGGATGCAGTGGGCGCGGCAGCGGACCGATCCCGCCGTCCTGGCCCAACTCGCCCTCGGGCGTTTGGCGGACGGCCCAGCGCACGATCAGGAACAGACCCACGATCGGGATCTTCAGCAGGAACATCAGCCAGATGAACGTCCACGCGTCCACTTGCAGCGATCGTATACCCGGTTGGGTATCCGTACAAGCCCCGGACCGCACAAAACCCTGATCAGCCCAGCAGCGCCAGGGGCGCGCCGCTGAACTGCGTCATCGCGTGCAATTCGCCGATGCGCGCGACGATCTCCCGGCCGGTCAGGCGCTGGACACGCTCGGTGCCGAACTCCTCGACGTTGAACGACGCCAGCACGGTCGCATGAGCCATCGCGCGGCGCAACAGCCCATCTGTGAGCTCGTCGTCGGGGTGGGCCGCGATGTAGCCCACCAGCCCGCCCGCAAACGTGTCTCCAGCACCCGTTGGGTCGATAACCGTCTCCAGCGGGTAGGCGGGCAGCGCAAAGAAGCCCTCGCGCGTGATCAGCGCCGCGCCGTACTCGCCCTGCTTGGCCACGATCACGCGCGGGCCACGGCCGCCCGTGGCGCTGTCTGCGGAGCGTCCCCAGCCGAGGACCTCCCGCGCGGCCGACACCAGGTTCGGCTGGCCGGTCAGCTGGCGCAGCTCGGCGTCGTTGAGGATCACGCAGTCGACGTCTTCGATCGCGCTCACCAGCGACTCGCGGGCGATGTCGATCCACAGGTTCATCGAGTCCAGCGCCACGAAGCGCGCGTCCGGCAGCTGCGCGCGCACCTCGCGCTGCAGGTCCGGCTGGATGTTGGCCAGGAACAGCACCTCGCTGGAGCGCGAGCGCTGCGACAGCTTCGGCGCAAAGCCCTCGAACACCCCCAACTGGGTGTCCAGCGTCTCGCGCGAGTTCAGATCCCAGCCGTACTCGCCCTGCCAGAAGAACGTCCGCCCGCCGCTCACCCGCTCGACGTCTGACACGTCCACGCCGCGATCTTCCATCACCGCGAGCTCCTGCTCGCCGAAATCGTCGCCCACGGGGCCCACCACGCGCACCTCGTCGAAGAACGAGGCCGCCAGCGCGAAGTGCACCGCGGCGCCGCCCAGCATCCGCTCGCGCTGCCCGAACGGCGTCTTGACGGTGTCATATGCGATTGAGCCCACAACTGTGATCGGCATGGGCGGGCACCTTAGATGATCGATCGTGAGCTCGTGCCCTTGTGCATGCGGCGCGCCAGCCGGCGGGCGCTAGCCTGGACGCCGCCATGCGCGCCATCCAGATGAGCGAGTTCGGCGGGCCCGAGGTGCTGCAGCTCGTCGAGCTCCCAACGCCCCAGCCGGGACCCGGCGAGGTGCTGATCAAGGTCAGCCGCGCAGGGCTGAACTTCGCGGATACCCACACGCGCACCAACTCCTACGTGCGCAAGGCCACGCTCCCGCTCGTGCCCGGCGGCGAGGTGGCGGGAGTGCGCCAGGACGACGGTCAGCGCGTGGTCGCGCTGACCGGCACGGGGGGCTATGCCGAGTACGCCACCGCGCCCGCCGACCGTGTCTTTGCGCTTCCCGACGCGATCGACGACGACACGGCGCTCGCCCTGGTCATCCAGGGCACCACAGCCTGGCACCTGTACCGCACGGCCGCGCGCGTGGCCGAGGGCGAGAGCGTGGTGGTCCACTCGGGCGCGGGCGGGGTCGGCTCGCTGGCCGTGCAGCTCGGACACCAGCTCGGCGCCGGGCGGGTGATCGCAAGCGCCTCCAGCCAGGAGCGGCGCGCGCTTACGCTGGCGCTCGGCGCCGATGCCGCGATCGATCCGGACCCGGACGGGCTCACCGAGCGGCTGATCGAGGCCAACGACGGTCATCCCGTCGACGCCGTCTTTGACATGTCCGGCGGCGCGGTCTTCGACGCCTCCTACCGCGCCCTGGCGCACTTTGGGCGGATCGTCGTGTGCGGCATCGCCACCAGCCAGCCCAACGAGCTGCGCACCGGCTCGCTGCTGCGCCATTCGCGCTCGGTCGTCGGCTTCTACCTGTTTCACTGCCTGCCTGTGCCCGGCGGGGTAGAGCGTCCCGGTATGTTCGCCGACGCGCTCGCCGACCTGTTTGCTCGTGCCGCGCGCGGGCATCTGCGCGTGCTGGTGGGCGGCACCTATCCGCTCGCACAGGCCGCCCAGGCGCAGATCGACCTGCGCGAGCGGCGCACCAGCGGAAAGCTTCTGCTCGATCCCGGCGCCTGATCCGTAAGCTCCCCTCTCCTGACCATGTGCGCAACGTTCGCCGACCTCGGGTTGACCGAGTCCACCCTGCACGCGCTGCGCGACGTGGGCTATGAGGCACCCAGCCCCATCCAGGAGCAGACGATCCCCTTGCCGCTGGCTGGCCAGGACGTGATCGGCCAGGCGCAGACCGGCACCGGCAAGACCGCCGCCTTCGGGCTGCCGATCATGGAGTACGTCGATCCCTCCCAGGACAACGTGCAGGCGCTCGTGCTCACGCCCACGCGCGAGCTGTGCATCCAGGTCACCCAGGCCCTGCGGACCTATGGCGCACACGCCGGGGTCGACGTGGTCGCCGTCTTCGGCGGCGCGCCCATCCGTACCCAGCAGGCCCAGCTGCGCGCCGGCGGGCACGTAGTGGTGGGCACCGTCGGGCGCGTGCTCGACCTGATCTCGCGCCACTCGCTGGTGCTGCACGACTGTCGCTTCGTGGTGCTCGACGAGGCCGACGAGATGCTCGACCTCGGCTTCCTGGAGGACGTCGAGAAGATCCTCTCGCTCACCCCCTCCAGCCGCCAGACCGCGCTGTTCTCCGCGACCATGCCGCCGCCCATCCGCCAGCTGGCCGACCGCTACATGTACGACCCGGCCATCATCCAGGTGGAGGCGGCCACGCTGACGATCGACACCGTCGCCCAGTTCCAGCTGCCCGTCGACGCCAAGCACAAGCCCGACAAGCTCGTCGAGGTGCTCAGCGCCGAGAAGCCTGATCAGGCGATCGTGTTCGTGCGCACCAAGGTCCGCTGCGAGCAGCTGTTTCGCACGCTGCGTGACCGTGGCATGAACGTGCGCGCGCTGCACGGGGACATGACTCAGGGCGCGCGCGACGGGGTCATGCTCGCGTTCAAGGGCGGGCGCGTGCCCATCCTCGTCGCCACCGACGTTGCCGCCCGCGGCCTTGATATCTCGACGGTCACCCACGTGATCAACTACGACGTGCCCACCAGCCCTGACACCTACGTGCACCGCATCGGGCGCACCGGGCGCGTGGGGCGCTCCGGACGGGCGATCACGTTCGTCGAGGACCGCCAAAAGCGCGAGCTGCAGGCCATCGAACGGCACATCGGCACCTCCGTCGCCACGTGGCAGAAGGGCGCCATTGCCGCGCCCACGCCCGTGCGCGAGCGCCCGCGCAGGCACTCAAAGCCCCATGTCTCGCGGCGCGACGATCACGAGCCCTACGTCAAGCTCGTGCTCGGCGGCGGACGCGCGGCCGGGCTCAGCGTCGCCGACATCGTCGCCGCGGTCACCGCCGGCGCCGGGCTCGACGGCGAGGCCGTGCGCGACGTGATGGTGCTCGAACGCTTCTCGTTTCTGTCGGTCCCCGCCGCCGAGGCCGAGCAGGTGCTGCGAGCGCTCGAGGGCCACCCCATCAAGGGCCGGGAACTGAGCCTCGAGCGCGTGCCGGTACAGTAGGCCGATGTCAACCGCCACCATGCAGACCACCGAAGGCCCGATCGTCTTTGAGCTGTTCGACGAGGACGCGCCCAAGACCGTCGAGAACTTCCGCAAGCTCGCCTCCGAGGGCTTCTACGACGGGCTCACCTTCCATCGCGTGATCAAGGACTTCATGATCCAGGGCGGCTGCCCGCAGGGCACCGGCACCGGTGGCCCCGGCTACACCTTCGAGGACGAGATCAACCCGCACAAGGTCGTGCGCGGGGCGTTGGCCATGGCCAACGCAGGCCCCAACACCAACGGCTCGCAGTTCTTCATCGTCACCACCAAGGCAGCGTCCTGGCTGGACGGCAAGCACACGGTGTTCGGCCAGGTCACCGACGGCATGGACGTGGTGGACAAGCTCGAGGCCGTACACACCGACGGCTCCGACCGCCCCACCGAGCCGATCGGCATCGCCTCGATTGAGCTGACTGACTGACTGGCGCGCGCGGGCGCCGGCGCGGAGTCCAACAGTTGTCCCGGGCGGCGCACCTTGCGGGTGAGCTAGTAGCGCTAGCCTTGTTCGTCACAAGCCTCAAGCGAACAGGGGAGCCCAGATGGCAAGCGTCGAGCAGCACGTCGAGCAGGAGATACTCAAGGTCCAAGCGCCCGCCCCGCAGGACGGCCAGGAAATCTCGGTCGAGAACCCCGCCACCGGCGAGATCGCCGGCAGTGTCCCCGACCTCGGTCCCGAGGCCGTCGCCGAGATGGCTGCTCGCGCACGCGCCGCCCAGGCGCAGTGGGAGGCCTACGGCTTCGAGGGCCGCGCCAGGGTGCTCAAGCGCGCGCAGAAGTGGCTGATGGACAACTCCGAGCGCGTCGTCGCCACGATCGTCTCGGAGACCGGCAAGACCTACGAGGACGCGCAGTTCGCCGAGATCGCCTACGCGGCCAACGCGTTCGGCTTCTGGGCCAAGGAGGGACCCGATTACCTGGCCGACCAGCACGTCAAGTCCAGCCAGATCCTGGTCAAGGGTAAGCGCATCGTGTTGCGCTACCGACCGCTCGGCCTGATCGGCGTGATCGGCCCGTGGAACTACCCGCTGACCAACTCCTTCGGCGACTGCATCCCCGCGCTGATGGCCGGCAACAGCGTGATCCTCAAGCCGTCGGAGATCACCCCGCTGACATCGCTGCTGATGGCCGAAGGGATGCGCGAGTGCGGCCTGCCCGACAACGTGCTGCAGATCGCCACCGGGCGCGGGCAGACCGGCGCGGCGCTGATCGAGCACGTCGACATGATCATGTTCACCGGCTCCACGCGCACCGGGCGCAAGGTCGCAGAAGAGGCTGCCCGGCGGCTGATCC
The DNA here is from genome assembly GCA_963745375.1 of uncultured Solirubrobacteraceae bacterium. Classification (GTDB taxonomy): domain Bacteria; phylum Actinomycetota; class Thermoleophilia; order Solirubrobacterales; family Solirubrobacteraceae; genus Palsa-744. The sequence goes on along the minus strand of CAVUXA010000008.1, from coordinate 982,473 downwards.
CCGCCTCGCTGGAGCTCGGCGGCAAGGATCCGATGATCGTCCTGTCAGACGCCGACCTGGATCGCGCGGCCAACTTCGCCGCCTACTACTCGATGCAGAACGCCGGCCAGACCTGCATCTCGATCGAGCGCGTCTACGTCGAGGAGGGCGTCTACGACGAGTTCGTCGCCAAGGTCTCTGACAAGGTCCGCGCGCTGCGCGTCGGCAAGCCCGAAGGGCCAGGCTCGGTGGAGGTCGGCGCGATCACCTTCCCGCCACAGATGGACACGATCAAGGATCACGTCGCCGACGCCACCGAGAAGGGCGCGCATGTGGTCGTGGGCGGTCATCAGCTGCCGGGCCCCGGGCGCTTCTACGAGCCCACCGTGCTGGTCGACGTGGACCACTCGATGAAGATCATGACCGAGGAGACCTTCGGCCCGACCTTGCCGATCATGAAGGTTGCCGACGCCGATGAGGCCGTGCGCCTGGCAAACGACACGCCATACGGGCTGGGCGCGTCGGTGTTCACGCGCGACGCGCAGCGCGGCGAGGCGATCGCCCGACGCCTGGAGGCGGGCGCGGCCAACGTCAACGACGCGATGATCAACTACACCGTGCTCGAGCTGCCCATGGGCGGCGCCAAGGCCTCCGGACTGGGCTCACGTCACGGGGCAGGGGGCATCCGCAAGTACTGCTCCCAGCAGGCCATCGTGGTCACTTCGCGCCTGGCCATGAAGCGCGAAGTGCACATGTTCCCGTACAAGCGGCGCACCTCGCGGCTGCTCGCCGGGCTGTTCAAACTCTTGTACGGCCGCGGCCGTCGCGACTAGCGCAGCGCGATCCCGAGCACGCCTTCGAGCTCGGAGATCGTGGTGTCGGGGTCGGTGTGGTGGACGACCGCCATGCCGAGCTCCTGCGCTGGCGGCAGGTTGAAAGGTAGGTCGTCGACGAACACGCATTGGCGCGCGTCCATGCCGATCGCCTCCACCCCGAGCTCGTAGATGCGCGGGGCGGGCTTGCGCATGCCCACCTCGCCCGACAGGATCACGCCGTCGAACAGCTCGCCCAGCAGGTCGTGGGGATAGCGCGTGGTGCCCCACGAGTTGGAGATCAGGCCCGTGCGCAGCCCGGCCGAGCGCGCGGCCCGGACAGCCGCCACCATCGGCTCCTCCACCAGCGATCCCGAGAACAGACGGTCGATCAGGCCTTCCGCCGAGGACACGCCGAGCAGCTCGCCGAGCCCCAGCTCGAACTGTGCCTCCTCGACGCGGCCCTCCTCAAAGCCGATCAGCAGCTCGCGCGCCTGATGGTTTGAACGAAAGATCCCCGCCAATGCGTTGGAGTCAAGACCTTCCTCGCGACAGAAGGCGCTGAACGACGCGAGCAGGTTGCTCGTCATCACCCCGCCCCAGTCCAGCAGCAGGCCGGTCCGCTGGCCGATCTCCGCTGCGTCAGCCGCCATCGGTGATCTCCTCGGCTCGGCGCGCGAGCTCCAGCACGCCGTCGCCAAACGTCTTCAGGTAGGGGTCATCGGTCGTGCCGGCGACCGCGCGCTTGTAGTTGCCCTCCATAAACACCACAGACTTCCACACGGCCAGCGCTGTATACCAGCGGATGTCGCTCATCGCCCGCCCCGTGCGCTCCTCATAGCGCGCGATCAGCTGTGCGCGGGTGGGGAAGCCCTCTGCACGCGTCACGCGCCCCAGGTGCTCGCGCAGCCCGCCCACGGGGTCGCCGGCCTCGGTCCACATCATGCACAGGTAGCCCAGGTCGGCCAGCGGGTCGCCGATCGTGGCCATCTCCCAGTCGAGCACCGCCGCCAGGCGGGCCGGGGCTGTGGGGGCGAAGATCGTGTTGCCCAAGCGGTAGTCGCCGTGGACGATGGTCGCCCGTCCGGACTCGGGCAGGTGCGCTGAAAGCCAGGCGCCCACGCTCTCTACGGCGGGGATCTCGCGTGTCTTGTTCAGCTCCCACAGGCCGCCGAAGCGGCGCAGCTGGCGCTCCAGATATCCGGTCGGCTTGCCAAAGCCCTCCAGCCCCACCTCCAGCCAATCGACCGCGTGGATCTCCACGAGCGAGTCGATCAGCTCCTCGCCGATGCGCCGCCGCTCGGCCGGGGTGTCCAACGCCTCTGGCAGCTCGGTGACGATCGGCTCGCCCTCGATCCGCTCCATCACGTAGAAGGGGCAGCCGATCACGTCCTCCTGCGCGCACACCGCCAGCACCTCGGGCACGCGCGCGGGCGTGTCGCGCAGGGCGCCCAGCAAGCGCGCCTCGCGCAGCACGTCGTGCGCGCTGGGGGCAGCGGCGGGCGGGGCGGTCGGCGCAGCACCATCTCGTTCTCGCCGCGCTCGATCAGGTAGGTCACGTTGGAGTGCCCCTCGCCGATCGGGCTGGCCACGATCTCGCCATCGCCGAGGCTGTGCTCGTCCAGGAAGCGCGCCAGCGGCTCGAGTACCAGCAGCGGCGGGCGACTGTTGTCCTGCGCCTGTGCGAAGGTCTCGACGATGTCATCTGCGGCGATTGGTGCGGTCACGGAAGGGAACCGTACAAAGACCGCAACCTTCCCTGCGCCGAGGTGTCTGTAGCGACCATGTCCCGAATCTCCAGAGCCCTCACCACACTGCTCGCCGGAGCGCTCCTAGCGGGCGCCGCGGGCGCCGCCCCGGCCCTGGCCGACCACAGCCAGACCAACTTCTTCGAGGCGAGCAACGAGCTGCTCGTTCCCTCCGCTCGCGCACACACCTTCCAGACCCTCGAGCATCTGGGTGTCAAGGCTCTGCGCGTGGAGCTGTACTGGTATGACGTCGCCCCGGACCCCACGAGCGCCACTCGCCCCAACTTCGAAGGGACCAACCCGGCCAGGTACGACTGGAGCCTGTACGACCCGATCCTCGCCGAAGCCCAGCGGCTGCACTGGCCGGTGCTGTTGACCGTCACCGCGCCCGCGCCCAGGTGGGCGACCGCCAACCGTCAGGCCCCCTACATCACCAGGCCCGACCCCAAAGACTTCCAGGAACTGATGACCGCGGTTGCCCTCCACTACGGCTCGCAGGTCTCGCTCTACTCGATCTGGAACGAGCCCAACCACCCCGCCTTCCTGCTGCCGCAGTTCAACGCCAACGGCACCCCCGCCTCGCCGCGGATCTACCGCGGCCTCTACCAGGCCGCCTACGCCGGGCTGCAGGCCGCCGAGCTGGCCCATCCACGGATCCTCTTCGGCGAGACCGCGCCCACCGGCTTCGACCGCGTCAACGTGCGCAGGGAAGGCACGCTGCACGACGTCGCGCCGCTGGAGTTCATGCGCGAAGCGCTGTGCCTGAACGCGCACTACCGCAAATCCCCCTCGTGTGGGAGCTGCAGATGACCGGTTATGCCCACCACGCGTACACGACGGCCGTGCCGCCCAGCTACCACACGCCGGGGGCTGACAACGTGACGATCGGGACGCTCTCGCGCCTGGAGAACGCGCTCAACCTCGCTGCCCGCGCCCACGCGATCCCGGGCAGGCTGCCGATCTACCTGACCGAGTTCGGCACCCAGAGCGTGCCCAACAGGCAACTGGGCGTGCCGGCAGCCGTGCAGGCCGAATACAACGCGATGGCCGAGCACATCGCCTGGTCGGACCCGCGCGTGGTCGCCTTCTCACAGTACCTGCTCAAAGACGACCCGGTCGGCGGCGCCCCCGGCGCGAGCGTCCACGGCGGCACGGTCGGCTTTCAGACCGGTTTGGAGTACGCCAGCGGCCAGCCCAAGCCGCTGTACTTCGGCTGGCCTATCCCGCTGACCGTCAGTCGCGACGGACACCGCTTCGCGCTGTGGGGCCTAGCGCGTCCGGCAATCGCTGCGACGCATGTGACCGTGCTGGTCAAAGCGCCGCACTCCAAGCACTACCGCACGCTCAAGGTGGTCGCCACCAACAACCTCGGCTACTGGAGCCTTGTCTCCTCCACGCCGGGGGAAACCTGGCGGGTGCGCTGGACCGGTCCCGCCGGCGTGAAGTACGAAGGCCCACCCATCCACGCGCACTGAGGCGAGCGTGGATCGGCGCGGATGCTTTGTCCTCGGTCGCTCGTGTGCATAGCACACTACGCTCCCTGCTGGCCGATCTTCGATCGGCGCCCCGCTTGATCCACGCTCGCCTCAGGGGCGCATTACTGTGCACTGATGGCACGTTTCGGCGTCGCCCTACGATGAATGGGCGATGCCGGAGCTGCCCGAGGTAGAGATCACCGCGCGGCTGCTCGACGCCGCGCTGCGCGGGGCACAGATTGATGCCGCGCTGGCGCCCGGCATCAACGCGCTCAAGACGTTCGACCCGCCGCTGTCCGCCGTGCAGGGGCAGCGGATTGCGGCAGTGCGCAGACGCGGCAAGCAGCTAATCGTCGACACCGACGGTCACGGCGACCCGTCCGTACAGCCGCTGTCGCTGCTGATCCACCTCATGTCCGCCGGGCGCCTGCAGCTGTATGACAAGCTCGCGGGGCCGCCGGGGCCCGCCGCGAAGCGGTGGGCGCGGACGTCGCGGCTGCTGCTGCGACTCGATGACGGTCGCGAGCTGAGACTGCGCGAGTTCGGCTCCAAGCAGGCCGCCGGGTGAAGGTGCTGGCGACCGGCGAGCTCGAGCGCGACTACGCGCTGGCCAAGCTCGGTCCCGAAGCATGGCCGGACCCGGGCGGCGAGACCCAGCTGAAACAGCTGCTCGACGCTCCCAGGCCGCTGCACGCGCTCCTGCGCGACCAGCACGTGATCGCCGGGATCGGGCGCTCGTGGGTGGACGAGATCCTGTGGGAGGCAAGGCTGTCGCCCTTCAAGCGCGGCGCCGATCTGGACGAGCAGGAGGCCGGGCGGCTCACAGACGCGATCGTGCAGACCCTTGGCCGCGCCATCTCTCACTACGAGCAAGCCGTGCGCCTGCCGATCCCGGACAAGCTGCCGATGCCGCTACGCGTGCACCGCCATGAGGGCGAGCCCTGCCCGCGCTGCGGCGCCACCCTGCAGGCGGTCCACTTCGAGGACTATGTGATCGCCTACTGCCCCGCCTGCCAGACCGAGGGACGCGTGCTCAAGGACCGCAGACTGTCACGGCTGCTGCGCTGAGTGGGCGATCGATGATCCGCGCGAGAGGGGCCTGAACGACGTCTGGATGTGAATCGCAGCCCGGCGCTCTGGCCATGCCGAGGATGTGGGGTATGGCGGGTGCAACGGGGCTGAGCTTGAAAGAGAAGCGCTCCTCGCGCTCGATCGCAAAGCCCGAGCTGCGAATCGCCGCGCGCGTGTCGCGCGCGCAGCGGCAGCCGCCTGCCAGCGGCGGATAGATCGTCGCGTCCAGCGCGCGCTGGACGCGAGCGGCGGCGGGGCGCTCGGATACGACGTGCTCGTAGAAGCGCAGCTCGCCCCCCGGTCGCAGGACACGGCGGATCTCCCGCAGAAGCAGCCGCCTGGTCTGAGACGGTGCAGAGCACGAGCGACACCACCGCCGCGTCAAAGCCGGCGTCCTCGACAGGCAGCGCTTCGGCGATAGCGCGTGTCACCTGCACCGACACCGGGGAGGTTTCGCTCGCGCGCTGGGCGAGCGCGCACAGGTGCGGCTCGGGCTCCACGGCTAGGACGTGCGTGACGCCCTGCGGGTAGTAGGCGAAGTTCAGCCCGTGGCCTGCTCCGATCTCGACCACGCGCCCTTGCAGGCCCTCGAGCAGAGCCCTGCGATGCTCGGCCCCGCCGCGCTGCTCGGCCGTGTGGCTGATCCTCGGATACAGGCGGGCGAAGAGCGGATGGCGGTGCGTGCTCGGCACGCCGTCATGATCGCAGTCCCCGCGACGCGTACTTCCGAGCGCTCGTTGCTGGCGAGTGCTGCTGCTAGCTGTCGACGCGGCCGTCGGAGCCGTCATAGTGGTGCAGGAAGATCTCCTCGAGCGACGGTTCGCGGCTGGTCAGCGTCTTGATCGTGTGCCCACCTGCCTCGGCCAGCGCGGCGATCAGCGGGCCGACGCTTCCGGTCACCTCGAAGCGCAGCGCGCTGGGTCCGGCGCTCCTCGCTGTGCACCCCGGGCAGCTGCTGCAGCTCGGGCGCGGGACCCGCGAAGGTGACCTCGACCGTCTGCGCCGCCAGGTGGCGCAGCTGCGCCAGCGTTCCCTCGTCAACGAGCCTGCCCTGCCTGAGGATGCCGACGCGGTCGCACAGCGCCTCCACCTCGCTGAGGATGTGCGAGGACAGGAACACCGTCTGCCCGCGGTCCTTGGCTTCCTCGATGCACTCGCGAAAGGTGACCTCCATCAGCGGATCCAGGCCGCTGGTGGGCTCGTCCAGCAACAGCAGATCGGCGCGGGTGGCCAGCGCGGCGACCAGCTGCACCTTCTGGCGATTGCCCTTCGACAGCGCCCTGATCTTCTTGGACGTGTCCAGCGCAAAGCGCTTGATCAGCGCATCGCGGTAGGCGACATCGGTGCCGCCGCGCAGGCGAGCGAGGAACTCGAATGTCTCGGCGCTGGTCAGCGACGGCCACAAAAACGGCTCGCCCGCGACATAGGCCACCCGCCTGTGCGCATTGACGGGATCGCCCCACGCGTCGATGCCGAACAGCGCGCCGCTGCCTGCGCTTGGCCGGTGCAGCCCAAGCAGCAGCCGGATCGTGGTCGTCTTGCCGGCGCCGTTGGGACCGAGATACCCATAGATCTCGCCCGCTGCGACCGTCAGGTCAAGGCCGTCCAGCGCCACAGTGGGCCCGTAACGCTTGCACAGTCCGACCGTTTGGATCGCCACCCCGTCCCCGCTGGCGCTGGCGGGAGACGGCGGCGGGGATGAGTGCAGCGGCGCATGTGCCATGGGCAGCAGCACCTGAGAATCACACAACCCGCGGGCGGCTGCTCACTCCCCCGTGACGGTGCCCTCGAGCGTCTGCTTGACCATGTCGATGCCGCGCTCCATCATCGCGTCCGCCCGCTATGCGAGATCGTCGGGCAGCAGATCGGCGATCCACACGAAGCGCGTGCCGCCGTCGGGGTGGGCGAGCACCTGGGCGGCGCCATTGCGTCCGCGAGGCGATGCACCGGCTAACGGGCGGCGAGCGCGATCTCGCACGCCTGGCCGCAGACGTCGGCTTCAGCGATCAGAGTCATCTATGCAGGGTCGTGCGCGAGGAGACTGGCACCACTCCCAGCGCCCTGCGCAGCGCTCTGCAGAGGCCGGATTAGATCGAGCGTCCGTTCTCGCGCACCAGCACCTGCGCCAGCGATGGCGCGCGTGCCGCTCGCGGGGACGAGTTGGATCCCGTGGCGCACGGCCGGGTGTAGGGCGCCGGCTTCAGCTCAACTGTTGAATCACGATGGAAGCGACGGTGGGCTGTGCGCCTCCGGCGAGCGGTGTGATGGTGAGCGCTGGCGTGTTCCCCGCCGGGTTGCGAAGCTCAACCGTCGAGTTCGCGCTGGTGGTCGTGACGAGCGCATCGCCGGCAATCTGACTCGTGCCGGTGGCTCGCCCGTACACGGTGTAGGGCAGTTGGGCTATGGCACTCCCCGAGTCGAGCGCAATGACCAATTGGCCCGGCTCGGTGACTGAGACCGAGAAGTTCACGCTGTACGTGCCGACGTCGGGCAGCAGGAATTCGGCCGAGCTGAGTCGGATGATGCCACCCGAGGCCGGACCGTCTTGGGGAAACTGGACCGGAGCTCCGGCCGCGACCGTAGCCGCGTTGTCCGGCGGCATTACGGCGTAGAACTCGGCGTATGCGGATAGACCCAGATGACCCTTCCGGGCCAGCCGGTCCCGTAGACCCTGTGGCTCCGGTGGGTCCGGTCGGTCCCGTGGTTCCCGCTGCGCCCCTTTCGCCTGTGGGTCCAGCTGCTCCGTCGGACCCGGCAGGGCCCGCCAGCCCGATTGGTCCCACGGATCCTGTCGCACCGGCGGGTCCGATTGGTCCCGTGGCGCCCTTGAGTCCGGTTGCTCCCGTGGCTCCGCTGGAGCCAGAAGGTCCAGTCGCGCCCATGGGTCCTGGTAGTCCTGGGAATCCGGTCGGTCCCGTGGCGCCGGTGAGACCGGTCAGCCCCGCTGGTCCCATGATGCCTGTGGCTGGTCCGGATGGTCCCGTTGGCCCTGTGGCGCCCGTGGGTCCGATCAGCCCGGTAGACCCCGTGGCGCCAAGCAAGCCCTGCAAGCCTGCGGGGCCGCCCGGCCCGGGGAGGCCCACGAGACCAGTCGGGCCGCGGACGCCCGACTCTCCCCGCGGTCCGCGTGGTCCCGAAGCTCCTCGTGCTCGACTCTGGCAACGAGCTGGGTGTGGCCCAACCCGCCCTGTGAATGCTGCCGGGCTACAGCGGCCAGCAGAAGTCGACTGACCTGCAGCGATGCTGGGGGCAGCGGCCATCGCACCAAAGAGCCCCAAGGCACAGGCCGCCGCGGTGCGCATGCCGAGCAATGGTCGGCGGACTGCCAGAGCCGGGTTAGGTATATGGAAAATGGCCATCTTCTGGAACTTAGATGGCCGGGCACCGGAAACAACGTGGGCAAACTACGTGAACGACGGGGGTCGAACACTCTCGACGCTGGCTACGCGCCCGAGAACCGCCCGACGGCGATCGCCGCGACCACGAGCATCACCACCCCGTAGACACCCGGCACGGCGCCTGCCCCGGTGCCGAAAGCCTGGGTGGCGAGTGCGGCAGCGACGGCGAAGTCGCGCATCGCGATCGTGAACGCGCCTGGGATGGCGCTCGTTCTGGGCTTGTCCGCGCGGCGCCATAGCTCAGCCAGGCACGCGCTCACGACCAGGAACGCCAAGCTCGCGAGCAGCGCGGCGCCGAGATGGTGGGCCCCACGCGTGCCGCTCAGCGCGGCGTACACGAGCGCAGCCACGGTCAGCGCAGCAAGCCCCTCGCGCTCGGCGTCCACGGCCGCAAGCCGCTTCGCCAGTGCGGGCCGGCTACGAGCAGCGACGCCCGCCAGCAGCGGCACCAGCACCACCAGCGCGAATCGGCTCAGCAGGTGGCCGGAGCTGACGTGCGCGGCGCTGCCCGACAGCCAGGAGATGGCCACCGGCCCGACCACCGCAGCGAGCACGAGCGATCCGGTTACGACGCCGAGGGCGATCGTGGCGTCGGCTCCGGCCAGCGCAACCAGGCCCACCGCGGCGATCTCCGACGAGGACAGTCCCACAGCCAGCAGCCCGTCGCGCACGAGCGGCGCGAACGGGCGCCCGAGCAGCCAGGCCGCTCCCGCGAGAACGGGCAGCGGCACCAGTGATAGGAACACCACCGAGCGGGCGTGATCGCGCAGGCGGGTGAGGTCGGCGAGGGAGATCCCCAGCGCGGTCGCCAGCACGAGCAGCGCCAGCAGCACGTCGGAGCGTGCGGCCAGCCAAGGGGAGGGGATCTCAAGGCCGAGCGCGGCGGCGAGCAGCGCCAGCGGTGTGAGAAACCGGGGGATCGTGGCGAGCGGGCGCAGCATCGTTCTCCGATTGGCGTTCGCGCCAATCGGCAACAATAGGCTCAGGCACCGATGGCCCCATCGTCCACTCATCCGCCAGACGGCGCCGATCACACCGCGCGGCTGTTGATCTCCTGCCCGGACGGGCCCGGGATCGTGGCCGCGGTCTCGCGCTTCTTGTTCGAGCGAGGGGCCAACATAGTGAGCTCCGACCAGTACTCGACCCATCCCGAGCAGGGCACATTCTTCATGCGCTGCGCTTTCTACCTGCCGGCGATCGAGCGCGACCGAGACGACTTCGAGACGTCCTTCGGCGCGCTCGCCCAGGGCTTTTCGATGACCTGGCGCCTCTCCTACGCGAGCGCGCGTCGTCGCGTCGCGCTGATGGCCTCGCGCACGGAGCACTGCCTGCTGGATCTGCTGTGGCGCGCCAGCCGCGGCGAGCTTGACATGGACGTGGCCTGGGTCATCTCAAACCACGAGGAGCTGCGCGCCGACGTCGAGGCGTTCGACGTGCAGTTCCTGCACATCCCGGTCACCACGCAGACCAAGCCGCAGGCCGAGGCCCGCGCGCTGGAGGTCCTCGCCGGCGCGGTCGACCTGGTCGTGCTAGCCCGCTACATGCAGATCCTCTCGGGCGACTTCCTCGCGCGGGTGGGCTGCCCGGTCATAAACATCCATCACTCCTTCCTGCCTGCGTTCGCCGGCGCCGAGCCCTACCGGCACGCCTACGAGCGCGGGGTCAAGCTGATCGGCGCGACCGCTCACTACGTCACCGCGCTGCTCGACGAGGGCCCGATCATCGAGCAGGACGTGGTGCGCGTCGGCCACCACTACACCGTCTCAGACCTCGAGCGGGTAGGGCGCGACGTCGAGCGCATGGTGCTGGCCCGCGCCGTGCGCAGGCACCTCGATGACCGCGTGCTCGTGCACGAGGGCCGCACGATCGTCTTTTGACGCCCCGGCTCGCTCAAGCGAGCCGTGTCGAGGCCGATACGTCTATATGGCTCAAGCGGTCTCCCGCCCAGGGGCGCGTGCGGCCCGGCAGCGACGCGACATGCAAAGACGGGGCCGCCCCGCGACGTCCCGGACGCCGGAGGGCTCGCCCGACCTGCAGCGCGCGATCGAGCTGGCGACGCTGGTCGAGTCGGCGGGCGACGCCGTGCTCGGCGTGTCGCCGCGCGGGTTGATCACGCACTGGGGCGAGGGCGCGCAGCGGCTGTTCGGATACTCGCAGGCGGAGGCGGTGGGCAAGCTCATCACCATGCTCGCTCCTCCCGATCGCGGAGGCGAGGCGGGCGCGATCGGCCAGCAGCTCAGCAGCGGCGAGCGCGTCAAGCGGATCGAGACCGAACGGGTGACCAAGGATGGACGGCTGCTCGAGGTGGAGCTGTCGGTCTCGCCCATCTGGAGCGAGGACGGCAGGTTCATGGGATCTGTAGGCATCATGCGCGACCTGACCGAGCTTCGCCAAACGCTCGAGGAGCTGCATGCGGCGAGGCTCGAGGACCTCGAGCGCCTGGCATTGGTGGGCGAGTACCGCGACGACGACACCAATCGCCACACCGAGCGGGTCGCGCGCACGGCTAGCCTGGTGGCGATCGCGCTGGGCCTCGATGCGGATCTGGTGCGGACGATCCGTCGCGCCTCTCCGCTGCACGACATCGGCAAGATCGGCATCCCCGACTGCATCCTGCTCAAGCCAGACAAGCTCACTTCAGAGGAGTTCGCGGTGATCAAGACGCACACGGCGATCGGCAAGCGGATTCTCGGCGACAGCCATTTCCCGATCCTGAAAATGGCGACCGAGATAGCCTTCACCCATCACGAGCGCTGGGATGGGACCGGCTATCCAGCTGGGCTGCGAGGGCAGGCGATCCCGATCTGCGGGCGGATCACGGCGCTGGCGGACGCGTTCGATGCGATGACCCACGCCCGTCCGTACAAGCAGGCGTTCTCGGTCGAGCACGCCGTCGCGGAGATCCGGCGCTGCAGTGCCAGTCAGTTCGATCCAGACATCGTTGCGGCTTTCATGACCCTCGTCCACCACGAGCTCGTGGACACGGTCGCGGGCGAGGGCGGGCGCTACGGGTGCGCGGCCTAGAGGCTGGGATCCCTGGCGCAATCGAGCCCGAAGAGAAAGCGCTCGACTTCGAGCTCCCCGACCTCGTCAACCTCCGACACGGGCACGATTGTTATTGGAGGTTGTACACTAAGCTCCAATAAGGGTCCTACCATGTCGGAGCTTTTGAATCGTCACTGGCAAAGCGAGGTCGCGGGCAGCGGAGTGTCGCGTCGCGACCGTCGCTCCTGCGATTACTACGCATACCTTCCCGACCCGCTGGTCGACCGCCGTTTCGCGCTCGACGGAGAGGTCGCCGCCGACATCGCCGACGCCGAGGCCGCAATCACCCGGTTGAACGCTGAGGTGACGGCCCTTGTTGACACCGAGGGCCTCGCACGGATTCTGCTGCGTGCCGAGTCCGTGGCCTCATCGCGCATTGAGGGGCTCGAGATCGGGGCGCGCCGTCTCCTCCGTGCTGAGGCTGTCCGTTCGTTGCACGAGCCGTCATCCGATGTAACGGCTACCGAGGTGCTGGGCAATATCGACGCGATGCTCTACGGTGTCGAGCAGATCGGGCCGGGCGACGAGATCACCGTGGATCTGCTCTTGGAGATCCACCGACGCCTTCTCGCCGGCACGCGTCTGGAGGTCTGCGCAGGCAACTTCAGGCAAGTCCAGAACTGGATCGGCGGTAGCGACTACAACCCATGCTCGGCGGACTACGTTCCGCCGCCCCACGAGCTCGTCCCGGATCTCATGGAGGACCTCTGCGCGTTCTGCAACACCGAGGACCTACCCGCGGTCGCACAAGCTGCGGTCGCCCATGCGCAGTTCGAGACCATCCACCCGTTCGTGGACGGCAACGGCCGCACAGGCCGCGCAATCATTCACCTCGTGCTGCGTCGCAGAGGGCTCGCCCCGCGCGTCCTGCCACCAGTCTCGCTCGTCCTCGCCACGCTCGCACGCGACTATGTCGGCGGACTCACGGCGTCCCGGTATGTGGGCTCGCCAAGCTCAGCCGATGCCATCGCAGGTGCGAATACCTGGTTGGCGACCTTTGCCGGCGCCTGCGTCCGCTCAGTGGCCGACGCCGCCACGTTCGAGTCGCGTGCCGTCGCCCTCGAGCAGGAGTGGCGCGAACGTCTTGACCGGGTCCGGGCCAACTCAGCGAGCGACCTCCTACTTCACCGCCTCCCCGGCGCGCCGGTGCTTACAGCCGAGAGCGCAGCGACTCTGATCGGCCGCACATTCAAGCCGGCCAACGACGCGATCCAGCGCCTCGTCCAGGCGGGAATCCTCCACCAGATCACGATCGGCCGGCGCAACCGCGCCTACGAGGCCCCCGAGATCATCGAAGCGTTTACGGACCTCGAGCGACAGCTCGCGAGTCCCGAGGGCGACACGCGCACATCGTCTCCCGCCCGCACCGTGCGTTACCGGCGGTAGCGGTAGACGCCGACTCCACTCGCGGCGGCTCGTCGCTACGCTTGGCAGGTGATTGGCCCGGGAGACATCGCACCAGACTTTGAGCTCCCCGACCAGGACGGCCGCGCGGTCAAGCTCTCGGACTTCCGCGGGCAGCCGGTCGTCGTCTACTTCTACCCCAAGGCCGACACGCCGGGATGCACCGTGCAGGCGTGCGGCGTCCGCGACCATGAGGCCGCCTACTCGAAGGTCGGCGCCACGGTCCTCGGGATCTCTCCCGATCCGGTCGCCAAGGTCAAGAAGTTCCACGACAAGCAGGACCTCAACTTCCGTCTGCTCGCCGACTCAGATCACACGGTGGCCGATTCATACGGCGTCTGGGTCGAGAAGTCGATGTACGGCAAAACCTACTTCGGCAACGAGCGCACCACGTTCATCGTCGATTCCGACGGACGCGTGGCGCACGTGCTGCGCAAGGTCAAGCCGGCCGAGCACGACGAGCTGGCCTTGAAGGGGCTTGAGCGGGCTACCCCGCCCGCGGAGCAGTGAGGCCCCCGCCTCAGCTACAGCGAGGTCCGTCGTGTCTAACCTTTGTGTAAGGTTTGCGATGTTGGATTCATGCCGGCTTCCCGTTCAGCGTGGATGCGTGTGGGCGATCTCAGTGTTCGCACGGGGGTCTCTACCCACCAGCTGAGGGCATGGGAACGTCGCTACGGGCTGCTGCAACCCCGGCGCTCGGCAGGTAACTATCGGCTGTATTCGCCGGCAGACGAGGCCCGGGTGCGGCTGATGCAGCGGTATCTGGCTGACGGGGTCCCGGCTGCCCAGGCCGCCGAGCTGACGATCGCGGCACGCTTTGCTGTCAGCGTTGGAAGCGGCCGCGAGGTCCCCGCAGGTGACGTGAGCACGGCCCAAGAGGAGATTCGTAGGGCGCTTGGGCGCTTTGATGAGACATCCGCCCAGCGGACGCTCAAGCGTCTGTTTGCGGCGTACACGCCGACCACGGTCACCCGCGACGTGCTGTTGCCATATATGCACGAGGTGGGAGAGCAGTGGAGCGCTGGACGCGTTACGGTCGCACAAGAGCACTTCGCGACCAACTTCTTCGTGGCGCGGCTGTTGGCGCTCGCGCGTGGCTGGGATCGTGGTCTTGGGCCGCGTGCGCTGTTGGCATGTGCGCCCAACGAGCAGCATGCCCTCGCGCTGATCGTGTTCGGGATCGCACTGCACGAGCTGGGCTGGCGTATCACCTACCTAGGTGCAGACACGCCGATCGAGACGCTGGCCGAGGTCGCCGACATCATCCACCCTGAGCTGACCGTCATGGCAGCAACGATGCGCCAGCGACTGGCCAGGCATGCAGGCCAGCTCAGCGATTTCACCGACAAATGGTCGCTTGCCCTGGGAGGACCGGGGGTGAGTGCGCGGCTGGCAAAGCAGACAGGCGCACGACATCTTCTAGATGACCCGGTGACGGCAGCTGGCACGGTCAGCGCCTGACGCCTGGCGACAAGGTCACTAGCTCAGAACCTTAGACAGAGGTTGTCTGTTCTGTCTAGCCAACGCTTGGTGCCGGTAGCATGCGCTCAGCAGGATGCAATTCCAACGGTCGTGATTAACCATTGTTCGCACAAGGCTCAACAGACCAGGCCCTTGCTGGCGCGCTGCGTCAACTGCGCCAAACCAATGGGAGAACTCAAGAAGATCTTGCTTATATCGCGGGCATCACGGTCGCGGCACTTGCACGGATAGAACGTGGTACCTCGAACCCCCGATGGACAACAGTGAGACGCGTCGTCGACGCTCTGGAAATCAGCCTCGCAGACTTCGCCATAGCGGTGGAAAATGTTCCTGTGTGAGCAACGAACCCGAATTCATTGCAAACCCCTCGGTCGCCGTCATCGGGCGGTCGCGACCCCGGTCTGTGGTTGTCGAGAACGCGTCCACAGTCGTGCCTGGACACTCACACCCCGATCTCTTCGGGCCGCAACGCACATGACCCGCAAGCGAGGACGCTCCTAGCGCACGAGAGTCTCGCCAAGGGTGCTCGACACACTCGCCGGCATGGCCCGGCCCGCCGCGTAGCACGGGCCGGGCTGCAGCTGCGCGGCCGAAGACCCGAGCTAGGCGTTCTGCACGATCAACAGGTTGTTGCCGTCAGCGTCGCGGAAGAAGAACATCGGCGGCACGGGGCCGCCCATGCGCATGACCGTCTCGTCGACGTCGACTCCCGCGGCTTTCAGGCTGGCGTGGTCGGCGTCGACGTCCTTGGTCGAGAAGCCGATGCGGCCCTCGATGCCGACCGTTTCGCCCTCGCGCGGTACGCACAGCGCAACCGTCGTGGCGGCGCCGGGGGGCGCCACTTCGACCCAGCGGTCGCCGTTGCCGAAGGGAGTGTCGGAGCGCTTCTCGAAGCCGAGCTTGTCGACGTAGAACTCGATCGCCTTGTCCTGGTCGCTGACTGGGATCATCACGGTGCCCAGCTGGGTGATGCGGGTCGTGCTGGCTGTCTCGGTCATCTTCATCCTCCTATTCGTGGTGGTTCTGAGAGCTTGGACTGCCATCCGGGGCGAAACTCATCGGCGTTGCGGTAGCCGACGGCCCGAACGGCCCACCTATATACGCAGAATCGCGTATGGCGGGGCGCTGGCCAGACAAATAGTCTCTCGTCGCATGCGGGGGCCGTCCGGTCTGCCGTGCGCTGCAACCTACGAAAGGATGAGCAGGATGTCGCTTCGCTGGAACCTTCTCGCGCCCAGGCGGCGCGTGGCGCTCATGGCCCTTGTGGCCACAGGCGCCCTCTTTGTCCTCGCCGGCTCCGCTCAGGCGGCGCTGCCCACGGTCACGGTCTCGGTGAGCGCCTCGTCGGTCACCGTCGGCGGGGCCTTGCAATCGGGCGCGGTCAACATCGTTTCCACCAGCACCAAGAAGGAAACGCAGGTCATCCTGTTCGCGGTCAAGCCGGGGGTGAGCGTCGCCGAAGTAGAAGCGTTCGCCGCCAACAAGTCACGCGTCAAAGACCCCAACAACGCCGACAAGTACGGCACGATCGCCTTCGACGTCGAAGCCAACCCGGGTGCGGCGACCGAAGCGCAGACCGACCTGCAGGCGGGACAATACGTCGTGCTGACCGGTGAAGGCGAAAAGCCGGTGGTCATCCGTACGAACTTCACGGTGGCACCCGCCGCGTCGCCGGCGGCCATGCCGACGCCCGAAGCGACAGTGCGCTCGATCGAGTTCGGCTTCCGCGGGCCGACCACGCTGCGCGACGGCGAGCTCGTGCGCTTTGAAAACGAAGGCTTCCTCGTGCACATGGACGTCGCCTTCCCAGTCAAGAGCAAGGCGGCTGCCCAGCAGGTGGTCAAGCTCCTGCTCGCGGGCAAGGAAAAGGGAATCGAAAAGCTCATCGCCGGGCCGCCGGCTGCCTTCGCCGGGCCGCTGTCCAGCGGCGCCTTCCAGCAGGAGATCGTCACGGCCAAGCCCGGCTGGTACGTGCAGGCGTGCTTCATGGAAACCCAGGACGGACACGACCACACCCTTCTGGGCATGGAGCGGGTCTTCAAGATAATCAAGTAGCGCTGCGCCGTCCCGTCTGCCGCCCGCGACTGTCGCTGGCGGCCGGCAGACGGGACGGCTTCGCTTGGCCGAGGGTTCGCGTCACGTTTGGCCGCGCGCGGCTAACGGATCAGGCGGTCCATTCGCGCCGCTGAGATGGTTTCGTGCAGCGTCTCCAGCGCGTCGTGCTTAGGCCGCCAGCGCAACTCGCGCCTTGCCTTGGCGGTGTCCATGATCATCGACTCGCGGAAGGCGGCGATCCACTGCGCCTGCGCGGGCAAGAAGCCCAGGCGCGCGATCATCTGCGCGAGTGCGTCTACGGCCAGCTCGGGCACGGGGATCGAATACCAGCCGAGCTCGTCGGCGAGCAGCTTGACGGTCAGCTGTCCGGGCCCGGCGAGGTTGTAGACGCCTGGGCTGCCCCGGCCGAGCACCGCCGCGCGCATCGCGCTGGCCACGTCATCGTGGTGGACGAGCTGGAAGCAGACGCCGGGGTCGGGCAGCACCGGCTTGAGGATCGGCACGTCCTCGAGCAGGCGCAGCACCGCGCTGGGCAGCCGCTCTGAGACCTGCGTGTAGGGCAGGCTGTCGATCAGCAGCGGCGCGTCCGGTCCGCCGACGATGCACGGGCGAAAGACGTATGCGGCGGTTGCGCTGTCGTGTAGCGCGTCGGCCAGCAGTGTCTCGACCTCGGCCTTCTGGCGCGAGTAGTAGTGGCTGTTGGTGCCCCGCGCTGCGACGTCCTCGGTCAGCGGCTGGGGGTTGTCGGCGTGAAAGCCGTAGGCGGCGACCGACGAGGCGTATACGAGCCGCTGCGTGCCCGCGGCGGCGGCAGCTTCGAACACGTTGCGCGAGCCGTCCAGGTTGACCCGGCGGCTGTCTGACTCGCTGCCCATGATCAGGAAAGCCAGGTGCACGACCACGTCGGCGTCGGCGACCAGGTCGGCCACGGCGCGGCGGTCGAGCACGTCGCCGCGGCGGTAGGCGACCTTGCGGTAGCCGTGTGCGGCGGGGTTGAACGGACGCCGTGCCATCCCCACGATGCGAGCCACCCCGGGCGAGCGGTCAAGCGCAGCGATGACCGCGCGGCCCATCTCCCCGGTGGGGCCGGTCACCGCCACGGTCAGGCCCTGCGTGGAGTCAGTGCGCGACGCCATCTGTGTGCTGGTTCTATCAGGCATTGTCAACCGTCACAGGGGGTAGCTTGCAGGCGATGTATCGCCGGCTCGCGGGTGCCCCACTGATCGCGCTCGCCCTGGCGCTCGACGCCTCACAGGCGCACGCCGCCCTGGCGCAAGCCTGGCCGCCGTTCGTGCTGGTCGCGGGCCTGCTGCTGATCGGGCTGGTGGCGGGACGCGACGGCCTGTTCGATGCTGCTGCCAGTCGGCTCGTGTGCCTGCCCGGCCCGCCGCTTGGGCTTGCGCTGGCCTGCTTTGCGCTGGTGGCGGCGGTGACCGCGCTGTTGAATCTCGACACCTCGGCGGTCTTTCTCACGCCCGTGCTCGTGCAGGTCGCCAGGCGGCGTGGCTTGCAGATGGCTCCGTTCTTGTACGGCGCGGTGTTGATGGCCAACGCGTCCTCGCTGTTCTTGCCCGGCTCGAACCTCACCAACTTGCTGGTGCTGTCTGGCGCGCACGTGACCGGCGCGACCTTCTTCTGGCGCATGCTGCCGATGGCCGTGGCGGCGCCTGCGCTCACGGCGGGCGGCCTGGTGGCAATTCACCGCCGCGCGCTGTTCACCGTGTGCGACCCTGCTGACGAACCGCGTGCGCCCGTGGCAACGGTGCGGCTCGGCCTCGGTCTGTGGGGCGCGCTGGTGGCCGCGGTGTTGATCGTGGTATTGCGCAACCCCGCCCTGCCGGTGCTCGCGGTCGGGGTGATCCTCGTGGGCTTGCGGGTGCGCGCTGGGCGCCTTGCGTGGCGAGGAACGCTTGAGTGGCTTGGGCTGCCGACGCTGATCAGCCTGTTCGGCCTGGCGGCGGCGCTGGGCACGTTCGCCCGTGCGAGCACGTTTCCCGCGGACGTGCTGCACTCGGCCGGCGGCCCGCTGACGGTCGCGGTGGCGGCGCTTGCGAGCGTGGCGGTCAACAACCTGCCGGCGGCCGTGCTGCTGTCCTCCGGGCACGGGCTGCGCGTGGGTGCGCTGCTGCTCGGGCTGAACGTCGGCCCCAACCTGGCGGTGACAGGCTCGCTGGCGGTCCTGCTGTGGTGGCGCGCGGCCGTCGGCGCGGGCGTCAAGCCGTCGGCGCTGGCCTACTCGCGCCAGGGTCTCGTCCTGGCGCCGCTGGCGCTCGCGGGCGCACTTGCGCTCGGTCTCGCCCTGGCATCGCCGTACGCTTGAGAGCGTGCCCGCGCTCCTCGCGTCAGCCTCGATCGGCCACAGCATCGACTCGTTCTTCGAAGCGGCCGGACAGTTCTTCTCAGACCTCGCCGCCGTGCACTGGCCGGCGCTGCTGCTGGGCCTGGCGTTCTTCGGGCTGAACCTGACGTTGCGCTCGCGGGCCTTCTTCCACAGCCTGCGCGCGGCCTATCCGGCGGATCGCTTCCAGTGGCGGCGGGTGTGGGGCGCGTACGTGGCTGCGGTGGGCTTCAACAACGTGGTCCCCGCCCGCGGCGGGGACGTGATCAAGCTGTTCCTCACGCGCTCGTCGATCCCGGGCGCGAGGTACCCGACGGTTGCGGCCGCGTTCCTGGTGGAGTCGGTGTTCGACGCGAGCGTGGGGGTGCTCGTGTTGATCTTCGCGTTCAGCCAAGGCGTCTTTCCCAAGCCGCCCGACTTCTCCAAACTGAGCTCCTTCGACATCTCATACCTGGCCGAGCACTTTCGCCTGACGCTCTTTCTGATCACTGCGCTGGCGGTGGCGGGCCTACTGGCCTTTGCGCTGCTGTCGATGCGCGTGCAGGCCTTCTGGGACCGCGTGCGCCAGGGCGTGACGATCCTCTCAGACCGTCGTCGCTACCTGCGCGAGGTGGTCGCCTGGCAGGCGGTCGGGTGGATCTGCCGCTTCGTTGCCTTCTGGTTTCTGCTCGACGCGTTTGCGATCGGCGGCTCGGTCAAGAACGTCCTGCTCGTGTTCGGCGTAAACCAGGTGGCGGGCGCGGTGCCGTTCACGCCGGGCGGCGCCGGCGTGCAGCAGGCACTCCTGGTCAAGGTGTTCTCCTCCAGCGCCAAGACGGCCGTGGTGGCCGCCTACTCGGTCGGCCAGCAGATCGCGATCGCGGTGTTCACCGCGTCGCTGGGCCTGGGCGCGATCGTGTTCATCTTCCGCTTTCGCTCCTTCAAGGAGGTGCTGCACGCGGGGCGCATGTCGCGCGACGCCGAGCGTGCGGCCGAAGCCGCGGCGCGGTATTGAGTTCGTCGATGACGACGCTAACGCGCCGGCTCGACTACTGAAGCCCCTCGCGCGCCTCGCGCACGAGGGCGACGGCCTCGGGGAACACGCGCGCGATGACCGTGCGGATCTGCTCGGCCTGGGCCTCGGCGTCGCCCTGCACGTTGACGCGCTGGACGGCGGCGACGGTCATGTCGACGGCGAGCTTGATTGCGTTGTCGGCCCAGGCGAGGCGCTGCTGCCCGTGCATCTGTTCGGCGAACTCGGCCAGACGCCGCTGCAGCTCCTCGGGGTCGCCGAACAGGTCTCCGAGGCCACCACTTTCCATGCGCTTCATCATAGACTGCGCTGCTATGGCCGGCTCAGGCGATACCCGCGAGCAGGTGACGCGCGAGACGGAGCGGCGCAGTCGCCTGTCGGTGGCCGCCTTCGGCGGCGGCTTTCTGTACCTGCTCAGCGCGATCATCATCTCGGAGACGCTCAACGGCGCGCCGACGGTCGGCCTGCTGCAGGGCCTCAAACCGGCGCTGGAAGGCGAAGCGAGCCCGGCGGTGAGCCCGCGCACCGGAGAGGTGAAATTCATTAGCCACCATGCCTTCTCGCTGATCGTAGGCAGCACGCTGGTGGCGATCGCGGTGGGCATCCTCACGTTGATCCTGCTGGTGCTGCTGGACGCGACGCGCTTTCGGCGGCCGCAGACGTGGTCGGCGGCCAGGCCGCTGGTGATCGGCGGGGGCGTGGCGGTGGCGGTTGTGAGCCTGGCGCACCAGGTGGTCACGGCGATCGAGACGCACAGCTTCGCGGTGGGCCACGACTTCTCCAATCACGCGGTCGAACAGGCGCTGACGAAGGGGACGGCCAACTCGATCATCGACTACGTCGATCTGCTGGCGGGGCTGGCGCTGGCGGCGGGCATGATCGCGGTGATGATCAACGCTATGCGCGTGGGGCTGCTGCCGCGCTGGATGAGCTTCCTGGGTATGTTCTCGGCGATCCTCATCTTCCTGCCGATCGGCGGCGCGGAGCTGCAGCTGGTGCCGGCCTTCTGGATCGTGATGATGGGCATCCTGTACTCCGGCAAATGGCCCAACGGCGAGCCGCCGGCGTGGAAGGCGGGCGAAGCGGTGCCGTGGCCGTCGCGCGCGGACATGCAGGCGTCGGGGAGCACGGGCAAGGGCCAGCCGGCGCTGGCGGGCGCGGCGGCTGACGTGGTACCGGCGCCCACGCAGGCGGCGTCGGTCGGCTCCTCGCGCAAGCGTCGGCGCAAGCGCGGCGCGCGCGGCTGAGACGAGCGACGGTGGCGGGCGGCGAACCGGACGCGGGCGCGGGCGAACAGCTCGACAAGGAGCTGGCGTCGCTGCTGGAGGTCGAGACGTTTGCGCCTCCGGCGGCCTTCGCCGAGCAGGCGCTGCTGAACGACCCGTCGGTGTATGAGCGCGCGGCGGCGGATCCGCTGGCGTGGTGGACCGAGCAGGCCGAGCGGCTGGACTGGTTTGTGAAGTGGACGCGCGTGCTCAACGACGACGACCCGCCGTTCTATGAGTGGTTCACGGGCGGGGTGCTGAACGCGTCCTACAACTGCCTGGACCGCCACGTGATCGCGGGCAGGGGCGAGCGCGTGGCGTTTCACTGGCGCGGGGAGGAGGGGCAGGAGCGCGACATCACCTACGCGCAGCTGCTGGTGGAGGTGGAACGCTTTGCGAGCGCGCTGAAGGGCCTGGGCGTGCAGCCGGGCGACGTGGTGGGGATCTACCTGCCGATGATCCCCGAGGTGGTGGTGGCGATGCTCGCGTGTGCGCGCATCGGCGCGCCGCACAACGTGGTCTTCGGCGGCTTCTCGGCGGAGGCGGTGCGCGAGCGCATGGAGTTCTCGCAGGCGAAGGTGCTGATCACGGTGGACGGCGCGGCGCGCAAGGGCAGGACGGCGCCGGTGAAGGACCGCGTGGACGAGGTGATGGGCGACCTTGACAGCCTGGAGAAGATCGTGGTGGTCAAGAGCAAGGGCACGCCTTGTGAAATGCGCGAGGGCCGCGACGTGTACTACGAGGACATCGTGGCGGCCGCGGACCCGCACTGTCCGGCCGAGCCGCTGGACGCGGAGCACCCGCTGTACATCCTGTACACGTCCGGCTCGACGGCCAAGCCGAAGGGCATCCTGCACACGACGGGCGGCTACCTGACGGGCGTGGCGGCGACCCACCGCTACGTGTTCGATCTCAAGTCGGACTCAGACGTGTACTGGTGTGCGGCGGACGTGGGCTGGGTGACGGGCCACTCCTACATCATTTACGGGCCGCTGTGCAACGGCGCGACGTCGGTGATGTGGGAGGGGGCTCCGGACTATCCCCACAAGGGCATCTGGTGGGAGCTGGTGGAGCGCTACAAGGTCAGCATCCTGTACTGCGCGCCGACGGCGATCCGCGCGTGCATCAAGTGGGGGGCGCGGTACCCCAACGAACACGACCTATCGTCGTTGCGCGTGCTGGGCTCGGTGGGCGAGCCGATCAACCCGAAGGCGTGGCTGTGGTACCACAAGGTGATCGGTGGCGAACGCTGCCCGATCGTGGATACGTGGTGGCAGACTGAGACGGGCGCGATCATGATCACGCCGCTGCCGGGCATGACGGCGACCAAGCCGGGATCGGCGACCCACCCCTTTCCGGGGTGTTCGCGGAGGTGCGCGACGAGTCGACGGGCGAGCCGATCGAGGAGGGCCAGGGCCTCTTGGTGCTGACGCGCCCGTGGCCGTCGATGCTGCGCACGCTGTACAAGGAGCGCGAGCGCTTCGTGGAGACGTACTTCAAGCGCTTTGGCAGCGAGACCTACCTGGTGGGCGACGCGGCGCGGCGCGACAAGGACGGCTACCTGTGGGTGATCGGGCGCATCGACGACGTGGTCAACGTGTCGGGGCATCGCCTGTCGACGGCGGAGGTGGAGTCGGCGATCGTTGCGCATACGGACGTGGCGGAGGCGGCGGTGATCGGCCAGCACGACGAGGACTCAGGCCAGGCGATCGTGGCGTTCGTGACGCTGCAGGGCGAGATCGAGGGTGACGATGGGATCGTGGAGGGGATCCGTGAGACGGTGGCGGTGCGGATCGGCAAGTTCGCGCGCCCCAAGCGCATCATCTGGGCGGACGACCTGCCGAAGACGCGCTCGGGCAAGATCATGCGCCGCCTGCTGCGCGACATCGCGGAGGGCCGTGCGCTGGGGGATGTGACGACGCTGCGCGACCCGGCGGTGACCGAGCAGCTGGAGGAGCGGGTCAAGGAGCTGCGCGCGCAGGAGGAATAGGCGCGGATTGGATGGTTTTGATGGGGCGGCCTTCCGGCCGCCGGAGTTGTCGCGGGCCGTCAGGCGTCGGCATCAGGGAAATCCCTTAGGGTCGAAAAACGGCAATCACGAGACCGTGCCTAAGACTTCACGTGTGGACGCGTCGATAGTGTCTCGCTTGCTCATGTCAGTCCGCCTGCTCAGACTCGGATGCCTGCTGATATGTGCGGCTGCGCTCATTTGGCCGTGTGTGGTGTACGCCCAGAGTCAGACCGTCGGGCGCTCCAATACAGGCGAGCGCTCTCGCATTGCGGACACGCGGTCTGGCGCTCCTGCTTCTGCCAAGACCCGCCGACATGCGCATGTTGTCCCAACGGGCCATCGCCACCACCGCGCGCCGGCCACCTCTCACCGAGGCGGGTCTCGCCATCGTGGGCCGGCGCATCGACCGCCTGCTTCCAAATCACACGGCCACAAACACAAGTCGCCGGGTGGCCGCACGCATGGCAGCGGCTCATCCTCGCCAGCGCCTGCGAAATCGCCGTCGACGCCGCGGTCTACTCCCACATCACCATCTACGCCTGCGCCGCCATCCGCTCCCACGCCACCCGCGCCAAAGCCTCACGCTCCCACGCCTCATGCGCCAAAGCCACATGCGCCACGTCCCAGCGCGCCGGCGCCGAAGGTGGCCTCCCAGACCGTGTCCTCGCACAATGTGTTTGCTCAGCAGGCGTCGCCATCATCCAGCCGAAAGCATACGAGCGCGCATCACTTGGCGCCATCCAACGCGGGGCGCGATCCTGTAGCGAGCGCGATCTCCCAGGACAGCTTCCGCAGGGCGCGCTTGTCCGATCCGGCGCCGAGCGGCCGTGCCAACCGCTCCCAGACTGACCCTGCCAACCGCTCCAGTTCGGGTTCTGCGCCGCTTGGCGCGAGGATTCCACCGCAGGCCCGAAGTTCGCTGCCGGTGCTCATCGCCGCCGTGGGCGCGGCCGCGTTGATCGCGCTCTTGTTCCTTGATGGCCTGGGCTACGGGCCACGTCATCGAGGACGGGGGGTCCGCTGGCTGCGCCGTCGCTCGCCCTGACGCGCTAGCTGCGCCGGCCCGGCGATCGGCGGCCGTCTGGCAGCCCTAAGGGCAATCCCAGATTGCCACATCCGACACCCTCTATAACAATCACGAGCAGATGGAATCGGGAGCATCGCAGCCGGCGATCGAGACGAGCGGCCTGACCAAGCGCTTCGGCGAGCGCACTGCGCTCGACGGCATCGATCTGCTGGTGCCGCGCGGGTGCGCGTTCGGCTTCCTCGGCCCCAACGGCGCGGGCAAGACAACGATCATCAGGACGCTGCTGGGCCTCACGCATGCAACCGCGGGCACGATGCAGCTGCTGGGCCATCCCGTACCGTCCGAGCGGGCGCAGGCGCTGCAGCGCGTGGGCGCGATCGTCGAGGAGCCCCGCTTCCACATGCATCTCACCGGTCGAGAGAACCTGCGCCTCGTCGCGGCGGTTCGCGGGCCGCAGGCGCGTGAGCTAATCGCTCCGGCGCTGGCCCGGGTCGGGCTGACCGATCGCGCCGACGAGAAGGTCAAGAGCTACTCGATGGGCATGCGCCAGCGCCTGGGCGTAGCCCGTTGCCTGCTGGCCGATCCGCTGCTGCTGATCCTCGATGAGCCGACCAACGGGCTCGATCCCGGCGGCATCCAGGAGTTTCGCGAAATGATCCGCGGGATGGTCGAGCAGGAGGGACGGACGGTGTTCGTCTCCTCGCACCTACTCGACGAGGTCGAAAAGACCTGCGACGCTGCCGCGATCGTCGATCGCGGCAAGATCATCACCCAGGGCGCGATCGCGGACCTCGCGGCGGGCGGCGAAGTCCACCACGAGCTGATCGTTGGCGTGGATGACGCTCAGCTGGCACTAAGCACGCTGACCGCGAGCGAGCTCGTGCTGCGAGGCCCGTCCGCTCCGACGAGGGACTTCGCGTGGTCCTGTCAGGCGGCCCGGAGACGGCGGCGCAACTGAACGCGGCGCTCGTGCGAGCAGGCGTTGGCGTGATGCGCCTGGAGCCCGTCCGCCACAGCCTCGAGCAGCGCTTCCTCGCGATCACCTCGCGGCTCGACGCCTCCGCTGCGCCTCGAGGAGGTGCGGGCATGAACGCGACGATCGCAGCGCAGATGTTCGGCGCCGACGTGCTCAAGTTGCGCAAAAAGCTCGGGATGCTGATCTGGGTGCTCGTGCTGGCGGTGCTCCCGGTGATCGTCCTGTTCGTGGTGCGAGCCATCCTGCACTCGTCGACGCCTGCTGAAGATAGACCGGCGGGCGGGACCCGCGGCTACATCGACGGCCTGCGACTGCTGTGTCTGTTCTTCGGCCCGCTCGCAGCCATCCTGGTCGGTGTCGAGGCCGGCACCGGCGATGCTTCTGCGGGCGTCTTCCGTGACCTCATCGTGACCGGTCGCTCGCGTCTGGCCCTGTTCGCATCGCGCGTTCCCGCTGCGCTGGCGGTGTGCTGGTCGGTGATTGTAACCGCCTACGTGCTTATCCTGATCGGCAGTTATGCCTTCGCCTCCAACCTCCCCACCCCCAACGGCGCGCTCGTGCTCAACGGCTTGCTGTTCACGCTGCTCGCCACCGGCGTTGTGTGCGTGGTTGCCGTCGGCTTCTCCTCGCTGACGACCTCCAAGCCCGCCTCGATCACCGCGCTGATCGGGTGGCAGCTCGTGGCCAGCCCACTGATCGCCAGCATCAGCTCGCTGGGCAATGTCCGCAAGGGCGTGCTCAGCCAGGCGATCGTCCACTTCAGCCCCGTTCACACGATGGACGGCGGGCGCGGCACGGCCGGCACGATGTCCTCGGGTCATGCCGCGCTCGTGCTGCTTGCCTGGCTGGCGGTCTTTCTCGCCCTCGGCGCATGGCGCACGCGCACGATGGACTCCTGAGCAGGAAGTCGCTGCTAGGACGGCAGATGGGCAAGCGAGGCAAGGACGCAGGGAGCGTGGCGTACCGGACCGGGAGACACTCGCTGTCGCTCGCATCCCCGAACCGGCCAGCACGCGAGCGACCGAGGACGCCGCATCGCGCCGCTCAGCTGTCGTCCTAGACCTTGCGATGCTCCGGGACCCAGCTGCCGTCGTCCTGGCGGGCGAAGTCCTGGAACAGGCCGGGCGCCTCCGCCTGCATGATGCGCGCGACTTTGTCGAACACCAGGCGCAGCTCCTCCTCGGCTCCTTCGGCGGTGCGCATCTCGATCACGTGCCGCAATGTGCGCGCATTGGCCGTCCACAGGATGTCGGTGCTCAGCCCTATCGGCGCGAGGCGGCGCAGCGCGGAGGTGACCTCCTTCTTGACATGGAACGGCACGCCATCCGCATCGATCCCGAGCTCCTCGGCGGCGCTAACCTGGAACTCCTTGAGTTGCTCCACGATCGAGAGCACCTGCTCGCGCATCGGCTCCAGCGCGGGGGGGACGCGAAAGCCGATGTCGGTCAGGCGCACGTAGCGCAGGCTCTCCTGGCTGAAGGCCGAGCCCGCACGATGCCTAACAAGCTCATGAGTAAAAACTCTTGAACAATTCCGAATAATCAAGCTATAGTTGGCGTGCTCGAGGACGCTGCCGTGGGCCGAGCGCAGGATGTTGGCGAAGTACTCGCGCTGGTCGGTGCGCACCCTCGTGACGTTGGGATTCAGCCCGGGCTCCCAGCTGCGATAGCACGCCCGACCGGCGAACTCGACCAACAGCTCGCCGCTGTTGGGCTCACCCGCGGCCTCCCGCAGGCGCCCTTCCAGCCACGACTCGCCGCCGACATCGCGCAGGTAGCCGCCCATGCCCTCCACGTCGATCGATGGGCGGGCGATGAGGTAGACCGTGGGGCTCGTCTGATGCATCGGGCGGACGATGCTAGGACTCCTTCCGGACGTCGCCCTCGGACCGCATGGGGCCGGCAATCGCGCGTTAGCCCGCCGGCCGATCGAGCATAACTAGAGTCTGTGGCCGTGAACATGAGCGTCAACGACGGCAATGCAGGCTATGCGGAGATCGTGCAGGCGACGGACCTGCGGCGCCGCTACGGCGAGGGCGAAGCGGCGGTCGATGCCCTAGCGGGCGTCAGCGTCGGCTTTCCCGAAGGTCGCTTCGCGGCGATCATGGGCCCGTCGGGGTCGGGCAAGTCGACGCTCATGCACATCCTCGCCGGCCTCGATCGGCCGACTGCTGGCACAGTGCGCATCGCCGGCGTGGAGCTCACCACGCTCGGCGACCGCGACCTCACCCAACTGCGGCGCGAGCGCGTCGGCTTCATCTTCCAGACGTTCAACCTGCTGCCCGTGCTCAACGCCGAAGAGAACATTGTGCTGCCGCTGTCGATCGCCGGGCGCAAGCCCGACCGGGAGTGGTTCGATCGCCTGATCGACACCGTCGGTATCCGCGACCGGCTCAGCCACCGTCCCGCCGAGCTCTCCGGCGGCCAGCAGCAGCGCGTTGCCGTGGCGCGCGCGCTGATCTCGCGCCCGTCGGTCGTGTTCGCCGACGAGCCGTCCGGCAACCTCGATTCGAAAGCGTCCAACGACGTCCTGGAGCTGCTGCGCCACGCCGTCGACGACTTCTCCCAGACGGTCGTCATGGTCACACACGACGCCAACGCGGCCTCCTTCGCCGACAGGCTGCTGTTGCTCGCCGACGGGCGCATCGTGCACGACGGGGATGCGGTCACGGCCGAGCAGGCGCTGGACCTGATGAAGTCGGTGGGGTAGTGCTCAAGCTCGTGCTCAGAGGGTTTGTGCAGCGCAAGCTGCGCGTCGCGCTGACCGCGATCGCGATCGCTCTGGGGGTGGCGCTGATGGCCGGCACGTACATCCTCACCGACACGATCGACCAATCCTTCGCGGGCATCTTCCAGACCGCCAACCGCGGCCACGACGTGGTGATCACGCCGGCCAAGACCCTGGGCGGCAAAGTGCGCCCAGAAACGTCGCCGATCAGCGAACAGACGCTTGCGCGGGTGCGTGCGACCCCGGGCGTTGCCGAAGCGGCCGGGTCGATCTTCTCGCCGGCCACATTCCTGCGGGTGAATGGCAAACGCCTGACGAGCGGCGGGGCCCCGCAGTTCGTGTCGTCCGAGTTGCCCAAGCGCTTCGAGTCCTTCAACGCCGTCCACGGCCGCTTTCCCACCAGCGCCGACGAGCTGGCCATCGACGAAGCGACCGCCGAACGCGCGAACCTGAAGCTCGGCGAGCAGATACTCGTCGCGGGCTCCGTGCCGGCCAAGCGCTACACGATCGTCGGCATCATCAAGTTCGGTGGCGGGCAGTCCTTCGGGGGCGCTGGCGCAGCCCTGCTGATACCGGCGGAGGCCCAGCGTGTGGTCGGCGAGCAGGAACGCTTTGACCAGATCGACGTGGCCGCCAAGGCGGGCGTGACGCCCAGCCAGCTGCGCGACCGGATCCGCGCGGTCCTGCCGCCCGCGGTCGAAGTGCAGACCGGAGCGCAGCAGGCCGCGACCGAGTCAGCGGAACTAGAAAGCGACCTGAGCTTCCTGCGCACGTTCCTGCTCGTGTTCGCCTACGTAGCGCTGGTGGTGGGAGCGTTCATCATCTTCAACACGTTCTCCATCACGGTCGCCCAGCGCACGCGCGAGTTTGGGCTGCTGCGCACGCTTGGCGGCTCGCGGCTGCAAATCATGCAGTCGGTTGTCGTCGAAGGCCTGCTGCTGGGCGTCGTGGGCGCGGCGCTCGGGCTGCTCGGTGGGATCGCGCTCGCCCCTGCGCTCGACCAGCTGTTCAAGGCGTTCGGCGCCGACCTGCCCGACAGCGGCACCGTGCTGGAGACGCGCACAATCGTCGTGTCGCTGCTCGTAGGCACGATCGTGACCGTGCTCGCCGGCTTGCCGCCCGCGCTGCGCGCCACGCGCGTGCCACCGCTCGCGGCGATGCGCGAGGGCGTGGAGATCCCGCCGCGCAAGCGCCTGCTCCGGCTGTTCCGTCGCCGCTACCGAGTGGTGCGTGCACTGGCACGCGCGATCGGCTCGCTCGTCGCGTGGCGGGGGATCACCGGGCGCCTCGCGCGGGAGAACTCGATCCGCCAGCCGGGGCGCACGCTGATCACCGCGGCGGCGCTCACCGTGGGCCTGGCGCTCGTCACGTTCGTCGCTGTGCTCGCCGCTGGGACGAAGGCCACGATCGACCAGTCGGTCAGCCGCTCGTTCGCGGGCAACCTGATCCTGGAGAACTCGCAGCCGGGCGGCGAACAGGGTGTGCCCGCGCTCGTCGCGGTGGTCCTGCGCCACATCCCCGGCGTGGCGAGCGTGACGCCGATCGCCTTCACCGTCGGGCGTCTGCACGGCAGCTCGAGCAACGCTTCGATCACCGCGATCGAACCGAGCACGTTCGAGCGGGCTTACCGGGTCGAATGGAAGCAGGGCTCGAATGCCACGCTGCTGGCACTGGGCAGTACGGGCACAGTGCTCACCAAGGGCTACGCGAGTTCCCACCACCTGAAGGTCGGCCAGACCGTCTCCGTGCTCACCCCCACCGGACAGCACGTACCGCTCACGGTCCTGGGGATCGCCAACGACAACGCGCGCCTGTTGGGTGATCTGACGATCGGCCTGCCGCTCGCACGGACTGCCTTCGGGCAGCGCGAAGACGACCTGGACTTCGCCACCTACGCGCCGGGCGTACGCAACTCGCAGGTCCAGCCGGTCGTGGACAGGCTGCTCGCGCGCTACCTTCCACAGGTCCGCTCGCGCACCGCCGCGCAGTTCAAGCAGGACCAGGCCAATCAGATCAACACGCTGCTCGCGCTGATCTATGTGCTGCTTGCGCTGTCGGTGATCGTGTCGCTGTTCGGGATCGTTAACACGCTGATCCTGTCGATCTATGAGCGCACGCGCGAGCTGGGCATGCTGCGCGCGATTGGCACCTCGCGCCGGCAGGTGCGCCAGATGATCCGCTACGAGTCGGTGATCACGGCGCTGATCGGTGGGGTCTTCGGGCTGGTGATCGGAGTGGTCAGCGCGATCCTTGTGACCACGTTTGCCCTGTCGGGCTCAGGCTACGTGCAGTCGATCCCGGTCGGCACGCTGGTCGTGCTGCTCGTCGTCGCCGCGCTCGCAGGTCTGCTCGCGGCCCAGTTGCCCGCGCGGCGCGCGGCGCGTCTGGACGTGCTGCAGGCGCTCGCCAGCGAGTAGCGGGGTGGCGCGCCTGCTGACACTGCTAGTGGAATGCTTCGGTTTCCCTTTGCGTTGGTTCGGAGTCTCCTTCGAACACCCGCAGGCGGAAGTAGTAGTCACCCCGTGCCGGTGGGACCGGCGCCCAGAAATGGCCACCCGTGCTGGCGTTGTCACTGGCCGGCACGATCTGCTTGAAGATCACGTTGCGCCACCAGCTCCGCGGAAGCGGGCGCCCGGTGGCCTTCGAGCAGAGGGTCCACTCGAGCACCAGCCGCTTACGGGCGAATCCGAGGAAGCGGACCGAGTAGTCGACGGTCACGCCCACCGGCTGAGCCTTGCTTTCGAAGATGTCAACGCGCGATCCCGTGAACGCGGCGGCGACCACTCGCGCGGCTTGCGCCAGGTCCGTCGAATAGTCGGCGATCGCCTGGTCGATCGTCGGGCGCAGCCCGCAGGTCGGCCCGCAGTGGAACGGCACGCCGCGAGCCGCTGTCGTCGCTGCGCCGGAAACCCGCAGGTCGATCGACACGCCGGTGGAGGTGTCGCTGAAAATGGCGTCCCGTCCGCCGAAGGCGGCGTTTTGTCTGCCTGGACTCGCTTTGGCCCGGTCGAGGATCGCAGCGACTTTGCCGAGCACCGTGTCAACCTCTCTGGTGGAGGCCCCCGTCCCGATCAGGACCTTCGCGTCGCCTTCGCGATGAAACGGCGTCGCTGATGGAGGCGGCTTGGCGAACGCTTGATACTGGCGGGCGCCGACGCCCGATCGGGGCCTCCTACCGGTGGTGGGTGCAGAGCGCTTGGTTTGTTCGCGCTTGCGTTCCGCTCGTTCTTCCTCGGCGATCTTCGCGGCTTCAGCCACCCGCGTCCTGGTCTGTCGTCTGGCCTCGATGGCGGCTTCTTCTTCGATCACCTTGGCGGCCGCCTGTTCTTTCGCTACCGGTCCTTGGGCTCTCACCGCCGCTTCTTCCTTGGCGCTTTTGACTTCTTCCTGCACGTTGGTTTCTTCCTTGGCCTTCACCACGGCCGTTTCGCTCGTCTTGGTCGCTTCCTTGACTTCTCGTGCTTCCGCGGCAGGTAGTTCGGAGGCCTTGGGCTGGCCGGCAGCAGTCGAGGCTTCCCCGCCCGCGGAAGGTGGGGCGGTGGAGGTCGCGCCTGTGACAGCGGAGGCTGGGGAGGACCCGCTGTTCGCGGTCACGCCAACCGCGCCTCCCGCGGATTGCGGTGCCCGGTAGGCGATCAGCTGGTAGCTCGGGCCCCGTGGCCGCATCTGATAGGAGGCCTTGCCCGACCCCACCGGACGATTGCCTTCTTCGTACTGTTCCAAGAGAACGTCGGGCTCGATTCTGGTGGCCACGATTTTCGCTTCTTCTACGACC
The DNA here is from genome assembly GCA_963745375.1 of uncultured Solirubrobacteraceae bacterium. Classification (GTDB taxonomy): domain Bacteria; phylum Actinomycetota; class Thermoleophilia; order Solirubrobacterales; family Solirubrobacteraceae; genus Palsa-744. Next base: position 950,873 of record CAVUXA010000008.1, on the reverse strand, counting down.
GGTGGCGGGGTGGGCGTCGGGGCCGGTTTGTGCCCGTTCAACGCGGCCACGAGCGCGATCACAGCGGCGATCGAGGTCGCCAGCGAGCCGGCGGCGATGATCGCCGGTTTCGTGTTGCCGAGGACACGCCGTAGCAGATCGATTGCGCGCCCGAAGAAGCTCATGCGCGGACCCGTAGCGGCCCGTGGCTGCGACGGCCGCGCGGATCGCCGCGACCGCCCGCGGGCGGGTCCGTTGCGATCGCTCATGTGTGTTTGGTGACCGACGGCATGGGCAACTTGCGGTCGGCGTGTTGCTCGGGTGCCACTCCGGGCGGTGCGGCGACACCCCCACAAACGCCGACACACGACGAGCGTAGTCGAATGAGCGTCACGCTTCTGCCTAATTTCAGACGTCGCCCAGTCGGCGCAGCTAAGCTCCGATGCCATGGCCAGCACCGCCGCAGCCGAGCCGATCGAGGATCCGGAGCTCGGGCAGACAGCCTGGGACCTCGAACCCCTGGTCGACGGCGAGGGCGAAGACGGCGTCAAGCGGCGCATGGCCGACGCCTTGGCTCGCGCCAAGGCGTTCGCCGCGAGCTACGCGGGCAAGCTCGCCCAGCTCGACAACGCGGGCCTGCGCAAGGCCATGGGCGAGCTCGCCGAGATCTACGAGCTGGTTGGGCGCGGCGGCTACTACGCGGCGCTGCGCTTCTCCACCGACACCGCCGACCCGGCCAACGGAGCGCTGCTGCAATGGGTCCAGGAGCAGGAGACCGCGCTGCAGACCACGCTGCTGTTCTTCGAGCTTGAGTGGGCCGCGCTGCCCGACGCGCAAGTCGCGGACCTGCTCGCAGGCGACGGGCTTGACTTCTGCGCCCATCACCTGCGCAACGTGCGCCGCTATCGCGACCACCTACTGTCAGAGCCCGAGGAGAAGATCCTCGCCGAGAAGGCGCTCACGGGCGCGAGCGCCTGGACGCGCCTGTTCGATGAGCTCAGCTCGGCCATCGAGGTTCAGCTGCCCGCCGCTGATGGCGCAGACGCAGACGAGAGGGTCGCCCTCGACGTCGCCCTCAGCCGTCTTGCGCTGGCGGATCGAGACATCCGGCGCACTACCGCGCAGGCCGTTACCGAGGCGCTCGCGCCCGGCCTGCGCACGCGGGCATTTCTGTTCAACACGCTGCTCGCCGACAAGGCCACCGACGATCGCCTGCGCAGCTATCCGCACTGGCTGGCCGCTCGTAACCTGGCAAACGAGGCCAGCGACGAGTCCGTGCAGGCGCTCATCGAGGCCGTGCGCCGACGCTATGAGATCCCCCGGCGCTGGTATCGCCTGAAGGCTGGGCTGCTCGGCGTGGAGCGGCTGGCCGACTACGACCGCATGGCCGCTGTCACCGAGGATGAGACCACGTTCGGATTCGCGCAGGCGCGCGAGATCGTGCTCGACTGCTACGCGTCGTTCTCTCCCGAGCTGGGCACGCTGGCCAGGCGCTTCTTCGACGAGCGGCGCATCGACGCGCCCGTGCGGCCGGGCAAGCGCGGCGGAGCCTTCTGTGCTGCGGCCGTGCCCAGCGTGTTTCCCTACGTGCTGCTCAACTACACCGCGCGCCGGCGCGACGTGCTCACGCTCGCCCACGAGCTCGGCCATGGCGTCCACTTTGCGCTCGCCGCCCCGCAGGGGATCTTTCACCAGAGCACGCCGTTGACACTGGCGGAGACAGCGTCGGTGTTCGCCGAGACGATTGTGTTCGGGCGCCTGCTGGCAGAGGACTCATCGCCCGCCTCACGCCTGGCGCTGCTCGCGGAGAACCTCGAGGACACGATCGCCACCGTCTTTCGCCAAGTTGCCATGAACCGCTTCGAGGAGCTCGTGCACACGAACAGGCGCGAGCACGGCGAGCTGTCGGTCGAGCGCTTCGGCGAGCTGTGGGCCGACAGCCAGGAAGAGATGCTCGGCGACTCCGTCGAGGTGACCGACGGCTATCGCACCTGGTGGTCCTACATCCCGCACTTCATCAACAGCCCCGGCTACGTGTACGCCTACGCCTACGGACAGCTGCTCGCGCTGTCGGTGTACGAGCGCTACGAGGAGGTTGGCCAAGAGCTCGTGCCGCGCTATCTGGAGATGCTCGCCGCCGGCGGCTCCAAAAGCCCAGAGCAGATCGGCGCGATCGTCGGGGTCGACCTCACCGACCCTGGCTTCTGGGAGTCCGGGCTGGACCTGGTCGAGCGCCAGCTCACCGACGCCGAAGAGGCAGCGCGGGCGTCTGGGCGGCTGTAGCGCCGTTTCCGTTGCGCTGATTACCCGCTGTTTCATTTCGGTTATCAGCTGTTTGCCAATGGCTCACTGCGGGCATCATTACGACAGACAATGAGTGATTGCTGATGCGCCAGGGCCCGCTCGCCGGCCGCTATGCCGCGGTCGCGGCCATGGTGATGTTCGCGCTGATTCCCTACCTGGCTCTGTCCGCCGCGCTTGGGCCGCTGACGCCGATCATCGCCAAGCAGCTGCACATGAGCCTGCAGACGATGAGCCTGAGCTCCGGCCTCGCCAATGCCGCCTACGCGGCTGGCACGGTGCTGGCGGTCCAGTTCGCCCAGCACCTGCCGCAGCGCAGGATGCTGATCGTCTACGCCACGCTGCTCGTGCTCGGGTCGACGCTGGCGGCGACGGCGCAGGATCCGGGCATGTACATCGCAGGCCACGTGTTGCAGGGTCTTTGCACGAGCCTGCTGCTGATCTCTGCCGTGCCGCCGCTGGCGATCGGCTATCCGGCAAGCAAGCTGCGCACCACCGCGATGATCATGAACCTGTGCATCTTCGGGGCGGTTGCGCTCGGGCCGGCGATCGGCGGGCTGCAGGCGCAGTCTCACGCCTGGCGGCCGCTCTTCTGGATCATCGCCGCGATCGCGGCCAGCGCGCTGGTCCTGGCCGTGCTGACGTTCGACGATGCGCCGCCTGCCGATCCTGACTCGCCGCGCGATCTGCCCGCGATCGCGCTTGCAGCCATCGGCTGCGTGGCCGCGTTCTTCGGCGCCTCACAGCTGCTGACCCACCCCTTCATCGACGGCGAGACGATTGTGCCGCTGCTCGGCGGTCTGGCGACGATCGTCGTCCTGATCGTCTACCAGTTCCGCGCCAAGCGGCCGCTCTTGACGATCCGTTTGATGCTGACCAGCACGATGCCGGTCGCGGGGATCGTGGTGGCGCTGTTCGCGGCGGCCGCATCGGTGTCGGCAACCGCGCTGACCGCAGGCGCGCTCGCCGGACGCTATGGGCCGCTACACGTGGGCCTGCTGTATCTGCCGGAGGTCGCGGGCGCGGTGGTCACCGCGATCCTGCTTGGCGTGGTCATCACCAAGCGTGCGATCCACTACCTCCCGTTGGCGGGAATGGTGTTCCTCGCGGCCGGGATCGCGGTCTTCCGCATCGACGTGCCGTCAAGCGAAGCGGCCACGCTGATCGGCTCGGGGCTGACCGGCATCGGTCTCGGCGCAACAGTCGCGCCCGCGCTGTTCGTCGCGGGCTTCTCGCTGCCGTCCGCCAGCCTCCAGCGCGTGTTCGCGATCGTCGAGCTGATGCGGGCGGTTGCGGCCTTCATGATCGCGCCGATCTTCGCCCACTTCGCCGCGACCGTGGGCGGCAGCCTCGACGCCGGCACCGGCACCGCGCTGTGGATTGGCCTCGCACTCGCGCTCGGCGGCGCTGCGCTTGGAGTCGCGATCTACGCGCTCGGCGGCGCGCGGGCGCAAACGCCGGACATCGACAGGTTCGTGGCCGGCGAATGCCCTGCGTGGTACTCGCCGCCGCTGCTGGCGAGAGTCCGCCCGGGCGTGACGGCCGCACGCCCCGCGACCGAAAGCGCCGGGCTGACATGGCTCGACGCCGACTCCGTAACCGCCGCGCCCGCCAGCCCGGTGCTCCTCGCCTACGACGGCTCCGAGCTGGCGCAGCTCGGCGATCGAGCAGGCCGGCCGGCAGCTGGCGCACGGGCGCGACGCGCTCGTCGTCTGCGTTTGGCAACCGGGTGACGTCGGCTTCATGCCCACCGGCGAGCGACACTTCAACGCTGCCGAGGCCACCGAGGTAAAGAAAGCGGCGGAAGAGACCGCCGCGCATGGGGCATCGCTGGCTGAGAAGGCGGGGTTCCGGCCGCAGAGCATCGCGATCCAGGCAGCGCCGACCTGGAAGGGGATCGTCGAGCTCGCCGAGGAGCGCCGCGCGAGCCTGATCGTGCTCGGCTCCCACCGCCGTCGCGGGCTCGCGGGACGTCTGCTCGGCAGCGTCGCCGCCGCCGTCGTGGTGCACTCAGCGTCCTCAGTGCTGATCGTGCATTCCTGACCATCGCCGGCGCCGGACAGCCCACGCTATCGCCTCGGGCCAGCCGACGGAGTCCGCTTACAGCAGCCCCAGCGCAGCGCCCGCCCCGTGCACGAGGTCGAACAGCGGCTGGGGGATGATCCCGAAGAAGATCGTCGCCGCGCCCGCCAGCACCGCTACTGCGAGGACCTCCGGCTGGATGGTGGGCGTCTGCACGGCGCCCGCGCCCGCGCCCGCGCCCGCGCTTGCGAGCTCGTCGCCGGGGTCAAGCTCGGGCGAGCCGCCCGCCAGCGCCGGAAGCGCCCCGCCGGGAGGACTCGCTGCGCCCGTGGGCGGCCCTGCGCCAGCCTGGCCAAGGCCCGCCGGCGCCTCGCGCATCCACATTGCTGCCACCACCGGCAGGTAGTAGCCCAGCGAGATCATCGAGCCGACCACGATCGCCACGCCCAGCCACGTGTAGCCACCCGCGACCGTCGCATCAATCAAATAAAACTTTCCAATAAAGCCCGCTGTCGCCGGAATGCCCGCTAGAGCCAGCATCGAGATGGTCATCGGCCAGGCAAGCCACGGTCGCTCGCGGCCGAGCCCTGCCACCGCCTGCAGGTCGTCTCCCAGGCCGGTCTCGCGCTCGCGCGCCACGATCACCGCGAACGACGCCAGGTTCATGACCAGGTACACGGCCAGGTAGAACACGGTTGCCTGTACGCCCAGTCGCGTCGCCACCACCACCCCCGCCAGGATGTAGCCGGCCTGCGCCACCGACGAGTACGCCAGCATCCGCTTCAGCGACGACTGGCCCAGCGCGCCCACGTTGCCGACAAGGATCGTGATCGTCGCCAGCACCGCCAGCGCCGGGCCCCAGCTGGCGTGCGCCGCGATCAGCGCCACGTCGAAGAAGCGCAGGAACACGCCCAGCGCCGCCACCTTCGTCGTCACCGCCATGAACGCCGTCACCGGCGTGGGCGCGCCCTCATACACGTCCGGCGTCCACTGGTGAAACGGCGCCACCGAGGACTTGAAGCACAGACCCGCCACGCACAGCGCGATCCCGGTCAGCGTCAGCGGGTCCGTCGCCAGGCTGCCGTTCGACAGCGCGCTCGCGATCGCGGAGAAGTCCGTCGACCCGGTGGCGCCGTAGATCATCGCCAGGCCATACAGCAGCGTCGCCGACCCCACCGACCCTACGATCAAGTACTTCAGCCCCGACTCCAGCGAATGCTCGCGGCGCATTTCCGTCGCGCACAGCACGTACAGGGGAATCGACAAGAGCTCCAGACCCACGAACAGCGCCACCGTGTTCTGCGCGCTTGCCAGCAGTGACATGCCGCCGATCGACGTCAACAGCAGCGCGTGGAACTCCCCGTGCGCCGCTTCGCGAGACGCTTGCGAGCGCCAGGCCAGCAGCACCGTGCACGCACCGCCCGCGATCAGGATCAGGTTGAGCGTCAACGCCAGGTCGTCCACGCGCAGTGCACCCGACACGATCGACTTGTTCGCGTTCCACTGCCAGATCGTCAGCCCCAGCGCCGCGCCCAGCGCGCCCAGGCTGAGCGCCGGCACGACCTGGGTGCGGATGAAGCGATGGCCGAGCAGGCCAACCATCAGCACGATCGCCGCCCCGCCCAGCAGCGCGATCAGGGGGGACAGGCCCGCGAAGTCAACGTGCGGGCCTTTCAGGTGCGTCGTGGCGATCGCGGGGGAGTACAGCGGCACGTAGGTCACGGTTCGGTGCTCGCGATCGCAGTGGTGCTGGCCGTGCCGGTGAAGTAATGGAACTGGGCGTGCGGGTTGCTCGCGAGCGCCTGCGCCTCGAACACGGCGGTCTTGACCGACCCTTCGCTGCGGTGCAGCGCGAACTGCGGGTACAGCGCGAGGAACACGATCACGCCGAGCAGCGGCGCGAACACCAGGCCGTCCAGCAGGCTGATCTCGCGTGAGTCAACCGACTTGCCCACGCGGTTGTGCATCGCGCGGATGAACAGGCGCAGCGCGTACACGCTCGCCATTACCACGCCGCTGAACGCGATGATCGCGATCGCCAGCTTGGCTTTGAACACGCCCAGCAGGATCAGGAACTCGCCCACGAAGTTCGACGAGCCGGGCATCGCCAGCGTCGCCAGCGCCACCACCAGGAAGATCGACGCGAGCACCGGCGCGCGGAAGGCGATCCCGCCCATCTCGCGCACCTCCTCCGAGCCGCCCGCGCGCTGGGCGAGCAGGCCGACGATGAACAGCAGCGGCGCCACCACCAGGCCGTGGTTGACCATCTGCAGCAGGGCGCCCTGGGCGCCCTGCTGGTTGAGCGCGAAGATGCCCAGCGTGATGAAGCCCAGTTGGGCCACCGACGAGTACCCAGCGACCAGGCGCGCGTCGCGCTGGCTGAATGCCTGCATCGAGCCGTAGATGATCGACGCGAGTGCGATCAGCAGCATCAGCGTCTGGAAGTGCACCGCCGCCTTCGGGTACAGCGGCAGGACGATCGCCAGAAAGCCGTACGCGCCCACCTTCGACAGCACGCCCGAAAAGACCATCAACACCTCGATCGGCATCGCGCGATAGCCGTCCGGCATCCATCCGTGCAGCGGGAAGGCCGGCATCTTGACCAGGAACGCCGCCGCGAAGAACAAGAAGATCCACTCCTGCGAGCCGGTGCTCAGCGGCAACGCCTGCAGCGACGAGAGCACGAACGTGATGTGCCCGCCGCCCTGCTGGGCGGCCAGCACGCCCGTGGCGATCGCCGCGGCCAGCATCAGCAGCGAGCCCACCAGCGTGTAGATGACCAGCTTGATCGTCGCTTTCACGCGGCCGGGCTTCGGGTGGGCGGGGTCCCACTCCGTTCCGATAAGGAAGTAGAACGGGATCAGCATCAGGTCGAAGAACGCCACGAACAGCGCCAGGTCCTGGGCCAGGAAGGCGCCGAGCACAGCCGACTCGGCGAGCATGAAGTGGAAGTAGAAGAGGCTGGGACGGTCCCACGGGCGCAGGTTTGCGGCCAGCGTGGCGGCGAAGAACAGCAGCGTGGTCAGCCCGACCAGGAACACGTTCAGCCCGGTGATCGCGAGCTTGTAGTGGATGCCAAGCTCGGCGATCCACACCACGTCTGTCACGTGCTGCAGGTGCGCTCCGGCGCTGTGGTAGTCGGCGATGTAGCCGATCGCCAGCCCCAACGCAGCGAGCGAGCCAAGCAGTGCCAGCAGCCCCGGCACGCGCTCGCTGCGCAGCCCCACGATCGCGCCGAGCAGGCCGCAGGCGAGCGGGAGCCATATGAGGATCGACAGCGCTGGCATCAGGTCTGCAGCAGGAAGTAGAAGCCGACGCCCGCCACGCCGAGCACCAGCAGCGCCGCGTAGTAGCGCACGAAGCCGTTCTGCGCCGCGCGCACAGCAGCCGAGCCGGCACGCACGACGCCGCTGACGCCGCCGACGATCGTCTCGTCGATCACGCGGCGCTCGAAGGTGTCGCGCGCGAAGCGCCCCGCGGCGGCCATCGGCGCGACGACCAGCGCGTCGATCAGCTCATCGAACCACCACTTGTTGTAGAACAGCTCGTACAGCGCCCGTCCCGGCGCTGTACGCGTGCGGATTGCGGTCGCGGCGCCAGGTCGCGCCACCCACAGGCGGTGCGCCAGCGCAATGCCGAGCAGGCCCAGCACCGTGCCGAGGCCCAGGCCGATCACCAGCAGGCCGTTTTTGGTGTGCGGTTCATACAGCTTGGACGTGGCAAACGTCGGACGCAGGAAGTCGTCGATCACGAAGTCTGTTTTGGGGATCTGCACGAGGCCCGCGCCCACCGCGCCGACCGCCAGCAGGCCCATCGCCACGCGCATTGGGATGGCGCGCTCGGCGATCGCGTGGACGGGACCGGGGAAGCCGACGTCGGTGTCCTCCACCTCGCCCGTCGCCGGGTTGCGCGGCACGTCCGCGTGGTGGACGTGGGGTGGGTGGGATTCAAGTCCGCGCGCCTCGGACACCGGCTCGCCGTGGAAGGCGCGGAAGATCATGCGGAAGGTGTAGACCGCGGTCAGGAACGCGCCCGCATAGCCGATCACGTACAGCGCCCAGTGCCAGCCCCCACGCTCGCCAACCTGTAGCAAGATCTCGTCCTTGGAGAAGAAACCGGAAAAGGGCGGTATGCCCGACAGCGCCAAGCCGCCGATGATGAAGCAGCCGTACGTGAACGGCAGCGCCTTGCGAAAGCCGCCCATCTTCTCCAGTGACTGCTCACCGGCCATCGCGCCGATAATCGAGCCGGCGGCCATGAACAGCAGCGCCTTGAAGAACGCGTGGGTCATCAGGTGAAACAGCCCCGCCGCGTACGCGCCCACGGACACCCCCATGATCATGTAGCCGATCTGCGACATGGTCGAGTAGGCGATCACGCGCTTGATGTCCGTCTGAGCCAGGCCGATCGTGCCCGCGATGAACAGCGTCAGCGCGCCCACGACCGCGCCCACGTCCTGCGCGGCAGGCGTGAGCTCGAACAGGGTGTGCATGCGCGCGATCAGGTAAACGCCGGCCGTGACCATGGTCGCGGCGTGGATCAGCGAGCTGACCGGCGTGGGGCCCTCCATGGCGTCGGGCAGCCACGTGTGCAGCGGGATCTGCGCAGACTTGGCAAACGCGCCCACCAGCAGCAGCACGCAGCCAGCCACTAGGTCGCCGTTGTCGTTGCCGTGGCCGAACGCGCCGGCTTCGGCCGCGTGGAAGGTCTTGAGAAGGTCGAGCGTGCCGGTGTGCTTGAAGATGAAGTACGTCCCGAGCACCAGGCCCACGTCGCCCACCACGTTGATCACGAACGCCTTGATCCCCGCTTTGGTGGCCGTCGTGCGCCGATACCAGAAGGAGATCAGCATGTATGAGGCCGCACCCACGAACGCCCAGCCGGCGATCAACAGCAGGAAGTTGCCCGCCAGCACCAGCAACAGCATCGAGAAGACGAAGAAGTTCAGGTAGGAGAAGTAGCGGACGAAGCCGCGGTCGCCCTCCATGTAGGAGATCGAGTACAGGTGGATCAGCGTGGACACGCCGCTGACCACCAGGATCATGTACACCGACAGCGGGTCCACCAAGATCGACATCTGCGCGTCGATGCCCACCGTGGATGCGTAGTTCCACAGCGAAGACACCATCTCGCGGTGCGCCGGCGCGACGCCCTGGATCTTGATCAGCGCGCCCAGCGCCGCCAGGAACGACAGGAAGATCGCGCCCGTCGCCAGCCAGCCGGCCGAGCGGGGTGGGAGGGAAGTCGAAAAAAGGCGATAGCCCAGCGCCGTGAGCAGCATCCCCGCAAGCGGGAACGCGAGCACAAGCCACCCGTACGTGGTCGCGCTCAACCTTGCAGCTCCCTGAGCTCGTCAACATCGATCGGCAGGTGGCGGCGGTAGATCGCCACGATCATGCCCAGGCCGATGCACACCTCACAGGCGGCCACGGTCATCACGATCAGCGCAAGGATCTGCCCGTCGCCGTTACCCCACATGCGCGAGAAGGCGATCAGCGCGAGATTGCCGCCGTTGAGCATCAGCTCCAGGCACAGCAACACCACCAGCGGGTTGCGCCGCGTCATCACGCCAAGCGCGCCCAGCGAGAAGACGATCGCCGAGACGGCCAGATACCAGGCGATGCTCACGCGCGCGGCCCCACGCTCTCGCGCTGCACCGCCAACGCGTCGCGGCCGTTGACGCCAGGGCCCGGCAAGGCGCTGCCGACGCCCTCGGCCATCGTCCCCGTCCCTGTCGGCCGGCGCGCGTGCACTGGCGCGAGCAGCTCGCGCTCGTCCTCCTCTTCCAGGCCGCCCCGGCGGCGCGCCAGCACAACCCCACCCACGGCCGCGATCAACAGCAAGAACGAGGCGATCTCGAACGCCAGCAGAAAGCGCGTCAGCAGCAGCTTGCCGATGTAGGCCGGCGTGCCGTAGGCCTGCGGTCCCGGCGCGTAGCCGGCGCCGTAGCCGTTGATCGCCTCCAGGCCTGTACCCAGCAGCGCGATCAACAGCTCGACCAGCAGCGCCCCGCCGACGATCGCGCCGCCAAGGCGCAGCCCTGAGCCGACTGGGCCGGCGGCCGTCCCGCGCAGGCGCTCGCCGATCGACGTGCCCTCGCCGCCCACATAGGCAACCACGAACACATACAGGACCATCACCGCGCCTGCGTACACCACGACCTGCACGGCCGCCACGAACTCGGCGCGCAACAACAGGAAGAGCACCGCCAGCGACACCAGGTGGACGACCAGCGCGAGCACGCTGAAGAAGGGATTGCGCAGCACCACTACGCCCACCGCCCCCGAGATCACGCCGATGGCAGCAACAAAGAAGAGAACCGCGCTCATCACTCGCCCTCGTTCCTCAGCGGCGTGCGCTCCAGCGGCTCGGCCAGCAGCATCTCCTTGGTGAAGATCAGGTCGGCGCGGTCGTAGTCGGACAGCTCGTAGTCGTGGCCCATCGTGATCGCGTCGAACGGGCAAGCCACCTCGCAGTAGCCGCAGAAGATGCAGCGGGAGAGATTGATCTCATACACGGCCGCATAGCGCTCGCCCGCCGACACACGATTCTCGGGCGTGTTCTCGGCGGCCACCACGCGGATGCAGTCCGCCGGGCAGGCCGCCGCGCACAGCGAGCAGCCCACACACTTCTCGAGGCCGGTGTCCTCAAAGCGGTGCAGCTTGTGGCGGCCGCGAAAGCGCGGGTACACCGCGGTCTTCTCCTCGGGGTACTGGACGGTGGTGGGCGCTTCGACCATGCGTCCCAGCGTCGTCTTCATGCCGCGCACCGTCTCGCGAAACGCGCGCCAGGTGCCACGTGCGGCTCCCGGCGCAGGGGTGCGCGTGACCTCGATCACGTCCTCCCCGGGGCTCCACGCGGTGACGTTGAGGCTGGCTGTCGGCTCGTCGCTCATCAGTGCGTCACCACCACGAGCACGGCCGTGACGAGCGCGTTGAGCGTTGCGAGCGGCAGCAGCACCTTCCAGCCGAAGCTCATCAGCTGGTCATAGCGCAGGCGCGGCAGCGTGGCGCGCACCCAGATGAACAGGAAGGTGATCAGCGACATCTTGAATAGGACCACGATCGGGTCGACCCAGCCGGGGGGGTGGATGCCGAACGGCAGTAGCCAGCCGCCAAGGAAGATGGTGGTGACGATGCCCGACACGACGAGCACGTTGAGGTACTCGGCGAAGTAGTAGGAGGCAAAGCGCCCGCCGCCGTACTCGGTGTTGTAGCCGCCCACCAGCTCGGCGTCGGCCTCGGTCAGGTCAAACGGCGCGCGGTTGGTCTCGGCGAAGCTGGCGGTCAGGAAGATCAAGAAGCCGAAGAACTGTGGCACCAGGTACCACATGCCTTTCTGGGCGGTGACGATGCCGGTCAGCGAGAGCGTCTGTGCGCTGATGATCACGCCCACCAGCGCAAGGCCCTGGGAGACCTCGTAGGAGATCAGCTGCGCCGCGCCGCGCATGGCGCCAAGGAACGAGTACTTCGAGCCCGACGACCAGCCGCCGAGCATGATCCCGTAGAAGGCGACCGCGCCGAAGGCGAACAGGTACAGCGGTCCGATCGACAGGTCGACCCCGTACAGCCCCACCCGTTCGCCGAAGATGTGCTGGACGTTGCCGAAGGGGATCAGCGCGAAGGCGGCGACGGCGGTGAGGATCGAGATCAGCGGGGCCACCGCGAACAGCACGCCAACCGACGTCGTGGGGCGAAACTGCTCCTTGGTGAGCAGCTTGACGATGTCGGCGAGTGGTTGCAGCGCGCCATAGGGACCCACGCGGTTGGGGCCGTAGCGCGCCTGGAAGCGCCCGAGCAGCTTGCGCTCGGCGAGCAGCACGACCGGCACGAGCTGCAGGCCGACCGCGAAGATGACGATCGCCTTGAGGATCTGCACCCACCACGCCTCGTAGAAGCCGACCTGCGCGAGCGGGGCCGTCATGCCCTGTCGCCACCGACGTATGACAATGGCAATACAGCCTTGGCGCGCGCGGCCTTGGCGCTGCGCGGGTGCAGGAACTCCAGCGCTGGCGAGAACTCGACCTCGGTCGCATCCCAGACCGAGCGGTAGGCGGCGAGTTCGGCGGCGTCGGGCGGGCTTGGCTGCAGCTGCGCCGGGAGCTGGTCGCCCGCAGCGACGTCCGTCTGTGGGTAGGCGTCCGCCGCGGGGCGCTCCTGCCAGCGGATGCCGCGCCCGCCGATCTCATCCAGCGACAGGCCCGCATAGAAGGGCACCGCCTCGAACAGCTGCGCGGACGCCATCGAGGCGGAGTGCACGTCCAGGTCGCTGCCCACGCGCAGGGCGAGCTCGGCGAGCACCTGCCACTCGGCGCGCACTGCGCCCGGATGGGCGATCGCGGGGCGCAGGCGCTGCAGGCGCCCGTCGGGGTGCACGATCGTGCCCTCCTTCTCGGCGTACGCCTCGGCCGGGAAGACGACGTCGGCGTACTCGGCGATGCCCTCGGTGAGGAACGACGCGTGGGCGACCACCGTGCCGGCGCGGCCGAGCCCCCGCTCCCACAGTTCGCGATAGGGCAGCTCGGTGAGAGGGTCGCAGCGCAACAGGTAGACGGCGGCCAGCGCGCCCGCGGCCAGCCCCTCGGCGATCGCGCGCGCGTCGCGGGCGAGTGTGGACCCCTCGATCGCCGGCGGCTCGGTCAGGCCCGGACCGGCATTGGGCAGCACGCCGGCCTCGCGCAACCCGCGCCCGTTGGTAGCGGCAGGCACTTCCAAAAGCCCGGCGCCGTCGGCGTCGGCCATGGCCAGCGACGCGGCGATTCCCAGCAGCGCCCGCGCGCCCGCGCTGCCGTTGGTGCCGGCGGTCAGTCGCTCGCCCCACACGACGACCACCTCGCGAGGTGGCTGTGCGGCGTCGCCCGCGGAGCTGTCGTTGCCGGCTCCCAGCAGCAGGGCGGACAGGTCGCGCACCGCCTGGGGGTCGGCTCCGGCCTCGCGTGCGAGCGCCTCGGCCTCGGGACGTGCGCCCAGCGCCGCGTCCAGGGCGACCGCGAAGGCCGGCCCGCATCCCTGCGCGTAACGCACCGACAGTGCGGCCACCCCGTCGAGCGAGCTGGCCTGCGGAGAGGCGACCGCCAGCTTGAGGCCGTGGCGGCGCACGCCCTTGCGCAGGCGCAGGTCGAAGATCGGCGCGTCGTTAACGGGATCTGAGTCGAGCACAAGCACCGCGTGGGCGAACTCCAGATCGCTGACGCGGGCCTGCAGGCGCGGCTGGCCCAGCGCGCGGTGCAGCTCCAGCTCGAGCTCGCCCGCGCGGCGCGAGTCGACGTGGGGGGAGCCCAGGCCCTCGCGCAGGAGGCGCGCCAGCAGCAGGCCCTCCTCGTTGGTGGCCTGCCCGCCGGCGATCGCACCCGTGTGCGCGCCCGCGCGCATCAGGCCGGTGGCGGCCTCGCTGAGCGCGCGCTCCCAGGAGACCGGGCGCAGGAAGCCGCCGTCACGCAGCAGCGGCTCGGTGATGCGCTCGTCGACGTGGAACGACTGGTAGCCGAAGCGGCCCTTGTCGCACAGCCAGCCGTCGTCGACGTCGTGGTTGTCGCGGGCGAGCACGCGTAGCGCGCGCTCGTCGCGGACGGTCACGTCGACGTTGCACTGGGCGGGGCAGAACGTGCACACCGAGCCCGCGCCCTCGATGTCCCACGGACGCGCCCTGAAGCGGTAGGCGCGCGAGGTGAGCGCGCCGACGGGGCACAGCTCGACGATGTTGCCGCTGAACGGGGCCACGTAGGGGTGTCCGTCGAAGGTGGATACGTAGGAGTGGGCGCCGCGCTCGAGCAGCACCAGCTGGTAGTCCTCGGACACCTCCTGGGAGAAGCGCACGCAGCGGTAGCAGAGGATGCAGCGCTCGCGGTCGATCGCGATCAGCGGCGACAGCTCCAGCGGCTTGACGAAGTGGCGCTTGGGCTCGATGAAGCGCGAGATGCCCGAGCCCCAGCCGAAGGTGATGTCCTGCAGCGGGCACTCGCCGCCCTTGTCGCACACGGGGCAGTCCAGCGGGTGGTTGATCAGTAGGAACTCCACGACCGACTGCTGCGCGGTCTTGACGCGCTCGCTTTCGCTGTAGACCACCATGCCGTCCTTGACCGCAGTCGAGCAGCCGGTCTGCAGCTTGGGAATTCCCTCGATCTCCACCAGGCACATGCGGCACGCCCCGACCGGCTGTCCGAGCTTGGGTTCGTAGCAGAACACAGGGATCTCGACGTCGCCCAGCTTGGCCGCGTCGGCGAGCATCATGTTCTCGGGCGCCTGCACCTCGCGCCCGTCGATCGTGAAGGTGATCGTGCGCGGCTGGGGCCTAGGCATCGAGCGCTCCCTGGGCGCCGAGAGCCAGCTCGGAGGCTGCGTGCTGGCCCAGCCCGTTGCGCATGCGGGCGGCCTCGATGTGCGCCTCGAACTCGTCGCGGAACTTGGCGATCATCGAGCCGATCGGCATGGCCATCGCGTCGCCAAGCACGCACAGGCAGTTGCCGATGATGTGCTCCTGCACCGAGGCCATGATGTCGAGGTCCATCGGCGTGGCCTCGCCTTCGTCGATGCGTTCGAGCATCTTGACCGTCCAGTTGGTGCCCTCGCGACACGGCGTGCACTTGCCGCATGACTCGTGGCGGTAGAACTTGGCGACCTTCATGGCGACGTCGAGTATCGGCGTGGAGTCGTCGACCACGATGACCGCGCCCGAGCCGAGCATCGAGCCGGCTTTGGCCATCGAGTCGAAGTCGTAGGGGACGTCGAGGTCCTCCGCCTTGAGCACCGGCGAGGAGGATCCACCGGGGAACCAGCACTTCACGCCGCGTCCTCCGGGGGGCCCGCCGGCGAGGCCGTAGATGAGCTCGCGCGAGGGGGTGCCCAGTTCGACCTCGTAGTTGCCGGGGCGCTGGACGTGCCCGGAAACCGACACGAGCTTGGTGCCCGTGGAGGTCTGCACGCCGAGCTTGGCGTACTCCTCGCCGCCCATGCGGATGATCGTGGGCACGGTGGAGAGCGTCTCGACGTTGTTGATCAACGTGGGTCCCTGGTAGAGGCCCTGCACGGCGGGGAAGGGGGGCTTCAGGCGCGGGTTGCCGCGCTTGCCCTCCAGCGAGTCCAGCAGGCCGGTCTCCTCGCCGCAGATGTAGGCGCCGGCGCCGCGGTGGACGACTAGCGACAGCGAGTGCCCGGAGTGCAGGATGTCCTCGCCCACGTAGCCCGCGTCGCGTGCTTCGGCCAGCGCTGCGTCGAGCACGTCGGCCTGCAGCACGTACTCGCCGCGGATGTAGATGAACGAGCGGCTCGCGCCGGCCGCATAGGAGGCGATAATCAGGCCCTCGATCAGCATGTGCGGGGTCTTTTGCATCAGCTCGCGGTCCTTGAAGGTGCCCGGCTCGGACTCGTCGGCGTTGCAGACCACGTACTTGTCCATCGCCCCCTTGGGCAGGAAGGAGACCTTTTTGCCCATCGAGAAGCCCGCCCCGCCGCGGCCGCGCAGGCCGGAGGATTCGAGATTGGCGAGCACCTCATCGGGCTCCATCGCCAGGGCCTTGCGCAGCGCCTCATAGCCGCCGCGGCGTTCGTACACGGCCAGCGTGTTGAGCCCCGGCTCGTCGATGTCGGCGAGCAGCAGGATCGGAGCCTCGCGGGCTGGTGCTGCCATCAGTTCTCCTCCTCCCCGCCTGCTGCGATCGCGCTATTGGGCGACTCGGTGGGCAGCTCGAGGTTGGCCGGGCGCTCAGCCGCCGCCGGCTCGGCGGGGTGCAGCGGGAACTCGCGTGAGTTGGCCCGCGGGTCGGCCACGAGGCGCCGCGCGAGCTGCTTGTCGGGCAGCACGGGGCGCCTGGCGCGGATGTCGTTGAGCAGCTGGGGCACGTCGGCTGGGGTCAGCGGCCCCACGTACACGCCGTCCACGGAGGCCATCGGGGCGATGTCGCACGCGCCGAGGCACTCGAAGGCGCGCACGTTGACGTCGGCTCTGTCGAGCGTGGCCTGCGTGAAAACCTCAAACAGCTCGTCGGCGCCGCACAGCGAGCAGGAGATGTTGGTGCACACGTACACGCTGTGGCGCCCGACGGGAGTGGTCTCGAGCATGTCGTAGAAGCTGGCCACCGACTCCAGGTAGGCGGGGGTGACGCGCATCACGCACGCCACCTGCTCGATCGCCTGCGGCGAGCACCAGCCGTGCACGCGCTGGGCGGCCGCTAGCGCTGGCAGCGAGGCCGAGTGGCGCTCGGGGTAGTTGGCCATGTGCGCTTCGATCTCCGCGTGCAGCTGCGCTGGTACCTCGGTCGTGTCCGGATCGGGGATCACCGCGGGGTCCTTCTCCAGGTCGACCGCCTTATCCCAGCCGGGCACGCGCGAGCCGTGGTCGAAGCGCGTCACGCGCGGAGTCGGGCTGGGATACGCAGCCTCGCGTTCCAGCGTCTCAGACTCGGCGATGACCTCCTCTGGCTCGCTCATCGTGCGCATCCTGGGCACGTAGGGCAAGTCGGGCAAGAACGCAGGGAGCGTGGCGTGCTGTGCACGCGAGCGACCGAGGACGCCGATCCGACGCCGGCATACGTGCCCAGGATCATCTGTCGATGCCCCCCAAGATCGGGTCAAGCATGGCGGTGGTGGCGATCATGTCGGCGATGTAGCTGCCCTCGGCCATGTGTGAGAGCGCCTGCAGGTTGACGAAGCTCGGGTCGCGCATGTGCACGCGGGCAGGCTTGGACGAGCCGTCCGAGCGCACGAAGCAGCCCAGCTCGCCGCGCGGGCTCTCGATCGGGTGGTAGACCTCGCCGGGCGGCACCCGAAAGCCCTCGGTCACGAGCTTGAAGTGGTGGATCAGCGCCTCCATCGACGTGGCGAGCTCGTGACGCGGCGGCAGCGCGACCTTGCGATCGGTGGTGATGTGCGGCCCCTCGGGCAGCCCATCCAGCGCCTGCTCGATGATGTGCACCGACTCGTATATCTCGGCCAGGCGCACCGCGAAACGGTCGTAGTTGTCGCCGACCGTGCCCACCGGGATCTTGAACTGGAAGTCGTCGTAGGAGCTGTAGGGGTCGGCCTTGCGCAGGTCCCACGGGTTGCCGGCGGCGCGCAGGAGAGGACCACTGACGCCCAGTGACAGCAGCGTGTCGGCGTCGAGCGGGCAGGTGCCGCGCAGGCGCTGCAGGACGATCTCGTTGGCGTTGAGGATCGCGCCGTACTCGTCGGCGCGCTTGGGCATGATCTTCAGGAACTCGCGCACCTTGCCCTCGAAGCCCGCGGGGATGTCCTCGATCACGCCGCCGACCTGGAAGTAGCGCGTGTGCATGCGCGCGCCGGAGGACATCTCGAACAGGTCGAGGATCAGCTCGCGCTCGCGCAGGCAGTAGAGGAAGATCGACACCGCGCCGAGGTCCAGCGCGCTGGTGCCCAGCCAGATCAGGTGCGAGGCGATCCGGTTGAGCTCCAGATGGATGACCCGCAGGTACTGGGCGCGCTTGGGGACGTCCACCTCGACGAGCTTCTCGACGGCGCCGCAGAAGGCCATCGCGTTGAAGTAGTAGGACAGGTAGTCCATCCGCTCGACGACCGGGATCACCTTCCAGTAGGCCTTGTCCTCGGCCGTCTTCTCGATGCCGGTGTGCACATAGCCGATGATCGGTTTGATGTCGCGCACGATCTCGCCCTGAAGCGTGACCAGCAGACGCAGCACCCCGTGCGTGGCGGGATGGTGGGGCCCGAAGTTGAGCGTCAGCAGCTCCTCGCTCGTGTCGCCGGCGGTGCGCTCGGCGATCTGCTGTGTGACGGGGGCGAGTGTGATGCTCTGCTCGCGCTGGCGGTAGTCCGACAGCGTTGGCTGTTCGGTCGGGCTCACATCGGCCCCAGCGCGTCGCGCTCGTTGTAGGTGAAGGCGACGGGTTCGCCGCCGACGGGAAAGTCGCGCCGTTGCGGATGGCCCTCGTAGTCCTCGGGCATGAGGATCCGGCGCAGGTCGGGATGCCCCTGGAAGACCACGCCGAACATGTCATAGATCTCGCGCTCCTGGTGATCGGCCGTGGGCCAGCCCCGCTGTGGCCCGCCGGGCGCGTCCGCGGGGATGTCGGCGGTCACCGACGCAACCTCGGGCGCGTCTGTGGGCACGCGCAGCTTGACCGTGATGCGGTCGACCCTGGCCATATCCAGCAGCTCGTAGTGGACGCCCAGGCGCGGCTCGTGCGGGTAGTAGTCCACTCCGTGCACGCTGGCCAGGAAGGCAAAGCCGCGCTCACGCAGGTGGGCGAGCACCGCGCGGATACGCTCGGGCGCGACCTCGATCGTGCCGCGGCCGCGAAAGAACACGGTCTCGCGTACCGCCTCATCGCCCTCGGACTCGCGCAGCTCGTGGGCGATCAGCTCGAGGCCGGTCGCATCAGGCACCAAGGATCTCCTCGGTGTCGCGCGCGTCGTAACGCTCGCGCCAGCCCATGTCGGGGTCGTCCTGGACCATCTTGCGCAGCTTGAGCACACCGTGCATCAGCGCCTCAGGGCGAGGCGGGCAGCCGGGTACGTGGACGTCGATCGGCAAGAACTTGTCGGCGGGCACGAGCGCGTAGTTGTTGAACACGCCCATCGACGAGCAACACGCGCCCATCGAGATCGCCCACTTGGGCTCGAGCATCTGGTCGTAGAGCCTGCGGATGATCGGCGCCATCTTGATCGACACCCGCCCGGCGAGGATGATCAGGTCGGCCTGGCGGGGCGAGGCACGGAAGGCCTCGAAGCCAAAGCGCGCGATGTCCATGCGCGAGCCGGCCGCGTGGAACTGCTCCATCGCGCAGCAGGCCAGCCCGAAGGCCAGCGGGAAGAACGAGTTCGAGCGCGCCCACGCGACGGTCTTGTCGAGCGTGGTGGTCAGTATGCGTT
Organism: uncultured Solirubrobacteraceae bacterium; assembly: GCA_963745375.1. Taxonomy (GTDB): domain Bacteria; phylum Actinomycetota; class Thermoleophilia; order Solirubrobacterales; family Solirubrobacteraceae; genus Palsa-744. The sequence continues at coordinate 931,731 of CAVUXA010000008.1, read as the reverse complement.
CTTCCACGTAGCGCTCCAGCTCGGTGCCCTTTAGGTGCGCCGGCTGGTTGGCGCCCTGCATGTCTGCGCCGCGGAGCAGCTGGTGGGCGTTGAGCGAACGTACGCGCAAAGCGTCCGGATCCACGTGGGCGCCGAGGCCGGCGGCCGGACCCAGCGGCTCGCGTTTTACTTCCACTCCAACGCTCCTCTACGCCAAACGTAGGCGAAGGCCACGAACAGCAGCGCAATGAACACGATCGTCTCGACCAGCGCGAAGCTGCCATACGCGCGCAGCTCGATCGCGATGGGGTACAAGAAGATGACCTCGATGTCGAACAGGATGAACAGCATCGCGATCAGGTAGAAGCTGATGCCAAAGCGCATTCCCCGCTGGATCTCCGACGGCAGGCCGCACTCGTAGGGGTCCTGCTTGTGGGGCGTCGCCCGGCGCGGCCCGATGACCGAGTTGAGCGCCGCGAAGGCCCCGCCCACGGCGCCGCCAAGGATGAGAAAGACGATCGCCGGGAGATAGCTGCGCAGCACCGAGCGCTGTTATATCACTGCTTGTGGCAGGGTGTTACATAGTGGCAATCGGCGCGAAACGGGGCGTATGACACAGGCTGTGGTGGCCGGCGCGCTGGCCGTCGCGGCGTGCAACGCGGTGGCTGGAGCGCTGGGTGCCTGGCTGTGGTATCGGCCTGTCGAACTGCCGCCCTCCGGCCCCGCGGGCGCGGGCGACGAGCCGCCGGCGCGGCACGCGCGAGCACGCTTGGACGTCGTCTTCTGGGTGGCGCTGCGCGTCGGGCAGGGCTCTGCGCTGACCCTGGCGATCGCGGTCGGCTCGCTGGCCGCCGCCGGCAAGTACTCAAACGAACACCTCTTCTATCTGTATGCGCTGCTGCCGCTGGCGATCGCGTTCATCGCAGAGCAGTTGCGCGTGACGGCCGCCCAGACGATCCTCGACCAGCGCGGCCTGGCCGACGCCCAGGCCGTCGGCGCGCTGGGAGAGGGCGAGCAGCTGGCGGTCGTCGCGGCGATCGTCCGTCGCGAGGTGGGCGTGATGGCGCTGTCGGCGCTGGTGGTGGTCTTCCTGGCCCTGCGTGCCGCGAGCACGGCTCACGGCTTCTGAGCGACGCTGTCGCGGCCGCCGGCGCGCCCGGCCCCCGAGCGAGCCCTATATATTCCCCGCGCATGAGGCCCCGTCCGTGCGTATGAGGCGCAAGCCCGCGAGGCTGGCCTTCCTGGCGACGCTCGCGCTCGCGTGCGCCGCCGCGCTGAGCGCGTGCGGCTCCCAGGAAGTCAAACTGGCCAAGACCAACCCCGACTACAAGGGCGCGGTCCTGTTCCTCGACCACTGCTCCGGATGTCACACGCTGGCGGTGGTCGGCGCGGAGGGGTCGGCCACGAGCATCTCCAACCGCGTCAAGACCAACGGCCCGAACTTCAACATCCGCAAGGAGAACGTCGAACAGGTGCTCTACGCGATTCGCAACGGTGGCTTCTCCGGGGCGATCATGCCCGAGAACGTGCTCGTCGGCGAAGACGCCCGGGATGTCGCCAAGTTCCTCGCCGCCTACTCCGGGCTGCAGGCCGAAAAGGTGCCTTCCACGAACATCACGCTGTCTACCAAGTAGGAAGCGCGCGAGGCAGGCGCCGCCGTGCTCGAGCTCAAGCGCATCCGCGACGACCCCAACGGTGTGCGCGCGGCGCTGGCGCGGCGTGACCCCGGCCTGACGGAGATCGTCGATCAGATCCTCCAGACGGACGAGGCCTGGCGTGCGTCTACGACGTCGGCCGAGGCTCTGAGGGCTGAGCAGAAGACGCGCTCGGAGGCCTTCGGGGCGGCCAAGGCGCGCGGCGAGGACGCGCCCGATCTGCGCGCGGAGATGCAGCAGCTGAGCGCCCAGGTCAAGCAGTTCGCCGAGCAGGCCGAGCAGGCCAAAGCAGAGCTCGATGCGCTGCTGGCGCGCCTGCCCAACCTGCCCGATCCCTCCGCTGCGCCCGGCCCCGAGGATGAGCTGGTGCGCGAGGTGGGCGCGGTCTGCAAGCTGGACTTCCCGGCGCGCGACCATCTGGAGCTGGCGGGCGAGCTGATCGACACCGAGCGCGCGGCCCGCCTGTCGGGGGCGCGCTTTGCATACCTGAAAGGCGACCTGGTCATGCTCGAGCTGGCGCTTGTGCGCTGGGCGCTGGAGAAGCTCTCCAGGCACGGATTCGAAGCGGTCATCCCCCCAGTGCTGGTGCGCGAGCGGGCGCTGTACGGGACGGGCTTTCTGCCCGACACCGAGCAGCAGATCTACAGCCTGGGAGAGGACGAGCTGTACCTGGTGGGCACCTCGGAGGTGGCGCTGGCGTCGCTGCACGACGGCGAGATCCTCGACGCGCAGGAGCTGCCGCTGCGCTACGCCGGCTTCTCCCCGTGCTTTCGCCGCGAGGCAGGCGCTGCGGGCAAAGACACCAGAGGCATCTTCAGGGTGCACCAGTTCGACAAGGTCGAGATGTTCAGCTTCGTCGCACCCGAGGACTCGACCGACGAGCACGAGCGGATCCTGGCAATCGAGGAGGAGATCCTGAGTGACCTGGGGCTGCCCTACCGCGTGGTCAACATCGCGGTCGGCGACCTCGGCAACTCGGCCGCCAAGAAGTACGACTGTGAGGCGTGGCTGCCCAGCCAGGGGCGCTACCGCGAGCTGACGTCGTGCTCGAACACCACCGACTACCAGGCCCGGCGCCTGAACATCCGCATGCGCGGCGAGCGATCGGGCGGCGGGCGAACGCACACGCCGCACACGCTCAACGGCACCGCCGTGGCAGTCGGGCGCACGATCGTGGCGCTGCTGGAGAACGGCCAGCAGGCCGACGCCAGCGTGCAATTGCCCGAGTGCCTGACCCCCTACGGCGCGCCCGCGCTGCTGCCCCCAGCGCCCGGCGCACAGGATCGCCCGCAAGACTAGACATCAAGAAGATAGGCTCCGCGGCCTCTATCAAGCTGGTGTGGGACGGCGGAGCAGTGGCGCAAGCACAGCGAATCAGGATCCTGCGTGCGATGGCAGACGCGATGGCCGAGCGCGGCGCAGCCGGGGCAACCGTGTCGGTTGCCGACGTGATCGCGCGGGCGGGCGTCTCGCGCGCGGTCTTTCGCGAGCTGTTCGCCGACCGCGAAGCATGCCTACTGGCAACCTTCGAGCTGGCCATGGCGCTGGTCGAGCGCAGGACGGCGGGCGCCTACGAGTCCGAGCCGCGCTGGCTCGACGGGATCAGGGCTGCGCTGGCCAGCCTGCTGGGCTTCGTCGAAGAGGAGCCCGCCCTGGCGACCCTGTGCGTCGTGTATTCGATGAGCGGCGGAGCGGACGTGCTGCGCCGCCGCGCCGAGGTTCTCGGGCAGCTCGCCGCGGTCGTCGATCGCGGACGCCTGCAGGTGCCCCCGGGCCGGCCCCAGCCGCCGCCAGTCATCGCCGAGGGGGTAGTGGGCGCGGTGCTGGCGATCGTCCAGAATCGCCTGCTGCTGCCCGAGCGCCCGCCGATGGCAGATCTGTTCGGTCCGCTCATGAGCATGATAGTGATGCCCTATATGGGTCCGGCCGTGGCGCGCAGGGAGCTGACGCGCCCCGCGCCGAGGACCGCCGACGGCGCCGGCGCATCCCCGCAGGTGGGGGCCCACGGGGGCGGCACAGACCAGGCGCCGGCCGGCAGGCTCACGTATCGCACTGCGCGCGTGCTCACCGCCATCGGCGACTACCCCGGCGCGAGCAACCGCGAGGTCGGCGAACGCGCGGGGGTCGTCGACCAGGGGCAGATCTCCAAGTTGCTTACCCGCCTGCAGGCGCAGGGCCTGATCGCCAAGACGAGCCCGGCCCAGGCGCGCGGGGCGCCCAACGCCTGGCAGCTGACCGCGCGCGGCCAGGCGGTCGTGGCCGGCGACGGCGTGCGCGCGAAGGCGGGGGCCGCCCGGCGCTAGCCGATCTGGAAGTCCAGCGACCGCGCGGCGCCGCCGCTGGGCGTGATCGTCAACCGGTAGTCCCCGGCCGTGAGGGTGCGATGGCCGCTCAGGCGGTGGCTGTTGCGTCCGGCGCTGACGCTGAGCGTCAGCGATCCGGGCAGCGTCTGCCAACGCTCGTGGCGATGCGCGCGAACGCGCTCGGCCAGCGACACGCGCACGCGTGCGGGGGCGCTGATGTCAAAGGCGAAGTCCACCTGGGAGATGCGTGGATGGCTGCGGTTGAGCGCGATCAGGGCGCTCAGCGTGAGCGCGATGTCCGACAGCCTGACGGCGGGTGTGGCCAGCGGGACGGCGATCGTCGGCGGCGGGCTTGCGGGGCTGACGACCGGCGGGGCGGCGGCTGCTTCGTCGCGGCTGGGTTCAGGCGCGGGCTGCGGGGGCGCTTCGAAGGCTGCGAGCCCAACTGGCGTGCCGACGCCGGTCGGCCCGTCGTAACCGGGGCCGGCCAGGCAGATCGCCTCGCCGGAGCAGCTGGCGGCCTCGACGGCAGCTGAGCAGCTGGCCCGCGGCGGTTCGCTTTCGCTTTCATCCAGGGGTTCCAGGCATTCGCCGTTGGAGCCTGAGACTACGTCGTGCAGCGAGGCGGGGGTCTTGGCTGCATTTTCATACAGCGTCCGTGCGGGATAGGCCACTCCATGCGCCCCGCCGGCGAGCGCGAAGACGGCGGCGATGATCGGCGACGCGACGCTGGTGCCGCCGATCATGTTCCAGCCGCTTGTGCCTTCGCTTTCGGTGGAGTCATAGACAGCGACGCCCGTGAACGGGTCCGCGTCGGCGGACACGTCGGCGACCGCCCGTCTTTCATCGCAGCCGACCGCTGCCCAGTTGGACAGGCTGCGCTGCCAGGCGGGAGCGTCGAAGCGTTCGCTGCATCCGCCTCCGCCGGCGCCGTCGCCGGCTTCTTCTCTGACTTCTTCCACTTCGGCGCCGTCGTTCCACACTTCCTCGCCGAGCCAGCTGTTGTCGGGGTTCAGCAGCAGGCGAGTGCCGCCCACGGCGACCACGTCGGGCGAGGCGGCGGGATAGTTGACGAACTGGGGTTCGGCGATCCAGTTGCGATAGCCGTCGTCTCCGGAGGAGGCGGTGATGACGATGCCGGGGTGGTCGAAGGCCGGGCTGTCCAGTGACGGCTCCTGCCCGCCCCACGAGTTGGATATCTCGGTGGCGCCCATGGCGACAGCCGCCTGCTCGGCCTGCTCGAGATCGGGATAGCTTTCAGAGTCGGCCTCGACGAGCACGATGTGGCAGCTCTCGCACACGCCATGGGCCATCTCCACGTCGGTGGCGATCTCCTGTGCCCAGCCGCGTTCGGTGGCGCCCGCGGAGGGCGGCAGCGGCGAGGCTTTGGCCGCTTGGTTGACCTTGCGAAAGCAGCCGTCGCCTTCGCTGCATTCAGGCAGGCCAAACTGCTGGTCGTAGTGTGCGAGGTCAGCTTCGACGGTGGCGTCGTCGTAGGCGTCGACGATGCCGATCGTCTGCGTGGCAGACGCCGTGGTGGTGGCGGGCAGGTGGTAGGCGCCAAGCAGCGCCTGGGGCGTGAGGCTTTCGGGGATCGGGGTCGTCTGTTCGACCGCGGGCGACACCGAGCGGGGCGCCGAGGCGGCGGCATGGGGCAGTGCGCGGGCGCCGGGAACCGCCAGCGGCGCCTTGGCGATGAGGCGCAACGCCAGGCAGCTCGCGCTGCCGGGCGCGGGCGGGGCGCAGACCGCGCTGACGCGGTCGGCCGCCGCGGTCGGCCGCGCCTGGGCGGGAGCGCTCGCCCATGGCAGGTTGAGCGTCAGACAGCCGCACAGCATGAGCAATCCGGCCGCGACGATCTTGCGCGTGCGTGTATTCATCGCGTGCAGATGAGCATGGTCGGACATATCTTCCAGTGCTGCGTCGGTTGCACGCGGCGCAAGCTTGAGTTGCACGGGGCCCTTCCGGCGAACGGCCCCGTGGTCACTGAACGGTCACAGGAAGGTTACGTCTGGGTTACCTGCGCGCGAGCGGCCGGCCGGATCATGATCGTGGGGACGGTGGGACGCAAGCGAGTCCGTTGGCAGACTCCGGAGCTCGCCGAGCAGGGCGCACCGGACCGCCGAACCGCGTAGGTCGCGCCGAACGGGGCGGGAGCCAAGTCCCGCCCCGTTCGTCATAAGAACGTGTTTTGGAAATGGCGGTGCGACTACTGGGGCGTTCCTGGGCCAAGCTGGGCGCCGCGGGGCGGCGAAGCGCATGCTGGTGGCACGTGCGAGCCGTCGCGTGGCGATCCAGCGCAGCGTCCAGGGGCGCATCCAGGCGTGCCGAGCTTTTCAAAACACGTTCTAAGGGTTGGTCAAGACATTGCTTGACGAACCCTTAGGCTGACGTGAGATGTCGCCCCCGTTTGGCCTGCTGATCGCCTCAGAACCGCCCCCCCGCCGCGTGGGTGTGCTGGTGGCGCTGGCGGCGGTGGCGCTGAGCACCCTGATCGTGTACCCGCTCAAGCAGGTGGCGCCGGTGGCGTCGCTGAGCGTGGTGTACCTGCCGGCGGTGTTGGTGGTGTCGGTCACGTGGGGCGCGGGGCTGGGCTTCGCCACGGCGCTGGTGAGCGCGGCGGCGTTCAACTTCTTTCACCTGCCGCCGGTTGGCACGTTTACAATCTCAAACTCCAACAACTGGGTGGCGCTGGCGGCGTTCGTGGTGGTGGCCGCCCTGTCGAGCTCGGTGGCGGAGGTCACGCGCGCTCGCGCGCGCGACGCGGAGGAGCGCCGCAGCGAGGCGGACCTGGCGGCGGAGATGGCGCGCCTGCTGCTGCGCGGCGGGCGGCTGTCCGAGGACCTGCCCACGGCGGCCGCGCGACTGGCCCAGACGCTGAAGCTGAACTCGGCGCGGATCGAGATGGAGGCACTGGAGGGCGACGAGCGCAGGGTGGCGTTTCCGCTGCGCGAGGGCACGCGCAGGCTGGGCACCCTGCTGGTGGGTGCGGACTCGTCGGAGGCGAGCCTGCGCCGCCTGCAGGAGCGCGTGGTGCCGGCGCTGGAGGGGCTGCTGAGCGCGGCCCTGGAGCGCGAGGGGCTGCTGGGCGGCGTGGTGGAGACGGCGGCGCTGCGCCGCGCGGACACGGTCAAGACGGCGCTGCTGCGCGCGGTTTCGCACGACCTGCGCTCGCCGCTGACGGCGATCTCGGCGGCCGGCGAGGCGGTCGGCTCGCCGTCGCTGTCGCAGCCGGAGCGCGAAGAGCTGGCGGCGGTCATCCAGGAGGAGACGCGGCGCCTGTCGCGGCTGGTGGACAATCTGCTGGACCTCTCGCGCCTGGAAGCGGGCGCGGCCGAGCCGCGCAGGGATTGGACGTCGGTGGAGGAGCTGATCCGCACGGCGTTGCGCGAGCTGGCGGCGGGCGAGGACGAGTTCAGCCTGTCGATCGAGCGCGACCTGCCACTGGTGCGGGTCGACCCGGCGCAGATGGAGCGGGCGTTTGTGAACGTGCTGGAGAACGCGCGGCGCCATTCGGGCGGGCACCCTGTGTCGGTGCGCGCTCGGGCCGTGCGCAGCCTGGCGCGCGCGCCGGGGCGAGGGGCGGCGGCTGCTGGCGGCGACGGCGGCGCGGCGGCCGCGGCGGCTGAGCCGTCCCTGGAAGGACACAGGCCTGCGGGCGACCGCGTGATTGTGCGCATCGTCGATCGCGGCCCGGGCATCCCGCCGGCCCAGCTCGAGCGCGTGTTCGAGCCCTTCTACCGCGCGGGCACCGCGGCGGGGGGTCACCGCGGCTCGGGGCTCGGCCTGGCGATCGCGCGCGGCTTCACCGAGGCGAACGCGGGATCGCTGCACGTGGAGTCGCTGCCGGGGCAGGGAGCGACGTTCGTGTTCGGCCTGCCGCTGCAGGAGCCCGACGAGGACTCCCACCAAGACGGCGACCAGGCGGCCTCGGCGGCGCATGAGGCCGGCGCTGGCGAGCTGCTCGCGGGTCGGGCGCCGGCCAGGTGAGCACGCAGTCCCAGGGCGGGCAGGTCCCGGTCGTCAGGGCGCGCGTGCTGGTCGTAGACGACGAGCCGCAGATCGTGCGTGCGCTGAAGGTGGTGTTGCGCGAGGCGAGCTTTGAGGCGGTGCCGGCGGAAACGGCGTCTGAAGCGCTGGACCTCGCGGCGGTGCGCCCGCCGGATGCGGCGATCGTCGATCTGGTGCTGCCGGACGGCGACGGCGTGGAGCTCACGCGCAGGCTGCGCGAATGGAGCGAGATGCCGATCCTGGTGCTGTCGGCGGTGGGTGAGGAGGAGCAGAAGGTGCGGGCGCTGGAGGCGGGGGCGGACGACTACATCACTAAGCCGTTCGGGGCGCGCGAGCTGGTGGCTAGGCTGCAGGCGGCGCTGCGGCGCACCGCGCCGGCCGAGCAGGAGCCGAAGATCGTGGTGGAGGGCCTGGAGATAGACCTCGCGGCGCGGCTCGTGCGCCGCGACTCCCAACCGGTGCACCTGACCCCGATCGAGTTCGAGCTGCTGCGTGTGCTGGTGCGAAACCGCGGCCGGCTGATGACACACCACAAGCTGCTTGCGGAGGTGTGGGGCCCGGAGTACGTGCACGACATCCAGCCGCTGCGCACGCACATCGCGCGGCTGCGGGCGAAGATCGAGCCGGAGGGGGCGGAAGGGCCGCGCTACATCGTCACCGACCCGGGCGTTGGCTACCGCTTCTCTCTTTAGATCTCGGGCCGTTACCGGATCGTTATGGCAAATGGCACGTTTCGACACGCGGACGTCATTGGGACGGTGACACACTCGAGAGGTTCTCATCCCACAGTTTAACTCGGAGGTGCTCCATCGTGAGGACTCTGACAGACAGGCAGGCTTCGCTGGGACTCCAGCTGAAGGTGTACATGACCCGGGCGAAGCTCGATCGACAGATCGCTAGTGGACACCCAGACGGTGTCGACCCCGCGCGTGCGCTGCGCGCCCGGCAGTTGACCGCCCCCGACACTCGGCGTGATATCGCTGGCAGCCTGCGCAACATCATGGATTACGCCGATCGTCGCGGCTCGCAGCCGATCATCTCCGCGGTCGTCGTCGAGCCGAGGGCGGTCAGGTGCGGCCGGCGCGCGATCCTCGAACTGGCGGAGCGCCTCGAAGCGGCGATGCCGGTCAGCGCGCGCGGCGTGGCGCTCGCCCGAGCGCTGTTGACCGACGGCCGCAGCCCCCTGTTCAACCCCCACTGCGAGCGAACGGTGAGCGAGGTTGCATGGGAAGTCAAGGACGCACTCGACGAGTGCCCCTACAGCGACTTCGATGTGATCCCGTCACAAAATCGTTATGTCGCTACCCGGATTCGTTATGCCGCTGTGATGCGGCAGGAACAATAGTGCTCCCATGGACGCCGTAGCCATCATTCTCGGGATCGTGACGTTTGCGATTCTGCTGTTGATCATCGAGGGAGTCGACCGGATATGAGCGTTCCGCTTCCCCTGGGCTTCTTCGTTGCACACATGAGCGGGGCCGACTTCTTTGGCCTGGTCGTGTCGGTGCTGGTGATTGTCTACCTCTTCTACGCCCTGATCCGCGGAGAGAAGCTCTAGGTATGACATTCACCGGTTGGCTTACGATCGCGCTGTTCGCGGTCATCCTCACGGCGCTCGCCATGCCCTTCGGCAGCTACATGGCGAAGGTCTACACCGGCAAGAGGGTCATCCTCTCGCCGATCTTCGCGGGGCCCGAGAAGTTCCTGTACCGCATTCTGCGGGTCGACCCGGAGCGTGGGCAGGACTGGAAGGCCTACGCGAAAAGCCTGCTGATCTTCTCACTCGCGGGCTGGCTGCTGCTGTATCTGATATTGCGCACGCAGAACGCTCCATGGGTGCCCCACGCGCTCAACCCGCTGGGCTACAAATCGGGCACGTGGAATGTCACCTTCAACACCACCTCGTCGTTCCTGACAAACACCAACTGGCAGTACTACAGCGGCGAGACGACGATGAGCTACCTCAGCCAGATGATCGGGCTGACGGTACAGAACTGGTTGTCGGCCGGTGTGGGCATCGTCGTGGCGGTCGCGCTCATCCGCGGCATAGTGGGACGCAGCGGCAAGAGCATCGGCAACTTCTGGCAGGACCTCGTGCGCACCGTTCTGTACGTGCTTGCGCCGATATCCATCATCGGGGCCCTCCTGCTCGTCTCTCAGGGCGTGATCCAGAACTTCTCGACTTACCTCACGGCGCACACCCTGACGGGCCTCACCCAGTCGATTGCGATGGGGCCGGTCGCCTCTCAGGAGGTGATCAAGATGCTCGGCACCAATGGCGGTGGCTTCTTCAACGTCAACTCGGCGCACCCGTTCGAGAACCCGAATGGGTTCACCAACTTCTTCGAGATGCTGATCGTGCTCATCATCCCCGCGGCGCTCGTGTTCGCGTACGGGCGGATGGCGGGCAACCGTCGCCAGGGGTATGCGATCTACGGCGTGATGATGTTCATGTTCCTTGGCGCCGCGGCGGTCGCCTACATCGCCGAGGCTCACGGCTCGCCCGCGCAGCATGCCGCGGGCCTGCACACGCATGTGATTTCGGGCTCCACCGGAGGCAACATGGAAGGCAAGGAGCAGCGCTTCGGGATAGCGGGCTCGGCGCTGTTCGACGTGGTCACCACGGTCACCTCGTGCGGTGCGGTGAACAGCGCGATCGAGTCTTTCACCGGTATCGGCGGCGCCGTGCCGATGGCCAACCTGTCGGCCAGCGAGGTGATCTTCGGCGGCACCGGCACGGGGCTTTACTCGATGCTGCTCTACGTGCTCTTGGCGGTCTTCATCGGCGGGCTGATGGTCGGGCGCACGCCCGAGTGGCTGGGCAAGAAGCTCGAGGCCAGGGAGATAAAGCTGGCCGGCCTAGGCATCCTGATCACGCCGCTGGCGGCGCTGTTCTGCACGGCGATGGCAACCGCGAGTCACGCCGGTCGGGCGTCGATCTCCGAACTTGGGAAGGGCCCGCAGGGCTTCTCGGAGAGCTTCTACGCCTACCTCTCGCAGGCGAACAACAACGGCTCGGCGTTCGCCGGCTACACCGGCTACATCCAGCCCGCCGCCGGCAACGCGGGTGCTCACGGCGTCACTTTCGCTGACCTGCTCGGGGGCTTTGACATGCTGTTCGCGCGCTACGCGCCGATCCTGTTTGCGCTGGCGGTAGCGGGCGCCCTGGCGGGCAAGCGCGTCACGCCCGCGGGCCTCGGCACGATGCGCACCGACAACCCGACGTTCGCGGTGCTGCTGATCGGCGTGGTGGTCCTGGTGGGCGCGCTGACGTTCTTCCCCGCCCTGCTGCTCGGCCCGGTTGTGCAGGGCCTGACCGGACACCTCTACTGATGGGTCCGTCGAAAGACATGAAACGCGACATCGTCACCTCGGTCATCGGCATCATCGTGTTCACCATCCTGCTCGGGCTGGTCTACCCGCTGGTGATAACCGGGGTCAGTCAGGTGGCCTTCCCGGGCGACGCCAACGGGCAGAAGGTCTACGTAAACGGCAAGCTCGTCGGCTCGAAGATCATCGGCCAGAGCTTCAAGGCGCCGGTGATCGGAAAGAACGGCAAGCCCGAAGAAAAGGAAGAAGAACTGGTCACCGAAGCGGACCCACGCTACTTCCAGAGTCGTCCCTCGGCGACCGAAGGCGGCGCGTACAACGCGGCGGCGAGCACGTTCTCCAACCGCGGGCCCAACGACAAGGCCACCGAGGAAGCGGACGCCGAAAACATCAAGGAATATCTCGAACTGAACAAGCCGTATGACCCCGGTCTGACCACGGCGCAGATTCCCGTGGATGCGGTCAACACGTCCGCGTCGAACCTCGACCCCGAAATCTCACAGGCCAACGCCTGGATCCAGGCTCACCGCATCGCGGCCAAGCGCGGGCTCTCGCTGAGCGTGGTCGATGGGCTGATCTCCAAGTACACAGACGGGCGCGGCCTCGGCTTCTCTGGCGAGCGGGGAGTGAACGTGCTCGAGCTGAACCTTGCCCTCGACCGTCTCACCGGAGGAACGCACTGATGTCAGCGCAGAGGGTGGGCGGGACCCCAAAAAACGAGCGACAGGCGGTCTCGCTGTTCCAGCCCGACATCGTCCGTCGTGCGCTGATCGACAGCTTCAAGAAGCTTGACCCGCGCGTGCAGATCCACAACCCGGTGATGTTCGTGGTGGAGATCGGCTCGGTGATCACGACGGCCACTTGGCTGATCCAGGTGTTCGGCGGCAAGCCGCTGGGCGGCGGCAACGAGCCGGCCTGGTACACGTTCTTGATCTCAATCTGGCTGTGGCTGACGGTCGTGTTCGCCAACATGGCCGAGGCCTTCGCCGAGGGCCGCGGCCGCGCCCAGGCTGACACGCTGCGCGCGATGCGCAAGGAGACCGTCGCAAAAATACGCGACGGCTCCACCAAGGCCGCCTCCGAGCTGACGCGCGGCGACGTCGTGGTGGTGCCCGCCGGCGAGCTGATCCCCGGGGACGGCACGGTGATCGAGGGCATCGCCACGGTGGACGAGTCGGCGATCACGGGAGAGTCAGCGCCGGTGATCCGCGAGTCCGGCGGTGACCGCAGCGCGGTCACGGGCGGTACGCGCGTGACCTCCGATGAGATCGTCGTGGAAATCACCCAGGAGCCCGGTAAATCGTTCCTCGATCGCATGATCACGCTGGTCGAGGGGGCCGAGCGGCGCAAGACGCCCAACGAGATAGCGCTGAACATCCTGCTGGCTGCCCTGACGCTGATCTTCATGATCGTCGTGGCGACGCTGCGTCCGTTCGGCCTGTTCTCGGGGACGTCGATCTCCGAGACGACGCTGATCGCACTGCTGGTCGCGCTGATCCCGACGACGATCGGGGCGTTGCTGAGCGCGATCGGGATCGCGGGCATGGACCGCCTGGTCCGTCGCAACGTGCTCGCGCTGTCCGGTCGCGCGGTGGAGGCGTCGGGCGACGTGGATGTGCTGCTGCTCGACAAGACCGGCACGATCACGATCGGCAACCGGCTGGCGTCGGAGTTCGTGCCGATGCCGGGCGTGCCCGAGTCCGAGCTAGCGGAGGTGGCGCAGATGGCCTCGTTGGCCGACGAGACGCCCGAGGGCCGCTCGATCGTGGTGCTGGCCAAGCAGTACGGCATCCGCGAGCACGACATGACGACGCTGCACGCCGAGTTCGTGCCGTTCACCGCGCAGACCAGGATGAGCGGCGTGGACATCGACGGGCGGCGCATGCGCAAGGGCGCGGGCGACGCGATCATCGACCTTGTCGAGGGCGAAGGCGGCTCGCCGCCGCCGGAGCTGCAGGTGCAGCTGGACCGCATCGGCAATGAGGGCGGCACGCCGCTGGCGGTGGCGCGCGACAACCAGGTGCTGGGCGTGGTCTACCTCAAGGACACGATCAAGGAGGGCATGAAGGCGCGCTTTGACCAGCTGCGGGCGATGGGCATCAAAACCGTGATGGTCACCGGCGACAACCGCCTGACCGCGGCCAAGATCGCCGAGGAGTCAGGCGTGGACGACTTCCTTGCAGAAGCCACCCCCGAGCGCAAGCTCGCGCTGATCCGCGAGCAGCAGGCCGACGGGCGCCTGGTGGCGATGACAGGCGATGGCACCAACGATGCGCCAGCGCTGGCCCAGGCGGACGTGGGCGTGGCGATGAACACGGGTACCCAGGCGGCGCGCGAGGCGGGCAACATGGTCGATCTGGACTCCAACCCGACCAAGCTCATCGAGATCGTCGAGGTGGGCAAGCAGCTTTTGATCACGCGCGGCGCGCTGACGACGTTCTCGATCGCCAACGACGTGGCCAAGTACTTCGCGATCCTGCCCGCGGTGTTCGTCTCCACGTACGCGGCCACGCCTGGGGGCAAAGGCCCGCTGCACGTGCTCAACATCATGGGCCTGGGCACGCCGCGTAGCGCGATCGTCTCGGCGATCATCTTCAACGCGATCGTGATCCCGCTGCTGATCCCGCTGTCGCTGCGGGGCGTGGCCTACCGACCGATCGGCGCGAGCGCGCTGCTGCGGCGCAACCTGCTGATCTACGGCCTGGGCGGGATCATCGCCCCGTTCATCGGCATCAAGCTGATCGACCTGGTCGTGCACAACCTGCTGGGGGCCTGAAGCCGGGCTGGATCGCGCCTGTAGTGTACGCCGGGACGCCTGCACCCGGATGTGCCCTCATGGATGATAATGTGGCCACATGCGAGAGATCGGCGTGCGCGAGCTAAAGCTGTCCCTGAGTGAGACCCTGCGAGCGGTCAGCCGAGGCCAGCAGGTGCGTGTGACCGTTCGTGGCCGACCAGTAGCCGACATCGTCCCGGCCGGCGCCTCGATCGGCGACAGTCGCCTGCGTGAGCTGATTGCGCAAGGAAGGCTGGTTGCTCCGTCGCGCGCACGGCCTGGTAAAGCACCGCGGCTCGCAAAGGGCAGGCGCAGCGCAACCTCGTTGGTACTCGAAGAGAGGGACGCCGAGCGCTGAACCTCTACTTGGACGCGAGCGCGCTGGTCAAGCGCTACGTCGCCGAGCCTGGAAGCGACACGGTTCGTGACGCCATGGATGAAGCCGCTGGATGGTTCATGTGCCGTGTCGGCTATGTGGAGACGATCCGTGCCATACGCCTGGCGGCCGGCAACGCGGCCGCCAGGGCGGTGCGAGAAGAGTGGTCGGCAGTCGGTGTCATCGAGGTGGATCAGCCTCTTGTCGAACATGCGGCCGAGCTGGCCCTGGACCGTGACCTTCGCAGCCTGGATGCCCTGCATCTCGCCGCTGCTCTCGTGCTGCCCAGCGACGAGCTGGTTCTCGCCACATGGGATCGCCGGCTGCACGCGGCCGCGCAGGCAGAGGGAATACGCGTTATCCCAGACTCGATCGAGTGAGCGGAGCAAGCCCGCGGAGCGTGACCGCTCCTATCTCGACGCCGGCTGGGCGTGGACGTCGAGGCTGACCTCGCCGCGTCCGGCGTCGTACTCGAACAGCTCGGCGTAGCGTCCCCAGTCGATCGCGGTGTCCAGTTGCGCGCGGGCCTCGTCGCGACTGTAATGGCCGGCCAGCAGGTCGATGAAGAACCCCTCGCGCAGCGCGCCGTCGCTGGAGTGCTCCAGCGCTCGGCGGATGCGGCGCACCAGTGGCACCCGCGCGAGTGCGGCCTCGCGGAAGATCTCCTTCGAGCGCTGGATGTCCGCGCCGGCGAAGCGCTCGCCGGTCTCGGTCAGGTTCAGGCGTCCGCTGTGCACGGTCGCGAAGCCGAGGATGCTTAGCGCGTCAACGATCGGGAATAGGTCGTCGATCGCGAAGCCCACGACCGCGGCCAGCTCGGCGAGGTCCGCGGCGTCGCCGCTGGCGAGCGCGAGCTCGGCGAGTCCGGCGATGCCGTCGACGCTTGCATGCGGGAGGACAACCTGCTGGACGCCGCCGCCCTCCTGATCGGCGACGGGGTGCGCAGGGGCCGGCGGCCGGTCGGTCATGATCCCGTATATCTCGTCGACGAGCGCGCTGAAGCGCTCCTCGCGCCGATCGCGCGGGCGCTCCAGCGCGCACGACAACTCGGCACGGATCCGCCCAGGGTTGGTGCCGAGCACGATTACCCGGTCGGCAAACGCGACAGCCTCCTCGATGTTGTGGGTGACGATCAGGATCCCCTGCGCCGGGAACTCGCCCGCCTGCCACAGCTCGAGCAGCTCGGTACGCAGGTTCTCGGCGGTGAGCACGTCAAGCGCGCTGAACGGCTCGTCCATCAACAGCAGGTCGGGCTCGACCACGAGCGCGCGGGCGAATCCCACGCGCTGGCGCATCCCGCCGGACAGCTCCTTGGGAAACGCCGACTCGAAGCCGTCCAGGCCGATCAGGTCGATCGCCTCGCGGGCGCGCAGCGCGCGCTCGGCTGGCGGGATTCCCTGTGCCTCAAGCCCCAGCTCGACGTTCTGTTGAACGGTCAGCCACGGGAGTAGCGCGAACGTCTGGAAGACGAGCGACACGCCGGGGTTAATTCCCTGCAACGGCCTGCCACGATAGGTGACGGTCCCGCTGGAAGGCAGCACGAGGCCGGCGATGCAGCGCAGCAGCGTCGACTTCCCCGAGCCCGACTTGCCCAGCAGCGCGACGATCTCCCCCGGCTGGACGTCGAGTGTGATTCCCTCAAGCACCGGCAGGCCGCCGCCGTCGTGCGTGGCGAACGTCTTTGTCAACTCGCTCACGGAGATGAGCGAGCGGCGGGCGGCGCGGGTGGGCGGGCTCACATTGGTCATCATGACCTCAAAACGAGTAGCGGGTCTCGGCAAGCCGGTACAGCCGCCGCCAGAAGAGCCGATTGACGGTGACGACGAATACCGCCATCACGGCGACCCCACAGATCAGCTTCGCCTTGTTGCCGGTGTTGCTCGCGGCGACGATGTAGGCACCGAGGCCGGTCGCTGTCAGCGTCGTGTGGTGGTAGGTGACCACCTCGGCGAGGATCGACGCGTTCCACGCTCCGCCCGCCGCGGTGATGCCGCCGGTCACATACGACGTAAGGATCCCGGGGACGATCAGGCGCTTCCACCGCTGGGCGCCGCGTACCCTGAGGACGTCCATCGCCTCGCGCAGGTCCGAGGGGATGGCCGACGCGCCGGCGATCACGTTAAACAGGATGTACCACTGTGCGCCGAGGGCCATCAGCAGGATCCCGCCGACGTTGATGCTGATTCCGAGTTCGATGAACGCGAACGTGGCGAACGGGAACACGAAGTTGGCGGGAAAGCTCGCGAGCACCTGCACCACCGGTTGCGCCAGGCGCGAGACGCGCGGGCTCATGCCGATCCACACGCCGACCGGAACCCACACCAGCGTTGCGAAGACGAGCAGCACGACCACCCGGCCGAACGTCACCGCCCCGAGCGCGAAGCAGTGCGGGATCTGGCCGAGCCCGACGCCGCGGCTGGTGGCGATGAAGTGCAGCACCGCGTAGGCGCCGTAGGCGACGAGCACGCCCACGAGGGCGGCGAACACGACGTCCCCCGCGCGCTGGCGTGCGCCGGGGAAGGCGGGCGGGGCGTCGTCACGACCGAGTATCCGCATCGCGCGGCCCAGCGGCTCGGCAAGCCGCACCCGTAGGCGTCCGAGCAGGCGCGGCCAGGACGAGCGCGCGAGGATCCCGAGCACGAGCGAGCGCTGCGTCTCGGCGGCCTCGGTGGTCTCATAGCGGAAGCGCTCCGACCAGGCGACGAGCGGGCGCCAGAAGACGACGTTGACAGCGATCACCATCACGATCATCGTCGCGATCGCGAGTCCAACCGCAGCGAGATCCCCCTTGGCGTCCGCGGCGCCGACGAACGAGCCGATCCCGGCCAGCGAGTAGGTGTGGTTGTGCAGCGAGATCGCCTCGGAGGCGACCAGGAAGAACCAGCTGCCGCCGAAGCTGAGCATGCCGTTCCACACCAGGCCGATGGCGCCGCTGGGCGCCTCGATTTTCCAGAATCGCTGCCAGCGCGTCAGACGCAGCGAGCGCGACAGCTCATCCAGTTCACGGGGCAGGTTCTTCAGCGACGCATAGAAGCTGAATGTCATGTTCCACGCCTGCGCGGTGAAGATCGCAAAGATCGAGGCCGCCTCGAGGCCGAGTTCGCTGCCTCCGAACAGCGCGATGAACGCGGTCACGGCGATCGTCAAGAAGCCCAGCACGGGGACCGACTGGAGGATGTCGAGGATCGGGACCAGCACCTTCTCGGCACGGCGACTGTGGGCGGCGGCGTAGCCGTACAGGAGTGTGAACACGGTCGAGAAGAACAGCGCGATGAACATCCGCAAGAGGCTGCGCGCCGCGTCGTAGGGAAGCCGCGCGGGGTTGGTCGAGACGTGCTGCAGGCCGGCCGGGGAGAACGACGCGGTCGCGCCGTGACCGACGCGCAAGACGGCGTACAGCAGCACGAGCACCGCCACCAGCACGGCGGCGTCGATCGGCGAGAGCGGGCGCCGCAGGGCGGCCCGCGAGGGCATGTAGGTGCGCAGGGTGGACAAAGCTGCGCAACGCTAGCGCAGCGTCGCTGAGGCGGCGCGGACAGGCAATCGCATCCCGCGATGGCACCGCCGACTTCGGCCGTTCGTAATGGAATGCCTTCACGCCCGTCCTGGCATGCTTGGCGCTGGGCCGGGATCGACGGGCCCTCGGGTCGTAGCCGGTGTTGACCTGGCCGGCTGGGGACACGCGTAGGTAGATCACCGCACGTTTCAGCGGGAGAGGTTCGAACATGTCGAACGCGCGAGGATGTCCGCTTCGTCAGCCAAAAGCAACGCAAAGCACG
Source organism: uncultured Solirubrobacteraceae bacterium (assembly GCA_963745375.1). Lineage (GTDB taxonomy): Bacteria > Actinomycetota > Thermoleophilia > Solirubrobacterales > Solirubrobacteraceae > Palsa-744. The sequence goes on along the minus strand of CAVUXA010000008.1, from coordinate 913,522 downwards.
ACCTCGGAGTTCTCGCCAGCGTCAACGACACCCGTCACCGCAAGGAGATCTTCAGCAAAGCAAACACCCTGTATGTCTCGGGAGACGTCGCCTACGAACGCGGGCATTTCGCTGAAGCGTTCCACGACTATGACGACGCCTCTCGCTCATCCGGGGACACACAAAGATCAGCGAGCTCCCAGATGGCGGATTCCAGATCCTCGAAGCACCCGAAGAGCAACCTGTCGCATGATGCCTTCCTTTCAGATCGTATTCTCACACCCCCGCCAGCGCAGGGCAGCGCGCGACACGATGCCGAGACGCCGCGTGCGTCCCGGCGCGCAATCCATCTCCACACGCAAGCAGATCGATCGATCAAAACGGCCTGGCGCAGCCGCTGATTGGGACGGCCCGCCCTTCGCGCAGCGCGCGCCCTCGACCGCGATCATGTCGGCTATGAAGCCAGCGCCGCCGGGCAGCACCGCCGAGCCGACGCCTTGGGTGCCGACGAGAGGCTCGAACTCCTCGATGGGCTCAACGATAAGGGCTGAGGGCGCTCGTGCTGACCCGTCAGCCTGTACCACGGCGAACTGAACCCAAGAGGCCGGCGTCAGTCACATTTGCGACAGCTCTACATCCGCCGAGACCTCGGAGAGCAGCCGGTCAGCGACGGTGCAGAAAGAAGGCCCGCGTCGGCCTCCTCAGCGACAGCAGTATGTGGGTCGTAGCTCTTCAAGAGGACCCACGCGATGTCCGCCTCAGCGTTGTAGTGCCCGTCCATCCTCATGACTACAGGTCAGCGCCGCCGCCACACGGTCACAATCCGGGCACCGAGACGAGTCCACTCGGGCGCATCGAAGCGAACGCACGTGCCCGCAGCCGGTTAGGCCACAGCAGCGAACTCGCGCTCGATCTCGCCATCAACAGTGCGCTGAAAGCAGACCAGCAACTGCTCGTCTAGAACGGCGGCTATCCGCTGCAACGTCGATAGCTGCGGTATATGGGTCGCGCGGATCACGGCTGTTGAGATGCTCCTCGATCGCGTCGTCGATCTTCGCGACCGCGAGCGGCTGCGCGCCAAGCAGCTTCTCGAGGAAGTCACCGACTGGCTCATGTCCTTTCTTGTCTCGGTAGAAGACCGCCTGCGTGCGCCCGTGCGACGTTGCCCTTCCGGTGCTCGTCCGAGAGCTCGATGGACGCTTTGGACGCGGCATGGCCCAAGAGGCTAGAAGCGTCCCGGCGCATCCCGACGACGTTCTCGCTGCTCGACTCACATGCGTCGGCGCTGAGTAATGCAGTTGGTGTTCGCCGCGGACGCGCTGCGTTGAGCCTCATCGCGCCACGACCACGAGCACGCAGACGAACGAAAGGTAGGCAACGACGATCGCAACCCCGGCGCTTCGTCGCAATCCACGATGGGCGTAGGAGCTGCCGATCACGAGGATCGTCATCGCCACGTAGGAAGCGGCGATGAACGTGGTCTGGGCTGACGGAGCGCCGATCCCGAGCAGCGTCGTCGGAATCAACAGCCCCGCCAGCACGTTGATCGCGTTGCTGTTGAACGACGTGCTGAGCGTCGCGGCGGCGCGCCCCCTCATGGCCAGATACACGCCCGCAACTGCGTTGGGCAGGCTCGTAACGCCCGCGAGCACGATGCCGCCGACGACTATCTGGGCCACCCCGTAACGGGCGCCGAGCTTGGCGGCAGACTGCTCCATGGCGACGCTCGCCCCGACCACCACGACGACGGCCGCTACAGACAGCGCGATATCGCGTGCACGGCCGCGTTGAGGATGGATCGCGCTCTCCAACTCGAGCTCCTCCTCGCTGATCGCCGCGATCAGCCAGCGCGTCCACGGCGCCGGCAGACGCAACCGAGCGAGCCGCTCATGGCGCACGCCGAGGACCACGACGTAGCCGCCTAGCACGCCGCCCACGAGCACTAGTCCCACCGCGGGCGAGAACCCGCCGGACACGACCACGAGCGTCACTACGGCGATCCACAGAGCCACCGCGCCCGCGAGCTCGATCACACGCCGGTGCAGGGCGACCCGACCCGCGACCATGCCAGAGAGACCGATCAGCGCCGCCAGGTTGAACACGTTCGAGCCGATCACCACGCCGGCCCCGATTCGCTGGCTGCCATGGACGAGCGCCGTCACAGCGGTCGTGATCTCGGGCGCGTCTGCCGCGAGCGCAGCGAGCATGCCCAGCAGAGCCTCGGAGAGCTCCAGGCGTGCGCCCACCCGCTCCAAGCAGGTGACCAGCAGCCAGCTGGCGCCCAAGCTGACGGCGCCCGCAAGTACGAACGCAACGGCCAGCAACGGATCAGACACGGGCGTGGCGCCCAAAGCCTCCGGGGAGACCGCAGTCCCGGCGCTGATGGCACACGCTCTGCGTGTGGATGTCGAGAAAGCTTGGCGTCATCGCTTCTCCCTTCGAGGGCACGCCGACCAGACTTCCCGGCTCTCCGGGCCGCACTCTACGCCAGGCGCTGCTCACGCGTCCATGCCATCGGGCCGAAGAGGACAATGCGCCCATGCCAGACGGCCGCGGACACCTGAAGGTCTTCATCGGTATGGCCCCTGGCGTGGGCAAGACCTACCGCATGCTCCAGGAGGGCGCGGCCGAAGCGGACAACGGGCGCGACGTGGTGGTCGGCTATCTAGAGTCCCACGGGCGCGCCGAGACGGTCGCGCAGGCGGAAGGCCTGGAGATCATCCCGCGCCGGCGGACGACCTACCGCGCCACCACCCTGGAGGAGATGGACCTGCCGGCGGTGCTCGCGCGCAAGCCCGAGCTGTGCCTGATCGACGAGCTCGCGCATACCAACGCGCCGGGCTTCGAGCACGAGAAGCGCTATGAGGACGTGCGCGACGTGCTCGACGCGGGCATCGACGTCTACTCGACTGTCAACGTCCAGCACCTGGAGAGTCTCAACGACCAGGTCACGCAGCTGACCGGCTCGATCACGCGCGAGCGGATCCCCGACGAGGTGCTCTCGTCGGCAGACGAGGTCGTGCTGATCGACCTCACGCCCGAGGCGTTGATCGCGCGCCTGCGCGCCGGCAAGGTCTACCGCCTCGAGCGCGTGCAGGCGGCGCTGAACAACTTCTTCAAGATCGAGAACCTGTCAGCGCTGCGCGAGACCGCGCTGCGCCAGGTCGCCGAGGACGTCGAGGTCAAGCGCCTGGTGCGCTGGCCGATCTCCGATCGGTCCAGCGGGCCGGTGCGCCGCGACGAGGAGGGCCTGCCCGCGCGCGCCGAGGCGCCGCCGCAGGCCATCGCCGAGCGCCTGCTGGCGCTGGCTACCCTGGCGCCCCACTCCGAGCGGATCGTGCGGCGGGCATGGCGCTCAGCCCAGCGCCTGGACGCCGAGCTGGACGTGCTCGTAGTGCGTCCGCCAGGCCGTCCGCCGAGCCCCGAGGATCGCAAGCGCCTGGAGGAGCTGCGCCGCCTGGTCTCGATGCTGGGGGCGCGCCTGCGCGTGGAGGAGGGCGAGGACGTTGCCGTAGTCGCCATCAGGGTGGCGCGTGCGATCGGCGCCACGTACGTGTTGATGGGCACTCCAAGCCCCCCGCGCGGGCTGGCCCGTCTGGGCGCAAGTGCGGAGCGCTCGCTGCTGCTGCGGCTGCTGCGCGGGCTGCCCGGCGTGGACGTGCGCGTGGTCGCCGACCCCACGCTGCGCGCGCAAGGCGGCGAGGCTGACCCGGCCGAGCCGGACACGGGGGCGCCCGGCGGCATGGACGCCGCTGCGCTGGCCGAACAGGCCGCCGATTAAAAGTCGCCTAAAACCAGCCTTGCAGGTGCAGGTGGCGGCCTAAGCGCACCGTAAGAGTGGCTACAGTCACGCAACCCTCGCCCTCCTATCCTGTTGCGCATCGATATGACAAGACTTCGCCGACCGCTCACAATCGCCACCGCCTCAATCGCCTGCATCGCACTTGTCCTCGCCGCTGTCGCGCAGGCCGGCGGCGGCGGTCACGCGACGGCGCCCCGGGCACGCGCTTCCTCGAGCTATCCCCTGGTGGGCCTGGGCAACGAGACCGCGCGGATGTTCCGCAACGGCTACTACACGCAGTTGCACACCAGGATCGTTCGCTACATCGCCCCCTACGACGCCGTCGCGCACCGTTACTCGCTCGACCAGGCGATCACGTTCATCCAGGGCGCCGAAGCCAACCACGAGCAGGTGCTGGTGGCCTTCTACCACTCCGAGTACAGCCCCCTGAACCTGCCGAGCGTCGCCCAATATCAGCGCTACGTGGCCAAGTTCATCAAGATCTTCCCGCACGTCAAGCAGTACCAGGCGTGGGACGAGGCCAACCGCGGCTACATCCCGCACGCGGAGGCCAGCCCGTCGGCGGACGCCACCGCCATGTACTACCAGGCGCTGCTGCGCGACTGCAAGGGCTGCAACGTCATCGGCCTGGACGTGCTCGACCAGCAGAACATCGGCCCAACCCTCGAATACATCAGGGAATTCAAGGAAGAGATCGGTCGTCTGCGGACGGTCATGCCGACCATCTGGGGCCTGCACAACTACTCCGACGTCAACCGGCTGGAAAGCTGGCGCACACGCGACATCATCAAAGCCTTTGGCGGCGGGCAGACGTGGCTGACCGAGACGGGCGGGATCGTGCAGTTCGGCGGCGCCTTCTCCAACGTCCATGGATCCGGGCTGACGCGCGCGCAGAAGGTGATCCAGTACATGTTTAGGCTCGCCGGTGTACTGCCGCAGGTCAGGCGCATGTACGTATACGACTGGACCGGCGGGGTCGCCTCGACGCGCTTTGATGCGGGGCTGACCAACGCCCACGAACAGCCGCGCCCCGGCTACGTAGTCGTGTGCGAGCAGCTGCACGCTACGCACTGCAACAACGTCAAGACCGCTAGGAACTAGCGGCTGAGCACCGGGCTCGAGTGCACATCCGCGCTCGCGCGCCGGCGCTGGCGCGGCGGACCGGGGTCGTGGCGCAAGAGCGCCATCGCAGCGAGTGCCAGCAGGCCGACCGCGGCGGCCACCGGGGCGAGGGTCTTCAGCGGATAGGTGGCGCCCGAGTGCAGCGTGAGGTTGAACGCGGTGTGGTCGCCTGCGTTGTAGATGCTCTGTAGGCCGGCGTGGTCGATCCGCAGCAGCGTCGGCGCGAGCGCCGCGAACAGCGCCCATCCCACCAGGGCCAGCACGCCTCCCCGCAGGGCCGGTGCCGAGAGTCGCAGCCGGGGCGTCGCCCAGGCGGCCGCCAGGACCGCTGCGCCGGCCGCCAACAAGAACGGCCAGATGCCGCCCCAGCCGCGCCCGAGGCCGTACGCAGAGGCGATCGTCGGCTGGAAGAACCCTTTGGACAGGTAGCGCATCCAGGTGACCGTCTCGTTCTCATAGCCGACCAGCGGGTGCGTGATCGTGGCGACCACGGTCGTAATGATCGAAACCGCCGCAAGTGCGATCGTGGGGCCGGGGAAGCGCTTGAGCGACAGGGCTATCGGGAAGGCCAAGAACGGCAGCAGCGTGTCCAGGAAGCGCGGGCCCATAAAGCCGCCGCCGAAGGGCAGGTAGTAGCCGGAGTTGTACAGCAGGTAGCACAGACAGATGCCGCCGATCGTCAGCGCCTCGGCGCGCTTGGCGCGCTTGTACAGCAGCACGGTCCCGATCGCGCCCATGATCAGCACGGGGGAGATGGTCAGCAGGCCGCGTGAGTCCAGCAGCAGCGTGATCAGCACCCTCGGGCTCGGCGCGCCTATCCCGAAGAAGCCTTTTTGCTGGCGTGGCACGTCTGAGTAGGCCAGGTGCGTGAACGAGTGAAAGGCGTAGTGGTTGTAGAGCAGCAGCGGCACGATGCCGACCAGGCCACCCGCCACGTATGCGCCGCCGCGGCGCAGCACTCCGAGCGTCGTCAACGAGTCCTTGCGCGACAGCAGGAACAGGCCCAGCACGACAGCAGCGAAGAACGTCGGGTACTCCGACGAGAACGCATAGCCCATCGCCAGGCCGGCCAGCGCCAGCAGCGTCGCGCTGGGTGGGCCCTCGCGCTCGCGCAGCATCAGCCAGAAGGCGGCGAAGCACAGGAACGTGGTGAACATGTGCGAGAACAACAGCTGCGAGAACGCCAGCGCCATCGTCCCCAGTCCGAGCACCACTGTTGCCGCCACGCCGTAGCCGGGCTCAAAGCGCTCGGCCACGCGCCACACCAGCAGCAGCAGCAACAGGCCCGGCAGCACGTTGCCCCACAGGCCAATCAGGTAGATCATCTCGTCGCCCGGATGGTTCGGCGGCGCCACGTGCGCGCGCGTCCACGATTCGGCGTCGAGGAGGTTCAGCGTGTCGTAGAACGGCAGCACGAACAGCGCCAGCCCGGGCGCGCGGGCGGAGTAGTAGTGGCCCTTGTAGAACACCTTGTCGCCGGTGTTGGCCTGATATTGATCGATCGTCGTGCTGTCGTAGTTGAGCGCGCGCGTCAGGTCATAGTGGGAGGCCTGGTTCCAGGAGAAGCTCTGGATCATCACCGCCGACGCCAGGCCCACCAGCAGGACCGCCGCCAGCGCCATGCGCGGGCGCGTCATCAATCGGTGCCGTGCAGGGCCTTAGGCCCTGGGCCGATCTCATAGATGACCACAGAGCCCACGCGCCTGCGCGTGATCCCCAGGCCGGCGATCGGCTTGGCCGCAGCTGCGGAAGTGTTGGGTGGCTCGGCGATCACCCAGCCCTGCTCGGGCGGCAGGCCCTTGGGCATCACGGTGTGCAGCACGACGGTGTGGATGCCGTAGTAGCGCAGCTTCTCCACGCTGGCGCGGTCGGGGAAGCCGTTCATGCCGCCGCGCAGGTCGTCCTCGGCTGGTATGTCGAAGGTGCTCTCGCCGTTGGCGATCTTGGCAAAGCCGTCGGTGGAGAAGTACTGCCATAGGCGGTCGAGCGCTCCGTCGGTGGGCAGGTCGATGATCGGCCCGGGCAGCGCGATCTCAGCGCGCGCGGGCTGGGGCACGACGGGGTGGCCAAGGTGTCCTGCCCCTTCGCCGAGGACCACGAGGACGAGCACCGCGCCCAGCAGCGCGGGCACGGCCGGCAGCGCCGCGCGTCTCGCCCAGGGTGTGATGCGCGCCGCGAGCAGCTGCACGCCGGCAGCGGCGAGCAGGGCGTAGAAGAGCGTGGCAAGGGTGAAGACGCGGCCCGGCACGCGCACCCCGTCCCAGCCGGGCGCGTAGTCGAACAGCAGGCGATACGGGTAGCCCGCTCCGGTCAGGCCGAGCCCCATGGCGAGCACCGAGCAGGTCACGATCCCGATCAACAGGCCGACGCGCAGGCGCGGGGTGAGCGGGTTGCGGCCTTCCTCGGCGTGCGACCGATCGCGCGGACCCTCCCGGCGCCGGCGTCCACGACTGCCCGCGCCTGCTCCGAGCAGGCCGATCAGCGCCAGGGCGAGGATCACGCCGCCTGGGAAGAACACGCTCTCGTTCTTCGAATGCACTTTTGCGCGGGCGCCCGAGGTGACGCTGCCCCACACGCGGTTCTCCGAGGATGCCGCCAGCAGGGCGGCGGGCCCGGAGGAGTAGACCTTGACTTCTTTGATCGTGCGCTTGGCGGTGGGGTAGTCGTTGGCCACCTGCAGGTAGGGCCGCGCCTCATAGACGGTCACGGCTCCGAGCACGACGATGCCGATTGCGCTGACGGCCAGCAGCTGGCGCGGGATCAACGGCCCACGTGTGCCCTCGCGCGGCGCGCGCCAGCCCTCGCCGGGGGTCAGGCGCCCGCGCCACCAGTACGCGAGCGCGATCAGCGCGAGCACGGCCAGCAGGTAGCAGTACTGCAGGCCGAGCGTGAAGCCGAGGCTGACCTGCCAGGCCGACACCAGCCAGCCGGCCAGCACGAGCTTGCGCGAAGAGCGCCGGTAGCCGCGCAGCAGCAAGAACAGCGCCAACGGCAGCCCGCCGGAGGAGATCACGTGCAGGTGGCCCGCCTCAGTGACCCGGTAGGGCGCGTAGGCGAACGCGACGCCGGCGGCGGCGCCGCCGAGCTTGCCCAGGCCGAGCTCGCGGGCGAGCAGGTAGGCGCCTGCGAAGCACAGCGACCAGGCCCACAGGAACAGCAGGTTGTAGCGGACGAGCGCTGCAACGGTACCCGAGCCGAAGAAGGCTGCGGGGCCATAGCCGAGCAGCGAGTCCGAGAAGGCGAGGCTGAGCGGGTGCGGGGAGAAGGCGTTGGAGTTGAAGATGTGCAGCGGGTCGTGCAGCATCGCGTGCCCTACCCATGCGATTTGCCATGCAGTCCGCACCGGGTCGCCGAGGTCGGGCGCGATGCGGCTGGGCAGGTGCAGCACGAGCGGCCAGCTGGTTATTACGGCCGCCAGCACGCCGGCCAGGGCCACGAGCAGCAGCTCGCCGCGGGCAAGCGCCGGCGAGGAGGCCCAGCGGCGCGTCGCGCCGGCGTGGCCCTGTCGTCGCGCCGCACGGTCACGCCCCGTGATCCGCTCGCGCCCGGGCACGCCGGGCGTGGCCTGGGGTGGGGTGCCGGTGGGCTCGGGCGATCCGGGGGGCGTGCGAGGAGGGCTGGGAAGGCCGGTGCTCATGGCCTGCTTGTGTTGGGGACCGCGCGGATCGAGGCAGTTTACGCCAGCGACCTGCGCCATTGCGGCGCACTGGCGCGCAATGCTTGTGACATTGCGAGCTTAGCCTTTGCGCAAGACTGGCCAGGATGAAGGTCCTCGTGGTTGGAGCAGGCGGCGTGGGCGCGGCCTTTGCGGCGATCGCGCAGCGACGTGCTGTCTTCCAGCGGGTGGTGCTGGCCGATGTCGCGATCGAGCGCGCGCGCGCGGCCGCCGAGCGACTGGCAGAGCCCGATCGCTTTGCCGCCGAACGCGTAGATGCATCCAGCCGCGAGGATCTCGTGGAGCTGATCGAGCGCGTGCGGCCCGACGCGGTGCTCAACGCCTGTGACCCCCGCTTCAACGAGCCGATCTTCGCCGCCGCGTTCGACGCCAAGGTGACCTACCTAGACATGGCGATGACACTGTCCCATCCTCACCCCGAGCGCCCATACGAGCAGCCTGGCGAGATGCTCGGCGACCGCCAGCTGGCCGAGCACGAGCGGTGGCAGAGCGCGGGGCTGCTCGCGCTCGTGGGGATCGGCGTGGAGCCGGGGCTGTCGGACGTGTTTGCCCGCTATGCCGCCGACGAGCTGTTCGCGGCGATCGACGAAGTGGGCGTTCGCGACGGGGCCGACCTGGTGGTCGAGGGCTATGACTTCGCGCCCACGTTCTCGATCTGGACGACGATCGAGGAGTGCCTGAACCCGCCGCTGATCTGGGAGCGCGAGCGCGGCTTCTACACGACCGCGCCGTTCTCAGAGCCCGAGGTGTTCGAGTTCCCCGAGGGGATCGGGCCGGTCGAGTGCGTCAACGTGGAGCATGAGGAGGTCGTGCTGATCCCCCGCTGGGTCAAATGCGAGCGCGTCACGTTCAAGTACGGCCTCGGGCAGGAGTTCATTGACGTGCTCGCCACGCTGCACAAACTGGGCCTGGACTCGACCGACCCCGTGTCCGTGCGCGGTGTGCCGGTGGCTCCGCGCGACGTGGTCGCCGCCGCGCTGCCCGACCCGGCGACGCTGGGCGAGCGCATGAGCGGACGCACCTGCGCGGGCACCTGGGTGACGGGCACCGGCAAGGATGACCAGCCTCGCTCGACCTACCTGTATCACGTGGTCGACAACGAGACCACGATGCGCGAGTACTCCAGCCAAGCCGTCGTCTGGCAGACCGCGGTCAACCCGGCCGTCGCGCTGGAGCTGCTCGATCGCGGGGACTGGAAGGGCGCGGGCGTGCTCGGCCCCGAGGCGTTTGCGCCCAAGCCGTTTTTGGATCTGCTGGCGGAGTACGGGTCGCCGCATGGGCAGGTGGAGGTGCCGCCGGGCTGACGAGCCATGCAGCGCGTCGAAGGGCTGGGGCTGGACGAGTTGCGTCGTGCGCTCGGTTTGGTGATTCGCCAGGATGGACCAGATGCCGACTCCTCGCAACCTCCTCAACCTGAACGCCGTTGAGAAGGGCTATGGCAGCCGATCGGTGCTGCGCGACGTCACGCTGGGGGTGTCCGCGGGCGAGCGCATTGGCCTGGTGGGCGCCAATGGCAGCGGCAAGTCGACGCTCCTGCGGCTGATCGCCGGCGTGGAGGCGCCGGACGCGGGCGCGCTCATTCGGACGGGGGACCTCGAGATGGCGCTGCTGGGCCAGCGCGACGAGCTCGACGAGAAGCGCACGATCCGCGAGACGCTCGTCGGCGGACGCGCCGAACACGAATGGGCAGGAGACAGCGCATTCAGGAACGTGCTCGACGGACTGATGGGCGGCGTGGAGCTGTCGCTCTTCTCCGCAGGCATGGACACGCCCATCGCGGGCCTGTCGGGAGGGGAGCGCCGGCGGGTGACTCTGGCGCGCTTGCTGCTCGACTCGCCCGAGCTGCTGCTGCTCGATGAGCCGACCAACCACCTGGACGTGGAAGGCGTCGACTGGCTGGCCCGCCACTTGGCGGCGCGGCGCGGCTCGATGCTCGTGGTCACCCACGATCGCTGGTTCCTGGACGCCGTGTGCACGTCTACGTGGGAGATCTCCGACACGGCGGTCCACCAGTACGAGGGAGGCTACGCGGCATATGTCCTTGCCCGCGCCGAGCGCGAACGCCAGGCGTCCGCGCGCGAGGACAGACGCCGGCAGCTCGTGCGCAAGGAGCTCGCCTGGCTGCGGCGCGGGCCACCGGCGCGCACCTCCAAGCCGAAGTTCCGCATCGACGCCGCCAATGCACTGATCGCCGACGAGCCGCAGGCGCGCGACCGCGCCGAGCTGCTGCGCTTCGCCACCGCGCGCCTCGGCGAGAAGGTGCTCGACGCGGTGGATGTGTCGCTCACGCTCGGCTCGAGGAGGGTGCTTGGCGATTTGACCCTGCGTCTTGGGCCGGGAGACCGCGTTGCGCTCGTTGGCGTCAACGGGTCGGGCAAGACCTCGCTGGTGAAGCTCCTGGCCGGCGAGCTGGCGCCGACGTCGGGCACGGTGCAACGGGGCTCCACGGTCCGCGTCGCGCATCTGTCCCAGGACACCGTCGAGGTATCCGCAGAGCTGCGCGTGCTCGAGGCGCTGGAAGAGGTGCGCGGCCATGCCACCCTCAGCGACGGCAGGGAGATGACCGCGGCGCTGCTGTGCGATCGCTTCGGCTTTCGCGGTGAGAAGGCGCGCACGCCGGTGCGTGAGCTCTCCGGCGGCGAGCGCAGGCGGCTGGCGCTGATGCGCCTGCTGATGGCAGAGCCGAACGTCCTGCTGCTGGACGAGCCCACCAACGACCTCGACATCGACACCCTCACGGCACTCGAGGATCTGCTCGACAGCTGGCCCGGGACGCTCGTGGTGGTCAGCCACGACCGCTACTTCGTCGAGCGTGTCTGCGACGACGTATACGCCCTCACCCCTCAGGGCGCGATCCGCCACCTCCCGGGAGGGATCGATCAGTACATCGAGCAGCGCCGCGATACAGCCCAGCGCCCGCCCTCGCATTCGCCCCCGCGCGAGCGACGGGTGCCAGCGGGGGCGCAGATGCGCGCGGCGCGTAAGGAGACACAGCGCAGCGAACGAGCGCTCGAGCGCCTGGAAGCAGACATCGAGCGGCTGTCAGAGCACGAGCGGACGCTGATCGCGCAGATGAGCGCAAACGCCAGCGACCATGCCCGACTGGCCACGCTGCAATCGGATCTCGAGCGCCTAGTCGGCGAGCGCGAAGCGCTCGAGACGTCGTGGCTGCAGGCATCGGAAGCGCTGGAGGGCGGATAGCCTGCGCATGCGACCGTCTCACGGACTGGTCGCTCGTGACCAGCGACCGAGAGGAGACGCGATGATCGTCGTAGTCGGACGAGTCAGGACCGATGCGGCCAAGCGCGAGGCGTTGATGCGGGTTGGGCAGACCGTCGCCGCCGCGTCGCGCGCCGAGGCGGGCTGCATCAGCTACCGCCTGTACGAGGACACCGAGATCGACAACGAGTTCGTGTTCGTGGAGGAATGGGACAGCGACGAGGCGCTCAAACGGCACTTCGCGACCGCGCACGTCCAGGAGTTCCTGCAGGCGATACCCGCCACGATCGTTGCGCCCCCCGACGTCAAGTTCCACACGATCGCCAACTCGCTGGACCTTGCCGAGGTGACCGGCGGCTGAGTTTCGCGGATCGGCACCCACACGGCGCGCGGCGTCCCCTCCCGCGCGCCGTGCCCCTTGTGCGTGTCCCCCTGTGGCCCCCGTTGCCCCCAAGCTCAGAAGTCCACCGGCGCGGGCAGCACCGGCGATGGCGGACGATCGAGGATGCCCGGCGGGGAAACTTCGGTCTTGCGCGAGAAGTACTCGCGGAAGAACGGGCGCGAGACGAGCATGACGATCGCGCCGAGAACCATGCCGCCGACGCCCATCCACAGTGGCAGCGTGATGCCGAGGATTGGCTTTGACGAGACGTTTTCCGCGTGGCCGTAGTAGAACGCCGCCTTGATGCCAATTGCGAACAGCATCAGACCGCCGATCAGCGGGCCGAGGCCGAGAAGTAGGAAGTTGCGCAGACCCTTGGAGAGCTCGCGGCGGTAGTACCAGCCGCACGCGACGCCCGTGAAGCCGTAGTAGAAGCAGATCGGGAAGCCGATCGCCGTGAGCGAGTCTTCGAGCACGCTCGAGGAGAGCAGCAGCAGGACGACCGTGATGACGATCGAGAGCAGGCCGAAGCCGAGCGTCGAGACGGTCGGCGTGAGATAGCGTTTGTGCACGCGCGAGAGCAGGTTGGTGACGGCTTTCCAGTGCGCCATCGACAGCGTGGTGCGTGCGGTCGGCAGGATCGTGGTCTGGGTCGAGGCCGATGCCGAGGTGAGCACCGCGATGATCAGGAGCTTGTTCAGGGTGCTGCCGAGCACTCCCGAACCGAGCGCGTTGAGGACGTCTTCCTTGTTGGCTTCGTTGGTCAGGAAGCCGACGCCGTGGAAGGACTGGGCTGCCCCTGAGACGACGACGTAGATCAGCACAAGTAGGACGGTCGAAACGACCGCCGCCTTGCCCGGGCCCTCGGCCGGATCCTCGGACTCCTCGTTGACCGCGACGCCGGAATCCCAGCCCCAGTAGATGAAGACCGCGAGCAGAAGCGCGACGACGAGGTCGCTGAAGTTCATCGCGAACGGGTTGATCCACGACAGCGACGGCTTGATCGAGCCGGACGGCGGGTGGCTGCCGTAGACCTTGACGAAGGCGACCACGGCGAACAACCCGAGGATGAATACCTCGGCGCCGAGCAGTACCTGCTGGATGCGCGCCGAGAGCTCGATGCCCCGGTAGCAGATCCAGGTCATGATCGCGATCCACAGGACCGCGGCGATGATGACAGCCGCTTTGGATTCGCCGAGTTCGGTGAAGCCGAACAGCTTGAACGAGTAGATGGCCGCGATGTCCGCCAGCGAGGCCATGACGATCACGTCCGACAGGAAGATCGCCCAACCGTTCAGCCAGCCCGTTGACGGACCAAACGCGCGCGTTGTCCACGCGAAGGTCGTGCCCGCGTCGGGATCGGCCCGATTGAAGTATTTGTAGGCCGAGGCGACGAGCAGCATGGGCACGAACGCGACGAGCATCACCGCCGGGGCGTGCACGCCGATGCCCTTGACCGCGACGATGAAGCCGAGTGTTGCGGCCAGCGAGTAGGCGGGCGCGGTGGAGGCGACCCCGATGACGATGTTGGACAGGTAGCCGATGGCTCCCTTTTTGAGCCCCTTGTCCATCACACCCGAGGATCCGGGGCTGCCCGGCGCGGCGGCGTCGGGTACTGCGAGACCTTCTATGGCCATCAACTGCTCCTCTCGCGCTGCATGGGCATGGACGGGGCCTGTGACAGAAAGTTACGCCCGCGCGCGGCGCGCGCCAAGGGGCGCGATTCCCAAAAAACAGCGGCGCTCATGGACATTTGGTACAACCAACGAATAACTTGTTGAACGAGTGGTGCCTTGAGGGCCACATCTCCGCCCAGTAGCTTTGTCCGTAGTGTCTACTTCCCTCCAAGAGCAGGCCAAGCGCCATCTGTGGATGCACTTCACGCGCATGGGCGCCTACGAGGAAGGCGGAGAGGTGCCCGTGATCGTGCGCGGCGACGGCTGCTACGTGTATGACGAGCAGGGTAAGCGCTACCTAGACGGGCTGTCGGCGCTGTACTGCGTGAACGTCGGGCACGGGCGCAGCGAGCTGGGCGAGGTGGCCGCCAGGCAGGCGGCCGAGCTGGGCTTCTACACCAACTGGAGCTACGCCCACCCGCGCTCGATCGAGCTGGCCGCGCGCATTGCGTCGCTGGCGCCGGGCAACCTCAACCGCGTGTTCTTCACGTCGGGCGGATCGGAGGCGGTGGAGTCGGCTTGGAAGCTCGCCAAGGCCTACCACGCGGCCCGGGGCGAGCCGCGCCGGCACAAGATCGTCTCGCGCTACTTGGCCTACCACGGCACGTCGATGGGTGCGCTCACGGCGACCGGGCTGCCGGCTCTGCGCGAGCCGTTCGAGCCGCTGACGCCGGGCGGTCGCCACGCGGCCAACACCAACTCCTATCGCTGGAAAGAAGACCGCGACCAGCTGTGGGCGGCGGACGCGATCGAGGAGGCGATCCTGTTCGAGGGACCCAACACGGTCGCTGCGGTGATCCTCGAGCCGGTGCAGAACGGCGGCGGCTGCTTCGTTCCCCAGGATGGCTACTTCGAGCGCGTGCGCGAGATCTGCGACCGCCACGGGGTGCTGTTGATCTCTGACGAGGTGATTTGCTCGTGGGGTCGCATCGGCCACATGTTCGGCTGCGAACGTTACGGCTACCAGCCGGACATGATCACGACCGCCAAGGGCATCACGTCGGCCTACGCGCCGATGGGCGCGGTGATCGCGGGCGACCACATCGCCGAGCCGTTCCTGCACGGCAAGGCGATCTTCAACCACGGCTTCACCTTCGGCGGGCACCCGGTCGCGTGCGCGGTTGCGCTGGCCAACATCGACGTGATCGAGCGCGAGGAGCTGTGCGAGCGCGTGCTGGCCAACGAAGGCGCGCTGCGCGACATGCTCGAGAGCCTGCGCGACCTGCCGATCGTCGGCGACGTGCGCGGCGCGGGCTACTTCCAAGCGATCGAGCTGGTCAAGGACCAGCAGACCAAGGAGACCTTCAACCACGACGAGGCCGAGCAGCTGCTGCGCGGCTTTCTCTCTGGCGAGCTGTATCGCCGTGGGCTGATCTGTCGCACGGACGACCGCGGCGACCCGATCGTGCAGCTGTCGCCGCCGCTGATCGCCGGCCCGGAGCAGTTCGAGGAGATCGAGGCGGTTCTGCGCCCGGTGCTCAGCGAGGCCTCAGAACACGTGCAGCGATGGAGCTCTGAGCGATGGAGCTCACTGTCGCCAGCCTGATCGACGAGCTCGGCCTGCAGCTCGTGTCCGGGCAACAGGCCGCGCAGACGCACATACGCTGGGTGCACAGCAGCGAGCTGGCCGATCCGACGCCGTGGCTGAAAGGCGGCGAGCTGCTGCTGACGACCGGCTTGCAGCTGACCGGTCCCAAGGTCCAGCGCGAGCTGATTGAGCGGCTGGCCGACCACCGCATCGCGGGCCTGGGCTTCGGCACGGGCTTCACGCACAAACGGCTGCCCGCGGCGCTGGTGGCGGCGGCGCGCAAACGCGAGTTCCCGCTGTTCGAGGTCCCCTATGAGCTGCCATTCATCGCGATCACCGAGCGGGCGTTCGCACAGCTGCTCAACGAGCGCTATGAACTGCTGCAGCGCAACATGGTGGGCGATGTGCTCGCGGAGGCGCTCGCCGGGCATCTGTACCCGGAGGACCTGCTCGCGCGGCTGCGCCCGTTCGGGATCGGCGAGCATGCGGCAGTGCTCGTCTTCCGACCGGCCAGCGACGCCAGCGCAGCCGCGGGAGCGGTTGAAAGGATCCTTGCGCGCGAGCACGTGCCCAGCCTGGTGGCCGTGCGCGCGGGCCTGTTGTGTGCGGTGGTGGCCGTGGAGCCGGCCCGCGCCGGGTCTGCGAGCCAGTCGGGCGAAGATGTGACGCCGGCGCCGATCGAGCTCGCGCGCAAGATCCGCAGCGAGCTTGCCGCCCGCTTTGGCGACGTGCGCACCGCCGCGAGCCGCCCGGCGCCCACGCAGGCTCTGCGTCTGAGCTTTCACGAGGCGCGCTGCGCGCTGGAGGCGGTGCGCCTGCGCAACGGCGACGCGCCAGACGTGGCCTCCTACGCAGACCTAGGCGCCTTCCAGCTGCTTTTGTCGCTGCAGGACGACGACGCGCTTGCCTCCTACTGTCGCCGTGTGCTCGGCCCGATCGAGGAGGAGGAGGGCGGCTATGGCGATGAGCTGGTGCGCTCGCTGGACGCGTTCATCGAGCACAACGGCCACTGGGAGAAGGCCGCGGCCGAGCTGTACTGCCACCGCCACACGTTGCGCTATCGCGTGCGGCGCATCGAGCAGCTGACCGGGCGCGACCTCGGCAGCGCACGCGATCGCATCGAGTTCTGGCTGGCGCTGCGCGGGCGGGAGCTGACGCGATGAAGATCGGGGTCCCAACCGAGATCAAGCCCGACGAGTACCGCGTGGCGATCACGCCGGCGGGCGTGAGGGAGCTGTCCAAGCACGGCCACCGGGTGCTGATCCAGGCGGGAGCCGGCGAGGGCAGCGCGCTGTCGGACGAGCAATTCGTGGCCCAGGGAGCGCGCATCGTGGAGGGGGCGGACGCGCTGTTCGCCCAGGCGGACATGGTGCTGAAGGTCAAGGAGCCCCAGCCACTGGAGGTGGGTCTGCTGCGTGAGGGGCAGACGCTGTTCACCTACTTGCACCTCGCGGCCGAGCCGGAGCTGGCACGCGGGCTGATGGCCTCGGGCGCGCGCTGCATCGCTTATGAGACGGTCGAAGACGCCGCCGGGCGGCTGCCGCTGCTGGCGCCGATGAGCGAGGTGGCGGGCAAGATCGCCACGCAGGCGGGCGCGTTCATGCTGGAGAAGCCGCTGGGCGGCCGCGGCATCCTGCTGGGCGGGGTGCCGGGCGTGGCGGCGGCGACGGTGCTGGTGATCGGTGGCGGTGTGGTGGGCATGAACGCGGCGATCATCGCGATCGGCATGCAGGCGGACGTGTTTGTGTTCGACCGCTCGATCGACCGGCTGCGCGAGCTGGAAGTGGCGTTTGCGGGCCGCGCTTCGACGGTCTATTCCTCGACGCTCTCCATTGAGGAGATGCTGCCCCAGGCCGACCTTGTGATCGGCGCGGTGCTGGTGCACGGCGGGCGCGCGCCGCGCGTGGTGACGCGTGAGCAGCTGGCCTTGATGAAGCGCCATGCGGTGCTGGTGGACGTGTCGATCGACCAGGGCGGCTGCTTTGAGACTTCGCGTCCGACGACCCACTCGGACCCCACATACGAGGTCGACGGGATCACCCACTACTGCGTCACCAACATGCCTGGCGCAGTACCCATAACCTCAACCTACGCGCTGACCAACGCCACGCTGCCGTACGTGATCGAGCTCGCACAGCACGGCGTGGATGAGGCCCTAGCGAACAGCCCGGGCCTGCGCGCAGGCTTGAACGTGGATCGCGGCGAGATCACCCACCCGGCGGTCGCCGAGGCACTCGGCTTGGGCGAGCCCGCGGCGCGGTGACGCAGACATCCCGAGAGCAAGGAGCGGCCACATGGCGAGCACGACACAGACCCTGAGCAACTTCATCGACGGCGAGCGTGTGGCGTCCGCGGGCGAGACCGAAGCGGTGCTCAACCCCGCCACCGGTGAGGAGCTGGCGCGGGCGCCGATCTCGAGCGCCGAGGAGGTCGACCGTGCGGTGGGAGCCGCGCGTGGGGCTTTCGAGGGCTGGTCGGCCACCACACCGGCCCAG
Source organism: uncultured Solirubrobacteraceae bacterium (assembly GCA_963745375.1). GTDB lineage: Bacteria > Actinomycetota > Thermoleophilia > Solirubrobacterales > Solirubrobacteraceae > Palsa-744. Next base: position 895,643 of record CAVUXA010000008.1, on the reverse strand, counting down.
CGGGCTGCGGCGTTGCTCGCGATCGCCGACCTCGTTGAAGAGCACGGCGAGTACCTCGCGCGCTTGGAGGCGCTCAACGCGGGCAAGCCGATCGAGGCGGTCAAGAATGACGAGATCCCCGTGATGGCTGACAACCTGCGCTTCTTCGCGGGCGCGGCGCGCTGCCTTGAGGGGCGCGCGGCGGGCGAGTACATGGAGGGCTACACGTCGTTTGTGCGCCGCGAGCCGGTGGGCGTGATCGGCCAGGTGACGCCGTGGAACTACCCGCTGATGATGGCCATCTGGAAATTCGCGCCGGCGCTGGCGGCGGGCAACACGGTCGTGCTTAAGCCGGCTGAGACCACGCCCATGACGACGGTTCGCCTCGCCGAGATCGCCGCAGACGTGCTGCCCAAGGGTGTGCTGAACATCGTCACCGGTCCGGGCAACCCGACGGGCGAGGCGTTGATCAACCACCCCGACGTGGACATGCTCGCGCTGACCGGCTCGGTGGATACGGGCAAGCATTTCGCGCGCACAGCCGCGGACTCGCTCAAGCGCGTGCATCTGGAGCTCGGCGGCAAGGCGCCGGTGGTGGTGTTCGACGACGTCAGCCTCCAGAGCACGCTGGAGACGATCGCGGGCACGGGCTACTACAACGCGGGCCAGGACTGCACGGCGGCCACGCGCGTGCTGGCCGCGAGCGCGGTCTACGACGACGTGGTGTCAGGTCTGGCCGAGCAGGCCAAGGGCCTCGTCCTGGGCGACACGCTGTCGCCCGACACGACGCTCGGGCCGGTCAACTCGCAGCGCCAGCGCGAGCGCGTGACGGGCTTTCTCGAGCGCCGGCCCGATCGTGCGGAGATCGTCACGGGCGGTGGCGCCCCCGACAGGCCGGGCTTCTTCGTGGAGCCGACCGTGGTGGCCGGCTTGCAGCAGGACGACGAGATGATCCAGCGCGAGATCTTCGGTCCGGTGATCACCGTCCAGCGCTTCTCAGACGAGGCACAGGCGATCGCGTGGGCCAACGCTACGCGCTACGGGCTGGCGTCGTCTGTGTGGACGCGCGACGTGGGTCGGGCGCTGCGCGTCTCCAGGGCGCTGCGCTTCGGCTGCGTGTGGATCAACGACCACATCCCGCTGGTCTCTGAGATGCCCCACGGGGGCTTGAAGGAGTCGGGCTACGGCAAGGACCTGAGCGTGTACTCGCTGGAGGACTACACGGTGGTCAAGCACGTGATGGCGAGTCTGGACTGAGCGGTGGCCGATTGAACCATCTAGCTTGTCCGCACCCTGCGAGCGCGGGGAAAACGCGGCGTGCGCGAGCACTCACTTCAGCCGCGGCGTCAGCTAACGTCGCGCGCATGAGCAGCACGCATCCGCCCCCAGGCCCGGGTGAGAACGCAAACGGCGACTCGGCTCCGTCCGGCTCATCCGAGGCACAACTGCTGGCCCCGTACGGTATCGAGCGCCTGCTTGCGCCGAACCCGGGACCGTTCACACTATCGGGCACCAACACCTGGCTGGTCGCGCGCCAGCCCACCTGGCTGATCGACCCCGGCCCTTTAGAGGACACTCACCTCGAGCGCCTGTTCGCGGCGATCGACGAGCGCGGAGGGCTCGGCGGCGTGGTGCTGACCCACGACCACTGCGATCACTCGCAAGCCGTCGACGCGGTGCTATCGGACTACTCGGCGCCCCTGGCCGGCGGGCGCGGACGGGTCGACGTGAGGCTCGACAACGAAGTCCGCTTCGGTCCGTTCGTGGCGGTCGCCACGCCCGGCCACGCGGCCGATCACTTCGCGCTGGTGGCCCACGGCGCATGCTTCACCGGCGACGCGGTGCTCGGCGAAGGAAGCGTCTTCATCAGTCCCTACCGCGGCGCTATGTCGGGCTACCTGCTGGGACTCACCCGGCTGCGCCTGCGCGACGACTTCAACCTCCTATGCCCGGGCCACGGCCCACCCGTGTGGGACGCGCGCGCCCGTCTGGAGGAATACCTCGCCCACCGCATCGACCGCGAGCACGAACTGCTGATGGCGCTCGGCGAAGGCCGCCGCACGGTCGATGAACTGCTCGCTGCCGTGTGGAAGGACGTGCCCGAGCAGCTGCTGCCGTTGGCCACGGCCACGCTGGCGGCCCATCTGGACAAGCTCGAGGATGAGCAGGTACTGCCCAGCGGGGTTGAGCGGCCGAGGTTCGAGCGCACCGAATGGTGAGCATGCCGGCGGGGGGAGAGCGGGGGCGCCGGCCGTGAGCGGAGGCGGCGACGGTCAGCCCCCCCAGCGGGATGACAGGGCGTGGGGGCGCCCGGAAGTGTCGTCGATGGACTCTCCCTTTCCGCCGATCGCCGATTACGGGTTTCTGAGTGACTGCCACACAGGGGCGCTGGTCGCCTCGGACGGGTCGATCGAGTGGATGTGCCTGCCCCACTTCGACTCCCCGTCGGTGTTCGGCTCGATACTCGACCGCAGCGCGGGTTCCTGGCGCTTGGGCCCATACGGCATATTCGTGCCGGCCGGCCGGCGCTATGTCCCGGGCACGAACCTGATCGAGACGACGTGGATGACCCCGCAGGGCTGGATATGCGTGATCGACGCGCTGACGATCGGCGAATGGCACGACAACAAGCACGGCTCCAGCCACACGCGACCGCCGACCGACTACGACGCCGATCATCTGCTGGTGCGCATGATCGAATGCACCCAGGGGCAGGTGCAGGTCGAGTTGGTGTGCGAGCCGATGCTCGATTACGGTGCGACAGCGACCGAGTGGAAGGTGGTGGACACGGGCGAGGAGGGCGGCTACGCGCTGGACGCGTGCAAGGGCGAGACGACCTTTCGCCTATTCAGCGACATGCGCATGGGCATCGAGGGCAACCGTGCGCGTGCGCGCCATACGCTGGTTGAAGGCGAGCGGCGCTTTTGCGCGCTCTCCTGGACCGAGGGCCTGGGCGGCCCGCGCACCGTCGAGCAGGCCGACGGGCACCTCCGACGCACGAGCCATTTCTGGCGCTCGTGGCTGGGCGAAGGCAGCTATCCAGACCATCCCTGGCGCGTGCACCTGGAGCGCTCGGCGCTCGCGCTGAAGGGGCTCACGTTCATGCCCACCGGCGCGCTAGTGGCGGCGGCGACTACGTCACTGCCGGAGACGCCGCAGGGCGAGCGCAACTGGGACTACCGCTTCTGCTGGATGCGCGACGCGTCGTTCACGCTGTGGGGGCTGCATGCGCTGGGCCTTGACTGGGAGGCGGACGACTTCGTCCAGTACGTGGCCGACATGGAGCGCAACGAGGACGGCTCGCTGCAGATCATGTACGGGATCAAGGGCCAGAAGGATCTCACCGAGACCACGCTGGACCATCTCAAGGGCTATGAGGGCGCGCGTCCGGTGCGGACGGGCAACGGCGCGTACAACCAGCGCCAGAACGATGTGTACGGGGCGGTGCTCGACTCGGTCTACCTGCACGCCAAGAAGCGCGACCACATCCCCGACCGTCTGTGGCCGGTGCTCGCCGACCAGGTCAAATGCGCCTCAGAAGTGTGGAAGGAGCCAGACCAGGGCATCTGGGAGGCCCGCGGCGCCCCCCGCCACTACGTGTCATCCAAGCTGATGTGCTGGGTGGCGATGGATCGCGGCGCGCGACTGGCAGAACGCCGCGGCGAGTCCGAGCACGCGCAGCAGTGGCAGGCACTGGCTGAGGAGATACGCGCGGACATCCTGACGCGTGGGGTGGACAAGCGCGGCGTATTTCGCCAGCACTACGAAACCGACGCGCTGGACGCGTCCAACCTGCTGGTCCCGCTCGTGCGCTTTTTGCCTGCCGACGACGAACGCGTGTGCGCGACCGTGAAGGCGATCCGCGATGAGCTGACGGACGGCGGGCTGGTGTTGCGCTACCGCACGGACGAGACTGACGACGGCCTGCACGGCGAGGAGGGCACGTTTCTGATCTGCTCCTTTTGGCTGGTGTCAGCGCTGTCTGAGATTGGCGAGCGGCGCGAGGCAGAGCACCTGTGCGAGCGACTTCTGTCCTACGCCTCGCCAATGGGGCTGTATGCGGAGGAGCTGGAGGCGTCGTCGGGCAGGCACCTGGGCAACTTCCCCCAGGCGTTCACGCACCTTGCGCTGATCAACGCAGTCACGCACGTGATTGCGGCCCAGCAGCAGCAGTAGTTCTCTAGTCCAGCCGGCGCATTGCGCCGTCCTGGACGAACTCCATTAGTCCAGCCGGCGCATTGCGCCGTCCTGGACGCTCTCAGTACCCGGGCTCGCCGGGCAGCAGGATGCGCGCGACCTCGCCCTCGAGCACGACCTTGGGCTGCACCGGTTCGACCGTCCGAGCGCGCGCGTGCGCGAGCAGCTCATCGACCGAGGAGAACTCGCTCAGCTGCTCGAGGTGCTTGATCGTGGGGAAGACCAGGTCGATGTCGCCGGCGCGGTGTGACGCAAGCGCGGCCTGGGGCGTGTACCAGCCGAGGTCGATGCACTCCTGGCCGTCGATTTGCGGCTGCTGTCCGGCGGGTAGCGCGGCCAGGTAGAAGTGCGTGTCGAAGCGGATCTGCACCTGGGCGGGGGTGATCCAGCGCGAGAACTTGACGAGCTCGCGAGGGTCATCGAGCACGATCGCGGCCTCCTCGCGCAGCTCGCGGATTGCGGCCGCGCGATGGGCTTCGTCGCCCTCGCCCTCGCCTGCGTCGACGGCTCCGCCTGGAAACACCCACACGCCGCCCATGAAGCGGGCCTCCGGTGTGCGCCTGACCAGCAGGACCTCCAGCCCGTCGGCTTCCCCGCGCAGCAGGATCACAGTGGCGGCCTGGCGAGCGGGGGTTGGGGTGCCCGCCCACCCGGGGTTGTATTGCTCGCCGGGTCCCGGACGGAGATCGCGCTCGGAGGTGCTCATCTGCTGACCCTACCTGCCGGTAAGCTCCCGTGCATGAAATTCCCGAGCACGAGTTCGTTGACATGACCACGACCACCGAGACCCTGCAGCGCTGGATCTGCGAGTCCTGCGGCTACATCTACGACCCCGACGAGGGCGACCCGGACGGCGGCATCCCGGCGGGCACCGCATTCGAGGACATCCCCGACACCTGGTTCTGCCCGGTGTGCGGAGCGCGTAAGCGCGACTTCACGCTGTACGAGGAATAGAGCCCTCGCTGGCCGACTGGGATGAACTGCTCGCGCTCGACTCAGAGCGCGTGTGGCATCCCTACGGCGCTCTGCCGGCGGCGCTGCCCTCGCTGCCGGTGGTGTCCGCGCAGGGGGTCCGCCTGAAGCTCGCTGACGGGCGCGAGCTGATCGACGGCATGGCGTCGTGGTGGTGTGCGATCCACGGCTATCGCCACCCCGCGTTGGACGAGGCGGTGCAAGCCCAGCTGGGCAGGATGGCCCACGTGATGTTCGGCGGGCTAACGCACGAGCCGGCCGTGCGCCTGTCCGAGCGGCTCACCGAGATGGCGCCCGCGGGCCTCGAGCGCGTGTTCCTGGCCGACTCGGGATCGGTGTCGGTGGAGGTGGCGATCAAGATGTGCCTGCAGTTCCAGCGCGCGGTGGGCCATGCGGGGCGTACGCGGCTGCTGACGGTCAGGGGCGGATACCACGGCGACACGTTCGGCGCGATGGCTATGTGCGATCCGGTGGGAGGCATGCACAGCCTGTTCACGGGCGTGCTGGCCGAGCACGTCTTCGCGGATCGCCCCCCGGACGGCTTCGGCGCGGGCCTGGACGGCGATTGGGCCGAGCACGTGGGCAGGCTCGCGGCCGAGCACGCGGACGCGCTGGCGGCGGTGATCGTGGAGCCGGTGGTGCAAGGCGCGGGGGGGATGCGCTTTCACTCACCCGAGTGCGTGGCATTCCTTCGGCGGGTGTGCGACGAGCATGGCCTGCTGCTGGTGCTCGACGAGATAGCGACCGGCTTCGGGCGCACGGGCGCGCTGTTCGCGTGCGAACACGCGGGCGTGAGCCCGGACGTGATGTGCGTGGGCAAGGCGCTGACCGGCGGCTACATGACGCTGGCGGCCACGCTGTGCACGCCGGCGGTCGCCGAGGCGGTTTCCAGTGGCGAGGGCGGTGGGCTGATGCACGGACCGACGTTCATGGCCAATCCGCTCGCGTGTGCCGTGGCGCTGGCTTCGCTGGCGTTGCTGGAGAAGGGGCAATGGGCTGCACGCGTGCGGGCGATCGAAGAAGGGCTGCGCGCGGGCCTGGCGCCCGCGCGCGAGCTGCCGGGCGTGGCGGATGTGCGCGTGCTGGGGGCCATTGGGGTGATCGAACTCGAGCACGGGGTGGACGTTGCTGCCGCGACAGCTGCTGCGGTTGAGCATGGCGTCTGGTTGCGGCCATTTCGCGACCTGATCTACGCGATGCCGCCGTATGTGATGGACGCGCATGACGTGGCTCGGGTGGTCGAGGCGATGGTCGAGGCGGCGCGAGCCAGCATGCCAAGTGCGCGCTCGTCCCAGTCCAGCTGACCGAGTCGACGACAGCTCGTCTCGCCAGCTAGCGCTCGCCGTCCCAGTAGTCGACGTTTCCGTCGGCACGCCGGAGCATGACCTTGTCGTCGGGGTTACCCGGCCAGACCCCGATCTTGTCGCTGTCGGGGTAGACGGCGACCGCCGGCTCACGTGCACTCGAGAACATCAATAGCCGTGCGAACGCCTCGCCGCGATTGGTCACCTTGTGCGCGCCCGCAGGGCCTGGCGGGAAGCAGACCATCTCACCGTAGGTGAGCTCCTCCTCGTGGTCTGGCGTGCGCACGACGACGGTGCCGCCGAGTACGAGAAGCCACTCCTCCTCGTACTCGTAGTGGTATGGGCATACGCTCTCACCTACCGGAAGCTCGTAGACCTTGACAGCTAGCGCGTCGCCCCCCATGGCCTGGCTGACGTCGGTTCCGCCCGAGCGGTAGCCATCGGGGTCGGTCCCGTCATAGTTGCAATCAGCGGTGAGCACGTTCGTTCGTCGCACCGGCTGATCTTTGCAGATCGAACGCTGCGGCAGGTGCGTGGTTATATAAACGCGTTTATCTTGACCTCTTCTTCGCTGATTTGCCTGGCTTTGCTGATGGTCAGCCCGAGCTGCGCGAACGGTGCTCCAGAGAGCGATGCTTCCAGGACATCGCTAACTTCTCCTTCGAAACGTTCCGGTTTTGTTTGCCTTTGCTGGCCACGTAGTTAAGGGTTGTGGTCGCCAGCATCTTGTCCTTCGTCACTGGGACGATGACAGAGCCCCTTACCTCTATCGGGGTGCTCCCACAAGTGAAATCCGCAATGGGTCCAATTTTTCCGATCGGCGCTAGGTCCAGCGCAACCTTTCTTGTTGCCAGTTCTGCCGTTTTCGTCTCCACTTACCAGCTTCAATCCATGGCGGTGCGAGCGCCACTGGGTTCGCAATTTGGACTTAACCTCCTCAGATCCAGTAAGCATCCGACGCTAGACTCACTCTCATCTGCTGTCAACCTTAGAACCCCACATGCGCGCTTTGCGCAAATTGAAGCGACCTAGACGAGCGCTGAGTCGAGCGCTCGTCTGAACGCCGGCGGATCGATCGCGGGGTATCGGTACAGGTCGGGCTCGATCGCGTCGTAGAGCGCGCGCACACGGGACGGCTCCACAAGCCCATTCGCGAGCATGCTGTGAACATCGGCCAGATCCTGCTCGAAGCCACGCTCGATCTTCGCTAGCGCCTGTGAGTAGAGATCGAAATGGTGGACAGCGACCCTGCCCTCGCGAAAGACAAGCGGGCTGCGCTCACGCCAGCCGGGCAGCTCTGGGATGAAGTCGGGTGGGGACGCCAACTCGATGTTGATATCCAGGCGCTCCTTCAGCGCAGGCAGCTCGCGCAGCAGCTCATCGGTTTCCGGCTCGAAACGAAGATCGACATCGACGGTCGTCTCACGCCAGCCCTCTACCACGGCGGTCGAGCCGCCGGTCAGGTAGATCCGCACCGGCCCGCGAGCCGCGCGTCCAAGCTCCCTGGCAAGTGCCCTCAGGCGCTGCTCGTCAACCGGGGGACGCATGCTCGGCCGCGCGCGCGAAGCTGACCATCCGAGCCACCAGTGCGTTGTAGCGGCTGTGCGCCCCTCCATCGCCCTCCGAAAGCAGTTCATAAAGACGGTGCGACGGGCTTTGTCCGCTCCGGGCGGGAGGCACCTCGAAGCCCAGGGCCCGCAGCCGTGGCGCCGCCATCTGCACCAGCAGAGACGCGTCGCTCTCGTGACCGGCCGCGAGGTCGGTGAGTCCTCTGCTCACCAGCTCAGCGCCGGGAAGGTCGCTCGGCACACTCGTCACCGCTCAATAGTAGGTCGGCCGACTCCCAGCACGTCGAGCAGTCGCGACCCCGCACGAGCCAGCTCCGTAGGCGAGGGGCCAGCCACCCAGCCGAGCGTCTCCACAGCTACCTGCCCGAGGCGCGCGATCGTGGAGCGGTTTGAGCTCTGCATCGCTGTGGGCTGCTCCGGCCAGGGAGTCAACACCACCGCTGCCACGTCCAGGCCGGCCGCGCGCGCGCATGCAAGCGTGAGCAGCGTGTGGTTGATCGTGCCCAGTCCCGGGCGCGCGGCGATCACGACGGGCAGTCCCAGCGCGCTGGCCAGGTCGCAGACCGTGTAGTCGTCTGCGAGCGGCGCCAGCAGGCCGCCCACGCCCTCGACCACAAGGGTGTGCTCGTCGGTCGGCGCGAGCGCGTGGGCGCCCGCCACCAGCCGCTCGGGATCGATGCGCTCGCCCGCCATCTGCGCAGCCAGGTGGGGGGAGACGGCCGGCCCGTAGCGCAGCGGCGAGACCTCCTCGGGCTGCATGCCGGCGACCACCGCCAGCAGCTCGTGATCTGCGGGCCATGCCCCGCGTGCTGAGATTTCCGCGGGGTCCTCCAGGCCGGTCACGACAGGCTTGTACGCCCGCACCGGCCGACCATCGGTGGCTATCGCCGCGAGCAGCGCCGCGCTCAGGACGGTCTTGCCGACGCCCGTGTCGGTTGCGGTGACGAACAGCCCGCGCACGCCTACGCGCGGCGGCTAGGCCGCCCAGCTGACCGCTGTGTCGCGCTCGACGTCGAACGGGACGGTGGGCCCATCCAGCGCCGTCGGCTCGCCGGCCTGAACGCTGTCTCGCTCGGCGTCAAACGGGCCCCGCGCGTCCGATCGCGCGGCGTCTCTCGGGGCGAGGCTGCGCGCGTCCGCGTACGCCTCAGCGTCTGCGTAGGAGTCCTCGTCCTCGCGCGGCTGGGCCTCGACCTCGGGCTCGGGTGCGGCCATCGCCGCCGGATCCAGGCCGAGCCTGACGGCAGCGTCGGCGAGGATGTCAGCCGCCATGCGCAGGTCAGACGCGGTATGCGAGGCCATCACCGTCAAGCGCAGCCGCGAGCTGCCCGCGGGGACGGTCGGGGGACGGATCGCCTGGGCGAACACGCCCCGCTCAATGCCCTCCTGGCACAGACGCATCGCGTCGCGCTCGTCGCCCACGATCAGCGGCACGATGTGCATGTCGGCCTCGTTGACCGCAAAGCCCCGCGCGGCGAGCGCCCGGCGCAGCGCGCGCGCGTTGGAGCGCAGCCGCTGCACCCGATGCGGACGCTCTTGCAGCAGCTGCAGTGCGGCCAGGGCACCGGCCACGGCCGGTGGCGGGGGCGCGGTCGAGAAGATCAGCGGTCGCGCGGTGTTGATCAGGTAGCGGATCACCTCCGCGCTAGCGCACGCGTACGCTCCATAAGAGCCCAGCGCCTTGCCCAGCGTGCCCACCACCACATCTACCTCGCCCTCCAGGCCCGCCTGGGCGACCGCGCCGCGACCGCCGGGTCCGAGATTTCCCGTGGCATGTGCCTCATCGACCACCACACGGGCTCCGTGGATCGACGCCAGCTCCACGATCTCGCTAAGCGGCGCCACGTTGCCGTCCATCGAGAAAACAGAGTCGGTCACTATCAGCCTGCGCTCGCCCCCGCGCCGTCCGCTGTGGCGGTGAAGGATCCACTCAAGGCTCTCCATGTCGCGGTGGCGGTAGACGACCACCTGCGCGCCCGACAGCCGGCAGCCGTCGATGATTGACGCGTGGTTGAGCTCGTCTGAGAAAATCGTGTCCCCACGCCCGGCCAGCGCGCCGATCACGCCGATGTTGGCCAGATAGCCCGAGCCGAACAGCAGGCACGCCTCGCTGCGCTTGAACTCGGCCAGCTGCTCCTCCAGGCGCCGATGGATGGTCATCGTGCCCGACACCAGCCGTGACGCGCCCGCGCCCACGCCCCAGCGCATCGCCGCCTCGGCCGCCGCCTCGCGCACGCGCGGATGGTCGGCCAGCCCGAGGTAGTTGTTCGAGCACAACAGCAACACGGGCTTGCCGTCAATCAGCACCGTTGGTCCCTGCGGACCGCTGACCAGGCGCAGCCGGCGGGTGAGTCCGAGCCGCTCCAGTTCCTCCAGGCGCTGCTCGATCTCGCTCATCGAATCTTGGCCTCAGCCGACGGGCACTCTGTTGGCGGCGCCGTCTGGGCGGCGCACGACGGCGCGCTTGGGTTGGTGGCGCAACTGCGTGGACGGATCCCACAACCGCACGCCCAGGTCGACCGCCGCCCGTGGCTGCTCGCGGTCTTTTGCCTGCGCGACCACGTCGGGGGTCTCTCCGCACAGCCAGCCAGAGCGGTTGTCAGGGCGCGGGTCGGCCGCGTTGTCGGGCTGGCGGGCCACGTTCAGGCCGAGCTCCTCGAACATCTCCCTGTCCTGCTCGGGCGCGTTGCCCAGCGTGGTCAGGAAGTTGCCCATCATCACCCCGTTGATGCCTGCCCGCACGGCCAGGCGCTGCAGCTCGCCGAGGTTCTCCACGCGCCCCCCGCACAGCCGAAACAGCGCGTTGGGCAGGATCAGCCGAAAGATCGCGATCCACTTGACTGCCTCCCACGGGTCCATGTACTCGCGGTCGCCGAACTTGGTGCCGGGTCGCGGGTTGAGCATGTTGATGGGCACGCTCGTGGGGTCGATGTCGGCCAGCTCGAAGGCCATCTCCACGCGCTGCTCGCGGCTCTCGCCGAGGTTGAGGATGCCCCCGACGCATGTCTCCAGGCCGGCCTCGCGAACGGCCTGGATGGTGCGCAGGCGGCCCTGGTAGCGCACGGTGGTGGTCACCTCGTCGTAGTAGCTGCGCGCGGTCTCCACGTTGTGGTGCACCCGCTGTATGCCCGCCTCGCGCATCGCCTTGGCGCGCTCGGGCGACATGTGCCCGATCGACGCGCAGCGCTTGAGGTTGGTCTGCTCGGCAACCAGGCGAACGCCCTGTAGGTACTTGTCGAAGTCGCGCTTGGACAGGCCCTGGCCCTGGGTGACCATGCAGAAGCGGTGTGCGCCCGCCGCCTCGGCTGCGCGCGCATGTTCGAGGACCTGCTCGGGCTCCATCAGCGCGTGCATCGGCGTGTCGGCGTCGGCGAAGCGCGATTGGGCGCAGAAGCCGCAGTCCTCGGCGCAGCCGCCCGACTTGGCGTTGACCAGCGAGCACATGTCGGTGGAGTCCGCGAAGCGCTCCACGCGCGCCTGCCAGGCGCGCTCGATCAGCGCTTCGATCTGCGCGTGGTCCTCGATCTCGCCGAGTCGCAGCGCCTCCTCGCGGGTGATCAGCGGCGGCATCTGCGGGCACGCTATACGGCCTCGCGGACGGCAACGGGCGACCCGACGGGATTTCAAGCGTCTTCGACGCGATCCTCAGGCGTCGACGTTCAGCGAGCGCTCGACGAGCATCGCCAGCTGGGCTCGCGATGAGATCCCCAGCCGGCGAAAGGCCTTGGCGAGGTGGTTCTCGACCGTCTTCAGGCTGATCGACAGCTCCTGGGCGATCTGACGGTTGGTGCGTCCCCCATGGACCAGCGACGCGACCGTCATCTCGCGCTTGCTCAAGGTTTCCAGGACGGCGTCGGCGGGGGCCAGCGTCTGCGCGCGCCCGCGCTCGGCGACCACGTGCACACCCAGCTGGCGCAAGCCGCGAGCGGCCTGGTCGCGGTAGCGCCAGGCCCCGTGTGTCGCGAACGTCTCCTCTGCGCGGACGAGCTGCTCGATCGCCCCTTCGGCATCGCCAGCCTGCGCCAGGGCCGCCCCCGCGAGCAGGCGCGAGCGAGCCGCCCAGATGGGCTGGCGAGCAGCCTCGGCCTGCTCGGCAGACGCCGCCGCCAAGGCTGCAGCGTCCGCAGGCCGGCCGCGGCCCAGCAGCAGCCCGGCCTGTGCGCGTTTGGCTTGCGCGTCGAGTCCCGCGAGCCCGACCTGATCGGCCACATCTGTCGCCTGCTGTGCCCATCGTGCGGCTGCATCGGTGAGCCCGAGCGCCAGCTCGGCGCGCGTCAGCAGCTCGTAGGCGTGGACGGCATAGAAGATGAGCGGTGGTACCTGGGGCGCGCTGTGGCCCGAGAACAGCTCCTTGCGCAGCCCGTCCGGTTCGCCGGCCTCCAGGCGTGCCTCGGCCAGGTACAGCGTTGCGACGCTCGACCACGAGCTGGGCCGGTCGACGCCTGCCTGGACCGCTTTGCGCCCGAACTGCACAGCCGCCGCCGGGCTGCCGCGCTCGATCTCCACGATGCAGCGGGTCGTCAGGGCCCACCTCAAAAACAGGTCGTTGGTCGACAGCATCGAGGCGTCGATGGCCGTTTCCGCCTGCTCGCTCGCCAGATCGAGGCGGCCCAGCGCAACGTTGCTCCACGCCGCTACGACCAGCAACGCGCCCGATAGGTGCTCCTGGCCGTTCGTACGAGCCACGTGCAGTGCTCGCTGCATGTGGCGCTGGGCGTCCTCGTAGCGCTCCAGGCAGTACTCCGCCCAGCCCAAGAAGCACAGCGCGCCGAGTCGCGTTGCCCAGTCCGAGTCTGACTGGGACTCCAGCGTGGCCACCGACCTCGATGCAAGCTCTTGAGCCGCCGTCACATCGCCCAGCCCGTAGTGCGCCAGCGCCAACAGCCCGTCCGTGCTCGCCAGGAACGTTGGCGAGGGGGCTTCGTTGTCCTCGGGCGCCTTCTGCGCCCAGTAGCGCATGCCATTCCAATCGGCGCTAAAGAAGCACCCTTCGGCGATCGCCAGCTTGAGCTCCATGGCGGCCGCTGAGCGATCGTCCAACCCGGACAGAGCCGACAGCAAAAGGCCTTGGGCTTCGTCGTGTTTGCCGAGCAGGTGCTCGATCGCTGCAGCTGCGCGCATCGCGTCGCCGCGCAGCGCAGGGTCGCCTGGAAGCAGCGCCAGCAACTCGCCGAAGGCGTCACGGCTCTCTTTGAGGTTGCCCGCCGACCCCAGCGACACGGCCATGGCAAGCATCAGCTGCACCCTGCGCGCCGGCTCGGCCGTGTCGGGCAACAGCCGCAGAGCGGTGCGAAACCAACCTGCCGCGGCTGCCGGCGCGCGGGCCGCAGCGGCCTGGCCCGCCTCGATGAGCACCGCGATCGCCTCGGCATCGCCAAGCCTTGCCGAGCGCTCTATGTGGCGCGCGCGCGCCGCCGCCGCCGCGCCCCGCGCGCTCAGCACCGCTGCCGTGCGCGCGTGCGCGCTGCGGCGCCATCCGCCCTTGGTCGCCTCGTAGATGGCCTGGCGCACGACCGGGTGGCGAAAGCTGAAGGACCCAGGTGCCTGGTCGACCTGTATGAGATCGCGATCGACGAGCTCGTCGAGAGCCGCGAGCGTGGTGGTGTCGTCCATCTGGATGACTTCGCCGGCGATCTCGGGTTCGAAGGGATCGCCCAGCACGGACGCGGCCTGGATGAGCTCGCGCGCGCCGTCTGAGAGACCGTCGAGCTCGCTGGTGATCACCGTCGTGATCGTCGAAGGCAGCCGCGTGGCCGCCTGTCCTTTGCCCAACCCCATCGTCTGGACGCCTCGCCGGGCGGCGCGGATCAACTCCTTCAAGTAGAAGGGATTGCCGGCGCTGTCACGGTAGATGCGCTCGGCGACTGGGCTTGGCAGATCGGCCGGAAGCAGCGTGCGCGCCTCCGCGGCGGTGAGCGGCGCCAGCTCCAGCAGCGCACCGTGGGAATCGCGCTGTATCTGCTCAAGCAGGGTCGCCGTCTTGGCATGCAGCTGGCGCGGGCGAAACGCCACTGCCACCACCAGTGGAGCGGTCGGTGGGCGGCGCAGCAGATACAGCAGCAGCTCGACCGACGCCGCATCCGCCCAGTGCAGGTCGTCCACCGCCAACAGCAGGGGCCTGTCGCCCGCGAGCAGATCACACAGGGCCGACACGGCGCGGTGCAGTCGGTAGCGCTCCACGCCCGCGCTGCCGGCGCTCGGTGGATGCTCGGCGGCGTCTTGGTTGATTCGCTTGGACAGCGTGGGGAAGGCGTCGGCCAGCTCTTGCAGGCCCTCGCCTCCGATCGCCAGCAGGCGCTCGGGTGCGAGCGCGGGCACGCCACGGTCCAACACATGCGCGAATACGCCGTACGGTTCGTCGGTGTAGAACTCTGCCGCGCGCCCCATCAGCCCGAGATATCCCGCGTCCTGGGCATGGTTGACGACCGCTGCCAGCAGCCGCGTCTTGCCGATGCCGCTGGCACCGGCTATCTGCAAGACCGTTGGATATCCTGGCTCCGCCTCGCCGAGCAGGCGGTCGATCCTCGTCATCTCAGCGCGCCGGCCGACCAGTCGTCCGAGGCGCTGTCGCCGACCGTTTGAGCTGGGCGTCCCCGGAGGAGATGCAACTGTGGGGTTGGGCATCGTAGAACCTCGTGACGTGCGTCTTGGCGCCCTGGCGCTGGGATCCATGGCCGAAGACCTACGATAACGCTCGCCAGCCAACTGTAGACAGGTATGTTCTCGATGCGTCCGGCGAGGCGCTTGGGCGTTATCGGCCCGTCCAGCGCGCAGGACGTTTCTCGGCGAACGCGCGCATGCCCTCGCGCATGTCCTGCGATGCGAAGGAGGCGTGGCGCAGGCCGATCAGCTCCTCTTCGACCTCCTCGGACAGCTCGCCCTGGGCGGCCAGCAGCGCGGCGATCACGCGCTTGTTGCCCCGCTGTGACAGCGGCGCGTTGTCGGCCAGCTCCTGTGCAAGCTCCAGGGAGAGCGCCTGCAGCTGCTCGCCGGACGCCACCCGGTTGACCAGCCCCCATGCCAGCGCCGTGGGCGCGTCGATATAGCGTCCGAGCAGGAACAGCTCGCGTGTACGCGGCGCGCCGATCGCGTCCAGGAAGCGACGCAGTCCCGTGTGCGAGTAGACCAGCCCCAGCTTGGCCGGGGGCATCCCCAGCTTGATCTCGGCCTGCGCCACGCGCAGGTCGCACGCCAGCGCAAGCTCCAGCCCGCCGCCGATCGTGTGGCCCGGAAGGACGGCCAGGGTGGGCAAAGGAAACGCCTCAAGCGCGTTGATTGCCTCGGTGAATGGATGGGCGACCAGCCCCTCGGCGCGCTCTTCGAACTCCCGCTCGGGGATCTCGCCGATGTCATAGCCCGCCGAGAACATTCCGTGCGCGCCGGTGATGATCAGGCAGCGGACCTCCGAACTCGCCGACGCCAGCTCGCCCAGTGCGCCGGTGATCGCGTCAAGGATCGGGTGGTCCAGCGCATTGCGCTTGGCCGGGTTTGAGATCGTCAGGCGCGCGACGCCCGTGGCGGGCTCATCGATCAGGAGCTTGCCGTCGGCGAGCTTGCGCGTGGAGGTGGGGCCAGACACCGAGCGGACAGGCTAGCGGCGGGCGAGCGCCGGCCTAGTCGAGCACGACGAGCGTGTCGCCCTCGTTGACCGCCTGGCCCTCCTCGCAGCAGATCTCCACGACGGTGCCCGCGTCCTCGGCCTCGACCGGCATCTCCATCTTCATCGACTCGAGGATCGCGACCGTGTCGCCCTCCTCGATCGCATCACCGACCGCGCACTCGATTTTCCATACCGTGCCCGTTATATGGGCCTCAACATCAGTCACCTGAGCCTCCAAACGCCGATCGCGACCACTGACGCAAGGACAATAGACACCGCAGCCGATCGACCCGCGGACGGGCGCTGCGTGGTGGTCGTGGCCGCCTACAACGAGGCGCAGCGGATCGCCGACACGCTGGCAGCGCTCGCGCGCGCCTTCCCCGGGGCATCGGTGTGGGTGGCAGACGACGGCTCAACGGACGACACACCCGAGATCGCCCGCCGCGCGGGCGCACGGGTGGTGCGCAGCGAGCGGAGGGCACCGCGCCGGTACGGGGGGGTCGGCAAGGGCGGGGCCGTCACGCTCGCCGCGCGCGAGGCCCTGCGCCGGGCGCAGCTAGATGGTATGGGCGCTGGGGAGCTCGAGCCGATCTTCATCCTGTGCGACGGCGACCTCGGCCAGTCCGCCGGCGAGCTGTGCGCGCTCGCGGACGCCGTCGCAGAGCGCGGGGCCGACCTCGCGGTGGCCGCGTTCGCAAAGCGCGTCGGGGGAGGGGTCGGGCTGGCCCTGGCGTTCGCCCGCTGGGCCATCCGCAGGCGCTGCGGCCTGGTGACGACCGCGCCCATCTCCGGGCAGCGCGCGCTGCGCGCGAGCGTGCTCGAAGACGTGCTGCCGTTCGCGCCCGGCTTCGGCATGGAGATCGGGATGACGATCGACGCCGTGCGCGCCGGGCACCGGGTCGTCGAGATAGAGCTCGACCTGGCTCATCGCGCCAGCGGCCGCACGCCGGCGGGGTTTGCCCACCGGTCGCGCCAGCTCGTCGACTTCGTGCGCGTCTACCGCGCGCGGCGCGCGTAACTATGGCGCTCCGCGGACGTAAAGCGCTCAGATGAGCGATCTGGCACCGATGCGCGAGCAGGTCTATAAGGACCCGCGGCCGAAGGAGCACTTCGACCGCTTCCACACGCGCTCGCGCACACGTGAACCCGACTGGGCATACGAGCTGACGCGCATCCTGACCTCGCTGTACGCGTACACGTTCCTGCGCGCCCGCGCGATCTCTACCGACAACGTGCCGGGCAGCGGTGCGGTCATCCTCGCGCCCAACCACTTCTCGTTCATGGACCACTTCCTGATGGGCTGCTACATCCGGCGTAAGGTGCGCTTCATGGCCAAGTCGCAGCTGTTCAAACGGCCGATGCAGTTCATCTACACCCATGGCGGCGTCTTTCCCGTGCGCCGCGGCGCACGCGACGAGGAGACGTTCATCACCGCCCGGACGATCCTCGCGCGTGGCGCGGCGATCACGATGTACTGCGAGGGCGGGCGCTCGCGCACGGGCAAAGTGGCAGAGCAGGCCAAGCGAGGGATCGGGCGCCTGGCCCTAGAGACGGGCGCGCCGGTCGTTCCCATCGCGATCTTCGGCTCCTCACACATCCGCAACTGGAAGCGGCTGCGCTTCCCCCAGGTGACCATCCAGTACGGCGAGGCCATGTGCTGGGAGCAGGTCGAGGATCCCACGCCCGAGCAGCAGCAGGCGGTGGCGGACGCCGTGCTGATCGAGATCCGCCGCCTGTATGCGGGGCTAGAGGAGCACGGGCGCAAGGGGGTCCTCAAGCGCGTTCGCGAGCAGCGCCGCGCCGAGCGCCGGGCGCCCAAGGGTGCGGCCGTCGCCTGATGCAAGCTCGACTTGACGTCGGCGGCGTGATACGTCGCGTGGGTCACATATATGTCGACCAGGCATCCGTCCTGATGCCGGCCGCGGCGGTCGTGTTCGTGATCAGCGGCCTGCTTTCAGCCGTGCTCGAGTCGACCGGCTCGCTGGCGGCGCTGCTGCTGGCCCTCGTCGTCAGCCTGGTGGCCGAGACCCTGTTCACGGGTATGGTCGTCGAGCTGGTCGCCGACGTGCAAGACGGCCGACGCGACTCCAGCGCCGGGCAGCTGCTGCGGGCGGTCACGCCGGTGCTGGGGCAGCTCATTGCGGCCGGCATCGTGGTTGGCATCGCGGTTGTGGCCGGCTTGATTGTGTTCATCGTGCCCGGCCTGATCCTGTTGACTATCTGGTCGGTCTTCGCGCCGGTGATCGTGCTCGAGCGCCCGCCGGGTCTGGCGGCGCTGTCGCGCAGCCGCGAGCTCGTCCGCGGCAACGGCTGGCAAGTGTTCGCGGTGATCCTCGTGCTGTTCGTCCTCGTGGTGGTCCTCGCGGACGTGGTGGTGGTGGCGGCCGAATCGGCCGGCACGGGCGCGGGCATCGTCGTACGGGTGATCGTCGGCGTGCTCACCACGCCGATCTCCGCCCTGGCCGCGGCCGTCCTGTACTTCGAGTTGCGCGGCGCCTCGGTGGACGCGACGCCGACCCACAACGATCCCCCTGAGCCCGATGGGCGCGACCAACCCGACGCAGAGCGCGCCTTCGGAGGCTGACGCTTCCCGGTTGCTGCGCCCCGGCCTTCTGAGGGGCGTTGCGATCGTGCTTGCCGGCGCTGGCAAGCCTGCCGGGCTCGGCGACGGTCCGTCGCCGGGAGAGGCCATCGCGAAGCTGTGCACAGCACTTGGCGCACGTGTGCTGGAGTGCGACGCGAACGCTGACGGCGAGGTCGACGAGGCGGGCGCGTCGGTGCAACGCCTGCTCGCCGACTCTGCCGGGGTCGAGCTGCTTGTGGTCGACGGGGCCGCCCTGTTCGCCTGGGCTGGGGAAGACGGGGATACACGACAGGCGCTGCGCGTGTGCCTTGCGGCGAGCTGGCAGATCACGCGGTCGGTGGCCGAGCACGCGTTCCTGACCGGCGGTCGTGGCGGGCGCATCGTCTATGTGACCCCATCCGCGGGCGCCCAGCGATCGGCGGTCGTCGAGCACGCCGATGCTGCACGCGCGGGGCTGGAGAACCTCGCGCGCACGCTGTCGATCGAGTGGGCGCGCCACGGGATCACAGCCGTGGCGATAACGCCTGGCGCCGATGGAGCCGACCCGTTCGCGCGCGCCGGCGAGGTGGCCGCCCTGACGGCCTACCTCGCCTCGCCGGCGGGCGCTTACTTCTCGGGCTGCATGTTGGACCTCAGCGGGCCCAGCACCGCCTCCTACTAGCTCAGCCGGTCATCCCGCCGAAGATCCCGCCGGTGATGTGCAGTGTTTGACCGTGGACGTAGTTGGACCAGGGAGAGCACAGGAAGAACACGCCGCCCGCGGCCTCCTCGGGCGTGGCGGGGCGCCCGAGCGGGATGATCGCCGAGGCCATTTGGCGCATCTGCTCGGGGATGCCGAGCTGGATCTGCTCGCCGTCCTTCTGCATCGTGTTCTCGTCCACCTTGGCTTGCGTCAGGCGCGTGTCGATGAAGCCGAAGGCGACCGCGTTGACGTTCACTTTGAACTGGCCCCACTCCTTGGCGACCGTTTTGGTCAGGCCGACCACTCCGGCCTTGCCGGAGGAGTAGTTGGCCTGGCCGGCGTTGCCGAAGGTGCCCGACGTGGAGGACACGTTGACGATCTTGCGGAATACCTCCTTGCCTTCTTCGCGCTCCTTCTTGGCGGGCTCGCGCAGGTGAGGGGCGGCGGCGCGGATGACGCGGAAGGGGACGACCGTGTGGATGTCGAGCATCGCCTGGAAATGCTCGTCAGACATCTTGTGCACGGGCGCGTCGATCGTGTAGCCGGCGTTGTTGACGATGATGTCGATCCTGCCGAAGGAGTCGATCGCCTTCTGGACGAGCTGGTCGCACATCCCGGACTTGGTCAGGTCGCCGGCGAATACCGCCGTCTCGCCGTTGATCTCGGCAGAGGCCTGCTCGGCGACGTCGCCGTCGAGGTCGTTGATGAGGACCTGGGCGCCGTGCTCCACGAGCATCTCCGCGGTGGCGCGTCCAATCCCGCGCGCCGAACCCGTGACGATCGCAGCTTTGCCGTCGAGTACTCCCATAGCTGTGGCTTCTCCTTGTCGTTGTGAGTAAGCGCAGCCTATCTGAGCATGCGCGCAAGGAGTTCGGGCCCGCCCGCTCTGCGGGCGCCCGGTCGGCCTAGAACCTCTCAGCGGCCGATGATCACGCCGAAGTCCTGCGTGTAGATGGCGCCGGACTGTTCATGGGCGAGCGAGGCGGGTGGGTGCGCGGACACGCCGATGCCCGTTTCCCGGTAGTGGGGGTCGAGGATGTTCGCCCGGTGGCCCGGCGAGGCCATCCATGCGGCCACGATCGCGCGCGGTGTGGCCAGCGCGCCGGTTCCCCAGGCGATGTTCTCGCCGACTTCAAAGCCGACGCGCGAGCTTGAGATGTAGCCGGCAGCGCGTATGCGCGCCAGCGGCGTCCCTCCACCGGGCCCGCTCCCCCGAAGTGTTCGAAATAGTCGTCGACGGCCATGCTGTGGGAGTGCCCCTGGGCGGCCTGTCGAAGTCGCCTATTGGGTCGCAGGCGGGCCTCGCGGTGGGCGACGCGTTCGCGATTGACGAGGCACAGCGTCGCCGCGCGAATGAGCCTGAGGTCATGCCTGGTGGGGCGCAGCCCGGCATTTGCGCAGCCATGGCGGCGCGTGGCGTGGAGCTGGCGGTGGCGGTGCAGCGGCGCGCCCAGCGCGGTCGAGCAGCCTGCGCAGAAGGCTAGGGCCGCGACGAGCGCGACGGCGAGCCGAGCGGATCGAGATGCAGCCACGTGGGCCGCATCGACAGCTCAGCGCGCATGCTTGAGAAGTGAAATACAGGTTTGGACAGAGTTTGCAATCGCACGAACGCGTCTGCGCGCGCGGACGGGCAGCCGCCGGGTCGTCGGAGGCGGCATGGTCGTCGGGAGGGGGGCGGTTCAGGAGGCGGGCGGGGCGTCAAGCATGCGCCCGAGGATCTCACGCATGATCTCGTCGCTGCCGCCGCCGATCGGGCCCAGGCGCGCATCGCGCGCGGCTCGCTCGATGAAGTACTCGCGCATGTAGCCCGCGCCGCCGTGGATCTGCAGACACGCGTCCATCAGCTCAAAGCACGCTCGCTGGGTGAGCAGCTTGGCCATGGTGACCTCCTTGAGCGCGTCCTGGCCGGCGACGAAGCGGCGCAGCGCGTCATAGGTGGTGCAGCGGCAGGTGTAGACCGAGGTGGCCAGATCGGCGAGTTTGTGGCGGATTGCCTGGTGGCCGGACAGCGGGCGCCCGAACGCCTGACGCTCGCGGGCGAACTGCGCCGTGCGCTCCCACGCCAGCGCCATCGCGCCGACCGCACCCAGAGCCATCGCCAGTCGCTCCCACTGGAAGTTGGCCATGATCAGCTTGAAGCCCTCGTTGAGCTCGCCCAGCAGGTTGTGCTCGGGCACGAACACGTCCTGGAAGCTGATCGTGGCGGTGTCCGACGCGTGCCAGCCGAGCTTGTCCAGCTTGGACGATGACACGCCCTCGCCACGGTCGACGATCAAGAACGAGATGCCGTGGTGGCCGCCGTCCTGTGTGGTCTTGACCGCGGTGACGATGAAGTGGGCGCGCACGCCGTTGGTGATGTAGGTCTTCTCGCCGTTGACCACCCAGCCTCCGTCCACGCGCTCGGCGCGCGTGCTCAGTGCGGCGACGTCTGAGCCGGCGCCCGGCTCGGTGATGCCCAGCGCGCCGATCCGCTCGCCGCGGATGGCGGGCACGAGGTAGCGCTGCTTTTGCTCCTCTGAGCCGAACTTCCAGATCGGCGGCGTGGCGATGTTGGTGTGGGCGCCGATGCCCGCGGCGGTGCCGCCCGAGCCGACGCGCGCGAGCTCCTCGCATAGGACCGCCTCGTGCAGGTAGTCGCCGCCCTGCCCGCCGTAGGACTCGGGGTACTTCAGGCCGAGCAGACCCTGCGCGGCGAGCTTGGGAAAGACCTCGTCGGGAAACCAGCGTTCGTCCTCCCACTGCTGGGCGTACGGTGCGAGCTCGCGCTCGATGAAGCGGCGGATCGACTGTCGCAGATCGTCATGCACGTCGGAGAAGGGGGGAGAGGATGTCGTCATCGGAGTCGAGAAATGGATCCGTATGCCTGATATTGCAGCACCAGGCTATATTGATTGTGTGCGCAGGACAACATTGGATATCGATGAGGATATGCTCGCGAAAGCCAGAGAGATACTGGGGACGCGTGGCGTCAAGGACACGGTTGACGAGGCGCTGCGCGAGGTCGTGCGCCGCGAGGCGGGCAAGCGGCTGATCGCGTGGTTCAAAGAGAACGAGGATCTGCACAATCCCGAGATCATGGACCGCGCGTGGCCGACGCCACCCATCATCTCGTAGACAACAGCGTCTTGACCCGCACGGCGAAGGCCCCCGTGGCGGCGCGGATCGAGCCGATGATCTTGTCGGGGACGCTGGCGGCCTGCTCGACGACGGACCTCGAGCTTCTGTTCAGCGCGCGTAACGGCGAGGAGCATCGCGCGCGACGTGACGATCTCGCGCTGCGTTTCGTCCGCGTTCCGCTTGATCAGCGGGACTTCGACCGTGCCGTCGAAGTCCAAGGGCTGCTCGCAGACAAGGCCCAGCACCGCGCCGCGCGCATCCCCGACCTGGTTGTCGCTGCCGCAGCCGAGCGCGCCGGGCTGATCGTCCTGCACTACGACGCCGACTTCGAGCTAATCGCGAGCGTCACCGAGCAGCCCACCGAGTGGGTCGTGCCGCGCGGCTCGGTTGACTGACTCACAGCCCGTACGAGCGCCCGATCACCTCGAGCATGATCTCGTCGGTGCCCGCGCCGATGCGGTTCAGGCGCGCGTCGCGCCACGCGCGCTCGACGTGATACTCCTTCATGTAGCCAGCGCCGCCGTGGATCTGGATGCACTCGTCGGCCACTTCGACGGCCACGCGCGAGGCGAACAGCTTGGCCATGGAGATCTCGCGCACGGGGTACTCGCCGTTGGCAAAGCGCCACGCGGTCACGTAGACGAGCTGGCGGGCGGCCTCGATTTTGGTGGCCATCTCGGCGAACTTGTGGCGGATCACCTGGAAGTGGCCGATCGATTTGCCAAACGCTTCGCGCTCTTTGGCGTACTCGAGCGTGCGCTCGAAGCAGCGCTGGGCTCCCGCGAGGCTGCCGGCGGAGCCGATCATGCGCTCGCCCTGCAGCTCCCACATGATGTGGTAGAAGCCCTTGCCCTCCTGGCCGAGCATCGCCGAGGCGGGCACGCGCACGTCCTGGAAGGCCAGCAGCGCGGTGTCAGAAGCGTGCATGCCCAGCTTCTGGAGCTTCTTCTCGCGGATCACGCCGGGCGCGTCCATCGGCACGAGGAACAGGCTGAAGCCGTCGTAGCCGGCGTCGGGGTCGGTCTTGGTGACGAGCACGATCACGTGGGCCCGGTGGCCGTTGGTGATGTACGTCTTGGAGCCGTTGATCACGAAGTCGTCGCCGTCGCGCACGGCGCGTGTCTTGATCCCTTTCACATCTGAGCCCGCGTCGGGCTCGGTGATCCCCAGGCACAGGATCTTCTCGCCCTTGATCGCCGGGACGGCCCATTCTTGCTTCTGCTCCTCGGTGCCGAAGGCGAGGATCGGCGGCATCGCCATGTCGGTCTGCACCGCCACGCCCATCGCCAGGCCGCCGCAGTTGGCGTGGGCGATCGCCTCGCCGAGCACCATTGCCGAGAAGTAGTCACCGCCCTGCCCGCCGTAGCGCTCGGGCTTGTCCAGGCCGAGGAAGCCCAGCTCGCCCATGCGTGTGAACACCCAGTCGGGGAACGTGGTCTCCTCCCACTCGTCGGCGTGGGGGGCGAGCTCTTTGCTGGCGAACTTGGTGATCGACTCGCGCAGCTGTTCGTGCTCGTCGGTGAAGATGAAGTGCTTGCGCTGGGCTTTGAAGTCGGGCTTGACGACGCTCTCGGCGGTGGCGGCCATGGGTTGTTGGTCTCCTTGCTCGGATGTCTGGCCGGTCTATCGCGCGGGCCGGCCTGGGCGGACACTAGACGCTAACGCAGCGCCTCGGGAAAGTAAATAGTAGAGCTGCTTACTTTCCACGTGGCGACGGTTCCAGCTACGATGCGCGGGTGCCCGCCGACAAGGTCATCTACGACGCAGCCGCAGACGGCATTGCGACGATCACGCTCAACGACCCGGACACGCGCAACGCGCTGTCGCCGCAGCTGCTGGGCGGCCTGATCGAGTCCTTCGAGCGGGCACGTGACGACGACGCGGTTCGCTGCGTGGTGCTGTGCTCATCCCACGACAAGACCTTCTCCTCAGGCGCCAACCTGGGCGGCTTCGGCGCGGACGCGCCGCTGGTGCACAAGCACTTCGGCTCAGAGCGCTTCGTGTCGCTGTTCAAGCTGATCGGCGATCTGGGCAAGCCGACGCTGTGCGCGGTGCGCGGCCACGTGCTGGCGGGCGCGCTGGGCATTGCGTTGGCGTGCGATCTGATCGTGGCCTCCGAGCAGGCCAGCTTCGGCACGCCGGAGATCAACGTGGGCACCTTCCCGTTCATGATCATGGCGCTCATCTACCGCAACGTGCCGCGCAAGAAGGCCAACGAGCTGCTGTTGCTGGGCGAGCGTTGGAGCGCCCAGGAGGCGCTTGCGGCGGGCCTGGTCAACAAGGTCGTTCCCGCGCAGGACTTCGACGCGGCCGTCTCCGATTGGGCTGACAAGCTGGCGGGCAAGTCGCCGGTGATCATGCGCCTGGGCAAGGAGGCGATGCGCCGCCAGCTGGACATGCCTCTGGACGACGCCCTGGACTACCTGCGCGCGCAGCTGTCCCTGGCGCTGTCCACCGAGGACATCGTGGAGGGCGTGACCGCGTTCTTCGAGAAGCGCGAGCCGCAGTGGAAGGGCCGCTGATGGCCGCCGGCAAGACGACGTCCGCGAAAGCGACGCCCACGAGGAAGAGTCCCGCTAAGCCGACGCCCGCGAAGCCGGCCGCCCCGTCGCTGCTGCGCCCGCTGGTGGAGGATCTCGAGGCCCGCCGCGCGCGCATCCGCCTGGGCGGCGGACAGGAGAAGATCGACGCCCAGCACGCCCGCGAGAAGCTGACCGCGCGCGAGCGCATCGCGCTGCTGATCGACGAGGGGACGTTCGTGGAGATGGGCATCCACGCCACGCCGCACTCCTCCCAACGGGCGATGGACGGCGTGGACGCGCCGGCGGACGGCGTGATCACCGGCTACGGCAAGGTGGCCGGCCGCCTGACGGCGGTGTGCGCGTACGACTTCACGGTGATGGCTGGCTCGATGGGCATGACGGGCGAGTTCAAGGTCACGCGCCTGCGCGAGCTGGCGCTGACCAAGCGCATTCCGTTCGTGTGGCTGCTGGACTCGGCGGGCGCGCGTGTGCAGGAGGCAGCGGGCGCGATGTTCGCGGGCTCGGGGCACCTGTTCCGTGAGGAGGTGGTGATGAGCGGCGTGATCCCGCAGGTGGCCGCCCTGATGGGCCCGTGCGCGGCGGGCACCGCCTACATCCCCGGCCTGGCGGACTTCGTGCCGATGGTCAAGGGCCGCGGCTCGATGGCGCTGGCGGGGCCGCACCTGGTGCGCGCGGCGGTGGGCGAGGATGTGACGCAGGAGGAACTGGGCGGCTCGCGCGTGCACTGCCGCAAGTCGGGCGTGGGCGACATGGAGGTGGCCGACGATGAGGAGTGCATCGAGCGGATCAAGCAATACCTCTCCTACATGCCCCAGAACTGCGAAGAGCGACCGCCGATCCGGCCGGGCGGGGCGGGCGGGTCCGAATCAGACCCGATCGACAGGCGCGATGAGGAGCTGCTGGGCGTGCTGCCGGAGTCCAACCGCAAGCCGTATGACATGTACGAGGTGATCCGCCGGATCGTCGACTACGGCGAGTACCTGGACATCAAGGGCCAATGGGCCAAGACGATCATCACGTGCTTCGCGCGCTTTGGCGGTCGGCCGGCGGGGATCGTGGCCAACCAGCCCAAGCAGTTGGGGGGCATCCTCGACAACGACTCCGCGGATAAGGCTGCGCGCTTTGTGAATCTGTGCAACGCGTTTGCGATCCCGCTGGTGTTCATCCAGGACGTGCCGGGCTTCATGGTGGGCACGAAGGTGGAGGCGGAAGGGATCATCCGCCACGGCGCCAAGATGCTCTACGCGGTGGCCAACGCGACGGTGCCGAAGATAACGGTGATCACGCGCAAGGCCTACGGCGCGGGCTACTACGTGATGAACGGCCGCGCATATGAGCCGGACTTGATCGTGGCGTGGCCGAGCGCGGAGATCAGCGTGATGGGCGCGGAGGGCGTGGTGGAGATCGCGTTTCGCAAACAGGTCGACGCAGCGGCGGACCCGGCGGCGAAGAAGGCGGAGCTGATCGAGGGCTTTCGCAAGATCTTCGACGTGTACATAGCCGCGGGCAACGACCTGATCGACGACGTGATCGACCCGCGCGAGACGCGCGAGACGATCTGCCGGGCGCTGGAGATGTCGGCCGGCAAGAAGATCGAGCGCCCGTGGAAGCGACACGGAGTTGTCCCGTATGAGCCTTGATCATCCGGTCGTGATCACGTGCTCGATCTCTGGCGCGATCGCCAACCGCGAGCAGTGCCCGGCAATCCCGTACACGCCGTCCGAGTACGCGGCGGAGGCACGGCGGATCGTGGACGAGGGCGGCGTGATGATTCACATCCATGCGCGCAAACCCGATGGCACGCCCAGCTACGAGGTGGAGGACTTCCAGGCGATCACGGACGCGATCCGCGCGGAGGTGGGCGATGCGGTGATCGTGAACTTCTCGACGGGCACGATCGGCGTTCCGGTGGAGAAGCGCATCGAGTATCTGCGTGCGTGCAGGCCGGAGGTGGCGGCGCTGAACATGGGCTCGATGAACTACGCCAAGTACTCGAAGTCACGCAAACAGTTCGTGTTCAAGATGGTCTTTCAAAACCCCTTTGATGAGATCGTTGAGTTGTTGGAGGCGATGAACGAGCTGGGTATAAAACCCGAGCACGAGTGCTTTGACATCGGCCACGTGGGCAGCCTGGCGCCGCTGATCGACATGGGCGTACTCAAGCAGCCGCTGCACGTGGACTGCGTGATGGGTGTCGTGGGCGGCATCCCTCCGACGGCGCGCAACCTGGCAGCGATGGTCGACAACATCCCCACCGACCCGGACGGCGCGAGCACCGGGTCGCACTGGGGGGTAATCGGCATCTCACGCGACCAGTGGATGCTGGTGTCGGCTGCGCTCACGCTGGGCGGCTCGATCAGGGTGGGCCTGGAGGACAACCTGTACCTGCCCAACGGCGAGATGGCCCGCTCCAACGGCGAGCTGATCGCGAAGGCCAGGCAGATGACACACGACATGGGCCGCCGCCCGGCGACCGTGCAGGAGGCCCGTGCGATGCTGGCGATCCCCCAGCGCGAGCGGAGAGCAGCGTGAGCCCTAGCGCCCAGCGATCAGAGTTGGGCCAGATGAGCCTGCCCCTGCGGGACATCCGCGTGCTGGACCTCTCGCGCCTGCTGCCGGGCGGCTTCTGCTCGCTGCTGCTGGCGGACTTCGGCGCTGACGTGTTGAAGGTGGAGGACACGGGCATGGGCGACTACATCCGCTGGTCGCCGCCGTATTACGAGGGCGCGCACGACAGCGCCAAGTCGGCGCTGTTCTTGGCGCTGAACCGCAACAAGCGCTCGATCCGCCTGGACCTCAAGAGCGAGGGCGGCCGCGAGGCGCTGCTGGCGCTGGTGCGCGAATACGACGTGCTGCTGGAGTCCTTCCGTCCGGGCGTGCTCGACCGTCTGGGCGTGGGCTATGAGCGTATGCGCGAGGTGAACCCGGGGATCGTCTACTGCGCGATCTCGGGCTACGGCCAGGACGGCCCCAAGCGCGACGCGTCGGGGCACGACATGAACTACCTGGGGCTGGTGGGCCTGCTGGGATTGACGGGTGAGCGCGGGGGTGTGGGTGGGGAAGGGGGGCCCATTCAATCGGCCGGCCAGATCGCAGACCTTGGCGGCGGCGCGCTGATGGCGGCGTTCGGGATCATGGCCGCGCTGCGCGAGCGCGACGGCTCGCCTGCGCATGCCGGCTCGGGCGAGGGCCAGCTGGTGGACGTGTCGATGGCCGACGGCGCGCTGTCGTGGCTTGCGATGGTGGCGGGCGCGTACTTCGCCGACGGCAACGTCCCGCGCCGCGGCGAGCTGCCGCTGGCGGGCTCGCTGGTCTGCTACCGCCCGTATGAGTGCGCGGACGGCTGGGTGAGCCTGGGCGCGCTGGAGCCGAAGTTCTGGCAGGCATGGTGTCGCGGCGTGGGCCACGAGGAGCTGATCGCCAAGCAGTTTGAGCGCCCGGGCTCCGACGCGCACAAGCAGGTGTGCGAGATCTTCAAGGGCCGCACGCGTGCCGAATGGGAGGCGTTCGCGCGCGAGCACGACTGTTGCCTGGAGCCGGTGCTGGAGCTCGACGAGGCGCTCGCGTCCGATCTGGTGCGCGAGCGCGAGATGGTCGTGGAGCTGTCCCAGCCGGGCGTCGACGGCGGCGTACGTCAGCTGGGCATCCCGGTCAAGCTGTCGCGCACGCCGGGAGAGCACACGCGTCTGCCGGGCCCGGCGCTGGGCGAGCACACCGAGCAGGCGCTGCTGGCGGCGGGCTACTCCCAAGAGCAGGTCGATGAGCTGCTGGCGTCGGGCGCGGCGGCAGGGCCGGCGCCAGCGCCCGCGGGCGCGACGTTCAGAGCGTGATCGCACGCCGTCAGCGGATGAGCACTCGCCCACCCGTAAGCGGATGAGCGCCCGCGCACCCGCGAGCGTCGCCAAGGCCGGCGAGCAGGGCGCCGATGGCCGCTTGCTGAAGATGAGCGAGCTGGCCGAGCGCTCCGGCGTGAGCCCGGGCACGATCCGCTACTACCTGCGCGAGGGGCTGTTGGGCGCCGGCGAGGACATCGTCAGGACGAGCCGCAACATGGCCTACTACCCGCCCGCATACGTGCAGCGCATCGAGCTGATCAAGCGCCTGCAGGAGGAGCGCTTCATGCCGCTGCGCGTGATCAAGCGCGCCCTGCGCGAGGACCCCGAGCGCGTGCGCGCGCTGATCGAGCTCGAGGACCGCATCCTGGAGTCGGCGCTGGGCAGCGCACAGGACCGCAGCCGCGTCTCCAGGAAGGCCGCGCAGGAGCGCTACGGCGTGCCGCGCAACGTGCTCGCGCGCCTGGCAGACATAGGAGTGCTCACGCCCAACCAGCGCGGCTATGACCGCGACGACGTGAAGATCATCGAGGCGATCGCAAGCTTTCGCGCGGGCGGCTATGACGAGGCGCTGGGCTTCACCGTGTACGACACGCTGCGCTACCGCGACGCGCTGGCGCCGCTGGTGCGCGAGGAGGTGCGCGCGCTGCTGGACCGGCTGGCGGGCGAGGTGGAGGTAGAGCGGGCGATGGAGATCGTGGCCGCCGGCGTGGAGCCGCTGCGCGAGCTGCTCGGCGCGATGCACTCCAAGCTGCTGCTGGCCGAGCTGCGCTGCCAGCGCGTCAGTGACTGAGCCCGTCCGCGACACCGGCGCATGAGACGCTGAACTCGTCCGGTCGCTCAGGCGTGCATGTCGCGAGGGTCGCGAGTGGCATTATGCTTTGAAATGTTGACTGACCAGTCAATCTATGTCGTGGCATGGGGGCATCTGAGGATGGGAATGCCGGGAGAGGCAGTGGGCTCATGAGAGCGGCGGCGGTACAGCTCAACTCGGGTGCCGACACGGCTGCCAACCTGGCCGTCGCGGACCGGCTCACGCGCGCGGCGGCGGCGGACGGCGCGAGCTTGATCGTACTACCAGAGAAGTGGACGGCGATGGGCTCTGACGAGGACCAGCGCGCGGCTGCGCGAGACGCTCGACGGCTCGGCGATCGGATGGGCGCGCGCGATCGCGCGCGAGCTCGGTGTGGACCTGGTGGCGGGCTCGATCCTCGAGCGGATGCCGGGC
This sequence comes from uncultured Solirubrobacteraceae bacterium, assembly GCA_963745375.1. Lineage (GTDB taxonomy): Bacteria > Actinomycetota > Thermoleophilia > Solirubrobacterales > Solirubrobacteraceae > Palsa-744. The sequence continues at coordinate 866,036 of CAVUXA010000008.1, read as the reverse complement.
CGCGAGAAGCTGGCTAACACGTCTGTCCACGTCGACCCGCAGGGGGAGGTGCGGGCGACCTATCGCAAGGTGCACATGTTTGACGTGGAGGTCGGCGGACGCTCCTATCGCGAGTCCGACCTGGAGGAGCCGGGCGAGCAGATCGTGCTGTCGCAGACTTGCGACGGCGTCGAGCTGGGGCTGTCGATCTGCTACGACCTGCGCTTCCCCGAGCTGTATCGGATTCTCGCGGTGGCGGGCGCGCGCGTGATCGCGCTGCCGGCGGCGTTCACGCTGGCGACCACGCGCGACCACTGGGAGACGCTCGTGCGCGCGCGCGCGATCGAGAACCAGGCGTTCGTGGTCGCGGCCAACCAGGTGGGGGCGCATCCGGCCGGACACAGCTCGGGCGGGCGCTCGATGATCGTCGATCCGTGGGGGACGGTGCTGGCGCAGGCGCCCGACCGCGAGTGCCACATCGTGGCCGACCTCGACCTGGACGCCCAGCTGGAGATCCGCGCCAGCCTGCCGTCGCTGGCCAACCGCCGCCCGGCGGCCTACCGGGCGCCTATAGGGGCGGGCGCGTGAGCACTTCTCGGGCGAAGGTCGGCCGGGCCAAGGCCAGCCAGGACAAGCGCAGGCTGATCCTGGATGCGGCCGTGCGGGTGTTCGCCCGCCAGGGGTTTCACGCCTGCCGCGTGTCAGACATCGCCGACGAGGCGGGTGTGGCCTACGGGCTGGTCTACCACTACTTCGACTCCAAGGACGAGGTGCTCGACGTGCTGTTCCTGGAGCGCTGGAGCGTGATGCTCGACCTGATCCGTGAGGTCGACGCGCAGGAGATTCCCGTGCGCGAGAAGCTGGGCGCGATCGCGTCGTTCATCGTCGACAGCTACCGCCACGACCCCGACCTGATGAAGGTGATCATCGTGGAGGTCACGCGCGCGGCCAACTCGTTCGGCAACACGCACATCGCCATGATCCGCGAGGCCTACGACCTGATCGGTGGCATGATTGCCAAGGCCCAGGCGCAGGGCGTGTTTAAGACGCAGATCGAATCGCGCTTCGCTGCGATGGCCTTCTACGGCGCGATCGAGCAGCTGCTCACGGGCTGGATCTTCGACCTGCTGCCCTCCGACGAGGAGTACTTCGAGCGCGCCAAGTGGCTGGTGGTGGAGACGGTATGCGGGGGCCTGGAGACGGTGCCGGAGAATGGAATCGACCACCGTGGGGAATAGACTGCCGCGACGATGGAGAACGACATGGTCAAGCGACTGATGTGGTCGGGCCTGCTGGCAGGCCTGGGAGCCCTGGCGAACGTCCTGGCCAATCGCGCGGCGGGCGTCGTCTGGCGGCGCCTGTTCGACGAGGATCCGCCCGAGTGAGCTCCACGCCACCCGGCCGGCGAGGCGGCGAGCAGCCGCATAACGTCGCAGCGGCGATAGCCGAAGTCTCCGAGCGCGCCACGCTGCTGGTCCGCGAAGAGATCGAGCTGGCCAAGGCGGAGGTGAGCGAGAAGGCGACCAAGCTGATCAAGGGTGCGGTCGTGGGGGTGGCCGCGGGGATCTTCTTCATGACCGCGTTGGTGTTTGCGCTGGTCGGTTGCGCGTGGCTGCTCTATTACTTCCTGCCCGTGGGAGACTTCGCGTTCTTCTGGGGCTTCTTCGCGATGGCGGTCATCCTGGTGCTGCTGGGGGTGCTGGCGGGCTTCGTCGCTGCAAGAGCCGTCAAAAAAGGCTCCCCGCCGGTCCCCAGCATGGCCTTCGAGGAAGCGCGCAAGATTCGCGAGACGGTCAGCGCACCGGGCGCGGGCAGACCCGCGGCCGACGGTCCGCTGGCGTCCGGCGTGTCGTTCGCGGCGGCGCCCGCCGCGGAGCCTGCGAGCGTCGCCCCCGACGCCCCGTCCCACACGGCCGGCGAGTCTCCACTCTCGGTCGAGGACAACCCCAGAGCAGACGCCCAGAGCCCGCCCGTAGCGGAGGCCGACGTGGCCGACGAGAGCGCTCCGGCAGAGGTCGACGTATCGGCGGACAGCCCGCCCACAGAGGGCACAGACTTGTCGCCACAGGCGCCTGCAGACGAACACGATGTCTCCCCATCGACCCCGGAGGACCAAGGCTGATGGCTCAGCGTTCTGTGGCAGAGATACGCAGCTCGATCGAGAGCAACCGCATGGAGCTGGGCTTCGCAGTGGAGAACTTGCGCGGCGAGGTTGCCCATCTGACCGACTGGCGAGCGCACGTTGAGCGTCATCGCAGCGAGCTGATGGCGGGCGCCGCGGTGGTCGGCCTCCTGGTCGGCACGCGCCTGCTGCGCCGTCGTCGTCGGCGGCGGGCGGGCTGACAACCGCCGGGCTGGCTGAGCGCCGGCGTCGGGCGTCTGCCGGCCCGCGTCAGGCGAGCAGCGAGCGCGGCACGGCCCCGACCCCGATCAGCCCCGGTCCGGTGTAGGTACCGATCACGGGCCCGACCTCGGATGTGAAGACGGGCTCTGAGTCGAAGATCTCCCGGCAGCGGTCGATCAGGCGCTGGGCCTGATCGGTGGCCTGGATCTGCTGCACCACCCAGCCGTCTGAGCCGCTGTCGTGGAGCTCTTGGGCGTACTTGACCATCCGCTCGAAGGCCCGTCCGGCGGTGCGCACGCGCTCGACGGGCACGATCTCATACTCGAGCGAGAGGATCGGCTTGATCCTCAGCGTGCCGCCCAGCCACGCCTGGGCCTTGCCGACGCGTCCGCCGCGGCGCAGGTACTCGAGCGTGTCCAGGCAGAACCAGATGCGCAGCGCCTTGCGGGTCTCGCGCACGCGCGCGACCACCGCCTGGCGGTCGGCGCCCGAGCGGGCGGCCGCGCAGGCGGCCAGCACGAGCAGTCCGGTGCCACCGCAGGCGGTTTCGCCGTCGATCACCTCCACGCGCTCGCCCAGCCCCCGCTCGGCCAGCAGCCCGTGGGCCTGGCGCGCAGCCTCGCACGTCCCCGAGATGCCGCCCGCGAGGTGGATCGAGACGATGTCGTGGCCGGCCTCGATCAGCGGCTCCCACACGGCCAGAAAGTCGCCGATCGACGGCTGCGACGTGCTCGGCAGTTCGGGGTCGTCGCGCAGGCGCGCATAGAAGGCCTCGAAGCCGTCCATGTCGAGCTCGCGTTCGGACTGTCCTTTCCAGCCGACATACAGGCTGACCTGGTGGACGCCCTCGCTGTCGATCAGCGAGCGGGGGAGGTAGTTGGTGCTGTCGGTGGCGACCGCGACGGTGCTCATGCGGCGCCAGAAGCTACAGCAACGCCTGCGCGAGCTCCCCGGACTCGTACATCTCGGTCACGATGTCACAGCCCCCGACGAGCTCGCCGTCGACGAACAGCTGGGGGATCGTCGGCCAGTTTGAGATCGCAGAGAGCTCCTGGCGGATGCGCGGGTCAGGCAGCACGTCGACGGCCGCAAAGGGGCCTCGAGCGACTGCAGGACGGCGACCGTGCGCGCCGAGAAACCGCACGCGGGCGCGTCGGGGGTGCCCTTCATGAACAGGATCACCTTGTGCTCGGAGATCGCCTCGGAGATCGCGTCGCGGATCGGGTTGCTCTCGCCGCTGGGCGCCGCGGCGGCGGGTGGCTGGCTGCTCATCATGGGAAGGGAGTCGGGTTGGCTGGACATGGAGAGCTCCTGGCTGGTCAGTGGGTGGGGGCCTTGGACGGAGTCTGGGTCTTTAGCGCGAGAGCGTGGATCGCTGCGCCGATCTCGGCGCCAAAGACGTCGTACACGAGGCGATGCTGCTCGATGCGGCTGTGCCCCTCGAACGCGGCCGCGGTCACGCTCGCGCTGAAGTGGTCACCGCCGCCGGTGTAGTCCTCGACCTCGGCGTGGGCGCCCGGGATGGCGGCCTCGATACGCTGCTTTATCTCGTCGGCAGAGGGCACCCGACCTACTATACTTTGGAAAGTCTTGGAGCCGTCCACAGGAGTTTAAGCGATGATCGAGATCACCGACAAGGGCGCAGAGAAGGTCCACGAGTTCCTCTCTGCACAGCAGGCCGAGGCCGACTTGGCCGGGTTGCGTGTGGGCGTGCGCGGCGGCGGGTGCTCGGGCTTTCAGTACCAGCTGGCCTTCGACGAGCAGCGCGACAGCGACCTCGTGTTCGAGAGCCATGGGCTGAAGCTGCTCGTCGACCGCGAGAGCCTGCAGTTCGTCAGCGGCTCGACGATCGACTACGAGGAGAGCCTGCAGGGCGCGGGCTTCAAGGTCAACAACCCCAACGTGGTCGCCGCGTGCGGCTGCGGGTCCTCCTTCCGTGTAGCCGAAGAGGAGCAGGTCTCAGCCGTCTAAACGCCGGTGGCGGGTGCGGGGCGGCGATCAGCCGCCCGGTTCGGGACGGGGGCTCTGAGCGACGGCGCTGTTGTCGTGGGCGTCTTCTTGGCCGTCGGCACCTTCGCTCTTGCCACGGCTTTCTTCGCTTTTGCCACGGCTTTCCTCGCTCTTGCCACGGCTTTCTTCGCTCTTGCCAGGACTTTCGGGTTGGCCTTTGCCGGAGGTTTCTTCTTTGCGGTGGGCTTCTTCCTTGGCGTGGGCTTCTTCTCTACCGTGACCTTCTTCGCTCTTGCCATGGCTTTCTTCGCTCTTGCCAGGACTTTCGGGTTGGCCCTTGCCAGAGGCTTCTTCTTTGCTGTGGGCTTCTTCTTGACCGGGGGCTTCTTCGTTCTCGCTGTGGCTTTCTTCGCTTGTGCCGGGGCTTTCGGGTCGGCCTTTGCTGGGGGTTTCGAGTTTGCCTTTGCTCGGGCTCCCTTCGCCCCTGACGTCGACTTCTTCGCTCTTGCGTGTCGTGACGTTTTCGCCCCCACCCGGTGCGGCGCCTTGACTGGAGATGCCAGCGACAGCTCCTCCTTGGGTCGGCGTACCCGGGACGCGTCGAACTCCATCGCGAGCGGCTGGCGTGGCAGCAGGGTGGCGCACGTGGGCCGATTGGCGCGGTCGTGGCGTTGCGGGCGCGTTTGCGAGCACGGACGCTCTTGCGTGTGTCGAATCGGAGATCTGCGTATGTGACCCTGTGGGTGCGTCTTGGCGCGTCTTGGACGGATGGCGCCCGACGGCGGCTGGCAAGCCCAGAGTTGAGGAGGTCACCGCGGCGCCGCCGACGAGGGCTGCAACGGTGACCACCTTGGCGGCCGATGCGACGGTCGTGGCGCTTGCGCCCAGCCACGCAAGGACCCGCTCCGGTAGACACGCAAGCGACGACCACAGAGCTATCGGTGCGCGGCCCGCGTAGTGGCCGCAGAACGCCCGCACGACGGCAGGATCGAGCCGCGTACCGGCCTCCGCTTTGAGGATGTCGATCGCCTGCTTGTGGGGACTTGCAGGCCGGTAGGGTCGCGTAGAGGTGATGGCATCGAACGTGTCGGCAACGGCGATGATCCGTGCTCCGAGCGGGATCTCCTTTCCGGCGAGGGCCTCGGGATACCCGCTTGCGTCAAGACGCTCGTGGTGGTGGGCAACCATCGACGTCAGTTCTGGATCGCGGAGCATGGCAGCCATCTGCGCCCCATCGCCGGGATGTTGCTTGATGATCTCGTACTCCTCGTCGGTCAGTGGGCCCGTCTTGTGAAGGATCGCTTTCGGCGTGTTGATCTTCCCGACGTCGTGGATTGCAGCCGCAGTACGGATTCGGGCCACTTCCGCGCGCGGGAGGCCCATCCGCCTGGCGATCATCCAGGCATGGCGGGCGACCCTGCGGGAGTGACCATGCAGGTAACGGTCGCGCGTCTCGATCCCCGCGACCAGCCTTTCCAGGAGCTTGGCTTGGTCCTTGGGGCTCAGGCCGTCGAGGGCCTGCCGCTGAGTCTCATTCATCGGCCCGACCATGTCAAGCGCGGACGCCAGCCGACGCTGGCTGTAGCAGCGATGCAGATACCCCCAGATCATCAGCTCGCTGAACAGGAGGTCTTCAGACCCTGACCGCGTTTCCCACACCAGGCGGCCGAGATAGGAGGCGCTCAGCGACAGGGCCATCCCGAGGATCACGCCGAAGACGGCCGATGACACCGTCCCCGAGGCGCGCAGCCACCAGACAATCGCCACGGGACAGCCGGCCACGGCCAGTGTCGCGGCAGCAACCTGGGCGAGCTGCTTTAGCGAGGAAGCGAGATGCTGGCTTCTTGCAACCGACCGCATGGACCCAGCCGCGGCGCTGCGGTCTTGAGCGATGTCTCGACGGCCAGAGTGCGCTCCTCGTCTGGTTGTGATGCTCGAGACCGGGCGCCGAGCTATGTGGGGCATCTCAGGACGACCTCCATCTGTCACGCGGCCCGCACCGATTCGGTTGAGGTCGGCAGCTGGGCGGTCTGCGAGAGATCCCTGGCTTTGCGTCCCCGCCTCGCGACGGGTTTGCCCTGAGCGACGATTGACTTGCTGACAGCATCGGCCGGGGGGCCGGGCCAACTTGACGGTCCCTCCCAGTATTGGACAGGATCTGGACATGATGTGTACTGCCATCAAGGGTGAGATGCGCCCGCGAGAGGTGGAGGGGGATAGGCGCCCGCCAGGCCGTGGCAGCGGACTATGTCTGGTGGGATAATGCCATCTAGGATTGTATAGATTATGTTGACAGACATTATTTTGTTTGACATAGTTCTGAGATGGCGCGCCGCGACGGTCAGCTGACCAACCCGTTCCGCTTCGGCGCACTGGCGCTTGACGAGGCGTTCACCGACCGCGAAGAGGAGCTGGCGCAGCTGAGCGCGGACATACGCAACGGGCAGGACGTGGTCCTGTTCGCGCCGCGGCGCTATGGCAAGTCCTCGCTGATCTGGCGTGTGGCCCAGCGGCTCGTCTCAGAAGGGGTGCTGGTGGCGCAGGTCGACCTGATGCGCGCGCCGACCAAGGAGAAGCTCGCCGAGCAGCTGGCCAGGACGATCCACGAGGAGATCGCCTCGCGCCTCTTTCGCGCGCGCGAGCGCGTGCGCGTGTTCGCAGGGCTGCGGATCAAGCCGACGGTCACCGTGGACCCCGACGACGGCTCGCTGTCCTTTGGCTTCGACGCGCGCGCGGACAGGACCGACATCGACACCACGCTGGAAGGCCTGCTCGCCCTGCCCGGGCGCCTGGCCGGCGAGCGCGATCGGCGCGTGGCGCTCGTGCTCGACGAGTTCCAAGAGGTGGTCGACATCGACCCCGGCCTGCCCAAGCTGATGCGCGCGGTCTTCCAGGAGCAGCCGGAGGTGTCCCACATCTACCTGGGCAGCGCCAGGCACATGATGGAGCGGATCTTCAACGACGAGAACGAGCCCTTCTGGCGCAGCGCCAAGCAGATGCAGCTGGGCGCGATCGCAAGCGCGCCATTCGAGCGCTACGCGGTCGAGCAGTTCCAGCGCACCGGCAAGACGCTCGCCCCCGACGTGGGCGCTCGTCTGCTGGCGCTGACCGGCGGGCATCCCTATGCAACGCAGGAGACCCTGTACTTCCTGTGGGAGCAGACGCCGCTGGGTGAGACCGCCGACGACGCCCACCTACAGCTGGCGCTGGAGGCGCTGCTGCGCTCCGAGCACGCCCATTTCGGCCTGCTGTGGTCGCGCGCGGCGGGCGCTCAGCGCGCGGTGCTGCAGGCGCTCGCCGCTGAGCAGCCCGGGCGCCCGCTGAGCGGCGACTATCAGCGCCGCCACGCCCTACCGGTGACCGCCACCGTGCAGACAGCGCTCGGCGCGCTGGTCGCGGCTGAAGTGATCAGCAGGGTCGGACGCGGCGAGTACATGATCGCAGAGCCTTTCCTGGCCGAGTGGATAGCCCGCAACGAGAGCTGATGCGCGCTTGAGCCCACTGCCCGCACGTCTGCGTGGCCTCACGCCCGATCGTCTGCGCGACGATCCGCGCCTGCGCGCGCTGGCCCTTGGGCTGGGCGTGATTCCCCCGCGCGCGATGCACTCCCAGGCCGACGTGTGGCTGCTGCTGGACGCGGCGCGCGGCGCGCGGTGCGTGGTCGAGATCGGCGTCTACGAGGGCGGCTCGGCGCTCGCGCTGTGCGCCGCCCTGGCGCCCGGGGCAGAGCTTCACCTTGTCGACCCGTTCGGGCGCCGCCCCGACGCGCTGCCAAGCGGCTGGGGCGCGAGCGAGTGGGCCACCCGACGCGTGGTCGCGCGGGCCGTGCGCCGCCGTCGCAAGCAGGCCCCGCGCGTGCGTTGGCATGTGGCGCTTTCTCACGAAGTGGCCGGGGGGTGGTCGGGCCAGGTGGACCTCGTGTTCATCGACGGCGACCATTCCGAGGCGGGTTGCGAGCTTGATTGGAACAGCTGGCGAGGCCTGGTCGTCGCGGGTGGATACGTAGTTTTCCACGATGCGCGCGCTGGACTGCCCGGCGGGCGTGGGTTGCCTGGGCCGACGGCTGTGGTCTCGCGCCACCTGCGTGGCGGCAGGACCCCGGGCTGGGAGATCGTCGCCGAGTCAGATCGCACGGTCGTGGCGCGACGTGTCATGGAGGCGTGAACGCTAGAGCCAGTCGCTTGACGTGAGGTCAAGCAGTGTGGTAGCGTCGCCGCTGGACATGATGTCAAGCGCCACGAGGGGAGAGGATGGCCCGTGCCCGCGGCACAGTCAAGCCCGCAGGAGGGGCAGGACGCCGCAGGCAAGCGCAGATTCGCTGTTTATGACCCGCACAATGCGGGAAGGATCACATTGGAGGAAGTCATTCAGGCTTGATCTTGACGCGGAAGATGTTTTCTGCCAAGGTCGGGAGTGCAGCGCCACTGGCGTTCTTTGCGATCAGTGGTAGACGGGGGGGCCGGGGCGCCCTGGTTTAGGGGCGAGAGGCCGGCACCATCGACTAATCCCAGAGGGAAAAGGAGTAGTGGATAGATGACACGTATCAGGATTGCCGGGCTCTGCCTGGTCGCGTTGTTCGCGATCAGCGCGTTCGGCGCGAGCTCCGCGCTGGCGTTTCCAGAACGCGGTACATGTAAAGCAGCCGCAAAAGGCAAAGGGGAATACCTGGACAGCCTTTGTCAGACGCCAGGCCTCAAAGGCGGACCCAAAAAAGAATTCATTTGGGTGGCGCAGGCAAAAGCTACTGCGTTCACGTCGACGACCGGTGAAGCGACGCTGAAGTCGTTCACGCCGGAAGGCGCCGAACTGCCTGCTGTGACTTGCACGAAAAGCAAAGGCAAAGGCAAAGCGCTGACCTCGACCACCAGCGAATCTGTGGTGACGTTTGAAGGCTGCACCTCCGCTGGTGAAAAATGCACCGGTGGCGCGAAAGCCAAAGCTGGTCAGATCATCACGTTCACCCTGGACGGGCGCCTGGGTACCATCCCGGCCGGCTCCGGTGTGGGTGAAGTAATCAAAGGCGCGGGTCCGGGTGGCCTGTCGTCTGAATTCAAGTGTGGCGCCAACGAAATCAAAACCGAGGGTGCCGTGATCGGTGAAGTGTCGCCGGTCAACGTCAAAGCCGCAACGACTTCGAAACTGTCGTTCGTCGCGGTCGGCTCAACACAGGAATTCGAAGAACTGAACGGCAGCGAACACTTCAACCTCCAGACCGAAATCGACGGCCTGGGCGCTGGAACGTTCCCGTTCAAGTCCACCGAGGACACCCAGGCCACGGTCAAAGGCACGGCGTACGAGGTCAAGTCGTAGGTCTGTCAAGTATCAAGCGCAGTAACGGCCGAGTTCCCGTATAGGGCCGGTCGGGTAGGACAGCAGGAAGCACGTGGGGCCTTGTGCCCCACGTGCTTCCTCGCGTATGGGGCGGAGTGCGCGGGGTTGCGAGGCCAGCATGTCATCGCTCTGAGGCACATGGCTTGATGGGATGTACGCGCGGGGTCTCTGTCGTGCGGTTGACGCTTGACAAGCCGACGCCCTCGTATACACTTGTGTTCGAGGGGGCAGCGCGAATGGATCGGGATCGACCAAGGACGGGACACGAGGGTGATGGGAGTGGGGTTGACTAGAGACAGCGCGAGCGCTTTTCGGGGTGTCCATGGCGGGTGGCGTGCGTCGCTGGCCGCGCTCGGCACGGTGGTCGTCGCGCTTGCGCTGTCGTGCTCGCCGGCGGCCGCTCTGACCCAGCGAGGACACGTCTTCGGCTATTCGTTTGGCGAAGCCGCGGCCAAAGCCGAACTGTCGAGCCCCGCCGGCATCGCGATAGACGAGGCGAACCACGAAGTGTATGTGGTTGATCGCGGCAAGAGCCGCGTGGACCGCTTTCTGTGCGGTGGCCCCGCGACCGAACCGTGCACGTTCGTGAGCTCCTTCGAAGTCCCATCGCCGGAAAGCATCGCCGTGGACAACTCAAGTGACGAATCGAAAGGCGACGTGTACGTAGCGAGCAGCGTCCGGGTCCCGGCGGCGGCAGTCTTCAAGGGCACCGTGTTCAAGTTCACCAAGGAAGGTACGCAGATCGCAAAGCTGACCAAGGTAGCCGGGGAACCCCTTGGGAAAGTCAACGGGCTTGCGGTTACTCCCAACGGCGAGCTGTGGATCGAGCAGGGCGAACAGGGCAACATCGATCGCTTCACCGGGGGCCTGCCCAACAAGTTCATCGCTGAACCTGAACCTTTCGAAGTGGTCAGCGAACTCCGCGAAGGATCGTTCATCGCATCGGGGTTCGCGGTCGACTCCAGCGGCGAACACCTCTACGTGACGCACGGAGAAGTGGAAGCCGAGCTCGAACGAGAAGTGCACAAAGAAGTGGAAACGGAAGAACTCAAAGAAGCCGACTGCGCCAAGGGCCCGTGCACGGTCGCCAAGCTCAGCGTCCAGCAGGAACTTGAAAACGGAGAACTGAGCGACAGCGTGGCGGACCTCTCCCCGGAACTGCTGCCCGAAGCCAGCTCTGGCGTCGCCGTGGACCTCACCGGCGAAGGCTCGTTCGCCAACGACGTCTACCTCGACGGCGGCAAGAGCATCGTCGCCCTCGACGCCGCAGGCACGCTGATCCAGCGCTTCGGCTCTGAAGAAGGCGCGTTCAAGGGTCTGCAGGAAGGCAGCGGCGTCGCCGTCGACTCGATGACCGGGGAAGTGTTCGTTGTGGATGCCAGCGCCAAGACCGTCGACGTGTTCGTCCACGAAGGCAAGGGCCAGCCGAAAATCGAAGAAGTGTCGGCATCGAAAGTCACCTCGCGATCGGCGCAGCTGAACTCCGTGATCGACCCCGGCGACAACGAAACCACCTACACCTTCCAGTATGGGACGACAGCGCCGGTCAACTGCGCAGAACCTCCCAGCGCCGCATGCGAGGCGCCCATTCCAGCCGCCAGTCTCGGCGCCGGCTTCACCAACCAGCCAGCAAACGTGGCGCTGACGAACCTGCAGCCGGGCACGGAATACCATTTCCTGGTGATCGCCAGCCAGGCCGGCGGGGTCAAGGTCGACAGCGAGGAAGGCACGTTCACCACGTCCGGTGCGCCGGGCGAAGCGGTGCTGCCCGACGATCGGCAGTGGGAACTCGTGTCGCCAGCCAATGCGTCAGGCGCCGCGGTCGAACCCATCCGCCTGGAAGGCGGCGCGATACAGGCGGCCGCGAATGGCGAAGCGATCTCCTACGTCACCGATGCGCCCATCGAAGGGCGTCCCAAGGAAGAACCCCCCGAGGGCAACCGCAACCCTGAAATAACCCAGGTGCTGTCCACGCGCAAGCCTGGCGGCGGCTGGTCTTCCCAGGACATCGTGACGCCCAACGAAACCTCGGAGAACCTGGGGTTGGTCGTCAACGAATATCGGCTGTTCTCAAAGAACCTGTCGCTCAGCCTCGTCTTCCCGTTCCCGGGCGAAAAGGAAGTCAGCGCGCTCGCCCAGCCGCCGCTCGCGCCGCCGGTCGAGGCAAATGAAGAACAGGAAAAGACCCCGTACCTTCGCGTTGACGGGCCGACCCCGCCGCTTGCACCCGAACCGGAAACCGCCGAAGAATCCAACTCGCTGGCATATGGTGTGGCGCAGCAGAACGGCAAGGCGATGGGCAACGCCGGTTACCTGGCGCTCCTCACACACCAGGACGACACGACAGGCGTCGGGTTCGGCTCGCCCACCACCAAGGTGTCGATCCGGGGCGTGACGCCTGACCTCAGCCATGTCGTCCTCTCTTCCGTGGTCCCGCTGCTGTCATCAGCGCCGCCGAACTTGAGGGAGCTGTACGAGTGGCACGAGGAAGTTGGCTCGGAAGGTGGACACGAAGGAAAGCTGCAGCTGATCAACGAGCTGCCGGACGGGAAGTTGTCAACCGGCAGGACAGAACTCGGCGAGGTGGGTGGAAACGTCGCAAACAACACCGGACATGCCATCTCCAAGAATGGATCGCGGGTGTTTTGGAGCTCGGTGCTGCTCGAAGGGTCAGAACCAGACGAATCGACAGAACCGCACCTTTATATGCGCGACACCGCGAAGGAACACACGATCCGCCTTGACCAACCCGAAGCGGGTGTGCACAAGCAAGTCGAAAACGCAGCATTTAGCGGAGAAGCGAAGTTCATGACGGCCAGCGCTGACGGATCGACGGTGCTGTTCACCGACTCGAGGCCCCTGACCGAAGAATCGGGGGCCGAAGAAGCATTGCAGCCGGAAGAGCGCAAGGCCGACCTCTACGAGTGTGAAATTTCAGAAACGGCCGGGCAGGACAGCTGCGCCCTCAGCGACCTCACTCCCCGCCAAGGAGGCGAACAGGCACGTGTGCTGGGGACCACCCTCGGCGCCACCGAAGCGGACGCTTCGCGGGTGTACTTCGTCGCCAACGGCGTCCTGACCAGCGCCGCGAACTCGCAGGGCGAAAAAGCAACGCCGGGAGGCTGCCCCAACCACAACGAAGGCGCTGCCCTGATCCAGCCGCTCGGCGCGACCTGCAACCTCTACCTGAGCACGCGCGAAGCGCCGGGAAAGTTCAAGACGACCTTCATCGCGCGCATCTCAGACCTCGACTCTCCCGACTTCGAAGCGAGCAAAGGCGATCTTGGCCGTCTGACCGCGCGTGTCTCGCCCAACGGACGCTATCTGGCGTTCATGTCCGAGCGCAGCCTGACGGGCTACGACAACCGAGACGTCAACAGCGACCAGCCCGACGAGGAGGTCTACCTCTACGATGCGCAGACGAATCGCCTTGTCTGTGCATCGTGCAACCCCAGCGGCCAGCGCCCGCTGGGCGTCTTCGACCAGTCACTCGGAAACGACGAAGGCCCAGGCCTGCTGGTCGACCGCCCGGAAATCTGGGCGAACGCGCAGGTCGACGACGACCCGTGGCTCGCCGGCTCGGTACCGGGTTGGGACACGCAAACGCGAGAAAGCGCGATGTACCAGGACCGCTACCTGTTGGATGACGGCCGACTGTACTTCAACAGCTCCGACGCGCTCGTGCCCCAGGACACGAACGGCAAGGAGGACGTCTACGAGTACGAGTCCCCTGAAATCGGCAACTGCACCGAAGCCAGCCCGACGTTCAGCTCGAAGTCCAACGGCTGCATATCGCTGATCTCCTCGGGCACGTCTGAACAGGAATCGGACTTCCTCGACGCGAGCGAAAGCGGAAGCGACGTGTTCTTCCTCACCTCGGCTCTGCTCGTGAAGGGAGCCGAAGCGAACTTCTCTGTCTACGACGCACACATTTGCGAATCGAACTGCCCGGTCCCGGCGCCGCCACCGGCCGCGCCCTGTCACGGAGAAGAATGCCATGGGGCGCCATCGACGTCACCAACCTTCGCCGCGCCCAGCAGCACGACGTTCTCGGGTTCGGGCAACGTCGTGCCTGTCCAGCAGGCGCTGCCGTTCACCAGCGTCAAAAAGCCGCCCACGCGGGCGCAGCTGCTCGCGGCGGCGCTGAAGAGCTGCCACAAGAGGAAGAACAAGACCAAGCGGGTGACATGCGAAAGGCAGGCGAGAAAGAGGTACGCAATCAAGTCGGCCAAGAAGGCGAGGTCGTCCAAGCGAACCCGTTCGGCGAAGAAGGGCTCGCGATGACCGCGATGGTGTCTGCGATGCGATCGGCTGCAGCCAAGCGCGTGTCGGGCCTGCTAGCTGCGCTTGCGCTCGCGCTTGCGGTGGCGCTCGTGCCATTGGCTCGACCGGCGCTGGCCCAGACCAACATCAAACGTGCACCACACTGGCAGCTGGAATCACGCGTCGCGCCATCGGTCCTCGAGCCCGGAGAACAAGAAGCGCAGATCAGGGTCTCCGCCGTCAACCTCGGCGACGGGAGCGCTCCCGGGCCTATCACGATCAGTGACAAGCTGCCCGCGGGAATCGTGGCGACCGCCATCACCCTGCGCGAAGGGGATGTCGTCGAATTGCAGCCGGAAGATTGCCGTCCGGTCACCGAACCGGTGCTCAGCTGCACGTGGACCAAAACCGAAGACAAACTCGGTACTGCGCACCTCCCAGCACGCGTAGAAATCCCGCCATACGACCGCATCGAAGTCATCATCACCGTGAGGGTGGAATCCGGCAGCAACGCGCCTGAAGTAAACACGACGTCTGAACCGGACAAGACAGTCAACCAGGTGAAAGTCGAAGGCGGCGCACCGGCAATATCGCAGACGCAAAAACTGACGATTGGCATCCCCGGCGCCGCCGTCCCGTTTGGAGCCGAAAAATTCGAATTCAAGGCGGAAAACGAAAATGGCTCGTCCGCCACTCAGGCTGGCGAACACCCCTTCCAACTCACGACCACGCTCGACTTCAACCAAGGATTTGTACCGGTTGCGAAGGACAAAGCAGGGCAGAAAATAGGCGGCGAACACCCAACCGCGGCTGCGTTGGTGAGAGACCTCAACGTCCAGATCCCGCCCGGAGTGCTGGCCGACGCGACAGCCGTTCCGCAGTGCCCAACCGAGGCATTCACCCAGGCCACCAACGGCGGACTGCAAGGCAACCTGAACGGATGCGAAGCCGACAGTGCAGTGGGAGTAGCAAGCGTCACCTTCTTTACGCCCGACCTCAACTTCCAGACCCGTACGGTTCCGGTGTTCAACCTCAAGCCACAGCAGGGCGAGCCGGCAAGGTTCGGCTTCGAGACCGCCAACGTTCCGGTGTTCATGGACACATCCGTGCGCACCGGGGAAAACTACGGCGCGACCGTCAGCATCGAGAACGCTTCCACGACCGTCGAAGTGCTGGCCAGCATCGTGACTATCTGGGGTGTGCCGGGCGCCGAACAGCACGACAACTCCAGGGGGTGGGAATGCATCGACGCGGGCTTCTACGAGCACCACGAAGGGGAAGCGCCCCCGCTTAAAAGCCAGGAATGCCCCGAAGAACCCACGCCCCAGGCACAATCGGCCTTCCTGACACTCCCGACGACCTGTGGCCAGGCGCAGGAAGCTACGATCGAAGGCACTCCATGGCCTACGATCGCCGAAAGGGAAGGCAAGCAGCCGCAGCAGAAATTGGCGGCGAGCTACTCGATGCCGCTGCTCAGCGGCTGCGAAAAACTTCAGTTCGCACCGGAATTCAGCCTGGAACCGGGGAAGCATGCGGCCAATACGCCAACAGGATTGAACGCTGACGTTGGCTTTGAACAGGGCGGCATCCTGGCTGCGGGGGGGCTGGCGGCCGCGGATGTCAGGGAAACCAGGGTGACGCTGCCCGAAGGCGTGCAGGCCAACCCCGGCGCCGCCAACGGTCTCGCCTCGTGCTCGGTGGGCGCCGCTGGCTTTTCACGATCGGCCTCGGATACCGGCAACACGCTGGAAGGCGACATCGGCGAACAACAGTTCTCGCCAGCTGGCGTCTCATGTCCAGATGCGTCAAAGCTCGCGGACGTCAGCATCCAGACGCCGCTGCTGCCGAACCCGCTTGAAGGCTTCGTGTACCTGGGCGAACAGGACACCAATCCCTTTGCCCCACCGCTGGTCGTCTACCTGATCGCCGAGGATCCCGTGTCGGGTGTGCGCGTCAAGCTCGCGGGTGAAGTCAAAATCGATCCGTCGACCGGACGCCTCGAATCTGTCTTCAAGGACACGCCTCCGTTGCCATTCGACAAGCTCGAATTCGACCTCTACGAAGGGCCGCGGGCGTCGCAAGCGACACCGGCCTTCTGCGGGCACCAGGAAACCACGGCCGTGCTCGTCTCATCGTCGGGCGAGCAGACCGCGCACAAGTCGGCGGCGTTCGACACGACAGAAAACTGCCCGAGCAACCCGCTCCCGTTCAACCCCAGCTTCGAAGCCGGCTCGACCGTCAATCAGGCCTACGCGTTCACCCCGTTCACACTGTCGATCGGGCGTCCCGACGGCCAGCAGGGGCTGGAATCGATCACCATGCACCTGCCACCCGGGCAGGCCGCGCTGATCTCCTCCGTCAAGGAGTGCCCGGAACCGGCCGCGGGACAGGAATGGTCGTGCGGGCCGGAAAGCGAAATCGGTCACTCGACCGCTGTCTCGGGCTTGGGCGGCGACCCCGTCACGCTCGGTGGCACCGTCTACTTCGCCGGTCCCTACAAGGGCGCGCCGTTCAGCGTAGTGGACATCACGCCGGCGAATGCCGGTCCGTTCCACCTCGGCAATGTGGTGGTGCGCTCGACGATCACCGTAGATCCCAACACGGCCGCCGCCACGATCACCAGCGACCCCCTGCCGAAGTTCGTGAAAGGCGTTCCCTCGCAGCTCAAAGAGCTCAACGTGGTCATCAATCGCGAAAAGTTCGAGTTCAACCCGACCAACTGCGAACCGATGAAGGTCACCGGCAAGCTGACGGGCTATGAAGGCGGCAGCGAGGAAGTCTCCTCCCCCTTCCAGGTGGCCAACTGCGCGTCGTTGCCCTTCGCGCCGGTCTTCACCGCTTCGACGACGTCGCACACCTCCAAAGCCGACGGAGCGAACCTGTTCGTCAAGATCACCTACCCGAACGGCGCCTACGCCAACGTCGCCAAATCGATCACCGAACTTCCCTACGCGCTGCCCTCACGTTTGACGACGATCCAGAAAGCCTGCCCCGACACCGTCTTCGAAGCCAACCCCGCGGCCTGCGACGAAGGGTCGAACATCGGCCACGCGATCGTGCACACCCCCGTCTTCAAGAACCCGCTCGTCGGCCCCGCCTACCTGGTCTCGCACGGCAACCGTGCGTTCCCCGACATCGAGATCGTGCTCCAGGGCGAAGGCATCACGCTGGTGCTCGATGGGCACACCGACATCAAAAACAGCATCACCAAGACGAGCTTCGAATCGGTGCCCGACGCCCCGGTCGAAGTCTTCGAACTGATCCTGCCCGAAGGGCCGCACTCGGCGCTGGCCGCCAACGACAACCTGTGCAAACCCGAAAAACCGGGAACCGTCACCGAGAAGGTCACCAAGCACGTCAAGGGACGCACCATCCACGTGACCAAGAAGGTTCACAAGATGGTCGCCGAAGAACTCGTGATCCCCACGAAACTCGTCGCCCAGAACGGTCGTGTGCTCGAACAGAGGACGAAGATCGCGGTCAGCGGCTGTGGCGCGGTCAAGGGCAGCAAGACCAAGAAGAAGCCCGCTAAGAAGGCCAAGAAGTCGAGCAAGAAGAAGTAAGCTGGCCCGCTGAAGCGCCCGCCGCTGATCGAGCGTGGGTGCGGGCCCTATCCCGGCTCGTTCTGCAGCGAGCGCCACAGATAGCGGCAGGCCAGCGTGCGCTGGGGGCGCCACGGCTGCGCGATGCTCTCCATTTCCGCCGCCGACGGAAGGGCCTCCAGCGCGTACGCCCGCTCAATCGCCCGGCGGACGCCCAGGTCGCCCACCGGCAGCACGTCAGGACGCTGCAGGTGGAACATCAAGAACATGTGTGCGCTCCAAGCGCCCAGGCCCTTGACCGCCGTCAGCTCCGCGATCACTGCCTCGTCATCGAGCTCGTCCAAGCGCTTCGAGCTCGAGCTCGCCCGAGACTACGTGCTCGGCCAGCGAGCGCAGGAAGCTCACCTTCGCGCGCGACAGCCCCGCTGCTGCGCGCAGCTGTTCGGGATCGTCGGCCAGGATCTGTGCCGGCGTGGGCGGCCGTCCGCCGAAGCGGTCGATCAGGCGCCCGTAGATCGCCGCCGCTGCGCGCACCGACAGCTGCTGGCCGGTGATCGCCCGCACGAGCGCTCCGTAGTGGTCGTCGAGGTCTGGGCGACCGGCGCGTGGATCGGG
Source organism: uncultured Solirubrobacteraceae bacterium (assembly GCA_963745375.1). Lineage (GTDB taxonomy): Bacteria > Actinomycetota > Thermoleophilia > Solirubrobacterales > Solirubrobacteraceae > Palsa-744. Next base: position 848,012 of record CAVUXA010000008.1, on the reverse strand, counting down.
CAGGGCGCCGACCGCGTCAATCAACCCTGCGAGGACCGGATCGGCCGCCCGCAGGTACGCGATCGCGCGTCTGGGTGATCTAGGCAGCTGGGAGCGCCTCGAACGCCACTGGCTCGCCATCCAGCGCGTTCAGCGCGCGCTCCAGCGACATCCGGATGCAGGTGAAGCTCGGCGTGTCGCGCACCGTGTAGCGCGACGCCTCGGTCGTGCGCAGACGCTGCACAAGATCCAGGAACGTGCCCACGTCATCGGTGTCGAAGGCCACCACGAACTCCTGGTTGTCCAGGCCGAACGAGTAGGTCGTGTGGTTGTCCACCCCCGGGTATTCGCGTCCGACCTGGATGTGGCCCTGCATGATCCGCCAGCGCTCATCCGCCGGCAGCGCATACCACTCGCGCGACTTCACAAACGGGTACACGAACACGTACTTGCCCCTGAACGCTCGCGGGATCGTGCGCTCGTCTTCGGAGTACTCCGAGCTCTTGCGCATCCCCAAGAACGAGTACGGCGTGTGCGACCACTTCATCAGCCCGCTCTGCGCCAGCACCACGTGAAACTCATGGATGCGCTCCAGGTTCTCCGCCTCGGCCACCAGCAGCAGCTCGGCATCGCCGCGCGTGCCCACCAGCGAGAAGGATTGCAGCAGATGCCCGTCTGCGAAGTCCTCGCACGCGGCCAGGAACTCGCGCTTGTCCTGCTCGCGGGTCGCGTCGTCGCGCCGCCGCCACTGTGGGTCGAGCTGCAGGAACGTGTACTTGACGAAGTGGCGCGCGCTCACGACGCGATTATCGCAGCCGCGGCGCCGCCTGCGACCTGCCCGGCGGATAGAGTTGGGCCGTGCGCATCGCGCTGCTGTCCCCGTACTCGTGGACATATCCCGGCGGAGTCACCCGTCACATCGACGCGCTCGCCGGCGAGCTCGTCGCCGCCGGCCACGAGGCGCGCATCCTTGCCCCGTACGATCCCGACGACGCCCTGTCGCGCCGGCTGCACAAGGGGGCGCAGCCGCAGGCGCTGGCAGCGGGCGGACGGGCACCCGATCATCTCGTCTCGCTGGGGCGCACTGCCGGCTTTCCGGCCAACGGCGCGGTGTCCAACGTCGCGCACATGCCCAGCTCCGTGTGGGCGCTGCGCGAAGAGCTGCGCGGCGGTCGCTATGACGTGGTGCACATCCACGAGCCCGTCGTGCCGCTGCTCGGCTGGGATGCGCTGTGCTCGGCTGGCGACCTGCCGCTCGTGGGCACCTTCCACACCTACTCCGAGAACCGCCTAACCAACGGCATCGCCGCAGTCGCGCTCGGCGGGCGCCGGCGGATGAACCGACTGCACGTGCGCATCGCCGTTTCCGAGGCCGCCGCGTGGACCGCCCGGCGCTTCTACGGCGGGCGCTATCGCATCATCCCCAACGGCGTCCACGTCCCGGACGCCGACGAGCTCAGCGCGTCCGACGAGCGGGGAGAGGCACGCGAGCCCAGCGCGCCCGACCAACGGGACGACGCGCGCGAGCTGCGCATCCTCTTCATCGGACAGGCGGTGCAGCGCAAGGGGTTGCCGGTCCTGCTGCGCGCCTTCGAGGCGCTGCGCGAGCACGTGCCCGCCTCGCTCACGCTCGTCGGCGCGGGAAGCGACGAGGTCGCCCACATGATGCTCGACGACCGCCACGTGCGCGCGCTCGGCAAGGTTTCAGAGGAGCGCAAGCGCGCAGAGCTAGCCCGCGCGGATGTGCTGTGTGCGCCCTCGCTGCACGGCGAGAGCTTTGGCATGGTCCTCACCGAGGCGTTCGCCGCCGCCACGCCCGTGCTCGCGTCCGACATTCCTGGCTACCGCGACGTGGTGCGCGACGGCATCGACGGGCAGCTGCTGCCTGCCGGCGACGCGCTCGCGCTCGCCGAGGCTCTGCGCCAGCTCGCGCTCGACGAGCACCTGCGCCGGCAGATGGCGGCCGCTGCGCGCGAGCGCGCCCAGCGTTTTGCCTGGCCGCACGTCGCCGCCGAAGTGCTCGACTGCTACGAGCAGGCTGTCGCGCTTGCCGCCCGTTGCGCCCAGCCGACGCGCGGTCGCCTCGAGCGCACGGCGCTGCGCCACGGCTTCGCGCCCGCCGACCTGCTGCCCCGCGTGCCGCCCCAGCGGCTGCCCTCGCTGATGCCGCCTGCGCCGCCGCTGCGAGGGCGACCCCGGCGCGTGCGCGCCTTGCGTCGCGCGGGCCTGCTCGCCAGCTCGCTGGCGGGCGCGGGCCTCGGCGCGCTGGCTCTGCAGCGCGTCGGCGTCGCGCGCGTGGCCGCCTCGCTGCTCGCCTCCAAGCCCGGCCTGCTGGCCGCCGGGCTGGCGCTGATGTGCGCCGCCATGTTCGCCCGTGCGATCTCCTGGCATGCCATTCTCGCTGCCGCGCCCACATGGCGTCGCGCCAAACGCCGCGACGCCATGCAGGGCACCTTCATCGGCGTGCTCATGTCCGCCACGCTGCCCGCGCGCTTGGGCGAGCCCTCGCGTGCGCTGATCGTCGCGCGACGCCTCGGCCGTGCGCGCGAGACCCTGCCGGTGGTGCTCGGCACGATCGTCTCCCAGACGCTGCTCAACCTGCTCGCTCTGGTCATCCTCGGCGGCGTCACGCTGTCCAGCGTGAGCGTGCTGGACGGCCACGACCGCGCGCTGCTGCTCGTCGCGCTCGCCCCGCTGGCCGCGCTGCTCGCGCTCGCGCTCGCGCCCATCCTGATGCCGCCCGCTGCCGTCTCACGCTCGCGTCGCCTGCAGGCGCTGCTCGCCGGCCTGCGCCGCTCGCTGCTGCGCCTGCGCGACGGCCTGCGGGTGTTTGCCCAGCCGCGCGCCGCGGCGCTGGCCAGCGCCGCCCAGCTGGGCGCCTGGGCGCTTCAGTGGCTGTCCTGCTGGCTGTTGCTGATGGCCCTCGGCTTGGACTCCCACGCCGGCGTTGGCGCGGCCGCCGGAGTCCTGTTCGCGGTCAACGTCACCGCCGTCATCCCCGCTACGCCCGCCAACGTCGGCGTCTTCCAGGCCGCCTGCGTTGCCGTTCTCGCCGGCGCCTACCACGTGTCCACCCCTGATGCGATCGCCTACGGCATCGTCCTGCAGGCCGTCGAGGTGGCCACCGCGCTGATCATGGGCCTGCCCGCGCTGCTCAACGAGGGGCTGTCCTGGCGCGATGTGCGCCTGCGCACCATGCACGCAGCGCCTGTGCGACTTGGTCCGCTGCCGGCAGCCGCCGGTGGCCTTGCTCGCACAGCGGCGGCGGGGCAGGGTAGTGGGGGTAGGGGCGCCGTTGTATAGGGGGAAACCCTTGACATTGGCGACATAGGGCGTATACACTCCACGCCTACCGCGTGAGAGGGGCGCGGAGCATCGTTGGGGAGAGCGGCCCGAGATGGGCCCGGGACCATCCGATCTGGGGGCGGCCGCTCACGCGCAGCCGCATGCACCCGGGCGAGCGAGCGCCTCGTCCGGGTGCATCGCCGCGCCCCAAGGAATCCGCCGGAATGCGGGGTATCAAGAGGCGATGACAGACGCCTGGGTCTACATGCTGCGCTGCGCCGACGGCACGCTGTACACCGGCTGGACCACCGACGTGCAGCGGCGCCTGAGCCGCCACCGCGCGGGTACCGCAAGCCGCTATACCGCCTCGCGCCTGCCCGTGGAGCTCGCGCTCGCGCTGCCCATGCGCGACCGCAGTCAAGCCAGGCGCGAGGAGGCTCGCATCAAGGCGCTCGACCGCGCGGCCAAGCTCGCGTTGATCGCCGAAAGTCCTCACAGCGAGCCCGCTCAGGCGCCAACCTCCGGTTGAGCAAGCAATTGCATATTTAGAGTTTTTGTCCAGTCGGTCGATACACAGGGCGTGGGGAATCCGACGGCTGGCACCAGGGAAGTCAAGCGCATGCAATCGCCCGAGCGCATCGGCTGGCAGGCGCTCGCAACGCTGCCCGGCCTGCTCGACGTGAGTATCGTCCGCGCGGAGCTCGCCAGGCTGCGCGGTCCGCATCCGGCCACCGAGCTGCACAGGGTGCGCGCCAAAGGCTCGACCGTCTCCGGTGAGCGCTGATGGCCGGCGAGCAGATCGCCGCTCGGCGCCGTCCCCCGCATCCCCCTCGTCGCGCCGGCCGCTCGGTCACCGCCGCACACGCCCGCGCCGGCTCCGCGACAGAGCTGTCGCGCCAGCGCCCCAACCGGGTGCTCGAGAAGGTCTCAGAGCTGCTGCTCGAAGAGGTCGCCGAGCGCTTCCAGCTCGGCTCGCCGCCGCCCGCCGCAGGCAGCCCGTGACACCTACCGATCGCCGCAGCCATCGATGACCGCAAGCACCGCCACACTCCAGGACGCCTCCCCCGTCGCCGCCGGCGCCGGCGATGAGATCGGCCTGCTCGCCCGCACCGCCTGGTGGCTGTATGTCCTGGCCGTCGTGCTGCTCACGGGCGCCTACCTGCTCGCCCACTATCTCGGGCCGAGCTGGCTCAACAGCGGGCCCGTCTACAACCTCATCGGCGCCAGCACAGTGGCCGTGCTGCTGTTCGGCGCCAGGCGCTGTGAGCCGCAGCGGCGGCTGCCCTGGCAGCTGTTCGCGCTTGGCCAGGGGCTGTTCGTGGTGGGCGACATCCTCGCCTACAACTACGGGCGCCTGTTCGGAGGCTCGTTGCCTTCGCCCTCGATCGCCGACCCCTTCCACCTGGCTTTCTATCCGCTGCTGGTCGTCAGCCTGCTGCTGCTGCTGGGCGAGCGCAACTACGCCCGCGACCGGGCCGGGCTGATCGACGCGCTGATCACCACCGTCGCGCTTGCCAGCCTGGCATGGGTCTATCTGATGGCGCCCTACGCAGACAATCCCACGCTGTCGCTGCCAACCAAGCTCGTGTCGATCGCCTACCCGACCATGGACATTCTGATCCTGGCCGTCGTCGCGCGTGCGGCCGCCTCCAGTCACCGCCGCGAGCCCGCACTGACATTGCTGTTCTTCGGCACCGTCGCCCTGCTGCTCACCGACGCGCTGCACGGCTGGCAGCTGCTGCACGGCGGCTATCACACGGGCGGTCTGTTGGACGGCGGCTGGGCCGCCTTCTACGCGCTGCTCGGCGCCGCCGCCCTGCACCCGTCGGTGCGCCTGGAGCCCGAGGATGCCCCCGAGCCCGACGGACGCCTTACGCGCTCGCGCCTGGCGCTGCTCACGTGCGCGAGCCTTACCGCGCTGCTGATCATCGTCGTGCGCGAGGCTGCCGGCGACTCGCTCGACATCGACGTGCTGATCGCCGCCTCGGGGATCATGTTCGCGCTGGTCATCGCGCGGATGGCCGGCATCGTGCGGCGAAACGAAGAGGTCACCAGCCGCGAGGCCGCGCTGCGCGCCGAGCTCTTCCAGGCCGAGCTCGAGCACCGTGCCTTCCACGACGAGCTCACCGGGCTGCCCAACCGCGCGCTGTTTCGCAACCGCGTAGAGCACGCCCTGGCCGGGCGCCGCCGTGAGCGTCTGCCCGTGGCCGTTCTATTCCTCGACGTCGACGACTTCAAGAACGTCAACGACAGCCTCGGACACGCCGCCGGCGATGAGGTGCTCGAAGAGGTTGCTCGGCGCCTGCAGGACTGCATGCGCCCGGTCGACACGATCGCCCGCCTGGGCGGCGACGAGTTCGCGATCCTCGTGCACGACGCCGAAAGCGAGCTGCACTCGATCGAGATCGCCCAGCGGGCTCGCAGCGCGCTGGAGGTCCCGATCGCGCTGGAGGGCCGCGAGATCACGATCGTGGCCAGCATCGGCATCGCCTTCAGCGACCAGGGCATGGTCTCCGCCCAGGATGCCGAGGAGCTGCTGCGCAACGCAGACGCCGCCATGTACATAGCCAAGGAGAGCGGCAAGGGCGACTACCGGGTCTTCCAGCCTGAGATGCACGCCAAGGCGCTGGCCCGGCTGGAGCTGAAGACCGACCTGCAACGAGCGCTCGACGCCGGCGAGTTCACGCTGCGCTACCAGCCGATCATGGATCTGCTCAAGGGCGACATCGGCGGTATGGAGGCGCTGATTCGCTGGGAGCATCCCGTGCGCGGGATCGTCTCGCCGGCCGACTTCGTGCCGCTGCTGGAGGACACCGGCCTGATCGTGCCCGTCGGCTGTCACATCCTCATGGAGGCCTGCCGCTGGGCAGCCCACATGCAGCGCGAATGCCCGCGCAATCCGCCCCTGTCGATGGCCGTCAACGTGTCCGCCTTCCAGCTGCAGCGCCCCGAGTTCATCGCCGAGGTGCGCAACGCCCTGGCCGAGAGCGAGATCCCGCCGTCGAGCCTCACGCTGGAGCTGACCGAGAGCGTGATGATGCGCGACATGGAGCTCAGCCTGATGCGCCTGAAGGCGCTCCGCGCGCTCGGCGTGAAGCTCGCCATCGACGACTTCGGCACCGGCTACTCCTCGCTGAACTACGTTCGGCGGCTGCCCGTGGACATCCTCAAGATCGACCGCTCCTTCCTGGCCGACCCCAACCCCGAGGTCGCCGAGCTGACCGCCGCGATCGCGCAGCTGGCGCGCATCTTCAAGCTCAAGGCGGTCGCCGAGGGCATCGAGGACTCTGCTCAGTTGCAGCGCGTACAAGCCATGCGCTGTGACTTCGCCCAGGGCTTTTACTTCGCCAAGCCGCTGTCAGCCGACGAGGTGCTCGCGATGGTCAGCTCCCAGCCCGAGCTGGTCAAGTGGCCGGTGGAGTGGGCGCGGGTGTGACCCGCGCCCGGCTGCTGCGGCCTACTGCGTTCCATCCGATCGCCGACGAGCCGCAGGCGCGGCTCAGCCGTCTGTTTCGTCAGGGGACGCCCATTGGGAACATACGTTCCCGGCCACGCCCGCGGCCGTGCCGGTGACGAGTTTCCAGAATTTACTCTCGGGTCCGCCGACCAAAGACAGGGGCAGTTCGCACGCGTAGGTCTTTGCGAAGTATTCCGTGATGTCCTTGTACCATTCGATGATCAGCCGCCTGCGTTCTTCGGCGTCGATCATGTGGTCCAGCGTTTTGAGCAGCTGAACCTGGCGGTAGCGCAGTTCCTTGACCTGCTGTATTTCCCGGGCCTTCTGCGCCGCAAGTTCCTGATCGCACGCCTTTTCCGCTTCCAGGCGTTCCGCGTAGAGCTGGCGCTCGGCCTCAGCCGATTGCCCCAGCGCTTCCTGCACGGTTTCGGCTCTGATTTCGGCTGCCGACGCGAGGCCTGACGGGTCGCCGCCGTCAATGGGGTCGCCCTTGGCGTAGCCATACGGCGACCCGGTCGACGCGACGTCCGGATCGACGCTGGTGAACTGCGCCGTCGCGGGTTCATACGATCGCGCCCGCAGGTAGATTAGTCCGGTGTTCGCTTCGGTGTACTGCCCGGCGTAGCCGAGCGGCGTGGTGGCGGTGCCGGTCGAGCCGGTTAGGTTGCCGTAGCCGCCGTAGGTGAACGTCCCTTCGACCGCTCCCGTGGACCCTGTCAGCAGCCTGGTCGAGCCCTGCTGGTCGTGGTGCAGGTAGAGGATCTTGCCTTCATTGGAGATCTGCTCGGTCGGCCGGCCGCCGGGGCCGTAGATGTAGGAGTTGGAGCCGTCAGACAGCAGCAACGGCAGTTCGGCGGCTTCCCAGCTCAGGTAGCTGGTGTGGCCTGAGACGCTCTGGGAGACACGCAGGCCGTCGCCGTTGTAGGTATAGGTGTCTTCGATCGGCTGTGTCGCTCCTTCGCCGGGCCGGTTGACGGCGATCAGGTTGCCCGCCTGGTCATATGCATAGGCGGTGGCCGGTCCGGACGCGGGGGTTGCTTTGATGCGCTGGCTGTCTTCGTTGTATGAGTAGGTCGCCCCCGCTGAGGTCGACGTCAGCTCATCGCCGGCGTTGAACGTGTCGGTCGTCGTGCCGATCTTGGTCGGATTGCCGGCGGCGTCGTATTCATAGGCGACGGTGCCATCTTTGGTCAGGCGATCGGCAGCGTCGTAGGTGAGTGAGGTTTTCGCTTCGCCAGGCAGTTCTTTGCTGGTCGTTTTTGTGACCTGGCCGTTCTTGGCGCGTGTGTACGCCAGCGACGCGAGAGTTTTTTTGCCCTTCTTCATCACCGTTTTGGTCAATTCGTCGGCGTCGTTGTAGACGTATTCGTCGACGTTTTCGCTGGCGTGCGGGAAGGTCGTGGCGGTCTGGTCGGAGTCGGCGTTGTAGGAGAACGTCGTGGTGTTGCCCAACCAGTCCGTTGTCGTCTTCAGGCGCCCATCCGAGTCGAACGTGTGCGTGACCACTTTGCCGTTGGGGTAGGTGACCTTTAGCGGCTCGCTGGCGAGATCGTATTCGTGGGCCGTCCGGTCGCCGTGGCCGTCGACGCTTTCTGTCAGGCGGTCGAGCGCGTCATAGGCATAGGTCGTGGTGCCGCTGGCGTCGACCATCTTGGTGCGGTTGCCGTCGGCGTTGTATTCGTATTCGACGGACGCTGTTTTGCCGTCCGAGTAGGCGACCTTCCTCTGACGGTTGTCGGCGTCATAGGTGTAGGTCGTGGTCTTGCCTTCCGGGTTCGTTTCGTGCGTGAGATTCCCGTTGGCATCGTAGGACTTGGTGGTGCGATGGCCGAGCGGGTCGATCACTTCGGTCACCTGCTCGAGCGCGTTGCGCACATAGGTCGTCTTGTGGTGGTCGCCGTCGATGTGCGCGATCACCTGCCCCGCGGCATCGTATTCGGTTTCCTTGACCGCACCGTCGGCTTCGGTGACCTTGGTCGGCTCGTTGTCGGCGTCATAGGCGTAGGTCGTCGCCTTGCCGTTGGCATCGGTGAACGTTGCGAGCTGGCCGTTTGAGTTGTAGGTCGTTTTCGTGGTGTGGCCGAGCGGGTCGATCGTCTCGATCATCCGCTCGCGGGCGTCGCGGCCGATGGTTGCCTTGAATTTGGCCGCTTCCGCTCCGGCTACATTGCCGAGCGGGCTGACGGAGGAGATCTCGTTGGAGTCTTCGTCGTAGGAGAAGGTACGCTTGTTGCCTTCCGGATCGGTTTCGCTTTCGCGGTCGCCGTTGGCGTCATAGGCATAGGTCCATTTGCGCCCGAGTGGATCCGTCGTCGAGGTCTCCTGGCCGGCCGAGTTGTAGGTGTGTTTGGTCGTCTGCGTCTGGCCGCCGGGCGCCGGGCGCGACACTTCGGTCTCGTTTCCGTGTTCGTCGCGCGTGATCGTCGTCGTCTCGCCATTGGGCTTAGTTTCACTTGTGATTTCGTGCGCGGCGTTGTAGGTCCATTTGGTCGTGTTGCCCAGCGGGTCCCTTTCGCTGGTGCGGTTGCCTTCGGCGTCGTAGGTGTAGGTGGTTTCTCCGCCGGCGCCGTTGGTCGTGGCGACGAGCTCTCCTTCCCCGTTGTATTCGGAGAAGGTCGTCACCGCCAGCGGAGTGCCGGCCGCGCGCGTGATGCTCGTGGGCGAGTCATCGCTGTTGAATTGCTCGATGGTGGTCGAGCCGTTTGGTTCGGTGATCGTCGTCTGTGGGCCGGAGCTCGTGGTGGTGTATTTCCAGGCGCGTTTGCGCCCGGCCGCGTCAGTCTGGGCGATCACCCTGTGCTCGGCATCGTATTCGGTTGTTTCGGTGTGGTTTGCGCCTTCGGTCTCGGATGTCATCTGGTGGGCCGAGTCGTAGGCGTATTTCCAGCGCGGGGTCGTTTCGCCGGGTTCTGTCTCGCTGATCAGGTTGCCGTGTTCATAGCCGTATTTGACGGTGTGGGCCATCGGGTCGGTGGCGCTCGTGACGAGGCCTTCCGAGTTGTAGGAGAACGAGATACGGCGTCCGGACGCATCGGCGATGGCGGTCAGCTGCCCGGCTTCGTTGTAGGAGAACGACAGGGCGTTGCCGTTGCGGTCGGCTTCGCTTGAGATCGGAACACGGCCTTCGGTTATCGAGAAGAATTTCGCCGGGCCCAGGTGCGTCGACAGGTGCCCGCTCGTGTTGAACGTGAGCGTGTGCCCGTCTGGCAGGCGCATGATCAGCTGGTTGCCGGCTTCGGTCAGGCTGGACTGCACCAGCGGTCCGGCGCTCCAGCCTTCTTTGCCGGGGCCGCCTTCTTCGGGTTTTGAGAAGTACACGGTGGCGCCGTTGGCTTGATGGACGACCACCGACCCGCTGAAACGGCTGCCGCACGTGCGTTTGACGCTGCACCAACGCGAGACCGTCGCGTAGGCGCTTCGCGGGCCGGTCCAGCCGTAGCCGAACGTGCCTGGTGTGGATTGGCGTGCGGCCTGCTGGGAGTTGTAGGTGCGCGTCAGGCTGAGAGCCGGCCCGCGCCCACCGACTTCGAGGTCGGTCTGCGTCTCGGTGTGATTGCCGGTCGCGCAGTTGACCGCATCGCCCGACTTGCAGTGCCGGTGGTTCGGTTCGCTTTCGTTTTCTTCGCCTTCGTGCTTTTCCTTCTTGGCTTCTTCTTCTCGTTTGTGCCGTTCTCTTTCGAGTTCTTCTTCTTCCTGTTTTTCCCGTTCTTTTTCTTCTTCTTCCTGGCCGGCGCGTGAGGCGTCGACCAGCGGGTGGTCGAGTATCGGATGCCCGCCGATGAGGGTGCTGACCGCGAAGAATTCCGAGCTCGAGCCCGATACGTTGGCGCTGCTGGCGGTGGCCGGCAGCACGGCGAGGGGGCTCGCCCCGAACGGCGTGCCGAGCGAGGCCGTCGAGAACACCTCGTAGCCTTCGGCGCCGGGGACCTGCTGCCATTGCAGGTGGATCTCGCCGCCGGCCGCACTGGGCCTGGTTTCATACAGCGGCGGAGGCGAGACCTGTTCGATCGTTGGGGTTGCGTTGCTCGTTTCGCCCGCCAGCGTGACGCTCTTCAGTTCCGCGTCCGATTCGCCGATCAGCTTGCCTTCTTTGATTTCCCCGTAGATTTCGTGTGGCGACTGAGTGACGAGTATGTACTGTGGGGCGAAGACGGTCTGTCCGGGTCGCAGTTCGCCGACGGTCACTGAGAACTGCTGGTCGGGCTGCAGGATGAAGTGGTTGTGCACCGGAGCGCTGGTGTTGACCGCCACGTTGTACAGCGGGATGTTGCTGACGTTCTTGACCCCGAGCGCCACGTGGTAAGGGATTCCCGGTTCGGCAAGCCCGCTGTCGACCTTCAAGACGGTGCCGAGGGCGTTCGCGCCCCACACCTCGAGTGGCTGGGCCAGCGCGGCCTGCGTGCTCACGGCCGTCCCAAAGGGTTCCAGCTCGGCTTCGTAGTCGACCGACGGCGTGTACTCTCCCGGCGCGTCGCCGCGGATGATCCAGGTGGTGGTTGCGCCTCCCAGCGGCGGGATCGCCGCGACCGACTGGGACAGCGACTGGGGTTCTGCGGTGGGGGCGAGGCTCATTCCGCTCGGCAGGTTCAGCGTGGCCGTACCGGCGGTCAGGCCGAAGGGCTCTTCGGGGGAGAGGTTCTGCACGACCATGCTCATTTCGAAGAACTGCTTAACTGTCACCGCGCTGCCGCGCAGGATCAGCCACTGGATGACCGGGTGCGTTTCGATCGTGGTCGGTTTGGCGATGATGCGGGTGGTTTCGCCGCTCGAGTTTTCCACGGTCGTTTCACAGCCGGTGTGTTCGGGGTTGGCGCCCTGCTGTTCGCATTTGAGCGGGCTGGGCGAGCCGCCTTCGGGCGGCGTGACGTTACCCGTCGGAGCGTTGCCGGCGAACTCGCCTTCCGAGTTGATGTGGCCCTGCAGTTCGACGGTGATCGAGCCGGCGAATTCCAGTGTGGCTTCGAAGCTGTCGACCGTCTGGTTGGCGGGTTCGCTGGGGTCGATGCCGGCTTCGACGATTTCGCTGAACGTGAGTTCGTGTGAGCTGAGCCCCGTGCTGGCGACTTCGCCCGGTTCGAGCGTGATGCTGGCGAATCCCTGGTGTTCTGAGTTGACGTCGACCGTGCCGGTGGCGGGACGGAAGCCGCTCTTGTAGACGTAGACGGTGTCTTCGCCTTCGGGCAGGCCGGCGAGGTCAGCTTCCCCGCGTGAGTTGGTGGTTTCTTCGGTGCGCGTGCCATTGGCGGCGACGTACAGGACGTCCGCTTCGCTGATCGGGTGTTCGCCCGAATCGGTCAGCGCTATCGCGGCCGCGTGTTCCGCGCCCGGCGGCGTGACGACGGTCACCGTCAGCGACTGACTGTCGTGTTCGCCCCCGCGGTTGACCGTGAGCGTCGCCGTGTAGGTGCCGGGGGATTTGTAGACGTGGCGCACGTCTGCCCCTTCGGCGCTTTCACCGTCACCGAATTCCCAGCGGTAGCTGGTGATTTCAGAGGCCGGCGTGCTGGCGCTGCCGTCGAGCGCGACTTTGGCGTCGGTGAAGGTGCTCACGTTCTCGCCGGCCGCGGCATGCAGCGGCAGCGCGCTGACCAGTGCGGTGGCAGTGGAGTCGGCGGGTTTGCTCTCGCCGCCGGCGTTGCGGGCGATCTCCTGCACGACGATCGTGTGTCCCACGTCGCTTCTGGTCGTCACGTACTCCTGCCCGCCCGCGCCCGGGATCGGCAGGCATTCTCCACCGGATTCGCTGCAGCGCAGCCACTGGTCGACGTATTCGCTGGGCACGTGTTCCCAGGCCCCGTGGGTGAGCACGAGCGTCTGGCCCTGCTGGGGCGAGCCCGCGGAGATGTGGGGCGGCGTGGTGAGCACCGGCACAGGCACCTGACCTTCGGCGTTTGCCACCAGGAGCGTCACACCGGTGTTGGAGTAGTCAGGCTGGTAGGAGGCGCCGGAGGGGAGCCCGCTGCCGCCCACGAAGGAGAAGGCGCCCGACTCCGCGGCGGTCGCCAGGACTGCGAAGGTCTGGCCGAGTTCGCTGGTGTAGCCGCCCGCGGCGGCGACCTTGAGCAGTCCGTCCAGTCCGCTCGTACCGTTCACAGACAGCGAGCCGAAGCTCGACGGGCTTGTGACGCCGATCTTGAGCGTGCCGTTTTCGCCCTGGACGTAGTCGCCTGTGACGTTCAGCCTTGCGCCGGCGTCGATCGAGACGAGCTTGCTGTTGGTGATGTTGCCGTCGAGCTGGAGCGTGCCGCTCTTGGCTTCGATGGTGCCCTGGTCGTTGAACGGCACCGCGACGACGAGCGTGTTGCCGGCGTCTTCAGCCCTGAACGTTCCGGCGTCGAGAATCGTGGATTCGCTGCCGCCGCCGTTGTAGATCGAGTCGCCGCCTGATCCGAAGCCGCAGCTGGGATCCACGGACTGGTCAATGAGTGCGCCGTCGTTGTCCAGCTGCGCGCCGTTCTGCATCCACAGGGCGGCGCTGTCACGCGCGAGCGTGAAGGTTCCCTTGTTGAGGTAGGTCACGTTTTCGAGCAGCAGGCGAGCGCAGCCGCCAGCGGTGGTCGCGGTCGAGCCCGGCTCGGCTGCGAGGGTCCCCGGTCCCACGATCGTGAAGTTCCCGCCGACGGCGAGCGCGCCCGACATCTGGAGTTCCGCGCCCTGCGGGATCGTCAGGACGCCGCTGTTCAGGCCGGTGTTTCCGCTGGCGTGCAGACCGGACGCGCTCACGTTTGCGCCCTGGACGGCGATCGTTCCTGCTCCTGTCCAGTTGGCGCCGGTGAGCGTGTAGGAGCCGCTGGTGAAGGCGAGTGTGGCGCCTGTTGCCGCTGAGAAGTCCGCTGTGCTGGTGGCGCTGCCGCCGTCGTTGAGTTGCAGTGTTCCGGTCTGTGCGTTGATGTTGCCCTGGTTGGTGAGGGGGACGTTGATGGTGATTGGTTCTTGGCTGTCGGTGGATTGGAAGGTGCCGGTGTTGGTGATGGTTGGTGTGGTGCCGCCGTTGTTGTTGATGGAGGGCACGCGGCCGAATCCGCAGCCGCCGGGTTCGGTGGAGTTGTCGTTGAAGGTGCCCGTGTTCTGCAGTTGTGCGCCGTTTTCCATCCAGATCGAGCCGTCTTCGGCGCCGCTGGGCGCTCCGAAGGTCAGGGTGCCCTGGTTGACGAGCGTGATGCCGTTGAGGAACAGGCGGTAGCAGCGTTCGCCGGTGATCGTGCCCTGCGCGGCCGATCCGACCACCAGCTTGCCCGACCCTTCGATCGTCGCGGTCCGGCCGGCGCCCGAGAGCATGTTGTTGACGTTGAGCTGGCCGGGTAGGTCGAGCGTCCCGCCGGTGAGGGTCAGGGCGGTGACGCTGGTGGTTGATCCCGAGGGGATGCTCAGCGAGCCGCCGCTCACGCTCACGTGCGCGGTGGCGGCCTGCAGGCTGGCTGCGGTGACGGTCGCGCCGGAGACGCCGATCGTTCCCGGCCCCGACCAGTTAGCGCCGGTCAGCGCGAAGGAGCCGCCGGTGAATTCCAGCGTGGCGCCGGTTGCCGCGGCGAAGGTCGCTCCGGTGGTGTTGGTGCCACCGTCGCCAAGCTGCAGGCGGCCGACCTGTGCTGTGGCGTTGCCCTGGTTGTCGAAGGGGACGTTGATGGTGATTGGTTCTTGGCTGTCGGTGGATTGGAAGGTGCCGGTGTTGGTGATGGTTGGTGTGGTGCCGCCGTTGTTGTTGATGGAGGGCACGCGGCCGAATCCGCAGCCGCCGGGTTCGGTGGAGTTGTCGTTGAAGGTGCCCGTGTTCTGCAGTTGTGCGCCGTTTTCCATCCAGATCGAGCCGTCTTCGGCGCCGCTGGGCGCTCCGAAGGTCAGGGTGCCCTGGTTGACGAGCGTCACGCCATTGAGGAACAGGCGATAGCAACGTCCGCCCGTGATCGTGGCCTGCGCGGCCGACCCCACCACCAGCCTGCCCGACCCGCTCACCGACGTCACACCAGAACCACCAGCCGACAACACAGAGCTCACAGACAATTCACCCGCGAGCGCGAGGCTGGCTTCGGTGAGGACGAGGGCGGTGAATCTGCTGGCGGACCCTTCGGGGATGCTCAGCGAGCCGCGACTGACGCTCACGTGCGTGGTGCTCGCCTGCAGGTTGGTCGCGGCCACGCTGGCGTTCGACACGGCGATCGTGCCGCCCCCCGACCACGTGTCGCCGGTCAGTGAGAAGGAGCCGCCGGCGAATTCCAACGTGGTGCCCGAGGGCGCAGTGAAGGTGCTGCCCGTGCTGGTCCCGCCGCCGCTCAGCTGCAGCGTTCCGGCCTGGGAGATGAGGTTGCCCTGGTTGTCGAAGGGGACGTTGATGGTGATTGGTTCTTGGCTGTCGGTGGATTGGAAGGTGCCGGTGTTGGTGATGGTTGGTGTGGTGCCGCCGTTGTTGTTGATGGAGGGCACGCGGCCGAATCCGCAGCCGCCTGGTTCGGTGGAGTTGTCGTTGAAGGTGCCCGTGTTCTGCAGTTGTGCGCCGTTTTCCATCCAGATCGAGCCGTCTTCGGCGCCGCTGGGAGTGCCGCTCGTGATCGTGCCCTGATTGACCAGCGTTACGCCATTGAGGAACGCGCGCGAGCAGCGGCTCGCGCTGATCGTGCCCGTGGCGCTGGGGCCCACGACCAGCCTGCCCGAGCCCTCGATCGTGGTCGACTGGCCGCCGATCGCCAGCGAGCCGCTGTTGATGGCGCTCGTGGATCCGGCCGGGATGCTCAGCGAGCCGCCGCTCACGTTCACGACCGCGCTGGTCGACTGCACTTCTGCTGCGCTCACGTTTGCGCCCTGGACGGCGATCGTTCCTGCTCCTGTCCAGTTGGCGCCGGTGAGCGTGTAGGAGCCGCTGGTGAAGGCGAGTGTGGCGCCTGTTGCCGCTGAGAAGTCCGCTGTGCTGGTGGCGCTGCCGCCGTCGTTGAGTTGCAGTGTTCCGGTCTGTGCGTTGATGTTGCCCTGGTTGGTGAGGGGGACGTTGATGGTGATTGGTTCTTGGCTGTCGGTGGATTGGAAGGTGCCGGTGTTGGTGATGGTTGGTGTGGTGCCGCCGTTGTTGTTGATGGAGGGCACGCGGCCGAATCCGCAGCCGCCGGGTTCGGTGGAGTTGTCGTTGAAGGTGCCCGTGTTCTGCAGTTGTGCGCCGTTTTCCATCCAGATCGAGCCGTCTTCGGCGCCGCTGGGCGCTCCGAAGGTCAGGGTGCCCTGGTTGACGAGCGTGATGCCGTTGAGGAACAGGCGGTAGCAGCGTTCGCCGGTGATCGTGCCCTGCGCGGCCGATCCGACCACCAGCTTGCCCGACCCTTCGATCGTCGCGGTCCGGCCGGCGCCCGAGAGCATGTTGTTGACGTTGAGCTGGCCGGGTAGGTCGAGCGTCCCGCCGGTGAGGGTCAGGGCGGTGACGCTGGTGGTTGATCCCGAGGGGATGCTCAGCGAGCCGCCGCTCACGCTCACGTGCGCGGTGGCGGCCTGCAGGCTGGCTGCGGTGACGGTCGCGCCGGAGACGCCGATCGTTCCCGGCCCCGACCAGTTAGCGCCGGTCAGCGCGAAGGAGCCGCCGGTGAATTCCAGCGTGGCGCCGGTTGCCGCGGCGAAGGTCGCTCCGGTGGTGTTGGTGCCACCGTCGCCAAGCTGCAGGCGGCCGACCTGTGCTGTGGCGTTGCCCTGGTTGTCGAAGGGGACGTTGATGGTGATTGGTTCTTGGCTGTCGGTGGATTGGAAGGTGCCGGTGTTGGTGATGGTTGGTGTGGTGCCGCCGTTGTTGTTGATGGAGGGCACGCGGCCGAATCCGCAGCCGCCGGGTTCGGTGGAGTTGTCGTTGAAGGTGCCCGTGTTCTGCAGTTGTGCGCCGTTTTCCATCCAGATCGAGCCGTCTTCGGCGCCGCTGGGCGCTCCGAAGGTCAGGGTGCCCTGGTTGACGAGCGTCACGCCATTGAGGAACAGGCGATAGCAACGTCCGCCCGTGATCGTGGCCTGCGCGGCCGACCCCACCACCAGCCTGCCCGACCCGCTCACCGACGTCACACCAGAACCACCAGCCGACAACACAGAGCTCACAGACAATTCACCCGCGATGGTCAGGGTGCCGCCGCCCAGCGTCAGCGAGGCGATGCTCGACGCTTCAAGCGCGTTGGTGAGTTCGAGCGTTCCTGCCGACACTGCGAGCGCGCCTTCGCCCTGGACGACGCCGGCCTGAGCGGCGCCTTCGCTGACGATGACCCTGTCTGGCGCTTCGATGCACGCCACGTCGGAGGATGTGGGGACGTTGCCGGTCGACCAGTCGGCGGCCGTCTGCCAGTTGCCTTCGCTGGGGCCGGCCCAGGTGTCGCTGCAGACCGACTGCGCCGAGGCGCCCGCCGCCATCGTCAGGCAGGCCAGCAAGGCAGCCACCGCGGCTCCGCTGATCTTCGCCCCCACGGAGCCTTTCAGAAAGCTGCTTTGCGACCTTCTCCCGTGCCCATCCCCACACACCCGCCCCTGCGAAGACATCCCCCCAACCTCCTTGATCGCACACACCTCTTGGAGGCCGTTCAGACGAAGGGGTGAGGGCCCCCGCACTCACCACTGCGTCGGCTGGCCGGCGTGGACATTACCACCGGCGGACATCTCGAAGCAATCAAGTCAGCAGAAACTTCACACGGACCGCTAGGAAGAGCTCTCGCCGGCCATCGCCGGCTCGTCCTCGCCTTCGATCGCGCCGTCCGGCGGATCCTCGTCGTCGATCTCAGCGAACTGCGAGGGGTCGCGGTAGGAGCCGCGGATGAGGTCGTCGGGCGAGCCGTCGGGCAGTAGGCGCCCCTGGCGGGTGCCGAAGTAGATCGCCTGCGGGTGGTGGGCGACGAGCGCGAGCGTCGACTGCTCCGGCTCGGGCGCGTAGCCGTCGGTGATCTTCATGCCGATGCTCTCCAGGCCGAGCAGCTTCTCCACCTTCAGGTGCTCTGACTGCTCGGGCACGGCCGGGTAGCCCCACGAGTAGCGGCGGCCCTGCGCGGCGGGGATGTCGAGCATGCGCCGCGCCTCGTAATGCAGCCACTCGGCCAGTCCCTCGGCGGTCTGCACGCCGAGGCCGTGGACGAACAGCTGCTCGGCGAACTCGCCTTCTGCCTCAAGCTTTGCCATCAGCTCGGTCACCTCGCTGCCGACCGTCACGGCCTGCACGGCGATCACGTCCAGTTCCTCGGGTGGTCGGGGTGGGTGGGATTTGATTCCTGGCCTGAAGAAGTCGGCCAGGCAGATGCGGTCGCCCTTGGGTTGGCGCGGGCAGACGAAGCGCGTGAGCTCGGTCGTGCGGTCCTCGGGGTCGAGCACGACGATGTCGTTGCCCAGCGAGTAGCACGGGAAAAAGCCGAGCAGCGCGCGCGGGTGCAGATAGTCCTGCTTGCGCCACATCCGCTCCAGGCGCGGACGGAAGTCGTCGCGCAGCAGCGTCTGCCACGCCTCGCCTTTGACTCCCTTGCCGCCCCAGTGCAGCTTGAACAGCACGTGCGTGTCGAGGTGTTGATAGACCTCGTCGAGATTGACGTCGATCTCGCGCACGCCCCAGAACGGCGGCGTCGGGATCGGAACATCTGCGCGCGCGGGCGAGCGCACGGAGTCGTCGGCGAGGTTGACCTCCTCGACCGGCGCATCGCCCTTGGCGCGAAACTCGGTGGCCCCGGCGAGCAGCTTGTGCACGAGCGCGCCGCGCGCATCGGCGTCGATCAGCTGGTCCATTACGGACAGGCCCTCGAAGGCGTCCTTGCAGTAGAAGACGCCGGGCTCGTAGACAACGTCTGAGTCTTTCCCGCCGGGATAGAGCGTGCGATAGCTGAACGCACGGTTGATCGCCGCGCCGCCGATCAGCACGGGGTATGACAGGCCCTTGGCGTGAAGCTCCTGGATGCAGGCGGGCATCTGCTTGGAGGTCGAGACGAGCAGCGCGGACAGCCCGATCGCGGTCGCGTCGTGCTCCTGGGCGGCGTCGAGAATCGTCTGGATCGGCACCTGCTTGCCGAGGTCCACGACCGTGTAGCCATTGTTCGTGAGGATCGTGTTGACGAGCGACTTGCCGATGTCGTGCACGTCGCCGAACACCGTCGCCAGCACGACGGTGCCCTTCGTGTAGCCCTCGATCTTGTCGAGGTATTTCTCGAGCTGGGCGACCGCGCGCTTCATCACCTCGGCCGACTGCCAGCACGAACGGAAGGATCAGTTCGCCGGCGCCGAACTTGTCGCCGACCTCTTTCATCGCGGGCAGCAGCACCTCGTTGAGCGTGGGCACCGCGCCGATCTTCTGCACGCTGCGATCGATCTGGTCCTCCACCCCGTCCCTGCGCCGGCGCAGGATGTGGAAGTGAAGCGCCTCCTCGGGCTCCATGCCCTCGGTGGGGTTGGCGGCTCCCTGCGCCTCGTCCTCCGGGCCCTTGGACTCGAAGTGCTCGATGAACTTCTCCAGCGCGTCCTCGCGGCGGTTGAAGACGAGGTCGTCGGCCAGCTCGCGCTCGACGTCGGGGATCTCCGAGTAGGGCGTGATGTGGTTGGGATTGACCATCGCCAGGTCGAGGCCCGCCTGTACGCAGTGATGCAGGAACACCGAGTTGAGCACCGCGCGCGCCCCCGGCGAGACGCCGAAGGACACGTTGGAAACCCCCAGCGAGGTCTTGACATCGGGGATCTGCTCCTTGATCGCTTTGATCCCCGCGATCGTCTCGACGGCCGACGGCCGCCACTCCTCATCGCCGGTGGTGAGCGTGAACGTGAGGCAGTCGAAGATCAACAGCTTGGGGTCGAGGCCGTGCTCCTCGCAGCAGAGGTCGCGGATGCGCTTGGCGATCTCGACCTTGCGCTCTGCGGTCTTGGCCATGCCGACCTCGTCGATCGTCAGCGCGATCAGCGCCGCGCCATGCGCGAGCGCCACAGGGACCACGCGGTCGAGCTTGGCTCGTCCCGCCTCGAGGTTCACAGAGTTGACGATCGCGCGGCCGGGGATCTGCTCCAGGGCCCGTTCGATCACCTCTGGCTCTGTCGAGTCGACCTGGATCGGCGCGGGCTGGGTGAGCGAGACCTTCTTGGCCACCAGGCGCATCTGTTCGTCCTCGTCGGTGCGCTCGGTCAGCGCCACGCACAGGTCGAGCACGTGCGCGCCGCCGGTCACCTGGTCCTCGGCGATCTGCACCAACCCGTCGTAGTCCTCGGCCAGCAGCAGTTCCTTGGCCTTGCGCGAGCCCTGCGAGTTGACGCGCTCTCCGACCATCGTCGGCGCGGGCTCCTGCGCCAGCGGCGTCGCGGCGATCATCGAGGAGAGGTGCGGCACGCGCGGTGCAGGACGTGGCGAGACAGGCCGCTTCGCCACGCGCTCGGCGATCGCGCGGATGTGCTCGGGCGTGGTTCCGCAGCAGCCGCCGACGATCCCGACGCCGTAGCGCTTCACGAACTCCTTCAGCGCCTCGGCCAACGGCTCGGGCTTCTCGGGGAAGATCGTCTCGCCGTCGGGCCCCTGCAGCGGCAGCCCGGCATTGGGGATACACGCCACCGGGACGGGGCAGAATTCGCCGAGGAAGCGGATTGCGTCGCGCATGTCCTCCGGGCCGGTCGAGCAGTTCAGGCCGATCACGTCGACCTTCAGCGCCTCCAGCGTGGTCAGCACCGCTGAGATGTCGGTGCCGAGCAGCATCTTGCCGCCGTTGGGCAGCAGCGACACGGACGTGTGGATCGGCAGCTCACGGCCGCTGCTCTTGAACGCTGCGCGCGCGCCGAACACCGCGGCCTTGACCTCCAGGATGTCCTGCGCTGTCTCGATGATCAACAGGTCGGCGCCGCCGTCGATCAGTCCCTCGGCCTGCTCGGTGAAGACCTCGACCAGCTCGCCGAAGCGGATCTGCCCGAGCGAGGGATCCTCGGAGGCGGGCAGGTAGCCGGTCGGGCCGATCGAGCCGGCCACGAAGCGGTGCTCACCCGCCGCCTTGCGCGCGATTTCGGCGGCCTTGGTGTTGATCTCGACGGTGTAATCAGCCAGGCCCCACTCGCCGAGCTTGATCCGTGAGGCCTGGAAGGTGTCGGTCTCGACGACTTCCGCGCCCGCGTCGAGCATCGAAGCATGCACGCCCTCGATCACGTCCGGGCGATTGAGCACGAGCGCCTCGTGACACTTGCCCTGCAGGCCGCCGTAGTCCTCGCTGGTCAGCTCGAACTGCTCCAGCGTGGCGCCCATGCCGCCGTCGTAGACAACGACGTGCTCGTGGATGGCTTTCAGGTAATCGCGCTCGGACATTGCAGGCAATGCTAGTCCGTAGTCCCAGCCGGGACCGGCCCCCGGCACCTTTCGGGCAGTGCCCCTGCCCGTGCCAGACGACAGCGCGTAGAGCGCCTGGTGCCAATGCATCGGTCAGGCGTCCAACATCTCCACGAGGGCGTTTGCGCAGGCGCACACTGCTTGGCGATGGCGACCACGGGGGCCGCCGGTGCGCAGCACGAAGAAGGGACCACCATCATGACTGTCGACTTTCTGCAGATGCCCACCCTCGACGACGACGGCGCAGTGGCGACGTTTGCGCCCACAGCGCTCGAGCAGGCCGACGTGACCGTGCGCAGGGGCGCGCACGCAGACCAGGAGGCGGGCGAGGCTCAAGCGCTCGTCGCGGTCGTGGGCCTCGGCCACGCGGGCCTGTGCAGCGCGATGGCGCTGCGTCGTGCGGGCCTACGCATCGTGGGGATCGAAACCTCGCCGAGCGGGCTGGCGGACATCCGCTGCGGACGGGCGGCGCTGCCGGAGGACCTGCGCTCGCAGTTGCGTGAGCAGTGCCGCGACGCGGCATTCGAGCTGACCGACAGCATCGAGGCGGCGAGCGCGGCCGACATGGTTCTGATCTGCGTACCTGCCACATTGGACCGCCAGCGACGGCCCAACCCCGAGGCGCTCAAGCGCTCGTGCGCGTCGGTGGTGCGCCATGCACGCTCCGGCCAAACGCTCGTGCTGACGTCGACCAGCTGTGTGGGCAGCACGCGCAAGCTGCTTGTCGAGCCGCTCCAAGAGCGTGGGCTGCACGTGGGCGAGGACGTCTTCGTGGCGTTCTGCCCCGAGCACGTCGAGCCCGACGGCGCCGACGGCGGGCAGGCTCAGCCTCGGCTGATCGTGGGCGCCGTCAGCGAGACGTGCTTCAGGCACGCCTCGGCGCTGCTGCGCAACATGGGCCAGGACCTGGTGCGCGTCTCCTCGCCGGAGACCGCCGAGATGGTCAGGCTGTACGAGAGCACCTTCGAGGCGGTCAACGTGGCGCTGGCGTTCGAGCTGGCAGACGCCTGCCGGACCCAGGGCGTCAGCCCGGCCGAGGTTGCGGACGCGGCCGCGAGGCCGTCGGGCGCGAGGAGCCGCAGCGCGTGCCCTGCGATGCCGGCGCATCGCGTCGCCTCAGATCCCCACCACCTGCTGCACCCGCTGCGCGAGCGCGGCCGTCCGGCGACGCTCGCTGAGGAGGCCCTACGCAGGGTGGACGCGCGTCCCCGCCGCATGGCGATGCGGGCCTACGACGTGCTCGCGCGCTCGGCCAAGCAGATTCGCGACGCTCGCGTGCTGGTCGTGGGGGCCTCGAGCGAGGCGAGCGCCGCCGAGCGTCGCCAGGCGCCAGCTGTGGAGATCATCGAGCGCCTGCGTGCCACCGGGGCTCAGGTCGACTTCCACGATCCGCTCGTTCCCGTGCTGGTCCTCGACGGCGAGGACGTCTACAGCGTGGATCCCGACCCGCGGCGAGATGCGTCCAGTTTCGGTCCCGAAGACTACGACCTGGCGATCGTCGTGGCGATACGCGACGGTCACGACTACGGCTGGCTGCGGCGCTGTCCGCAGGTGCTCGACTGCAC
Organism: uncultured Solirubrobacteraceae bacterium; assembly: GCA_963745375.1. Taxonomy (GTDB): domain Bacteria; phylum Actinomycetota; class Thermoleophilia; order Solirubrobacterales; family Solirubrobacteraceae; genus Palsa-744. The sequence goes on along the minus strand of CAVUXA010000008.1, from coordinate 825,454 downwards.
CTACCGACAACAGACCGGCCGACGTTACTACCTGCCCTGAGCAAGCTGCAAAACCGCCTCGCCGCGAGCGCCTTACGGCTGGCTCGCCGGGACGGTCATGTCGTAAACACATCCACCAAAGCCCGATTGAGAAGGGGGACGCAAATGAGGCCGGAGCTCGGACTGGGAGCGCTCGCCACCGAGGAGATCGACGAGCCGACCGTTGGCGTGCTGGACGTCGACGAGCTCGACGCACGTCGCGACGCCGACGCACGCCGTGACGAGGTCACGGCTACCGAGCAGGCGGTCGTGGCGGTGGTCGGCCTCGGCTACGTGGGCCTGCCGACGGCGATCGCGCTGCGCGGCGCGGGCGCGAGGATCATCGGGATTGACGTCTCGCAGCGGCGCCTGCAGGAGATCCGCGACGGCGAGGCCGAGCTGCTGGACAGCGAACAGGGCGCCCTGAGCCACTACCTCGACGGCGAGGGCTTCGTGCTGACCGAGCGCATCGACGCCCTTGATGCGGCCGACCTGGTGCTGATCTGTGTTCCCACGCCGATCGACGAGCTGCGCCGGCCCCAGCCGGAAATCCTCAGACGCGCGTGCGCGTCGGTGGTCGAGCATGCGCGCGCCGGGCAGACGTTCGTGCTGACGTCCACCACCTATGTTGGCACCACTCGCGAGCTGCTCGTGGCGCCGCTGGAGGAGCGTGGGCTGCGCGTGGGGGAGGACGTGTTCGTGGCGTTCGCGCCCGAGCGGATCGATCCGGGCGTGGTCGAGCACGAGCAGCTGCGCACGCCGCGCGTGATCGGCGCCGTCAGCGAGACCTGCTTCCGGCGCGCATCGCAGCTGCTGCGTCACACCTGCCTGGCGCTGCATCGCGTGTCCTCGCCCGAGGCCGCGGAGATGGTCAAGCTGTACGAGAACACCTTCCGCGCGGTCAACATCGCGCTGGCGTTCGAGATCGGCGAAGCGTGCAAGACGCTGGCGCTGGACCCGATCGAGGTGACCGACGCGGCCGCCACCAAGCCCTACGGCTTCATGGCTCACTATCCCTCGGCGGGCGTGGGCGGCCACTGCATCGGCGTGGACCCGCACTACCTGCTGCATCCGCTGCGCGAACACGGGCGCCCGGCGGCGATGGCCGAGGAGGCGATGCGCAAAGTCGCCGGGCGCCCGCGTCACGTGGTCTGGCGCGCGCACGAGCTGCTTGTCGAGGCAGGCGGGCGGCTGGCCGACGCGCGCGTGTTGGTCGTGGGCGCCTCCTACAAGCCGGGCGTGGCAGACAGCCGCGAAGCACCGGCCGGGGAGATCATCGAGCGCCTGCGCGAGGAAGGAGCGCACGTCGACTACCACGACCCGCTGGTGGGCGAGCTGCGCGTCGGCGATCAGCTGCTGGAAAGCGTCGACCCGGACCCCCGCCGCGACGCGTCGGGCTTCGGCCCCGAAGACTACGACCTGGCGATCGTCGTGACGATCCATCCGCAGTACGACTACGGCTGGCTGGCGCGCTGCCGGGCCGTGCTCGACTGCACCTATCGCACGCCCGCCGGGCGCGAGCGCCACGTCCCTTGATGTCGCTCAAACACACTGTCAAAGCGATGTCGTTGAAGGGCGCCGTGAAGGCGATGTCGCTCAACCGCGCGCTGAAAACGCTCGCGGCCGTCTACCTGCTCGTGCTGATCGTCGCCGTGATGGCCTACAAGGCCGCCTATCTGGGGCTGCTGTTCTCCAACGTGTTCTTCGGCGTCTACAGCGTGTGCGTGGCCAGCTACATCCTCAGCCGCTTCGGCTTGAGCCTGTTCTATCGCTCCAAGCCCGACGCGGGCATCGAGCCGCAGATCGCGATCGTGATGCCCTGCTTCAACGAGCAGGAGGCGATCGCCGCGTCGCTGCGCTCGCTGCTGGAGCTGCGCTACCCGTCCGAGAAGCTCGAGCTGATCGCGATCAACGATGGCTCGACCGACGCCACTTTGGTGGAGATCGAGCGCGTGGCCGGCGAAGCCGACGGGCGCGTACGGGTGATCGACTTCCCCGAGAACCGCGGCAAGCGCGCCGCCATGGCGGCGGGCATCCGCGCGAGCAGCGCAGAGGTGATCGCGTTCGTGGACTCCGACTCGGTGGTCGAGCCCGACGCTCTGCGCCTGCTCGTGCAGCCGCTGGCCGACCCCCGCGTGGGCGCGGTGTGCGGGCACGCCAACGTGCTCAACCTGCGCGACACATGGCTCACGCGCATGCAGGCCGTGCGCTACTTCGTGGCCTTTCGCGTGGTCAAGGCGGCCGAATCGGTGTTCAACGCGGTGACCTGCTGCTCGGGGTGCTTCTCGGCCTACCGGCGCGAGGCGATCCTGCCGCGCATGGACTGGTGGGAGAGCCAGCGCTTCCTCGGGATCGAGTCGACCTTCGGCGACGACCGCTCGCTGACCAACTGCGTACTGCGCGACTGGCGCATCGTCTATGAAAAGCGCGCCATCTCGCACACGATCGTGCCGGCCACCTTTCGCGCGTTCGTCACCCAGCAGACGCGCTGGAAGCGCTCGTGGACGCGCGAGTCGCTGCAGGTCGCCAAATTCATCTGGCGCAAGCACCCGGTGGCCGCTCTGTTCACCTACCTGAGCATCGTCTTGCCGCTAATCGCGCCGGTCGCAGCGTTGCATGCGCTCGTGTGGGGACCGCTGATCCACGGCGGGACGCTGCCGCTCATATATCTCGCTGGTCTGTATGCGCTGGCGATGGTCTACTCGCTCTACTACGTGATCTTCCAGGACGAGTACAGCCTCGTGTGGCTGTACGGCGTGCTGTTCGTCTTCTTCTACCTGGCGATCATGCTGTGGCAGACCTACTACGCAATCGCCACCTGCCGCACCGCCGCGTGGGGCACGCGCCCGGCGACCGCCGGGCTGAGCGGGGGCGGGGGATAGCCGTGGCGGCAGCGAGCGCCGAGCGCACCGAAGGGCAGCCGTTGCGGGCAACCGGCCTCAGGGCCAGGCTCGCTCGGGGTTTTGCGGCATCGGTGCTCGTCGCATCGATCCTGCCAGTCGTGCTGCTGGGGCCGTCGCTGCTGCGCGCTCCGCTGAAACTGGGGCGCGAGCTGCACGCGGACGTCCAGCGCTTGGTGGCGAGGCCCGAGGTCCACGCACGAGCGAAGGGGCCGGCGCCGCGATGAGGCGGGCATGCCTCAGACGAGTCGCGCTGCTGTTCCTGGCAGCCATCCTCGTGGCACCCGCCGCCTCGACCGCGCGCGGCCTGCTGGGCACGGCCGCCTGGGCAGGGCGCCGATCGTCTCACGCACCCGCTGCATCGGTGGCAGCCGCCGGTCCCTGCTCGCACGGGGCGGCTCGCGCGCTGCGGCTGAAGCGGCTGGCGGGCAGGCGTGCGCGCCTGAGCTGGAGCGCGCCCAGCGGCGCGCACATCGCCGGGCGGCTCGTGTATCGCGTCCTGCGGGCGGGGCGCACCATCGGCCAGACTTCGCGCGGGTCGATCGTGCTGCGAATCACCCCGGGCCGTTTGACCACGTACACGGTCAAGACGCGCATGGGCGCGGGCTCGACGTGCTCGGCCCGACTGCGCACGACGCTGGCGCTGCGGACTCCCGGGCCGGTCGCGGGCCTGCGCGAGCTCGCCTCGACGGCCATCGGGGCGTTGATCGGGTGGCACGCGGCGACAGCCGGCGACACGCCGATCGTCGGTTATCGGGTCGAGCGCGACGGCTCTGTGCTCGGACAGACGCGGCGGCTGCAGTTCGCGCTGCGCGTGAGCGGGGGGCGTTCCAACCGGATTACGGTCGCGGCGGTGGACACGCTGGGGCATCTCGGCGCGAGCGCGCTGCTCGTGATCGGGCCGCGCGTCGGCCTGCAGGCGTCGCCGGCCACCAGCACGCCGCCCAAGCCGCCAAGCCGACCGCAGTCCACCGGCGCCCACCTGGCGCCGAACCCCCCGTCGCTGCTTTCGGCGGTGCACGTCAGCGACACGTCCGTGACGCTGTCATGGCAGGCGGGCAGCGCCAACGCCGGCGCCAGCGTGGCCGGCTATGTGCTCTACGAGGACGGGCAGCCCGAGGGCACCGTCCACGGCCAGATCACCACCGTGGCGCTCGCGTCCGCGCGCGAATACGCCTTCGCGGTGCGCACCCTGGACTCCTACGGAGACCTGAGCGAACCGACCCCCGAACTGAAGGTGCTCACCACCCACACCCCCCCGCCTGCGCCGACGGGGCTGACCGCCAGCGAAGTGACCAACCAGTCGGCCGTGCTCAGCTGGTCGCCGAGCAGCGCCGTGAGCGGCACGATCGTTGGCTACCGCGTGTTTCGCGACGAAATCCCCGTGGGCCAATCCGCCGCCACGCAGATGACGCTGGCGAACCTGGCGCCCTCCAGCGAATACCAGTTCACGGTCAGCGCGGTCGACTCGCTGGGCGCCCTCAGCCCGCCCAGCGCGCCGCTGATCGTCTACACGGGCGAACCGACCCCCACCCATGGAAACGTGCAGGCCTACGTGCTGGCCTCCACCGACGAAAGCTTCGAAGATCTCGTCTCGCACTACCAGCAGATCGGCGTCGTCTACCCGACCTACTTCGAATGTGGCGGCGGCGGCGAAGTGACCGGCAGCGACGACGCGCTGATCACCCAGTGGGCGCTGGCACGCAAGATCGCGGTGCTCCCACGCGTCAACTGCCAGAACGTGGCAGACGAGGAACAGATCCTCAACGTTCCGGCCGTGCGCGAACGCATGATCGAACGTCTGCTCGCTCTGTGTGGCGAATACGGCTACAACGGCGTGCAGATCGACTTCGAGGGGGCGCCGCCGAGCGAGCGCAACCCGTTCACAGCCTTCATCACCCTGCTGGCCGAACGTCTGCACGCCCAGGGCGACAAGCTCTCGACGGTGGTGACCGCCAAGTACTTCAACGTGCCGACCGGGCGCGCGGCGATGTACGACGACGCGGCGCTGTCAGGTCCCTCCGATTACATGTTCGTGCTCGACTGGGGCATCCATTGGTCGACCTCCACGCCCGGGTCGATCGACGAACTGCCATGGTTCAAGCGGGTCGCCGAATACACCGCCACGTTGCCCAACCGCGAAAAGTTCGTGCTCGGTATGCCCCTGTACGGGATGGACTGGCCGGAAGGCGGCGGGCCGAGCCACCCGGCCACGGCGATGGAGTACGAGAGCATCGTCACGCTCGCCGGCCAGCTCGGTGTGACGCCCGAATGGGAAGCAAACGCGGCCAGCCCGCACTTTTCCTACAGCGAAGGCGGGGCTGAACATCAGGTCTGGTACGTGGACCGGCAGTCGCTCGCCGCGCGCACTGAGCTGGCGGAAAGCCTGGGTCTGAAAGTCGGCCTGTGGCGTCTTGGCACCGAGGATCAGAGCATCTGGGAACTTCCGCAGCTCGGCGGAGCAGAATAGGGGCGTGAGCAGGACGAGAATTGGTGCGTCGGCGCTTGCTGTCCTGGCGCTGGCGACGAGCGCGGCGCTGAGCGCTCCGGCGTGCGCTCTCGCCATCTCGCGCTCGCGCCTGCAGGCTTTCGTGCTGGCCAGTGCGCCCGATTCGCTGGCCGACCTGAAGGCGCACGCGGGGGCGATCGGCGTGGTGTACCCCACGTATTTCGACTGCGCGATCGGCAGCGGGCTGATCGCCGGGCGCGACGCGCCGACGATCACCGAATACGCGAGCGCCAGCGGCATCACGGTGATGCCGCGCGTCAATTGCCAGGACGGCCCGACGGTGCACCGCATCCTCACCGACCCGGCCACGCGCGCGGCGACGCTGGCGCGCCTGGCGGCGATAGTGCGCAAGCGCAGCTATGCGGGGCTGTGCCTGGACTTCGAGAACGACGGCGCCGCCGACAGGGAAGCGCTGAGCGCGTTCGTCGCGTCGCTGGCGCGCGAGCTGCACGCCCGCCACAAGCGCCTGTCGGTGGTCGTCGACGGCGTGGGCGCCCATCAGGCGGCGCCGGCGGCGGGCCTGTACGACTACGGCGCGATCAGCACGGCGGCGGACAGCGTGTTCGTGCTGGCGTGGGGCGCGCACTGGGCGGGCTCGGCGCCGGGGCCGATCGCGCCCCTGGGCGACGTGGCAGCGACGGTCGCCTATATCGCCTCGCTGCCCACTGCCGCGCGCTTCGTGCTCGGCGCTCCGATGTATGGTCTGGATTGGGCGCAAGGCGGCGGCCCGGCGCACATGGCGAGCGCCTATCAGTTCTCCCAGGTCAGCGCGCTGGCCCGGTCGGTCGGCGCGGCCCCCACGCGCGACCCGGAATCCCAGGAGCTGACCTTCACGTACGTTTCAGAAGGTGTGACCCACCAGGTGTGGTACCTGGACGCGCGCGCCGTCCGTGCGGTACTGGCGATCGGACGCGCCCACGGCCTGGTCGTGGGGCTGTGGCGGCTAGGGAGGGAGGACCAAACCCTCTGGTCCTTCCCCGGCGCTCCGTGATCACACTAGCGGTGTCCCCCGCGCTTGCGGGAGGCTCTTCAGCTTAGAGCCACAAGGCTTCGATAGGAGTCGCCCAGATGCCCTGGCCGAGTGGGGTCGTCTGGCGTGCGGTGCACAGCACAAGACCTGCCACGAACCGCTCGCCTGCCAGGGCCCGGAACCTGCTCAGCCCGCGCAGGTCCGTCCGTCTAACAGTGGAGCCGGACTTGATCTCGACCCCGACGACCCTACCCGTGCGGTCTTCGAGCACGATGTCGACCTCTTCTCCGTGTGCGCCGCGCCAGTGGCGCATCCTGGGCATCGTCTCGGTGTGGGGGAGCAGGCGCGCGAACTCCATGGCCACGAACGACTCATACGCGCGGCCGCTGAGTGAGTTGTCCTGTGCGATCTGCGTTGCATCGGCGTCCAGCAGGTGGGTCATCAGGCCTGCGTCCTCGACGAACAGGCGCGGCGTGCGTACGGCCCGCGCGGCGAAGCCGGGGGCCCAGGCCGGCACGCTGACGAGCAGGTGCAGCAGCTCCAGCAGGCGTATGTAGGCGCGCACGGTCTTCTCGTTGGCCGCCAGTGCTTGCGCGATCGGCCGCATCGAGACAAGCGAGCCGGAGCCGGCCGCCAGGTGAGCAAGCAGGGCGGGGAGCAGATCGGGGCGGCGGACGTCGACGAGGTCGGGAACATCGCGGGCAACCAGCCCCGCCAGATAATCCTCGAACCATGCTCTGCGCCGCCTCCCGGAGCGAGCGATCGCTGCCGGGAACCCACCTGTTGCGATGCGCTGTGCGTGCGCGACCCTGCCGACCTCCCGCGATTCCACGTAAGGGGCTCCCGCGCCTTCCCAGATCTCATCCAGCCATTGGGGCACGGCCTTACGTGCGAGCTCCGCCTGCGTGAACGGACGCAACGGAACTCGCTCCACGCGCCCGGCTAGCGAATCGCCGATGCGGGGCGCCAGCAGCAGGCTGGCCGACCCACTCACCAGAAAGCGACCCGGCTGCGGTTCTTGATCCACTGCCATCTTGAGCGCGAGCACGAGCTCTGGTACACGCTGAAGCTCGTCGATGAACGCCCGTTCTCCGAGTGCCGCTGCGAAGCCCTGAGGGTCGTCGATCGCGCCGCGGCGAGTGTTCGCGTCGTCGAGCGTGACGATTCGCATGCCCCGCTCCGAGGCGAGCTTCGTGCAGAGCGTCGACTTGCCCGCCTGCCGTGGCCCTTCGACGGCCACGATGCGCGTGTCGGCGAGTGCCTCTACGACGCGCGCAGCCGCGTGCCGGGGGACCTCCTGTGCGGACAAAGTAGCATTAGGATAGCGGACAATCCGTAATAGACCTCCGGACGATCCGTATTAGAACTCCGGACGACCCGGATTACAGAGGCGGATCATCCCGCAACAAGAGACCTGATAATCCGGAGTGAGGATCCTACGAATGTACGCCCCCATGGCGGTCATGGGGCGAGCGGGCACGACCTGGGTCGGTGCCGCGGGAACGCGTGGGCGAGGCCGGCCACAACGCGAACCTCGGCCAAGCGAAGCCGTCGCGTCTGCCGGCCGCCCGCGACAGTCGCGGGCGGCAGACGCGACGGCGCAGCGCTACTTGATAAACAGCATCTCCGAGTACTTGGGCAGCGGCCACAGGTCGTCGGCGACGACCTTCTTGAGCCGGTCGGACACGTCGCGGACGTCTTCCATGGCGGGGATGACCGTGTCGCGCATGTACAGCGCCTCCTTCTGGGCGGTACCGCCCGGGTGGTTCTCGTCGAGGTTTGCGTCCTCGAGCTTGAGCAGGGCGAAGTGCAGCTCCTTGATCAGCGGCTCGACCTCGCCGACGAGCTCCTCCAGCGAAGTGGCGGTGAGCTCGTTCAGGTAGCGCACGGCCGCCGGCAGCAGCATCGTGCGGGCGATCGCGTTGGCGGTCTCTGACTCGATGTTGATGTTGGTGGCGTACTGCTCGGTGAACACCTCATAGCGCGACTCCAGCTCGCGCTTGGACAGCACCTTGTATTTTTTGAACAGGGCGACGGTCTGTTTGTCGATCAGCCAGGGCAGCGCGTCGGGGGTGGTGCGCAGGTTGGCAAGGCCGCGCTTCTCGGCCTCCTTGTGCCACGCCTCGGAGTAGCCGTCGCCGTCGAAGATGATCTGCTTGTTGGCGGACCAGGCGTCCTTGACGACGCTGGTGACCGCTTTCTCCAGAGTGGCACCGGAGCCTTTGAGCGCGCTCTTGAGCTTCTCGGCGAGCTCGTCGACGGACTCGGCGACGATCGTGTTGAGCACCGTGTTGGGCCAGGCGGGCGAGGCGCTGGATCCGAGCGCGCGGAACTCGAACTTGTTGCCTGTGAACGCGAACGGGCTGGTGCGGTTGCGGTCGCCGCCGTGCAGCGGCAGCGGCGGCAGCACGGGGGTGCCCAGGCCGAGGAAGGAGCCGGGCTTGGAGGCCTGCGTCTTGCCGGTCTCGATCGCGGTGAAGACCTTCTTGAGCTCGGCGCCGAGGAAGATCGAGATGATCGCCGGCGGCGCCTCGTTGGCGCCCAGCCGGTGGTCCTGCCCGGCGCTGGCGATCGAGGCGCGCAGCAGCGCTTGGTGCTTGTTGACAGCCTGGATGACGGCGGCGGCGAAGAACAGGAACTGGAGGTTCTCCGCGGGCGTGTCGCCCGGGTCGAGCAGGTTCAGCCCGGTGTCTGTCCCCATCGACCAGTTGTTGTGCTTGCCCGAGCCGTTGACGCCGGCGAACGGCTTCTCGTGCAACAGGCACACCAGCCCGTAGCGGCGGGCGGTGTTCTGCATGATCTGCATCGTCACCATCTGGTGGTCTGAGCCGACGTTGGAGTTCTCGAAGATCGGCGCCACCTCGAACTGGTTGGGCGCGACCTCGTTGTGGCGCGTCTTGATCGGAATGCCCAGCTTGGCCAGCTCCTGCTCGACCTCGAGCATGTACGCGAGCACGCGCTCGGGGATCGAGCCGAAGTAGTGGTCATCGAGCTCGTGGCCCTTGGGCGGTTTGGCGCCGTAAAGGGTCCGCCCGGTGGTGACCAGGTCGGGGCGTTCGAAGTAGTACTGCTCGTCGATCAGGAAGTACTCCTGCTCGCAGCCGGTGGTGGTGAACACACGCTTGGCCTCGTCGACGCCGAGCAGCTCCAGGGCGCGGATGGCAGCGCCGGACAATGCGTCCATCGAGCGAAGCAGCGGGATCTTGTGGTCGAGCGCCTCGCCAGTCCAGGAGGTGAAGGCAGTGGGGATGCACAGCAGCGCACCGTTGGGGTTTTCCAGAATGAAGGCGGGCGAGGTGGGGTCCCAGGCGGTGTAGCCGCGCGCCTCGAACGTGGCGCGGATGCCGCCCGTGGGAAACGAGGAGGCGTCGGGCTCGCCCTGGATGAGCTCTTTGCCGGAGAATTCGCTGATCGCGGTGCCGTCGCCGGCGGGCGCGTAGAAGGAGTCGTGCTTCTCGGCCGTGGAGCCGGTCAGCGGCTGGAACCAGTGTGTGTAGTGGGTGGCGCCCCTCTCCATCGCCCAGTCCTTCATCGCCTGCGCGACCTGGTCGGCGAGCGAGGTGTCCAGCGCCTCGCCGCGCGCGAGCGTACGCTGTAGCGCCTTGTAGACATGCTTGGGCAGGCGCTGGCGCTGCAGCGCCGGCGAGAAGACGTTCGCTCCGAAGACCTGGTTGCCCGGGAGGGTCAGGTCGGGCGCGCCGAGCGCGCTCCCGTTGGCGCTCCACTGTGCGGCGGTGACATTTTGCTGACGGGTCCTGGGCATGGCCTCGGTCGATTCCTCCTGGAGAAAGGGTGACGTGCTCGGGCTCCGGCAGGCGCCGGGCCGCCCGCAATCGTAATGGCCGGACGGCCAAACGGCATCACCGGATGGCGAAATCGCCGGGATGGTCTTTGGACAGCCGGCCAAACGCGCGGGGGCGCTAGGCCGGGGCCGCTAGAGACTGCCGCTGGTGGGGTATTCGCCGGGTGCGACCTTGCCGGTGTTCGGGTTGACATGGTTGATCGCCGGCGCGGGCGCAATGTCCACGGTAAAGCGCCCGTGCGGCACGCCGCCCGCGGCCAGCTGGGCCTTGGCCTTGCCGGCGAGGCCGGCGTTGAGCGTGTAGTCGACGGTGTAGCGGCCGGACTTGACGGGAACCAGGCGCCACACGAAGGTCTGCGTCTTGCCGGGGGCGAGCGGTCCGAGCGCCCAGGTATTGACGTAGGCAGTCTGGGCGCCGCCGAGCTGGCTGACTTCCTGAGTGGGCACGGGGGGATGGGGGACGGGGCCGGGGCCGCGTTCGATCGCCCAGGTCGGGCGTTTGTCGTCAGCCAGTTCGGGATAGTTGGAGGTGTATTCGAGCGAGTCCAGCGTGACGGCCACATTGGGCACCGCTTTTGAGCCGCTGTTTCGCACCCGCAGCTCCAGCTTGGTGGGACGCGCGATCGACTGCTTGGCGGGGAAGCTGGCGCTGACGATCTGCATGGCGAACGTGCCGGACGCTTCGTGGGCGTCCTGGCGCGCGGCGCCGCATCCGGCGACAGCGAGGGCACACAGCGCGGCTGCGCACGCCGCGAGCGCGCGCAACGTGCGCGAGCGTGCGCCGCGGACAGGGCGCGCGAACAAGTGAGCGACTCTCCGTCTCCCCCTCACAGTCGGGCCACGATACCAGCGCCGCCAGCGCCCGGGGCGCCTCTGGCAGCCCCCGACGGGACGGGTAGCGGTGGCGTACGCCGGATGCATCGCGTAGAGTGCGTGGGGCAACTTCTGGGCAATTGACAGCGACCCGAGGAGGGTTGGAGGGAAATGGTTCGCAGCGTCGCCGAGCGGGTGGGGCATCCGTTTCGACACGTGCTCGAGGAATTCGGGGACATGATGATCCTGACGGGTCGCACGATCACCTCCGCGCTGCGCCCGCCCTACCCCTACGGCGGCGAGCTGGTCTCCCAGTTCCTGTTCACGCTGCGGCTGGTCTGGTTTCCGCTGCTGATCTCCACGGTGGCCATCTGCTACGGCGCGCCGGGCCTGCAGGCGGCGGACTTCCTGGTCCTGATCGGCGCGCTGGATCGTTTGGGCGGCTTCTTCGTGCTGGCCGCCATCCGCGAAATCGGCCCGTTCGTGACGTCGATCGTGGTCGCGGGGGTGGCCGGCTGCGCGATCACGGCGGACCTGGGCGCGCGCAAGGTGCGCGAGGAGCTAGATGCCCTGCAGGTGCTCGGCGTGGACCCGGTCAAGAACCTGGTCGTGCCGAGGTTCCTGGCACTGATGATCGTGACCGGTCTGTTCGACATCTACGCGGTGCTGTTCGGGCTGTTCGGAGGCCTGCTGGCGGAGATCGTCAACGGCGGCACACTGGGCCCGTTCTGGAACACGCTGTTTGAGAACTCGTCGGTGACCGACCTGTGGGGGTCGGTGCTGAAGACCACGGTGTTCGGGGCGATCATCGCGATCGTGTGCTGCTACAAGGGCATGTCCGCGTCCGGCGGCGCCGAGGGCGTGGGCCGCGCGGTCAACGAAGCGGTGGTCATCTCCTTCCTGGGGATCGGCGCGTTCAACTACGTGTTCACCCAGACGCTGCTCGCCACGCATCCCCAAATCCTGGTCATCAAGTGAACGAATTCCTCGCGCTGCCCCGCGAATGGCTGGCCTCGACCGGGGAGATCGGCCGCTTCACGAGCACGATCGTGCTCGACGTGTATGGCGGACGCGTGTTTCGCTTCTTCGGCGAGACGCTGCGCCAGGCAGGCATCCTGATCATCTTCTCCACGCTGGTGATCTGGAGCCTGGTGTTCATCGTCGGGTTGGGCACGTGCGGGATCGAGGCGGCGTACTTCAACGAGTCCACCGGCACGGCCAACTACGCGGGCGTGTTCGCTGCCTGGTGCAATTTGCGCGAGGCGGTTCCTTACGTCTTCGGCTACATGCTGGCGGCGAAGGTGGGCACGGGCATCGTGGCCGAGCTCGGCGCGATGCGGATCTCCGACGAGATCGACGCGCTTGAGGTGATGGGCATCGACTCGATGACGTTCTTGTGCGCGACACGCCTGTTGGCGGCGTGGATCGCGCTGCCGTTCATGTATCTGGCGGCGATCGGCGTGGCGTATCTGGGTTCGTACATCGCGATCGTGGATCAGATCGGCTATGTGTCCTCGGGCGGCTATCTGCTGATCTTCTGGCAGTTTCAGAACGTGCCCGATCTGATCTTCAGCTTGATCAAGGGGATGACCATGGCCACGGCGATCGTGCTGGTGGCCTGCTACTACGGCTATACCGCCAGCGGCGGCCCGGTGGGGGTGGGCAGGGCTACGGCCAAGTCGATGGTGCTCAACCTCGTGCTGATCCATATCATCGGGATGCTCGGCACGCAGATATTCTGGGGTGGCAACGCGCGCGCCCCGATCGGAGGGTGAGGATGGCCTACGACGAGGACGCCGAGGCGCTACCCGAGCCGCCGGACGGTGATGATGCCGCGATGCAGGCGCAGTCCGAGCGACGCAGACGCTCTGCGGAGCAGGCCTGGGCCTCCGAGGAGGACGAGTTTCGCTACCACACCGGGACGATCCACGCGGACGAGGCGCCCGACGAGATCGAGTTCATCGACGTGCACAAGTCCTTCGGACGCAATCACGTGCTGCGCGGCCTGAACATGGGCCTGCCGGCGGGCAAGATCTCGATGATCATCGGCCCGTCGGGCACGGGCAAGTCGGTATGCATCAAGCACATCGTCGGCCTGCTCTACCCGGACGAGGGCGACGTGATCGTGCAGGGGCACTCGGTGCCAAGCCTGCGTGACGCTGACCTGTTCGAGATGCGCAAGAAATTTGGCGTGCTCTTCCAGGACGGCGCACTGTTCGGCTCTCTGAACCTGTACGACAACGTCGCCTTCCCGCTGCGCCAGCACACCGAGAAGGGCGAGGAGGAGATCGCCGAGATCGTCAACCGTCGCCTGCGCGAGGTCGGCCTGGCGGACGCGAACGAGAAGATGCCCAACGAGCTCTCGGGCGGTATGCGCAAGCGCGCCGGATTCGCGCGCGCGCTGGTGCTCGATCCGGACATCGTCCTGTTCGACGAGCCCGACTCCGGCCTGGACCCGGTGCGCACGGCGCTGCTGTGCGAGCTGATCAAGGAAGTGCACGCGGAGAACGGCGGCTGCTACGTGGTGATCACCCACGACATCATGAGCGCGCGCCGGGTGGCCGAGCACATCTCGGTTCTGTGGAAGGGCCGCATCGTCGAGTCCGGCCCCGCCCAGGACCTGTTCGCCTCGGAAAACCCGTTCGTGCGCCAGTTTCTGTCCGGCCAGGCGGCCGGCCCGCTCGGCATGGAGTGAGCCCGCCGCCGGGGCGGTGAACTCCACTCGTGCGCGCCGTTAGCCTTCGTCTGTGACCGCCTCACGCCTGTTCTCGACCGTCGCGGGCTGGGCCGCCCATCACGCGCGGGCGGTGCTGGCGGTCGCGCTGGTGCTTGGCCTGGGTGGCGCGGCGCTGGCGTTGCGCCTGCACCCGTCCGCGGCCGAGAGCACGTTTGTGTCGAGCTCCAACGGCCAGTACAAGGCTACGCAGCGCTTCTACGCGGGCTTCGGCGAAGAGCCGATCGAGGTTCTCGTCAAAGGCAACCTGCAGGACCTGGTGCTCACGTCGGACATCGAGCGCCTGGCCGGGCTCGAGGGCTGTCTGGCTGGCAACGTCCCTGCCGTCGCGCTCTCCACCGAGGGTGGCGTCAACGGCCCCTGCGGACAGCTTGCGCGAATGAAGTCCGTCAAGGTCGTGTTCGGGCCCGGCACGTTCATCAACGAGGCCGCGCAACCAGATCGACGAACAGCTGACCAACGGGAGCCGTCAGGCCCAGGCCGAGGCCAAGCAGGCCGAACAGGACGTCTATCGGGCTGCGCTTGCCCGCCGCCTGCCGGTCGCCCAGGCGCGCACCCTCGCCCAGCAGGCCAGCAAGGTCACGATCGGCCGCTTCCAGGAGAGCGTGGTCACGCTCGCGCTCCAGTACGGCCTGACGTCTAAGCCGAGCGTCGAAGACCCCGAATTCGTGTCCACGCTCGTGTTCGACCCGAGCAAGCCGGCAGGCACCCCCAAGCAGCGCTTCGCCTACCTGTTCCCAAGCAGCGACGCTGCGCTGGTCACCGTGCGGATGAGGGCTGGGCTCTCCGAAGCGCAGAGGACGCGCACGATCGCCCTGATCGAGCAGGCGGTCGGCATGGGCCAGTGGCAGCTTCAGCACGGCGAGTCCTACCTGGTAACCGGCGAGCCCGTGATTGTGTCGGAACTGACCAGCTCGATCAGCCACTCGATAGAGCTGTTGCTGATCGCGGTGCTGATCGTGATGGCCGGCACGCTCGGCCTCGTGTTCCTCGGGCGCCCGCGGCTGTTGCCGCTGGCGCTTGCGCTGCTCGCCGCCGCGCTCACCTTCGGCGCGCTGTCGCTCGTGGGCGCGTCACTGACGATGGCCTCCATTGCCGTGCTGCCCGTGCTCGTCGGGCTGGCCGTCGACTACGCCATTCAGTTTCAGGCGCGCGTCACCGAGGCGCAGCTGGATGACGTGGCGCCGGCCGATGCGGTGCGGGACGGTGGCGTGCAGGCGGCTGGGCGAGCGGGCGCCATAGCGCGCGCCGCCGCGCTCGGCGCTCCAACGATCGCCACCGCAGCGGCGGCCAGCGCAGCGGCCATGCTCGTGCTCCTGCTCTCGCCCGTGCCGATGGTGCGCGGCTTCGGCGTGCTGCTCGTGGTGGGCGTGGCGATCGCGCTGCTGTGCGCGCTCAGTGCCGGCGCGGCTGCGCTTGCGCTGCTTGGTCGCGGCGAAGCCGGCCGCTCCCCTGGCGCACTGTCGGGCGGTCCCCTCGGGTCGGCCTGGCGCGGCGCACGCGACCTGCTGCGCGACAACCCGCTCACCCGCCTTGTCGGGGGCGTGGCGCTCGACGTGGCCGTGCGCCGGCCCGGGCGCGTGCTCGGCGTGGGGCTCGCGCTGGCCGCGCTTGGCTGGGGACTGGACACGCAGACGAGCGTCCAGACCGACATCACCAAGCTCGTGCCGCAGAGCCTCAGCTCGCTGCAGGGCTTGGACACGCTCGAGCGCACCACCGGTGTAGGCGGGGAAATCGATCTGATGGTGCATGGCCGCAACCTAGCCACGCCGGCCACGATCGAATGGATGAGCGCATATGAGAACGCGGTCCTGGAGCGCTTCGGATACAGCTCCACGCGCGGCTGCGGCGCGGCGCGACTGTGCCCGGCCTTCTCCCTGCCCGATCTGTTCCAAAGCCAGGCGACGGCCGCTGGCGCGACCGCGCTCGGCAGCGCTCCTGGTAGCGCCAAGGCACCCGCGACCAGCAGGGCCAGCGCCACGGCCAAGCTCTCCCAGGCCGACGTCAGCGGTTTGCTGAGCGTGATCCCGCCCTACTTCTCCCAGGACGTGATCACCCCCGATCGTCGTACGGCGACGCTCGCGTTCGGCATCCGCCTGATGAGCCTCGACCAGCAGCAGCGGCTGATCGAACAGATGCGCTCGGATCTGCATCCGCCGGCGGGCATCAGCGCGACCCTCGTCGGGCTGCCCGTGCTGGCTGCCCAGTCGGGTGCCGAGGTCGCCGATCCATGGCGGCGCCTGGAGACGCTGCTCGTCGGCCTGGCCGCCGTCGCGCTGGTGCTGTTGGTCGCCTTTCGCGGCGACCGCCGCCGCGCGCTCGTGCCGCTTGCGCCGATCGCGCTGGCCACCGGCTGGTCGGCGCTCGTGCTGTTCGCCGTGCGCGTGCCGCTGAACCCGATGTCGGTCACCATGGGGGCGCTGGTGATCGCGATCTCAACCGAGTTCAGCGTCTTGCTGTCTGAGCGCCACCGCCAGGAGCGCCTGGCCGGATACGACACGATCGAGGCCCTACGCCGCGCCTACAGCCGCACGGGGGCCGCCGTGGCGGCATCGGGGGTGACAGCGATCGGCGGCTTTGGCGTGCTGGTGCTGTCGGACATCCGCATGCTGCGCGACTTCGGCCTGGTGACCTTGATCGACCTGAGCGTGTCGCTCGTGGGAGTGCTGGTTGCGCTGCCCGCAGCGCTGGTGATCGCCGATGTGGCAGCCGCATCGTCCCCGGAGGGAGAAGGCGGCCAGGCTGCGAGCACGGCGCGCCATCACCGCGACGCGCTCGCGGAACTGGCGTGACCGCCGACCCAGCGTCGCGCGTGCCGCTGCCGGGGTACGGTGGCTATGTGGCTCTGCTCGTGGTCGTTGTGGTGGTGGCGATCGGGCTCAACACGCTGCTCAGCGACTCCAAGAACAGGTCCGGGCTGGCGACCGGGCAGACGCTGCCGCCGTTTGCCGTGCCGCTCGTGCTGGGGAGCCTGGGTGGCGACGCCAACGTCGCCACTCGTGCCGGCGAGGGCGAAGCTGGCAAGGTGCCCGCGTGCAGCGTGCGCGGCGCACAGGTTCTCAACGTGTGCCAGCTCTACGAACAGGGGCCGGTCGTGCTCGCGCTGTTCGTCGATGCCGCATCGTGTCCGGATGTCCTGAGCGAGATGCAGGCTCTCGTGCCGTCGTTTCCCGGCGTGCGCTTTGCCGCCGTCTCGATCGAGGGCAGTCGCGGCGCCTTGCGCAAGATCATCCGCTCACGCGGGCTTACGCTGCCTGTGGGCATCGACAAGGACGGCGCGCTGGTCGCCCTGTACAAGGTAGACAGCTGCCCGCAGCTGACCTTTGCCTACCCCGGCGGCGTGGTTCAGGGCAAGACGCTGCTGGGCAGCGCTTCCGCGAGCACGCTGCGCGCGCGCGTGGGCGAGCTGGTGAGCGCCGCCCGCGCCCGCGGCTCCGAGCGACCGGCCGCCTGAACACCGCGATGGAGTCGACGCCTCCGCAAAGCCCCCAAGAGCCTTCCGGGCCGACGCTCGGATGGCGTGCGCGCGAGATCGAGGAGGAGCTGCCGGCGCTGTGCCTGCACAGCGCACAGGCACAGCTTGCCCGCACGAGATCACCGACGGGCGCCTCGCCGGCGGAGGTGATCGCTCGCCTGCACGAGCGCGCCAACCGCCTGCGCGGCGCGCGCGCGGTCGCGCTGCGGCGCGAGCCGATCCCCGCCGCCTACCGGCTCTTCTTTCGACACATCGGCCTCGATCCCGACGTTGTGCGCACGCCTGTCGAGCAGGTCGCGCTGGGACGGATGTTCGCTGGTGGCCTCCCCAGCGAGGGCCTGCTCGCCGATCTTCTGCTGATCGCCCTGGTCGATACGGGCGTGCCCGTATGGGCGCTGGACGCGCAGTTCCTGGACGGTCCACTCGGCATCCGCCCCAGCCGCGAGGGCGAGCCCCTGGGTCGCTTCGCCGATGCGCGCGCGCTGCCCGGCGCGCGTCTGGTTGTCGCCGATGCCTCCGCGGCGCTTGCGATCCTGTTCGGCGAGCTGGCCGCCGGCCATGAGCCCCAGTCGGACACGCGCACGCTGACGCTGTTCTCGGTGCAGGTTGCGGGGGTGCCCACGCTGTATGTCGAGGAGGCTCTGTGGAGCGTGCGCACCGGGTTGGAAGCGGCGTAGGCGCCCTGCGGGCACTGGTAGAATCACCGTCTCGGGGCCTATCAGGAGGAGTCGGCGGGTGAGCGAGTCGTCCGGGCAGTTGATCAGCAGTCCCAGCGTCGCGGACGCCGACGGCGAGCGCGCGGCGCGCCACTCGCTGCGCCAGCAGATAGCAAAGCTCAAGCGCGAGATATCGGCGATCGTCGCCGAGGGCTTTCCCCACATCCCGGCCACCGCCCCCGACGGTCGCGCCGACGCCGCTCCTCGCCTGCTCGGCTTGGGCGAGCTCGAGCGCTCGCGCGACTCGCTGGCCGCCCGCGCGCAGCAGCTGCGCCGGCTGGCCACCGACCGCGCCGAGCATGAGCGCCGCGCCCACGAGCGGCTGCGCGCGATGAAGCTCGAACCGGGCCGCTACAAGTTCGCGCGCCTGCCCGTGCGCGACCTCGGCCAGGGCGGCTGCGGGGTCTGGGAAGTGCGTCCACGCCTTGGCCTGATCGGCATGCTCGCCGGTTGGTGGCAGCTCAAGCTGTCGTCAGGCTGTCCGTTACCCAGGGGGTCGCGCCGAGCGCGCGGCCCCGGTTGACCGAGATCAGCATGGC
This sequence comes from uncultured Solirubrobacteraceae bacterium, assembly GCA_963745375.1. GTDB lineage: Bacteria > Actinomycetota > Thermoleophilia > Solirubrobacterales > Solirubrobacteraceae > Palsa-744. Next base: position 806,978 of record CAVUXA010000008.1, on the reverse strand, counting down.
GGCCAGCGTGCGGCGTTGACGATCGGTCATCGAGCCGATCGTCTTCTTCTCGGACATGGGCACCTGGGAGAGGAACTTGCGACAGCGGGTCTGCCCCCAGCGACGCTGGCTCATCAGCAGGTCAGCCACGGCCATGCTATGCGCCTCCCAGGGGCAGTCGAGGATCACCTCGGCCACGTCGATCTCGGCCATCGCCACCCGGCGCTTGAGCTCGGCGCGGGCGAGACGAACCTCGTTGGCGCGCTCCAGGGCACGCATATACTGGGGACCGGCAGGGGCAACCGTCGCTGTCGCGTTCATGTGGCGTTCTCCCCGCTGCCCCGCATATCCGTGCGGGGCAACATGCTTGCTCGATTGTTTACTTGGACTGGCTTGCCATGGCCGCGTGAGACCGGTCCGCGTTCCAGACGCGGCTAATCCGGCACATCACCCCCGCTAACTTCAAGGCTTTGGGGACGGACCCCGAACGGTCATGCAGAGCGCATTGGGCAAGCTACGACAGGGTGGGTCCCGCGGTCAATATCTGTCCATCCGGTTCGTACGCTACAAGCGGGCTTTTTCGTCGTCACCGGGACTTGTGAAGAAATGGACAAGTTCACGGCGCGCGTCGGGCGCGCCCCGCGGCGCTCGCATGTGACGGGTCGGGCGCTCGTGCGGTTCTGCGCGGGCGCTCAGTCGTCGTGCGGCCCGGGCAGCGGTCCGTGCACCGACTCGAACTCGCGCTTGACCCGCGCGAACACGTCCAGCGCGCGGTCGAGTGTGGCCCTGTCGTGCGTGGCCATCACGCTCGTGCGTAGCAGCGCCCCTCCGGGCGGCACGGCCGGATGGATGGCGCAGTTGGTGAACACGCCTCCGTCGTACAGCGCGCGCCACAGCAACGCCGCCTGCCAGTCGTCGCCGACGAGCACCGGCACGATCGGGGTGACAATGCTCGCTAGCGGCGCATCGGGTGCGGGCCCGGTGCGCACCGGCTCGCCGCTGAGCGTGCGAAAGCCCAGCGCGCTCAGGCCGTCGGCGAGGTAGCGCGCCCGCTCGAGCACGGTTGCCAGCAGTGCCGGTCCCTCCGGCGAGCGCACGATCTGCAGCGCCGCAAGCGCCGCTCCCAGGGCGGCCGGCACTGCCGACGCGGTGAACAGGAACGCGCGTGAGGCGATGCGCAGGTAGTCGATCACGTCGGCCGGTCCCGCCACGAAGCCGCCGCAGGCGGCCAGCGACTTGGAGAAGGTGCCCATGCGCAGGTCCACGCGATCCTCCACGCCCAACAGCTCGCTGGCGCCGGCGCCGCGCGCTCCGAGCACGCCCGCTCCGTGCGCCTCGTCGACCATCAGGCGCGCGCCGTGGCGGGCGCACAGCTCGACGATGTCCACCAGCGGCGCCACGTCGCCCTCCATCGAGAAGACGCCGTCCACGACCACCAGCACGCCGCCGCCGTCACCCTCCGCGCGCTCCAGCGCGCGCGCCAGCTTGTCCAGGCGGTTGTGGCGGAAGGGACGCATCTTGGCCCGGGAGATCAACGCCCCGTCGAGGATCGACGCGTGGTCGGCGGAGTCGACGATCACCGTGTCGCCGGGACCGAGCAGCGTGCCGAGCGTGCCCACGTTGGCCTGGTGTCCGGTCGTGAACACGATCGCGTCGTCGGTGCCCATCCACTCGGCCAGCTCGCGCTCGAGCTCCAGGTGCAGGGGGGTGGTGCCGTTGAGCAGGCGCGAGCCGGTCAGCCCGGTGCCGTAGCGGTGCAGCGCGTCCTCGGCGCCCTTCATCACCCGCTCGTCGCCGGTCAGGCCGAGGTAGTTGTTGGACGCCAGCATGATGCGCGGGGCGCCCTCCATCTCGACCACCGGCATCGCCGGCGACTCGACGGTGCGGAAGTATGGCATCAGGTCTGCCTCGCGCGCCGCTCGCAACAGCTGCTCGCGCTCGTGGCCGCGAACCTTGGCAAAGACGTCAATCGAGGTAGGCATATAAGGTGGCGCCGCGATGGCGGTCGAAATCGCAACCGTGTCCGGGGGGAGGGACCTGAAGGCCTTCATCGACCTGCCCTACCGCCTGCATGCTAACCGCCCGCTGTGGGTGCCGCCGCTGAAGCTCGAGCGCCGCCTGTTCCTCAACCGCCGCATGAACGCGTTCTTCACGCACGGCGAGGCCGAGTACTTTCTGGCGCGTCGCGACGGTCAGGTGGTGGGGCGGATCAGCGCCCAGATCAACCACGCGTTCAACGACCACCAAAAGAAGCAGTGGGGATGGTTCGGATTCCTGGAGTTCGAGGACGACCCGGAGGTGCTGCAGGCGCTGCTGGGCGCGGTCGAACGATGGCTGCGCGAGCGCGGCAAGGATCGGATGGTGGGGCCGGCGAGCTTCACGATGAACGACGAGAGCGGGGTGCTGGTCGAGGGCTTTGACCTGCGGCCGATGATCGCCCAGCCGTGGAACCCCACGTATTACCCCGAGCGCATCGAGCAGGCGGGGATGGCCAAGGCGATGGACCTGTTGATGTGGAACCTCGAGGTGGCCGACCGCGAGAAGGTACTGCCTGTGATCTTCGAGCTGGCCGAGAAGGTGCAGAGCGAGCACGGCATCCGAGTGCGTCCCATGCGCCGCTGGCAGCTGCGCAAAGACCTGGAGTGGTTCGGCGAGGTCTACAACGAGGCGTGGGCGAAGAACTGGGACTTCGTGCCGTACTCCAAGAAGGACCTGGACGCGCTCGCACAGGAGCTACACCTGGTGTTTGACAAGCACTGGTTCTTCATCGCCGAGAAAGAAGACACCGGCGACGTTGTGGGGATGGCCATGACGATTCCCGACCCCAACCAGGTGCTCGAAAAAATGCACGGCCGCCTGCTGCCGTTCGGCTGGTGGTATTTCGTGAACAAAAGCCGCTTCATCGATCGCGTGCGCGTCGGCTGGCTCGGGGTGAAGCCCGAGTATCAGCACACGGGTGTGGCGGCCAAGTTGTATGTCGAACACTTCAACGCTGCCGCCGTGCGCCGGCAGAAGGGCGGCGAGATGGGCTGGATCCTGGAGACGAACAAGCCGATGAACCGCGGCATGGAAGCGATGGGCGGGCGCGTCGTCAAGCGCTATCGGATGTATGAGCGCGTGCTGAAGGCGCAGCCGGGAGCGCCTTGCGCGGGATCCGAGGTGTCCTTCGCGGGATCGCAGGCGCCTCCGGCGCAGTCCGGGGGGCCCTCTACACTCCCCGCATGAGCGAGCCGCTGGAGGGCGAAGCGCAGGAGATCGATGCACTGCCGCAACTCGCCGGCCAACCGCGGATCGTGCAGGCTCGACCCGTCGCCGGTGCCCTGGCAGGGCCGCGCGACGCGGGCACGATGCTGCCAGCGGTGCAGGCCGCGGCGGTGGCAGCGGGAGGCTTCGTCGCGGGCGCCGCGTTCGCGGGCCTCGTCCACCGGCGCCAGCGCCGCCGTTCCTCTGCGCTGTCGCGGGGCAGGCGCGGGTCACGGGACCTGCCCAGGGGCGCGGGCCGTCCAGCCGCGCGCGCGGCCGAGCTCGTCCAGATCGTGGGAAGCCGCTCGCTGCTGGTGGACGTGCACCTGCTCGGCTCCGGCGGCGATCGCTAGACCGAGCGGAGGGCGACGCTGAGCGCGCTTGTAGAGCTGCGCGTGGAGGTCGCGCCGGCGGCCGGGCCGGGCCTGTTTCGCCTGCCGCGCCGGACGGGCCTGGACGGCATGCTGCGTCGTCGCGGCGGGGTGCTCGAGCGCCTCGTGCACCATGGCGAGTCGCCGGTCGCGGTGCGCGTAGCCCAGACGGCGGGCGACCGCGTGCTGTTCGGCGCACGCGCGCCGACGCGCGCGGCGGCAGCTTACGGGATCGAGCGCATGCGCTTCGCGCTCGGCGTCGACGAGGACGTGCGGCCGTTCCTGGAGCGCTTCGCCCACGATCCGCTGATCGGGCGCTCGTTGCGCCGGCGACCGTGGCTGCGCGTGGGACGCCGCCCGGAGCCGTTCGAGGCGCTCGCCTGGGCGATCTGCGAGCAGCTGATCGAGTACGAGCGCGCCGCTGCGATCGAGCGCCGCATGGTGGCCGCGCTGGGACGCCGCTGCGCCGGCTGGAACGCGGCCGATGGCGCCCTGCGCGACCTGCCGGCGGCGACGGTGCTGGCGGGCATTGCGCCCGCGCTGCTGCAGTCCTTTGACCTGTCGGGCGCACGCGCGCTCGCGCTCGTGCGCGCAGCACGCGAGGTCGCGGGCGGTCGCGTGGACCTGTACAGCTCAGACCACGAGCGCGCCTGGCGGCGGCTGCGCACGATCCCGGGCATCGGGCGCTGGACGGTGGAGATGCTCGCGCTGCACGGCCAGGGCCGCCACGACCAGCTGCCGGCCGGCGACCTGACGCTGTTGAAGCTGGTGGGCCGGATGCTCAGCGGCGGCGACCCGCATGCTCGCGCGCAGGAGTGCCAGGTGCGCGAGCTGTTTGCCCGTTACGGCGAGTGGGCGGGGCTGGCCGCGGTGCACATGATCGGCGCGGCGCCCGGCGCGCTGGCCTCAGCGTGAGCCGCCGCGCGCGGCGTCGCGCTCGCGCGTGACCAGCAGCGCGAACGTGGGGCAGGCACGCGCTGCGCGGATCGCGTGCTCGACCTCGGCGCCGGCCAGCGGCTGCTCGTCGAGCAGCGGGTAGCCCCACGGGTCCAGCGTGATCCGCTCAGGCAGGAGCTCTGCGCACATTCCGTGGGCCTCGCAGGCGATCGGGTTGACGCGCACGCGGTGGCTCATGAGCGAAGGGCTGTTCGTTGGGAGCCGGACGGTACCGGCCGCGCGGGCAGCGGCAGCTCGGCGGGGCGCGCGCAGCCGTCGCAGGGGCCGTGGCGGGCGTGGTCGGCGAACTGCTCCTGGAAGGCATCCATGGCGCTGAGGATCACGTTGACGGCCCCGTCGGGATGGCCGCATGCGCCGCGTCGCGCCACCAGCGAGGCCAGCTTGTCGATGCGCTGGGCGGCCCGCGCGTGTTCGCCTCCCGCCGCCAGCTGCGCGACGCCCGCCGCGAGGGCGTCCAGGCCGTGCACGCACGGTCCGCACTGGCGGGCGCTCTGCCCGGCAAGCCAGCGAGCCAGGCGCGCGGTTTCGGCCACCGGGCATGCGAGCTCTGACAGCAGCAGCGCCACGCCCGCGCCGAACGTGGCGCCGTGTGGGGCCAGGTGTTCGTTTGAGAGGGCCAGCCCGTGCAGGTGCTGGGCGCCGATCCAGGAGCCGGCGTAGCCGCCTACCAGCACACCGTGCAGACCGGCGGTGGGCCCGCCCGCGGCTGTAACCAGGGAGCTCAGCGACGCGCCGTGCTCGATCTCATACACGCCGGGATGGGCCACCGGACCGGCCAGCGTGACCAGCGCCGAGCCGGGCTGCGTGGGCGTGCCAATCTGGCGAAACCATGCCGCGCCATGGCGGGCGATCAGAGCCAGGTGGGCAAGCGTCTCGGCGTTGTTGACCAGCGTGGGGCGTCGCGCGACCCCCTGTTGGAAGGTCATCGGCGGGGTGAACGTGGGCCTCGCGGGCGCGCCGTTGAGGTGGCTGACCAGCGCGGTCTCCTGGCCGGCCACGTAGTGGCTGGGCACCGTCGTCAGGCGCACTCTCGGCGTGTGCTCGTCTCGTTCTGCGATCGCGCGCGCTGTCGCCTCAATGCCCGCGTGCGCCGACTCGCACGCGCACACGATGACCTCGTCGGCGCCGACCGCCCGCGCGGCCAGCACGCCGCCGTCGATCACCAGATGGGGCACGATCTCCAGCAGCGTGCGGTCCTTGAGGCTCGCCGGCTCACCCTCGGCGGCGTTGACCACGACTATCGCGCGGCGTTTTTGCGATGCGACCGCACGCATCTTGGTGGCGGCGGGGAAGGCCGCGCCGCCGTGGCCGAGGAGGCCGGCGCGCGCCACCTCGTCGATCAGCGCGGCCGCCTGCTCGCGGGCGTGGCGGCGTCTGCGTGCGTCCGTCAGCGGCATCTCGCCATGGACAGCGAGGTGGTCTGCGAGCGTCATCGCGCCGCTGGCGGGAATCCCCGCCAGCAGCCTCGGCAGCGCCGCAGCCGTCTGCTCGCGTATGGTGGCGGGTGGGGCTGGTGGGGCTGGTGGGGCTTGCATTCTGGGGGCCGTGGCGGGATTCATCGCTGACCCGTGCTCGCGTTGCCGGTCGATTTGGCGTGCGGCAGCAGCGCCGACGGCGTGCCCGAGCGCCGCGCCCATTCAGAGCCGAGCGGGCCGCCCGGAAGCCACAGCGCCAAGAACAGCGCGAAGGCGCCCGCGCCGCCGAGAGCCGCGCCGCGCGTCCTGAGATTGGCGGGCCAGCCGCGCAGCACGCGGGCGAGCACGGCCGCGAGCACCATTGCCACACACACGATGCTCAAGATCTGCAGCCATGCGGTATTGGCATCGCTGCCGGTGCCAAAGCCGTGCAGCAGCGCGACCGGCCAGCTGGCATAGGTCAGCCAGTGGACCGCGCGCCAGCTGGCAAAGCCCATCCGCTGGCGCAGCAGGCTGGTGATGATGACGGCGAGCAGCAGGTCGAAGGAGACCGCGCCTAGGCCCAGCCAGAAGGGACGGTAGGAGCCCACGAAGGGGACTACGGCGTCGATCAGCGGTATCGACGCGAAGCTGTCCAGCACCGAGGTGAGGATGTGCAACACCAGGAACACCATCGCCAGCAGCGACACGTTGCGATGCAACGAGTCGACCACGAAGCGCGGCCAGCGCGGCGAGCTCCAGCGTTGAACGTCGATCACGCCGAGGGCGATCGCGAGGCTCAGCAGCAGCAGCGCCACCGCCCCGGTCGAGCGTGTCAGGTACCAGTAGACGCTTGGTCCCGCGCTCGCTGCCAGCACGGCGCTCATCGCTCCCACCGTGGGCCTACGTGCTCGGCCGGCCAATCGCCGACCGTGATGACGCGCCCGTCCCACGCGATGAGCCTGGCGGGCAAGCCCAGCTCGGCCAGCCACGCCGGCGCCCGGCCGCAGCGCACGAGCGCGCTCGTGGTGGCGATGTTGGCGTCGGTGCAGGTGCCGGCCGCCACGCTGACCGTGCGCCAGGTGTGCTCCACTGGCGTCTGCGTGGCGGGATCGATGATGTGGTGCATCGTCTGACCTTCGTGGCTCCAGCGACGCACCGCCGTGCTCGACGTGGCCAGGCCGCCGCTGTAGATGCAGACCGTCTGTCCCGGCGCCGACGGGCCGCTGCGGTGATCGTCGGTCACGTGGATGCGCCAGCCGCCGCCGGGCGCGCGACCCGCGGTGGCGACGTCGCCACCGACGCTCACCAGCGCGCCGCAGCCTGCAGCTGCGCAGGCCGCGTTGGCGGCTCGGTCGGCGGCCCAGGCTTTGGCGGTGGCGCCGAGATCCAGTCGGATGCCGCCAGCGACGCGCAGCATGCGATTGTGGCTGTCCAGCTTGACCGTCAGCCAGCCTGCGCGCACGCGTGCTGTTATCGGCGGACGGCCCGGCGGCTGGGCGCCGGGGGGCGACAGCAGCCGCCAGTCGCGGTCATAGCCGGCCAGCTCCAGAGCTCGCCCGACGGTGGGGTCGACGTCGCCGTCGGTCAGCTGGGCGGCGCGCAGGGCGACCTCGAGCGCCTGCGCGAACAGCGCCGACACCTTCACCGGCCGCCCCGCGAGGGCGTTTGCGCGCGAGAGCTCTGAGTCGGCACGGAAGCGGCTGCACGCGCGGTCGATCGCGCACAGCTCCTGCTCGACCGCCGCGCGCGCGACGGCCAGCCCGTGCGGATCGGTCGTGCGCAGCACCACACGCGTGCCGAGCGCGTCCCAGCTGGCCGACGCGAGCCTCTGGCCGCCTGGCGCGAGCCTTCGCCTGGCGGGCGCAACCCGGCGGGTGGCCAGCGTGTCAGGAGCCACCGGAGACCACCGGGGACGATGCTTCGCTGGACTGGGTGCTCGCTTCGGGCGGTTGGCTACTGGCAGACGATTCCCCGCTCGCGGCGGATGCTTCGCTGGAAGACGATTCTTGGACCGGTGTGGACGCTTCGCCCGACGAGGCTTCCGCGCTGGAAGACGATTCTTTGGCCGAGCTGGACGTTTCGCCCGACGAGGATTCCGCACCCGCGGACGATTCGTTGGCGGGCGTAGTCGTTTCGGGCGATGAGGATTCCTGGCTGGAGCCCGATTCCTGGGACTGGGCGCCCGACTGCGTGGTGGACTGGGGCGCCTGCGCGGGCGGCTGCAGCGATTGCGTGGTGGAGTGCGGGTCGGCGCTCGCGCGCTTGCCTGCGCGCTTGCCGGGCGAGCCTGCGCCCGACGCCTTGATCGTCTTGCCCGGAAACGCGTGGGCGGCGACGTCGGAGAGCACGCCGGTGAGCGTGATGCTGGCGGCGATCAGCCAGCGATTCATGCGGCGCAGCTGGCCCAAGGCGGCGTCGCGCGTATGTGTGGTGTGGTGGCGATGGCCTAGCATCGAGTGTGTCAGTGGTCGTGGAACAGCCCGGACGAGTGCAGCCAGGGCCCGAATTCGGGGATCACAAGAACGGCGAGCACCGCCCCTGCGACGAGTGCGCCGGCGAGCGCGAGCATGCGTCCGGCGCGGCCGGTCACATCCCCACTCAGCTGTCGGGTGCGGCCGTAGTCCGCCCGCAGCGCCTGCGGCAGGTCGGTCAGATGACCGAGCACGTGCAGCGCCATGAAGGCCACCCAGACGAAGAAGCTGACCTTGTGGATCGGCAGCAGCGTCTGGCGCGAGGACGGGCCGGCGAACAGCAGCGCGACCCCGCTGGCGAACACTACGAGCGTCGAGATCACGACGATCGGGGCGATCATCCGCAGCGGCGCAAGCGGCGGTCCCTTCAGCCGGTAGCGCGGGTTGGCGGTGTAGTAGCCGACGAAGCGATAGCCAGTGCTGGCGAGCTTCAGGGCCACGGGTCCGATCAGCAGCATCCCCACGAACAGGTGAATCCACAGCAGCTGGCGCACGCGCAGGATCGTCACGCCGATCACGGCCAGCAGCACGATCAGCGCGGCTCCGGTGGCGGCGGTGAGCAGCTCGTTGCCCATGGTGCCGCCGCCCGTGAGCGCCCGCAGGCGCGGCGCGCGCCGGGGCCCGGCGAGCGGGGCTGGCGCTGGGGGAGCCTGTACCTGTTCGCGTACTGACATGAAACGAGTGTGTCCATCTTGGCTAAGGAAGCGATAACTCCCGCATGAGAAAGCTCATCGAAAGCGCGTGCAGGGAAAACGGCCGCCAGCGCGAGTCCTATCCTCTTGGCATGGCCGACGCGGCGGACTCAGAGCGCCTGGGCGCGGCGTCGCCGCTGAACCGCGAGCCCGTCGGGGCGAGCGTCGAGCAGGCCCCGCACGCGGCCACGGTCCTGCTGATCGAGGACGAGCCGGGGATCGTCGACTTCGTGCGCCGGGGACTGGAGGCGGAGGGCTTTTCGGTGGAGGCCGCCGCGGATGGCATCGAGGGCCAGCGGCTAGCTCTGCGGGGCGGCTTTGACGCGATCGTGCTCGACCTGATGCTGCCGGGCCGCGGCGGCTTGGAGGTCCTCGCGTCGGTGCGACGCGTCACGCCGAGCGTGCCGGTGATCGTGCTGACGGCTCGTGGCGAGGTCGACGACCGCGTGGCGGGCCTTGAAGCTGGCGCGGTGGACTACCTCGTCAAGCCGTTCTCGATGGCAGAGCTGGTCGCGCGCGTGCGCGCCCATCTGCGCGTGATCGCCCAGGCGTCGGCCAGCACGCTTTGCGTGGAGGACATCGACGTGGACCTGCTCAGCCGCAGGGTGCGCCGCGGCGGTCGGCCCGTGCAGCTGTCGAGCACCGAGTTCGAGCTGCTGGTGTACCTGATGCGCCACCGTGGCCAGGTGGTCTCGCGCGAGGAGATCCTCAGCTCGGTGTGGGGCTATGAGCACGATCCTGCGACCAACGTGGTCGACGTGTATGTCGGCTACCTGCGCCGCAAGCTCGGCCGGGACGACGATCCGGCGCCGATCTTCACGATCCGCGCGGTCGGCTACCGGCTGGGCGGCGGCGGCTGAGCGCGATGCGCAGGGCGCGCGCAGCCGTGGTGCCGGTCGGGCTGCGCTGGCGGCTGGCGGGGTGGGTGGCGCTCGTGACCGTGCTGTGCACGGGTATCGCCTTCGCGGCGGTCTACAGCGGCACCGGCACCCAGCTGCGCCACCAGATCGACCACGAGATGGCCGGGGACGCGGGCGAGTTCGCCGACAACCTGCAGGCGGCTGGCGTGCGCACTCCCGCGCAGCTGTCGGCAGCGGCCACCCGCTACGTGAGCAACCAGCCCTTCAGCGCAAGCTCCACGCTGCTGTTCGCGCTGATTGAAGGCGCGCGTCCGGCCAGCAACCGCCCGGAGCTGTTCGCGACCTCCGCTGTTCCGGACAACGGCGAGACGAGCGCCGAGCAGGCGCGGGAGGATCGCCTGTCGGCACACCTGCTGAGCGCCGCGGCCGGCTACTCGACCCAGACCTTGGCGGACGTTGGGAACCTGCGTCTGCTCAAGCGCGTGGTGCGCCTGCGCGGTGGCCTGAGCGCGACGGTCGGCGTGGGCGAGCCGCTGGCCGCGGTCGCGCACGCCCAGCAGGGGGTCGCGCGGACGTTCATCCTCGCCGGTCTGCTCGCGTTGGCCGCCGCGCTGGCTGGCGCGTACCTGATCGGCAGTCGCGTCTCGCGCCCGCTGCGGCGTATGGCTGGCGTGGCAGCGCGCGTGGACGCCGGCGACCTGCATCCGCGGATCGAACGCGTCGGCGGCCAGGGCGACGAGATCAAGGTGCTGGCGGACGCGTTCAACCACATGCTCGACAGGTTGACCGACGCGTTTGCGGCCCAGCGCGCATTCGTGGCTGACGCCTCGCACGAGCTGCGCACGCCGCTGACGGTGATCCGCGGCCAGCTGGAGGTGCTTGCCCGCCAGAGCGCGCCCTCGGGCGAGGAGGTGCGGCGCGTGCAGAGGCTCGTGCAGGCCGAGATCGCACGGATCACGCGTCTGATCGACGACCTGCTGCTGCTGGCCAGCGCCGAGCAGACGCAGTTCCTGCAGGTCGAGTCGATCGATCTGCCCGCCTACGTGCGCGAGCTGTGGGACGGCATGAGCCTGCTGGCCAGCCGCCGCTTCGAGCTCGGGCCTGTCCCGGCGGGGACGCTGCGAGCCGATCCCGACCGCCTGGCTCAGGCGCTGCGCAACCTGGTCGCCAACGCGATCGAGCACACCGAGCCAGATCGCGGGATCGTGCGCCTGCGCGTGGAGTGCAATCCCGCAGAGTCGGCGAATCCCACGCGGCCCGCGCGCATCCGCTTCATCGTCGAAGACGACGGGCCGGGAATCGCGCCCGAGCAGCGCGAGCGCGTGTTTCGCCGCTTTCACCGCACCGACGCGGCGCGCGATCGCGCGTCGGGCGGGGCTGGCTTGGGTCTTGCGATCGTTCGCGCGATCGCGCAGGCCCACGCGGGCACCGCCCGGGCGGGCCGCTCAGCCGAGGGCGGCGCGCGCGTCGAGCTTGAACTGCCCGGGTTTGCGAGCGCGCGCGAGGGCGCGGCCCTGCCGATTGCGCCCGTGCCCGCTCAGCCTGCGAGCGGCACCCGATAGCGGCGCGTGCGCGGGTCCTGCTCGAGCAGGCCCACGGCCAGCAGGGTGGTCATATAGCGGTGGGTCGTGCTTGGGCTCATGCGCAGCCGCGCGGCCACGTCGGTCACCGCCAGGGCATCTCCGTCGCTGGGAAAGCAGGCGAACACGAGCAGTCCGAGCAGCAGCGAGCGCGACAGGCGGGGACTCTCCGACAGGGTGCGAAAGCGCGACGCCAGGCCGCGCTTGTCGCTCAATCCGCGCAGCAGGTTCGACACGTTGTCCTCCTGGGAGGCTCCGCGGACGACCTGGTTGATCTGCGCCCTGGTTAGCTCTATCGAGATGCCACTTTCGCTCATCGAGATGTGATGCAGGTCGGTCCCCAGCCACCCGCCATACGCGCGAGCCGGGAGCCTTGCGGGCGCCCGGCTCGCTCACTGGCGAGACGAAAGCGGGATTCCAGATCCAAACAGGCCGTCTTGGCCCTTTCGAGATCTAGGGTCACGCACTTCGATGATCGCCGCGGTGCATGCAGCGGGCAAGTGGAAAGTCCAATACTTGAGTTTCAAGTGGATCCCGCGAGCAGGCGCCCGGCCATCCGCCGCGCGCCGAACACGGCCATCGTGGGCGTCGCAAGGTCGCCCATCGCTGCCAGTATGTGCGCGGTTGGGATTGCCGCAGCGGATCTCCTCGCGCGCGGCGCCGACAGGTAGAAGCAGGCCATCGCGATCACAATCAGCGCGTGACGGGTGCCGTCGGGCAGCGCCTCAGCGGCGTGTACCGCACGCGCGGCGATCCACTCCAGGCGATGTGCCGCTTCGCTGGGCGAGGAGTAGTGGTCAATCAGGTTGTGGTGGCCGTGCTCGCGATCCTGGGCGCGGTCAATCAGGCTGTCCAGCAGGACGTGCAGCGCGCTGATCCAGGGGAAGTACGCCTGCTCGGTGGCTTTCGTCTCGGCCGCGCTGAGCCCTGGCTTGGCAGCGGCGGCGATCAGGGCGAAGACGGTCATCGAGGAGGCGCCCGCGGCTGCCGCCTCCCACCAGCGCAGCCCGCTGCCGAGCGGGGCGGCGTCGCTGCCCCAGCGGGCAAGAGCGCCAGGACGGTCGCCGGCCTGCTCGTGGTTGAGGGCCTGGTAGGTCACTATGCTCCTGGCGGCTCGCAGGGCGGGCTGTGCGACCGCCGCGTAGGAGGGCAGCGCGCCGAGGGCGTCTCTGCACGTCTGCACCAGGTTGCTGATGTAGCCGTTGTCCTGGCGCTTTGAGTGATGGCGGTAGTAGTCGGGCTGCGTGGTCGTGGGGTCGAGCGCGCTGAGCAGCGCGAGGTGCAGTTGCCGACCGTTGGCGACGGGGTCGGCGCTGGGCTGCTCGGAGAGCGTGTCGACGTAGTCGTATGTCGCCTGGAAAGCCACCACGGCGCGCACGACGCGTGCTCGATACGCGCGTGGAACGAGCACCGCGTAGGCGGCCGCTCCCTCATAGTTGCCCCGCTCGTCGCGTTGGGTGAGCAGGGCCAGGCGGCGCAGCACGGGATCGTGTATCTGGCCGGCTCGCACGCGTATGTGGCGAAGCTCGCGCCCGACATGGGGGAAGACCGAGAGCCAGTATCTGCCGGCGGTGTCTGCGAACAGCCCTGCCAGCCCGGGCGGGCGTCGGATGTGCGCAAGCACACGAACAGTTTCGTTTGTCAGAGTCCCGATACATAGTCATTCCTGAAGGCTTGTGTGGGCTGGGGCACGAGCCGCCACGAGCCCCGGCAAAGCGACCACGGCAAGCGCGATCACAGCCAGCAGGGCCAACGTCAACGCGACGTGCGCCAGTCCGAGCGCGAACGGCGCGGGAAAGCCGGTCTTCAGCCGCAGCCAGCGGCTCGCGAGCGCGTGGCCGCAGACGCCCGCCAGCGCGCCGACCGCGCAGCCGACGCCGAGCACGGTCGCGCTCTCCAACAGCAGCGCCCGCCACAGCTGGCCGGTTTCATAGCCCTGAATCTTCAGGGATGCCAGCCGCGGGCGTCGCTGCCAGATGGTCGCGCTGAGAGCGGCCGCCACGGCAAACGCCGCAGCGACCAGCAGGAGATTGGAGATCTCGCTGAGCGCGGTCAGGCCCTGTCGTGCGTTGGCGTCGTATTGGCGCTCGCGTTCCTGGCGCGTCTGGACGCCCAGGCCCTCGCGGCCGGCTAGCGCGCCGACGACCGCGCGTCTGCCCGCCGGCTGACCTACGCCCGGCCTGAGATCGACCTCCAGCGCAGACGGTTCAGTGGTCTGCCAGTAGCGGCCGTAGTCGGTCGAGCTGAGGATGACGGCCCCCGGCGACCAGCCCAGGTTGGTCGTTATCGCCGCCACACGCAGGCTCGCCTGGCCCGAAGGCGTGGGCAGCGTAAAGGAGCGACCGACCGCGAGGCGCTGTTCGGCGGCGAACTGCCCCGAGACGGTCGCCCATCCGCCCTGGCGCAACAGCCGCGTGGCGTCTGCCAGGTTGCCATTGATCAACTGGCTGGCCGGGATCGGCGTGGCGTCGGCGGCGGGCCTGGCGATGATCCACAGCCGCCGCATGCCGACGTCCAGGTATGTGCCCTGGTAGGCGCGCACGGATGCCACCGCGGGGGCGCGTGCGATCTTTGCGATGGCGCCGTCGGCAGCGAACGAGTTGGTTGTGAGGTCGTTGCCGCCCGTGGTCACCCACACGTCCGCAGTGCCCAGGTATTCGCTGAAGCTGGCGTCCAGCCCGCGAATCAGGTCGGCGCGGGCGCCGCCGATGGCCACACTGCCGTAAACGGCCAGCCCGGCGATGCCGGCCAGCACAACAGAGCGCGTGGTGGTCGCGCGCAGCTCTGAGACGACCACGATGAGCGCGCTGCTGCGCACGCGTTCGCCGGCCCACCGCAGCGCTCGCGCGAGCGCCGCGAACAGGCCGGGAATCAGGCACAGCACGGTCAGCGCGAGCGCCACACCGCCCACGATCGTAAGGCTCGGCGCGAGTAGCACGAGCACAGCAATCACACAGATCGACGCGATGCCGGCGAGCGCGAGCCCCAGCACCGTGGCTCGCGCGAGCACCTCGCCGCCGCTTTCATGATCGTGAAAGACCGCGTCGGCCGGCCGGCTCGGGCGCAGGTCGAGGATGGGGGAAAACGAAGCGAGCACGGTCGCCAGCACCCCACAGCCGAGCGCCAGCGCGACCGTGCCCGCGCCCAGCACCTGTTGGGTGCCGATCGGGAAGGCATCCGCCAGGTAGACGGGTATGTGATGGAAGAACACGTTTGACAGAAGCACGCCAAGTAGGACCCCTACCGCCGAGGCGACTGTGCCCAGGACGACGGCCTGGAAGCCCAGCAGCACGAGGATCTGGCGCCAGTCATAGCCCTGCATGCGCAAGTCGGCCAAGAAGCGCCGCCGCTCGGGCACGGTCAGCAGCATCGCGTTGAGTGCCAGCAGGAAGCCGACCATCACGCTGATGGCGGCAAACAGTGAGGTGGACCTGTCGTTGGGCTGCACCGCCTGTTCGAGCAGACGCAATTCGTAGTCGGCGGGAAGCACGTCCAGGCGTCCCGCTGCCAGCCGGCGCAGCCCTGCGGTCACCAGTGCGCTGTCGCCGCGGCGCGGCTGCACCAGCACCTGGGTCGCGCGGTGGCGCAGCCCGGTCAGCCGCTGCGCGACCGCCAGCGTCGTGATCGCCACCGGGCTGGAGGCAAACGGGCCGAACTGAGCGGTGTCCAACACGGCTCCCACGCTGATCCTGTGCGCCTGCCCGAAGGCGAGCACGGTGACTCGGTCGCCGGGTTCTACGCCGATCGTCGCGGCGATCCCCGCGGGCAGGATCAGTCCGCCCGAGAAGCGAAACCCGCCGAGGCCGAAGTTGCGCGTGCCCAGCCCGCCGAGTGCGGCCACGCGTGGCGTCACGCCGACCAGCTGGGCCGCGCGGCGCGCATGCGGGCCGACCACCGCGATGTTCTCGCGCAGCAGGGGCGCTGCGGTCCGCACCCCGGCGAGCCGGTTAGACGCGTCGGCCAGCCGTTCGTCGAACCCGAGCGGGGAGCGCGCGGCCATCTGCACGCCAGCCGAGCCGATCGCCTGGTGGACGAATTCGTCGGCCGAGCTCGTCAGGCTCGAGTTGGCGACCAGGACGCCAAGCACGAGCGCCACACCGATCGCGATGCCGCTGCCGGCGAGCGCCTCTGAGACCGCGTGCGAGCGCAGCCGCAAGCGGTAGAGGTGCACCAGCATGCTCAGGCGGACCCCCGCGATCGCGGGGTTCGTGAGGCTGCTCACGAGGTGATTGTGGCGAGCTCCGGGTCCATCCCGTCGACCAGCTGACCATCGCGCAGCGTGTGTACGCGGTCGACAAAGGCGCCCGCGTCCAGATCGTGTGTGACGAGCAGCGCGGGGATGCCCCGCTCGTGGCAGATGTTGCGCATGAGCGCCAGTATCTCGCGGCTGCGCTGCGTGTCCAGGTTGCCGGTCGGCTCGTCGGCCAGCAGCAGGCGCGGCTCCCCGGCGAGCGCGCGGGCGATGGCCACGCGCTGACGCTCGCCCATCGACAGCTGTGCGGGCGTGTGCTCGGCTCGGTCGCCGAGTCCCACACGCTCTAGCCACGGGCGCACTTGGCGTCGCGCCTCGCGTAGGGTGGCGCCGCCGCCGGTCAGCTTGATTGTGGCGTTGTCCAGCGCCGAGGCATGGGGCATTAGGTGAAAGGACTGGAACACAAATCCCAGCTGGCTGCGCCGGTAGGAGGCGCTCTCGCGCTCTGACATCCTGGCCACGTCGCGCCCGTCAAAGACGACGCTGCCGCTGTCTGGCGTGGCCAGGCCGGCGGCCAGTAGCAAGAGCGTGGTCTTGCCCGAGCCGCTAGGCCCATACAGCGCCACGAATTCGCCGCTGGAGATCGTCAGTGAAACGCCGT
Organism: uncultured Solirubrobacteraceae bacterium; assembly: GCA_963745375.1. Classification (GTDB taxonomy): domain Bacteria; phylum Actinomycetota; class Thermoleophilia; order Solirubrobacterales; family Solirubrobacteraceae; genus Palsa-744. The sequence continues at coordinate 790,575 of CAVUXA010000008.1, read as the reverse complement.
CCACCGCCTTGACGGTCTCGACGCCGTTGGTGTAGTGCTTGACGAGCTCGCGCAGGTCGAGCGTGCTCACTACCCGGATCGCTCCGCCGCCGTTCTCCTGCGCGGCAGCTGCACGACCGAGCCCCGCTCCTCGGTCGTAACCACTTCGCCGTCGGCGATCGAGATCAGCACGCCAACGCCCTGCAGCACGCTCATCTGCTCGGAGGCGAGCAGCAGCGCCATGCCCTGCTCGCGAGTGGCGGTGCGCAGCAGCGCGTAGAACTCGTCGCGGTCGGTCAGGTTGGGCATCAGCGCTGGTTCGTCGAGCACCAGCAGGCGGGGTGCTCGCACGAGCGCTCGTGCGAGCATCACACGCGCGCGCTCGTCCAGCGACAGCGACGCCGTGGGTTCCTCGGCAGACGCGCTCACGCCGACCTGACCTAGCGCGCGCAGCGCCCGCCGGCGCGCATCGCGCATCGTCAGGCTCTCGCTGCCCAGCGACGTGGCGACGTGGTCGACGACGCTCTCGCCGGGGTTGGTGCGCCAGTCGCCCGACGCCATGAACGCGATCTCTCCACGCAGCAGGCGACCGCGCTCGGCGGCGCTCATGCGCGCCATGTCGCGCCCGTCAAAGCAGACCGTGCCGGAATCCGCAAGCGTGATCCCGGCGGCCATGCGCAACAGCGTCGACTTGCCCGAGCGGCGCGCGCCGAAGAGGCCGACTGCGACGCCGGCGTCGATGTCCAGGGAGACCTGGTCGAGCACCATGATCTCGCGCCCGCCGTCGAGATGGCGCTTGCTGGCGTTCAGGAAGGAGAGCAGCGGCGTCATCGCGGTGGCGGTGCTATGTGCTGCGCTCGGAGAACTCTTTGATCCGCCTGCGCGTGTTGGTCGCCCATGTGACCTCGGTCTGCAGTTGCGCATAGACCGCTTCGCGTGTGCACTCCATGCACAGGGCGGCCCACGAGCGCGCCTGCCCGTCGGTCGGTGAGACCATCTGGGCCAATAGCAGGCACTCACGCTCATACGCGCGCAGCGCGATCAGCAGGCGCGGAGCGTCCTGCTGGCGCGCCACCGACAGCTTGGCCTGCAGGCCTAGGCGCACCGGCTCGCGGGGCAGCAGCGTTTCCATCCACAGCGTGAGCGCCTCGGAAGTCGCCTCGGTCGGGTGGTAGACGAGGTGCGTGCGTCGGTGGTTGCCGCGCTTGGGTTCGTCGCGCGACATCGCCAGGCCCGTGTTCTCGAGCTGCTCCAAGAGGCGATAAACGTCGTTGGTGTCGACGCGCCAGGTCTCACCAAGTCGCGCGGCCAGACGGTTGGCCAGGTCGCCGCCGTGACCGGGCCGCTCCAGCAGCAGCCCGAGCAACGCTCCGCGCAGCGGCGTCGAAGGCCCCCGCATCCACTTGGTCTTCTCTGCGCTGCTTGCTGCCATCGCTCCTCGTCTCACACTGGCTACTCGGACAATACCGGACAGGGGCACCTTTTGCCGAATCGTTCCGACAACTTGTCAGAGTGCGTATCCGTAAATTGCGGTGTGGCATGTGCCAAACGGCAGTCTGCGAGCGCTCGCAGACTCCCGGCTACGGCACGATCACGGCGGCGCCGGTGAAGCGCCCTGCACGCAGATCATCGAGCGCCTGGCCGGCGTCCTGCAACGGATAGGTGCTGACGCGGGTCCGCACCGGTACGCGCGGCGCGAGCGCGAGCATCTCGCGGGCGTCGGCACGGGTGAGGTTGGCGACCGAACGCAGGGTCCGCTCCTGCCACAGGATGTCGTAGGGGAACGATGGAATGTCGCTCATGTGGATGCCCCCGCAGACGACCGTCCCTCCGGGCGCGAGAGCGCGCAGCGCGAGCGGCACGAGCGCGCCCACGGGGGCGAAGATGATCGCTGCGTCCAGCGGCTCGGGCGGCGTTTGCTCTGAGCCGCCGGCCCACACCGCCCCCAGCTCGCGTGCGAACGCCTGCGCGCTCTCGTCGCCGGCGCGCGTGAACGCGTACACCTGCTGACCTTCCCAGCGGCAGACTTGGATGAGGATGTGGGCGGCTGCGCCGAAGCCGTACAGCCCGAGGCGCGTGGCCGCCCCGCACAGGCGCAGGGCGCGGTAGCCGATCAGACCTGCGCACAGCAGCGGCGCTGCCTGCTCGCTGGGCATGTCTTCTGGCAACGAGAAGCAGTAGCGCGCATCGGCGACCGCGTACTCGGCCATCCCGCCGTCGATGTCACAGCCGGTGAAGCGAGCCTGAGGGCACAGGTTCTCACGTCCGCTCGTGCAGTACTCGCAGCGGCCGCACGTCCAGCCCAGCCAGGGCACGCCTACCCGTGCGCCCAGCGCGACGGTGCTGGCGTCGTGGCGCTCGCGGTCGTTATGCGGGGCCTCGTTGCCCTCATCACGAGCCTCGCCGCAGGCCTCGACGATGCCGACGATCTGGTGACCGAGTATGCGCGGCGGGCTGTCGATTGGAACCTCGCCGTCGAGCAGGTGCAGGTCGGTGCGACAGACCCCGCAGGCCTGCACGCGCATGAGCAGCTGGCCGGGGCTGGGCGTGGGGATCGCCCGGCGCACCTCGCGCAGCGGCCGGCCGACGCCCTCGAAGACCATCGCCCGCATCGTCTGGCTGTCGGCCGTTTGTGCCATCGCCGGCGTGCGGCGCCTCAGCCGAAGAACAGCTCTGCGGTCTCGTACAGCGCGGGGTCCAAGAGCTTGGGCTCGCGCAGTGCGTCCTGCAGGGCGACCTCGATGATCTCGCCGGCGTGCAGCGCGACCATCGCGCCGAAGCGACCGCCGGCGGCGGCATCCATGGCGGCCACCCCGAAGCGGGTGGCAAGCACGCGGTCGAAGGCAACAGGCGTGCCGCCGCGCTGGACGTGCCCGAGGATGGTCACCCGCGTCTCATAGCCGGTGCGCCGCTCTATCTCGCCCTCGAGCGTCACGCCGATGCCGCCCAGGCGGGCATGTCCGAAGGCGTCTGTGGCGGTGCCCTCGCGTACCGACAGCGTGCCCTCGCGGGGCGTGGCGCCCTCGGCGACGACCACGATCGAGAAGCTGCGCCCGCGCGCGTGGCGCCGGCGCAGGTGGGCGACCACCTGCTCGATGTCGAATGGGCGCTCGGGCACGAGGATCGCATCGGCGCCGCCCGCAATGCCTGCGTGGGTGGCGATCCAGCCGGCATGGCGGCCCATCACCTCGACGACCATCACGCGGTTGTGCGACTCGGCGGTCGTGTGCAGGCGGTCGATCGCGTCGGTCACGATCTGTACGGCCGTTTGGAAGCCGAACGTCACCTCTGTGCCGCCGAGGTCGTTGTCGATCGTCTTGGGCACGCCCACGATTGGCACCCCGTCGCGGTGCAGGCGCAAAGCCACGCCGAGCGTGTCCTCGCCGCCGACAACGATCAGCGCGTTGACGCCGCGGCTTTCCAGCGTGCGCCGGACCGCCGCAGTCCCGACCAAGCCCTGCGGGCTCGGTGCCCCGCCCTCGGCGTAGGGATTGGTGCGCGAGGTCCCCAGGATGGTGCCGCCGCGCGGGAGGATGCCGGCGGTGTTGGCGAGCGTCAGCTCGTCGGCGTCGTCTGCGCGCACGCCCGCCCAGCCGGCGCGAAAGCCGATCACGCTGTGGGCGCCCTCGGCCAGCGCGCGCCTGACCACAGCACGGATGACCGCATTGAGCCCCGGGCAGTCGCCTCCGCCGTTGAGCAGCCCAATCCGCGCCATCGCGTGAAGTTACATGTCAGTCGGCGTATGCGTCGCGGACGGCTTCCACTTCGGGCAGCGCCGCCATGAACGCGTCGAGCATGCGGGGGTCGAAGTGGCTGGCGCTTTCGCTTTGCATCTCCTCGATGGCCCAGCGCAGCGGGAACGCAGGGCGGTAGACGCGATCGGTGGTCAGCGCGTCGAACACGTCGGCAACGGCCGCGATGCGCCCCTCGCGCGGGATCTGCTCGCCCTGCAGGCCGAGCGGATAGCCGCCGCCGTCCCAGCGCTCGTGGTGGCTCTGGGCGATCAGCGCGCCCATGCGCACGACGTCGGAGTCCGACCCGGCGAGCATCTCATAGCCGGTCTGGGCATGGGTCTTGATGACCTCGAACTCATCTTCGGTGAGCTTGCCCTGCTTGCGCAGGATCTCGTCGGAGATGGCGACCTTGCCGACGTCGTGCAGCTGGCTTGCCAGCCGCAGCATCTCGCACTCGGGCTCGGACAGGCCGATCCGGCGCGCGAGGATCTCGCAATAGCCGCTCATGCGCTGGAGGTGGTGGCCGGTCTCCTCGTCGCGGAACTCCACTAGGCGGGCCAGGCGAAAGATCGTCTCGGCCTGCGACACCCATACCTGGGTCTGGGAGAGCTGCAGCTCCTGCAAGGTCTCCTCGAGCCTTTTGTTGCGCTCGTGGGCCTCTGCCTGTAGTCGCGCCAGCATGCGCTGGGTGGCCCGCTCGCGCCGGCGGCGGTGCAGCGCGTTGGCCACGTTGATGAGCAGCTCACCGGACCTGACCGGCTTGACCAGGTATCCGTCGGCGCCCTGCTCGATGGCGGTCATCGCCAGCTGCGGGTCGTCCTCGCCGGTGACCATCAAGACAGCTGTCAATGGGTGGTTGCGGCGGATGCGCGTCAAAAGCTCGATGCCCGATTCACCGGGCATGTTGACGTCAAGCAGCACGAGCTCATAGGCGCTGTGCGCGAGCAGCTCGCGCGCGGCGCCAGCGTTGGCCGCGCCCTGGCAGGCGTAGCCGCGGTCCTGCATGACGCGCTCGGTCCACAGGCGCAGCGCCTCGTCCTCCTCGACGACCAGCAGCTCGGTCATGCGACTCACCTCCATCTCGAGGACCGGATACCGGCCAAACCGGCTCCGGCAATTGCGTCGTCACCCCAATGTCCGCGCCATGCGCGGCCGCTGACCCCGTGCCTGCGGGCCCGGTTAGAGTGTCTCCGACTCCCACCAAAGAGTCAGTATAACCGAACTGTACGCCCAACCTGGAACGGGGGAAACCTCGGACAACTCGTCCACGAAGCGCGGCGGCTAGATTCCCTGACCGGGCAGGAACTCGTTGGTGAAGGGGGGCAGCCCGTTGGCGTTGGGGTCGTGCGCGAGCAGCTTGTGCGCGTACATCCATTCTCCAAAGGCCCGCCACGTCGCCTGGTCCTGCCAGCCGAACGGCTCGCTCGAGTCGGCTGGCAGCTGCGCCGGAAGTGTCTGCTTGATCGATTCCAGCTGCAGTTTGGCTTCCAGCGACGGGTTGGCCTTGAGCACCAGCGCGGCAGCGGCTGCAGGGTCTGCGCGGGTCTCGCGCTCGCCGCGCGTGAGCGCCTGCAGGAAGGCGCGCAGATTCTGGCCGTCTCTGCGCGCCTCGCTCTCGCGCACGACCAACACCAGCTCGTCGTAGCTGGGCACGCCGGCCCGATCGATCGGGATCACCGTCGGATGCTTGTGCGCGAGGCGCAGCTGCAGACCCTCGTAGTTCCAGTAGCCGCCGATTGTCGCGGCGACCTTGCCCGAGAGCATGGCAGGCACGAGGTTGAAGCCGACGTCGACTTCCTTGACGCTTGTCGAGTTGACGCCCGCATTGACAAGCGCGGCGCGCAGCTCGATCGACTGGTAGGGGATCCCGGCGGTGCCGACCGTCTTGCCGGCGAGGCTGGCCACGCTGGAGACGTGTTGCCCGGGCAGGGCGATGATCGAGGTCAGCGGGCGCTGCACGAGCGCTGCGACGGAGACCAGCTTCAAGCCTTGATCTCGTGCGAGCAGCAGCTGGGGCTCATAGGAGATGGCCATGTCGACCTTGCCCGCCGCGAGCAGCTTGAGCGGTTCGGCGGTTTGCGCGGGCACCACGGGTTGGACATCCAGGCCGACCGCGCGGAAGTCCCCGTGGGCGATCGCCGAGTACAGCGCCGCATGGTCGGCGTTGGGAAACCAGTCGAGCATCACGCGCAACGGCTTGACGGTGGACGTCGAGATGACGTCCTGCTCGGTGCCGCAGGCCGCCAGCGCGAGCGCCAGCGACAGGGCGAGAAGGACGGGCCGCACGGCGCGGGCGAGGATCGGCACGACTGTACGGCGGGCGGCGCAAGAGCCTGTCAACTGGTGTCTCCTCTCGATCGGACGGCCCACGGCGCCAGGCGGTGCTGGGCGAGGGCCAGGGCATAGAAGCAGGCGACGGCGAACGCGATCAGCACCGTGGTCGCCGCGTATGCGCGCGCCGTCTGAAAGCCGCCCGCATCGGTGATGATCTCCCGTCCCAGCCCGGCATAGGCCGCGGTGGTGGGAGTGCTGGTCTCGGCGATAAAAGCTCCGATCACACCGACCGCCAGGGCGATGCGCGCGCCCGACAGCGCGGCGGGCAGCGCGGCGGGCAGCTCGGCGAAACGAAACGCCTGCCAACGCGAGGCGTCCAACGTGCGCAGCAGCTTGGACTGGTCGGGATCGACCGCGGCCAGGCCGTCGACGGTCGTGACGAGCACCGGAAAGAAGCAGATCAGCGCGATCACAACCAACTTGGGAAAGATCCCGAACCCCCACCAGAAGACCAGCAGGACGCCGATCACGGGGACGGGCACGGCCTGCGAGCCGACCGCGAGCGGGTAGACGGCGCGGCGCAGCGGTGCAGACAGATGTAGTGCGACCGCCAGCGCCAGCCCTGCGCCGAGCGCGAGCGCGAGCCCGAGCACGACCTCCTCGGCGGTGACGGTGAAGTTGTGAAAGACGAGGCTGGCGTTGTTCCACAGCGCCGCCGCGACGGCGTGTGGGGCGGGCAGCACCTGTTCCTGGACCCCGCCGAGATCCGCATAGCTCTCCCATCCGCCCAGCAGCGCGCCGGCGAGCAGGAGTGCAGGCAACGCGCTCCATCGGCTAGGCGTCCGCGCAGCGCCGGCTGTCATCGGCGCTGGCCCCTTGCGAGCGCGTCCAGCGCGCGCTCGCGCAAGGACGTCACAGCGGGGTCGGTGCGGGCGCGTGGGCGTTGCACGTCGACGTCCAGCTCGGCGACCACGCGCCCGGGGCGCGGCGAGAGCACGACCAGGCGGTCGGCAAGCAGGATCGCCTCCTCGACGTCGTGGGTGACCAGGACCACGGTCCGCGACGGCCGGGTCGGGCGCCGCCCGCGTGCGAGCGTGGCGGCCAGCCACTCCTGCATGTCGGCGCGGGTGATCGCGTCGAGCGCGCCGAACGGCTCGTCCAGGCACAGGACCGGCTTGCCCGACAGCAGCGTGCGCAGGAACGCGACGCGCTGGCGCATGCCGCCCGACAGCTCGTGCGGTCGGGCGTGCTCGAAGCCGGCCAGCCCCAGCTCCTCGAAGAGCTGGGCGGCGCGCTTGCGCGCCTGCGTACGCGAGTGGCCGGCGATGCGCGGCGCCAGGGCGGCGTTGTCAAGCGCGTCCAACCACGGCAGCAGCAGGTCGCGCTGGGGCATCAGCACGGCGGGCGCGCATGACAGCACCCGGCCCTCGTCAGGCTGCGCCAGCCCGCACAGGATCTCCAGCAGCGTGCTCTTGCCGCACCCGCTCGGGCCGACCACGGCGAGCATCTCGCCACGGCCTACTCGCAGCGACACGTCCGACAGCGCCCGTACCTCGCTGCCACGGCGGCCGCGGTAGCGCCGGCCGACGCCCTCCAACACGATCTCCCCGCGCTCGCCCCCCCGCCGATGCGAGGGCTGTACGCGAGATTGCAGTTGGGTGGACACTCGGCTCCCTCCGCGGGCATTACCCCACAGGTTCAAAGGGTCGGCGCCGGAGGAATCGCTTCCAGTGCGCCATCTCAGCCGGCCTTCCCGCCAGCCCCCCTGGTGTGTGCTGTGCTCAGCGCCGATGCTAGCGCGCGGGCGATTTCTATGGTCTAGACGGCGATCACGGGGCGGGTGAGCGCGCGGACGAAGTCCTCCAGCTGGGCGGTGGTCCAGCACTCAAAGGCGGTGCAGTGCTCTTCGTAGGCGGCGATGACCGAGTCGCCGTAGTTCCAGTACAGCCGTGGCTCGGGGTTCAGCCAAAAGGTGCGCCCGGCGCGCGCTGCGATCTGGGCGAAGACGTCGGCGCGTGGGTCGCGCCCGTTGGTGCGCGCGTCGCCGAGCACGATCACGGTGGCGCGCGGGTGCAGGTCGTCCTCGACCTGGGCCAAGAACTCCGACCACACGCGCCCGTAGTCGGTGTAGCCGGAGATGTCGGCAACGCCGGCGTCGCTGGAGATACGTTCGCTGACCGCTTTGAAGTTGCGCTCGCGTTCGAAAACGTCGGTGACCTCGGAGATACGCTCGATGAACACGAATGAGCGCATCTTGCGGAAGGTGTCGTGCAGCGCGTGCAGCACCGACAGGAAGAACACCGACGCGGACGTGACGCTGGTTGACACGTCGCACAGCACGTAGATCTCCGGCCGTTTGGGGCGGCGCGGGCGGAACTTCAGCTCGACGGGCACGCCGCCGGTCTGCAGCGATGCGCGCATCGTGCGGCGGACGTCGACATGGGCGTGGTGGCGGTGGCCGCGGGCCTGCTGGCCCTGGGTGGCCAGGCGGCGGCGCAGCTGGGCGACGACGCGGTGCACAGCGGCGAGGTCGGCCAGCGGGCCGGAGGGCAGCGCCCGTTCGAGCTCGCCCAACGGTCGCGCGGGAGGCAGGTTGCCGGTGCGCTCGACCTGGGAGCGCTCGAGCTCACGGCGCAGCAGCGCCTCGAAGCGGCGCAGCGCGTCGCGCGGCAGGCCCTCGTGGCGTGGGTCCTCGGCTGGCAGCTCCGGCTGGGGCTCGGCGCGCAGGCCCAGGGCGCGGCGGATGCGCTGGACGTCCACACCGATCACCCCCGACCCCTCTTGGCGGCGGGCCAAGGCAGCGATGGCCATGCGCGCGAGGTCGCGCATGGCGCCCTCAGCGCCGTCGCGCAGCGCGGCCGCGATCTGTGCGCGCAGCTGTTCGAGCTCGTCGTCGGACAGCTCGCCGAAGGCGCTGCGATCGTCCTCGCGGATACCCTCGCGGGCGGCGGCCAGCTCGACGGCGCGAAAGAAGAAGCGCTCGAAGACGAGCTCGAACACGCGCCTGTCCTCCTGGCTCTTGGCCAGGGTGGCGGCGAGCGCCTCGCGAAAGTCCTCCTGGGAGGTCCAGCCGATCTCGTCCAGCACGGCGAACGCGTCTAGCAGCTCTGAGGTGCCAACGGCGACGCCTTCGCGGCGCAGCTCCTCGCCGAGCTCGAGGATGCGCGCGGGCAGCCCCTCAGCCGACATCCGCGGGCGCCCGCAGCTTCAGGCCGACGCGGTCGGCCACCACGTCCATGTCGGTGCGGTGCTTGACGATCACCGACATGGTTTCAGCGAACACGTCGGCGTCGATGTCGCTGACGCCCAGCAGCAGCAGCGCGCGCGCCCAGTCGATCGACTCGGCGATCGACGGCGGCTTCTTGAGGTCGAGCTCGCGCACCATGCCGATCACCTCGACGAGCTTGCGTGCGACCGTCTGTGACAGCTCGGGCGCGTGCAGGCGCACGATCTCGAGCTCGTGCTCGAGCTCGGGGTAGTCCAGCCACAGGTACAGGCAGCGGCGCTTGAGCGCCTCGGTGAGCTCGCGCGAGTTGTTGGAGGTGAGCAGCACCAGGGGGTGCGTGCGCGAGCTGACCCGTCCGAGCTCGGGTATCGAGATCTGAAAGTCCGACAGGACCTCCAGCAGCATCGCCTCGAACTCCTGGTCGGTCTTGTCGATCTCGTCGATCAACAGCACGACCGGCTGCTCGGACGCGATCGCGGTCATCAGCGGGCGCGCCAGCAGGAACTCCTCGCCGAAGATGTCCTCCTGGACGGCATCCCAGCCGGTGTCAGACGCCTCGGCCTGGATGCGCAGCAGCTGCTTGCGGTAGTTCCACTCGTACAGCGCCTTGGCCTCGTCGAGGCCCTCGTAGCACTGCAGGCGCACCAGCTCGCGGCCGAGGTGCTTGGCAAGCGCCTTGGCCAGCTCGGTCTTGCCCACGCCGGCCGGGCCCTCGACGAGCACGGGCTTGCCCAGACGCGTGGCCAGGAAGGAGACCAGCGCCGTGGACTCGCCTGGCAGGTAGCCCACGGCGCGCAGGCCGGCGGCCAGTTCTGCGACGGAGGCGGGCGCCGGGGAGGGGGGGCTTGGCATCGTGTGACGCAATGATAGGCGGCGCCTGGCGCGCTCAGCTGTGGGCCGTCACTCCGAGCGTGCGGGCGGGTCCTCGAAGGACAACTGCTCGCCCTCGGCCCGGGCTTGGCCGGGAGCGGGCGGGTAGCGAGGTCGCCGGGGGACGGCCGGGCGATCGGCGTCAGCGGGCGCCGAGGGCGCAGAGCGGGCGGGCACGGCGGCGCGCACGGTGATGTCGCCGTCGGGCGGGGGAGGGGACGAGGGCGAGGGCCGGGGCGAGCGGCGCGGGCGAGGGTCATGGGCGCTCAGCGGCGGTTCGGGTCGTTCGGCGGCGCGCATGCGCCAGCCTGCCAGCGCGAGGCCGCCGGCGGCGACGAAGGCCAGGAAGAAGCCCCACTGGATGCCTACCGGGTAGCCCCCGCCGGAGGGGCGGCTGAAGACGCGATAGAAGATCAGCAAGCCTGCCCAGCAGCCGGCGATCATCACGATCAGCCCATCGCCTCCGGGCAGGTGGAACTCGCGCCCCTCGCCGCGCGCCCACACGATTGCGCTGACGCCCACGGCGACCAGGAAGATGGCGGCCTCGACGAAGGACACGTCGCCGAAGGCGCTGATGCTGTGCGAGTGGATGACGCCCGTCTTGCGGACGAGGCTCTGGAGGCTGTACCAAGGCAGGAACATGGTCACCAGCAGGCCGAGCGCGGCGAGCGCCACGAGCCGCTGCTCGGGCTCCATCGCGCGCCACGCGTGCGACAGCCGGGTCATGCTCGCGGCTCGCCTGCTCTGATCGTGTGTGTCGGGGCCACCGACGCCAAGTCTAGGCGCGCGGTGCGGACGCTAGTGAGGGGTCACCACGATGGTGCCGCTGGCCGTGGAGAAGTTGCCTGCCAGGTCGGCCGCGGTGAGCGAGATCGTGAATGTGCCGCCCTTGGCGGGGGTGATCCACAGCAGCCTGGGCCTGCCGCCTTCGACGGTTGCTCTGTTGGTCCACACGACGTGAGTGCCCTGGCGGACTGTCAGACCGACGGTCGCGATCTTCGATAGCAACACCTGCACGCCGCCGCGCGTGCCGCCGCGCAGGGTGTGCGTGAGCAGCGCGATGCTCGGGGGCGTGCGCAGGTCTTCGCTGAACTGCTGGGCGGTCGCGCAGTAGACCTGGTCAGCCGCGATCGCCGCTTGGGCGGCGTGGGCGGTCGCCTTGACGCCGGCAGCGCTCGCGCCGCCGGTGTTGCCGGTCGCTTCGGGTGTGGTTGTCGAGCCACCCGGCGGGGGTGTGGCGGCGCCCGGTGGGGGCGTGGCGGCGCCGGGAGGGGGAGCGGGGGCGCCCGGCGGGGCTGGGGCGGGCGCGGCAGGCGGGCCTTTGCGCGTGCGTTCGCACAGGTGCTGGAGGAATTCGGCGAGCAGTTCGTGGTAGTTGAGGTTTGATTCGCCGAACTGGTCATACAGCGACCATGCGCCCGTGTTGTAGTGGGGGACGAGCGCCCGCGCCTCGGCGTCGCCGGCTTCGAACAGCTGCAGGCCGACCGGGTCCTGGGTGATGGAGGTGTATTCGTAGAGGCCCACAAGCGATTGGATGAAGCCGTTGAGGATGCGGTCGGTGGGCGCGTATGTGTACTCGGCGTACAGTGCGCCGGTGGGCGTGTTGACGCGCACGCCGACCGGGGGAGCGGTCTCGAAGATGCCGAGCGCCTGCTGGGCGGCGGTCAGGTAGGACTGTTCGTGAAAGCGCGACCAGGCACGGGCGAGCACCTGGATGGCGGTGCCTTGCGAGAGACCGCTTGTCCACGGCGGCGCTCCGCCGTCGAAGTGGAACATGTACTCCCACGCGATTCCCCCGGCGCGCTGGGTGGCCAGCGGGATCGCTTCGCTCAAGACCTGGCGCAGATCGGCGTTTTCATGACCGGACAGGTAGTAGCCGTTGGCCTCCCCGAAGGTGCCCAGCCACTGGATCTGAAGGCCCTGGCCGGCGTAGTACTGCCACACCAGCTTGCTTTCAGGAAAGCTGACCCGCTGGCCGTTGGCCAGCAACGGTTCGCTGGTCCACCACTGCCTGTTGCGTTCGAGCGTGAGGAACAGCGCTGGCAGCCGCGAGGGGATGAACTCGCTGGCAGCTGCTATCGCCTGCACGTCGGCCAGTACCGCGCTGAGTTCGCCGGCGCGCGTGCCGCTCAGCTTGGCCAGCGACCGTTTGGCGGCCACGTATGTGGCGTAGTCCTGGCCGTACACCGCTTCGCTGATCGCGCCGCCGCGCAGCAGCGCCTGCAGCGCGGCGCTGACGGTGGGGCCGTGACTGGCCGCCGCGACGCCGCGCCCGCCGCCCGCCGCCTGTGGGCTCAAGGTCCTGGCGGCGAGGGCAGGCACGGAGGTATCCGCGCCCAAGGCAAGCACGCCCAGGGCGAGCGCGAGGATGCGGCTTGCGCGCACGGCGCTGATGCTACGCTCGACCGCGCCGTTGGCTGCAGCGGCTGTTGCAGCCTGACGCCGCTTACGTGACAGCACACCTCCCGAACACATCTCGCCGCGCGGTAGTTGCGCGCCGCCGCGCGCTTGCGCTGCTGTCTGGCGCCCTGCTGGCAGGCGTCCTGGTCGCGTGTGGGTCCGCCGGCTCGCCCAGCGCCGCGTCGCTGGTGCACGCCACGTTCACCTCGCACAAGCCGATCGAAAGCGGGCGAATCGACCTGACCTTCGCCTTGACGCCGACGGGGTCGGCCGGCTCGCCCGCGGCCGCCGGGCCTGTCCGGCTGGGCGTGCAGGGCCCGTTTGAAAGCCTCGGGCCGGCGCGGCTGCCGCGCTTTGCGCTTGCGCTCACGCTGACCAGCGCGGGGCACACGCTGCAGGCCGGAGCCACCTCGACCTCCGGGCAGCTGTACATCGGGCTCGCGGGCGCGTACTTCACCGCGCCCGCGGCCACCGTGAGCGCGCTGGCGCAGGGCTACGCCCAGGCCACCCGCGCCTCCTCGTCGGCCGCCAGCCAGTCGACGTTCGCCGCGCTCGGCGTGAACCCCGGCGAATGGCTCGTGCACCCCCACATCGTCGGCACGGTGGACACCGCGGGCGCGCAGACGACGCACGTGACCGGCGAACTGGACGTGACTCGCTTCCTGGCCGACGCCGACAAGCTCGCCGGCGCGGGCGGGGCACTGGGACTCGGCGCAGGCGGTGGCTCGGGCCTGAGCCTGCTGTCGCCGGCGGGGATCAGGGCGCTGGCGGGCTCGGTGCACTCGGCACGCGTGGATCTCTACACCGGCGCCCACGACCATCTGCTGCGCCGCCTATCGATCAGCGCGAGCATCTCCAGCACAGCGCAGACGCGCGCCGCCCTGGGTGGCCTAGGCAGCGCGAACCTGCAACTGACACTCCAGTTCGCCGGCCTCAACCAACCGCAGGCGATCGCCGCGCCGAGCAAGCCTCAGCCGATCTCAAAGCTCCTGCCAGCGCTTGAACGGCTTGGCATCGCGCTTGGCGCGGGCGCCGCCAGCTGATCGGGGCCCATCGCGCCAGGCCCGTGCGGTCCGTGTGGCTAGGGACTTACTCCCGGTCGAGCTCGAGGTCGTCGTCGACGCCGTCGAGCTCGTCGTAGTCGTCTTCGTCGTCCTCGTCTTGGTCCTCGTTCGTCCTCGTCGAGGTCGTGATCCTCAGCCAGCAGCTCGCTGGCGGGCTGGTGGCTGAGCTGGAAACGCTCGATCAGGTCGTCTCGCTTGTTTTCGTCAAGCGGGGCATCGTCGGAGATCAGCACCCAGTCGGTGCTGCCGAACTCCTCGCGCTCGAAGATCTCGTGGTCGACCTCGGGCGAGTCGTCGACGACGATCAGGATCTCTGTCTGGGGATTGAAGTAGGTGCCTGGGCGAAGCGTCAGCTCATCGAGCGGGAAGCGGCGGGCGTTGCTCATCGCGCGTTTATACCCCACTCGGACGGCGACGTGGCTGAAAACCTGCTCACGGGCCCATCTCCGCCAGCGTGCGTGCCGTCTCGGTCTCGACGTCCAGCGGCTCGAGGCCCTGGCGGGCGCGCCGTTCGTTGCGGGCGACCACGAGCTGGCGCACCTCCTCGACGAGCGCGGACTCGTGCGCGCGTTCCTCGCGTGCAGGGCTCAGCAGGCGGGCGACCTCTGCGTCGATGTCGAGCGCCGGCTGGCCGGAGCGCACCAGGCGCTGGCTGCGGGCGCCGAGCATCTGGCGTATCTCGCGCTCGCGCTCGGCGCGCACCGCGGGGGAGTCCGGGGCGGGCGCTGGTGCGGAGAAGCCGCCATGATCGCCTTCGCGCGAGATGCCGCCGCTGCCGATCTGGTCGTACAGGCTGCTGCCGCCGCCGTGCGTGATCAACAGCAGCAGCGAGACGATCAGCGAGATGGCGACGGTGCCGAACACGACCGCGCTTGCGGCGTTCGGGGCGATGCCTAGGGCGACCGTCGAGAGGGCATCCCGCACGCCAGTGATTGTTGCCGATCGGCCCGCCGTCCGCTACCCTTACCGGACAACATTGACTGACCAGTCAATCTAGTTTTGGCGCCACCCCGTCTGGAGGTCCACGAATGGTCGATTTCACGCTCACCGACGAGCAGCTGAACCTGCGCGAGATGGCGCACGACTTCGCCGTCGAAGGAGATACGCCCGGTCGCCTGGGAGTACGACAAGGACGGCACCTGGCCGCAGGAGATCATCGACAAGGCCTGGGAGGTAGGCCTGATGAACACCGCACATAGCCGAGGAGTACGGCGGCGCGGGCGCGAGCTACCTGGACGGCTGCCTGATCGAGGAAGAGCTCTCCTGGGGCTGCTCGGGCATCCAGACCTCGCTGGGGTGCAACGGCCTGGCCACCGCGCCGATCGCGCTGGGCGGCTCGGAGGAGATCAAGAAGAAGTACCTGGGGATGCTCACCGAAGCGCCCAAGCTCGCGTCCTTCTGCCTGACCGAGCCGGATGCCGGCTCGGATGTCTCCGGCATGCGCACCACGGCCGTCAAGAAGGGCGACAAGTACGTCATCAACGGCTCCAAGTGCTTCATCACCAACGGCGGCTACGCCGACTACTACACGGTCTACGCCAAGACCGACAAGGATGCCGGCCACCGCGGCATCTCGGCGTTCGTGGTCGAGCGCGAGTGGGGCGTGGTGGTCGACAAGAAGGAGGACAAGCTCGGCCAGCGTGCGCTCGAACACCGCGACGATCTCCTTCAACGATGTCGAGATCCCTGCCGAGAACCTGCTCGGCGAGGAGAACCAGGGCTTCAAGCTCGCGATGATGACGCTCGACCGCACCCGCCCGGGCGTGGCCGCGATGGCCACCGGCATCGCTCGTGCAGCGTTCGAGTTCGCCACCGACTACGCCAAGGAACGCGTGCAGTTCGGCGTGCCGATCGCGATGCACCAGGCGATCCAGTTCATGATCGCCGACATGGCCACCGAGATCGAGGCCTGCGCGCCTGCTCACCTGGAAGTCGGCGTTGATGCTCGACAACGGCGAACGCAACACGCTCGTCTCCTCGCACGCCAAGCGCTTCGCCGCGGACACCGCGATGAAGACGGCCACCGAAGCGGTGCAGGTGTACGGCGGCTACGGCTTCATCAAGGAGTACCCCGTCGAGAAGCTCTTCCGCGACGCCAAGATCATGCAGCTGTACGAGGGCACCTCGCAGATCCAGCGCCTGGTGATTGCGCGCGAGACGCTACTTCCGCGCCGCGCGCAGGAGCCGGCGATGGCTACCGCCGGGTAGTCGCCGCGGCCGCGTGGGCGGCCCGAGGGCGCGGTCAGCCGGCGTCGGCGCGCCCAGCGATCGCACGCGGCCGGTCGGTCAAGGACCATTCGGTGGCGCGACGTTCGGCGTTTGCGAGGTAGGTCTCGAATGCCTCGTCCAGTCGCTCGCGTTCGCCCGTGGCGAGCAGTTCGATGACCAGGCCGCGCAGTGTGGCGAGCAGCAAGGTGGCATATGACCTCGCTTGCTCGCGGGGGCAGCCGAGGGCGACGATGTTGGCGGTGATCAGGTCGAGGCGATGGGTGATCGACCGCGCCACCGCTGGTGCGTAGTCGGCTCCTGCAAATTGACTCTGGCCGAGAACCTCTACGAACAGGCGTATGTCGCGCTGGCCCGGCGGCGAGGTCAGGTGGGCCCACAGCGCCCGCCAGCGGGTGGGAAGATCCAAGCCGGGGTCGGGCGTGCCGTTGCTGTAGACGCCTTTCGGTATCAACGTCCGTTCGAGCAGGTGCTCGACGATCTCGCCGACGAGCTGCTCCTTAGTGCCGAAGTGGTGTTGCAGGGTCACGTGGCTGACGCCAACCGCGTCGGCCACCCGCCTCAGCGAGAGGCTGGCGACTCCGTTTTCGAGCACGTACTCGCCGACTGCTTCGAGCAGTTCCCCCCTGCGGTGCTGGTAGCGCAAACTGCGCCCGTCCACGCGTTCTGCCATTCCCGGCAAGGATAGAGTCAGGTAGTGCTGGCGCGGCCAGGGCGTTAGGCAGGATGCTCGTGGAAGCTGACGGCGAGTAACGGCGCCACTACTCGGCGAGCAGCTGTCCGCCCCACTGCTCGGGGGCTACGTCGGCGAGCGTTTGCGAGAAGGTCCACTGGTGGCCGGCTGGGTCTTGCGCGGTGTACTGGCGCTCGCCGTACTCGAAGTCGGTTGGCTCCATGACGATGCGAGCGCCGTGCTCGCGCGCGTGCGCGCAGTGGCTGTCAGCGTCGTCGACGCGCACCATCACCGAGTGCGTCACCTCGCCCGCTCGCGGCGCAATGCGGTCGTGGCGCACGTCGCCGACGATCACCGCGCCGTCGCCGAAGGCAAGCTGCGCGCGGTGGTTCTCGCCGATCCGCACGCGCTCGACAAAGCCGAATGCGCGGGTGAGCCAATCGACAGCTTCGCGTACTTCCGGGTATATGAGGACCGGGATGACGGTGGCCTGTGGGATCGAGCGGTTGGGCTTCAAGCTGGTCTGAGCCTACAGTGAGCGCGTGCGCGCACCCGAGCAGCAGACGATCCTGATCACAGCTCGATGACGCGATCAGCCAGCCGGTCGGCGGCTTCACGCTCGCGCGAACGGAGCCCGAGAAAGCGGGCCTCAAGTTCGGGACAAGAGATCTGCCGATACCGCGAAAGGAACCACTGACCATCCACCGAGCGACGCTCAGTCAGTCCACCAGTCTCGTTGACCCGCCACGTCTTCCCGCGGATTCTCGCCGAGGTTGGGCGCGCCGAACACGAGGATCTCGAGGCCCTCCGGCCCGGCCTCGTACCCTCGCCATGTGCTGGGCGGAACGCGCACGACGTCCCACTTCTTGACCTCGACGATCTCGTCGTCGAGCTTCATCCGCCCGCTCCCGCCCACGACCACGAACACCTCCTCCTGCTCCTTGTGCGTGTGGCCGTACGGGAACCGGTAGTCGGGCGGGATGCGCTGATAGCTCAGGCCGGACTGCTCGAGCTCGAGCGCTTTACCCGCGAGACGGAACTCCAGGTCCGGCGCGCCGTCGAAGTTTGACCCGACGTCCGCCAGATCCTCTCTGAGGTTCATGAGAGTGAACGGCATGGCCGCGATTCTACGGTTGGGCCGCGCACGTAGTATCCCCTCGATGAGCGCCGACCGCGAGCTCGACGTCGTCCTCTTCGGTGCCACCAGCTTCGTCGGTCGCCTGACCGCCGAATACCTCTCTCGCGCAGCGCCGAAAGAGGTGCGGATCGGGCTCGCCGGCCGTTCGCGCGAGCGCCTGCTCGAGCTGCAGGCCTCGCTCGACGCACGCGCCGCCGACTGGCCGCTGCTGATCGCAGACACCAGCGACCAGGACTCGGTGAACGAGCTCGCACGCAGCGCGCGAGTGCTGGCCACCACCGTCGGCCCCTACCGCCGCTACGGGCTGCCCGTGGTCGAGGCATGCGGCACGGCGGGCACGCACTACGCCGACCTCACGGGCGAGGTGCTGTTCATGCGCGACAGCATCGACCGCTTCGACTCGGTAGCCGCGGGCAGCGGTGCGCGCATCGTGCACAGCTGCGGCTTTGACTCGATCCCGTCCGACCTCGGTGTGCTGCTGTTGCACGAGGCGGTCACCGCCGACGGCGCTGGGCAGCTGGAGGACACCACCCTGGTGGTGCGGGCGATGAAGGGCGGGCCGAGCGGTGGCACCGTCGCCTCTTGAAGGGCACCGTCGACGACGCTCGCAGCGACAGGGCGCTGGCAGCGGTGCTCGACGACCCCTATGCCCTGAGCCCCGACCGCGACGCTGAGCCCCGGCTCGGTCGCGAGGGCGACCTGCGCGGCGTGCAGCACGACCGCGAGCTCGGGATGTGGGTCGGTCCGTTCATCATGAGCGCGATCAACACTCGCGCCGTGCGGCGCAGCAACGCACTGCAGGGCTGGGCCTACGGACCCCGGTTTCGTTACCGGGAGGTGATGGGCTTCGGGTCGGGCCCGCTTGGCGCGGCGCAGGCCGGTGCGCTCGCAGGCGGCGTCGGGGCGCTCGCGGCCGGCCTGACGATCGGGCCGACGCGCGCGGTGCTCGACCGCGTGCTGCCATCCCCCGGACAGGGACCGAGCGCCAAGCAGCGCGAGCGCGGCTTCTTTGCAATCGAGATCCACGCACGGACGTCCAGCGGGGCGCGCTACCTCTGCCGCGTCGCCGCTCAGGGCGACCCTGGTTACAAGGCCACATCGGTGATGCTCGGGGAGAGCAGCCTGTGTCTCGCTTTCGACGCGGACCTGCCGCCTTCCAGCGGCGGGGTGCTGACGCCGGCGACGGCCATGGGCGATGCACTCGTCAAGCGGCTGCGGCTCGCCGGGCAGACGCTCGAGGGTCGAGCGGGTCGGTTAGTCAGCGCCGACGGTCGCGCCCAGCGGGCCAGGGGTCGGCCTCCGGCGTCCGCGGGCCAAGCTCGCGCGCCGATAAGCTCACGCGCAATGTTCGTGTTCAAGGCCGCAGTCGTCGGCGCCGGGACGATGGGCGGGCAGATCGCCCAGACGATCGCCGCCGCCGGCATACCGGTGGTGCTCAAGGACATCGACCAGGCGCTCGTGCAGGCCGGAGTCGATGAGGCCGCCAACGTCACCCGAGCGCAGGCTGGCAAGCTCGCCGAGAAGGGCCGCATTACTGCCGAGCAGGTCGACGCGCATGTCGATGAGGTCCTCGCGCGCATCCACGCCAGCACCTCATACGAGGGCTTCGGCGACGTCGATTTCGTCATCGAGGCGGTGCCCGAGCGCATTGACCTCAAGCAGGCCGTCTTCGCAGAGCTAGACGCGGCCACGCCCGGCCACGCGATCCTCGCCTCCAACACTTCCTCGCTGTCCATCACCGAGATCGGCGACGCCACTCTGCGCCCCGACAAGGTGGTCGGCTTTCACTACTTCTACCCCGCCTCGATCATGCCGCTGATCGAGGTCGTGGAGGGCGACGAGACGTCCGCCGAGACCGTCACCGCTGCGTTCACCTTCGCCCAGGCCATCCGCAAGCAGCCGATCACCTGCGCCGAGGTGCCCGGCTTCGTCGTCAACCGTATCCTCAACTCGGGCATCGCCGAGGTCTGGCGCGAGCAGGAGGACAAGGGCCTGTCGATTAAGGCGATCGACGAGGGAGTCGGCGCCGCCGGTGCGGTACCCGTCGGCCCTTACCGGCTCGTCGACCTGCTCGGCCTGGACACCGTGGTGCACGTCGCCGAGCACCTCGTCGAGTCATACGGCCAGGAACGCTTCTACGTGTCCGGCGCCATGCGCAAGCTCGTCGCCAACGGCAAGCTGGGCGCAAAGACAGGCGGCGAGGGCGTGTATGACCCGCGGGGTCAGGCCAACGTGCCCGGCGACGCCCAGCCCGACGTGGCCGAGTTGGTCGAGCTGCTGTCGCTGAAGACGTTCCTGGAGGCCTGCCTGGTGCTCGAGGAGGGTGTGGCCACCCATCGCGACATCGACCTCGGGATGATGGCCGGCGCCGGGCTGGACCCGCGACGCGGCCTGCTGCCTCCGTTCATGAAGGCCGACAGCGATGGGCTCGACACGGTCCTGGAGCGCATGCAAGGCGCTCGCGAGCGCCACGGCGAGCGCTTTGCCCCGCCCACAATCCTGCGCCGCCTCGTTGCCCAGGGCAGGCTCGGGCAAAAGAGCGGCCAGGGCTTCTACCCCTATCCGCGGCCCGACGCCACGACTGGGCCGTCGTCGCCCTCGGCGACCGAGCAGTCGAGCGAGACGGTCAAGCTTGAGACGCGCGAGGACGGCGTCGCGATCGCCTGGCTGGCCAACGGGCAGATGAACTCCATCTCCCCGCAGGTGATTGAAGACCTGAGCAAGCTGTGGAGCACGATCAAGACCGAATCCCACCCACCCGTGCGAGCGCTCGTGATCGCCTCCGCCAACCCCCTCGTGTACTGCGCCGGCGCCGACATCAAGGCTTTCACCACCATGGATGCGACCTCCGGTGCGCAGATGGTGAACGACGCCCACGCGCTCTTTCGCGAGCTCGGCTCAAGCAGGGTGGCCACGATCGCCGCCGTCAACGGTCTCGCCTTCGGCGGGGGCTGTGAGCTAGCGATGGCCTGCGACGTGCGCATCGCCGCGCGCTCGGCCGTCTTCGGCCAGCCCGAGATCAAGCTCGGCATCGTCCCCGGCTTCGGTGGAACCCAGCGCCTGCCCCGGCTTATCGGCGCCGGCAGGGCCTTGGAGATGAACTCGATCGGCGATCCGATCCTCGCCGACGAGGCCTTCGAGCTGGGTCTCGTCAACCGCCTGGTCGACGATCACGAACTGCTCGACACCGCGCTGCAGTGGGCGCGCAAGCTCGCCGCCCAGGCGCCGCTCGCGCTGGGCGCGATCAAGCGCGTGTCGGGCGCCGGGGACCTGGACGAGGGGATCGAGGCCGAGAAGCGCGCCTTCGCCGAGGTGTTCACTAGCGCCGACGCCAGGGAGGGCATCTCCGCGTTCCTGGGCAAACGCCCGCCGCGCTTTGCGGGGAGCTGACGCGATGAGCAACGGCGTGGACGCGACGAGCACCGGCGAGCGTACGAGCCAGGTCGAGCGTCTGGCCGAGCTGGTGCTGGGCGCGCGCTCGGTGGTTGCGCTGACCGGCGCGGGCATCTCGGTGCCTTCCGGCATCCCCGACTTCCGCGGGCGGGCGGGCACCCAAAAGGGTCTGTGGGAGCGGGTGGATCCGATGCAGGTCGCCCACATCGACGCGTTTCGCGGTGACCCCGTGCGCTTCTGGAGCTTTTACGGCGAGCGCTTTGCGACGCTGGGCGACAAGCAGCCCAACGGTGCCCACCGCGCGCTCGTGGCGCTCGAGCGCGCGGGCAGGCTGGATGCGGTGATCACCCAGAACGTGGACATGCTCCACCGCAAGGCGGGCACCCGCGAGCTGATCGAGGTGCACGGCAGCATCGCCAGCTGCTCGTGCCTGGTCTGCGGGGCTGGGGTGGACCTCCAAGAGGCTCGTGCGCGCATCGCCCGGGCGCCCGACTTCATGCCCCGCTGCGAGCGCTGCGTCGAGCCGCTCAAGCCCGACGTGGTGCTGTTCGGAGAGATGCTCCCGCAGGCCGCCTTGCAGCGCGCTCACGAGCTGTGCCTGGCCGCCGACGTGATCCTCTGCGTCGGCTCCTCGCTTGAAGTACATCCAGTCGCTGGGTTGCCGCTGCTCACCCACCAAGCGGGCGGAGCCGTGGCGATCGTCACCGCAGGCCCCACGCCGTTGGACGACATCGCCCGCGTGCGCCTGTATGGCGACGTGGTCGAGGAGTTCACTGGGCTCGTCGACAGCGTCGGCTCAAGTTAGACGGACGCATGTCGTCAGATAGGGCTTGAAGCCAGCTAAGGTTCAATCGGCGCTGCCCCCCGCCGCGGTGAGTGTGAGAAGGCGCTCAGGGAGTGTGCACCAGCGACCTGGACGGCTTCAACGCGAACGGAGCGCTCACACGAATCGCGCACGCGGTGGCTTGTTCTGCTCCGCACATTTCACCGCTCCTGGGGTCGCCCGGTGCCGTCGCCTCGTATGCCTGTCGGCTATCGATCATCGAGAAGCCCGTTAGATACGTGTAGGTCGGGGCAGTCACATACGTGTTGTGCGCCGGGTCGAAACCGTCCACGGCCCCCTCGGTCGTGCCGTTGGTGTCCTCGTAGAAGTAAAGGTCGCCGTCGAACCAGGACGGGCCTACCCAGCTCTCGTCGCCCTCGCCAACGTCGATGAGTGCGACAAGTCGCTGTGGCCCGCCCGTGACCGCCTCTATCCGAACCTCGGTCGTGGTGCCCACGGACCCGATGCCGTCGTTGAGGATAAAGGTGTCGATGAGCGCGAGCTGCTGACCGCGGAGCGCCAGCGCTTCGACGCTCGGTTCTTTGGGAACTTCACAGACGAGCCTCGACTGGATAGTCGGTGAGTCGTAGCACTTGCGTCGCGGCGCCCCGCCCAGCACCCTTCGGCCGGCGCCGTTCCACAGGCTCGTCATCACCGTCGCGGCGCCGCTCACCCACGCGACGCGATCACCCCAGATCGTCGGATCGGACGCGCCCTCGGTGCCAGGGACTGCCCGGGGGTCGCTGCCGTTCAGGGCCGAGACCACGAGATGGCAGCTCCTGGCGCAGCTGAGGTAGGCGAGGACCGGCGTGCCGGACGGACCTGGACCAACCGCGACCTCGATCGCCTTGTTAGACGAAGGGATCGACGGCGTTGAGATCTGCCCGTCGCGGCGAACCACAACATGCCACGACCGGTCGGCCGCCTCGTAGCCACTCCATGCCTCAACGCCGCCATACGCCTCAACCGCGGTGTTCCCCTGCAACGGCGCGATCGTGACAGGAGCAATCCCTGCTAGAGCCGTGCCATGGTAACCAGCGCCCGTCAGCAGAAATGCGACCAGCAATCTCGCGGTCGCCCAAAGCCCTGTGCGGGTACAGACTCGAATTCTGTGGGGGTGAGCATGTTCAGAGCCCACATCCAGTGCCATGACAGCTCCCCGTTTCGGCTTGTCGTCTCAGCCTGCCGCGACCAACTGCGCGGCAGGGTCGATGCCCCAGCGCCCGGCCACCGCGGACAGCGCCTCGTCCATCCCCCAGCGGTCGGCCAGCGCCGGACCCTCGTGTTCGAGGCTCGCTCCCTTCAGGGCCATGCAGCCCGCGTTCTCGCCGATCGCCCTGATCTCGGCGACCTCCGCCGCGCTCAGGGGCGCGCCGCCGTCGAGCGCTGCCAGCTCCGCGCGCTTGTCCTCCACCGGCCGAGCGTCGGGGCCGGACTCCTGGATCAGCGTGGGCGCCACGCAGCGCACCGCCGGCTGGGCCAGGTTCCACGCGCACGCCAGCTGCAGCATGCTCAGGCCGTGGCGCTGGGCGTAGGGACGCAGCAGCTCGAGCTTCTCCCGACCGGTCTCCACCCAGCCCTGCGGGCGAAACTTGCGGTGGTCATACGCCGCGAACGCATGGCCGGGCGCGACGTCGTCGTGGAACAGGCCGCCGTAGTCGACCACGCGCGTGATCAGGCTCACCCCGTGGGCCTCGGCGGCCGCGAGCGCCAGCTCGCCCGGCCACGGCTCCAGCGGGTTGAGGATGATCATCGCCCAGTCGATCAGCTCTGAGAAGCGCTCCAGGCAGTCGATTAGGTCAAGCGTGAAGCCGTTGGCGGGGCCGGGCGCCACGCCCAGCGCGCGCGTCAGGCCGTCCTCGCGCACCGCGTTCAGCGCATCCCACACCGCAGCGCTGGAGTAGCCGATGCGGTCCGGGTTGTGCAGCAGCAGCAGGTCGAAACGATCGACCCCGCAGCGCTGCAGGCTGCGCTCGGTGGCCATGCGGATGTAGTCCGCGTATCCCTCCTGCGAGCGCAGCCGCGGGTCGGTGAAGCGGGGAAAGCCCTTGGCTCCGTCGCGCTCGCCCGTATAGAAGTCGTGGCCGAGCGCGCCCACCAGGCAGTAGCGCTCGCGCTCGATCCCCTGCAACGCCCGGCCCAGCGCCAGGTCCGCTTCGCCTGCTCCGTACACGTCCGCTGTGATCACCGTGTCGATGCCGTCGCCGGGGCGCAGCAGGGCGGTCAGGCGCTCGTCGTCCAGCGGCTCGCCGAAGTGCATGAAGCGCCCGCCGCTCCACGTCCCTATCGCCGTCGTGGTCGGGTCCATCGCCATTCGCCCTGCAGGTTAACGCGCGCCGTCAGGCCCGCCGCCTGCGAGGCCACCTCACAGGCTGTCCGTCGCCGTCCCGGCCCGCCGCCGCGCGAGGTCGCCTCACACGCCCGTCGCCGTGCGCGCCCGCAACGCCGCCTGCAGCCGCTCGAGCGCGTGGGCCAGGGTCTCCTCGTCGATGGGCTCGCCGCTGCGCGCCAGCACCGTCTGCGCCTGCTCGGTTACCCCGGCGCGCAACTGCTCGAGCTCGGCCACGCGAATCGCGAGATCCTGTCGCTGCTCGGCGCGTAGCTCGCCCAACGCCAACGAGTAAGCACGGTCGAGCTCCAGCGCGGCGTGCGCCGGGCGCTCCTGGTCGAGGTCCAGTCGCGCGCGCAGCGCGAGCTCCTCGCACAGCAGGATCGTGGCCTGCGCTCCCATCAGCCTCGCTAGGCGCTCCTGCGGGCGCAGCGCCGCCGAGCGCTCGGCGCGCCCGCCGCGTCGCAGTTGCAGCAGTCGCCGGCCCGACGCGTCCCAGGCCAGCTCGCGCGCGTGCAGCCAGCGCCCGTCGGCGACCTGCTCGCCCTCGCCCCAGCCCGCCCTGATCACCAGCGCCTGCGCTGGCGAGATCTCATGCACATACGGGTTCGCTGACGCGACGCGCTGGAAGTGCAGTACGCGGTTGACCACCCTCGTCGCCGCCTGCACGTCGCGCTCGCGGTCCAGCTCGTCCAGCCACGCCTGCGCCTGGTGATCGGCCGACAGCGGGACCGGGTCGATGACCGTAACCCTGCTTGTCTGCACCGAAGCGGGCTCGGGCGTGGCCGGTGGACCGAGCGAGCGCGCGCCCAGCAGCGCCCTTCCACGTCCTGTCCTTGCGCCGCGTCGCTTCGTCGCACGCGCGGCTCCCAGGGTGTTGAGGACGACCACGCGCTCGGGCTCGCCGTCGGAGGCCCGGCGCAGTAGGTAGCGACCGTCCGCCGGGCCCAGCGCCCACGGGAACTCCATCTGGATGAAGATGAACAGCCGCGCAGGCACCGCTGCACCGTATCCTTCCTGTAGATGTCCGACGCGAGCCACGCCGCAAAGAGCCTGCGCGACCGACTGGGCGGTCACACCGAAGACCGCCTCGGTCGGGCGCTGTCGGACCTGCTCGACAATCCGCTGCTGACCGGTGCCATCGGCCGGGCGTTCGACGCGCGCGAGAAGGCCACCCAGGCCCAGGAGGTGGCCATGGGCGCGCTCAACCTGCCCTCGGCCACCGACATCGAACGGCTCACCCGGCGGCTGCGCTCGCTCTCCCAGCGGCTGGAGGGGATCGAGGACGGCGTCGGGCGCCTGGACCGCGCGTTCGCACCCAGCGTCGATCGATCGGATATCGACAGGCGCCTGTCGGCTATCGAGGCGCAACTGGACGCGCTGCTGCTGCGGCTCGACGATGCGCCCGCCGCCAGGCCACCGGCTACCCGCAGGAAACCGGCCGCGCGCACGAAACCTCCGGCAGCCCGCAGCAAACCGGCCGCGGTCAGGAAAGCGCCGGCCGCTCGCAGTCGCAAAGGCGCCTGAGCGCCGACCGACCGCGGCGCTATTCGCTCAACGCGGCGATCGCGGCCGCGCCCATCCTCTCGGCCGCCGCCAGCAGCGCGTGGTCGTCGATGCGCGCACGCTCGCCGCGCGTGTCGAACGTGTCAGAGACAGCCAGCACGCAGGCGACGGGTACGTTCGCGCTCGCCCCGACGGCGAACAGCGCTGCCGCCTCCATCTCGATCGCCAGTGCCCCCGCGCTGTCCGGGCGCCGACCGTCATCGTCATAGAACAGGTCAACGCTCACGACCGCGCCCGCATGAGCCCCCGGCGCGTGACGGGCGAGCGCCTGCGTCAGCGACGCGTCCGCGCCGACGCGCTCGCCAGCGCCCAGCGCCCGCGAGGTGCCGTCGGCGCAGATCGCCTCCTGTGCGATCACCAGGTCACCCAGCGACAGTCCGGGCGACAGCGCGCCGCACGTGCCCACGCGGATGGCGCGGGCGGCGCCCAGGGCGATCAGCTCTGTGAGCACGATCGCGGCCGACGGGCCGCCCATGCCGGTCGCCTGGATCGTCAGCGGCTGTCCGTCGGGCGCCGCGCCGGTGTAGCCCCACAGGCCGCGGTGGTGGTTGAACATCTTCGGGTCTGCCAGCAGCGCCTGGGCAAGAGCGAGCGCGCGCCCGGGGTCGCCCGGCAGTAGCACCCGCTCGGCCAGCGGCGCGGTCGGGCGCAGGTGGATCGCGGCGAGCTCCGACATCGGCGGCGAGAGTCGCGGGCGCCGTTCAGGCGAGCAGCGCCAGCAGCTCCTCGCGGCTGGGGCCGGGTATCGCCAGCGGCTCGTGCTCGCCGGCCAGCGCCAGGATGTGCTCGGCCACGCCATCTCGCGCAAAGATCTCGCCCAGCGGCGTCAGGCACGTGCGCGATTCAAGGAAGGCCCTGAACAGGTCGGCATCGTGCAGCATCGCCGTCTGCAGCGCCACGCGCAGGGCCGCCGAGTGCTCGCTCGGCGGACCGGGCTCGACGCCTTGGCGCAGCGCCTCGATCTCGCGCAGCCGCTCGCGATCCTCGGCCACGGTCTCGCGATACCAGGGCATCAGCTTCTGCTCGGTGGTCGCGTCCCAGGCTAGCGCGAACTCGGCCGGGTCGTCATCGAGGTGCGCTTTGACGGTGTCGCGCAGGCACTGCGCATGCAGCAGCCCGAGCGTCACCCCACGGCCGAGCGAAGGATTCGTGCATGCCCAGGCATCGCCCAGCAGCACGATGCCGGTGAGCAGCGGGCGCCCTTCGACGCACAGGCGCCGGTGGCGGTCGACCACCCCGCCCATCGCCATCACGTCGCTGATCGGCTCTCCCTCCAGCCAATGCGCCTGGGCGGGGCATGCGCGCACGACCGCCGTCCATGCGTCGGCGTCGCGCATCCGCTTGAGCGCCTGATCGCCTGCGGACACATAGGTGGTCACCGACCACGTGTCGTTGTCGGCCGGCAACGTGAGGATGGAGAACGTTCCGATCGGCGCCAGTGGCGGTCCATACTGTGGCGGCGTCGAGCCGTCGGTCGAGCGGAAGTAACGGGTGTAGTAGATGAAGCCGGAGTCCTCTGACTCCTCGGGTATCGCGCCGACGCCGGCGCTGTCCAACCAGCGCGGCAGCTGCGAGCGCCTGCCCATCGCGTCGACCACCAGGTCGGCGCTGAGCGTCTCGCCGCTATCGGTGCGTACGCCTGCGACGTGCGCAGTGCCGTCCGCGGCTGTCGCCAGCGTCAGCTCCTGCACGGACTCTCCGCGGCGGACCTGCAGGCCGGGCTCGGACTGCGCGGGCTGGGCAAGCGCCTGCTCGATGACCGGACGACGGGCGGTGAACGTCGCGAATCGCTCATCATCGGGGCGGGCCTGGAAGTCGGACAGCGTTGGGGGCATCGACGCAAGCGGGTCAAAGCGCCGGGCGCCGGCCGACAGCAGCGCCTCGTAAACGTCGGGGAGGGCTTCGCGCAGGACGGCGCATCCCCCGGCGGCCAGCAGGTGAGCCTGGCGGAACTGCGTCACACCGTCGCGCGACCACTGCTCCCAGGCCTGCGCGCCCGACTCGGGCACGGGGTCGGCATCGCGCTCGAGCACGGTCACCTCGTGACCGTCTCGCGCCAGCAGCAGACTGGCCGCCAGCCCCGACGGGCCCGCTCCCAACATCACGATCTTGGCCATCTCGCTCAGGCTCCTTTCACGCCGCCGGCAGGAAGTCGATAAGCAGCCGGTTGACCGCGTCGGGCGCCTCCAGCTGCATCCAATGTCCGGGGCCGTCGATGCGCTCATAGCGCCATGGGCCCGCCACCGCGCCGGCCGACCTAGTCATCTGCCCCTCGGTCAACGCGAAGTCGCCCGAGCTCCACACTCCCATCGTGGGCGCCTGGATGGGCGGCAGCTGCAAGCCCGACAGCAGGTAGGACTCTGGCGGCACGTTCGCGCGGTACCAGTTCAGACCCGGGGTGAGCGAGCCGTTGTCCTGCAGCTCGGCGGTCACCGCGTCGGTGTCGGGGTGGTGTCCCCATGCGCGGAAGTTGGCCCAGTCGTTCTGCGACAGCCACTGCTCGGCCACCCCTGTGAACTGGAACAGCAGCATGTACCACGACTTCTCATACTGCTCGAAGCCGTCTGACCTGAACGTCGCCGGGTGCCCCACCGACATCGCCACCAAATGGTCGACCCGATCGCCGGCGAACGTGGCGAACGCCCAGGCGAGCGCCGCGCCCCAGTCGTGTCCGACCACATGGGCTCGCTCGACGCCCGCGTCTCCCATCACCGCCAGCACGTCGCCTACGAGCACGTTCAGCGCATAGGCCTGCGCCTCGGGCGGCTTGTCGGAGTGACCGTAGCCGCGCAGGTCCGGGACGATCACCCGAAAGCCGGCCTGCACGAGCGCCGGCACCTGGTTGCGCCACAGCCGCCCCGAGTCGGGGAAGCCGTGCAGCAGCACCACCGGTTGTCCGTCGCCGTCGCCCGTCACCTCGTACTCGATGCCTACACCTTCGTTGTCGACGCGCACCGCAACCCTCCTGTCGATTTGCTCGAGCGGGTCAGCCTGTCCTTTTAGTGAAGTAAACGGCATCGGCCCCAGGCGTGGGGGGACGGCCCGTAGACTGCTCGCCATGGGATCTCCACCCGCCCTGCCGGCTGCCGTGCGCCTGAGTGGCCGAGACTGAGCGACTCGATCAGCTCGACGGCACGGGCGAGCTGACGCTCGCGCACGTCGCGGCACGCGCGGGCGTATCGCCGGCCACTGTCAGGCGCTGGGTGGCGCTCGGCCTCGTCCCCGGACACGATGGGCGCTGGACGCCCGCCAGCGCCGCCTATGTGCGCGTTGTCGCGCGCCTGCGCGCGCGCGGGCATCCGCTGGAGCAGATCAAGCGGGCCACCGACCGCGGGCAGCTGGCGGTGGGTCCGCTGGAGAACCTGCTGAGCGGCTCGGAGGGCCGCTACACGCTGGCCGAGGTCGCCCGCGAGAGTGGCGTGGATCGCGGGCTGATCGAGCGCATCTACACAACCATGGGCCTGGGCGCGCTCGCGTTGGATGCCTTCTCTGAGGAAGACCTGACGATGATGCGCTACGCAGCCGCGGTGCTCGACGCGGGCCTGCCCGTCGGTGCATTCCTGCAGCTGATGCGCGTGTACGGCCAGGTGCTCGCCCAGATCGCCGACGCCGAGGTGCGCCTGATCCATATCTACGTGCACGAGCCGCTGATGCGCAAAGGCGCGCCCAGCGAGGAGATAGCGCAGGAGATGGAGGGCCTGACCAGCGAGGTGCTGCCGTTCGTCTCTCCGTTCATGAACTACCTGCACGGCCGCTTCTTGGCGCACTTTGTCGAGCAGGACATGATCGGCCACATGGAGAGCGACCTCGACCAGGACGCGCTGGCCGAGGGGCGCCTGCGCGTGGCGATCGCGTTTGCCGACCTGGCCGGGTACTCGCGCCTGACCGTCGAGCACGGCGACGAGGTGGCGGTGGGCACCGTCGAGCGCTTCGTGGAGGCCGTCGAGCTGAGCCTGCCGCTGGAGGCCCGCGTGATCAAGACGCTGGGCGACGAGGTGATGGTTGTCGGCCCCGACGCGGTCGCGCTGACCAGCTGGGCCGTGTCGCTGCAGGGCAGCGTGGCGCCGGGCGACCCGCAGCCGCGGATCGGCATCCACTATGGCGAGGCGCTCTACCGCGACGGCGATTACTACGGCAGCGACGTCAACCTGGCCGCGCGTGTGGTCGCGCGGGCGGCCGGGGGAGAGGTGCTCGTCACGCGCGCGGTCGTCGACGCGGCCGCCCAGCTCGATGGGCTGGCCTTCGCGCGCATCGGCGAGGTCCGCCTGAAGGGCTTCTCCGAACCGACCGAGCTGTTCGTCGCCTCCGCCGCCGGGGGTTAGCGCATGGAGACCGCCGGACAGCAGGGCGCGGATGTCGTTGAACACGTCCGCGAGCAAGCGCGCGCCAGCGGGCTGTTCACACGCGACAGGCCGGTCATAGCGATGCTCTCCGGAGGCCGCGACTCGGTGTGCCTGCTCGACGTCGCGATCGCGCTGCGCGGAGCGGCGCAGGTGGGCGCGCTGCACGTCAACTACGGGCTGCGCCCGGCGGCGGACGCGGAGGAGCGCCATTGCCGGGAGCTGTGCCGGACACTCGGCGTCGCGCTCGAGGTCGTGCACGCCGGTCGAGCTCACAGCGGTCGGCCGGTCGATCATGAGAAGGCCTCCGGCGAGGACGCCTCCGGCACGGTTGACGTCGGCAACGTGCAGGCGTGGGCGCGGGAGGTGCGCTACCGCGAGGCCGCCCGCCTGGCGCACGAGCGCGACGCGCTGATCGCGACCGGCCATACCGCCTCAGACCAGGTCGAGACGATTCTCTACCGCCTCGCCGCTTCGCCGGGACGGCGCGCCCTGCTGGGCATGGTCGCAAGCGAGGGCCGCCTGATCCGCCCGCTGCTGGCGGTCACCCGCGAGCAGACGGCCGCCTACTGCCGGGCACGGGATCTGCGTTGGTGCGAGGACGACAGCAACCAGGACGAGCGTTATGCGCGCGCGCGTGTGCGCCACCGGCTGGTGGGCGCGCTGCGCGCGGTGCACCCCGCCGCCGAGGGCAATGTGCTGCGCACCGCAGAGCTGCTGCGTGAGGAGACACAGCTGCTCGACGCGCTCGTCGATCAGGAGCTCACCGGGCGAGTGGGAATCGAGATCGCACGCCTGCGCGAGCTGCCGGGCGCGCTTGCGCGCATGGTCGTCGTGCGCCTGGCCGAGGAGGCCACCGGGTCCTACGTCCCTCAGGCGGGCGATCGCGTTGGCGAGATCCTTGCGCTGGCCGGCCGCGGCGGGCGCGCCGAGCTGCACGTCGGCGGCCGCGCCGGCGCGGTCATCGAGCGCGGTTGCCTGACGATGGTCAGACTGCCGCCGCGCGACTGAGGGCCCACGACCCGATATCCCATCATCTATCGGGCCGTGGGCCCTGACCTCTACACTGCCGGGGTGGCCACAATCGCGCGTGCCGCATCCGACCCCGAGCTGGGAGAGGTGCTCGTCACGGCCGAGGACCTGCAGCGCCGTGTGGCCGAGCTCGGCGAGCAGATCTCGCGGGACTACGCCGACCGCTCGCTGCTGCTGGTCGGTGTGCTCAAGGGCGCGGTGTTCTTCCTGTCAGACCTCATGCGCTTCATCGACATACCCGTCGAGGTTGACTTCATGGCGGTTGCCTCCTACGGCTCGGCCACGGACTCCTCGGGGGTGGTGCGCATCCTCAAGGACCTCGACGTGGCCATCGAAGGCCGCGACGTGCTGATCGTCGAGGACATCGTCGACTCCGGCCTGACCTTGCAGTACCTGCTGCGCAACCTCGGATCGCGCAACCCGCGCACCCTGGAGGTGTGCGCGCTATTGACCAAGCCCGAGCGGCGCAAGGTGGACCTGCCTGCCCGCTACGTCGGCTTTGAGATACCCGACCGCTTCGTCGTCGGCTACGGCCTGGACTACGCCGAGCGACACCGCAACCTGCCCTTCGTGGCCGTGCTGGAGAGCTGAGGGCCGATCCTCAGGGCGACCGCTGCCGCGGCCGATGGGGAGCCTGTGAAAGGCCTCATGTCCATACCCGTGCGCGCTCGCGAACGCGTCGCGCAACCGACGGGCGCCCAGAGGGTCCATGGTACGCTAGTGGACCGGGTGACCACCACGTGACCACCACAAAAGCCGGCCCCCGGACCCCCAGGTTCTCGCTATGAGCCGTTTCTTCAAGAGCGCCGCGTTCCCGATCCTCATCGTCGTGCTGCTGGCGTTCCTGGCCGTCAAACTCGTCAACAACGGCTCCAACAACAAGAAACCGCACAGCTACCAGACACTGGTTGGCTCCGAGCTGCCCAAAGGCGAAGTCGAATCGGTGCAGCTCAAGAACAAGGGCAAAGCCCTCGAAGTCAAGTACAAGAACAAAGAAACCGCAGAATTCGGCTACATCGATCAGGCTGCGCCGGAACTGCTCAAAGAACTGAAGACCGACGGCGTCAAGTACAACGTCGAATCGGAAAAGAGCAGCGCGCTGCTGAGCCTGCTCACGTACATCATCCCGTTCGTCCTGTTCTTCGGCTTCTGGATCTTCTTGATGAACCAGGTGCAGGGCGGAGGATCCAAAGTGATGTCGTTCGGCAAGTCGCGCGCAAAGCGGCTGTCGGCCGACTCGCCCAAGATCACCTTCCGCGACGTTGCCGGCGTGGACGAGGCCGTCGAGGAGCTGCACGAGATCAAGGAATTCCTCGAGAATCCCAAGAAGTTCCAGGCGCTCGGCGCCAGGATTCCCACCGGCGTGCTGCTGTACGGCCCGCCCGGCACCGGCAAGACGCTGCTCGCCCGTGCCGTGGCCGGCGAGGCGGGCGTGCCGTTCTTCTCGATCTCCGGCTCTGACTTCGTGGAGATGTTCGTCGGCGTGGGCGCCTCGCGCGTGCGCGACCTGTTCGAGCAGGCCAAGCAGAACAGCCCCTGCATCATCTTCATGGACGAGATCGACGCCGTCGGGCGCCACCGCGGCGCGGGTCTCGGCGGCGGCCACGACGAGCGCGAGCAGACGCTCAACCAGCTGCTCGTCGAGATGGACGGCTTCGAGGCCAAGGACAACATCATCATGATCGCCGCCACCAACCGGCCCGACATCCTCGACCCCGCGCTGCTGCGCCCCGGTCGTTTCGACCGCCAGATCGCCGTCGACCGCCCCGACCGCAAGGGCCGCGCCAAGATCCTCGAGGTGCACACGCGCGGCAAGCCGCTGGCCAAGATCATCGACATCGACGCGCTCGCCGGCCAGACCCCCGGCTTCACCGGCGCCGATCTGTCCAATCTGATCAACGAGGCTGCCCTGCTGTCCGCCCGTACCGGCAAGCGCGAGATCGGCCAGGTCGAGCTTGAGGAGGGGATCATGCGCGTGATCGCCGGCCCCGAGAAGAAGACGCGCGTGATGAGCGAGAAGGAGCGGCTGATCACCGCCTACCACGAGATGGGCCACGCACTGGTCGGTCACTTCCTCGAGCACGCCGATCCCGTGCACAAGATCTCGGTCATCTCCCGCGGGCAGGCGCTCGGTTACACCATCTCCATGCCCCAGGAGGACCGCTTCTTGACCACTCGCGCCGAGCTGGAGGACACAATGGCCATGACCCTCGGCGGCCGCGCCGCCGAGGAACTGGTCTTCGGCGAGATCACCACCGGTGCGTCCAACGACATCGAGAAGGTCACCGCTACGGCCAAGCAGATGGTTATGCGCTTTGGCATGAGCCAGAAGCTCGGCCCGCGCGTGTTCGGCCACGACCACGGCCAGCCGTTCCTCGGGCGCGAGTTCTCCACCGAGCCCGACTACTCCGACGAGATCGCCCGCGAGATCGACGACGAGGTCCGTCGCATCATCGAGTCCGCGCACACGCGCGCCCGCCAGATTCTCACCGACAACCAGGCCAACCTGACCAAGATCTCCGAGATCCTCGTCAAACGAGAGACGATCGAGAAGGAGGAGTTCCTCGCGCTGCTCGACGGCAAGAGCGAGGAGGAGGTCTTCGGCGTCGAAGAGCCGGCCAAGCCCGAGCTGCCCGCACCGCCCACCCCCGCCGGGCGCACCGAGCGCGAAGGCGCCCCGCGCACGATCCCGCGGCCGGGACTCGCCGGTGGCACGGCCGACATCCGCGCCAGCGACCAAGAGCGCCCCGAGCCCGTCTGACGACCGTTTACCGATCGAAGATCGGCCAGCACCTGGCGGCGTCCTCAGTCGCTCGTGTACCGAAGCCGGTAGACACTCGCTACGCTCGCATCCCCGTTTCGGCCAGCACACCACGCTCCCTGCGTCCTTGCCAGGCACGCCTATCCGGCCGTCAGTAGGTTGGTCTCATGACCGCGTCGTACCGGCTGATGGGGGTGCTCAACGTCACGCCCGACTCGTTCTCCGACGGCGGGCGCTTCCTCGACGCGGAGGCGGCGATCAGGCAGGGGACGGCGCTGGTCGACGAAGGCGCGGACATCCTGGACGTGGGCGGCGAGTCGACGCGGCCGGGGGCCGAGCCCGTGTCGGTCGCCGACGAGCTTGCCCGCGTGCGGCCCGTGCTTGAAGGTCTCGCCGAGGTCGGCGTGACGGGCTCGGCCCAGCTCTCGATCGACACCTGCAAGGCGCCTGTGGCGCGCGCCGCGCTCGATGCTGGCGCCACGCTGGTCAACGATGTCAGCGCCCTGCGCGCCGACCCGGACATGGCAGCAGTCGTGGCCGACGGGGGCGCCGACTGCTGCCTGATGCACATGCTCGGCGAGCCGCGCACGATGCAGCGCGACCCGCGCTATGAGGACGTCGTGGACGAGGTCAAGGCGTTTCTGGAGGAGCGCCTGGCGTTCGCCGTGCGCGAGGGGATCGCCGAGCAGCGCGTGCTGCTCGATCCCGGCATCGGCTTTGGCAAGACCCTCGAACACAACCTCGCACTGTTGCGTCGCCTGGACGAGCTGGCGGGCATCGGCCGCCCGATCGTGATCGGCACCTCGCGCAAGAGCTTTTTGGGTGCAATCGCCGCACGGTCCGCTGGTGCGAGCGAGCCGCCTGACGCGCAGGACAGGCTCGCTGGCACGATCGCAACCAACGTGCTCGCACTCGAGCGCGGCGCGCGCGTATTTCGCGTCCACGACGTCGCGCCGGTACGCGACGCGCTCGCCGTGGCTGCTGCTACGTTGGGCGGGCGATGGACGGCCAGGAGAACGGGGACGAGGACGCAGACGATCTAGACGACGATTCCCGCGACGACCTGGACGGCGAGCGGGAGATCGAGTCGGTCACGATCGAGATAAGCGGTCTGTCGCTGTACACCCGTCACGGCGTCACCGAGGCCGAGCGCGAGGTTGGCCAGCGGCTGGTGCTCGACCTGCGCTTGGACGTCGGCGAAACCGACGCCACGGTCACCGACTCCATCGAGGACACCGTCGACTATGCCGATGTATGCCAGCTGGTCGCGCTGGTCGCTCAGCAGCGTTCGCACAAGACGCTCGAGCGGCTGTGCAGCACGATCGCCGACCGGCTGCTGGCTGACTATGAGCTCGAGGGCGTATGGGTAAAGGCCACCAAGCCCGAGCCGCCGATCGCGCTGAGCGTGGCCGAGGTGTCCGTCGAGGTCTGGCGCGAAGCAGAGAGCTGAGCGGTCGTGCCCGTGCGGCCTGGACTGCTGGGGCTCGGCTCCAACGTGGGGGGCACCGCCGCCGGAGGCGGTGGTCGTCGCACCCATCTCCAGGAGGCCGTCGATGCGCTGGACGCAGCTGGCGTGCGTGTGCTTGCCAGCTCGTCCACCTACGACACCGACCCGGTCGGGGAGGTGCCCGACCAGCCCAGCTTCCTCAATGCCTGCCTGCAGGTGCGCACCGCGCTTGAGCCACTGGAGCTGCTCGACCTGGTCAAGCGCCTGGAGTGCGAGCTCGGTCGCGAGCCCGACGCTGTCCGGCACGGACCGCGCGCAATCGACATCGACATCCTCACGCTCGACGACGTGCAGCTGCGCCACGAGCGCATGACCCTGCCCCACGAGCAGCTGCTGACCCGTCGCTTCGTGCTGATCCCCGCGCTCGAGCTCGACTTCGACCTGCAGATTCGCCCCCAGCCCCCCGGGCGCGGATCGGTGCGCCTGGCCGACGCGCTGGCCGCTCTGGCGCCGGACGAGGGCGTGCGCTGGGCCGGGCCGCCGCTCAGCCTGCCCGGCTTGGTGTCCTGAGCCGGTCCTAGGACGCTGTCGCGTCGTTCCAGCTTGCGAGCTTCAGCAGCGTGGTCCATTTGACGCCCCGTCCCGACACGATGCACCTGCGGCCGTTGCGCAGCCAGGTCACGAGCCACGCGCCGTTCTCCTTGACATACCGGTAGGGCGTCCCGTCGCGTGGTTGCACAATGCCGCCGCTGGCGGGCGGTGCCGGGGTGCCGGACACGATCGCATAGCCGATCCGCTGATGGCTGGCGTTGGTGTAGAAGACCGTCGTGACCGCTCGTCCGTCGACACGGTCAACGCGTGCGCCGCTCGCACGCCAGCCGAAGTGATCTTCCCAGTAGGGGAACGACACACCCTCGACCGACGCTGCGAGCTCGGCCGGGTGGGTCGCGCTCTCGGCGGGCGCAGCCATCGTTGCCGCGCGCAAGGTCAGCGGCGAGGTCTGGCGCAGCGTGAGCGAGCCGGGCGAGCCGGTCGGGCTCAGCGCCAGCACCAGTGCCAGCGCGGCGGCCGCTGCCACCGCAATCGCGCCGCCGAGCCGCAGGCGCAGCGCAGACGGGCCGCCGAGCATAACTCCAGCCCACGCAGAGCGCCCTCTCTGCGCGGAGTGCTCGTCCACGAGCGCCTGCACGTGGCTGTGCAGCCGCTCGGGCGCACGCACGTCGATCGAGCGCACGAGCTCAACCAGCTCGGATTCGGTGTATGGAGGGTGTTTGCTCACGATTTGCTCATGATTGTTTCCGTAGGTCCTGATCGAGAAGACTCCGCTGATGGCGCACCCTTCCCACCCGGACCGTCAATCACCCGCATCGTCTTGGGCGCTGCGGGGCGCTGCGGCTCGATCGCGTCCCGGCCAGACGCTGGCGGCCCATCACCGACAGCCGCTGCCTGACTGCCCGCGCCCGCGGGTCCCTGTCCGTCGCCCGCCTCAGGCACAAGGCGCCTGCTGACCTGCTTGCGAGCGCGGAAAAGTCGCGTGGTGATCGTCGCCTCGCGCACCTTCAGAGCGCGCGCCGCCTCACGGTAGGACAGGCCCAGCACGTCCACGGCCACGAGCGCCAGGCGGAAGTCCTCGGGCAGTTGCGCGATCGTCGCGAACACCTCCTGGACCTCCAGCGCCTGGTCTGGCCTGGCCATCGGCTTGGGGTCGGCTACCACCACGTCCTCGAGCGTTGCGACCGTCACTGGACGCCTGCTGGCCGTGCGGCGACCGGTCAAGAACGTGTTGCGCAAGACCCGCATCAGGTAGTACAGCTCGTCGTCGCCGTGCAGCACGCGCGGCCGCGACAACACGCGGGCAAACGTCTCCTGCACCAGGTCCTCGGCGTCCTCGCGCGACCCGCACAGAGCCCACGCGGCGCGATACAGACGGTCCACGTGCTTGGTCAGGGACTGTGGGTCCAGGGTGCGCATTGCTCAAGGTGCAGGCGCGCGTAGACAGCGCGCCGCGGTCACCTCCACCCAGCGACTGTAGCGGGAAGGATCGGCGCGCGACGGCGTCCTGTGAGGTGACGGCGGCACTCATCACACGCTGGCGCGCGCCGTTCCTACCGGCCATCGTTACGTCGAGGATGAGGAAGGCGGTTCGACCATGAGATTGCGCAGGTGTCTGCTGTTCGGCTTGGCCGCTGTGATGGGAGCCGCGGTCGTCGTGCTTCCTGCGGTGGCCGCTTCGGAAACTCCGGCCGTGGAAGCGATCACCGGCTGCTCGACCTACTACCCCTCCTACCCATGCTGGTCGCCATCGTCCCCGGTCACGATCGCCAGCGGTGGCACGGTCAAGTTCGCCGACAAGTCGAACAGCCTCGAACAGGGCATCCGCTGGATCGGAGCCGCTCCCGCGTGCGAAAACGTGCCGAGCGCCAATCAGAAGGGCCCCTGGGAAGGGACGTGCACGTTCACCCAGCCGGGCAACTACAGGTTCGAAGGCACGCAGATCTACAGCTCGACCGGCGAAGTCGTCGTGACCGGCGCCCCCACCACGAGCACGACCACGAGCACCGCCACCACGACGACGGCCGCGACGTCGTCCGGTCCCTCTGGCCCAACCGGCGCCTCGCCCGAACCCGGCTCGCCGGCGGCAGGCTCCAACGATGGAGCGCAAGCCTCGCCGCTCGCCGGCAGCGCAGCGTCCGCGGTCAGGCTGGCGGCAGTGCAGCACGGCAGGGCGGTGCATGGAGCGGTCGAGGTCTCGCACGCAGGCGCAGGTGGCAGGCTGGAAGTCCAACTGCTGGCCAAGCGCGCGGCGCTTACGAGCGCCGGCCGTAGCGCTCGGGCTCAGGTCGGGCGCGTGGCGCGCACCACGCTGGCATCCGGCACGGTGTCCTTCACGGTCGCGCTCGACCCCAAGGCTGCTCGGGCGCTGCGTGTGCACCGGCGCCTGGCGTTGAACGTGAGGATCGCCGTAACGCCCGTCGACGGCTCGGCGGTCGT
The DNA here is from genome assembly GCA_963745375.1 of uncultured Solirubrobacteraceae bacterium. Classification (GTDB taxonomy): domain Bacteria; phylum Actinomycetota; class Thermoleophilia; order Solirubrobacterales; family Solirubrobacteraceae; genus Palsa-744. The sequence goes on along the minus strand of CAVUXA010000008.1, from coordinate 752,309 downwards.
GCTCACCCGCAGCGTGCTGCTGCGCAGCTGAGCGCCGACGTCGCCTGTAGCGCCCGCTCAGCCGATCTCGGCGAACAGCGAAAGCTCGCCTGAAAGCTGTTCATACAGCCGACCGCGCAGCTTGGTGTGGATCTGCGAGACGCGGCTCTCGGACACGCCCAGGCGCTCGCCGATCTCGCGCAGGGTCCATTCCTTGGCGTACAGCAGGACCGCCACTTCGCGCTCCTGCTTGGACAACCGCGCAAAAGCCTTGCGGAAGTGCGCCTTGGCTTCCTGGCGCGCTGCGCTGGTCAGCGGGTCGGACTGCTGATCGGAGCTGTGCAGGGTGTCAATGCGCTCGATCGTCGTGTTGTCCTCGCAGCGCACAGGGCCGTTGAGCGAGGCGACGTCCGCCAAGGCCGCCTCGTCCAGGCGGGTGCTCATCTGCTGCGCCGTCATGCCCACCCGCGCGGCCAGCTCGTCGCGGCTGGGCTGGCGTTCGTGGAGTGAGACGAAGCTCTCGCGCGCCGCGTTGATCGTCCGTTCGTCGCGCCGCAGCGAGCGCGGCGCCCAGTCGTGGCGGCGCAGCTCGTCGAGCACAGCGCCCTGCACGCGCGTCCACGCGTACTGCTCCAGCGTGGCGCCCTTGTCGGGGTCATAGCGCTCGATCGAGTGGATCAGCGCCTCCAGGCCGCACGACAGGAAGTCCTCGGCGTCGCAATGCGCGGGAACCTCGCGCACCTTGCGGTAGACGATGTGGCGGACCATCGGCATGAACGCGAAGATCAGCTGGTCGCGCAGCTTGCGGTCGCCGGTCCGTCGGTACTCCCGCCAGGTCGACAGCGCCTCCGTCGTGGAGGTCCTGACCGGCTGCTTTACGCCTGTTTGCATTGTCCTACTCCGATATCGAGGGAACCGTGTGGCTGCCCGTAACGGTGCTGCGCCCGCATCCGTGGGCGCCTGCGCGAAGTCAAGCCCTCGCGAGGCCGTTCGGTGCCGCCATGGACCCATATCGGCCGGACACAGGTGTCTCCTTGAGCCCAGACCGTTTATGGACAGTTGCGCTGCGCTGTCAGGCCGATGCTGGCGCGCCGGCCAGCGACGCCGTCAGGCCGACGCGCCGGCCACAGACGCCAGCCAGGCTGTCGGCAGCGTGCCCGCCGGTACCTCGCCCGCCAGCGCCGGGAAATAGTCGAGCAGGCGCGCCGCCGGGCGTCCTTTGATCAGCGGCCTCACGTCGGCGATGCTCATCAGCAGGCGGATCGTGCTGCCGATCTGCAGGTCGCCAGCATTGGGAGGATCGCCGCCCAGCAGGCCCTCGCCGATCCAGCCGTCGATGCGATCTAGCTGCGCCGGCAGCGCCTCGAGGTCGGTGCGCGCGGCCGAGTCGCTGGCCTTGTTCCTGATCGCCATCAAGCGGGCGGTCAACGGCATCGCCGGGCGCAGCAGCACCCGCGGCAACGGCAGCTTGGCGTCTCCCACGTAGCTCTCCATCGCACCCGCGTTGCGCAGGAACGCCGCGTCGATCAACCTGCGCGGCACGCTCTGGAAGACCTCATCGCCCCAGCGCTCGGCCTCCAGCACGCCCGGGTAATCCCGATCGCCCGGCGCCGGCACCAGCGGTGGCTCGGGCACCATCTCGTCGAGACGGCGCATGATCGTGCGCGAGCCCACCAGGCGCTCGCCGTCCACGCGCATGCCCGGCACCGTCTGGCCGCCATAGCGCAGCGGCCCGATCAGCAGCTGACTCATCGGCAGCAGGTCCACGCGCTCGTAGTCGATCCCCTTCAGCTTCAGCGCCGCTTCCACCGCCGCGCACGGATGCGAGCCGGGCAACACGTACAGCTTGGGCTTGGTCGGCGCTGCCATCGTGACGCTCAGCATAATGGTCGCCATGCTGCTCGTGGTCGACGTCGGCAACACGCAAACGCACTTCGGCGCATATCGCGGCGACGAGCTGCTCGAGCATTGGCGTTTCGCCACCGTGCGCCAGTCAACCGCCGACCAGCTTGGAGCGGCGCTGCGCAACCTGCTGGAGCTGCGCGGCTACGGTTTTTCAGACCTGCAGGCCTCGATCGTCTCCTCGACCGTTCCCCAGCTCGAGCCCGAGTGGACGGCCATGGCCAGCCGCTACCTCGGCCACGAGATGCTCGTGGTCGGTCCCGGGACCAGGACCGGGATGGCCATCCGCTATGACAACCCGCGCGAGATCGGAGCCGACAGGCTCGTCAACGCGGTCGCCATCCGCGAGCGCTTCGGCGGCCCGGCGGTGTGCGTCGACTTCGGCACCGCCACCACCTTCGACGTGGTTTCGCACGAGGGCGAGTACCTCGGCGGGGCGCTCATGACGGGGATCGAGATCTCTCTGGAAGCGCTCTCCGAGCGCGGCGCGCGTCTGCCCAAGGTGGATCTCGCGCCGCCGCGCAGCGTGATCGGCAAGAACACCATCGACGCGATCCGCTCGGGCGTTGTGTTCGGCTACGCCGGCGCCATCGACGCGATCTTGCGTCGCCTGTATGACGAGCTGGGCGCGCATCCGCACGTGATCGCCACCGGCGGCCTGGCCGAGCTTGTCGTGCCCTTCACCGAGGAGATCAAGGAGGTCGATCAGCTGCTCACGCTGACCGGGCTGCGGTTGCTGCATGAACGCAACAGCTGACGCGCGCCACAATGAAGCGATGCCGACCGGCAAATCACTGACCGACTCCTGGATGCTCGGGCCCCTGCGCGTGCCCAACCGCGTGCTGCTCGCCCCCTTGGCCGGCATCGGCAACTGGTTCGTGCGTCTGCAGGCCAAGCGCTACGGAGCAGGGATGGCGGTCTCGGAGATGGTCTCCTCGCACGCGATTCGCCACGGCAACGCGAAGACTTGCATGGAGATGCTGCGCATCGACCCGCGCGAGCGGGAGCCCGGACCGCCTGCTCCCGGTGGGCCGGTGTCGATCCAGCTGTTCGGCGAAGATCCCGACACCATGCGCACGGCAGCCGCCCACGTGGCGGGCCTGGGCGCGGACGCGATCGACATCAACATGGGCTGCCCGGTCGCCAAGGTCCAGAAGACCGGGGCCGGCGCCGCGCTTCTGGCCGACCCCGACCGCGCGGTCGCCGTCGCGCGGGCCACCGTCGAGGGCGCTGGCGCAACCGAGGCCGGTCCGCTGCCCGTCACGGTCAAGCTGCGCTCGGGCCTGCGTCCCGGCGACAACAGCGGGTTCGAGCTCGCCCACCGCCTGGTCGCGGAGGCCGGCGTGGCCGCGATCGCCTTCCATCCACGCTCCGCTTCGGTGCAGCACAAGGGCGTCCCCGACTACCAGCTCGCGGCGGCGCTGGTCGCCTCGCTGCCCGCGCCCGTGATCCTCACCGGAGGGTTGAGCGACGCTGCCAGCGTGCGCCAGGCGTTCGCTGCCACCGGCGCCCAGGCGGTCATGATCGCCCGCGGCGCGCTCGGCAACCCCTGGCTGTTTGAGCAACTGCTGGGCGGACGCGAGGGCGAGCCGGGACGCGAGGAGGTGCTTGACGAGCTGGACTGGACGATCGAGCGCGCGGTCGAGCACCTGGGCGAGCCTCGCGCGACGCGCTATCTGCGCAAGTTCTATCCCTGGTACGTGACCCGGCTGCAACTCGAGCCAGCGCGCGCCAAGTCATTGCAACAGGCCCTGCAGAGCGCGTCCACGCTCGCGCAGGCGAGGGCCCTGCTGGGCCTGCCAGCGGCGCCCGCCGTGCCCGTCGTCGGGGGCCTGACGCCCCGCTCGCCGCTCGCCGGCGCAGCGCTATACTGCTGCGCTCGCTGATAGGCGTCGGACCATGAGATCCCCGCTCGCCGCGGGGTTTTGTGTGCTCCGGGCGCAAAGCAAACCCCGCGAAATCGAGTCCCGCCCACCACATGCCGAAGGACGTCATCCTCACCCCAGAAGGCCTGCAGAAGCTCAAGGACGAGCTCGAGCTGCTGTCGACTGAGAAGCGCAGGGAGGTCGCCGAACGCATCAAGGAGGCACGCGAGTTCGGAGACATCTCCGAGAACTCCGAGTACGACGACGCCAAGAACGAGCAGGCGATGCTGGAGAGCAGGATCGCCCAGCTGCAGGAGAAGCTGCGCATGGCCACGGTCATCCAGGCCAAGGACATCTCCACAGACGTAGTGCAGGTCGGATCGGTAGTGCACGTCAAAGACGAGAAGACCGGCAAGTCGGTCAAGTACACGATCGTCGGTTCGGCCGAGGCCAAGCCCGACGAACACAAGCTGTCCAACGAGTCGCCAGTTGGGCGCGCCCTGCTGGGGCGCAAGCGTAACGAGACGGTCGCCGTGCAGGTGCCGCGCGGCCCTGCCCGCAAGCTCAAGATCACCAAGATCGACGTCGGCCTCGAGTAGTCTCGCCTCAATGAGCGCAGGCGAGGACGGCCCGAGCAGGCACGGCCTGGCGCAGCTGATCGACGAGCGCCGCGCCAAGGCACAGCGATTGCGGGCGGGCGATGACAGCGCCTTTCCCTACTCATTCCCCGGCGCCGAGCCGATCGCCGACATCTCAACGCCTACGCGCACCTGGGCGTGGGCGAGGAGACCGAGGACTCCCATCGCGTGGCCGGGCGCATCGCGGCCAGGCGCGGCGCCGGGCGGGCCGCGTTCCTGGACCTCGTCGACCGCACCGGCAAGATCCAGCTGCATGCGCGCGTGGACGTGCTTGGTAAGGAGCCGTTCGAGCGCCTCACCTCGCTGGACCTCGGAGACCTGCTGGGCGTCGACGGGGCGGTGCTGCGCAGCCGCCACGGCGAGCTGACCCTGCGCGTCGACCGCTTCCAAGTGCTCGCCAAGGCGCTGCGTCCCCCGCCAGACAAGCACCACGGCCTGATCGACGTCGAGACGCGCTATCGCAGGCGCGAGCTGGACCTGATCGCAAACGAGGACGCCCGCCGCGTGTTCATGGCGCGTGCGCGCATCATCGCGGCCGTGCGCTCCTACCTCGATGGAGCGGGGTTCATCGAGGTCGAGACGCCGATCCTGCAGTCCCTCTACGGAGGCGCCCTGGCGCGCCCGTTCACCACGCATCACAACGCGCTGGAGCGCGATCTGTACATGCGGATCGCGACCGAGCTGTATCTCAAGCGCTGCATCGTTGGCGGTCTGGAGCGCGTGTACGAGCTCGGCAAGGACTTCCGCAACGAGGGCATCTCGCACAAGCACAATCCGGAGTTCACGATGGTCGAGTGGTACGAGGCCTACGCCGACTACCACGACGAGGCGGCGCGCCTAGAGCAGGTTGTCGGCGCGACCGCGCGCGCCGCCGACTACGCGGGTGAGCTGGACTTCTCGGCGCCCTGGCGCAGGCTGGGCTTCGTGGAGGCGATCGAGCAGGCGACCGGCATCGACGTCATGGCGCACCGCGAGGTCGAGGCGCTCGCAGGCGCCATCGCCGAGCGGGGGCTCGACATGCCCACCAAGGGCTTCACCTGGCCGCAGCTGGCCGACGACCTGCTGTCGAAGTTCGTCGAGCCGACTCTGCGCCAGCCGACGTTCGTGCTGGACTACCCGATCGAGCTTTCGCCGCTGGCGCGCGAGCATCGCTCCAAGTCCGGCCTGGTCGAGCGCTGGGAGGCGTTTGCGGGTGGAATGGAGATCGCGAACGCGTTCAGTGAGCTGATCGACCCGGACGTGCAACGCGAGCGCTTCAGCGCCCAGCAGCGCCTGGCGACGCTCGGCGAGGAGGAGTTCCAGCCCTACGACGAGACCTTCGTCGCAGGCGCTCGAGCAAGGCATGCCCCCGGCCGGAGGGGTCGGGCTGGGCATCGACCGGCTTGTCATGCTGCTGACCGGGCACGACTCGATCCGCGAGGTCGTGCTCTTCCCGGCCATGCGCGAGCCGGATCCGACCGGCCCGTCGCAGCCAGGACGGTAGGCCGTCGACTACGCATAACCGCGGGCACGTGTGGCGCGCCGCAAAGCGTGCTCGCAATGCGGCCCGTAGATCAAGGCGCGCGCTGCGCCTGCCGATGACCCCGATAGGGCAGCATGAGCGGTTGGTAGACTGCCCTGAGGCGTTATCTGGACCACATAAGAGCTCTCGAGGCACCGTCCTCGCAAGAAGGGATCACACAATGTTCGAGCGATTTACAGAACGGGCCCGGCAGGTGGTCGTTCTCGCGCAAGAGGAGGCGCGGACGCTCAAGCACAACTACATCGGCACCGAGCACATCCTGCTGGGGCTGCTGCGCGAGGAGGAGGGCCTGGCCGCCCGGGTCCTGGAGAGCCTGGACATCACCGTAGAGCGCGTGCGCGCGCAGGTCGTGCGCATCGTCGGCTCCGGCGAGGAGGTCACCTCTGGACAGATCCCGTTCACGCCGCGCGCCAAGAAGGTGCTCGAGCTGGCGCTGCGCGAGGCCCTCAGCCTCGGGCACAACTACATCGGCACCGAGCACATCCTGCTCGGCCTGGTGCGCGAGAACGAGGGCGTGGCCGCACGCATCCTGCTGGACTTCGACGCCGACTCGGAGAAGATCCGCAACGAGGTCATCCGCATGCTGTCTGGCCCCGGCGGGCGCCGCCAGGGCCAGGGCAGTGGCGCGGGCGCGAGCGCGAGCGGGGCTCCGGGCGAGGGCAAGAAGTCCTCCAAGTTGCTCGACCAGTTCGGGCGCAACCTCACCAAGCTGGCCTCCGAGGGCAAGCTCGACCCGTGCGTGGGTCGCGAGACGGAGATCGAGCGGATCATGCAGATCCTCTCGCGCCGCACCAAGAACAACCCCGTGCTGGTGGGCGAGCCGGGCGTGGGCAAGACCGCGGTGGTCGAGGGCCTGGCCCAGCGCATCACCAGCTCCGACGTGCCCGAGCTGCTCAAGAACAAGCAGATCTACACGCTGGACCTGGCCGCCCTGGTCGCCGGCTCCAAGTACCGCGGCGAGTTCGAGGAGCGCCTGAAGAAGGTGATGAAGGAGATCACCCAGCGCGGCGACATCATCCTGTTCATCGACGAGCTTCACAACCTCGTCGGCGCGGGCGCCGCCGAGGGCGCGATCGACGCCGCCTCGATTCTCAAGCCGGCGCTTGCGCGCGGCGAACTGCAGACGATCGGCGCGACCACGCTGGACGAGTACCGCAAGTACCTCGAGCGCGACTCGGCGCTGGAGCGGCGCTTCCAGCAGATCCGCGTCGACGAGCCGACGATCGACCAGACCGTCGAGATCCTCACGCGGTCTGCGCGACCGCTACGAGCAACACCACAAGGTGCAGATCACCGACGAGGCGCTGCGCGCCGCCGGCGAGCTTGCCAGCCGCTACATCTCCGACCGCTTCCTGCCCGACAAGGCGATCGACCTGATCGACGAGGCAGCCTCGCGCATGCGCGATCAAGTCGATGACCTCGCCGCCGGCCAACCGCGAGCTGGAGGAGCGAGGTCGAGACGACCCGGCGCGAGAAGGAGGCCGCGATCGAGGCCCAGGAGTTCGAGAAGGCGGCCGCGCTGCGCGACAAGGAGCGCAAGCTGACCAATAAGAAACGCGACCTCGAGCAGGCGTGGGAATGCGGGCGAATCGGCGCGAGCGCCCGTCGATCGGCGAAGAGGAGATCGCCGACATCGTTTCGATGTGGACGGGCATCCCCGTGTTCAAGCTGACCGAGGCCGAGACGCAGAAGCTGATGCGCATGGAGGACGAACTGCACAAGCGCGTGATCGGCCAGCACCCCGCGATCGAGGTGATCTCCAAGGCGATCCGCCGCTCGCGCGCAGGCCTGAAGGACCCCAAGCGCCCGACCGGCTCGTTCATCTTCCTCGGCCCCTCCGGCGTCGGCAAGACCGAGCTCGCGCGCACGCTCGCCGAGTTCCTGTTCGGCGACGACGACGCGCTGGTGCGGATCGACATGTCCGAGTACATGGAGAAGCACGCGGTCTCGCGCCTGGTCGGCTCGCCGCCGGGCTACATCGGCTATGACGAGGGCGGCCAGCTGACCGAGGCAATCCGGCGCAAGCCCTACAGCGTGCTGCTGCTCGACGAGATCGAGAAGGCGCACCCGGACGTGTTCAACATCCTGTTGCAGATCCTCGAGGACGGCCGGCTGACCGACGCGCAGGGGCGCACGGTCGACTTCAGGCACGCGATCGTGATCATGACCTCCAACATCGGCGCCGCGGAGATCGCGCGCAACACGCCGCTGGGCTTCGCCGTCTCCGAGGACGAGACGGGCATCAGCTACGACGACATGAAGAACCGCATCATGGGCGAGCTGAAGAAGGTCTTCCGTCCGGAGTTCCTCAACCGCATCGACGACGTGATCGTGTTCCACAAGCTGCAGAAGGAAGAAATCAAGCAGATCGTCGAGCTGCTGCTGCTGCGCATCCGCGAGTCGATGGCCGAACGCGAGCTGCAACTGGAGCTGACCGAGCCGGCCAAGGACATGCTCGTCGAGAAGGGCTGGGACCCCGCGATGGGCGCCCGTCCGCTTGCGCCGCGCGATCCAGCGCTACATCGAGGACCCGCTCGCCGACTTCGTCCTGCGCGAGCAGCTCACCCCGGGCGCGACCGTGGTCGTGGACCCGGCCGAGGCCGAGGAAGACGGCGAGGTACGCTTGTCGATCGTCAAGCCCAAGAAGCAGAAGACGCCGGTGGGTGTCGGCGCTGAAGCGGGCGCCGAGGAGCTGGCCGAGGGCGAGGGCCACGCCGACGGCGATGTGCCGGAGATCGGCGAGCCGGGCGAGCATTAGAGCCGCTGAGCGCGCCGAGCGATCAGATCCTGCTGACGGCGCTCACGGCCGCGGATTGGCCGGAGGCGGCACGCATCTACGAGGCTGGTATCGCGGGTGCCAATGCGACGTTCGAGCCTGCCGCTCCCGCGTGGGAGCAGTGGTCGGCCAAGCGAGATTCGTGTCCGACGCTGATCGCGCGCGATGGCAGCGGCCAGGCGCTGGGCTGGGCCGCGCTCGGCCCCACATCCAGCCGCGCGGTCTACCGCGGGGTGGGCGAGGTGAGCATCTACGTCGATCCCGCGCATGCTCGGCGCGGGGTGGGGCGGGCGCTGCTGGAGGGTCTCATAGCGGCATCCGAGCGCGATGGTTTCTGGACGCTGCGGGCGGGCATCTTCCCGGAGAACACCGCTTCCATCGTCCTGCACGAGCGGTGTGGCTTTGAGCGCGTGGGCGTCAGCAGGCGGATCGGGCAGATGCCCGACGGTCGCTGGCGCGACGTGCTGTGGTATGAGCGGCGCAGCACCGTAGTCGGCGCAAGCTGAGCGCCGTCCCCACCGCCGCGTACGCTCACGAGATGCCCCGCACGACCACTCACGTGTGCTCGCAGTGCGGCTGTCAGTCCGCGCAATGGCATGGCCAGTGCCCCGACTGCGGCGAGTGGAACACGCTGGTGGAGGAGCCGATTGCGGCGGTGCGCGCACACGCCCGGCCGGGCTCGCGGCGCAAGGGGGCCGACAATCGCGCACGCCGGCCCGCGCCGGTTCCCGTGGCGCTGCGCGAGGTGGGAGCTGCGCCCGTGGCGCGCATGTCCAGCGGGATCGGCGAGCTCGACCGCGTGCTCGGCGGCGGCCTGGTCCCCGGCTCGCTGGTGCTGCTGGGCGGCTCGCCGGGGATCGGCAAGTCGACGCTCACCAACATGGTGCTCGGCCATCTGCAGGGCGCTGGCCACGGGACGCTGTACGTCAGCGGCGAGGAGTCTGCACAGCAGGTGCGCCTGCGCGCCGAGCGCCTGGGCGCGACTGCGCTTGCGGTGCCGGTGCTCGCCGAGACCGACCTCGACGCAGTGCTCGACACGCTCGGCGAGCAGGCGCCGCAGGCGTGCGTGATCGACTCGGTGCAGACGTTGCGGGCCGCCGACATGTCCTCCGCGCCCGGGTCGGTCGCCCAGGTGCGCGAGGTGGCCGCCAGGATCATGGAGGTGGCCAAGGCGCAGGGCACGGCGGTGATCTTGGTGGGGCACGTGACCAAGGACGGCGCGCTGGCGGGGCCGCGCGTGCTGGAGCACCTGGTCGACTGCGTGCTGCGCTTTGAGGGCGAGCGCGAGCGGCCCTATCGCGAGCTGCGGGCGCTCAAGAACAGGTTCGGCTCGACCAACGAGGCGGGCCTGTTCGAGATGCGCCAGGGCGGTCTGGTGGAGGTGCTCGACGCATCCGCGCGGTTCGTGGCCGAGGCAACTCGCGCGCCGGGCAGCGTGGTGCTGGCCGCGATGGAGGGCTCGCGCCCGCTGCTCGTAGAGGTACAGGCACTGGTCGCGCCGTCCGAGCTCGAGCAGCCGCGCAGGGTCGTGTCGGGCATCGACCGCAATCGCTTGGCGCTCGTGCTGGCGATCCTCGGACGCCACGGCGGCGTGAGCACAGGCAGCGCAGACGTGTTCGTCAACGTGGTCGGCGGCGTGCGCGTGGACGAGCCGGGATGCGACCTGGCGGTGGCGCTCGCGGTGGCCAGCGCCAGCCGCGGCGTGGCTACCACCAGCTTCGCCGCCGGCGCCGCGGGCGTGCCGCGGGCGTGCTTTGGCGAGCTCGGTCTGACCGGCGAGCTGCGCTGGGTTGGGCATCCCGAGCACCGCCTGCAGGAGGCCGCCAGGCACGGGCTCGCCGACGTGATCGCGCCGCCCGGCAGCGACGGACGGGCATGCGAGGCGGCCACGCTGCGCGAGGCGCTCACACTGGCGCTGGGCGCATCCGCGCGGCGGACGGGCCGCAGGGCGGCTTGATAGCCCGTTCGGCGTGTGTAGGAGCGGCTGAAAAAAGACCGACTTCTCTAGAATAGGTGTCCGTGGCGCCACGATCCGGTGAAGAATTCGATAGCGAAGTAAGGCCGGATCCGGGACTGATGAGGGCGTTGGAGATGATCGCGCCCGGAACCGCGTTGCGCGAGGGGATCGAGAGCATCCTGCACGCGCGCACCGGCGGCCTGATCGTGATCGGCGAGCCCGAAGACCTCAGCTTCCTGAACTCGGGCGGGATCAAACTGGACATCGACTACACGCCCGCCTTCCTCTACCAGGTGGCCAAGATGGACGGCGCGATCATCCTCAACGCGAACGCCACCAAGATCACGATGGCAAACGTCCAGCTGATGCCCGATCCGACGATCCTGTCGCATGAGACCGGGACCAGGCACCGCACCGCCGAGCGCGTGTCCAAGCAGACCGAAGCGCTCGTGATCGCTGTGTCGCAGCGTCGCGAGGTGGTCTCGGTGTACGTGGACGGTGTCAAGTACATCCTCGAGGACATCCCCGTGGTGCTCGCCAAGGCCAACCAGGCGCTGGCCACCCTCGATAAATTCCGCACGCGCCTGGATCAGGTGTCCACGCGCCTGACCGCGCTGGAGTTCGAGGGCGGGACCACGCTGCACGACGTGCTCACAGTGCTGCAGCGCTCGGAGCTGGTCACGCGCATGGCCGTGGAGATCGAGCGCTACATCGTGGAGCTCGGCAGTGAGGGCCGGCTGATCGAGATGCAACTGGAGGAGACGATGGTCGGCGCCGCAGCCGAGAAGGCTGCGCTCGTGCGCGACTACCTGTCCAACTACTCCGACGAGGCCTTCGCGGCGGCGCTGGAGGAGATCGGACGCCTGGCCCACCAGGACCTGCTCGACTTCGGCCGACTGGCCGAGCTGCTCGGCTATGACCGCAAGCTCAACACGCTCGACTACCCGGTCGCGCCGCGCGGATACCGTGTGCTGGGACGCATCCCGCGGCTGCCCAAGCTGGTGGTCAGCGCGATCGTCGGCGAGTTCGGGGGGCTGGACGAGCTGCTGGGTGCCACCGACGCAGAGTTGGAGGCGGTCGAGGGAGTGGGAGAGATCAGGGCCAAGGACATCCGCGAGGGGCTGCGCCGGCTGCAGGAGCTCAACCTCGTGGATCGCTACCTGCAGACTTGAATCAAGGACCGGCTTCGGTCGGTCGCGACGAAGGAGGACATCATTTCCCAACCATCAAGCGAAGAAGCAACGTTCACGGACGACATCGAGGTCACACGCGAGGTCGAGTACGTAGAGTTCGAGCTCGGCGACCACGTCGTATATCCACATCACGGCGCCGGCAAGGTGCTCAAGAAGGAAGACATGGAGATCCTCGGCGAACGCCGGGAGTACCTGACGATCAAGATCCTGCACAACGACATGACGGTGCGTGTACCCACCGAGAATGCCGCGTTGGCCGGCCTGCGCAGGGTGATCGACGAGGAAACCGTGCAGAAGGTGCTCGACGTCCTGCGCGACCAGGTCTCGGAGATGCCCAAGAACTGGAACCGACGGTTCAAGCACAACCGCGACAAGATCAAGACGGGCGACATCTACGAGCTCGCAGAGGTCGTGCGCAACCTGTCGCTGCGCGAGAGCGAGAAGGGGCTCTCGACGGGCGAGAAGCAGATGTTCACGCGTACCAAGAAGATCCTCGCATCAGAGCTGATGTACGCGCTCGACAAGGACGAGGACGAGGCCGAGACCTATCTCGACGAACTGCTCGCCGACTCGGCCAACAGTCAGATGGCAATGGCTGGAGCCAAGTAGCGAGACTCTCGCGCACGCGGCAGCAACGAGCGCCGCTTTCAGTTGCCGCGTGCGCGACAGCCCCATTGCGATGGCCCTTGCTCTGATCGTGGCCGCGGGCAGTGGCGAGCGTCTCGGGGCATCACAGCCCAAGGCGCTCGTGGCGCTGGCCGGCCGCCCGCTGTATGAGTGGAGCCTGCTCGCTCTGCGCCAGGCGCGCAGCATCGAGCAGATCGTCATCGCCATGCCGCCCAGCCACGCGGACGCTGCCGGCGGATTGGAGTTTGCGGCGCAGTCCTTGCCGCAGGTCCTGGCGGTCGCGGGCGGTCAGACACGCTCTGAGTCGGTGCGGCTGGCGCTCCAAGCCGCCGGTCCGGGCGACCCCGTGCTCGTCCACGACGCTGCGCGTCCACTCGTGACACCCGCGCTTGCCGAGAGCGTGATCGACGCGCTAAGCGCTCACCGCGACGCCGATGCTGCGATCGCTGCAACTCCCGTCACGGACACCGTCAAGCGCGTGGATGACGCGGGCGCGGTCAGCGAGACACTCTCGCGCAGCGAGCTGTGGGCTGTGCAGACGCCGCAGGTCTTTCGCCGGGCGGCGCTGGAGCGCGCCCTGGATGTGCCCGAGCAGGAGCTGGCGCGTGCCACCGACGATGCGTGGCTGATTGAGCGTCAGGGTGGCAAGGTGATCGTGGTGGCGGCCAGCGACGAGAACATCAAGGTGACCACTGCGCTTGACCTGCGGGTGGCGGCGCTGCTGCTGGCCGACCGGTCCGGCTCGACCGGCAGCTGCGGGGACGTGCCGGCGAATCGTGCTTGAATCGCACCCCGCGTGCTGACCGACTACCACGTCCATCTGCGCACGGACGACCTCGACGCGAGCGCGGCCGAGCACTTCACCGCGGCCAACGTCGAGCGCTACCGAGCGGTGGCCGGCGAGCGCGGGATCACCGAGCTCGGTGTCTCCGAACACGTCTATCGCTTCACGCAGGCGCTGGAGGTTTGGCGCCATCCCTTCTGGGAACGCTACGCGCACGACGACCTCGACGAGTACTGCGCCTTCGTGCGCGAGCAGACCGACCTGCGGCTGGGAATCGAGGCCGACTTCGTGGCCGGAGCGGAGGACCGTATGGGCAACCTGCTCGAACGCGACTTCGACTACGTGATCGGATCGGTGCACTTCCTGCGCGACGGTGCTGTGGACATGGACGACTACAGCGTGTGGGATAGCGGCCGGTCGGTGCAGGATGTATGGCGGCGCTACTTCCAGACGATTGCCGAGAGCGCGTGCTGCGGGCTGTTTGACGTGATCGCTCACCCCGATCTGGTCAAGTACTGGAGTCCCGCCCGCCTGACCAGCTCCGAGCGCCGACCCGAAGACGACCTGCGCCGCTACTACGAGCCTGCCGTCGAAGCGATCGCCGAAGCGGGCATAGCCGTGGAGCTCTCGACGGCGGGCCTGCGCAAGCCAGTTGGCGAGCTCTACCCCTCCCGTCCATTCCTGGAGATGTGCGTGGATGCGGGCGTGCCCGTGGCGCTCTCCAGCGACGCCCACCGCCCCGAGGACATTGGCGCCGACTACGAGCGCGCGCTCGAGCTGTTGGACGCCGTGGGCGTGCGCGAGCTGTGCGTGTTCGAGGGGCGCAAGCGTCGCCTGGAGCCGATCGGCGCCACCAGCGCCGACGGGTCGCCTGGCGGCTCCAGCGAAGCCGAGGCCCGATGAGCCTCGTCGGGATCGGCTTTGACTCCCACCGGCTGGTAGCTGGGCGCAGGCTCGTGATCGGCGGGGTGGAGATCCCCTACGAGCGCGGCCTGGACGGTCATTCAGACGCCGACGTGCTCGCACACGCAGTGACCGACGCGCTGCTCGGCGCCGCCGGCATGGGCGACATCGGCGAGCACTTCCCCGACACCGACGAGCGCTGGCGCAATGCCGACTCGATGCAGCTGCTCGCAAGCGTCGTGGACAGCGTGCACGAGGCCGGACTGGAGATCGTCAACGTGGACTGCACCGTCGTGATGGAGGCGCCCAAGCTCTCGCCCCACCGCGAGGCGATCAGGAAGGCGCTCGCAGCGGCGCTCGGCTTGGAGCTGGCACGCGTGAACGTCAAGGCGAGCACCGGCGAGGGGATGGGGTTCGTCGGGCGTGGGGAGGGTGTTGCAGCGCTGGCGGCCGTGGGGTTGCGGCGTGTCGGAGACAGCTGACGGTTCCCGCAGTCGCGACCGGGCGCCGGCGGCCGCCAGGCGAGACAATGGGCTGGATGGACGACGAGCCAGACGTGACCTCCGATGCCTTGCTCCCGACCCACGCGGGACCGGTGCCGGACCGGCTCACGATCTGGCCGGTGGACGATGGCCGGTACGGGTTGGATGCCACATTCCAGGGTGGGACGGGCTACCAGCGAGCGCAGCAGCACAGAGATGAGTTGGAGCGCGATGGCGTGCCGCACAAGTTCCGTCAAGAGCTCGACGGCGCATGGACCTTGCGGTTCGGTCCGCTGAAGGCGGCCGATATTGCGCGTGCTCTGTCTGCGTTCGTCTACTGACACAGCGCAGGGCGCGATATGCAGACCGTCACGGGACCCCTAGGCTGACCGTCAGTGGTGTTCGTGCTCGTCCTGATCGGCGTTCCAATCGTCGAGGTGTTCGCCTTCATCGAGGTGGGACGCGCGATCGGCTGGCTTTTGGCGGTTGTCCTGCTGGTCGGGACCTCGCTGGTCGGCACGCGGCTGCTGCGAGCACAGGGTCGCTTGGCGATCGACCGAGTGTCGCTGGCGGTCTCCGAGCAGCGTGCGCCAGGTCGTGCTGCGATCGAGGGTGCACTCGGGTTCCTCGGAGCCGCGCTGCTGGTGGTTCCTGGGTTCGTCACAGACGCGCTTGGCACCCTGCTTCTGCTGCCGCCCACGCGAAAGCTGGCGAGGCGCTGGATATCGCGCCGATACCTTGGTCGCGTGATCGGCTTTGCTGTGAGCGCAGGACGCTTCGCGTCACGCGATCGCGGTGTGCGCCCGGCCGATGTCGAGTCGACGGCGGTCGAGGACGATCTCGACCAGCTCGGTCGTTGAGCGTGGAGCGCCACCTGCGCTGACCGCTAGGATCGCGCGGCGATGCGCGAGATCGAGCTCCACGACACACTCAGCGGCAAGCTCACACCGCTGCGTCCACGCGACCCCGGGAAGGTGGGGATCTACGCGTGCGGGCCGACCGTGTACAGCCGCATCCACATCGGCAACGCGCGACCGTTCGTCATCTTCAGTTTGCTCAAGCGCTTTTTCGAGCACGAGGGCTATGCGGTGACGCTGGTGGTGAATGTCACCGACGTCAACGACAAGATCTATGACGCGGCCGGCCCGCAAGGACGTCCGAGCGCCGAGCTGGCGGCGCAGATGACCGAGCTCTACCGGCAGGACACAGACGCCCTGGGCCTCGGCCGCCCCGACCACGAGCCGCTGGCCTCGCAGATGATCGGTCCGATCGTCGCCCACATCCAGGCTCTGGTCGAGCGCGGCCATGCCTATCCGGCCGGCGGCGACGTCTACTTCCGTGTGCGCTCGGACCCGGGCTACGGCAGCCTCTCGCACAGGCAACTGGAGCACATGGACCAGGGTGAGGGTTTGGAAGGCTCAGATCGCAAGGAGGACCCGCTGGACTTCGCGCTGTGGAAGGCGCACAAGCCGGGCGAGGACACCGTCTGGGACTCGCCCTGGGGACCGGGACGGCCAGGATGGCACATCGAGTGTTCGGCCATGGCCGAGGAGCTGCTGGGCGTGGGCTTTGACATCCACGGAGGCGGCTCTGACCTGGTGTTCCCCCACCACGAGAACGAGGCCGCCCAGACGCGCGCCGCCCGCGGGCACGAGCTCGCGAAACTTTGGATGCACAACGGCATGATCCAGTTCACCGGCGAGAAGATGGCCAAGTCAGTTGGGAACATCGCTCTGCTGCACGAGATGCTCGACCAATATGGCGCCGAGGCGGTGGTCATGTACCTGATCTCAGGGCACTACCGCCAGCCCCTGGCGTTCTCGCAGGCGGCGCTCGAGCAGGCAGGCGCCAACGTAAGCCGCATCCGCGAGGCCGGCAGGTGGCTGTCGCCGGGCGAGTCGCCGAGCGGGCTTGGAGGTCTGCGAGAACGCTTCTTCGCTGCTCTGGCCCGCGACTTCAACACCGCTGAGGCGCTGGCCGCGCTCAACGAGTGGATCCGCGCGGCAGGCGCCCTCAGGCACGACGCGCCTGGCGATGGCGATCTGCGCGACATGCTGGGGGTGCTGGGTCTGGACAGCCTGCTGGCTCCGGTCGCGCTGGCGCCTGCCGAGGTGCGCGAGCTCGCTCAGCGTCGTGAGCAAGCGCGCGCCGAGCGCGACTTTCCAGCTGCCGACGGCCTGCGCGAGCAGATCGCAGCACTGGGCTGGGAGGTCCGCGACGGCGCTGGCGGCTTCGAGCTGCTGCCGCTGTGACATCGTGATCGTCTACGGACGCAATCCCGTCATGGAGGCGCTGCGAGGCAGGCGAGCTGCACAGGTGGCGCAGGTGTGGGCCAGCGCGGGCGCCGCGCGCGAGCCGTGGTTGGCAGGCGTGGCCGTTGAAGTTGTCGCGCCCGAGGAGATCGAGCGGCGCTGCGGTGCGAGCGCCCACCAGGGCATCTGCGCTGATGCGGGGCCCTATCGCTATGCGCACGTCGACGAGCTGCTCGGGCACCAGGCGCCGTTGCTCGTTGCGCTGGACCAGGTGCAGGATCCCCAGAACCTGGGCTCGATCTGCCGCACGGCCGAGTGCGCGGGGGCGGCCGGGGTGGTCATTCCCGAACGCCGCGCCGCGGAGGTCACAGCGGCCGTGTGCAAGTCCTCGGCCGGAGCCGTCGAGCACCTCGCGATCGCGCGCGTGCGCAACATGGCCGACTTCCTCGCCGACGCGCGCCGGGCCGGTTGCTGGTGCTATGGCGCGAGCGCCCACAGCGTCGCCGGTAAGCGCCAGCCGGTGCCCTACGACTCGCCCGACTACGCAGGCGCGGGCGTGGTGCTCGTGTTGGGCAGCGAGGGCAGCGGCCTGCGCCCGCGGGTCGCCGCAACGTGCGATGAGCTGATCTGCCTGCCCATGCAGGGGCGCGTGGGGTCGTTGGGCGTAAGCGCTGCGGCCGCCGCTCTGCTGTATGAGATCTTGCAAAACCGGTCCGCGAGTCTTGACAAGGGGTCATAACTATGCAAGGCTCGCGCCAACATAACGCTGAACCTAAGGTTGAGAAGGCCTTGGGGGACGCTCTACATAGCGTTGGCGCCAGGGGAGGAGTGCGCCACTGAGCAATTTGTGGGGGCCGCGGTTGACGCGACCCCGAGAAAGGATCTGCTCGTGGCTCGAATCTCCCAAAACAGTCACCCTGAACCTAAGGTTGAGGATCTCTTCCTGATCGCCCTTGCCAAGCAGGGCGACCGTATTGCATACGACCGACTGGTCAGGCGCTATCACGGCTTCGTGCGCCTGAAGGCCTCTTCGTACTTCCTCGCCGGTGGAGACTCCGACGATCTCATCCAGGAGGGCCTGGTGGGTCTGTACAAGGCGATCCGCGACTTCCGCACCGATCGTGAGTCGAGCTTTCGCAACTTCGCCGAGCTGTGCATCACCCGTCAGATCATCACCGCGGTAAAGACCGCCACCCGCAACAAGCACACGCCGCTGAACCAGTATGTGTCGTTCTCCTCCGCTCCTGCCGGCGCGGGCGAGGAGGTGCCCACGCTCGACCAGATGCTGCCCGGCCCCACCGTCCACGACCCCGTCAACCAGGTCATCTCCTCTGAGGAGCTGCGCTCGCTGGTGGGATGCCTGTCGAGTGCCCTGTCAGAGCTCGAGAGCCGCGTGCTGTCGCTGTATCTCGACGGCTTCTCCTACGAGCAGGTCGGCGAGCGGCTGCTGTGCGACACAAAGACCGTAGACAATGCACTGCAGCGTGTAAAGCGCAAGGTAGGCGCGCACCTGCAGTCTCGCGCCGTGGCTGCCTGAGCGCGGGACGGCCGAGACCCGATACCGCGCGAATGTGGCCGCCTGGGCGGGCGGCCACACTCTGCGGTTGGGCGTCCCCCGGGACTACACCTTGCCTTCGCTGGGCAGCGGGCTCGCCGGCGCCGGGCGTAGCAGCGGAAGTGGGGCGGGTGTCACTTCGATGCTGAACGACGTGGTTGCCGTCGCCTGGTTGGCCGGGTTGCCGGGCACCTTGATGCGCAGGGTCTGCTTGCCGGCCCCGATGAACGTGTGGGAGATCGAATACGTTCCTTTGCTCACGCTGCCCAGGGCTACGACGTGAAAGCCGCCGCCGAACAGGTTCGCGCGCTCGAGGTACACGGGCTGGCCTTCCTGTGACGGGCTGACGGTGCCCGTGAAGACGACCGTTTCTCCCTGTTTGACCGTGCTCGGCGGGGGATTGGGGGTGAGCACAGATTTGACGCCCTCAAACAGAACCGCTGAGCGCACCGGGCCCGGGCCGCTCACCTGGTAGAAGGTGTTTTCCTTGGGCGTCTGCGAGAAGGCGTATGCCCCTTCGCCCGTGGTCGTCGTTTCTTCCACCTTGGTAAAGCCAGCGTGCCCGCGCGGGTGCGAGAATAGCACGACTTTCTGGCCCGACCCAGCGGCCAGCTTGCCGGTGATTTCGATTTTTTCTCCCGACACAATCGAGTCGTGTGTCGAGTGGATCGTCAGCGCAGGGTTTTGCGCCTGGGAGATCTGGTAGGAGATCGGCGTGGACGTTCCGCGGACGGTGAACTTTCCGTGCGGGCGCACGAGGACGCGGATGTCCGCGTCGCCGGGGACCACGAATGTGTGCATGAACGCGAATTTGCCTCCCGCCCCGACGAAGATGTTGTGCTGGATCTCGTTCCAGTTTTCTGTGCCGACAGAGTTCTCGCGCTGCATCACCACTTCTGCGCCCAGGTCTTCCGGGGTGACTTTGCCGGCGAAGGCGACCGCGTGACGCTTGCCCGTCAGCAGTTCGGAGCCTTCGGGGGGCGATGGTGCTTCCAGTTCGATCGTCGGTGCGACCTTAACCTTGGTGCTGGTGCTGCGCACGCCGAGCGCGCTTGCGTAAAAGATGGTGTCGCTGGTTACGCTCGAATCCACGAACGAGTAGAAGCCATGTTCGCCTTCCTTGGTCGTCGTCGTTGCAAGCGTCTGGAAGGTGGGGCTTCCAGCGGTTCGCTCGAACAGCGTGACCGTCTGGTTTTCAGGGCTGGTGCCCGATGGGCAGCGCAACTGCCCGAACAGCTGCACCGTTTCGCTCGTGACCGTGTGCGGTTCGGCAAAGATGTTGATGCGACAGCGTCCCGAGCCGGCAACGGGTGCGTTGAGGCCGGGACGCTTGCCGGCGTGCAGGCGGGGATGCCTTGGGGCGCCCGACGCGGCGGTCACAGGCAGTGCCAGCAGGGCAGCGGCCACGAGGACCTGGATCGTCAGCTTGCGTGAACGCATCTGTACCTCTCCTTTTGAGGGGTCGAGTGGTGGTGCGTGAGGGTCTGTGTGGTGCGGGGCTCTATTACCCGAAGGTCTGTCTGAGAACCCCAACCCATGCGCGGGTCATTTGATGCGGTGCCTCGACAACAGGCCGTGACGGGCGTGCGCTGGCGTCGGCGTCGGCCAGTCGCCGGTGCCTCGGCAAGCTTGCCAAACCGCGAGCCAGCCGTCGATCTCGACCCCTGCGGCAGGGTATGATCGAGCAAGCATGGCGGTCCGGCCGGGCCGCGTAGGGCGCTACAAGGTATGGGGATTGACGAGCAAGGGAGCAGGAGATGGAGATGGGGACCACACAGGTCATGACGTCCAGGCGTCCCGCGCAGGATGCGGCGACGCTCGCGCACGCGTTTCGCATCACCGCCGCCGAACGCGCCGGAGACGTGGCGATCCGCACCAAGCAGGACGCGTTTACGATCACCTGGGGCGAACTGCGCGAGCGCGTCGACGCCCTTGCCGGCGGGCTTGCCAGGCTGGGTGTGCAGCGGAGCAACACCGTCGCGCTGATGCTGTCCAATCGACCCGAGTTCCACCTCTGCGACCTCGCGGCAATGATGCTCGGGGCCACCCCGTTCTCGATCTACAACACCTACGCGCCCGAGCAGATCAGGTTCCTGATCGAGGACGCGGGCGCCAGGGTGCTGATCTGCGAGCAGCAGTACCTACCGCAGGTGATCGAGGCGCGCAAGGGTCTTGAGCAGCTGGACTACGTGATCGTCGTCGACGGCCAGCCGCGGCTGGGCACGTTGGCGCTCGCAGACGTGGAGGGCAGCAATCCCGACTTCGACGTCGAGGCGGCCGTCGCGCAGACACGGTCTGACGATGTGCTCACGTTGATCTATACCTCTGGCACCACCGGGCCTCCCAAGGGCGTCCAGTTGATCCACCGCAACCTGATGGCCGCGGTCGAGGGCCTGGAGAGCCTGATCAGCTTTCCGCGCGACGGCCGTGTGATCTCCTGGCTGCCCAGCGCCCACGTCGCCGAGCGCAACGCCCACCACTACCTGCCGATCGTGTTCGGGCTGCAGGTCACCTGCTGCGACGATCCCCGTCAGGTCCTGTCCTACCTGCCCGAAGTACGCCCCAGCTGGTTCTTCGCCGTGCCGCGCATTTGGGAGAAGCTGAAGGCGGGGCTGGAGACGATGATCGCCAGCGAGCCCGACGAGCGCCAGCAGCAGATCACGGCGGCGATCGAGGCGAGCGTGCGCAAGGTGCGCATGGAGCAGCGCGGAGAGCCGGTGCCCGCACAGCTGGCCGAACAGGTCGTCAGGGCCGACGCGGAGATATTCGCGCCCTGGCGCGAGATGCTCGGGCTCGACCAGGTTGAGGCGATCAACGTGGGTGCCGCGCCCACGCCGCTGGAGGTGCTGGAGTTCTTTCACGCGATCGGCCTGCCGCTGGCGGAGCTGTGGGGGATGAGCGAGACCTGTGGCGCGGGCTCGGTCAACCCGCCCGACAAGATCAAGCTCGGAACCGTCGGACCGCCCGGCCCGGGCGTTCAGATCAAGCTCGACAGCGACGGCGAGGTGCTGGTCAAGTCCGACGTGGTCATGCTCGGCTACCGCAACCAGCCGGAGAAGACGGCCGAGACGTTCACCGACGACGGCTGGCTGCGGACGGGCGACATCGGCGCCTTTGACGAGGACGGCTACCTGAAGATCGTCGATCGCAAGAAGGAGCTGATCATCAGCGCTGCCGGCAAGAACATGTCGCCGGCCAACATCGAGGCGACCGTCAAGAGCGCCTCGCCGCTGATCGGCCAGGCGTGCTGCATCGGCGACGGGCGGCCCTACAACACCGCGCTGATCGTGCTCGACGCGGACTTCGCCCCCGTTTGGGCCGCGCAGCAGAGCATCGCCGACACCGCCCTGGAGTCGCTCGCCGGCGACGAGCGTGTGCGGGCAGCCGTCGCGGACGCGATCGACGCGGCCAACGCAAAGCTCGCGCGCGTCGAACAGATCAAGAAGTTCACGATCGTTGCAGGCGACTGGCTCCCGGGCGCCGACGAGCTCACGCCCACGATGAAGCTCAAGCGCAAGCCCATCGCCGAGAAGTACGCGTCAGACATCGACGCGATGTACGCCGGCTAGCGAGGCGATATGCCGGCTGGGGCCGGTGGCCCGCGCGCTCAAGTAGCGCGCACGGGCTGCCGAAGCCCTACACATGCCCGCCAGCCGCAGGGGCGCATGCGCCCTGGCCGTACTCGCGCTCGTGTGCGCGCCGCTGCTGTCCGGCTGCGCGAGCGGCGAAACGCAGCCCGCATCAGCTGAAGCGCACAGCGGCATCCTCGGCGGCTTCATCGCCCAGCTCAAACGCGAAGACGACGAAAACGAAATCCGGGAACTGGCAGAACACCAGCCTGAAACCAAGGAAGAACGCGAAGAAGCCCACGAACAGGCCGAACAGCAGGAAATAGAAGCCGCGCAGGCCCAGGAAGCCGAACAGCAGCCGGCGGCGCTAGAAGGGCAGGAAAGCTAGGGCCGATGAGCCGAGCGTGGCGATCGCGCCCGCCGGCTGGCGGACATAGCCAGACGGACTTGCTTCGCCGCCCAAGATCATCGCTGCCGCTGCGCGCGCGCGGGGCGCGTCGCCCCGTTCGCCGCCCGGCACGTACAGGGCGGTGTCCGCCTGCGTGGGGTTGCACGGCGGGGGCCGGTCCTCGCCGTAGAGCAACTCGAAGTAGAAGACGTGCGCCGGGCGCGTGTTGGGCATCAGCAGATGAGTCAGCCAGTACGCGTCCACTTCCTGACGTTCTTCGCCGGCCTGTTCGAGCTTGGCGCCGTAGTCCGAGCAGTAGTACGCGCCAACCTCGGTGAACCAGATGGCGATCCCTGCTCCGCCGGCTGGAAGGCTTGCCTTGAATGCGTCGACTGTCGCTTCGCTCAGCTGCTTGACCGCGTAGTACGGATGGATGCCCCAGTCGGTCGGCGCGGGGGGATCGAGATAGCGCTCATAGTGGCGCTCGTAGGGGACCTCGTTGGAGCTGTCCAAAAGGTCGCCCACGATCACCGTGCAGGTGCGATGCGCCCTGCAGATCGCCTCGGCGGCGTTGGCCAGCAACGCCGCCGAGCGCGGCTCGAGGTAGGGCGAGCCGTTGGGCTCGTTCCAGGCCTCCACGTCGGCCACGCCCGGGAGGGCATCAAGCAGCCTGTCGAGCTGTTCGCTGTATTGAGCAGCGTCACGTGGCGTCGATCCGTCATAGCTGGTCAGGGCCACGTCGAGCTTCAGGCCCAGGCTGGACGCGTCCACGTACCACGCTTCCAGCCTTTCGCGGTAGTCGCCGCCGGGATTTGCTCCCGCGGTCGGCTCCTGCATGACGTCCCACTGGACGACGTAGCGCGCGTAGGCGATGTGGCCGTTGGTCACCCACCGGTCGGCGAAGTACGCGGCGAAGCGACTGCCAGCGAAGCCCGACTCCCACAGCGCCATGCTCTGGTCGGAGATGCCGTCCACGTATGGGGTTCCTGCGGACGCGTACGTGGGGGCGACACTGAAGCTGGCAAGGGCAGCAACCAATACGAGCAGCGCGAGGGGTTGACATATACCCGCTGGAGGTGAGCGCAAACCGGAAAGTGCGCGCGAACGAACCAGAAATTCCCGCAATTTGCGATCTTTTTGCTTCCTTTTGCTGCTTGTCCTGTGGTATTCAATTCTTACATACGCCGCGCGGGGGGCTGATTCCTGGAGGGATGGGCTATCTCGTTTGTTGCTCGCGAGCACCGGAGCAGGGGGCGTACAAACGTAATCCACTGGAGGAAAAGTCATGGAAAGACGCAGTCTTTTGGCGGGCCTCGCAGTCTTGGTCGTGTGTCTGGCTTCGTTGGCTGGCACCGCCTCGGCGCGCACGGTCGGCGCCAAAAAGCCGGCGGGGGACGAACCGCCGACATGCATCATCACCTCGCTGCCTTCGTTCGTCGACCAGGGCGAGTTCACGACGTCATCGAGTGTGGCTGACATCGTCGAAGTCTCGTGCAACCCCGAATTCGGCTTCCAGACGGTCAAACTGAGCGACGAGGAGCTGTTCAGCCGCTGCAGAGGCAACATGAGCTGGTCGGAAGCGCCGGTGTTCGAACCCACTGAGGGTCCCACCACCACAATCAAACTCGACGGCGGTGGCAATGGTTCCGCGGTCGTGTGGGCCGGGCCCGGTTGCGCATCTGGCGAGACGCTCGTGTCGGCTCACCTCCAGGTCGCGCCGTTTACCACGGTGACGACCAACTTCGAAGTGCTGCCGCCGAAAGTGACCACGCCGGGCGTCTCCGCGCTCCCGCCGATCTCGGTCGAGGACAACGTCGAGAGCAGCGTCGCGACGATCGTCGAGGTGGAGTTCCCGTCCGTCTACGCCGAGCAGTTCGTCAACGTCAGTGCCGAACAGCTGTTCGCGCGCTGTGGTCTGGCGCCCAAAGTCGAGTGGATCGGTCCGGACGAGAACCTGATCTCACCCGCGCCCGACGGGGGCGAGCAAGTCGAGGACCCGATCGGAGCGGAAAGCGTCTCGGTGCAGCTCGACAACGACGGCAACGCCTTCGTTGTCCTGTTCGGCGGCCCGTCGTGCGCCAGCGGTGACAGCGCGATCGAAGCCAGCCTGGAAAAGGCTCCATACACAACGTACACGACCGAATTCACGGTTGGGGCTCCCGCAGCAGGCCTATAGGGAGCTCGACACCGTGAGACTGGTCGGGAAAAAAGGCGGAACGGATCCCGCCTCCTCCAGTAGATGACAGCGACGTCTGGAGCGGCTCCCTCGGGGGTCGCTCCAGGCTCGTTGCGCCGGCCCGTCGCGGTTGCCCCGCCGGCGCCTCGCCTCAAACCGCCGGCGTGACGCTATCCATGCGTCGCGCCCGCACAAGCACTCGCGGCTGACTACACAAGCCGGAGA
The DNA here is from genome assembly GCA_963745375.1 of uncultured Solirubrobacteraceae bacterium. Classification (GTDB taxonomy): domain Bacteria; phylum Actinomycetota; class Thermoleophilia; order Solirubrobacterales; family Solirubrobacteraceae; genus Palsa-744. The sequence goes on along the minus strand of CAVUXA010000008.1, from coordinate 727,516 downwards.
CGGGACTCGACAAGCCGGAGACGGGACTCGAACCCGTGACCCCCTGTTTACAAGACAGGTGCTCTACCAGCTGAGCTACTCCGGCACGACGCGCGCACGCGCGCTCGGCTCACTGTAACGGCGTCCTCGCGCGCGGTGTATGGATGGCATGGCCCATCCGCGCACAGAGCCCCACCTGGAGTCCGACCCCGCACCCGCCGAGCGCGCTCGTTCGCGCGCGGGCCAGGCGCTGGCGCGGCCCGTCGAGGTGGCGGCCTCCAGCCCGCCGGTGAGCCTGGACGGCTTTCGCCAGCGCTCGCTGCAGCGCGGCGTCAACCCGCTGTTCTACTTGCTGATACGCGCGTTGTTTGTGCCGTTCTTCCTCGTGTACTTCCGCCTGCAGCGGATCGGCCGCGAGCACCTGCCGCGCAGCGGGCCGCTGCTGCTGGCGTCCAACCACCGCAGCTTTTTGGACCCGTTCGTGATCGGCACGCTCGCGCGCCGCCCGGTCTACTACATGGCCAAGCGCGAGTTGTTTGAAAAGCGCTGGCAGGCTGTGCTGCTGAACGCCCTGGGCGCCTTCCCGGTCGACCGCGGCGCCGGCGACAGCGACGCGATGGATACCGCTCGCGCGATCCTCGCGCGCGGGGACTGCGTGGTGGTCTTCCCAGAGGGTACGCGCATGCGCCCCGGGCCGTTGGGCCAGCCGCGCCGGGGCGTGGGTCGCCTGGCGTTGGAAACCGGCGCGCCGGTGGTGCCCGTGGCGGTCATCGGCAGCGACGCGGTGCGCAGGGGCTGGCGCATCCGCCCGCGCAAGGTCCGCCTGCGGGTGGGGCGTCCATTGCGCTTCCCCACCGTCGAGCAGTGCTCGCCGACGCTTGCCGCTGCGGTCACCGAGCGCATCTGGGCATGCGTGAGCCTGCAGTGGCAGTGGCTGGGAGGCGCCGAGGCGCCACCCGCAGCGCTGCCCGAGGGGCCAGGCGCCCGCGAGATCTCGCGCGCGGCCTAGGCTGCAAACGGTCGCCAGGGTAGGGTGCAATGAGTGAGCGAACAGGTCAGCGAGCAAGCCGACGAGCAGGCCCAGCGCAAGCCCAAGGCGCAGCTGGACGCGGAGTTCTCAGAGCTCTACCGCGCGCATCTGCGCGACGTGTACAGCTATGCCTACTACCGTGTGGGCGATCACCACGACGCGGAGGACCTGACCGAGCAGACCTTCCTGCAGGCCTACCGCCACTTCGAGCGCGCCCAGCGCGAATCGCGCGGCCGGCCGCTGCGCCCGTGGCTGATCCGCATTGCCCACAACCTGGCCGCCAACCTCTACCGCGACCGCTCGCGCAAGCCCGCGTCGCCGATCGACGAGACGACCACGCTGGCCGCGCTGCACACCACCGAGCAGCTGGTCGAGGGACGCGAGGAGCTCAGCAGGGTGCTCGACGGGGTGCGCCTGCTGCCCGACGATCGCCGCGAGGCGCTGATCATGCGCTTTGCGCTGGGCATGGACAACCGCGAGATCGCCCGTGCGCTGGGGCGCTCGGACGGCGCCACCAAGGTGCTCATCCATCGCGCGATAAAACAGCTGGAGGAGATCGTCCATGAGTGAGGCAGCCTCCCACCTCAAGGGTCTGCTGCGCGAAGCGCTCGCGCCGGTCGAGCCGCCCGAGGACCTGGCCGAGCGCCTGGAGAGCACGCTCACGAGCATCACCGAGATGGCCGCCGACGAGCTCGAAGCGTGGGAGCTGTCGGCGATGCGCGACCCGCGCAACTGGGCGCGCCCGGCGGCCGCGCTGGTGGCTGGCAGCGCCGCCGGCGCCGCGCTGGTGCTGCTGCGCGCGCGCAGGCGCGCGCACGGCTCCTCGACCGTGAGCATCGACGCCGCGCGCGACGCCGCCGAGCGCGCCATCCGCGACCTCTCGCGCGAGACGCGCAGGCTGCTGGGCGACCGCTAGGTGGCCACCTGCTATCGCCACCCCGGGCGTGAGACCGGGGTCTCCTGCTCTAACTGCGGCCGGCCGATCTGTCCCGACTGCATGACCAGCACGCCGGTGGGGATGCGCTGCCCGGAGTGCGCCAAACAGCGCACCAAGGTGGTGCGCATGCGCGAGATTGCGACCGTGCCGCAGATCACCTACGCCCTGATCGTCATCAACGTGGCCGCGTTCGTGGCCGAGGGCAACTTCTCCTTCGGCGGCCAGCCCATCAGCAGCATCTATGAAAAAGGCGCGCTGTTGGGCAGCGAAGTCAGGCTGCCCGGCCAGGGGGTCGCGCACGGTCAGCTGTGGCGGATCGTAACCAGCGGGTTCCTGCACGAGAACCTGGTGCACATCGGCTTCAACATGTACGTCCTGTATGTCCTGGGCCTGCAGCTGGAGCCGGTGCTCGGGCGCGTCAAGTTCGGCGCGATCTACACGGTGTCGCTGCTAACCGGCTCCTTCGGCGCGCTGCTGGTGTCGCCGCACGCGATCACCGTGGGCGCGTCGGGCGCCGTGTTCGGCATCATGGGCGCGTTCGCCGTCGAGCTTCGCGCCCGTCAGCTGCCGCTCATGCGCGGCGGCCTGGGTGGCATCGGCGGCCTGATCCTGATCAACCTGGTCATCAGCTTCACCCTGCCGGGCATCTCCTGGGGCGGGCACGTGGGCGGGCTGATCGGCGGGACGCTGGCCGCCCTGGCGATCCGCTTGGGCGACCGGGTGCGTGCGCCCGCGCTCGCCCTGACCGCGTGCACGGCCATTGCGGCCGCCGCCGTTGTGGGCTCGATCGTGACCGCCAAAGCCAGCGAAGTCGAATCGGTGGGCGTCGCTCCCGCGACGGTTGTGGGCCCCGAAGAACCCTGAGAACGTGTTCTGAGCCGTGGGCAGGGGCGTGCTCAGGAGCGCGGGAGCGCCGGCGCAAGCTCGACCGCCAGCGCCTGCGCGGGCGCCTCGGGCACGCACTGCGGGTGCAGGATGTGCGCCATCAGCTCCAGGCCGTCGACCAGTCGCGGGCCCGGTCGCGAGAAGTAGGCTGACGCGTTCACGGCCACGATCGTCGACGCGTTCAGGGCGGCGAGCCGGCCGGCGTGGGCCAGCGCCTCGGCGCGCGCCCGCGGCGCGTCATAGCCGCACGGCATGACCACCACTACCTCCGGCTCGGCCGCTGCGATCGCCTCCCAGGAGAACTCCTGCGAGGGCTCGGCGGGGAAGCCGAGCACGTCCTGGCCGCCCGCCAGCTCGATCAGCTGGGGCGTCCAGTGGCCGGCGACGAAGGGCGGGTCCAGCCACTCCAGCGCGGCCACCAGCGGTCGGCGCTGGCCGCGCACGGCCAGGCGCACCCGATCGATCCGCGCGGACGTGCGCGCGATCAGCGCCACGCCCTGTTCGCGCCGTCCGGTGGCCCGGGCGATCGTGCGCACGTCGCCGAGGGTCTCGCCGAGCGTCTTGGGGTCGAGCGCGATCACCCGCGGGCGCGAGGGCAGCTCGCGCGCGAACGCTGCCACGTCCTCGTAGGAGACCGCGCACACCGGGCACAGCGCCTGCGTGACGATCAGGTCGGGCTCCAGCTCCGCTAGGGCGTCGCGGTCGAGCTCATAGATCGATTCGCCGCGCAATGTGCGCTCGCGCACGGCAGCGTCGATCTCGCCCGCGCTCAGCCCGCCGGGGAGCGCATCGCGCGTGACGCGCGCGAGCTCGCGCGCGCCGATCGGAAAGTCACACTCGTGGGTAACGCCGAGCACCTGCTCGCCCCAGCCCGAGCGCGAACAGCAGCTCGGTTGCATGGGGGACGAGGCTGACGATGCGCATGCGCAGACTGTAGGGCTAATCTGCCTGTGGATGGCCCTTCTCAGCGACGCGGAGATCGAGCAGCGGCTGGCGGCCGTGGGCGAGTGGCGCCGGGGCGAGGGCAGCTCCCCTTCGGGGGGCGATGCGATCGCTCGCGACCTGAAGTTCGCCGACTTCGCCGCTGCGATCGCGTTCGTCAACGACGTGGCGCGGGCTGACCGAGGCCGCCAACCATCACCCCGACATCCTCGTGCACGGCTGGAACAAGGTTCGCCTCACGCTGTCCACGCACTCGCAGGGTGGCCTGACCGACGCCGACTTCCAGCTGGCCGGCCAGATCGACCGCCTCGCGTAGGCCTGCCGGCGAGACCGCAGCGAATAGGCGACCAGCTGGCTTGCTACCGTTGGGGCGTCCGAGCACGCGATGAACGACGACGAAGAACTTCCTCGAAGTAGCGTCGCCCAAGCGCCTGGCGCGTGAACGGCCTGAAGCTGATCCGGCGGCGCTTCTGGTCGCGATCAATGCGTTCTTCGTGATCGCCGAGTACGCGCTCGTGCGCTCGCGCCGGTCGACGCTTCGAGGTGATGCGCGACGAAGGCGCCCGCGGCGCCACGCTGGCGCTCACACAGCTGGCGCGCGTCAACGAGTACATCTCCGCGGTGCAGATCGGCGTGACGCTGTGCTCGTCGGCATCGGTGCGCTGGGCGAGCCTGCGCTGGCGGCGATCCTCAAGGGCGCGCTCGGAAACACGCTCGGCCACGGCGTGGCGGTGGCGATCGCGGTGGTGGTGGCGTTCGTGCTCATCTCCTCGGCCCAGCTGGTGGCCGGCGAGATGGTGCCGAAGTTCTACGCGATCGATCGCGCCGAGGCGGTCGCCCGGCGGGTCGCGCGCCCGCTGCAGGCGTTCAGCGCGCTGTTCCATCCGTTCATCCTCGCCTTGGCCGCGGTCGCCGACAGGATGCTGCGGCTGCTGGGGGTCGACATGAGCCTCGAGCGCCGGGGCGGGTCCTCGGATGAGCTCAAGCGCCTGATCGCCGAGTCGGAGGCGGGCGGGCAGATCGACGAGGGCGAGGCGGGCATGCTCACGGGGGTCTTTCACCTGCACGAGCAGGAGGCGCGCCAGGTGATGACGCCGATCCCCGCCGTGGTCACCATCGACGTCTCCCAGGACGTGCAGACGGCTTTGCAGCTGTGCGTGTCCAGCGGCCACACGCGTCTACTGGTCACCGAAGAGGAAGACCGCGACCGCGTGCGCGGGCTCGTGCACGTGTCAGAGCTCGCCCGCCTGCTCATGCAGGACGGGCCGCACACCCCGGTCGCGTCGGTGGTGCACGACGCGCTGATCGTGCCCGAGACCAAGCCTTTGGACGACCTGCTCGCCGACCTGCAGCGCCAGCGCGCGTCGATGGCGGTCGTCGTGGACGAGTACGGCCGCGTGGTCGGCGTGATCACGGTCGAGGACATCATCGAGGAGGTCGTCGGCGAGATCGCCGACGAGACCGACCCGGCTGCCGGGGAGATCCGCAGGCTGGCCGACGGCGACTGGTTCGTGCGCGGGCACGTGGCGGTCACGGACCTGGCCGACTACGGCCTGCACCTGCCGGTCGACAGCGACGCCTACAACTCGGTCGGCGGCTTCGTGTTCGCAGAGCTCGGGCGGCTGCCCCGGCGCGGGGACACGGTGTCGGCCAACGGCTTCTCGATTCGCGTGGAGTCCGTGCGCGACAATCGCATCGAGGCGGTGCGCATCCGCGAGCGCCGGCCGCTGCCCCCACGCGAGTCGCGCGACGGCGAGGACTGAGCGCGGCCCTTAAACACGTCCGGCCCGCGGGGGGAGCGGACCGGATCGTGTGCACTGGGAGGAGGCGGGTGTGCGATGCGACATTGACGTCGCATAACAAGTATCTCCAGCTTGATCAACCTCAGCTAAAAGCTGCCTCAGACTTCCTAAATCCTGCGGAGGCTCTACTTGTTGTAGTCGTGAAAGCCGCGCTTGGTCTTGCGTCCGAGCGCCCCCTCGGCGATCAGCGCGTCCATTCGCGGGGGGACCGTCTCGCCGATCGTCTCGCCGATCGCCTTGGAGACATCCAGCCCGACCAGGTCGAGTAGGGCGAGCGGCCCCATCGGATGCCCGGCGCCGAGTTGCATGCAGGTGTCTACGTCGGTCGGGTCCATGCCGGTCTCTTCGATCAGGCGCACCGCGCTGAACAGGTAGGGGAACGGCAAGCGATTGACCACGAAGCCGGGCACGTCTGGAACCTCGACGGGGGTCTTCTCGAACGTCTCGCACAGCTCCAGAGCATGCCTGCGTGTGTCGGCGCCGGCCGCCGCGGGGAAGACCAGCTCGACGAGCTGCATCTTGGTTACCGGGTTGAACACGTGCAGGCCCAGGAAGCGGTCCGGGCGCCCGCTGGCCTTGGCCAGGCGCTCGACCGACAGCGACGAGGTGGTGCTCGCGAGGATCGCGTCGGCGCCCAGCAGGGCGTTCATCTCACCGAGCAGCGGCTCCTTGACGGCGTAGTCCTCGACGACCGCCTCGACCACGAAGCTCATGCCTGCGAGTGCGTCGGGATCGGTGACGATCTGCACGTGCTCGGGGTCCACCTCGGCTTCCAGGCGGCTGAGCGTCTTTTCGACGGTTGCGCGCGCACGGTCGGCCGAGCTGGTCGAGCGAGCCAGCAGCAGCACCGGCCCGTGGTGGGCGGCGGTGGCCGCGAAACCGCAGGCGATGGCGCCGCTGCCGACTATGCCCAGGCTTGTGGTCACTGTTCTCCTCTGCTCCTCTAGGTCGTTGACGGCCGGGTGTGGCGGGATCCTGGTTGACTGACCAGTCAATCTAGGAGCCGTGAAGCGGTAGACTAAGGGATGCAGGGTCCGGGCAATCTCCCAGAAGCGCTTCCACCCCCTTGGAGTGCCCGGGAATCCTCTCCATCAACACCAGGCGACAGTCTTAGGAGGACTCCTGAAATGAGGCAACCAGAGGGCCGCGAAGTTGTGATCGTGGAGGCGGTGCGCACGCCGATCGGCCGCGGCCACCGCGAAAAGGGCTACTACAAGGACATCCACCCGAACACGCTGTTGGGCACCACCTACAGCGAGGTGATCAAGCGCGCGGGCATCGACGCGAGCGAGGTCGAGGACGTGATCGCGGGCTGCGTGTCGCAGTTCGGCGAGCAGGGCCTGAACGTGGCGCGCAACGCGTGGCTGCAGGAGGGCCTGCCGATCGAGACGCCCGGTACGACCGTGGACCGCCAGTGCGGCTCCGCCCAGCAGGCGATCAACTTCGCCGCTGGCCTGATTGCGGCGGGGGTGCACGACGCGGTGATCGGCTCAGGCGTGGAGCACATGGGCCACTTCCCGTTCTCTGCGGTCGCGCAGACCCAGCAGGAGTTCGGCCTGGCGTTCCCGCCGGAGCTGTTGGCCAAGCACAACATCGTCGGCCAGGGCCTGGGCGCGGAGATGATTGCCGACCAGTGGGAGATCCCCCGCTCAGAGCTCGACGAGCTGGCGGTGCGCTCGCATAAGCTGGCCCAGCAGGCGACCGAGGAGGGCCGCTTCGAGCGCGAGATGGTGCCGATGTCGGTCAACGGCGACACGTACGTGACCGACCAGGGCATCCGTCCGGACACCAACCTGGAGGCGCTGTCGCAGCTCAAGCCCGCGTTCAAGCCCGACGGCAAGATCACCGCGGGCAACGCCTCGCAGATCTCAGACGGCGCGGCTGCCGTGCTGCTGATGTCGGCCGACAAGGCCAAGGCGATGGGCCTGACCCCCCGCGCGCGGATCGTCGACCAGACGACCGTGGGCTGTGACCCGGTCAAAATGCTCGAGGGCCCGATCCCGGCCACGCGCAAGATCCTTGCCCGCAACGGTATGCAGATCGGCGACATCGACCTGATCGAGATCAACGAGGCGTTCGCGCCCGTGGTCGCCGCCTGGCGCCGCGAGCTCGAACCGGACATGGACCGCGTCAACGTCAACGGCGGCGCGATGGCGCTCGGGCACCCGCTCGGCTCCACCGGCGCGCGCCTGATCACCACGCTGCTTCACGAGCTCGAGCGCTCCGACAAGGAGGTCGGCTTCGTGACCATGTGCTGCGGCGGCGGGCTGGGGACCGGGACACTGATCCAGAGGGTCTGAGTGATCCAGAGGGTCTGAGCCGAAGGCGCAGCTCGAAGGTCACAAGCTCTTCTTTTTTGATGGGCCGGCCTCGAGGGCCGGCAGGCAGGGTCGCGGGGTGGCTCCTGACGGGGCCGCTCCGCCTCCCTGGTGTGCGCTGTCACTTCGCGATCGGTTCAGAGCGACACAGCCAGACATGTTCGTGAGATGCTGCGTTGTCGTCCGAGGACAATAGTCTGCGGCCGTGCCGTCCCTAGTCGGGCTTCGTGCCTGCTCGACGGGCGTTGGCGAGGTTGTTGCGGGAGGTGAGGGTGTGGGGGTGGTCGGGGCCAAGGACTCGCTCGAAAGCGGCGAGCGTCTGCTCGTGGAGGGGGATGGCTTGGTCGTGCTTGCCGGCGGCCTGGTAGGCGTTGGCGAGGTTGTTGCGGGAGTCGAGGGTGTGGGGGTGGTCGGGGCCGAGGACGCGCTCGCGGACGGCGAGGGTGTCTTGGTGGAGGGCGATGGCTTGGTCGAGCTGGCCGGCCTCCTGGTAGGCGTTGGCGAGGTTGTTGCGGGAGTCAAGGGTGTGGGGGTGGTCGGGGCCGAGGACGCGCTCGCGGACGGCGAGGGTGTCTTGGTGGAGGGCGATGGCTTGGTCGAGCTGGCCGGCAACTCGGTAGGCGCTCGCGAGGTTGTTTCGGCAGGCGAGGGTGTCGGGGTGGTCGGGGCCGAGGACGCGCTCGCGCGCGGCGAGGGTGTCTTGGTATAGGGGGATGGCTTGGTCGAGCTGGCCGGCCTCCTGGTAGGCGTTGGCGAGGTTGTTGCGGGAGTCGAGGGTGTGGGGGTGGTCGGGGCCGAGGACGCGCTCGCGGACGGCGAGGGTGTCTTGGTGGAGGGCGATGGCTTGGTCGTGCTTGCCGGTGGCCTGGTAGGCGTTGGCGAGGTTGTTGCGGGAGGTGAGGGTGTGGGGGTGGTCGGGGCCGAGGACGCGCTCGCGGACGGCGAGGGTGTCTTGGTGGAGGGCGAAGGCTTGGTCGTGCTTGCCGGTGGCCTGGTAGGCGTTGGCGAGGTTGTTGCGGGAGGTGAGGGTGTGGGGGTGGTCGGGGCCGAGGACGCGCTCGCGCGCGGCGAGGGTGTCTTGGTGGAGGGCGAAGGCTTGGTCGAGCTGGCCGGCCTCCCGGTGTGCGCTCGCGAGGTTGTTTCGGGAGGCGAGGGTGTCAGGGTGGTCGGGGCCGAGGACGCGCTCGCAGGTGGCGAGTGTCTGCTCGTAGAGGGGGATGGCTTGGTCGAGCTGGCCAGCTTCCTGGTAGGCGTTGGCGAGATTGTTGCGGGCCGCGAGCGCTTGGGGGTGCTCAACGGCAAGGGCTGCCTGGATGTCTGTCAGAACGGAGGCTCCGGTCTCGATCGCGCGGGAAAGGTCAGCAGTTGCGCGTAGATGACTCACGGTCCAGTGGGCAAACGGGGCTAGCGATCGCAGCTCCTCTGGCGTGAGGGCCTCTTTTTGGGCGGCCTCGACAGCGTGTTGCCAGACGCTGGTGGCGTGCGCTACGAGCTCAGCTGCCGTCTCGCGTTGGCTCCACGCCTCCTGCTCTCCAGGTAGAAGCTTTCGCACATCCTCGGCTGTTGTCTTGATGGTGCTGGCGAGCTGGCCCCTGGTTTGTAGGCGGTCGCGGATGGAGCGGGCGATCAGGCGGTGCATGATGATGCCCCGGCGGTCGTCGGTCCAGACCAGCAGTGAGGCCTCCACCAGTCTCCCGAGAGCGCGATCGAGCGTTTGCTGATCCGGTGAGTTCACGAGCGCGGCTAGCAGGTCGCGGCTAGTGCCGGAGGGATCGAGCAGGCCAGCCGAGTTGAGCACCCGAGCCGTCAGACCACTGGGGTCGGCTGCTTCGATGCCCTCGACTGACAGCAGGACAGCACGCGCGACGCCGTGCGGGTAGCCGGCGCTGTCGGGCGGGAGCATCTCCTGCAGCGGCAACGCGTGCAACCGCTCAAGGTAGACCCCATAGGTCAGGCCTTGAAGGTTAATCACGCTTGCGGCCTGCGCGAGAGCCAGCGGCAGGTCGTCTAGCTCATTCGCGAGCTCGTCAGCGCCCTCATCATCGGCGAGTTGTGTGCGCTGGTTCAGATAGGCAAGCGATTGCTCTCGGTCGAAGCGATCTACTAGGATCGAGGTGCCGAATGATGCGAAGGCTTGGTGGGTGCTCGTGATGATCACCCTCACGGCACCCGCTCCCGGCAGATACGCCTCGACCAGCTTCGGGTCGATCGCGTTGTCGAACACCATCACGGCTGGGTCGATTCTTGAGGCCAGTGCGTCTCGCAGGCGTTTGGCTGAGACCTCGGAATCACCGTCGGGATCCTCAACGCCCATCCGACGAGCGACCTCTCCCAGGTCGGAGAGCATCCGGACGCGATCCTCCGCAGACACCCACGCGACCAATCCCACCCCTTCAGCGACGGCTTGCCGGGCGTACTGGGCGGCGACCTGCGTCTTGCCGGAGCCCCGGCCGCCCGTCAAGGATGAGACAGCCGCCACGCCACCCCCGTCTGCGAACGCCTTCGCGAGCCGGCCAGCAGCGTCACGCTTAACGAACACCGGCGGTCTGCCGGGAAGCTCCCCGACAACGATCTGCCCCTCGCAGCGCTCGGTTATGAGCGACGTCGTCGAGATACCCGCTGGCTGGGGTGCTCCCGAGCTGGGCTGGAGTGTGTTGGCGCTGGCATGTCCAGGGAATGCGGGCGGCGGTGACCCGGGGAAGCTCGGTGCCGTTGCGGGCTTTGCGCGCCCCGCCTGCACGCCATACAGCAGCGCCTCGCGTGCGTCATTTTCGTTGAGACCGACTAGGTCGGTGTAGACGAGCTGCCCAAGCAGCCCTGGCGGGTCGCCGGTGCGCACGCGCACCGGTATAAGGCGTCGGTCTGCCCCAGTCGGGTCTTTGGCGAATGCGGCTGCCCACTCCGGGCTTGTGAAGCCGGAGGCAAAGAACTCGGGAGAGATCACCGCGATCGTGCAATCGGCACGTATCGTCGCTTGCTGCATCGCCAACACGAAGTTGTGGCCCGGTCTGAAGTCCCATGCCTGGATCGTGGTCTGGTGCCCTGCCTGCTCCAGCTGCCAGGCGATCCATACCGCCCAGTCCTTATCGGCGCCCGTATAGCTGACAAAGAAATGAGCCCCCGTGCGTTCAGACACGCACGCTATTGTCGCCCAAACCGCCAAGCATCGAAACTCGCGCGAACACTGGTATCACCTAGCAACACCCAGGCGATCCACCGAGAAGCAGCTAAAGCGCGGCTGTAGGCACCATTCGCGCGCTATATCACTCCGTCCGACGGCGATATTGCAGCTGGTTGTCTGCGGGCGAAGCGCTCGGCCGTCTCTTGCTTATCGTCCATCTCGGGAGCCGCGGCGGTGTGCGTCGGGACGCTCGCATCCGTGCGGAAGCACTCGTGTCGTGCGCTCGCCGACCTTGGCCACCGCGGGCTCACGACTCCGGTTGGTCGTGGGCAGTAGGCTCATGAGCACCACCCGACCGACTGGAAAGATGCCCGCTTCGCACGAACTCGACGTCAGCGTCGTGAGCCCTGGGGAGGCCGAGTTCGGCATCGCCGAGTTCTGGGCGGGCGACAGGCTCTTTGGTTTCACGCGGCTCGAGGACGGCGAGCTGGTTCTCAGGATCGAGCCCCGGAGCGATGGCGGCGCGGTCGTTGTCAGCGCACACAGCCTGGCCGAGGCGCTAGCGCGCGCGAAGCAGCTCCTCGAATCCTCGTGATAGGGCACCGCTATGGAATCAATTCACAAGGGAGGTCAGCATGAGCACCCCCGACCAGGAGCTGGTCTTGACCCACTTCATCGTCTCCGATGATGTAGAGCGTTCCCGCCGCTTTTACACCGACGTGCTTGGCGGCACGGTGGCCCGCTCGGGAGAGCCGACCAACGTCGCGCTCGCCAACAGCTGGATCGTCATCAATCGGGGCGGAGGCCCCACCGACGACAAGCCCGCGGTCACCCTGGAGACGCCGCGCGACCTTGACCGGGTCAGCAGCTTCCTCAATATCCGGGTCAAGGACATCGAGACCGTGTACGCCGAATGGAGCGCCCGCGGTGCTCAATTCCTGACGCCGCCGAAGCAGCACCAGTACGAGATCCGTTGCTATATCCGCGACCCCGACGGTTATTTGATCGAGGTGGGGCAGACCACGGACCCAGAGGGGGACTGGACGCCCCCTCAGTGGCTGTCAAAATACGCCCGCCGAGGAGTCCGAGTGAACCCCGCGATCACCGGCGAAAGCCCTCGTATCTACGATGGCCAGCCCTCCGGCCACCGAGATCCCGGGCTGCCATCGCCGTAGCGCGTTATCGCAAACTCCGGTCCGGCTGCTAGCACGTGACACTGTCGTTACGAGTTACCTGCGAGCGTCCGCCGAGCTTCGCCCCAAACGCCTCGGACAGCCTTTGATTGCAACAGCCGGCTAGCCGCTCGCGCAGGCGTTCACTGGATATCGAGGGGACCGTGAATGCTAGCCGCCGCTCGGCCCGCCGCCGGTCCAATCGACCGCGATTGGGGGCAGGGCCAGCAGTGCCGTCCAGGTGGCCGCTTCGACCACACCGCTGGCGGCGATGCCGTGGGCCGTCTGGAAGGCCTCGACGTCTTCCAACGTCTGCGCGCCAAAATAGCCGGTGACTTCCTGCGTGGGAATGGCGCTGGCGAGGTGCTCCTGCATCCATAGCACCTGGTCGCCCTTGTTGGCGCTCTTCAGTTCGGGCCATTCGGCGTTGGGGACGACGCTGGTCAGCGGGGCGAGCGGCGCGGCGAGCGTGCTCCACAGGCTCGCGCCGGTTTCCTGCCAGTCCCAGTAGGAGGCGCCGGTGGCGCCATAGTCGACGGCCTCCTCGCGAAAGCGCAGCAGTTCGGCCGCGGACACGCCGCCGTAGGTCTGCCCGAGCGGGGAAATCGGGCGCTGGTAGATGCGGTTGGCGATGAACGTGTTGGCATAGACCGTGTCGACGGACTGGCCGATGTCGTGCCAGTACATCTGCGGCGCGTTGTACTGCGCCCCGTTCGGTCCCAGGAAGACCGAGTAAGGGAAGGACTCGTGGTCGTAGACGTAGGGGAAGGACGCGAGGCCGAGCGGGTAGGTGGGGCCGATCTTGGCGCGCAGGTCGTCGATGTAGGTCTGCGCGGCGGCGTATTTGCCTTCGTACTGCGACTCGGCGTCGATCACCAGGCAATCGGCGCCGTTGGCGACCGCCTCTGCTCCCAGTTCGGCCTCGCCGACGGGGTTGGTGCCGTAGACGTACTGCCACGCGCACATTTTCAGCCCATTGGCGTGTAGTTCGGCCACCAACTGGGGCGAGAACTGGCTCCAGTAGTTGGTCGAGCCGTCCGAGCTCTTGACGAACACGGTGGTCACGCCCGCCGCGTGTGCCTGGGCGACGATTTCGGGGACGCTGCCGTGGTCTGAGGCGCTCACGTACCAGATCCACATGCCCTGGCCTTCGAAGGCCGAGCCCGGGACCGCCGCGGCCGATGCGGCAGCGGGAGCCGGCGGTTGCGGTGGTGGTGGTGGTGGCGGGTGCAGGGCGTGGTTGTACACGTAGATCGGGCCATAGGAGCTCGTGTAGTGGCCGCCGCCGAGCAGCACCATGATGTGTCCCGAGTGAGCCGCCTTGGGTACGGTCACGAGCAGCTTCCCCGCCAGCAGGTGCAGGTGCGCGGCGGGCGACACGCTGGAGATGTGTGCGCCCGGCTTCTGTGGGAACGCCACGATCATGCCGGGCCCGAGGCCGGGACCCTGCAGCGCCAGCATGCCGCGGACCGATACCTGGTGGGGGTTGGCGCTGCATCTGGCGGTGGGCGTGCAGCTGACGCTGGTGATGCGCACGCTGAGCACGTGCGCGGAGCTGGACGCGGGCTTGGTGGCCGGGGCTCGCGGGGTGGTGGCCGGGGCGGACGCGCCCGAGCTGGCGCCCGCCGCGGGCGTGCCGCCTGGGCTGGCGGCGCGGGCCGGCAGCGCGCGCTCGCTGAGCAGACCTGCCAGCAGTAGCGCAGTAAGCGCTACGGCGACGAAAATGAACCTCGATCGCTTCTGGGCGACTTTGCTCGCCAACATCCAAACCCCCCTTTGCGGCGAACGTTTCCCTCCGTTCGCGCCGGATGGCGGTTGCGCCACCCGCTCGGCGGAAGTGCGACACGTTATCGGCTATTGCCTGCCAAACCTACGGGCGCCACCGAAGTTGCGCCGCGAAACGCCTCAACCCCAGCGAAAGCCGGTCGCACCCGGCGCGGGGGCTAGCGGGCTGGAGGGCAGGCCGGCGGGAGTGTCGGGCAGGTTGAAGCCGGTGGGCGCCACGTCGTTGGGGGCGTCTGCGTGAAACAGCGAGGCCAGGTACTGGTTCTGTCCGCGCCCGACGCCGAGCTCGAACTGGCCGCCACCGTAGTTGCCGATGGCGCGCGCCGCGCAGTAGTCATAGGCGTCGAGCAGGTTGCGCAACCCGCCCAGGCGCGAGGGCTTGATGTTGACCATGCGCGGCGGGTAGGGCAGCGACTTGATGTCCTCGATCGAGTGGATTGGCGCGTCCCAGGAAAAGCGCTCGCGATGGGGTGCGAGCACTGGCTCGGTCTCCGGTGTCAGCGCCGGGTCCTCGATCCACGCTTGCGGGAAGGCCTCCACGACGCGGCGATACAGCAGCGGGTCGGCCGGCTGGTCGACCACCGTGCCCGAGTACAGGCCCTTGAAGTCCACCGAGTCGACCGCTCCCGTGGCCACCAGTTGCGCGATCAGCGCGTCGTCCCATGAGCTGGTGGGATCGAGCTTGAAGCGCAGCCCGGGGTAGAGCGCCGCACGCTGCTCGATCGGCTGCAGGGTGGGCGGCTCGCCGAGTCGCAGCGAGACCACGAAGCGGACCGGCTGGGGCTCGCGGTCGAGCATGCGGTGCAGCGATGTCTTGGCCTGGCGCAGCGCCAGGTCCAGGGCGGCCGACTCATACGCCCACGTCCTGTAGCGAGCCGAGACCTCGCGCTGGGGCGGCTGGGGGAACAGCGGCAGGCCGGCCAGGTGGTCGCAGAAGGATGCGAGCGTGAAGCGCCCTGCGAGCGTCAGCGTCGGGCCGGCCGCCTGCAGGATCTCGTGGTCCACCGCGTCGTAGGTAACGTCCTCGCCGACGCCCTCCTCGCCGGCGCCGCGCAGGCGGATGTGCGTGCTCTTGCGCTCGAACTCGCTCGACACGGTGGCCTGCAGGGGCTCCAGCGCGTAGTCGTCGATCTGCAGTTGCAGCCCGGCGAGCGTCTCCCAGGTGCTCATGCGCCGGCCTCGCGTTCTAGGCGGCTGACCAGCTCGTCCAGGCGAAGCTCCTCCAGCGCGCCGCCAACCGCGGTCAGCTGCTGTGCGCACAGCTCGATCAGCGACTTGCCCTCGCTGAGCAGCTCGAGCGTCTCGTCCAGGCTGGCCTCGCCCGAGTCCAGGCGGCGGATGATCTCCTCCACGCGAGCGGACGCCGCCTCGTATGTCACGGGCTGGCCGGCCGGCTGCTCGGCGCTGCCCGACTGCCCGGCGTTGGCCGGTTGCGTGACGTCGGCCGGCTGCCCGGCGCCCGTCTGTTGCTCCGGCCCGGCCTGCTGCTCGGGCCCGTTCATCGGTCGATGACCCTGGCGCCGAGCGTGTCGTCTGCAAACCTGAGCACAAGCTCCTGCAGTTCGCGCGCGTGTGCGGCCGTGAGGATCGGCTCGCCGTCGGGCGACTGCACGAGCACGTAGCCGCGCTCGAGCGTTCGCTGGGGCGCGTGGGCGGCCAGCGCGAGCGTCAGCCGCTGCAGCTCGCGCGGCCGGCGCTCGCGGCAGTCGCGCAGCGACGACGCCGCCTTGCGCTCGAGCACCACGGCGCGTCGCGCGGCCAGCGCGCGCTCAGACGCCAGGCGCCGGCGCGAGCCCGCACGCATCTCGCGCAGCTGCTGATGCAAGCGCGCGCGCTGGCGGTCCAGGTGCGCTGCGGGCGCGCGCGACAGCGTGGCCAGCGCCCGCGCGCGGCTGAGCACCGCACGCCGCCCGTGCTCGCGCAGACGCGTTGCCGTCGCCGCCAGCTCGGCGCGGGCGCGGGCGCAGTCCACGCCCACCGCCGCCTCGGCGGCGTGCGTGGGGGTCGAGCAGCTGACTGCCGCCACGTCGTCGAGCAGCGTGCGGTCGGTGTGATGGCCCACAGACGCGATCACCGGCACGCCCAGCAACGCCACGGTGCGGCACAGCGTCTCGTCGCAGAAGCACAGCAGGTCGGCCAGCGAGCCGCCCCCGCGTGCCACGATCACCACGTCGACGTCAGCCACCGCCGCCAGGTCGCCGAGCGCCCGCACGATCGCCGGCGCAGCATGGCGGTCCTGCACGGGCGCAAAGCCCCACACCAGGCGTCCCGACCAGCCACGCCGGCGCAGACCGGCGAGGATGTCGTCGCCCGCCTTGCCGCCCTCGCCGGTGATCACGCCGATCGTGCGTGGCAGCAGCGGACGGGGGAGGCGCTTCTGGGGCTCGAGCAGGCCCTCGGCATGCAGTTGCCTGCGCAGGCGCTCGATGCGGGCGAGCAGGTCGCCCTCGCCGGCGATGCGCAGGTCGCGCACGGCGAAGGAGAAGCCGGGTGAGGAGGTGGCGCTACCGGGGTAGTAGTCGCAGCCTCCCGCCACCACCACCTGCATGCCCTCCGTGGGCGCTCCGCCAGCGCGCGCGGCCATCGCATCCCAGTCGTCGCGCCAGGCCGCGCAGGGGATCGCGCCGGCGGCGTCGCGCAGCTCGAAATAGACGCGCGCCCGGGACGGACGCAGGTTGACTAGCTCCCCGACCAACTGAACGCGCACGAACGAGCGCAGCTTGGCGCGCAGCGCCGACGCATACTCCCCGACCGGGTAGGGACCCGCCAGTCCGCTGTCCGGGATACCCGCGTTCGCGGGACGCGCCGGGGAGGAGGACGTGGCCATCACTTGCAGCATAGGCGCTACGATCGACGGCCAGAATGGCCAAGCGCAACAGCGCCCGGCGAGCACGCTCGCGCAAGCGCAGGCCCGCCGCGCCGGGCGCCAAGGACCAGGCGCGAGGCCGGGCTGGAACCGCCACGACACAGCTGCCGGGCGAGCGATTGGGCGAGCGCAGGTCCTCTACGCCGGCGCCGGGGGCAAACCGTGGGCGTCCGGGCGACCCGCACGACCTGGGCGAGCGCCCGCAGGCGCCGTGGCATCCGCTGCCGCTGTCTGAGCTTTTGATCCTGGTGGGCATCGTCGGCGTGATCGTGGGTCTGAGCCGGACCACGCCCACCACTGCGCTGGCCGGTGTCGGCGCGGTCCTGCTCGGCACCGCCGAGGTCAGCTGGCGCGAGCACCGCGGCGGCTTTCGTGCCCACACGCTGCTGCTCGCGCTGCTACCCACGGTCATCTTTCACACGGTGGTGATCTTGCTGGCGAGCGCCTTCGTCAGCGTCCCGCGCGCGGTCAACTTCGCCCTGCTGCCGGTCGACATCGCGCTGGCGCTGTTCCTGTTCAAACTGCTGCGCGCCAGCTTCGCGGACGCCCGCCGCGAGCGGCGTTTTGCCAGCACGCGGTGATCTTCGCCGGCCCGGTCGGCCCGACCGCGTCGCCGAAGGCGCCTTCAGGCCGCGCCGTCGAGGTCGAGCGACGGCAGCGGGCGCTCCCCCTCGACCAGGCCCTCGCCGCGCGTCTCGCCATGCAAGCCGAGCTGCTCCAGGCGCGCGATCTCGCGCTCGCCTTCCACGCGCGCCGGGTGATCGGGCGCCAGGCCGGCGATCAGGTTGGCGATGCGGTTGCGCAACTGGAGCGCGAAGTGGGGGGTGGACGCGCCCATCAGCTGGCGCACATCCTCGACGCTCACCTCCGCGCTGGTCTGCTTGCGCGCCAGGCGGCGCGGATCCTCGGCTTGGCTCAAGTTTGGGCTCTGTGCAGGTTGAACGTAGACGGGCTTGGGGCTATTCGACAGGCGCTTCCGACGAGCTTTCGGTGCGCGGGCTGATCTCCAGCAGGGAGTCTATTTCGGACTGCGCTATAGCCGAGATCGCATGTTCGTCGCCGATCAGCCAGCCGTGATTGTAGACGCCCCTGACCGGCGCGACCGTAGGGGTGTAGGCCGGTTTGATGTCGCCCAGATAGCGGGCCAGGGCGGGCGAGATCAGCGAGGCGGATTCGAGCAGCAGCAGCGGTCCATAGTCGCCGGTGGCCGACAGCAGGGCCGCCGCCGGCCCGTCGAGCGGGCGCACGGTGTTGGCGAACACCAGCCCGTGACCCGGTTCTTTGACCCCCCAGCCGAAGCTGCCGTCGGTGAAGCGCGCGATCGCGAGCGCGTTGGCGACGGGGCCGCCTTCTTCGCCTGGAGGGCTGCCGATCGTGGTCACGGAGCCGAAGCGACTCAGTCTGTGCAGCGCTTCCCCGTCCGCGCTGGAGAAGCCGATCACGTAGATCGCCGGGTGGTGCATGCTGACGAGCACCGTCGCTGTCGCCCGGGGTACCCTCCTGGCGTTCACGAACAGGATCGGGGCACCGCTCTCCGCGGCAAGGCCCGCAGCGGGCATCTGCAGCGCGCGCGGCGCTCCCACTACCAGGACGATCGCCTGGTGGGGAGTAGCGCCTCCGTTTGCAGCGATCAGCAGGCGCGCGACTGCCGCCGCCTGGGGGGCTGCTTCGCCGCCGGGCAGCGAGTGCGCCGCATAGCCGCGCGGCGCGGGCGCCGCGTCGCCTATCCGGATCACCTGCGCGCCGCCCAGCGCCGATGCTCCAGCCGGATGCATCGACTGCAGCGTCTGGGCGCTCACCGCGGGCAGGCTCCCTGCGGCGCTGTACAGGAGGGGCGCGGTGAGCGGAGCGCTCGCCAAAGCTGACGCGGCCAGCGCGCCCGCCCAGTCGCGCTCGTCGACCAGCACGACCGCCTGGGGCCTGCTCGTGGCCGTGAAGCCCGGGTAGGCCGTGCGGGCGACCGCCGCGGCGTCCGTCGCAGCGTCGGCGCCCCCCAGACGGGTGGTGTTGCGGGTGCTCACGCTGACCGTTCCCTGGGCGGCCACCGGCGCGAGCTTGGCGGCGGGGCCGCCCGCGGGGGCCTGAAGGCTCGAGCTCTTGCCACACCCTGCAAGCAAAACCGCCAAAGCGAGCACGCAGGCGCCACGGAGCGGGCGGGGGAAGGCCGTGAGCATCGCGTGCACACTATCGACAGCCCGAAAAAGCTACCGACAGCCCGAAAAAGCCGGGAATTTGCGGGAAAGGGCGTGCACGCCCTGCAAGCGTCTTCTCAGTTTGCTAGCTTTGCGCCGCGAACGCCGAGTCCTTGGCCAGATGCCAAGGACCGGGGGACCCAAGTTGTTGGGGCGAATCCCACGGTAGGGCCGTGGGAAGCGCAGGCTCTTTCAGCGCTAGCCCGTCAGCTAACCCCGGAGGCCGACGAAAGAGGTAGCGATCTTGCGGGTGTACACCCTGAGCGCGGTTGTTTGCAGTTTGACGTTGCTGTGTATCTCCGCACCCACCGCGGTGGCCGGGGAGACGGGAGGCGTGGTCGCCGCCACAAGCGCGCCCGCCCCGACCACGGCGCCGGCCGCCCCCAAGGTCCACACGTTCCCGATCACCTCGCGCAGCGCCAACATCGCCTACAGCGGCCCCGTATACGAGAAGACGGCCGCGGGCTCGGTCGTGCCGTACACCCCGGTGGCGCTCAGCGAAGCTCCCGGCGCCAGCGGTTCGAGCACGGACTCGACCGCCAAGGAGGCCGACAGCGCCGTGGCAACCACCGTCGCGGGCACGACCGCCCCGGGCACGACCGCTCCCGAAGCCGCGGAAGCGGGCGCGACCGGCGGCAGTCCCATCGCGCCCGCTCCCACACCCGCCCCGGACGGGCCCTTCGAAGGCAGGCCCGAGCTGGTGGTGCCCGGAACAACAGCCCGCTACGTGGACGGTCTGGCGGCCGCGCCGATGTCGGCGCCGCTGGCGGTCCAGCAGATCATCTGGGCTGGAAACGAGCTCATCGGCCTGCCTTACATCTACGGCGGCGGCCACGCTTCGTTCATCTCCCCCGGCTATGACTGCTCCGGCACCGTCTCCTTCGCCCTGCACGGCGCCAACCTGCTCGCAACTCCCGAGGACTCCTCAGAATTCGAAAAATGGGGGTCGCATGGAGCCGGGCGCTGGGTCACGATCTTCTCCAACCCCGAACACGCCTACATGACCGTCGCGGGCCTGCGTCTGGACACGAGCGCGGCCAACGACCCGTCCAACCTGCAGGGCCCGCGCTGGCGCCCGCTGCGCCCGGCCAACGAAGGCTTCACGATCCGCCACCCGCTGGGCCTGTAGCGCCGCGTCGGCTACGCTAGAAGCTGCTCGGCCGGTGTCCGATCGGCCGTCTCGTGAAACCAACAGGAGGATCAGATGGCCGGCCTGACCGGGCGCATGTCTACTGTCGTGAAGGCGAAGGTGTCCAAGTTGCTGGACCGCGCCGAAGACCCAGCCGAGACGCTCGACTACAGCTACCAGAAGCAGGTCGAACAGCTGCAGAACGTCAAGAAGGGCATCGCAGACGTGGTCACGGCCAAGAAGCGCCTGCAGATGCAGGAGAGCTCGCTGCAGCAGAGCGTGGTCAAGCTCGACACGCAGGCGCGCCAGGCGCTGGCGGCTGGCAACGAGGATCTCGCCAGGACCGCGCTGGAGCGCAAGAACGTCGCCCAGACAGAGCTTCAGTCGCTGGACACGCAGGTCAACGAACTGGAAGAGCAGCAGCAGAAGCTGACCGACTCCGAGCAGAAACTGCGCGCCAAGATCGAAGCCTTCCGCACCAAGAAGGAGGTCATCAAGGCGCAGTACTCTGCCGCTGAAGCGCAGGTGCGCATCTCCGAGGCTGCCACTGGCGTAGGCGAGCAGATGGCCGACGTAGGCCTGGCTATGCAGCGCGCTGTCGACAAGACCGAAAACATGAAGGCTCGCGCCGACGCTGTATCTGAGCTCGAAGCCGCGGGCACCTTCGAAGACCTCACCCAGCTGGGCACCGGTGAAGACGACATCGATCGCCAGCTCAAGCAGCTGTCCAGCCAGCCCGCCGTCGACGACGATCTCGCCAAGATGAAGAGCGAACTTGCCCAGGGCGGCGGCGCCGCCGCACAGATCCCGGCCGGCGCAACCGACGGTTCAGATGGACAGACGGGTGACGCGGCAGCCGGGGCAGCGCAGCCGGGCGAGAGCAGCCAGTCATGATCGTGCGCATATCCGGCGAGGACCAGTACCGCCTCGCCGATGACGACGCCGCACGGCTGAACGAGCTCGAGAACGCCGTCGTGGCGATTGTCGAAGGCGGGCGCGAAGACGGCTTCAGTGAGGCCTTCGGCGAGCTGCTCGACTACGTGCGCGAGCACGGTACGGCCGTTGGCGATGACGAGATAGAGACCTCCGACGTGATCCTGCCGCCATCCGATGTGAGCTTCGCCGAGGCCGGGCGCGAATTTACCGGCGAGGGGCTGATCCCGGACTGAGATTGATTGATCGTGATCGGCCGGCGCTCCTGGCCGGTCGCGGCCAATCGGCTGCGAGTGCGACTCTTAGATCGGGATCCCCCACAGGGGAAACCAGCGCTCCAGTTCCGGCTCGATCGGCAGTTCGGAGGTCATCTGGGCCTTCAGCTGCAGCTCGCGCTCGGTCGAGCGTTCGCTGTCTGAGCCTGGCATTGGCACGAAGGGGTACCAATAGCCGCGCTTGTAGTTGTAGATGAAGTAGATGCGTCGTTTCTGCGCGTCTGCGAACGCGAACACCGCGCACAGCAGGCGCTCGCCGTGGCCGGCCGTCTCGATCGAGCCCGACACGGCGTTGATGCCCACCGCGAGGTCTTCCACGCTGGGCGCGCCCTCGGGGTTGCGCAGGATCATCCAGCGGTAGCCGTAGCTGTCGTCCTGCGTGGACACCGTCGTGCCGCTCTCGCCGCCCGTCGCCGTGACCACTTCTTCCATTTCGCGCAGGGTCGCTTCGAACTCGCTGGTCGCAAGCGCCTGGAAGACGATCGCCGCCGTCCCCGCCGGCTCGATCTGGTGCTCGGACTGCAACGTCACGTACGCCGTCGTGATCGCGAACAGCTTGTCGGGCGCCGGGCCCTTGACCGTGTGGCGGCCCGTGAGGACGTCGCGCAGGCCCATCAGAGACTTGGTCTTAGGGGCGCGAGCTCAGGGCTGGCGCCTCGGACGGTCGAGCGGGCAATCATCCGGCTCAGGCGGCGCCCTGCAGCTGGGACTCCAGCCGCTCCAGCGCCGCCAGGCGCTGCTCCAGCGGCGGGTGGTCGGCGAAGATGTTCATCAGCGACTTCTTGGTCCTGGCCGGGAGGATGAAGAACGCGCTCATGGGCTCCGCCCTGCGCAGGTCCTGGGTGGGCACGCGTTCCATCGTGCCGCTGATCTTCAGCAGCGCCGACGCCAGCGCGCTGGGCCGGCCGGTCAGCACCGCCGAGCCGCGGTCGGCGGCGAACTCGCGATAGCGCGACAGCGCGCGCAGCAGCAAGAACGAGATCGCGTACACCAGCACGGACACCAGCAGCACGATCATGATGTCCTCCTCCTCTTCGCGCCCGCGCCCGTAGCCGCCGCCGAAGCCGCCTCCGAAGAACAGCGCGAATTGGGCGATCATCGAAGCGAGCGTCGCGAAGAAGCTGGCCAGCGTCATCACCAGCACGTCGCGGTTGATCACATGCGTGAGCTCGTGCGCCATCACGCCTTCCAGCTCAGCCGGAGAGAGCAGTTCGAGGATGCCCCGCGTGGCGCACACGGTCGTGTTCTTCTTCGATTTGCCCATCGCGCAAGCGTTCGGCATCGACGTCTCGATCACGGCCACTTTTGGCTTGGGCAGGTCCGCCTGCACGCACAGGCGCTCCACGATCCCGTGCAGCTCGGGCTCCTGTGCCGGCGTGACCTCCTTGACGCCCATCGTCGCCAGCGCGATCTTGTCCGAGCCGAAGAACTGCAACAGCAGCAGGACCAGCGCAACGATCACGATCAGGCCCGCGCCCGCGCCTGCCGCGAACAGCACCCCGAGGAACACCACGTACACCAGGCCCAGCAGGAACATGGTCATGACCATCCGCGCCTGCAGGCCCGTGTCCTTGCCAAAGCTCGACCTTCGTGTAGCCATCGCCGCTGATTGTCGCAGACCGAGATTGCGCTGCCATAAAGTTGCCGGCCCGCTGCGCGGTCGTCGCGGCGCGCACGGCCGGCGCCCCAGCGCCTGCGGCTGAGCGCTTCGCGAGCGCGTGCCCAGCCGGCAAGCGATAATCACGGTCATGGCAGCCGCCACCAGCCTCTCCAGCGTCTATCCCCTCGGCAGTCGCCTCAACGAGCGCGGGCGCCTGGAGGTGGGCGGCTGTGACACGATCGAGCTGGCCCACGAGTTCGGCACGCCCGCCTATGTCGTCGCCGAGGACGACTTGCGTG
Source organism: uncultured Solirubrobacteraceae bacterium (assembly GCA_963745375.1). GTDB lineage: Bacteria > Actinomycetota > Thermoleophilia > Solirubrobacterales > Solirubrobacteraceae > Palsa-744. The sequence continues at coordinate 704,251 of CAVUXA010000008.1, read as the reverse complement.
CGCGCGCACGCGCCTTCGTGGCGGCCGGACATGACGCCGGCCAGGGCGACTTCCACGTTGTGTTCGCCTCCAAGGCCTTCCCCTGCACCGCCGTCCTTGCGTTGTTCGCGCAAGAGGGCCTGTGGTGCGACGTCGCCTCAGGCGGCGAGCTTCACCTCGCCCTGCACGCCGGCTTCGCGCCCGAGCGGATCGTGCTGCACGGCAACGCCAAGTCAGAGGAGGAGCTGCGCGTGGCGTTGCGCCACCGCGTCGGTGCGATCGTGATCGACAACTTTGACGAGATCGATCGCCTCGAGCGGTTGCTGGCCGAGGGCACGCCCGGCGCGGCGGCCGCTGGCGACGGCGGGGACGGCGCCGGCCGGGATGGGGACGGCGCCGGCCGAGATGGGGACGCCGCCGGCTGGGATGGCGGTCAGCCGGTGCTGGTGCGCGTCACACCGGATGTCCGCGGCCAGACCCACGACAAGATCTCTACCGGCCAGGCCGACTCCAAGTTCGGCTTCGCCATGGCCCACGCCCCCGACGCGATCGAGCGCGTGCGCAGCGTGCCCGGGCTCTCGCTGCAGGGCCTGCACGCGCACATCGGCTCCCAGCTGCTCGAGCTCGAGCCGTTTCGCCGCGAGGTCGCCGGCCTCGCCACGCTCGGCCCGTTTCCCATGTGGGACCTCGGCGGTGGTCTTGGCGTGCGCTACACCGACGGTCAATCGCAGCCGCCCGCCATCGAGGAGTACGTCGCCATGCTCGTGCACGCAGCCCACGCCCACGGCATGGGCGTCGACGGGCGCCTGCTGATCGAGCCGGGCAGGGCGCTGACGGCCAACGCGTGCGTGACCCTCTACACCGTGCAGAGCGTCAAGCAGAACGTCTCGCGCTGGGTGGCCGTCGACGGCGGCATGTCTGACAACCTGCGCCCGATGCTCTACGGAGCGCCGTATGAGGCGCACGTGGTAGACCGCTTCGACGGCGCCACGCCCTGCGTGCTGGCCGGCAAGCACTGCGAGTCCGGCGACGTGATCGTGCGTGAGGCCGTGCTCGACAACCCCCGCCCGGGCGACGTGATTGTCACTCCTGCCACCGGCGCCTACGGTTACGCGATGGCCAACAACTACAACGGCGTGCCCAGGCCGCCCGTCATCTTCTGCAAGGACGGCGATGCGCGCCTGGTGGTCAGGCGCGAGAGCTTCGAGGACCTGACCGGGCGCGATGTCGCATAGAACGCAGCCCGCGCCCGCCGTCCACGACGTTGTCGGCGCAGCGGGCGACGGGCCGTTTCGCGTTGGCCTGCTCGGGCACGGCACCGTCGGCTCGGGCTTCTCCGCGCTGCTCGCCCAGCGAGCAGACGAGATCGAGCGCTTCAACGGCCGCCGCCCGGTGATCAGCGGGATCCTCACGCGCTCGCAGGGAGACTTCGAGGAGATCCTGCAGGGGGCCGACCTGCTGGTCGAGCTGATCGGCGGCATCGAACCAGCGCGCGGCTATCTGCTTGCGGCCATGCGCGCTGGCAAGGACGTGGTCAGCGCCAACAAGCAGCTGCTCTCCCAGCACGGCGAGGAGCTGTTCGAGACCGCCCGCGAGCACGGCGTCAGACTGCGCTTCGAGGCCGCCGTCGCCGGAGCCGTCCCGATTGTGCGCGTGCTCGAGGAGTCGCTGTCGGCCACGCCCATCGAGCGCGTGCATGGGATCGTCAACGGCACCACCAACTTCATCCTCAGCGAGATGTACAACGGCAGCTCCTACGCGCAGGCGCTCGCCGACGCCCAGGCCAAGGGCTACGCCGAGGCCGATCCCTCAGACGACGTCTCAGGCCGCGACGCCGCTGCCAAGATGGCGATCCTCGCGCGCCTGGCGTTCGGCTCGCCCGTGCACCTCGACGACGTCCACTACGAGGGCATCGAGCATCTGCATGGCGACGACCTGCAGTACGCGCGTGAGCTCGGGCTGGGGTTGAAGCTGATCGGCACCGCCGAGCGCCGCCAGGGAGGCCTGTCGGTGCGCGTGTACCCCGCGCTGCTGTACTCAGGGCATCCGCTCGCATCCGTACAGGGACCGTTCAACGCCGTGACCATCGAATCGGAGACCATCATCGAGATCACCATGTCCGGGCCCGGCGCCGGCGGTCCGCAGACGGCCAGCGCGGTGCTCGGCGACGTTGTCAGCGTGATGACCGGCGGCGCCCGCCCGCCCGCCCCGCCCCTGGAGCTGCCGATCATCAAAGACGTTGACAGTGCCTTCTACGTGCACATGGAGGTGGCCGACCGTCCCGGTGTGCTCGCCGCGCTGATGCACGCGCTGGGCGAGCACGGCGTGTCGATCAGGTCGGTCGTGCAGCGCGGCATGGACGAGAGCGCGCGCCTGGTGATGGTCACGCATGCCGTGCCCGAATCGAGCCTGCGAGCGGCTATCGATCAGGTCGCCCAGCTCGACTTCCTGCGCGGCACCCCGCGCACCATCCGAGTGATCGAAGAGGAGTTCATTTGATGATGCCCGAGACGCCCCCCGTCAGCGAGGTCCCGCGCGTGCCCCTGCCGCTCGTCGAAGGGGCTGCCTTCTCAGGCACGCACGTGCCGCTGATCGAGCGCTACCACGAGCGCCTGCCGTTTGAGCCCGGCGACAAACTCGTCAGCCTGCAGGAGGGCTCCACTCCGCTGCTGCGTGCGCCCGTGATCTCAGAGATGGTCGGTGCGACCGTCCGCCTGAAGCTCGAGGGGGCCAACCCCACGGGCTCATTCAAGGACCGTGGGATGACGTGTGCGGTGTCCGCTGCCGTGCGCGACGGCGCCAAGGCGGTCATCTGCGCGTCCACCGGCAACACGGCGGCCAGCGCCGCCGCCTATGCGGCCCGTGCGGGCGTCACCTGCGCGGTGATCGTGCCCGAGGGCAAGATCGCCCAGGGCAAGATGGCCCAGACACTCGTGCACGGAGCGCGTGTGATCTCGCTTGAGGGCAACTTCGACCAGGCGCTCGTGCTCGTGCGCGAGCTGACCGCCACGCACCCGATCGTGCTGGTCAACTCGGTCAACGAGTTTCGCATCGAAGGGCAGAAGACGGCCGCCTTCGAGATCCATGAGGCGCTGGAAGGACAGCTGGAGGCGCTGTGCATACCAGTGGGCAACGCCGGCAACATCACCTCCTACTGGCGCGGCTTTCGCGAGATGGGAGCCGCCCCGAAGATGTTCGGCTTCCAGGCGCAGGGAGCTGCGCCGCTGGTCGAGGGGCACATCATTGAGCATCCCGAAACGGTCGCCAGTGCGATCAGGATCGGCAACCCGGTGCGCTGGGAGGACGCGATGGCCGCAGCCACCGACTCGCGCGGGTCGATCCGCGTGGTCAGCGACCAGGAGATCCTCCACGCCTACCGCCTGCTCGCCTCCCGGGAAGGCATGTTCTGTGAGCCCGCCTCCGCGGCGTCTGTAGCCGGCCTGCTCAAGTACGGTGCCGGTGGCGCCGAGCAGGTTGTCTGCGTGCTCACCGGGCGCGGCCTCAAGGACCCCGAGACGGCAATGGCCAACAACGACGGCCTGGTCATCCAGTGCGTCGCCGAGACCGCCGCCATCGAGGAAGCGGTGTTGGGTGATCCCTAGAGGGTGGGGAGGTCGGCCGGATGCCGACTGACCCGGGCCCCTCTTCTCTCAGTCGTCGTCGCCTGGTGCGCGTGCCCGCGTCATCGGCCAACCTGGGACCGGGATTTGATTGCATGGCGGCAGCGCTCGCGCTCACGCTGGAGCTCGAGGTGGTCGAGACCGGCGAGTTCGCCGTGGAGACCGAGTTGCCGGTGGGCCAAGGACGCGAGAACCTGTGCGTGCGGGCGTTCGAGCGGCTGCACCCAGCCGACGACTTTACCTTCAGGATCCGTTCGGAGATACCGCTATCGGGCGGCCTCGGATCGAGCGCCGCGGCGATCGTGGCGGGGCTGATGGCCGCCGACCACCTGTTCGAGCTCGACGCCGACCTGCTCGCATGCGCCACCGAGCTGGAGGGACACCCCGACAACGTCGCCGCCGCTCTGTACGGCGGCTTTGTGATCTGCGCTGACGGCCAGGCCACGCGCTTTGATCCGCCAACCGGCCTGGAGGCGCTGGCGGTGGTGCCGAACGAGGCCGTGCGCACGCGCGCCGCCCGCGCCGCCCTGCCCGAGCAGGTCCCGCTGGAGGATGCCGTGTTTAACGTCGCACACGGCGCGCTGCTCACGCTCGGCTTGGCCAGAGGCGACTGGGACCTGCTCGCTCGCGGCCTGCACGACCGCCTGCATGAGCATCACCGAGCGCATCTGTTCCCGCGCTCGATCGAGCTGGCCTCCCGGGCCCGTGAGCTGGGCGCACTGGGCGCGAGCATCTCCGGCGCTGGGCCCACGGTGCTCGTGTGGTGCTTCTATGAGCAGACCGGCGCGGTCGCGCGTGCGCTCGGCGATGAGGTGGAGGGCTGGGCGCGCCTGCTGCGCGCGTCCTTCGAGCCCCAGGGCGCCTACGTGGGCGAGCTCTAGAACCCCTTCTGAGGGAGATCCTGAGCGACCTTGGGCAGGTGCTAAGCGACCCTGGGCAGGCGCTCGCCCACGTCCGCCAGTCCCGGTATGCGCGCCAGCGCTTCGCCGGCTAGCGCCACGTAGTCGGTGCCCAGGTCGGGGCGGTGGTCGAGGATCGAGCGTGCCCGCTCGGCCGATTCCGCGTACGCGATCGACGCGCGGATGACCGTGTCGAAGACCAGCTCGTCAAAGCGCTCCTTCAGCGACTGCAGCGCCTCGCGCGAGTGCACCGTGCGCATGTCCGCCAGGTTGAGCAGCACGCCCAGCAGCGACAGTCTCGGGTTGATGCTGTCGCGCACGAGCTCCACCACCTCCATCGCCTGCTCGACCCCCTGCAGGGCGAAATACTGTGCCTCGGCGGTGATCAGGGCGTAGTCGGCCGCCGCCAGGCCGTTGACCGTCAGCAGGCCCAGCGACGGGGGGCAGTCGATCAGCACCACGTCGTACTCGCCGGTCGCCTTCGCTAGCGCCCGCGCCAGCGTCTGCTCGCGGCCCATCTTGCCGCCCAGCATCAACTCGGCCTCGGCCAGGCTCAGGTTGGCAGGGATCATGTCCTGATGGATCGCCTCTGTTGCGCTCGATCGCCCCGACAGGACGTCTGCGATGGTCGGCTCCACATCTGTCGGCAAATCGAAGTAGTCCGACAGGTTGCCCTGTGGGTCCAGGTCGACTGCCAGCGTACGCACGCCGCCGCGGCGCAGGACGTCGGCCAGGGTGCGAACCGTGGTCGTCTTGCCTGTGCCTCCCTTCTGTGAGAGCACGGCGATCGTGTGGGCCATCTGACGCGACATGCTACGCGCCCGCAACCATCGAAGCCGCGCCCGTCCGCAGCGGCGCCAGCGCCAGCCCGGCGGTCAGCCGATGGTCTGCACCGACCCGGGTCCCGACGCGCCCATGCCGGCTGCCTGCGCGCCCGGCGCGACGCTTACGAACATCAGGCGGTAGCGCCCCACAACGATCTCGTCGCCGTCCTCGAGGGCCTTGCCTTCCACCCGCGCGCCGTTGACGAACACGCCGTTGAGGCTGCGGTCGTCAAGTAGCCGCACGCCGTCGGGCTGGCGCACGATCAGGGCATGGCGGCGCGAGACCGTGGGATCGTCAAAGCGCACGTCCGCCACCAGGCTGCGCCCGATGCGCGTCCACTCGCGCGTTAGCGCCACCGTACGAACCTCGCCACCCTCCTCGTAGCAGAGGTACTCCCCGGGCTTTTCGATCGCTTCGCGCGCGTGCGCCAGGTGCGAATCCCACTCCGCCGACGCAGGCTCGAGCAGCGCCGAGCCTGCGTCGCCGTCTGCGCCCACTGCTGTGGGCTCGGCGCTGAACAGCGACGCACGGACGAAGTTGCGCCCGCCGCAGCCCGGGCAGTCGCTTAGGGTGTCCGAGCCGTCCAGCGTCAACATGTAGCCGCAACGCCGGCAGCGGAAGGAACCAGCGCCCGCGATTGTACCCGAAGTAAGTGAGTCCATGCTGTATTCCTCCCTCTCTCTCAGTGCTGCCGGAGGGCGGTCCCTCGCCGCGGGGTAGCTCGTGCGGATCATAACAAGGCTGTCAACGCGTGTTTAGAGAAGCGGATACTGCCAGATGACGGAATTTCCACGCGGTGTCTCCGATCACTGGGATAGTACCCGCGTCGCCCGCACGCGAAACCGCTTGCCAGGCGGCTGGCGTGGGGAAGGACCCGGGCCGGCGGCGGCGAACACCGACGATCATGGCCATGCCGACTGCCCACGTGGAGCATTTCGAGCGCGTCCTGCTACGCCGCGGCGTGGGCGCCCTGGAGGCCGACAGAAGCTGCTGCGTTGACTGCGGTCGCACGCCCCTGACCGGCGAGTACGTGCATCTATACGACGGTCGTCGTCAGGGGATCGTCTGCGAGCTGTGCCGCACGGGCCGGCGCGAGCCTCCGGTCGCGCGCGAGATCGTGCGTCACTGCGAGCACGGCCACGCCGTGCGGCTGACTGTCCGTGTCGCCTAGGGTCCGTCAAGGACCCTGAGCACCGCCGCGAGCGGGCGGCCTGTCATAGACTTCCCGCCCGCCATGGATCCAGTGAGCGTCTCGATCGTCGTCTCCGCCCCGCGCGAGCGTGTGTTCGACTACCTGCAGGACATCGCCAACCACCCCGAGTTCACCGACCACTACCTGGTCGACTGGCATCTGACGAGGATCGACTCGGTCGGCCGCGGGGCCGGCGCGCGCTTTCGCGTCAAGGCGCCCGGCAACCGCTTCAGCTGGGGCGACGTGACCTTCGCCGAGGTGCAGCGCCCGCACCGGATTGTCGAGGTCGGCCGCACCGGCAAGAACAACCGCATCCGCACGCTCGGCGTCTATGACCTGGACTCCGGCGCGTCCGGGACCACCCGTGTGCGCTTCACGATCGAGACCGTCCCCGTCACGCTGTCAGACCGGCTGATGGAGGGTTTCGGCGCGCGCGCCTGGATGCGGCGCAAGAACGAGCGTGCTCTGCGGCGCCTGCGCTCCATCCTCGAGTCAGACGTTGGCCGGGGCACCGACGCCAAAGGCGTTGGTCGGCGCGTGACCGTCGCCGGAGGGTAGACTGCCGCCTCGCATGTCCAGCCGCCTGCGCAAGCTCCCACTCGTCCTGGGCGCCCTGCTCGCCGCCCTGCTCCTGGCCGCGTGCGGGGACTCGCACACGAAGGTCAGCACCGGCACCTACGCCGGGGAGGGGGGCAAGAACGCGCCCTACCTGAACGTCGGCCCGCTGATCTATGAGGTTCAGCTGTCGCGCCAGCTGAACCCCTACAACACAGAAGACGCGGCCTACCTGGAAGGCCTCACCCCGGCCGAACGCAAGCTCGAACCCGGCCAGGAGTGGTTCGCGGTGTTCGTGCAGGTCTACAACAACAGCAACCAGGAACTGACTGACGCCAGCGACTTCACGATCAGCGACACGCAGGAAAACATCTACACCCCGCTCGCTCTCGGCCCGACCAACGAGTTCGCCTACCGTCCCGGGCCGGTCGCCCCCAAAAACCAGATTCCCACCCCCAACACGGTTGCCGACTCCTTCGGGACCCAGGGCGCCTTGCTGCTGTTCAAGATCCAGATCGTCTCGCTGGACAACCGGCCGCTGATCCTGAAGATCGCCGATCCCGAAAACCCGTCCGAAGGCGCGTCCGCCGAGCTCGACGTTTAAGTAGGCCGCTCGTCAGGTCAGTGAGTGGCCTGCAGGCCCGCCTCCAGCACTTCGCGGGCGATCGGAGCCGCGGTCGCGCCGCCCGCACCATCTTTGACCAGCATCACGCACACCGCTATGCGCGGATGGATCGCCGGCGCAAACGCAGCAAACCAGGCGTCCGTGTTGCTCGCTTCGTTGGCCGCGCCCTGGCAGCCTTCGCCTGACGGCGCCGATTCGCTCGTGTTCTGAGTGGCGCCCGATTCGGGTTTGCTCGAAGTGCACACCGTCTTCAGTTCCGCCGTGCCCGTCTTGCCCGCCACCGTCACCCCCGGAATCGCCGCAGAAGTGCCCGTCCCTTCGCGCACCACGCCGATCATCAGGTGACGGACGGTGCGTGCCACCGACGCGCTGATCACTTCTACGTGCCCTGCAGGCGCAGTGTCGAGCAGGAAGGTTGGCTGCGGGCGCCGTCCGTCGTCTGCGATCGTCGCCGCCACCGTCGCCATCTGCAGCGGCGTCGCCAAAACCTGTCCCTGGCCGATCGCCGTTGAGCCCACGTCCAGTTCGCCCTGGATTTCGCTCGCATGTGGCAGCGTGCTCTCGGACGCGCCCGCCACGCCTGGTTCGTGGTTGAAGCCGAAGCGTTCTGCCATGGCCACCAGGCGCGCCGCGCCCAGCTTGACGCCCAGCGGCGTGAACACCGAGTTGCACGACACCGCAAACGCCAGTTCCAGCGATCCGCCGCATTCCTCGCCGTTAGCGTTGTTCAGCTTCACACCATCCAGCGTGGCGAACGTTGCGTATGGGAAGACCGTGTGCGGCGTTGCGATCTTCGCGGCCAGCACACCCGTCAGGGTGATCATCTTAAAGTCGAACCGGGCGGCTGCAGACCGTCCAGCCCGATGCCCGCCACCGCCAGGATTTGACCGGTCGACGGCGCCAGCGCCACGATCCCCCCGAGCTGGTCGCCCAGCGCGAGCACCGCCGCGCGCTGGATCGCCGGCGAGACCGTGCTGCGCAGCGGCGGCGCCGGATGGGCGGGCGCGTAGGCCAGCACCCGGGGTGGACCGAACGAATCGGGATCGCGGGCCACCAGTTCGCCCCCCGGACGTCCGCGCAGGCGATCGTCAAGCGCGAGCTCCAGGCCGCTCACGCCCACCGCCGCTTCGCCCGGCACCCCCTGTGCTTCCAGGGCCTGGCGCCGGGCCGCCGAAGAGCCGCTCGCGGGAAGCGGACCGATCGCCCCGAGCACCGCGTCCGCCACGTCGCCCAGCGGGGAGCTGCGCGTCGTTTCGCCAGCTTGCGAGCCCGCGTCCGTGGGCGCTCTGGGCGGGCTTTCGGCCAGCACACTGCCGTCGCGAGCCAGCACCGTCGCGCGCCGTGGCAGCGTAGTGTCGCGCAGCAACAGCTCGCCGGGGTGCAGGCCGGGGAACGTAAGCGAGCGCGACCACGCCACCCGTGGACCGCCCTGCGCGCGTTCGCCGACCTTCATCGTGAAGTCCAGCGACAGCGCTCCGAACAGACGGGTATATACGCGCACCGGCACCGTCCTCGCACCGTCCGGGCCGTTGCCGACCTTGCCGGCGACCGTCATTCCAGTGGCCGTCGCTGTGATCAGCGCCTGCTTGTAGGCGTCTGCGAACCGCGTGATCGAGGTGGCCCGCTGCGAGGACGCGTCGATGTCCGAGTACATCGTCACGTAGGCGCCGTGCGTCCATGCCGTGACGAACTGCATCGCCAGGATGCTTGCCCGCGATTGGCCATGCCCCGCGCCAACGATCGCACCGAGCGCAAACGCCACCACCGCGAGCGCCACGACTGGGCGCGCACGTCGCAGGCGCTGCTTGCGGTTCTCAGTCACAGAGCTTGTACAACATGGCAGGTGACACGGCTGGACTGGATCATTGTCGCGTTCGCGCTGCTGCTGGCGATCTTCGGGTATCGCCAGGGCTTCATCGTCGGCGTGCTCTCATTCGGGGGGTTTGCCATAGGTGCATTCCTCGGCACGCGCCTGGGTCCTCTGCTGCTTCCACAGGGCTCCTCCTCGCCCTATGCGCCCGCGTTTGGCCTCGTCGGCGCGCTGCTCGCCGGAGCGATCCTCGCCAGCGGCCTGGAGGGGGTCGGCTTCAAGCTGCGGCGCACGCTGATCATCCCCGGCATGAGCCTGCTCGACGGGCTGCTCGGCGCCATGCTCGGCGTCGCGCTCGCGCTGGGAATCGTCTGGATCGCCGCTGCCGTGGCCGGCCAGTTATCCGGACAGGGCCAGCTGCGGGCCGACATCCAGCGCTCGGCGATCCTGCAAGAACTCAACCACATCCTGCCCCCCTCGGGCTCCATCCTCAACGCGCTCGCGCGCCTGGACCCGTTGCCCTCGATCACCGGCCCCTCCGCGCAGGTCGCCGCCCCCGAACCGCAGATCGCGCGCACGTCCGGTGTCAGGGTCGCCTCGCGCAGCGTGGTGCGTGTGCTCGGCACCGCCTGCGGGCTGGCCATCGAGGGCTCCGGTTGGGTGGCCGAGCCCGACATGGTCATCACCAACGCCCACGTCGTCGCCGGCGAGCAGGACACCACCGTCGAGGTCGGCGGCCAGCCCCCCCAGCTGACCGCTCAGCCGGTCGCCTTCGACCCCACCGACGACCTTGCCGTGCTGCGCGTCGAACAGCTCGACCTCCCTGCGCTGAGCCTGCAAAGCGCTCCCGCATCCGGCACCTCCGGCGCGATCCTCGGCTATCCCGAGAACGGGCCCTTCAACGTCCAGCCCGCCCGCATCGGGCACACGCAGACCGTGATCACCCAGAACGCCTACGGCCAGGGGCCCGTCTCGCGACTGCTGACGCCGTTGCGCGGCCTCGTGCGGCCGGGCAACTCCGGCGGCCCGCTCGTCGACGACGAAGGGCACATCTTGACCACCGTCTTCGCCGGCACCGTCGGCGGCCGGCCACGGGGCGGCTACGGGGTGGCCAACGAAACCGTCGCATCCGTGCTCGCGCGGGCCAACGCCAACTTGCGCGCAGGCCAGCAGGTCAGCACCGAAGGGTGCGTCGACGGCTGACGTGGGCGCGCTCAGCGGGTGAGCGCGGGGATGGCGATGGATGAGCGCGATGGACGAGCGAGCGACTTCGACCAGGACCTCAGGCGCCCGCTGGGGCCGGGCTTGTCCCACCAGTCGGTGGTTTCGCGCGTTTGGGCGCGCGCGGGACTCGGGCCTTTGCCGGGGCTTTCGGCTTGGTCGCCTGGCCTGCACGCGCGCGGCTGCGCGCCGGCGCCTGCTCCTCGGTGCCCTGCGCCACCTGTGCATCGATCGCCGCCTGCACTGTCGCCAGGCGACGCACCAGATGCGTACGCACCTGCTCGAGCTGCTCTGCGCTGAGCAGCGTCGGGCCCACGTCGCCGCGGATCGCACTCGGCGGCGGCGCCAGGCCGGGGTAGGTCGCTTCCATTTCGCCCAGCGTCCGCTCGAGCACGCCGATCTGGGCGCGCAGAAGCATACGTCGGTGGGCGGCCTGCTCGTCAGGGCTTTCGGAAGGGTCGGGGGAGGCATACAGAGCTGCAGCCACCTCGCGCGGGTCGACCCCCGTGTCGCGCGCTTCGCGCGCAGCGCTCGCCGCGATCGCTCCTACAGCCGAGCGCTGACGGGGGTTGGTCGTGACGAACGTGCCACTTCCCTGCTGGCTTTCGGTCAGGCCCTCCTGCTCGAGTCGCTGATAGACCGCGCGCACTGTGTTCACGTTCATGCCCGTCGCCTCCGCCAGGTCGCGTAGTCCCGGCAACCGCTGACCCGGAGCGAGCTCCCCCTCGTCGATGCGAGAGCGCAGAGCCCACGCCAGCTGGACGCCGATCGGCACATCCGCATTGCGGTCTATCTCCAGGCCGCCGAGGTCCAGGTTGCGCTGCCTGTCGGAGCTGTCAGCCGGGAGTTGTGGCACGACCCAACGGTAGCGGGCTCTGACGCAGAAATACAATGTACTAGTCAACTAGTACACTAGGGCAATGCGCCCGGGGAACAGCTGACCGACGTGGCATCCGTCGCACGCCAGCCCGACTCCTCCACGCTCGCCGCGAGCGCTCGCAGCGCCGCCGAGCGCGCGGGTCGGCCGGCGCGGCATCTGCTCGAGGAATTCGGCGACATGATGATCCTCACGGGCCGCACGATCTCCTCGGCCCTGCGCCCGCCCTATCCCTACGGCGGCGAGCTCGTATCGCAGTTCCTGTTCACGTTGCGGCTGGTGTGGTTTCCGCTGCTGGTGTCCACCGTGGCGATCAACTACGGCGCGCCGGGGCTGCAGGCAGCCAACTTCCTCGTGCTGATCGGCGCTCTGGACCGCCTGGGCGGCTTCTTCGTGCTGGCCGCCATCCGCGAAATCGGGCCGTTCATAACCGCGATCGTCGTCGCTGGCGTGGCCGGCACGGCGATCACGGCCGACCTGGGCGCGCGCAAGGTGCGCGAGGAGCTCGACGCGCTGCAGGTGCTGGGTGTCGACCCCGTCAAGAACCTCGTCGTTCCCCGCTTTCTCTCGCTGATGGTCGTGACCGGCCTGTTCGACATCTACGCGATCCTCTTCGGCCTGTTCGGCGGCCTGCTCGCCGAGGTCCTCAACGGCGGCGCGGTGGGGCCGTTCTGGAACACGCTGTTCGCCAACTCGTCGGTGACCGACCTGTGGGGGTCGGTGCTGAAGACCACGGTGTTCGGGGCGATCATCGCGATCGTGTGCTGCTACAAGGGCATGTCCGCGTCCGGCGGCGCCGAGGGGGTGGGCCGCGCAGTCAATGAAGCGGTCGTGATCTCATTCCTGGGTATCGGCGCGTTCAACTACGTGTTCACGCAGACGCTGCTGGCCACTCACCCGCAGATCCTGGTGATCAAGTAGTACGGTCACCCGCTCGCAATGCCCGGTATGACCGGCGCGGGTGGTTGTCGCCTCGGTTGCGCGCGGATGAGCACCCGCTACGCTGCTCGCCATGTCCAAGACGCTGCTGATCGCCGAGAAGCCCTCCGTGGGGCAGGACCTCGCGCGCGTGCTCAAGGGGCCGTTCAAGAAACAAGAGGGCTCGCTGGAGGGCCCCGAACACGTGATCACTTGGGCGGTCGGGCACCTGGTGCAGCTGGCCGAACCCGAAGCGTATGACGCCAAATACAAGAGCTGGAAGATGGCCGACCTGCCGATCGTGCCCGAGCGCTTCAAGCTGGAAGTACGCGACGAGCGCTCGCGCAAGCAGATGTCGGTCGTCACCAAACAGCTCGGTCGCGATGACATCGACGAGGTGGTCAACGCCTGCGACGCCGGGCGCGAGGGCGAGCTCATCTTCGCCTACCTGTACGAGAAGGCCAAGGGCAAAAAGCCTGTCAAACGGCTGTGGCTGAACTCGATGACCAACGCCGCCATGAAGAGCGCACTGGGGTCGCTGCGCCCCGCGCAGGAGTTCGAGCGCCTGGAGGAGGCCGCCCGCTCGCGCTCCGAGGCCGACTGGATCGTCGGCATGAACGCCACGCGCGCCGCCACAATCCGCCTGCGCAGCTCTTTCGACGGCGCCGTCTCGCTCGGTCGCGTGCAGACGCCCACGCTGGCGATCGTCGCGCGCCGCGAGGAGGAGATCAAAGCGTTCAAGCCCGAGCCCTACTGGCTGGTCGACGCGACCTTCGCCGCTGAGCCGTTGAACGGCGAGAGTGGCGAGCGCACCTACGTCGGGCACTTCCAGGCGCCCGCGGGCAGCCCGGGCAACACCAAGGGCCCGCGGATCGGCAGCGAAGAGGAGGCCATCGCGATCGTGGCCGCCTGCGAGGGCAGGCCTGGGACGATCACCAAGCTGGAGAAGAAAGAGCAGCGCGAGAAAGCGCCGATGCTTTATGACCTCACCACGCTGCAGCGCGAGGCCAACAACCGCTACGGGTTCTCAGCCAAACGCACGCTCGCGGCCGCCCAGAGGCTGTACGAGGAGCACAAGGCGCTCACCTATCCGAGGACCAACTCGCGCTACCTGACCACCGACATGGTCGAGGAGATCAAGCCGATCGCCGAGCTGGTGGGCGCCCACCCCGACTACCGCAAGGGCGCTGAGTACGTGACCGGCCTGGACGTGCTGCCGCTCGGCCGGGTGGTCAACGACGAGAAGGTCACAGACCACCACGCGATCATCCCCACGCGCTCCGAGCACAATCTCGAGAAAATGAGCTCTGACGACAGGCGCGTCTACGACATGGCCGTGCGGCGCTTTTTGGCCGTGTTCCACCCCGAGGCCGTGTTCGAGAACACGCGCGTGGAGACGACTGTCACCCCGGCCAACGGCGACGCGCAGGCAGCACCCCAGGGGGCACGGGCGGGACACGTGTTCCGCACGCGCGGCAAGCTGCTGATTGTGCCGGGCTGGCGCGGCGTCTATGACGAGATTTCCGCCGACGCCAAGGCGGCAGAAGCCGAGGCCCGGGGCGACGAGGACGAGGAGACCGACCAGCAGCTTCCCCGCCTGGTCGCCGACGAGCAGGTGCAGACGCGCAAGATCGAGAGCCTGCGCAAGGAAACCAAACCGCCGCGGCGCTACAGCGACGCGTCGCTGCTGGGCGCGATGGAGACGGCCGGCAAGCTGGTCGACGACGACGAGCTGCGCGAGGCCATGAAGGACTCCGGGATCGGCACGCCCGCAACCCGGGCCGCGATCATCGAGCGGCTCATCACGGTCGGCTACCTCGAGCGCGACGGACGGGCCCTGGTGGCGACCGAGAAGGGGCTCAACGTGATCAGGCTGCTCAACGAGCACGCCCTCACCTCTCCGGGGCTGACCGGCAGCTGGGAGCAGCGCCTGGGCAAGATCGAGCGCGGCGAGGACTCACGCAAGCAGTTCATGGGCGACATCGCCGGCTTCGCCCAAGAGACCGTCAAAGCCCTCGACGAGACGCTCAAAGACGTGCGCATCCCGCGCGCCAAGCTGGGCCCGTGCCCGATCTGCGGCCATGAGATCGTGGAGAACCGCAAGGGCTACTCCTGCTGGGCGCGTGACGATCCCGGCTGCGGCTTTGTGATCTGGAAGTCCAAAGCCGGCAAGACGCTGCCGCTGGCCGTGGCCAAGGAGCTGATCAAGACCGGCTACACCGCCCAGGCGGTCACCGGCTTTCGCGGGCGCAGCGGGCGCAGCTTCCGCGCCCATCTGGCCCTGCAGCAGACCGACGAGGGCAGATGGCGGGTCGAGTTCGACGAGGTGTGGGCCAGAGAGGGCGCAAAGCCGCCCGACGCAGAGGTCGACGCGGCGGCGGGCGAGACCGCCGTCGCGGCGCGCAGCGCAGCGTAAGAACACGTTCTAGGGCCGCGGACGCCAACGCACGCCAGCGGGCTCGTCGGCCGGGTGCGCCAGGATGGCTGCGTGCCGATCTCCCTGGTCACCGGGCCCGCCAACGCGGGCAAGGCGCGCGTCGTCATGGATGCGATGCGCGCGCATCTCGCGCGCGGTGAGGAGCCGCTGCTGGTCGTGCCCACGCGGGCCGACGCCGAGCACTACACGCGCGAGCTGGCCGGCCAGGGCGCAGCGCTGGGCGTGCGCGTGGAGCGCTTCCATGGCCTGATCGGCGAGGCGGTCGCGCGCGCCGGCACCGCCGAGCCGGTGCTGGGCGCACTGGCCCGCGAGCGGGTGCTGGGCGCGCTCGCCGGACGCGCTCCGCTGGGCATCCCGGACGCGGCCGGAGCGGGCCTCGTGCGCGCGCTGGGCGACGTGATCGCCGAGCTGCAGGTCCGGCGCGTGAGCGCCGCGCGCCTGGGGCGCGCGCTGGCCGATTGGACCGCGCAGGATGGATCGGTCGGCGCCAGCGGCGCTCTGGGGGGCATCTACGGCGACTACCTGCGCACGCTGTCGCGGCTCGGGCGCGTGGACGCCGAGCAGCGCGCCGTGCGCGCGCTCGACGCTTTGCGACGCGAGCCGGCGCTGTGGCGGGGCACGCCGGTGCTGTTCTACGGCTTTGACGATCTCACGCACCTGCAAGTGGACGCGATCGACACGCTCGGGTGGGTGGTGGACGCGCCGGTGACCGTGTCGCTGGCCTATGAGCCGGGGCGGGCCGCGTTTGCCGGCAGGGCCTCAACGTTCGCCGCGCTGGCGCCGCTCGCAGACGAGCACCGCCAGCTGGACGCGCGCGCCGACTACTACGCGCCCGGGGCGCGCGCGGCGCTCGGTCATCTGGAGCGCTCGCTGTTCGAGGCGCGCGCCGCGCGCGCCCCCGGCCCCGCGGGGGCGGTGCGGCTGCTGGAGGGAGCGGGCGAACGCGCCGAGCTCGAGCTCGTGGCGGGCGAGATCGCCGCGCTGCTTGACGGCGGCATGGCGCCGCAGGAGATCGCCGTGGTGGCGCGCGCCCCCGGCACCAACGCCGAGCTGCTGGGCGAGGTATTCGCGCAGGCGGGCGTGCCGTATGCGCTTGCGCGGCGCAGGCGCCTGGCCGACACCGCGCTCGGACGGGCGCTCGTGGGGGTGCTGCGCTGTGGGGCCGACAGCGGCACGCTCGGCGACCTGCTGGCGTGGCTGCGCGCGCCCGGGCTGTTGGAGCATCCCGAGCTGGCCGACCGGCTCGAGGCTGCAGGCCCGGCGCGCCGGCGCCACCAGCGCCGCGCAGGCGCGGGCGCTGTGGGAACGATCGCACTGGCGCCTGGACGCGATTGACCAGCTTGGCGAAGTGCAGCGGCGTGGGCCGATCGCGCTGATCGACCGCGCTGAGCGCGAGCTTCAGTGGCTGTTCTGCGCGCCCCGTAGGCGCACGGCGAGTGTGCTGGACGCCGACGAGCTAGATGAGGCGCAGGCGCTGTCAACAGGACGGCGCGCGCTGGGCGAGCTGCGCGAGCTCGCGCGGATCGCGCCCGACCTCGTCCCAGCCGAGTCCCAGGACCTGGCCGCCTGGCTGGAACGCCTGGACATCGTCAGCGGTGCTACCGCCGGGTCGGGCTCGTCCACGCCGGCAGTCGCCGTGGTCGATCCGCTGTCGCTGCGCGCCAGGCGCGTGCGCGCGCTGTTCGTGTGCGGCCTGCAGGAAGGAGTCTTTCCGGCGCGTGCGCGCCCGCAGCCGTTCCTGGCCGAAGAGGAGCGCCGCCGGCTGGCCGAGACGTCGGGCCTGGTGCTCGGCGAGCGCATGGACGCGCTGGCCGCCGAGCGCTACTTGCTGTATGCGATCGCCTCGCGCCCGGAGGAGCTGCTCGTGCTCAGCTGGCACGTGGCCGACGACGACGGCGAGCCGACCGCCAGGTCGCTGTTCGTAGACGACGTGTGCGACCTGTTCGCCGCGGGGTCGCTCGAGCAGCTTGCACGCAGGCCCACCGCAGCCGCACAGGATGTGGCCCCGCCGGCCGAGCCTCGCCCGGCGCGATCCGGACACCTGACCGACGAGCGACTGCTGGACGACCTGCGCGCGCATGTCTGGTCGGCGTCGTCGTTGGAGGTGTGGATCTCGTGTCCCGTGCGCTGGTTTGTCGAGCGGCTGCTCAGGCCGGGGGCGATCGACCCCGACCCCGAGCCGTTCGCCCGCGGCGGTCTGGCCCATGCCGCGCTGAAGGACACGCTGGAGGGTCTCGCGCGTGAGCGCGGCTCGGCGCGCCTGACGCCCTCCAGCCTGCCGCTTGCGCGCGAGCTGCTGCGCACGGCGCTGGCCGACAACGAGCCTGCCTACCCGCTGTCGGTGGCTCCCGAGCGCGTGCCCGGGACGCGGCGCAGGCTGCACGCCGACCTGGAGCGCTACCTGGACTACGCGGCCGAGGCGCACAGCCCCCTGGAGCCGACCGCCCTGGAGCTGGGCTTCGGCTTCACCGCCGCGGACCCCCGTGCGGGGGCAGGCGAGCGCGGCGGGGCCAGCGAGCTGCCCGCGTTCGAGCTGGGCGACGGCGTGAGGCTGCGCGGGCGGATCGACCGCGTGGACACCGGCGGGATGGGCCAGGCGGTGGTCTATGACTACAAGGGCCGCGCCGCGCCCGGCGCGGCCAGGTGGATATCGGAGGGCAGCCTGCAGGTGGCGCTATACATGCGCGCGGTCGAGGGCCTGCTGGGCCTGCACGCGGTCGGCGGCTTCTACCAGCCGCTGGCCGGCGCCGACCTACGCGCGCGCGGCGTGCTCGACGAGGACGGCCGCGTGGAGCTTGAGTGCGTGCGCGGCGAGGCGCGCGAGCACGAGCAGGTGCGCGAGCTGCTCGACGAGGCGGTCGCGCTGGCGCTTACCGCGGCCGGGCAGGCTGCGCGGGGCGAACTCGAGCCGCGGCCGCAGACGTGCGCGTACGGCGGCGGTTGCATGTACCCCACGATCTGCCGCTGCGAGCGCTGATGGAGGCCGGCTACCAGCTGCGCATCGAGGGCCTGGCAGACGTCGAATCAGACGATCGTGAGCCACAGCGCCCAGACGCGCCCGCGGGCCTTGAGCTGACCGACGAGCAGGAGCAGCCGGTAGCCCGCCGCTCGGGGTCGCTGCTGCTGTCGGCCGCCGCGGGCAGCGGCAAGACCTCCGTGCTGGTCGAGCGCTTCGTCCGGGCCGTCCGCGAGGACGGGCTCGCGCCGGGCAGGGTCCTTGCGATCACGTTCACCGACCGCGCCGCCGGCGAGCTGCGCGAGCGCATGCGCGCGCGCCTGCTGGAACTGGGCGAGCGCGAGGCCGCACGCGACACCGAGGCGGCGTTCGTTGGCACCTTCCACAGCTTCTGTGCGCGTCTGCTGCGCGCGCACGCGCTGATGGCGGGCCTGGAACCGGAGTTCGCGATCCTCGACGAGGGCCTCGCCGGGCGGCTGCGTGTGCAGGCGTTCAGGGTCGCGCTGTGCGCGTTCGTCGACGGAGAGCGCGCCGACGCGGTGGACCTGCTGGCCGCCTATGGAGCTGATCGCCTGCAAGCGACGATCGCGGCCGTGCATGCGCAGCTGCGCAGCCGCGGCCAGCGTCTACCGCGACTGCCTGCGCCCGCGCCGAGCCCGGCGCCGCGCCTGTGGTCGGGGAGCGACGACGCTGACGCGGCCGCCGCCTGCGTCCTGTTGGACGAGCTGCTGGAGGGATTCGGCAATGCTTACGAGAGCCTCAAGCGCCGGCGCGGCGCGGTGGACTTCGACGACCTGGAGCTGTGCGCGCTGGCGCTGCTGGAGGGGCATGAGAGCGTCCGCACGGCCTGGTCTGAGCGCTTCGAGCTGCTGATGGTCGACGAGTTCCAGGACACCAACCCGCGCCAGCTCGCGATCCTGCGGGCGCTCGATCGCGCCAATCTGTTCACCGTAGGCGACGAGCACCAGTCGATCTACGGCTTCAGGCACGCCGACGTCAACCTGTTTCGCGATCGCCGCGCCGAGCTCCAACTGCGCGGCGGCTGCCTGGCGCTCACGCGTAACTTCCGCAGCCGCGCTCCGCTGCTGAATGTCGTCAACAGCGTCTTTGCGGACCGCCTGCCCGATTTTCAGCCGCTCGTGTCAGCCCGCCGCGATGCCCAGGCGCACGAGCCGCTGGTCGACCTGTTGCTGACCGCGCGCAGCGGTTGGGAGCAGGCGCCCTGCGAGCAGATCGCGCAGGGGCTGCCGCCGGCCCCCCTGTGGCGCCAGGCGGAGGCGCGCATGCTCGCCCGCCACGTGCAGGAGTTGGTCGACGGAGAGGGTGTGCGCCCGGGCGACGTGGCGGTGCTGCTGCGCGCGCTCGGCGACGTCGAGGTCTACGAGCGGGCGCTGCAGATGCGCGGCCTGCGTACGCTGGCCGCCGTCGGCGCCTTCTGGGAGCACCAGCAGGTCGGCGACCTGCTCGCCTACCTGCGCGCGCTCGCAAATCCGCTCGACGAGCAGGCCCTCTACGCCACGCTCGCCTCGCCGCTGGTCGGGCTCTCGCGCGACGGCCTTGCGCTGCTCGCGCGCGCCGCGCGGGCGAGCAGCCGTGGCGTGTGGGAGACCGCGCTGCTGGCCGGCGAGGAAGAGTGGCCCGATGGCATCTCGAGCGACGAGCGCGCTGTGCTCGCGGACTTCTGTGCTCGCATGCGCCAGGAGCGCGCGTCGGCGCCGCAGCGCACGATCGCCGAGCTGATCGAGCGCGCGCTGCAGGCAGGGCGCTATCGCGAGCACGTGCTCAGCCTGCCGTCCGGGGAGCGCAGGCTGGCCAACGTGCACAAGCTGCTGCGCCTGGCGCGGCGCTTTGAGGCCAGCGAGGGCCGCGACCTGCGCGCCTTCCTCGACCACGCTGCGCATCTCTCCGACGTGGCCGGCGGGGAGGCCCACGCTCCCGTTGACGCGGGCGAGTCCGACGCCGTCCGGCTTATGAGCATCCACGCCGCCAAGGGGCTGGAGTTCCCGGTGGTATGCGTCGCCGACCTCGGGCGCGCCGCCAACACGCGCATGCCTGACCTGCTCGTCGACGGCGACCGCATGGGCCTGCAACTCGTGCGTCTCGACGGCGCCAAGGCCACGCCCACGCTCGACTTCGAGCGGCTGTCCGAGGAGCGCAAGACAGCGGAAGCGCAGGAGGAGGACAGGATCATGTACGTGGCCATGACGCGCGCCCGCGAGCGGCTGGTGCTGAGCGGCGCGGTCGACTTCGAGCGCTGGTCCGAGCGGCGCCAGGCGGCGACCGCGATCTCCTGGCTGGGCCCCGCCCTGGCGGCCGACCTGCCGACGCTTGCATCGGGCGATGCGCACGTGCGCGTGCGGCTGAATTCGCCGGCGAGCGCCCGTGAGGTCCTTGGCCTGGATTCGATGGCGGCGGGTGAGGCGGGGGGGAGCGCGGTGGGATACCTTCGTTCGACGGAGCGTGCGCCATCGTCTATACGAGCGACGCGTCCGCCCTCTCAGGCCGACCTGGGCACGCTCAGCTACACCGCCCTCAGCGAGCTGGAGCGCTGTGGCTACCGCTACTACCTCGAACGCGTGCTCGGCCTCGGCGAGGACCGCGCAGTCGGCGCCGCAGAGCACGTCGCGGGCCCGGGCCTTGACCCGCGCGCCCGGGGCACGCTCGTGCACAGGCTGCTGGAGGACGTCGACTTCTCGCGCCCGGTGGCGCCGTCATCGGAGCAGGTCGCTCGCGCGGCGCGAGAGTTGGGGATACGCGCCCTGCAAAGCGAGCGCGAGGAGGTCGCGGCGCTGCTGCAGTCGGCCTGCCGCTCGTCGCCGGCCGCCCGCCTTGCCGGCGCCGGGCAAATACGTCGCGAGCATCCCTTCGCGTTCTCGCTTGCCGTGGATGAACCGACCGAACCGACCGAACCGACTGAGCCGACCGAGCCCGCCGGGCCGAACGCGCAGGGCGAGGCCGGCGGACAGCTGATCGCTGGTGTCATCGACCTGCTCGCACGCGAGCGCGACGGCCTGCTGGTCGTCGACTACAAGAGCGATCGCGTCGGCGCGGAGGTCGATCTGCAGGAGCTGGTCGGGCGCGAGTACGGCGTCCAGCGCTTGATCTATGCGCTCGCGGTCCTGCGCGGCGGCGCGGCTGGTGTGGAGGTGGTCCACTGGTTCCTGGAGCGCCCCGACGATCCGGTGAGCGCCCGCTTCGGCGCCGAGGATCGCGACGGCCTTGAAGCGCAACTGGCCGCGCGCCTGGGCCGCGCCCGCGTGGACCCTTTCCGCGTGAGCGCCACGCCACACCGCGGCCTGTGTCTGACCTGTCCCGGCCGGGCGGGCCTGTGCTCGTGGGACGAGGCGCACACGCTCCGCGCGGAGCCTTGAGAACCAGCGCCGCGCTCCAGTTTTCGAGCGTCGCGCTCTGGTTTTCGCCCTACTTGCGCTGATACGCTTTCACAAACCGCCTCAGGTGCCCGCCTACCTGCGCCACGGTGGGTATGTCCTCAAGCTCGTATCCATCGCGCGGGATGCACCGCTCAAAGGCAGCACTGCCATGAAATCGCACATCAAGCAGCCGCCACAGGCCGTCGGACTCTACGACCCCCGCTTCGAGCATGACGCTTGCGGCGTGGGGATGGTCGCGCGCCTTGACAACACCCCCACCCACGAGGTGATCTCGCGGGCGGTCACCGCGCTGGAGAACCTCGAGCATCGCGGCGCCACCGGCGCGGACCCGTGCACGGGCGACGGCGCGGGGATCCTCATGCAGATGCCCGACGAGCTGCTGCGTGCGGTGGTCGACTTCGACCTGCCGCCAGCGGGCGCCTACGGCGTGCTGATGTGCTTCCTGCCCACCGACGACGCCCCTCGCGGAAGGCTCGAAGCGCTGCTGGAGAGCACCGTGGCCGCGGAGGGCCAGCGAGTGCTCGGCTGGCGCGACGTGCCGATCGACGCCGAGCAGACCGGCGAGGTTGCAGCCGCCTGCCGCCCGCTGATCCGTCAGCTGTTCGTGGGCGCCGCCGGCGCTGAGGCTCAGGACCAGGACGCGTTCGAGCGCAAGCTGTACGTGATCCGCCGCGTGTGCGAGCTGGCGGGCACACAGCCCGGAGGGCTGGGTCCGGATGCCGGCCTGTACGTGGCGTCGAGTTCCTCGCGCACGATCAACTACAAGGGCATGCTGATCAGCTACCAGCTGGCAGCCTTCTACCGCGACCTCAGCGACGAGCGTGCCAAGAGCGCGATGGCGCTCGTGCACTCGCGCTTTTCGACTAACACCTTCCCCAGCTGGGAGCTCGCGCACCCCTACCGGGTGATCTGTCACAACGGCGAGATCAACACGGTGATGGGCAACGTCAACTGGATGCGTGCGCGCGAGAGCCAGTTGAGCAGTGAGCTGTTCGGCGAGGACCTGCGCAAGCTGCTGCCGGTGGTGGCGCCCGGCAACTCCGACTCGGCCACGTTCGACAACGTGCTCGAGCTGCTCATGCTCGCCGGTCGCTCGCTGCCGCACGCGGCGATGATGATGATCCCCGAGGCCTACCGCGACCGCGACGACCTGCCCGACCACCTGAAGGGCTTCTACGCTTTTCACTCCTGCCTGATGGAGCCCTGGGACGGGCCCGCGTCGGTGGCCTTCACCGACGGGCGTGTGGTGGGCGCCACGCTCGACCGCAACGGACTGCGGCCGGGTCGCTGGGTGGAGACGACCGATGGGTATGTGGTGCTCGGCTCGGAGTCCGGCCTGCTGGACATCGCGCCCGAGCAGATCCGGCGTCTGGGCCGCCTGCAGCCGGGCAAGCTGTTCTTGGTCGACCTTGAGCGGGGCCGCATCGTCGAGGACGAGGAGGTCAAGCGCGAGGTCGCCACGCGTCGTCCCTACGGCGAGTGGTACGCGCGCAACGCCGTGCCCTTCTCCCAGCTGCCGCCGTCGTCGCAGGTGACCATCTCCAGCCAGCCGCTACGCCTGCGCCAGCGCGCGTTCGGCTACTCCCAAGAGGACCTGCGCGTGCTGCTCGCCCCGATGGCCAGCGAGGGCGCAGAGCCGATCGGCTCGATGGGCAACGACCTCTCGTTGGCCGTGCTGTCCGACCAGGCGCCGCCGCTGTTCTCCTACTTCAAGCAACTGTTCGCGCAGGTGACCAACCCGCCGATCGACCCGATTCGCGAGGACATCGTGATGAGCCTCGCGACGAGCCTGGGCAGCGAGCGCAACCTGCTCGACGAGAGCCCCGAGCACGCCCACAAGCTGCTGCTCGAACAGCCGATCCTGCTCAACCGCGAGCTCGAGACGCTGCGCAACGTGCAACACGACGTGTACTCCGCTGAAACCATCGACATCACCTGGCCCGTCTCAGAGGGCCCCGCCGGGATGCGGCGGGCGCTCGAGCGGATCTGCTCACAGGCGCACGAGGCGATCGCGCGGGGCGTCAACATCATCATCCTGTCCGACCGCGCGATCGGTCCCAGCCGTGCGCCGATCCCCTCGCTGCTGTCGGTGGCTGCCGCCCAGCACCATCTCGTGCTCGAGGGAACCAGGCTGCGCGCGGGCATCATCCTGGAGTCGGGCGAGCCGCGCGAGGTGCACCATTTCGCCACGCTGATCGGCTATGGCGCCAGCGCCATCAACCCCTATCTGGCGCTGGAGACGCTCGACGAGATGGTCGTCGAAGGGCGCATCGGCAAGGCCGGCGACAACGGCGCGATGCAGCCGCCGCCTCCCGAGCAGCTGAACGATCTACTCGAGCTGGCCGCCCAGAACTACGTCAAAGCGGTCGGCAAAGGGCTACTCAAGACGATCTCCAAGATGGGCATTTCCACGATCCAGTCCTATCGGGCGGCACAGATCTTCGAGGCGGTAGGGCTGGAGCGCGAGCTGATCGACGCGCACTTCACCGGCACCGCCTCGCGCGTGGGCGGCGTGGGCATGGACGTGCTCGCCACCGAGGCGCTCGAGCGCCACGCCCGTGCGTATCCGCGACCGCACGATGAGCTGCTGCCGGTCGGCGGCGTGTATGCGTGGCGGCGCGACGGCGAGCACCACATGTGGAACCCCGAGACGATCGCGTTGGTGCAGCACGCCGTGCGCGCTGGAGGGTTCGGGGACGGGAGCGGAGCGAGTGTCTCCCGGTCCCTCGACGGAGATGTGGCGGGTGCGCTCAAAGGCGATCGCGAGGCCTACGAGGCGGTGCGCGACAGCCCCGCGTTTGAGAAGTACCGCGAGTATGCGCGCCAGGTCAACGAGGATGCCGCTCGCCAAGCGACGCTGCGCGGCCTGCTGGAGATCGGGGCGGGCGCGGGCGCCGCCAACGTGCAGCCGATCGCGCTGGAGGAGGTCGAGTCGGCGGGCGAGATCGTCAAGCGCTTCTGCACGGGCGCGATGAGCCTCGGCTCGATCTCGCGCGAGGCGCACGAGACGCTGGCGATCGCCATGAACCGCATGGGCGGGCGCTCGAACACGGGCGAGGGCGGCGAGGACCCCGTGCGCTTCGCACCGGACGCCAACGGCGATCGCCGCCGCTCGGCGATCAAGCAGGTCGCCTCGGGCCGCTTCGGCGTGACGATCCACTACCTGGTCAACGCCGACGAGCTGCAGATCAAGATGGCCCAGGGCGCAAAGCCCGGCGAGGGCGGCCAGCTGCCCGGCCACAAGGTCGACGCGTACATCGGCTCGATCCGCCACACGATGCCCGGCGTCGGCCTGATCTCCCCGCCGCCCCACCACGACATCTACTCGATCGAGGACCTCAAGCAGCTGATCTACGACCTGCGCTGCTCCAACCCCGCGGCCGAGGTGTCGGTCAAGCTCGTCTCGGAGGTGGGCGTGGGCACGGTCGCCGCGGGCGTGTCCAAGGCCAACGCCGACCGCGTGCTGATCGCCGGCCACGACGGCGGCACGGGCGCATCGCCGCTGTCCTCGATCCAGGCCGCGGGCGTGCCCTGGGAGATCGGCCTGGCCGAGACCCAGCAGACGCTGCTGCTCAACGACCTGCGCTCGCGCATCAAGGTCCAGACCGACGGCCAGCTGAAGACCGGGCGCGACGTGGCGATCGCGGCGCTGCTGGGCGCCGACGAGATGGGCTTCTCGACCGCCCCGCTGATCGCGACGGGCTGCATCATGATGCGCGCCTGCCACCTGAACACGTGCCCGGTGGGCATCGCCACGCAGGACCCCGAGCTGCGCAAGCGCTTCAAGGGCACGCCCGAGCACGTGGTCAACTTCTTCTTCTTCGTCGCCGAGGAAGTGCGCGAGATCCTCGCCTCGCTGGGGCTGCGCTCGCTGGACGAGGCGATCGGCCGCGTGGACCTGCTGGGCGTGAGCGGCGCGATCGAGCACTGGAAGGCGCGTGGTGTGGACCTGACGCACATCCTCACCAACATCGAGCTGTCAGACGGCGCTGCGCGCCACCGCGTCCAAGCGCCGCCGGCGGTGCTCGAGGACGCGCTCGACTGGGAGCTGGTGGCGCGCGCCGAGCCAGCGCTCGCGCGCGACGCCGACGCGATCGCCGCAGGCGACCACGGCTCCGCCCTGGCAGGCGGGCGTCTGACCGGCCCTCCCCGCGTCAGGATCGAGATGCCGATCCGCAACCGCAACCGCTGCGTGGGCGGCATCCTCTCCAGCCACATCGCCCAGCGCCACGGCGCAGCGGGGCTGCCCGAGGACTCGATCATGGTCGATTTCGAGGGCTCGGCGGGGCAGAGCTTCGCCGGCTGGCTTGCGCCGGGCGTGACCTTCACGCTGCGCGGCGACGCCCAGGACTACGCCGGCAAGGGCCTGTCGGGCGGGGTCTTCGCGATCCGCCCGCGCGAGGGCATGGGTGAGCATTTCATCGCCGAGCGCAACGTGATCGTCGGCAACACCGTGCTGTACGGCGCGACCGCCGGGCGGGCCTTCTTCCGCGGCCTTGCCGGCGAGCGCTTCGCGGTGCGCAACTCAGGCGCGTGGGCGGTCGTCGAGGGAGTCGGCGACCACGGCTGCGAGTACATGACCGGCGGGCGCGTGGTCGTGCTCGGGGCGACCGGGCGCAACTTCGCGGCGGGCATGAGCGGGGGCGTGGCCTACGTCCTGGACGAGGACGGCACGTTCGCGGGGCGCTGCAACATGGGCATGGTCGGCTTCGACGAGCTGTCCGAGGCCGACGCGATCGAGCTGCGCGCGATGGTCGCCGAGCACCAACAGCGGACCGACTCGCCGGTGGCCGCCCGCGTGCTGTCGGAGTGGGAGGCACTGCTGGACAAGCGGGCGTTCGTGAAGGTGATGCCCCACGACTACAAGCGCGTCCTGCGCGAACTGGCAGCATCGTCCCCGGAGGGGGAGGTCGAGGCCCTGGCGGCTCGCGCCGCGGGGAACGGGACCCCATCTGCCGCCGGCGCGTCTCGGCCGCTGGACGCGACCGAACCGGGAGACACTCGCTACCGAGACCGGGAGACACTCGCTGACGCTCGCATCCCCGGTTCGGCCAGCGTCCCCGAACCGGCCAGCGGGACGGGCGCCTGATGGGCAAGCTGGGCGGCTTTCTGCAGATCGAGCGCCACGGGGTCCCCTACAGGGACGCGCAGGAGCGTGCGCACGACTACCGCGAGTTTCAGCTGACGCGCCCAGAACCCGAGCTGCGCGAGCAGGGCGCCCGCTGCATGGACTGCGGCGTGCCCTTCTGCCACAACGGCTGCCCGCTGGGCAACCTGATACCGGACTGGAACGATCTCGTCTATCACGGGCGCTTCGCAGACGCGATCGCCCAGCTGCACGCGACCAACAACTTCCCCGAGTTCACCGGCCGGCTGTGCCCGGCGCCGTGCGAGGCGGCGTGTGTGCTGGAGATCCGCGAGGGCGACGCGGTGACAATCAAACAGATCGAGAACGCGATTATCAACCGTGCCTGGGAGGAGGGCTGGGTTTCACCGCGTCCGCCCCGGCGCGAGACCGGCCAGTCCGTTGCGGTGGTGGGCTCGGGCCCCGCCGGCATGGCCACCGCCCAGCAGCTACGCAGGGCTGGCCACCGCGTGACGCTGTTCGAGCGCGACGAGGCGATCGGCGGGCTGGTGCGCTTCGGCGTGCCCGACTTCAAGATCGAGAAGACGATCGTGCAGCGGCGCGTGGAGCAGCTGATCGCAGAGGGCGTGGAGGTGCGCTGCGGCGTGGACGTGGGACGCGACGTGAGCGTCGCCGAGCTGCGCGCGGGACATCAGGCGATCGTGCTGGCAACCGGCTCGCGCATCCCGCGCGACCTGTCCGTGCCGGGCAGGGAGCTGGAGGGCGTGCACTTTGCGATGGACTACCTGTATCAGCGAAACCGCTGGGCCGCGCGCGAGTTCGGCCCCCAGCCGACGATGCCCCAGCCGCCGATCGAGCGCGAGATCAGCGCCAAGGGCAAGGACGTGGTGGTGATCGGCGGCGGCGACACGGGCGCGGACTGCGTCGGCAACGCGCTGCGCGAGGGCGCTCGCTCGATCGTCCAGCTGGAGATTTTGCCCGAGCCGCCCGAGCATCGCCCCGACGAGCGCACCCCCTGGCCGGAGTGGCCGCTGAAGTACCGCCTCAGCTACGCGATGGAAGAGGCCAAGCAGACTGACGTGGGCGAGCAGGACTACTCCGTGGCCACCACGAGCTTCACAGACGACGGCAGCGGTGCGGTCGCGGGCCTGCGCATCGCCCAGGCGCAGGCCGTCCCGCCGTTCTCGCCCGTGCCGGGCAGCGAGCGCGAGCTGCCCACGCAGCTGGTGCTGCTGGCGATGGGCTTTGTGGGACCTGAGCAGCTGCTGCTCGACGAGCTTGAAGTCGAAAGGGACCCGCGCGGCAACGTCAAGTCGGTCAAGCCCTACACGACGTCTGCGCCCGGCGTGTTCGCCGCCGGCGACGCGCGCCGCGGGCAGTCGCTGATCGTGTGGGCGATCAACGAGGGCCGCCAATGCGCGCGCATGGTCGACCGCCACCTCGCCGAGACGGCCGCTGACGGCGGCGTCGCGCTGGGTGGGCCAGACCACGACGAGGGCATTGCCGGCCATGCCGACGCGGACAGCGGTCCCGAGGGCCCGCCTCTACACGTGGGGCCGAGCATCACGCGGGTCAGAGGCTCGTCCTGACGCATCGGCGCCGTATCGTGTGGGCGATGGCACACGCCCCTCGACTCGATCCGAGCAGTTGCCTACCTTCTGCCGGCATAACCGCTTCATAGAGCGCTGCCCGATCTGCAGCAAGACGCTGCCGGATCGCCAGCCCTCGGGCGCACGCGCACCACGCGCCTCAAGAGCCGTGCGCGCTGCCTCCGGCGCCAGGACTGGGGCACGGCGCCCGCGCGGCGACGGCCTGCGCGTCCAGCGCGAGGGCCGCGCCGAGGACGACGGCTATCGCTGCGAGCTGGTGCCCGGCCTGCGCGCGTCTGCGGACGCGAGTCGCCTGACGCAGGAGATCGCCTTTGCGAGCGGCCGCCTGCTGACGCTGGCAGCCACGCCGCCAGGCCTGTACGGCGAGGCGGGTGCGCTTGGCGTGAGCGATCTCGAGCGGGCCACGTGGATGTGCTTCTTGATCGCCTACCTGTCGCCGTTGGAGGGCGACGATCCGTTCGCGGGCATCCGCCTGGCGCTTGCTGTCGAGCCGGGCACGCCGCCCAACCTCGGGGACGTTCCCCTCGGTCCGCGCACCTGTCACGCGCCGGAACGCGGCACGGAGACCCTGGCGGCGTATCTCAACTGGGTCGAGCGCACCGGTCCCAGCCAGGCGGCGGCGTTCGCCGGCGATCCTGCGTGGACCGCCGAGCGGCGCTTCGAGCGTCTGTTCGAGCGCCTTGCCCTGCCCGGTCTCGGGCGAACGGGGCGCTATGAGCTGCTGCTGATACTGGGGCGCCTGGGGCTGTATGAGCTGCGCCCGGACTCGCTGCATGTGGGCGGCGCGCGGGGCGTCTCCACCGAAGACCCCACGACGCTGGCCGCCAAGCGGGTGTTCGGGATCGGCGACCCGCTGCTGCTCGAGCGACGCGCGGCCACGCTCGCCCAAGCGATGTCGGTGCCCGTGGAGACGCTGGACCTGGCGCTGTTCAACTGGGCGGCGCCGCAGCGGGCCACGCTCGGGTTCCCGGCCGCTGCCAGCGACGCGGGCGCGCTCGAGCGTGCAGGTGCGGCGCTCGTGCTCTGAGCAGGCCGAGCCGGGCTCTCGGCGTCGCGCGCCGGCGGCGAGGCGGGCCAAAAGTACCGTCCACACCGCCGCCTACAGTCCTGGACGTCAGCCGCCCTCGTCCCAGGAGTCGTGATGCCGCTCTGCTTCATCCAGCCACAAGATGCGATCCGCGTGATCGCCGAGTCGGTCGGCCGCGAGGCGCGTCGCCAGCTCGTGGGCGAGGTGGTGCGTGCATGGGTCGACGACATTCCCGACCAGGAACTGTCGGTCCACTACGCCAAGGCGATAGCCGACCTCGACGAGGAGGACCTGCACCTGCTCGCCGCCTGGCATGCCTCGCTGGAGGTCGGGCAGCCGATTCCCAACACTGAGTTCCTCGTCGGGGTGTTCCCGAGTCTCGGCGACAACAGGCGCGAGGCGCTGAAGATCGCGGCGGGCTTTCGTGGCGAGGAGGCCTTCCAGGCCGGCGTCGCTGAGGACCAGGCGCTTGACACGGTCCTGCCGAGGCTGTCGGGAGAGCGGGCCGCGGAGCTCGCCACGCAGTGCATCCAGCTGTATATGTGGGATCGCCTAGGCTGCGACAACTAAGCCGGCTAGACTCGGCCTATGTCAGAGGAGCTTGCGGCCGCGCCGACTGTGGATGACGTGATGGATGCGCTGTCCAACGTGATCGACCCGGAGTTGGGGCTGGACTTTGTCGAGCTGGGGCTGATCTATGGGGTGGCGGTCGACGAGGGCAACGTGCACGTGACGTTTACGCTGACCACGCCAGGCTGTCCGATCGGGCCGCAGGTCAACGAACAGATCGAAGAGTTCGTGGGCGAACTGGATGGCGTCAAGACGGTCGAGTCGGAGATGGTGTTCGTGCCGCCGTGGTCGCCGGAGAAGATGAGCGAGGACGCCAAGTTCGCACTCGGCTTCTGAGCCTACGAGCTCAGGCGGAGGCGGGGACAACGTCGCGCGCGAGCGACACGAGCTTGGCGAGTTCACCGGCGATGCCGTCCGCGATGACGCCGATGTCGGGCAGGGCGTCGAAGTCGCCGAGCAGCCCGAAGTTCATCTGCCCGTTGTAGGACATGATCGCGATCGCCAGGGCGTGGTTCTCGGGCAGGAAGGCCACGGGGATCGCCTGCAGCATCTCTCGCCCCAATACGTACAGGGGGAACTGCGGGCCGGGCACGTTGGTGACGATCAGGTTGAACAGGCGCGTGGAGAAGTTCAGGCGCGAGGCCTGCGCGAGGAGGGTCGGCGGCGCAAAGTTCTGGGCGCCGGAGATCACCTCGGCGCCGAGCGCCTGCTTGGACTCCTTCAGGCCGTCCATCGCGTCGCTGACAAAGCGCAGCCGGTTGAGCGGATCGGAGATGTACACCGGCAGCGGGCCGCGCATCACGACGATGCGGTTGCCGCCGTCATGCTCGTGCTCGGCGCGCACAGACACGGGCACGAGCGCTCGCATCTCAACGCCCGAGGTGCGCCGACCGCGGGAGATCAAGAACGAGCGCAGCGCACCGGCTACGACGGCCAGGACCACGTCGTTGACGGTGCCCCCGAAGGCGTTCTTGACCGTCTTGAAGTCCTCCAGCTGGCTGTTGACGGCGACGAAGCGCCGGTGCGGTCCGATGGGGACGTTCAACGGCGTTTCCGGCGCCGGGTTCAGCCCGGCCCAGACGATCTCGCCGATGCCCTCGGCCGCTTCGCGCGCGTGCGTCAGGGCGCGCTCGGGGTGGGCGAGCACGTCGACAGCGCCCTCGATCAGCGTCAGCCCGGCACGCGCC
Organism: uncultured Solirubrobacteraceae bacterium; assembly: GCA_963745375.1. Classification (GTDB taxonomy): domain Bacteria; phylum Actinomycetota; class Thermoleophilia; order Solirubrobacterales; family Solirubrobacteraceae; genus Palsa-744. Next base: position 673,465 of record CAVUXA010000008.1, on the reverse strand, counting down.
GCCCCGTACAACCCCGCCGCGACCAGGTGTGCGGCGCCCGGCTCCGGGTGGGGCTGCCAGGGGCGTCCCGAGTTTGGCAGCGGTGGCGGGTCGGGGGAGAGATCGAACAGCACCGTCGCCAGGTCCACGCCGGCGATCCCGTCGATCAGCGAGTGGTGGGTCTTGGTGATCAGCGCGAAGCGGTCGTCCTTGAGTCCCTCGATCAGCCACATCTCCCACAGCGGCTTGGTGCGGTCCAGCTGCTGGGAGAAGATTCGCGCGGTGAGGTCCTGCAGCTGCTCCCAGCGCCCGGGCGCCGGCAACGCGGTGTGGCGCACGTGATAGTCGAGGTTGAAGCTCGGATCGTCGATCCACACCGGACGCCCGCTGTCGAGCGCCGTCCAGGCGAGCTTGTGGCGGTAGCGGGGAACGAGGTGCAGTCGCATCCTGATCTGCTCGAGGAACTCGTCCATTTCCGGCGGCGGCCCTTCCAGGATCGTCAGACCACCGATGTGCATGTGCGACACGGGGCCCTCCTGATGCAGGAAGGATGCGTCTACTGGTGTTAGCCGATCGAGGTGTCGCTGGGGCATTGACACCTAGCCTACCTGGACGCCCCCTACAATGGCGGCGGTGTCCAACAGCGTCGAGAAGCTCCTGCTTGCAGCTCCCCGCGGCTACTGCGCCGGGGTTGATCGCGCCGTGCAGACGGTCGAACGCGCGCTGGAAATCCACGGCGCGCCGGTATACGTGCGCAAGGAGATCGTGCACAACAAGCATGTCGTCGCGCAGCTGCGCGAGCGCGGCGCGATCTTCGTGGATGAGCACACGGAGGTGCCCGAGGGCGCGGTCTGCGTATTCTCAGCCCATGGCGTAGCGCCCAGCGTGCGCGAGGGCGCCCTAGAGCGCAGCCTGCTGACGATCGACGCCACCTGCCCGCTGGTGACCAAGGTCCATCGCGAGGCAGTTCGCTTTGCCAAGGAGGGCTACACGATCGTGCTGGTCGGCCACGACGGTCACGAGGAGGTCGAAGGCACGATGGGCGAGGCGCCCCAACAGATCGTGCTCGTGCAGAGCGAACAAGACGTACAGGAGCTGCAGGTACCGGACCCCGAGCGGGTCGCCTACGTCACCCAAACCACGCTCGCGGTCGACGAAACGAGCGACATCATCGCCAGCCTCAAGGAGCGCTTCCCGAGCATCGTGGGACCGCGCACCGATGACATCTGCTACGCGACCACCAACCGCCAGGCGGCCGTCAAGCAAATGGCTGCGAGCTGCGACCTGATGCTCGTGATCGGATCGCGCAACTCGTCCAACTCGGTGCGGCTGGTGGAGGTCGCGCGCGACTGCGGCACGGACGCCCACCTGATTGACAACGCTGGCGAGGTGCGCGAGGAGTGGCTGGACGGGCGACACGTGGTGGGTATCTCCTCGGGCGCCAGCGCGCCCGAGCACCTGGTCGCCGAGCTGGTCGACTTCTTCCGCGCGCGCGGCGTACGCGACATATCCGAGTTCGACGTGATTCGCGAGGACGTGCGCTTCATGCTCCCCAAGCAGATCCGCGCGCACGTACCGCTGGGCAGCGCCTCCTGAGGACGGTCGCCCGTGGGAACGCCGGGGCGAGCTCGCGCTATCGCGCTTTGGCCGAGAAGGTCGTAGAGCCGCTGCATTCGGCGGCTTCGGTGCGGATCGTGCCCGTGACGGTGCCACCGGAGAACCTGCCGCTGATGACCTGCACGATCGCCGGTTCGCCCGGTCCGGCGACGAACCGCTGATCGACGGTCGCCCGGAAGGAGCCGCTCCCGGAGATCTTGGCCGGCTTGGTGCTCTGGACCTGGATCTGCTCTTTGGTAAAGCAGTACAGGAGCGGGGCCGTCGACGGGAGGCTCACGGTTACCGTCCGGCCGCTGCCCGCGACGCGAAGGGCGATTGTGGCGGCGGCCTTGAAGCGCTGCGTGTGGCCTTCGCCATCGCGTCCCGACGACGCTGTCTTGCCATGGTAGGTCTTGCCCTTGAGCACGCCTGCTGCGAGCGCAGCGGTCGAGATGAGCAGGGCAAGCGCCAACGCCAGGGTCAGGATTCGGCGTGGCCTGCGGGTTGTGGGTGGCTCGCGCCGCAACTGCATCGGTGCCAGTATCGCACACGTCTTTCGACGGCCCTGGCCGAGATCTTGCAGCGATGAAATACCCTTCCCATCTGAGGTCTTACCGGCTATGATCCGCCGCTCGAAGTCGCGGGCATTCGCTGGAGCGGGGCCACCGCGGCGCCGGTCCTCAGGCCGGTAGTTTGAGACACCTAGAACCTGGATCGGTGGGGTTGTGCCGGCTAAATCGCGATGGAGTGCGCGCAGAGTCGTTCTTGGGCTGATCTTGGCGTTGCCATTTGCGCTGTTTGCCGCGCCCGTCGCCAGCGCGTCTGCCGCCTTGGTCATGTCAGCGCCCCTGAGCGCCAGCGCGACAAATGCCACGCCGACGTTCAAGGGGAGCACCTCCGAACTGACGGAACCCGTCACGGTTCGCGTCTACGCGGGAACCACGGTCGGCGAAACCCCCGTAGAGACCCTGCCGACCGGCGCCCCGCTCGAATCGGAAAACTGGAGCGTGACCGCCACGCCGCTGACGGAAGGGACCTACACGGCTGTGGCCGAACAGGTCGAAGCGGGAGGCATCGAACCTCCGATGAAAACCGCGCCGGTGACGTTCGCGGTGGTCACCTCGCCACCGGTGGTCACGTTGGAAGCGCCGGTGTCGCCATCGAAGAACACGAAACCGACGTTCAAAGGCACGACCAGCGAAGGCGGGGAAGTCAAGGTAGAAGTCCACGCCGGTGCGACTGTCGGTGGGTCGCTGGTGGCGACGGCGGTGGCGCATCCGTCCTCGGCTGGCGAATGGTCGGCGGGTGCTGTGAGCTCGTCGTTGACGACTGGGGAATACACGGCGGTCGCGGTGCAGGAAAGCGTGCTTGGCAACGGGCCGGGCAAAAGCGAACCGGTGACCTTCGTGGTCGACACCGAAGCGCCGAAAGTGAGTTTGGAAGGGCCGCCGGCGCTGACGACCGACAACACGCCGTCGTTCAAAGGCAGCGCTAGCGAAGCGGGCACCGTCACGGTGCGTGTCCATAAGGGCGCGACGGTCAGCGGCAGCGAAGTCGCGAAAGTCACCGGGACGGTCAGCGGTGGCAAATGGTCGGCGACGGTGAGCTCGGAACTGGCCGATGGGGAATACACGGCGCAGGCGAGCGAGCCGAGCTCGCTCGGCAACGGCGAAGGCTCGAGCAACACCGTGACCTTCGTCATCGATACTGCGGCGCCGACGCTCACGCTGGAAGGACCCAAATCGCCGTCGGGTCAGACGAAACCGTCGTTCAAGGGCACCACCAGCGAAGGCGGCGAAGTGACGGTCGAAATCTACGCGGGCGCCACTGCGAGCGGCTCGCCGGTTTCGACGGCGGTCGCGCATCCGTCGGTCGCGGGCGCTTGGTCTTCGGGGGCTGCGGGGACGGCGTTGGTGAGCGGGGAATACACGGCGGTGGCGGTGCAGGAAAGCGGGCTGGGCAACGGGCTCGGCAAGAGCAGCCCGGTCACGTTCATCGTCAACACGGCGCCGCCGTCGGTGTCGTTGCAGAAGCCGCTGTCGCCTTCGAAGAACACCAAACCGTCGTTTACGGGGATGACCAGCGAAGGCGGGGAAGTCAAGGTCGAAATCTACGTCGGCCCGAGCGTGTCCGGCGCGCCAGTTTCGACGGCGGTCGCGCATCCATCGGTGGCTGGGGCTTGGTCTTCGGGGGCTGCGGGGACGGCTTTGGTCAGTGGGGAATACACGGCGGTGGCGGTGCAGGAAAGCGCGCTAGGCAACGGGCCCGGGGCGAGCGAACCGGTGACGTTCGAAGTCGACACCGAAGCGCCGAAAGTGAGTTTGGAAGGGCCGGCGGCGCTGACGACCGACAACACGCCGTCGTTCAAAGGCAGCGCTAGCGAAGCGGGCACCGTCACGGTGCATGTCCATCAGGGTGCGACGGTCAGCGGCAACGAAGTCGCGAAAGTCAGCGCGACGGTCAGCGGCGGCAAATGGTCGGCGACGGTGGGCTCGGAACTGGCCGACGGGGAATACACGGCGCAAGCGAGCGAGCCGAGCTTGCTCGGTAATGGCGAAGGCGTGAGCCCCACCGTCAGTTTTGTTGTCGATACGAAGGCGCCGGCGCTCACGCTGGAAGCGCCGGTATCGCCTTCGAAGGACACGACCCCCGCGTTCGGTGGCACCACTAGCGAAGCCGGTGAAGTCAAGGTCGAAATCCATGCCGGGTCCGTCACGGGGACGATCGTCGCAACGGCCGTCGCGCACGCTGCCAGTGCCGGCAAATGGTCTTCGGGCGCGGCGAGCCCGGCTTTGGTGAGCGGCGAATACACGGCCGTGGCGGTGCAGGAAAGCGGGCTAGGCAACGGGGTCGGCAAGAGCAGCCCGGTCAAGTTCGTGGTCAACACGGCGCCGCCGTCGGTTGTCTTGGAAGCGCCGGTGTCGCCATCGAAGAACACGAAACCGACGTTCAAAGGCACGACCAGCGAAGGCGGGGAAGTCAAGGTAGAAGTCCACGCCGGTGCGACTGTCGGTGGGTCGCTGGTGGCGACGGCGGTGGCGCATCCGTCCTCGGCTGGCGAATGGTCGGCGGGTGCTGTGAGCTCGGCGTTGACGACTGGGGAATACACGGCGGTGGCGGTGCAGAAAAGCGCGCTTGGTAACGGGCCGGGCACGAGCGAACCGGTGACCTTCGAAGTCAATACAGAAGCGCCGAAAGTGAGTTTGGAAGGGCCGCCGGCGCTGACGACCGACAACACGCCGTCGTTCAAAGGCAGCGCTAGCGAAGCGGGCACCGTCACGGTGCGTGTCCATAAGGGCGCGACGGTCAGCGGCAGCGAAGTCGCGAAAGTCACCGGGACGGTCAGCGGTGGCAAATGGTCGGCGACGGTGAGCTCGGAACTGGCCGATGGGGAATACACGGCGCAGGCGAGCGAGCCGAGCTCGCTCGGCAACGGCGAAGGCTCGAGCAACACCGTGACCTTCGTCATCGATACTGCGGCGCCGACGCTCACGCTGGAAGGACCCAAATCGCCGTCGGGTCAGACGAAACCGTCGTTCAAGGGCACCACCAGCGAAGGCGGCGAAGTGACGGTCGAAATCTACGCGGGCGCCACTGCGAGCGGCTCGCCGGTTTCGACGGCGGTCGCGCATCCGTCGGTCGCGGGCGCTTGGTCTTCGGGGGCTGCGGGGACGGCGTTGGTGAGCGGGGAATACACGGCGGTGGCGGTGCAGGAAAGCGGGCTGGGCAACGGGCTCGGCAAGAGCAGCCCGGTCACGTTCATCGTCAACACGGCGCCGCCGTCGGTGTCGTTGCAGAAGCCGCTGTCGCCTTCGAAGAACACCAAACCGTCGTTTACGGGGATGACCAGCGAAGGCGGGGAAGTCAAGGTCGAAATCTACGTCGGCCCGAGCGTGTCCGGCGCGCCCATCGCCACTGCGGTCGCACATCCCACGAGCGCTGGCGAATGGACCTCTGCAGCGGCGAGCCCTGCGCTGGTCAGTGGCGAGTACACAGCCCAGGCCGTCCAGGTAAGCGCGCTGGGAAATGGGCCGGGGACGAGCAATGCAGTCACCTTCGAAGTGAACACCGAACCGCCACAGGTCACGCTCAACCAATTGGCATCGCCGTCGAAAGTCACGGCCCCGCGCTTCAGCGGGACCGCGAGCGAAGCGGGCGAAGTGACGGTGCGCGTATTTTAAAGGCGCGAAAGCGAGCGGGACCGAAGTCGCGACCGCCAAGGGGACGGCCAAAGCAGGCACGTGGGAATCGGCGGAAGCCAGCCCCGCCCTTACCGAAGGGGAATACACCGCCGTGGCCAGCGAGCCGAGCGGGCTCGGCAACCAGCCGGGCACGAGCGCTGTGATGACCTTCGAAGTTGTCACCAGGTCTCCGGCCGTTACGTTGGAACAGCCCGAATCGCCGTCCAACGCGACCACGCCGTCGTTCAGCGGGACGGCGACCGCTGACACGGAAGTCGTCGTGCACATCTACGCAGGGACCAAAGCCCAGGGCACTCCGGTGGCTACCGCCACGGCGACCGGCACCGGCGCCAAGTGGCTCTCAGGCCCCGCAAGCCCGGCGCTAAACGGCGAAGATCGCACGTACGCAGCGGTTGCCGAACAGGCCAGCCCGCTCGGCAACCCGCCGGGCAAAAGCGGCGTGGTGACGTTCGTCGTAAACACCAACCCGCCCACGGTCAGCCTGGAACGCCCGGAATCGCCGTCGAAGAACAAGACGCCCAAGTTCGAAGGAAGCGCAAGCGAAACGACGCAGGTGACCGTGCACATCTTCGCGGGACCGAAGCCGGAAGGCAGCGAAGTCGCGAAAGCGACCGCCACGGTCACGGGCGGCAAATGGAAATCGGAAGCGGCCAGCCCAGCGTTGGCCGACGGCGAATACACGGCGGTGGCCACGCAGCCCAGCGCGCTGGGCAACAGTCCGGGAACCAGCCCCCCGGTCACGTTCGAGGTCGACACCAAACCGCCCACGGTCATGCTCAACCAGCCCCAATCGCCGTCCAAGAACACCACGCCGACCTTCACCGGGACAGCCAGCGCGAGCACGCAGGTCGTGATCCACATCTACCAGGGGACCAAGGCGGAAGGAACCGTTGTCTCGACCGCCACGGCAACGGGCAACGGCGGCAGCTGGAAATCGAGCGCCGCAAGCCCGGCGCTGGGCGGTGCGGATCGCACCTACACGGCCCAGGCCGAACAGCCGAGCCCGCTGGGCAACCCCGCCGGCGTGAGCGGTCCCGTGACGTTCGTCGTCGACACAGAACCGCCCAAGGTCATGCTCAACCAGCCGCCGTCTCCGTCCAAGGACAGGACGCCCACGTTCACGGGAACCGGGAGCGACACCACGCTCGTGACCGTGCACATCTACGCAGGCTCCAAACCGGAAGGCACCGAAGTCGCCAGCGCAACTGCTTCCGGCACCGGGGGCGCCTGGGAATCGAAAGCCGCAAGCCCGCAGTTGGCAGACGGGGAATACAGCGCGGTCGCGACGCAACCTAGCTCGCTCGGCAACGAACCGGGGACAAGCAACGCGGTGAAGTTCATCGTCAATACCGAATCGCCCAAAGTCACGCTCGAACAGCCACCCTCGCCGTCGCGCGACCAGACGCCGAAGTTCAAAGGCACGGCCAGCGCGGAAACCCAGGTCATCGTGCACATCTATGAAGGGACCAAGGCCGAAGGCCATGAAGTCGAGAGCGCCACCGCAACGCCCGTCGAAGGCGCCTGGTCCTCAGAAAACGAGAGCGCCCTCGCGCCCGGAGAACACACTTACACCGCTGTCGCAGAACAGGCAAGCCCGCTCGGCAATCCACCGGGCCTGAGCCAGCCGGTGACCTTCGTCGTCGATACGGAAGGGCCGAAAGTCACACTGGAAACGCCGGAAACGCCGTCGAACAACACGAAGCCGACCTTCAAAGGGACCACCAACGCGGAAACCAAGGTCGTGGTCCACATCTACGAAGGCACCGAAGCGACGGGAGAAGAAGTCACGAGCGCCACAGCCACGCCGAGCAAAGGCGCCTGGAGCTCTCCCGCAGCGACGCTGAAAAGCGGCGAACACACCTACACCGCGGTCGCCACCGAGGCGAGCCCGATCACCAACAACCCCGAAGGTCGGAGCAAGCCCGTGACCTTCGTCGTCGACACCGAAGCCCCGAAGATCTCGCTGGAAACGCCCGAAACGCCGTCCAACGACACCAAGCCTTCATTTTCCGGGGGTACCAACGCAAGCACTCCCGTCGTTATCCATGTCCATGAAGGAAACAACGTTCAGGGCAAGGAAGTGGCGCAGGTCACCGGCAAAGCGAGCGAAGGCCGCTGGACAGCGGGTCCCGTGGCCCTGCTGGCCGGCAATCACACCTATACCGCGGTGGCCACGCAGGTCAGCCCCTTCTCCGGCAACGAACCAGGCACGAGCAAGCCCGTGACCTTCGTGATCGACACCGAAGCACCGAAGCTGTCCCTGGAACCGCTGGAAACGCCGTCGAACAACACGAAACCGACCTTCAAAGGGACAACCAACACGGAAACGCAGGTCGCAGTCCACGTCTTCGAAGGCACCGAAGCCAAGGGCAAGGAAGTCGCGAGCGCGGTCGGGACTCCCAACGGGAAAGGCGGCTGGTCTGCCGTCGCGTCGCTGCCAACCAGCGGCGAACACACCTACACCGCGGTCGCAAAACAGGTGAGCCCGATCTCTGGCAACGAAGAAGGCGAAAGTAGCACGATCACCTTCGTCGTCGACACCGAACCTCCGAAGCTGACCTTTGAACAGCCGGAATCACCCTCGAACAACGACGCGCCGACATTCGTCGGGACCACGAACGCCACCACGAGCATGGTCGTGCGTGTGTATGAAGGCAGCGCACCGGAAGGGACGGAAATCACAAAAGTCACAGCGACCGTCAGTGCCGGGAAATGGTCGGCCAAGGCAACGCTGCCGACGACCGGCGAACACACCTACACGGCCATCGCGATGCAGCCGAGCCCGTTAACGGCATCGGCGAAGGCAAGAGCAAGCCGGTCACCTTCTTCGTCGATCGGGAACCCCCGAAAATCACGCTGAACTCGGTGCCACGCTCGAGCAACCCTGCGCCGACGTTCAGTGGCACCACCAACGCGACCAATGAAGTGCAGGTCCACCTGTTCGAAGGATCCAAAGCGGAAGGCAAAGAAATCGCGCTGATCAAAGCGACGGTCGTAGAAGGAAAATGGACCTCGAATGCGGCGAGCCTGGCGACGACTGGCGAACACACCTACAGCGCGTTCGCCACGCAGGTCAGCCCGTTCAGCGGCAACTCCGAAGGCAAAACTGCTCCGATCACGTTCGTCGTGGACCACAATCCGCCGGTGGTCACCCTCACCGGACCCAAATCGCCATCAGGCAACAGCAAGCCCTCCTTCTCCGGCACCGCCAGCGAAAAACAGCAGGTCACCTTGAAGATCTACTCGGGAACGCAAGTCGAAGGCACACCACTGGCGACCAAGACGGCAAGCGTGGAAAACGGGAGCTGGAAAGTCAGCGAAGTGCCTCTTTCCACAGGCAAGCACAGCTACACGGCTGTCGCATCCGAGCCCAGCGAAATCGGCAACGGCGCTGGGGAAAGCCCGCATGTCACCTTTGAAATCAACACGGAATCACCGACGGTGACGCTCGAACCGGTGGCGGGCATCTCCAACAACCAGGCGCCGCTGTTCAACGGGGCCGCCAGCGACGTGACGCCCGTGATCGTCACGATCTACGAAGGAACCACGCCAGAAGGCACCCCGATTCGCACGCTGAAGGCTCAGCCCAATGGAGGTAAATGGGAATCGGCTCCCGTGAGCCCCAAACTGGGCAATGGCACGTACTCGGCAATCGCAACACAAGAAAGCTCGCTTGGGAATCGAGCCGGCGTCAGCGGCCCCATCAACTTTCGGATCAACACCGAATCGCCGAGGGTAACGCTCAACCGACCCGCATCTCCATCCAACAAGACAACCCTGTCCTTCTCAGGCACTGCGAGCGAAACGACAAACGTGCTGGTCGACGTCTACGAAGGGAAGGGACGAAGGGGAAGATCGTCGCGGAAGCCCACGCCAGAGGCACCGGCTCGACCTGGACCTCGAATGAAGTGACTCTGGATGGCGGTGTTAAGGAATTCACCGCGGTGGCTATCCAGACGAGCGCGCTCAAGAACGTACCCGGTGAAAGCGCGCCGGTTAGCTTCGTCATCGATACCGAGCCTCCTACAGTCAGTCTCAACCAGATCACGTCGCCGTCGAACGTCACCACGCCGGTTTTCAGCGGCAACAGCAGCGAAACGACGCCAGTGACCATCGACATCTATGAAGGGTCTAAGACCGAAGAAGTCGAACCGGTCGCGACGGCGACCGCGACGCCTGGTATTGGGGACGGAAGCTGGACTTCGTCACGTGCCACGCCGGCGCTGCTCAAAGGCTTGCGCACATTCACCGCGGTCGCTCACGAGCCAAGCGGGATCGGCAACAAAGCAGGCAAAAGCGCTCCCGTGACGTTCGTCGTCGACACACTGGCGCCTACCGTGACGTTGCATGCAGTGGCCGCGGAAGGTGACGCGAAACCGTCGTTCTCGGGCACCGCCAGCGAAAGCGCGCCGGTGACCATCGACGTGTACGCCGGCGCCATGGCGGGAGGGACGGCGGTGGCCTCGCTGACCGCCGAAGGCGATGGTGAAGAATGGATCTCGGGACAGCTGCCGGAAGTCCTGGAAAACGGCACATATACGGCGGTTGCCAGTCAGCAGAGCAAGCTCGGCAACGAACCGGGGACGAGCAAGCCTGTGACCTTCATCGTCAACACCTCGCCCCCCACTGTGGTCGTGGACACGCCCGGTACGATCAAGACCAGTCAGGCTGTACTGCAGGCATCGGTCGACCCCAACAACGGGAACGTCAGCTCTTGCTCGTTCGAATTCGGCACGAGCAGTTCATATGGCAGGCTCATCGAATGTGCGTTCTCGCTCCCCAGCGACAGCGAATGCACATTCTCCAGCTGCGTCTTTCCGTCCGGCACAGGCGGTGTGTCGGTGTACGCGAAGATCTTCGAACTGCAACCGAGCACGACCTACTTCTATCGGGTGGTGGCCGAGAACGAACGTGGGCCCGGCTCCGACGTGGGCTCGTTCACCACTCCAGCGCGCTCGTCCGGCTCCTCCTCCTCGCCGCCGCCGGCGCCCACTGGGACGGCCGCCACAGGCGTGGCGGCGAGCAAATCGGCCGGCCTCGCGGCTCTGCTGGCCAGCCAACTCGACCCGTCGGGGCGCGGGGCGAAGATCGCCGCGCTGCTCAGGGCGGGTCTCTATCGGGCGCGTTTCAAGGCGCCTGAACCAGGCACCACGTCGATTCGCTGGTACTACCTGCCACGCGGGGCCAAGCTTGGAGGCAAGGGCAAGCACGCGCCAGTGCTGGTCGCATCCGGTACATGGAAGTTCAGCGCCGCCGGCGTTGCCACGATCAAGATCCGCCTGAGCGCCAAGGGCAGGCTCCTGCTGAGCCATGCCAAGCAGATCCGCCTGACCGCCACGTGCACCTTCACGCCGCCGCCGGGGAGCAAGCCGACGGCTGTGTCGCGGACGTTCGAGCTCAAGCGCTAGCCCCAGCATGGACCGCTCGACGAGAGGCAGGATGTGGCGTTCGTTGCATACTGCCGTCGTCGCGGCCGGCCACAGGCCTGCCGCGAACATGCGCAAAGAGCGACAGGGTTATGTACCCGCTCTCGTCGGACTCAACCCTGCTTTCGGCAATATGCGGCACAAAAAACCCGCAATTTGCGCTTTTTTCAGGTGCCTTGACGGCAGGTACTGTGGTATTCAACAGTACGACATACACCACCGAAGGGCTCCGGGATAGGGGGAGCTCCTTCGTGCTGCTTCGGGGGCGGTTTTCCGCGGCGGCAAGGTGCAACGAAATACATACTGGAGGAAAGTCATGGAAAGACGCAGTCTGTTGGCTGGTCTGATGGTTCTCGCTATCAGCATGTTTCTGATGGCGGGTACTGCGTTCGCGCGCACGGCCGGCACCACAAAAGCAAAGGCAGGGACAACGGGCGCGGAAGAAACGTGCAAGATCGTCTCGCTGCCCTCATTTGTCGCACAGGGTGAGTTTGGCGCATCGTCGAGCGTGGCCGATGTTGTTGAAGTCTCATGCAACTCGGAATTCGCCGGGGAAGAAGTCAAACTGAGCGACACCGAGCTCGCAAGCCGCTGTCGCGGAAACATCAGCTGGGGCAACCCCGCCGATATTGGTGGTGGGTTCACAGAGGGCCACTCGTTCTCCGTGACGCTCGACGACGCCGGCAACGCCACAGCGGTGGTGTGGGGCGGGCCTGGCTGCGCGAGCGGCGAGACCCTGGTGTCCGCACACCTGAATCACCCGCCGTTCCCGACAGTGACGACGAACTTCGAAGTGCTGCCGCCGGAAGTCACGGCGATGGGCGTCCGAGCGCTGCCGGCAGAACAGGTCGAGGATGACACGACCAGCAGCGTGGCGACGATCATCGAGGTCGAGTTCCCGTCGGTGTACGCGGAGCAGAACGTCAACATCAGCGACGAACAGCTGTTCGCGCGTTGTGGCGTCGAGCCGAAAACCGTGTGGATCGGGCCGGATGAGCACATTCTGGCCGTAGGCGCGGAAGGCGTGTCCAAAGTCAAGCTCGACAACGACGGCAATGCCTTCGTGGTCGTGGTTGGTAGCGCATCCTGTGCCAGCGGTGAGACCGAAATCGAAGCGAGCCTCGAAAGTGCTCCCTACACGACGGTGACCAGCGACTTCACGGTCCTGGCTCCCGGAGTGCGGAACATCTTCTAGGAATCGTTTGACGCCGAAGTGATCTGAAGGATCGCGAAATGGACTCCGGGGGGCACTGCTCTCCCGGAGTCCACCGCGTCTGTCAGGTCGCGTAGAGCATTTGACGCTCATGACAGACGCACTCACCACACCTCGTCTTTTCCTCGCTCTTGCGATTGGCGTCATCGCCGCATTTTCGCCGAGCGTTGCCCAGGCGCGCACAGCGCACCTGACCCACTCCTCAGTCGGCCAACCCGCTTCGGGCTCGTGCATCATCCAGACGCTGCCGCCCTCGTTCGTGGATCAAGGCGAGTTCGGCGCAAGCTCGAGCGTGGCCGACGTCGTTCGCGTCTCCTGCGAACCCGTCCTCGCTGGGCAGTCGGTCAAACTGAGCTCACAGCAGCTGTTCAACCGCTGCAAAGGCGGACTCAGTTGGTCGGCCCCGTTTCCCTACGCGCCCGTCCCCGGGCCGAGCTTCAGCGTCAAGCTCGACGGCGACGGCAACGCAACCGCAGTCTTGTGGGGCGGCCCGTCCTGCGCCCCTGGCGAAAGCTTGGTCTCGGCGCATCTGGAAGGGCCGCCATACACCACCTTCACAACCGACTTCATGATCCTGCCGCCGGCGCCGAGCAAGCCGGGCGTGACCGCGATGCCAAGCAGCGAGGTCGAGGACAGCGTCTTCAGCAGCGTCGCCACGATCGTCGAGGTGGAGTTCCCTCCGGTCTATGCGGAGAGACGCGTCGACATCAGCGCGGAACAGCTGTTCGCGCGCTGCATGATTCCGCCGTCGCTGGTATGGGTTGGCGCTGACGATGAGGTCCTCGCCAGTGGCACGGAAGACGTTGAAACGACGCTCGACAACGACGGCAACGCATTCGTCGTGGTGCTCGGCGGCGGGTCATGCGCCAGTGGCGACAGCCTGATCGAAGCCAGCCTCACCGAAGCGCCCTTCACGACCTACACGACGGAATTCTCGATCGAACCGCCCGGTACCAGTAAGAAGCACCCCGAATACGCGATCGAAAAGCTCCAGGAAATCCCGGGCAGTGGCACCGGCTTCACGAAGTCGCCGCTGACTGGCTCGATCGGGCAGACGGTCAACTACGAGATCGTCGTCACGAACACAGGCGAAACTCCACTGAAGTTCTCGAACTTCACGGACGCCAAGTGTGACCCCGGCACGATCGGTGGCGGTCCGGGCGCAGCGGAGGTTGCTCCGGGCGAATCGACGATCTACACGTGCGACCACGTGCTCACGAGCGAAGGCAAATACGTCAATGAAGCCACCGTCACGGGCACGCCGCCAGGCGAAACGCCGAAAACCAAGACCTCCAACCCTGTGGAAGTCGAAGTGCCCAAGGCTCTCGTTCCAACTGAATTCACGATTGAAAAGCTCCAAGAAATCATGGGCAGCGGCTTCACCAAGGCGACGCTGACGGGCCAGATTGGCGAGACGGTCAATTATGAGATTATCGTCACCAATACGGGGAAGGCGCCGCTGACGCTGTCGCACTTCATTGACCTGAAGTGTGATGCGGGCACGATCGCAGGCGGCCCCGGCTCGACTCCGCTGGCGCCCGACGAAAGCACGACGTACACATGCGATCACGTGCTCACGAGCATAGGCACGTACATCAACGAAGCGACCGTGACCGGCGACAGCGAAGCGGAACCCCCGCTCACCAAGACCTCAAACCAGGTCGAAGTCGTCGTGCCTCCGCCGGTCATCGAACCGCCTGAATTCACGATCGAAAAGCTCCAAGAACTGCAGGGCACGGTTGGCAGCGGGGGGACGTTCACGAAGCAGCCGCTCACCGGCACCGCAGGCGAAACGGTCGACTACGAGATCCTCGTCACGAACATCGGGAACGTGTCGCTGACCCTCTCCGACTTCGTCGACGCCAAGTGCGATTCGGGCACAATCAGCGGCGGTCCTGGCGCAAAAGCCCTCGCGCCTAAAGAAACGACCATCTACGCGTGCAGTCACGTGCTGTCGAGTTCCGGCCCCAACCCCTACATCAACGAAGCGACCGTGACGGGGACCACGGAAGGAGAACTGCCGCTGACCAAGACCTCCAACCCAGTGGAAGCCAAACTGCCGGAAGGACCAAAACCCCCGAAGAAAGAAGAACACCTGGGCCAGCAGGGGGTAGAAGCGTTCAAAAGCCCCACGGTCGTACCGACCACCAAGTGTGCGCAAAGTGCAGCCCTGAGCGGCGCGGCTGGGCCCAAGCGCAAGCCCTTCACCGTGAAGACGAGTGCCCACGGGATCAAGCTGATCACCTTCTACTTGGATGGCCGCAAGCTCAAGACGCTCAAGCAGTCGCAGGCAAAGCACGGCAAATTCATGATCAAGATCAACCCGCTGAAGCTTTCGCTGGGGGCGCACAAGCTCGTGGCCAAGACGCTCATGAGCAATCCTGTCTGCACATCGCCGGCGCACTCGAGCGTCTTCGTGCGCCCTGCCTCCGAACGAGCCAAGCCGAAATTCACTGGCTGAGGAGCACGGCGCGGACAGCGGTATCTCCCGCTGTCCGCAGTCACTGCGGAGTTGCGACCGGTCAGACGATTTCGATCGGCGTGCCGACCTGGATGAGATGCCACAGGCTCACCACGTCGGCGTTGCGCAGCCTGATGCAGCCGTGCGATGGTCGGCCCGGGATCAGCTGTGGTTCGTCGGTCCCGTGGATGCCCACCACGCCGCCGCCGGGCCATTCGCTGAGCGTAGGCGCGTAGGCGCTTGTGCCGATCGCATAGGGACCGTATACCGGGCCGTCGACCACGGCAAGCTTTTCCATCACGTAGAAGTGGCCGGCGGGAGTCGGCAGGCTCGGGCGGCCCACGCCCACAGGTGCGCTCCAGATGGCGTGACGATCACGGTACAGGGTGGCGCGCATCGTGTCGCGATCGATGCGCAGGTACTCGTGCGTGATGTGCATTTCACCCAGCGCATCGGCTGCTACCCAACCTGTGAGACCGTTGGGGCGGCCGGGAAGAGACACCTCTACCCACACCTTGGTTCCTATCGTGTAGGAGCGCAGCGCCAGGTACACCTCCGGCTGGCCTTGGCTGGTCAAATAGCGCAGGTGGCCGACCACGCGTGAGCGTGCTGATGGATAGCGGCGCGCCGCGGCGGGTTCTTGCGGATAGGCCCATCGGGTGAGCGTCTTTAGGTTCGACAGCGTCGCGACGCTCGCAGCCGGGGAGGCGGACGCGTCGATGCCGCCCGGCAGTCCTGCGATCGGGCTCGCCAATAGGCTCGCACCAACGAGCAATCCCGTCAAACGCCTGCGCCCGGCTCCGGTCATGTTGCAAGCATCCGCTTTCATGCGATCCCCACCGTGACTCTACAAGCGATGATAACCGCTCAAGTCCAGCCGGGTTGCAAGTCGCCGACCGTTCTCAGCTTGACACAGTGGTTAGCCGTCGTTATCATCAATGGTCCTTCGGGCCCCATGCTGGCAGAAGAGACGATCCAAGGAGGAAGCTTGTCGGCAGTCAGAAGGTCCGCGGGCCTCGGTGCGCGGCGTATGGTTATCGCGATGGCGCTGGTCGTCATGGCCGGCATTGCGGTCGGCCCGGCTGCAGGCGTCGCGGCCGCGGAACCTCTAACCAACAACAGCTCGCCTGTAGTCGAAGGGCGTGGGAAAGTCGGCGAATCCCTCGTGTGCGGCGCCGGGAGCTGGACCGGTACGGGTGTGTCGTTCGAATTTGAATGGCTGCGCAATGGCATCGCGATCGCAACCGGCAACCCGTACAAAGTCACGATAGAAGACAAGGGCAGTTCGATCAGCTGCCTCGTCATCGCCAAAGCTGCCGACGGCGAAACCGCTGAAGAAGAAAGCTTCAACAGCATCGCGATCGAAGGTACGAGAGGCACGGGGCCGCAAAATGTAGAACTGCCTAAAGTGAGCGGCACCGTTGCCGTGGGCCAGACGTTGACATGCGAGCCCGGGACGTGGAACGGCACGTCGCCGATCGAATACACGTACAAGTGGCTACGCGACGGTACGCCGATGGAACCGATTGATACGAGCGAACAGTACAAAGTCGCCAAGACAGACGAAGGTCATCAGCTTGCTTGCACGGTCACTGCGACCAACACCGTTGGCACGGGGTCTGCCACAAGCAGGGCGGTGGAAGTACCCACCACTAAGCCGCCCGAAGACGTCACGCCGCCCGAAGTGCTGGGCACCCCCGCCGTCGAAAGCGAACTGACGTGTGAAACGGGCAAATGGAACAACGAACCGACCTTCACGTTCCAATGGCTGCGCGACGGCTCGAAAATCGTCGGAGCCACCGGACAGACCTACAAGGTCACCTCGGCGGACGAGACCCATACGCTGTCGTGCGAAGTCACGGCCACGAACGGCGCCGGCAAAGTGCCGAAGGTCAGCAGCTCCGCCAGCAACAAGCACATTCCCGGCAGCGCGCCCGAAGACAAGACGCCACCCACGATCAAGGGCACCGCGGAAGTCGGCCACACCCTCACGTGCGAAAAGGGCGAATGGAACGGTACTGCGCCGATCAACTACAAATACTCGTGGGTGCTCGATCGCCATCTTGGTGGCGAAGAAACGCTCTCGCAGCACGAAGCACACCTACAGGTCGAACCTTCCTACAGGGGACACACGGTCTCCTGTGTGGTGACGGCCGAAAATAGCGAAGGACCGGCGTCGAGCGAAAGCGAACCGGTGATCATTCCGTCCGGCAAAGCTGGAGCGCCTGAAAACAAGCAAGGGGAACCGCCGATCATCGTGCCGTCGGGATCCGTCGCCGTGGGACGGGAACTGGAATGCCAGTCCGGCGGCTGGACCGGCAACCCTGAATCATTCAGCTACCAGTGGCTGCGGGAACCGGGCGAAGTGACGGTCGCCAACGGGGAACAGAAATACGTGGTCAAACCCGCAGACGCGGGACACACGCTTCGCTGTAGAGTATTTGCCAAGAACAGCGAAGGGGTGACTCCGGCGCTCAGCGGCGCCGTGACCGTTGCCGGCAGCGGGCCGAAATTGGTGTCGCCGCCCAAGCTGATAGGCAAAGCGGCGGTCAACGAAACGTTGACCTGCACCCAGGGCGAATGGACGGGCTCTCCGGAACCGACCTTCGAATATCGCTGGGTGCGCGATCACGGCCAGCCCGACCAAGCCGAATTCTTGTCGCCCACGAAGAACAGCTACGTAGTGACCCCCGGCGATGAGGGACACATGCTCTCCTGCGAGGTCGTCGCAACCAACAGTTCGGGCACCGAAGCCGCATTCGGCAAGGAAGAACTGCGGATTCCGGGCGCGCTGCCGGAAAACGACGAACAGGAACCTCCGACCATCGTTGGCACACCGGCAGTCGGAGAAGGCTTGAAGTGCGAACACGGGCAGTGGACGGGCACACCGACGCCGACGCTCACCTATCAATGGTTGCTCGAAGGAGGGCCCATCCCATCGGCCACGCAACGGGTCTACGTGGTAACGGTCGCTGACGAGGGTCGCGTGCTGTCGTGTGCAGTGACCGCCAAGAACACCTCTGGTGAAGTGACCGCCATCAGCAAGGTGGTTCGTGTGCCCGGGATCAAGCCGCAGAACAGCGGGTCGCCGGAAGTCACCGGCGCCGAAGTGCTCGGCGGACAGCTGAAGTGCGAACCAGGCACGTGGATCGGAAAGCCGCCGCCGCTGTTCGAATACGAATGGCTGCGCGACGGCTCCAGCATCGGATCGAGAACGAGCACGCCGACCTACGTCATCCAGCAGGCCGACCTCGGCCACTCGCTGTCTTGCAAGGTGATCGCGAAGAACTCTGAAGGCACCGGCGAAGCGACCAGTGCGTCCGTTCAGATCGCCGGTAGTCAGGCCAAAGTCGAAGGTAACAAAGTGTCGTCGAACACGGTCACAAGTGACCCCCCGTCGCAGTTGGTCGCAAGCGCGGCTGCGATCCTTGCCAAACTGGCCAGCCAACTCACGCCGATGACGCACGGCGCGCACATCGCGTCGCTGCTGAAGCACGGCTACTACAGCTTCTCGTTCACCTCTATCTCCGCAGGCAAGCTCCTCGTCGACTGGTACGAGGTGCCCAAGGGCGCCCACGTGTCGTCCACCAAGAGCAAGCCCAAGCCCATTCTGGTGGCGACCGTCACGGTGTCGTTCACGAGCGCGTCGAAGAAGACCGTCAAGCTGCGCCTTACGAGCGTCGGCAGAAGCCTCCTCAAGGCGCATCGGAGCATCAAGCTCACAGCCAAGGGTGTTTTCACGACCCCAGGTGGCCGTCCGGTGACCTGGCTGAAGACATTCGTGCTCAATCACTGAGGCGATCGGGGCAAGATCGGCAGCGGTGAACGCTGACCGGGCCGCGTCGACAACGAATCCGCGCCGCATAGGAACATGACCACACAAGCAACCACCAGGAACCGGAACCGATGATCTCTCGTGCCGTCACGGCCATTCGCCACAACGTGGTCGCCTGGCTCGCCCTGTTCGTAGCCATGGGCGGCACGAGCTTGGCGGCCTCTCACTACATCGTCACCTCCACGAAACAGATCAAGCCGAGCGTGCTCAAGCAGCTGCGCGGAGCGCGCGGCGCCAGGGGACCACTGGGTGCAGCTGGGCTTCTGGGGCTGCCGGGAAAAGAAGGGCCGCAGGGCAAAGAAGGCAAAGAAGGCAAGGAAGGCCATACCGTTACCGAAGTAAAGTTCGAAAAGGAAGGCAGGGAAGGTAAGGAAGGAAAAGAAGGCAAGCAGGGACGCGAAGGACTGGAAGGCGCGCGAGGCGAAAAAGGCGAACGAGGAGAAAAGGGAGAAAAGGGAGAAAAAGGCGAAAAGGGCGAAAAGGGCGAAAAAGGCGAAGAAGGTCACACCGTTCTCGCCTACGCGCACGTAACCAGCTCCGGCAAAGTCGAACCGGAAGTAGAGGGCAAGAACTTCGAAGGCGCGAAAGTCGTACAACCCGAACCAGGCATCTACTGCATATCTGGTATCCCCGTCACGCCGCACAGCGTGGTCGCCACGGTCGATGCCAGCGAAAGCGGGGTCCCAATGATCGGCGCAACCGTTGGCGTCGGCACTGAATCGGGATGCCCGGTCGGCACCCAGATCACGGTCGAAACTTGGGAACCCATCTTCGAAAACTCAAAAGTCGGGGCGCAGACCTCCAACGAGGGCTTCTTCGTCACGATCGACTGAGAAGCGGTGGCCTCCCGCGCCTCGCCGGCAGGGCGCCTCGGGAATGCCGGCTTCCGATGCTAAAGTGCAGAGATCGTCAGGGGGAATGGGCAATGTCTGACGCAAGAACTTGCGACGGACAGGGAGTTTGCCGGGTATGTCAAGGATGAAGAGGCCGACCTGGACCGCGGACGAGCCGGAGCGAATCGCCGCGGATGTCGATGCGGCGAGTCCGTCTCGGTGGGTGCGCGCACGGATGCTGAGCGCGGCTGCGCTTGCGCTGTTCGCGCTTGCGCTCGTCGCTCTGCCGCGAACGGCCAACGCCCGCTGGGTTCATGTCGCCTCGCATCCCTCTGCTGTAGAACCGTTCTTCGTGTGCCCGCTGCAGGGCCGTAGTGTCCACTGCGATCTGATCGCAGACCCATCCCGTGGGGCCGACGCGCGCGGTCCGGTGGCCGCGGGCGCCATCACCAGTGGGCCCGAGCAGCCGGTCAGCCCGGCGCTGTCCGGCCACGGCGTTGAAGGCGGCTACTCGCCCGACGACCTGCGCAGCGCATACAACCTGCCGTCTACGTCCAGCGGCTCCGGCCAGACCGTGGCGATCGTCGATGCGTTTGACGATCCCAATGCCGAAGCCGACCTGCAAGCGTATCGCGTTCAGTACGGGATCGCGGAATGCACGGCCGCCAACGGGTGCTTTCGCAAGGTCAACGAAACGGGCGGACGTAAATATCCGGCGCCCGAACGCGAATGGGCCACGGAGATCGCCCTCGACCTGGACATGGTCTCCGCGATCTGCCCCAATTGCCACATCCTGCTGGTCGAGGCCAGCAACGACGAAAGCTCCAGCTTCGCCAACGCCGAGAACGAGGCCGTCGCGCTGGGCGCCACCGAGATAAGCAACAGTTTCGGCGGCCCCACGCCGTCAGAACCCCCCGAATTTGTGTCTGCCTACGATCACCCGGGAATCCCCATCGCCGCAGCCGGCGGCGATCACGGATACGGGGTCGAATCGCCCGCGTCCAACCCTCACCTGATCGCCGTGGGCGGCACCACGCTTGTACCCGCCAACAACGCGCGCGGCTGGACAGAAACCGTGTGGTACGGACATCAAGAAGGAAAGGTCGAGGGCACCGGAAGCGGCTGCAGCGAAGAAGCCAAGCCGTCCTGGCAGACAGACAGCGGATGTCGCTTTCGCGCGACCAACGACGTTGCCGCTGTGGCCGATCCCAACACCCCTGTGTCCGTGTATGACAGCTACGAGCCAAAAGGGAGCTCCTGGAAGCTGCTCGGCGGTACCAGCGCGGCTACGCCCATCGTCGCGGCCGGCATGGCGCTGGCCAATCCTTTCACGAAATCGTTCGAAGGCGCGAAGGCCCTCTACACGGAGGACACGCTGAACGGCGGCGGAGCGCTCAACGACATCGTGTCGGGCAGCAACGGGGAATGCGGGAACTACCTGTGCGAAGCGGGGCCCGGCTATGACGGGCCCACCGGCCTGGGCAGCCTCGGCGGCGTGCCCGAAGTGCCGCCGCCGACCGCGCTTACTAGCGAAGCAACGTTGGTCACAGACGCTGAAGCGGACCTCAACGCAACGGTTAATCCAAACGGCGGCCAAGTGAGTGAATGCAGATTCGAATACGGGCGGACTTCGTCCTATGGCTCGAGCGCGCCATGCGCGTCGCTGCCAGGACCCGTGACGGGTCCGGTTGCGGTGTCGGCGGCGATCGCAGGGCTTGCCGCCAGCGCCGAATACCACTTTCGCATCGTGATTGGCTACCCAGGCGGCTCGGCGACGGGCGGGGACCTAACCTTCACGACGCTGGAAGCGCCTCCGACGATCTCTCCACCCACAGTGCAGGCCCAAGGGCCATCGGCTATTACCGAAACCTCGGTGAATTTCAGCGCGGAGGTCAACCCCAACGGGGCGCTGGTGCGCGAATGCGTGTTCGAATACGGGCCGACCTCGTCGTACGGCTTCAGCGCGCCGTGCGCGCCGTCGCCGGGGAGTGGGCAGACACCCGTGACGGTCTCTGCGACGATAACCGGCCTGAGCGCGGCAGGCATTTATCACTTCCGCGTGCTCGCCACCAATTCGGCGGGCACCAGCTCCGGCAAGGACCACACGTTCGAAACGCTAGCCACACCTGCGCCCGTCCCGCCAAGACAACCACCTTCCAGCACTACGCCCCCAAGCAGCCCGTCTTCGACGACCACCAGCGCTTCGCCGGTCGCGCTGGTGTCACCGCTCGAAGCCCATCAAGCGGCGCTGGCTGTGTCCGAGGGAGGCCCAGCCAAACCTGGGCGGACGCTTGACGCCGAACTGGCCAGCGCGACCCTTGCGGTCGCTTCCAGCGGTGCCCTCAGCATCCCCGTGCGCTGTCCCGGCACCGCCAGCACGTGCGCGGGCTCGATCACGCTGCGCACGCTCAGCGCTGTCAGCCTCGCCAGCGGCGGCCACCAGGCGTCCAAGCGCGTGCTGACACTCGCCAGCGGCTCGTTCACCGTCGCAGGCGGTCGTGTGGTGACGGTCAAGCTGCGCCTGTCCTCCAGCGCCCGCAGCCTGCTCGCACGCGCTCGCCTGCTGCACGTGCGGGCGACCATCCTCGCGCATGGCAGCGGCGGTGTTGTGCACGCAACGCAGACGACGGTCACGCTTCGCGCGCCGAGGCGAGCTGCTCACACGGGGGCGGAACCGTCCACGACACAGACCGGTGGCAGCGCTTCTCGCAGCTGAGGCCCGCCTCGACGCGGTCTGACAAGATCATGGCGTGATGTTCAGCTCAACGCAGCCGGCCTGGCGCTTGTGATGGCCGCGCGCACATAACATCCAAACGCGTCTCGTCTTCGATCGTGCGCACGCTGGTCATCTCCGATCTGCACCTGGGCAGCGGCACCCGAGCCGACCTGCTTCGCCGCCCCGAGCTGCGCGAGGCGCTGTTGGCGGCAGCGGCCGACTGTGACCGGCTGGTCCTGCTCGGCGACGTGATCGAGCTGCGACACGGGCCGCCGCGAGATGCGATGAACGCCGCTCGCGCGTTCTTTGGCGCGATCGGCACAGCTCTGCCAAGCCTCGAGCTCGTGCTGGTGGCCGGCAATCACGACCACGCGCTGATCGAACCCTGGCTCGCGTGCCGGGCCGAAGATCCCGACGTAGAGCCCCTCGGGTTGTCAGAAGTGCTAGGTGCTGAGGTGTCGCCGGGCTATCGGCGGATCTCCGAGTGGTGTGAGCCGGCGCGAGTGCGCGTGGCCTATCCCGGCCTATGGCTGCGCGGCGACGTATACGCCACGCACGGGCACTACCTGGACTGCCACCTGACCGTGCCCACCCTGGAGCGCCTGAGCATGGCCGCGATGGCCCGCGTGCTGGGGATCCCGCCCGACTCGCTGTCCAGCGTCGCCGCCTATGAGTCCGTGGGTGCTCCCGCTTTCGCCTGGCGCGACGCTGTGGCCAGGGACGCCCGCACCGGCTCCGCGCTCAACGGCCTGGCGACCGTCGGCGCCTGGCGTGCGCTTGGCGGTGGAGGTGCTCGACGGGATCCGACGATCGGCCGAGCACGGTCACGCGGGCGATCGCGCGGCGGGCTTCGCCGGCGCGCGCTTGTGGCGGCCTTTCCTCTGGCGGTCGGCGCCCTCAACCTGGCTGGCCTGGGACCCCTACGAGCAGAGGTCTCGTCCAACGAGCTTCGCCGGGCGGGCCTGCAAGCGATGGGCGAGGTCGCGGCTCGGCTCGGCCTCGGCGACGCCCACGTGGTCTTCGGCCACACCCATCGCCCCGGGCCGCTGACTGGCGACGATGCCAGCGAGTGGCTCGGGCGCTCAGGCACTCGACTGGTCAACACGGGCAGTTGGACCTATGCGTCCATCTTCCTTCACAATGGGCGCTCCGGCATGAGCCCCTACTGGCCCGGCACGGCGGTGCTGGTCGACGACCACGGGCCGCCCGTGCTGTTGAGCCTGCTGGCCGACCGCAGCCTCGAGCAGATCAGGCCGCAGCGGACTGCACCGGCACAAGCCCAGGCGTAAAGCAGGTCGCCTCACAGCGTACGCCCGCCCCCAGCTCGATGCTCAGCGCCGACGTGGTGTGGCGCTCGTGTGAGAGCAGCTCATAGGCGCCCGGATGGGATACCTCGATCTCGCGGGGGCTCTTGCAGACGCTGTCCTGCACGCGCACAGTGCCCCACCCGTCCAACACCGCCCATACGCCACCAGCTTCATAGGGCCCCGAATACGCGCCCTGCTGGTCGGCCGTCTGGGCAGCCAGCCGGGCCTGCGGGGCGTCCTCCGGGCGCAGCGGCGCAAGCGGCTCGCGGCTCACTCCCAGGAGCTCCTGGATCGCCAGCTCGGTGTCCGCGTAGCCGCCCTCGCCGTAGTGGTAGTCAAACAGCCGCGCTCGTCCGTCGAACAGATAGCGCGCCGGCCAGCCCTGGTTCTCATACTCCTGCCACAGCTCCAGCTCGCCGTCGATCAACACCGGGTACGCGATGCCAAGGCGGCCAACCGCATCCCCGACCGATCGCTGATTGTGAGAAGCGTCAAAGCCGGGGCAGTGCACGCCCACCACGCGCAGGCCAGCCTGCCCATAGCGCTCGTGCCAGGCCCTCACATACGGCAGCGTGCGCAGCGAGTTGGGACGACAGAAGTCCCAGAACTCAACCAGCATCGGTCGGCCCTGCTGGATCACGCTGACCCCGCCCGCCGGCGCGTTCACCCACGGCAGGTGCCGCGGGAACAGCGGCGCGACGATCGTGTCAACAGGCGCCCGCAAGCGCCTAGCCTATGCTGCCGACCATCTCCAACTGGATGAGCCTGTTGAGCTCGACCGCGTACTCCATCGGCAGCTCCTTGGTCACCGGCTCGATGAAGCCGTTGACGATCATCGCCGCCGCCTCGTCCTCGGTGAACCCGCGCGAGCCCATGTAGAACAACTGGTCGTCTGAGATGCGCCCCACCGTCGCCTCGTGGGCAACCGTCACGTGCGGGTTCTGAATCTGGATGTCCGGCCAGGTGTCCGATTTGGATTCGCCGTCCATCATCAGCCCGTCGCACTGCACGCGCGCTTTCGAGCCTGCCGAGTTGTGGCCCATCTTGACCAGGCCGCGGTAGCCCATGATGCCGCCGTCCTTGGAGATCGACTTGGCGAGGATGTTCGAGGTCGTGTTGGGGGCCAGGTGCACCACCTTGGCGCCCGTGTCCTTGTGCACGCCTTTGCCTGCCACGCCCACGTTGAGGTGATCTGCGCGTGCACCCTCGCCCATCAAGAACGAGCCCGGGTAGAGCATCACGTACTTGGCGCCCATCGAGCCGCCCACCCACTCGACCGTGCCGTTGGCGTCCACGATCGCGCGCTTGGTGTTCAGGTTGTACACGTCCTTGGACCAGTTCTGCACGGTCGTGTAGCGCGCCTTGGCGCCCTCGTGTACAAAGATCTCCACGACCGCCGAGTGCATCGAGTTGACCGAGTACGTCTGTGCGGTGCAGCCCTCGATGTAGTTCACCTCCGCGCCCTCGTCGGCGATGATCAAGGTGTGCTCGAAGGTGCCCTCGCCGGCACCCTCCATGCGGAAGTAGGACTGCAGTGGCAGGTCGCACTTGACGCCCTTGGGGATGTAACAGAAGGCCCCGCCTGACCATACTGCCCCGTGCAGCGCCGAGAACTTGTTGTCCTGCGCGGGCACACACTTGGTCATGAAGTATTTCTGCACCAGCTCCGGGTACTCGGTGATCGCCGTGTCCATCGAGCAGAAAAGGATCCCCTGCTTGGCGTACTCCTCCTTGAGGCCCTCGTACACCGGCTCCTGGCGCCACACGCCCACCACGCCAGCCAGGTGCTCGCGCTCGGCCTGGGGGATGCCCAGGTCCTCATAGGTCTGCTTCATGTCCGCCGGCACGTCGTCCCAGCTGTTGAAGCGGCCGGCCGTGGGCGGGGAGTAGAGGACGAGGTCGTCCAGGTTCAGGCCGCTCAGGTCCGGACCCCAGGTCGGAACAGGCTTGCGTTCGAAGATCTCCAGCGACTTGATCCGTTTGTCGGCCATCCAGTTGGGCTCGCCCTTGATCTTCGACAGCTCGCTGACGACCTCGCGCGAAATGCCCTGGCGGGCGCGCAGCTGCCCCTGCTCGTCCTCGACGATCGGGCTCGGCTTGGTGATGGTGCGGTCAATCGTGGCCATAAAGCTCCTCGCTGCCTGGTCGCTTGCGAATCCAGTGCTCTGAGGTAGGAATTGTATCGTCGTCGCGTAGATCAGCCGGCCCACCGGATTGCCGGGGAAGCTCTTGGCCTCGAGCAGGCCGGCTGCGACGGCGATCTCAGAGCTCGGAGCAAGCGGCTCGACGCGCGGATTCGCGAGCGCCAATGCCGACAGCAGGAAATTGCGTAGGTTGCACGGATGACGTCGGCCGCCCTGGTTCTCGCGATCCTCAGCCTCGGGGCGTCCGCCACGCTCGCGGCCATCAAGATCTGGGAGACCTTCCTCTCAAGATCCAGGTTTTTCGTCGATTTTCAATGGTTCGATGACATATCCGACATCGAGCTCCGCCTTGCGTTCACGGTTGCCAACGTGGGTCACCGGCCGGACAGCATTCGCGTGATCCAAGTGCGCGCGGAGGATGGCGAGATCGCGTTTCCGCCAGGGTTCGACGCGCACTTCCCCGTGCTACTTCAGCCTGCCGAGATATCGGGGCGATTTAACGTGACCGTACGTACCGACGTCGCCTGGGATCCGCATGCTTCGATGTTTGCTGGGACTGCGAATCTGGTGGTCGTGAACAGCGTGGGCCGAAATGAGGTCTTTCCCATCCCAAACCCTTACCACGTAGGCATCCTCGGCTCCGATGAGCCGCCGCCACCCGAGGGAGAACCCCAGTCATCGCCGCAGCCGAGCTGAAGGTGACCGTGTGCCGTCCTCGGCGCACGGTCAGCTCAGCGTCACTCGGGCCAGGCGTTGTCGCCCGTCACCGCGCCGCGCACCACCTTGAGGTTCAGCAGCGCGCACTTGCGCCGCGTCGCCGACACGGGGATGCCGAGCAGGTCGATCATCCAGTCCGCGTCCAGCTCGCCCACCTGCTCCAGCGACATGCCCTTCAGCTCCTCCGAGGCGATCGACGCAGACGCCTGGGAGATCGCGCAGCCCTGGCCGTGGAAACGCAGGTCCTCGATGCGACCGTCCTTGACGCGGATGTGCACGCCCAGCTCGTCGCCGCACAGGGGGTTGTGCTCCAGCGCCTCCAGGTCGTGGGGGTCCAGCTCGCCGAAGTTGTGCGGACGCTTGTAGTGATCGAGGATGTAGTCGCGGTACAGGTCGTCCATCGCGTCCAACGGTAGTAGGTCGGCTCGAGTCCGCGGACTCGGGTTGGCTTGTCGCAGGGCTCGAGCCTGGATGTCGCCGCGCCCGCGACCGCATGTCGCCGCGCCTGGGACTAACCGGCCGCCGCTTGCCGGCTGCCGCGGGTGACCTCCCGCTCCAGCGCTGCGATCGAGCGCTCCAGCTGGCGGATGCTGGCCGCGTCCACGCGCTCGATGCCCACCGCGCGGTTGACCCACGCGTTGATCTCGCGGTGGCTGCGACCGTCGCTGCGGTGCAGTTCGGCCACCAGGCGGCTGCGCTCCTGGCGCAGCTGTGCGCGGCGCTCGAACGCCGCGACCGGCGCGCGCTCGGGGGCGGACGGCTGCGACTGGGGTGGGGGAGGGGACGGCGCCCTTTGGGGCGTGCCGAACAGGGTCATCTGCGCGGCGAACTCCGCGCTCAGCGGCACGAACTCGGCCGCCGGCGACGGCTCGCTCTCGCGCCGCTCGCGCGGCTGCTGCAAGCCCTCCTCGGGCTCGTCGCGGCGCAGCGCGTGGCGCAGCTCGCTTTCAACCTCCGAGGCATGGGTGCGCAAGGTCCTCTCGGCGGGCAGGTACAGCCAGCTCGGCGCAGGCGGCCGACCGGGGATCGTGCGCACGAAGCGCCCCATGATCTGGCGGAAGATCAGCGGCGTCTTGGCCGCCGTCGCGTACACCCCAACGCGCAGCCTGGGGATGTCGACGCCCTCCGAGACCATGTTCACGGCCACTATCCACGGCTCGCGCGAGTCGCGAAAGGCCGCCAGCTTGCGCGCCGCCTTGGCCTCCGTGTGCAACACCACCACCGGCGGGCGCCCGCTGACCTCGCCCACCAGCCTTGCGATCGCCCGCGCGTGCTGCGCGTTGGCCGCCACCGCCAGGGCACCCGCGTCGCGGTGGCCCTCCGCGCGCAACGCCCGCAGCTTCGCGTCCGCCTCCGCAACGATGCGAGGCAGGCCATCCGGTAGCTCCGTCGAGATCGCCGTGCGGTAGCGCCTGCTGGCCTCGCGCGCGGTCAGCACCGTCTCGAACGACGATTCGATCACGTCGTCGCCGCTGCGCCACGACAGCGTCCCATCGAACGTCACGAACGCCACCGGACGGCAGATACCGTCCGCGACCGCCTGCGCGTACGTGTACGACACGTCCGGCACCGCCAGTCCGTCGCCGTCGTAGCGCACGCCCGGGATCGGCGTCGCGTCCGAGCGAAACGGCGTCCCCGACAGCAAAAGCCAGCGCGGCGCCGCCGCGAACGCGCGGCGAAAGCTCGTGCCCCACGTCAAGTCCTCGCCCAGGTGGTGGGCCTCGTCGACCACCACCAGCGTGTCCTGCGAGATCTTCGCCGCCCAGCCGCCCGGGTTGCTCGCCACGCGCGCATACGTCACCGCCACGCCGTCGAAGTCTCGTGGCGGCCTCGGTCCCGACGCATCCGGCGCCAGCTGCACGCCCACGATCGCCGCCGCCGCCGCCCACTGGCGCGTCAGCGGCGTCGTCGGGCACAGCACCGCCACCCGACCCACCACGCGCCTGGACAGCAGGTCCCTGGCGAGCTCCAGCGCCGGGCGCGTCTTGCCCGCTCCCGGCGCCGCCGAGATCAAGAACGGCCCCTCGCGCCAGTCGGCCAGGCGGTCCAGGGCGTCGCGTTGCCACGAGCGCAGTGATGTCGGGGAGGGATGGATGGAATGCGGCGATGTCGGGGGGCGGCGCGGCAAAGAGCCCGGCATCCTGCGCTACCGCGCGGACGGAACACCGCACGCATCCGCTGCACGGCTCGGTTGAGCCAGATGCGTCTCGCTACAGCCCAAACACCTCGCGGCCGGCCACCAGCGCGTCCACCAGCGCGTCGATGTCCGTGCGCTCGTTGTACACGCCCACGCTCGCCCGCGCCGTCGCGCCCACGCCCAGGCAGCGCATCAAAGGCTGCGCGCAATGGTGGCCCGCGCGGATGCACACGCCCGCGCGCGCCACCAGCTCGGCCACGTCGTGGGGATGGATGCCATCCACCGTGAACGACGCCAGGCCGCCGCGACGGTCGGCCTGCGGCGGGCCTACCACGCGCACGCCCGGCACCGCCGCCAGGCGCTCAAGCATGTACGCCGTCAGCTCGCGCTCGTGTGCGCGCACGCGCTCCATGCCCAGGCCGCTCAGGTAGTCCACCGCCGCGCCCAGGCCCACCGCCTCAGCGATCGGCGGCGTGCCCGCCTCAAACTTGTACGGCAGCTCGTTCCACGTCGTCTCCTGGAAGTCCACCGACGCGATCATGTCGCCGCCCGTCAGGAACGGCTGCATCCGCTCGAGCAGCTCCGCGCGGCCGTGCAGCACGCCGATGCCCGTCGGCCCCAGCGCCTTGTGGCCCGTCCACGCGTAGAAGTCCGCGCCCAGCGCAGCCACGTCCACCGGCAGCTGCGGAACCGCCTGGGCGCCGTCCACCAGCGTCACCACGCCAACTGCGCGCGCTCGCGCGGTCATCTCCGCCACCGGGTTGATCGTGCCGAGCACGTTCGACACGTGCGCAAACGCCACCAGGCGCACGTCGCCGCGCGCCAGCTCCGCGTCCAGCTGCTGCAGTGACAGCTCGCCGTGCTCGTCCACCTCCAGGTAGCGCAGCTGCGCGCCGCGCTCGCGGCACAGCATTTGCCACGGCACCAGGTTCGCGTGATGCTCCATCTGCGTGATCAGCACCGCGTCGCCCGCGTTCACGTTCGCGCGTCCCCAGGAATAAGCCACGAGGTTGATCGCCTCGGTTGCGTTCTTCGTGAAGATCGTCGTCTGCGGCGCTCCGCCCACGAACGCCGCCACACGCTTGCGCGCGCCGTCATACGCCGCGTCCGCCTCCTGCGCCAGCGCGTAAACGCCACGGTGCACGTTCGCGTTGTGCTTGGCCAGGTGATCGGTCAGCGCGTCGATCACCACCCGCGGCTTCTGCGAGCTCGCGCCTGAGTCCAGGTAGATGAGAGGACGCCCAGCGAATGTTCGAGCGAAGATCGGAAAGTCACTGCGAACGCCCGCCCGACCACCGGAGGTGGTCTTTATAAAAAGGTCGTTCTCAGCGACTGGTGGCATACGTCTCGATGTCCTCGCGCGCCGCCGCCAGCTTCTCCTGAACGCGATCGCGCACCAGCTGCTCCAGCGCCTCGTCCTGCAGCTCCGCCACGAGCGGCTCGAAGAAGCCCTCCACGATCACCCGCACCGCCGCCGGGCGGTCCAGGCCGCGCGTCTGCATGTAGAAGATCGCCGTCTCGTCCAGCTCGCCCACCGTGCCCCCGTGCGACGCCGACACGTCATCCGCCGACACCAGCACCGACGGGATCGCGTCGATGCGCGCCTTCGGCGACAGCATCATCGAGTGGATCTGCAGGTAGGTGTGCGTCTGCTGCGCGCCCGGGTCGATCTGGATCAGGCCCTCGAAGCTCGCCCGGCTCTCGCCCGTCGCTGTGCCGCGCCAGTGCACGTCTCCGCCCGACGGGCCCGTCTCGTGCAGGTCCACCGCGAACACGTCCAGGTGCTCGTGCTCCTCCGCGAAGAACAGTCCCCGAAACGCCATGTCGCCGCCCTTCTCCATCACCGCCAGCTCCAGGTGCTGGCGCACCAGATGGCCGCCCAGCAGCGCCGGCAGCCAGTGGCAATAAGCGTCGCGTCCGACGCCCACGAAGCGCGTCGACACGTCATACACCTCGCCCGAGCCCCAATCCTGGAACTGCGCCAGGCGGCAGCGCGCGCCGTCCTGTAGGTAGCACTCGAACGCGTTCGCATGCAGGGCCTGACCCGGGCCTGCCCCCTGGGTATCGAAGTCCTCCGCCAGGTCGTACTCGTGCACGCGAAACTCGCTCGCCGGGGCGCCCAGTACGAGCGTGCGCCCGTACTGCGCGATGCCCGGCCGGTCGATCGCGTACACGATCTCAAACGGCTCCTCCACGGTCACGCCCTGGGGCACGTACAGGAACGCGCCGCCAGTCCAGAACGCCGCGTTCGCCGCCTCCAGCTTGTGGCGGTCGATCGGCAGGCGCTTGGAGAACCACTCGCATACGAGCTCTGAGTGCTGCTCAAATGCCTGCTCCAGCGAGCACAGGATCACGCCGCGCTGCGCCAGCGCCTCGTTCAGCTCGACCTGCACCACCGCGCCCGCGCTTTGCACGATCCGGCCCGCATGCGGCCGGTCGGGCAGCGTGCGGCTCACCACATCCGGCACGCCGCTCTCCGACACGCTCGTCGCCAGTGCGTCGAGATCGAGGCTCTCAAGGCTCGTGCTCCAGAAGCCCGAGCGCCGCCACACCGGCAGCTCCGCCGCCTCGTACGCTTTCAGCGCCGCCTCGCGCAGCTGCGCCAGCGTGCGCCCATCGCCCGCGCCCGCCCCGGCAAGCGCGTGGTACAGGCTCGCCTCGCGGTGGCGGCCGGGCTTGACCGCTACCGCGTCAGGCACGCGCGCCGACCTCCTGGCGGATCTGGTCATAGCCCTCGCGCTCCAGGCGTTCCACGAGCTCCACGCCGCCCTCCAGCACGATCTTGCCGTCCATCAGGATGTGCACGAACTGGGGCTTGACGTAATGCAGGATGCGCTGGTAGTGGGTGATGATCAGCGCGCCCAGGCCCTGCTCGTCGTGCAGCTTCTGGACGCCCTCCGCCACCGTGCGCAGCGCGTCGATGTCAAGGCCCGAGTCGGTCTCGTCCAGGATCGCGATGTCCGGCGCCAGCATCGCCATCTGCAGGATCTCCGCGCGCTTCTTCTCGCCGCCCGAGAAGCCGTCGTTGAGGTGGCGCGAGGTGAACGCCCGGTCCACGTCCAGCAGCTCGATCGCATGCTGCAGCTGCGTGCGGAACTCCTTCACCTGGATCGGCTCATCGCGCTTGGCGTTGATCGCCATGCGCAGGAAGTTCGCAACCGACACGCCCGGGATCGACACCGGGTACTGGAACGCCAGGAACAGACCCGCCTTGGCGCGCTCGTGCGGCTCGGCCTCCGTGATGTCCTGCCCCTTGAACGTGATCGAGCCCTCCGTGATCTCGTAGGAGGGATGGCCCAGCAGCGTGTTCGCCAGCGTCGACTTGCCCGAGCCGTTGGGGCCCATCAGCGCGTGTATCTCGCCCCGATCGATCTCCAGGTCCACGCCTCTGAGGATCTCGCGCTCCTCGGTGCGCACGTGCAGGTCTTTGATCTCCAGGTCTGCCATGTCTGTTCGTCAAGCTCCCGTCGTCATCGTTTGCGGTCGTCCAATGTCAAGCGTCGGCAGCATTGCCCCCGCGGGCAGCGCCGGTTCGGCCGCGCTGCGCACGAGGTCAGCCAGCGTCGTCTCGCGCAGCGTGCTCACGATCGACATGCGCACGCGCGTCCACAGCAGCTTGGTGGGGCACACGTGGTCCGGACTGGACTCGCGCGAGCACACGATCGAGCCGTCCGCCGCCTCCGAGATGCACTCGATCGGCGCGATCGCTCCCTCTAGTGCTTGCACAACCTCCGCCATCGTGATCTCGCCCGCCGGGCGCGCCAGCAGATAGCCGCCGCGTGAGCCGCGCCGCGAGTCCACTAGCCCAGCCTTGCGCAGGCGCGCCACCAGGTGCTCCAGATAGGCCAGCGGCAGGCCGTCCTTGGACGCTATCTCCGCCAGCGGGATCGGCACGGGTGGGGTGCCCCGTCTGGCGAGCTCCACCATCACGCGCACCCCATACTCGGTCTTGGTCGAGAACATCATCGTCTTGATTTCCTACCTGCGCGCTAGGGTATCAACCCCGCGCTCGTGCTCCCGACCGTCGGATGCGCTCGCGCCCCCAACCGTCGGATGACCGCCACGGCTGCGGGCGGACTACGGAGCGGGGTTGTGGGTCTCACGCGATGTGCACAAGTCCGCTCAGAGACATGATCAGCGGATGTCTGCAACCGGCAGGCGCCCGGGCCCGCTGTGCGTCGTGTGCGGCGATGTGCTCGGCGTCTATGAGCCCGTGATCGTGCTGTGCGCCGATCAGCCCGCCAGAAGGACGTCGCGAGCGGCCGACGGGGCCCTCCCGCAGGGCGCAATGACGATGCACGAACGCTGCTACCTGGCGCCCGACGACATCAGCCCCCCTGCAGCCTGCTGATGTCGTGACTGAGCGCTTCCGGCGTCAGCACTTCCGACTGGAACAGGACCCGCTCGCGCCCGCGCGCGTCCAGCAGCAGGATCGACGCGAAGCGGTCGAACGTCGCCCTGCTGGCGCTCGCCGGTGTCACGCTGTATGCGCGCCACACCTTGCGCAGCTGTGCAAGCGACCCCGTCAGGTACTGCACCCGCCCGCTCAGCGACACTTCTTCAAGGAAGCGCGCCACGCTCGCATATGTGTCCGTCGCCGGGTCTGCGCTGACGATCAGCACCGCCGGGCGCTTGGGCAGTTCTTCGAGCGCCCCGCGGATCTGCTGGGCGATCAGGATGCAGGTCGCCCCGCAGCGCGAATACAGGAATGTCAACACCACCACGCGGCCGCGGTAGTCGGCCAGCGACACCTGGTGGCCGTACTGGTCGGTGAGGGTGAAGCCCGGCGCCTGGGCGTCGCCCGGCAGCGGCGCGCCGTCGAAGCCCGACGTGACAGCCGCATGCGTTGGCGTCTGAGATGATGGCGACGATGAGCGTTCGCTCGAAGGTCGCCCAGCGATCAGCGCGATTGTCAGCGCCACCACGAGGGCCGTGGCCAGCGCGAGCAGGAGGGGCAGGCGGCGGCGCATGCCGGTCAGGGTAAAGCGAGCACGCGCGATTGGAGCTGGGCTTGCGCTGGCGCTGTGCGCCGCCATGGTGCTTGCCGCGGGCGCAGCGGGCGAAAGCGCCAACAGCGAATCCTCCTCCGGTCAGCCTGTTCGCATCCCCGCGCCACCCAACGACGCGCTTGCCAACGCCCAGCCCGTGAGAACCCTGCCCGCGTCGCTCAACGGGACCACCGTCGGCGCCACTGTGGAAGCGGGCGAACACGAATCGCAGTGCGGCGGCGCCACGGCCAACTCCGTGTGGTACAGCCTGCGCCTGCCCAAGGCACAGCGCGTGGGGTTCGACCTCCAGGCGTCCGGCGCGCTCGACGCCACCATCGACGTCTTTCACGCCGTGCGCTCGCAGCTGAGCTCCGTCGGCTGCCAGAAGACCGAATCGCACGGCAAGGCGTCCCTCTCGTTCGTCGCTTCCAAGAACGGCCTGTACGACATCAGGGTGGCTGCCATCGCCGGCTCGCAGCTGGCGCCGTTCACGCTCGAAGTCTTCCTGCCGACCCCCGCCATCCGACCGCCGGGCGCGCCGTTGCCTTCCGGCGGCGTCTCCGGTCAGGTCGACCGCATCCAGAACATCAATGCGGCGTACTCCTTCACGATGCACACGGGCGTCAGCTACCTGATCAACCTCGCCAACGAGACCAAGCATGCGTGCGTCAGCGGCGCGCTGTTCGCGCCCGGCACGAGCTCCTTCGGCGGCGAAGAAGAAGGAGAAGAAGCGCACGGCGGCCTGCTGCACATCGAATGCGGCGGCTATCGACTGTTCACGCCGGGGTCTCGCGAAGGCGGTCGCTACAGCTTCGACATCACCCCCTCGCACTCGCACCGGGGTGTGCAGCGCTTCCACCTGCAGGTCGCGCCGGCAGACGCCGCCGAGACGGCGCCCGGGCTCCCGCTCGCCAACTACGTCCACGCGCATGGCTACCTGGATGGGCACGGCGTGCAGGTGCTGCGCCTGTACCGCATGGAAGTCACCAGCCACTCCAACCTCACGCTCAAGCTGATCGCGCCGGCGTCCGCCGAATTCAAGCTGGAGCTGCGTAGCCTGGGCGGCGAACAGATCGAATGCCAGTGCGGCGGCAGCGGCTCGCAGACGCTCACGCAGCAGCTGAAGCCCGGCGTCTACTATGCAGTCGTCGCCGAGCACAACGACACCTCCGGCGCCTTCACGCTCGAGCGCGAGTCGCGCACGATCACCTCCACGAGCATCTCCTTCACCAGTGCCAAGGCCGCCGCCGGCCAAGCGCTCGGCATCGACGTCAAGGTCTCACCCGCCGTGTCCGGGCCTGTCAGCGTCGAGATCGAACGCTTCGACCCCGTCTTCGGCTGGCAGTTCTTCGCCGAGGCGCACGCGTTCGCCAACGGCGGCCTCGCCAGCATCCCCTTCACGCCGCCCGCTGTCGGGCTGTGGCGCGCCAAGGCCAACTACGAAGGCTCGCGCACCGCCAGCCCCAGCGCGGTCGGGCATACGTATCTGCTGGTCTCCTGAGACCGTCCTCTCCTCCGCGCAGGCGCAGCTGGGCCCAGGGCGATAGGGCGCAAGCCGCCCTTCAAAGCGCGCCCCATAGTCGCTACACTTTTTGAAGTCCCTGAATCCCGACCCTGGTTTAGGAGTTTTCAAGATGAGTACCTCCGGTGCGGAGCTGCTCCGCCTAGTGAAGAGCCAGATCCAAGAGGTCGACCCCGCCGAGGTCAACGAGCTGATCGGCGAGGGCGTCACGATCGTCGACGTGCGCGGCAGCGAAGAGTTCGCCACCGGCCACCTGCCCGGTGCCAAGAGCATTCCGCGTGGGCACCTGGAGGCGCGCATCGACAGCGCCGCGCCCGACCGCACGGCCGAGCTGATCCTCTACTGCCAGTCGGGAAACCGCTCCGCCTACGCCGCGCGCACGCTGCAGGAGGACCTCGGCTACGAGCGCGTGCGCTCGATGACCGGTGGCATCACGCTGTGGAAGGACCGCGGCTATGAGGTCGAGATCCCGCGCGCGCTCAGCGCCGAGCAGCGCGAGCGCTACTCGCGCCACCTGCTCATCCCCGAGATCGGCGCCGACGGCCAGCAGAAGCTGCTCGACGCCAAGGTGCTGCTGCTCGGCGCTGGCGGCCTGGGCTCGCCCACCGCGCTGTACCTCGCCGCCGCCGGTGTCGGCACGCTTGGCATTGTCGACGACGACGATGTCGACCTGTCAAACCTGCAACGCCAGGTGATCCACTCCACCCAGCGCGTCGGCATCCCCAAGGTCGACTCCGCCGAGGAGTCCATCCACGCGCTCAACCCCGACGTCAACGTCGTCAAGTACAAGACCCGTGTCGACGCGTCCAACATCGTGGAGATCATCGAGGGCTACGACGTGGTCGTCGACGGCGTCGACAACTTCCCCACGCGCTACCTGCTCAACGACGCCAGCGTGCGCCTGAGGATCCCCGTCGTGTCCGCCTCCATCCTCGGCTTCGACGGCCAGCTGTCGGTGTTCAAGCCCTACGACGGCCCCTGCTACCGCTGCCTGTTCCGCGAGCCGCCGCCCGCCGAGCTTGCGCCCTCCTGCGGCGCCAACGGTGTGCTCGGCGTGCTGCCCGGCACGATGGGCCTGCTGCAGGCCACCGAGGTCGTCAAGCTGATCCTCGGCATCGGCGAGCCCGCCATCGGGCGCCTGCTGCTGTACGACGCGCTCGCAGCCACGCTCACCGAGGTCAAAGTCCACCGCGACCCCGACTGCCCGATCTGCTCGCGCGACCCCGACGAGATCGCCGACGAGGAGCTCGGCGTGTTCCCTGACTACGAGGCGTTCTGCGCCGCAGCCGGCTAGTCTCCGACTCCGCGATGGCCACGATCAAGATTCCTCCGGTGCTGCGCGCGTCCGTGGGCGGCGAGAAGCAGGTGGACGCCTCCGGCGAGGACGTCGGCGCGGTGCTGCGCGACCTCGCTTCCAACCATCCCGCCACGCAGGAGCAGCTGTTCTCGCCCGACGGGCAGCTCAACCGCTACGTCAACGTGTACCTCAATGACGAGGACGTGCGTGTGCTCGACGGGCTGGACACCGCTGTGCGCGACGGCGACACATTGGTCATCCTCCCGGCCATGGCCGGCGGCTACTAGACGGCCGCTGAGCGGCGCTGGCCGATCTTCGATCGGTCGGCGTCCTCGGTCGCTCGCGTGCACAGCACGCCACGCTTCCTGCGTCCTTGCCTCGCTTGCTCATCGACCGTCTAGTCGGTATGCGATGCGGCGTCCTCAGTCGCGCTGTTTCCGCCGCACGCCTGGCTAGGCTTCGCGTCCAGGTTCGACGCTTGAGCCTCAAAGTCTTTGAGCCACCGGACGAATGGGTTGCGGTCCATGAGAACGAGCAGTCTCTGCCTGCCTGTCCACAGAGCCGCCGGCGGTCGCGTTGGCACGGCTCTCTCCTGCTCGCTCGCGACGCTTCTCGCGGTCGCGGCCTTCGCCCAGCCGGCCTTGGCGAACTCGTCCCCACACTACGAACTCTCGATCGTCGAGGGCGAGACCACCCTGCCGGAATTCCCGATCGAAGTTACCAGCGCAAGCGCTCCCAGCAGAAGCGATGAAGTCGTCATCAAAATCATCCACAGCGGCACGGAAGTAGCAAAGGCCTCGGGTGAAGGCGGCGCGTGGATGTCCAAGGTGCCCGCCTCTGGGGATACGGTCACCCTCGAATCCCCCGCAGGCACGACGATCGGATCGGTCGTGTATGACGGGCGGCCGTCGATCGACTCGACGGTGTGCTCCGGCTCGACCAACTTCTCCGGTCAGCGCTCTGAAGGCGAGGAAGTCGAAGGTGGGTACTTCACAGAGTTTCGCAATCGCTATGGCGATTCTCAACGGAAGGAATTCGGGAAAGCGCAGGTGACAACGTTGTCCGGGTCCTCCTACTCGGGCAACTTCCTCTCCGCGCTGTCCAGCGGACAGACGGTCTTCGCGAGCGAGACCGCCAAGACCACGATCGGCGGCGGGACCTTCGAGTACTCCAGCGAAACCGTGCGTCCTGTAGGGGGGTGTCCGGCCCCGCCCCCGCCGCCTCCGCCCCCGCCTGCGCCGATCCTCCCGCCGGCCCTGCAGGGCTCGCTCGTCAAGCTCATCCACACCACGATCCACAAGCTGCTGAAGCACGGCTGGGCCGATCAGGTGGCGATCAACCAGGCTGGCACGGTCACTCAGGATCTCTACCTGCTGGGCGGCGTGCTGCCGGCGCATGCGGCCTCCGCCAGGGGCAGGCGCCACAAGCCACGGCCCGCGCTGCTGCTCGCGCGCGGTGTGACGAAGGCAGCAGGTGCTACTGACGTGACCGTTCATCTCGCGCTCACCAAGAGCGGACGCCACAGGCTCAGGAACGCGCACAGCGCGAAGGTCGTGCTCATCACGACCCTGCGCACTGCCGGCGGCCAGGTGCTGAACCTGGCCAGTCATTCGGTTTCACTCCATCGTTAGGCCCACGACCAATCCATTGTGACGCGGGCCCTTAGACGCGCGTTGATCTCCACACAGGTGCTCGGCGTCGCGCTCAGCGCGGTCACGTGGCTTCAGCCGCCGCCGGTGCTCCCGGTTCCCTCCCGCACAGGTGAGGAAGGCCCGCCCAGGTCATTTGGCGTGCAGCCCGCGCTGGGCATCCCACCGCCACCCACTAACCCGCGGCTGGTGCGCTTCCAGGACCATGCGCTGCTGTATGGACCATTCCCGCGCGAGGGGCTCGCGCGGGGAATATCAGACAGCAAGCTTCTGCTCAGCAACAACGCGCAAACCCGTTCGCTGGCGCTGAGGCGCATTCACGCGATGGGGTCGAGCGTGGTGCGCATCCCTGTCGAATGGCGCTACACGGTGAGCCCCAACCCGCCCGCCGGCTTCAATGCCACCGACCCGGCGAGTCCGGCCTACGATTTCCAGGCGATCGACGCCGCGGTGCGCGATACGGTGGCTGCTGGCCTGACGCCCCTGCTGGTGGTCTCCCGCGCCCCGGCCTTTGCCGAAGCGCCCCATCGCTGGCCGTACGCCTATCCCGGAAGCTGGGCTCCCAACCCGGTCGCTTTCGGGGAATTCGCGGCCGCCGTCGCACGTCGCTACAGCGGCTCCTTCCCCGATCCGTCCAGTCCCGGAAGCATGCTGCCGCGCGTTCGCCTCCTGCAAGCGTGGAACGAGCCCAACCTGGCGCGCTATCTGGAGCCCCAGTGGATCGTCCAGGACGGGCGTTGGAACGCGTTCTCGCCGCTGGCCTACCGGCAGCTGCTCAATGCCTTCTACTTCGCCGTCAAGGCGGTGGAGCCGAGCGACGTGGTGGTCACCGCGGGAATCGCTCCCAACGGCGACGCGGCCGGCGTCGGGCGCATGACCCCTGTGCGGTTTCTGCAGGAAATGCTGTGCCTGGGAGGCGACGTGCGGGCGGCATGTCCAGATCCGGCGCACTTCGACGTGCTGGCGTTTCACCCGCTGTCCTTCGCAGGGCCCGATCAGCCGGCGGGGTCCTCCGAGGAAGTGGCGATCTCAGATATCACCAAGATCACGTCGTTGCTGGCACGGGCACGGCGCGCCGGCACGGCGCTCCCGCGCGCACACAAGCCGGTGTGGGTGACCGAGCTCAACTGGGAAAGCGATCCACCGGTCGCTCACGGCGTTCCCGCCGCTCTGCAGGCGCAATGGGTCTCGCGCGCACTGCATCGCCTGTGGGTTGCCGGCGTCGGCCTCGTGGACTGGCAGTTCCTGGTCGATCCGTATCCCGATCTGCTGCTCGCCACCCCCACCGGAGGTCTGGCGGCCGTGTCGCGTCCTGCTGGCCTCTACAGCCCGGGTCCCGGCGGCGACTTCGCGAGTGCGCGGCCGAAGCCGTTCCTGCGCGGCTTTGCACTCCCATTCGACCCCCTGCGGGTGGACCGCGGGCACGTGCGCGTGTGGGCGCTGCTGATGGGTCGCGGACAGGCGGCGCTGCTGCAAAAGCAGGTGCGTGGCGGCTCGTGGCAGACCATCGCCCGCCTGCGCGCAGGTCGCGACGGCGTGCTCAACGCCCTCGTGTCGATCTCCGGCTCCGTGCGCCTACGCCTGAGCAGCGGCGCGCTCGTCAGTGCCCCCGCGCTCGTGGCCCGAGGTCGAAGCTTGCTTTGATCGATGGCCGCGCGGTCGCGCCGCTGTAGCATGGATGCCATAAAACGACGACATTTGCACTCCCTTGTCGTCTTTGTCGTCAATCGATGACATTCAGTCCGATCCTGGGGGTAATGTCGCCGATCGACCGCAAATGATCATCAGAACCGCAGATGAGTTGACTCAGACGGTGCGCGAGCGCCGCCGAGAGCTGGGCCTCACTCAGGAGCAGCTTGCAGACATCATCGGGGTCCACAGAGCGTTCGTGAGCAAGCTCGAGCGAGGCCGGGGTGCGCCGCGCTTCGACCTCCTGTTGAGACTCGTCCAGGCGCTGGGCATGGACATCGAGTTGCGCCCGCGTGGCTAGCCGATGAGCGAGTTGGTTGTCCACCTCTGCGGCAAGGTCGCCGGACGGCTGATTCGCAAGGACAACGGCAATCTGCAATTCCGCTATGAAGCGGACTACGCAGGTCCCGCGGTCTCCCAAGCACTGCCCGTTCAGGCGGCCGCTCATCCGCACGAGCTCTGCCGCGCCGTGTTCGCCGGTCTGTTGATCGAAGGCGAGGCGCGCGAAACGATTGCGCGCAACCTGGGGGTTTCTGTCGGCAACGACTACGCGCTGTTGGAGGCGCTCGGCGGAGACTGTGCTGGCGCGATCACGATCGTCGAGCCCGACCAGGATCTGCCTCGCGAGCCCAGCGTGCGCGCGCTCGACGCCGACCTGCTCGACGCTCTGCTGCGCGAACTGCCCCAGCGGCCGCTGGCCGCCGACCCGGCGGAGGGGACCAGGCTGTCGCTCGCCGGCGCCCAGCCCAAGCTGCCGGCGATCCTCGAAAAAGACGAGTTCTTCCTGC
The DNA here is from genome assembly GCA_963745375.1 of uncultured Solirubrobacteraceae bacterium. Classification (GTDB taxonomy): domain Bacteria; phylum Actinomycetota; class Thermoleophilia; order Solirubrobacterales; family Solirubrobacteraceae; genus Palsa-744. The sequence continues at coordinate 632,966 of CAVUXA010000008.1, read as the reverse complement.
CTCTTAATACGGCTGCCGCGACAACGCACATTCTCAAGCCCGAGCCTGGGCGCTTCCCGGGCCTGGTCGACAACGAGGCGTTCTGCATGGGTCTCGCGCACGCCGTCGGCCTGCCGGCCGCGCCGGTTCGCAAGCAGCGAAGCTCGAGCGGGCTGCCCTACCTGCTGGTCGAGCGTTACGACCGCGATCTCACGGCAGACCCCATCCGCCGCCTGCACCAGGAGGACTTCTGTCAGGCGCTTGGCCGCCAGCCCGAGCGCAAGTACCAGGCCGACGGCGGCCCCACAGTCGTCGAGGTGGTGTCCCTGCTGCGCAGATGCTCCGCCAGGCCCGCCCAGGATCTTCCCACGCTGTGGCGCACGCTGGTGTTCAACTGGCTGATCGGCAACTGCGATGCGCACGCCAAGAACTTCTCGTTGCTATACGACGCCGGGATTCCCACGCTCGCGCCGCTGTATGACCTGGTCAGCACGACCGTCTATCCCGAGCTCACAAGACGGCTTGCCATGAGCCTTGACGGGGCTCGCCAGATCGAGGAGGTGAGTGGCCAGACGTGGAGCAGCCTCGGTCAGGAAACGAGCTACAGCTCCCGCTTTGCCACCAGGCAGACCAGTGCGCTGGTCGAGCGTGTGCTCGAGGAGACCGACAGGTTGGCTGGCTCCTCGCCGCACGACAGCGAGATCGCCAATGTGATCGCCGATGGGATCCGAGCACGCGCTGCGAGCATGATTGGTCTCAGCTGATCGGTCGCCGGCGGCTCTCAGGCAGCCGCGACGCGCTGCGCCGGCTCGTCGGCCATGCCGTCATGGTTCGCCGCCGCGATGTGGCTCATCGCGTGCTCGGCCAGCGCGGTGATCGTCAGCGAGGGATTCACGCCTACATTGGCGGGGATCGCCGAGCCGTCGCAGACGAGCAGGTTCTCATAGCCGAACACGCGCTGTTGGGCGTCCACCACGCCACGCTGGGGGTCGGGCGCGATCACGGCGCCGCCGAGGATATGCGCGGTGGTGGGGATGTTGAACAGCGCCTCGGTGAGCGAGCTCTGGGCGATCCCGCCGGTGCGCTTGGCAAACCATTCGGCCGCCTGGTTGGCGACGGGGATGAAGGTGGGGATCGGGCGCTGCGGGTCCTGCTCGGTCTGCAGCCAGAAGGAGCCAAACGGGCCTTTGCGCGGGCGCAGCGCGATCGCGTTGTCGAGCGTCTGCATGACCAGGATGATGATCGTGCGCCGCGACCAGTGCTTGGGGAACAGCACCTTGGCGACGCGCTTGGGGTGCATCAGCGTCTGTGCGAGCAGCTTCAGGGGGCGTGTCACGCGCGTGCCGCGGCCTACCAGCACGGTGTTCAGCCGGTGCATCGAGTCGCCGTCGTCGCCGTAGGTGACCGTCTCGATGTGCGTGTGCGGGTCGGGGTAGATCGAGGACGTGATCGCCACTCGTTTGATCAGGTCGTCGGGGTAGTCCTCAGGCACGGTCACCGCGAGGATCGACTCCGAGTTCGTGCGCACGAGCTCGCCAAGGCGCGGCGAGACACGCGGCAGCGAGCCTTTGACGCGGCACCGCTGCAGCAGCTTGTTCGTGCCCAACGGCCCGGCCGACACGACCACGCCGCGTGCGCGCTGGACTCGGCGGTCCTTGCGCAGCCAGGCGCCCGAGCGGACGCTTTCGATCTCATAGCCCTCGCTGCCGTCCGTGGAGCCGAGCGGGCGGATGTCCAGGACGGTGCGTTCGGGCATGACGCGCGCGCCCAGCTTCTCGGCGAGATACAGGTAGTTCTTGACCAGCGTGTTCTTGGCGCCGTGTGGGCAGCCGACCATGCAGCGTCCACACAGCCGGCAGCCGGTGCGCGCGGGTCCCTCGCCGTCGAAGAAGGGGTCGGGCACGGTCTTGCCCGCGTCGCCCTCGTCGCCGAAGAAGACGCCAACGGGCGTGCGTTTGTAGGTGTCGCCGACGCCGAGCTCCTCGCCGAGCTCGCGCAGCAGTTGATCGGCGGGGTCCTCGTAAGGGTTTTCGACCACGCCCAGCATGCGCTGGGCCTCGGTGTAGTGGGGCGCCAGCGAGCTCTCCCAGTCGGTCATGTCCGCCCACTGGGGATCCTCGAAGAACGCCTTGGGCGGGACGTACAGCGTGTTGGCGTAGCCGAGGCTGCCGCCGCCAACACCGCAGCCGGACACGACCGACACGTCCTTGAAGGTGGTCAGCCGGAAGATGCCCTTCATGCCCAGACGCGGGTTCCAGAAGTAGCGCTTGAGGTCCGCGGTGGCTCGCGGGAACTCGTGGTCGGCGAAGCGCCGTCCGCACTCCAGCACGCCCACCGAGTAGCCCTTCTGAGACAGGCGCAGCGCCGAGACACTGCCGCCGAAGCCCGAGCCGACGACCAGCCAGTCGAAGTCGAAGTCGTCGCTTGATGGGGCCATAGCTCTTGGATCTTAGTCATCCATTGGCTGAGCAGCCAGTCCGGCTTCTCGATAGCGCTCCCGAGCCTCGCTATATTCCGTGAAGTAATGGCGACGGAGAGGCTCGGCAACAGGCCCTGCGCAGGCCGCTACGGCGACATCGTGCAGTCGATCGGCCACACGCCGCTGGTCGAGCTGCCGCGCCTGTCGCCCAAGCCGGGAGTGCGCATCTGGGCCAAGCTGGAGTCGCGCAACCCGACCGGCTCGGTCAAGGACAGGGTGGCGCGCGCGCTGATCGAGGACGCCGAGGAGAAGGGCGCGATCGGAGCCGGCCAGAAGATCCTCGAACCGACGTCGGGCAACACTGGCATCTCGCTGGCGCTGGTGTGCAAACGCAAGGGCTATGAGCTGAAGGTGGTCATGCCCGAGAACGTCACGCCCGAGCGCACCCAGCTGCTGCGCATGTATGGCGCGGAGATCGTCTACTCGCCCGGCGATCAGGGATCCAACGGCGCGGTGGCCATGGCGCTGGAGATGGCCGCAGAGGACTCGTCCTATTACATGCCCTACCAGTACGGCAACCAGGCCAACCCCAACGCCCACTACAACGGCACCGCGCTGGAGATCCTGGAAGAGCTCGACGAGGTCGCCGCGTTCGTGGCTGGGCTGGGCACCGGCGGGACGCTGATGGGCAACGGCAGGCGCCTGAAGGAGACATTCGGCGACGCGGTCAAGATCGTGGCGGCCGAGCCGATGCAGGGCGAGCCGGTCCAGGGCCTGCGCTCGCTAGACGACGGCTTCATCCCCCCGATCATCGACATCTCGCTGCTGGACCGCAAGATCTTTGTGACCAACCGCGACGCGATCGTCTGGACGCGCAGGCTGCTCGACGAGGAGGGACTGTTCGCGGGCGTCTCCAGCGGCGCGATCGCGAGCATTGCCGTGCGCATCGCAGGCGAGCTGGACGAGGGCAATGTCGTCTTCGTAGTGGCCGACGATGGCTGGAAGTACCTGTCCAGCGGCATCTACACGCTGCCGGTGGACGAGGTCGAGAACCTGGAGTCGACCGTCTGGTGGTAGCGATCGCGGCCGTCCGAGCCAGCGCGGCCGTCCGCGCAGACCCGAGGTGAAGATCTCCACACAGCTGCTGGACGAGCTGGTGGCCCACGTGCTCGAGGATCCTGCCAACGAGATCTGCGGGGTGGTGGCCGTGGACGGCGACGACGGCGCCGGGCCGGAGGATGCAAGCGCAGTGCAGGTGTACCGCGCGGCCAACAAGCACGCCAGCCCGATGAAGTTCGAGATCGAGCCGGCCGAGCTGCTGGCGCTGTACGACGCGATCGACGAGCGCGGCTGGAGGATCGGCGCGATCTATCACTCGCATGTGCGCAGCCGCGCCTATCCGTCCCAGACGGACGTGAATTTCGCAGCCAACTGGCCGGGCGTGGAGTGGGTCATCGTCGGGCTGGCCGCGGGCGAGCAGCCCGATGTGCGCTCCTACCTGATCGAGGATGGCGCGATCAGGGAGGTCCCGCTGCGGGTGAGCTGATGGGCGCCGAGCACCTGGTCTGTCCGAGCTGCGCGCGCGAGCACTCTTGCGACGAGCGCTTCTGCGAGGCGTGCGGGATGCCGCTCGTGCATGAGCGCGGCGCCGAGCATCACGCCAGCGAGCGCCAGCGCAAGCTGCGCAAGGTCAAGCCGCAGTACACCGAAGGCGAGCTCGTGCAGGTCGCGCTTGTGGAGAGCCAGCCACAGGCGGAGTTCATCGCCAACCTGCTGCTGGAGGAGGGGATCCCTTGCCTGCTGCGCAACTCGATTGGCGGATACTCGCCGATGATCGGTGCGCGCGAGGTGATGGTCCCCGAGTCCGCAGCGCAGGCAGCGCGCGAAGCGCTTGCCTACGAGAAGCCGGGCTAGACCAGGACGGCTTGGGAGGCGGCCTCCCCCTCCGGGGATGCTGCGGCGGTGATCCCGCGGATCTCCTCGGAGGCGCGCTCGAACTCGGCGTCTGACAGCACCGGGGTGCCCTCGAATGGTAGTTCGCGCGCCAGCTCCACCCAGGCGTGCGCGCCGTTGTAGTCGTCCTTGACCTTGACGGTGACCGGCCTGGGGATGCGATAGGTGCGCAGGAGCAGCACGTGCAGGGGCTGGCGCCCGCGCCAGCCAAGGCGCTTCTCGGCGTAGTCGGGCGTCCACACGTAGAACGGCGACAGGGCGTCCACGCAGCGCGGGTCGTGGACGGTGAAGTGGTCGGTCACTTCAGCCCAGGCGCGGATGCGAACGCGGTCGGGCTGCTGCAAAGGGGCGCCGGACACGAAGGTGTGTAGCGGTGGCTCGCCGTCGCTCCAGACGCCCTCCTCGAGCGCGCGGCGCAGCTCGGGCTGGTGGGACTCGCGCACGAGATCGCCCGGCTGGTGATCGAACGTCGGGTACAGGAAGAAGCGCTCGTGGGCCAGTCGCACGGGCTTGCTGGGCTGCTGAAGACCACCGCGCCGAAGGGTGATCAGCTGCTCGCCTTCGGCGAGGGCGCGGACGGTGACAGCCCATTCCTTGAAAGCAATTGGCATAAGAGAAGGCGAACCTCGGTGAGAGAGAGACGTCTGAAAACAACCCGCGCTTGTCCCGATTTGGGCGTCGCGGCGCGGTTAACCATACGAAACCTCAGCGAAAATCCCAAATCCCCTGCAAATCGCGTGGTTTATCGACTCCGGACGCTGTCGGGAACTGTCTCTGACCCTACAGCCGTCGTCCGGCGAGCCCCTCGGCGGCCTCGATGATGGCGGCGTAGTCCTGCTGGGCGTAGCCGCGTCCCATCGTGGCCGTGAGCAGGTCGCGCGCGTGGGCGGCAGCGGGAAAGGGAACGCCGGCGGTCTGCGCCTCCTCCAGGCACAGGCGTACGTCCTTGAGCATGTGCTCGGTCTTGAACAGGGGCGTGTAGTCGTGCTCGCGCATGGGAGCGGACTTGAGCTCCAGCTGCGTCGAGGCGCCCGAGCCGCTGGCGAGGACCTTGGCGAACGCGTCGAGATCGATGCTGGTGGCGTGGGCGAGCAGCAGCGCCTCGGCGACGGTCGCGGCGTTGGCGGCGCCCACTGCGTTGTTGATCAGCTTGAGCATCTGGCCCTGGCCGAGCTCGCCGACGTGGACGATCAGCTGGCCCATCGTCTCCAGCAGCGGGTGCACCCGCTGGTAGGCGGCGGCGTCGCCGCCGACCATGATCGTAAGCGTTCCGTCCTGCGCGCGTGGGGAGGATCCCGTTACGGGGGCGTCGAGCATCTGCACCTCGCGTTGCGCCAGGGCGTCGCCGATCCGGCGAGCGTGCAGCGGACCGATCGTGGACATGTCCACGCACAGCAGGCCCGGACGGGCGGCCTCGGCGGCGCCGTGCTCGCCGAGTAGCACCGAGGCGACCTGCTCGCCGTCGACGACCATGCTGACCACCACGTCGCAGCGCGCGGCCACCTCGGCGGGCGTGGCGGCCACGTCGACGCCAGCGCCGGGTTGCCCGCCGGCGCCCGCGCGCTGCTCGGAGGCCCAGCGCTCGGCCTTTTCGGGGGTGTGCGTCCAGACGGTCAGGGGAAAGCCGGCACGGGCCACGTTGGCGGCCATGCGCGAGCCCATGATGCCCAGGCCGAGAAAGCCGATTCTTGCGGGTGCGCTCTGCTCAGAGGACATCTCCATCGTTCCTTTGTTAGGCCGTTACTCGTCGGCCCCGAATCCTCCCCCACCGGGCGTTTCGATGCGCAGCCGCTGGCCAGCTCGCAGCGTCCCGGTGGCCTTGCCGGGCAGGGCGCCCCCGTCGAGCAGGTCGCGTCCACGGGCGCCGTCACCGCCGCCGTGGGCGCCGCGCGGTGAGTGGCGGCGGCGCTCGGCGATCAGCGAGAAGGTCATGTCGGCGAGCGCCTGCAGCTCGCGCACGACGCCGTCGCCGCCGCGGTGGCGTCCCTGCCCACCCGAACCGCGGCGCAGCGCATACTCGATTACCCGCAGCGGGAATTCGCGCTCGAGCGCCTCGATTGGGGTGTTGAGCGTGTTGCTCATGGCGACATGCACACAGCTCGGACCATCCGCGTCGGGGCAGGCGCCCTGGCCGCCACCGAGCGTCTCGTAGTAGGAGAAGCGGTCGTTGCCGAGCGTGAGGTTGTTCATCGTGCCCTGCCCCTGGGCGCGGCCGAAGGCGCTGAGCACCAGGTCGGCGACGCGCGAGGAGGTCTCGACGTTGCCCGCGGCCACGGCCGCGCCGGGACGCGCGTTGAGAACGCTTCCAGCGGGAGCGCGCACCTCGATCGGCCGGTAGGCGCCGGCCGATGAAGGGATGTCAGGATCGGTCAGCACGCGCACCGCAAACAGGCATGCAGAACGGGTGACCGCGAGCGGGCAGTTGAGGTTGCCCTCGTGCTGGGGCGCGCTGCCAGCGAAGTCGAGCGTGAGGCGCTCGCCGTCGACGACCGCGCGCAGACACAGCATCAGGTCGCCCTCGGGTGCCTCGAGCACGTCTTGGGCCTGTCTGACCCCGTCGGGCAGCGATGCCAGGCAGGCGCGCGTGCGCCGCTCGGAGTAGTCGAGCACGGCGTCGGTGGCCTGGCGCAACGACCAGGCCCCTTCCTGTGCCAGGCGCTGGGCCAGCTGCGCCATCCGCTGCACGCCTACGCGGTTAGCGGCGAGCTGGGCGCGCAGGTCGGCGCGGCGCTCGGCCGGCTGGCGCATACAGTTGACGATCTCTTCGATGGCGGCCTCGTCGAGCGCCCGCGGCGAGATCACGACCCCCTCTTCGGCCAGCGAGCGGCTGTCGGCGGGCATCGAGCCGGGCAGGCGGGCGCCCACGTCGGCGTGGTGGGCGCGGCTGGCGGCGAAGCCGAGCAGGCGCTCCCCAGGCTCGAAGACGGGCGTGATGACGGTGATGTCGGGCAGGTGGGTGCCGCCGGCGAACGGGTCGTTGAGGATCCATGAGACGCCCGGGGCGTGCTCACGGTCGAGCACGGCGGCGACGGCGGCGGGCATGGCGCCGAGGTGCACGGGGATGTGCTCGGCCTGCATGACCATCTGGCCGTCGGCGTCGAACAGCGCGGTGGACGCGTCACGACGCTCCTTGATGTTGGACGAGTGCGCGGAGCGGATGAGCACGACGCCCATCTCCTGGCAGGCCGCGCGCAGCGCGCCGGCGATGACCTGCAGCTCGATCGGGTCGGCGGGCGGCGGTTGTGGCTGGTCTGGATCGCGCATCGGTCAGTTGTCCTGCTGTTGGCGCAGGAGATGGATGGTGCCGTACTCGTCGACGGTCGCTGACCAGCGGGGCGGGATCAGCACGGTGGCGTCGGGCAGCGCGACGGCAGCGGGCCCGGGCAGGACACTGTCAGGCGGCGGCTCGCCGCGATGGACGGTGGCGGCGACGGCCTCGCCGGCGAACACGATCGATCGGACCTCGGTGGCGGTGGGCGTGGCGTGCGCTGCGCGCGGTTGCAGCGAGGGCGCGGTGCCCCAGACAGACACGCGCATGGTGACGAGCTCGATCTGGGCGGACTCGTCACGGTAGCCGTAGCGCTGCTCGTGCGCGCGGGCGAAGGCGTCGTAGAGCTGCATGGGCGAGAGCCCGTCGCGCGGGCCCAGCTCCTCATCGACTGCCAGCTCGAAGGACTGGCCGCGGTAGCGCAGCTCATGGCGCACGCGCACGCGCACGGGTGTGAGCGCCAGGGCGGCGCTGGCCTGGGCGATCAGGAGGGCGCGCTCTGAGTCCAGACGCTCGCCCGACAGGGTGAGGGCATCGAGCATGAGCGTGCGCGAGACGTCGCGGCGCGGAGCGGCGGCGGCGAGGCCCAGCGCGCACAGCACGCCGCATGCGGCGGGGCAGATGACGCGCGAGATGCCCAACTCGCCGGCCAGCGCGGCGGCGTGCAGCGGTCCGGCGCCGCCGAAGGCCATCAGTGCGAAGCGGCGCGGGTCGATGCCCCGCTGGACGGTCATCACGCGCAGCGCGCCGAGCATCTCAGCCTCGGCCACGCGGACGATCCCTTCGGCGCACGCGATCACGTCGAGGCCGAGCTCGTCGGCCAGCTGCGACACGGCTTGCTCGGCCGCGTGGCGGTCGAGCACGACCCCGCCGGCGAGCGGCGCGTCGGCGATCAGACGCCCGAGCAGCAGGTTGGCGTCGGTGACGGTCGGCGCAAGCCCGCCACGTCCGTAGCAGGCGGGCCCGGGCTCGGCGCCGGCGGAGGCGGGGCCCACCCGCAGGGCGCCGCCGGGGTCGCGCCAGGCGATCGAGCCGCCACCGGCGCCGACGGTGTGGATGTCGAGCGCGGGCAGCGCGAGTGGTCGCCCGGCGATCAGGCGATCGGCGGTCTCTGATACCTGCGCGTCGCAGATCAGGCAGACGTCACAGGAGGTCCCGCCCATGTCCAGGCACAGGACGTCCGGCTCGTGGGTCAGGCCGGCGAGCAGCAGCGCTCCGCCGGCGCCGCCGGCGGGGCCGGAGAGCACGGTGAGCGCGGCATGGGCGCCCGCGTGGGCGATCTCTGTGAGCCCGCCGGAGGACTGCATGACCTGTGGCTGGCACAGCCCGACCGCGTGCGCGCCATCGGCTAGGCGGCGCAAATACTCGGCCAGCAGCGGCGACAGGGCGGCGTCGAGCACGGTGGTAGCGGTGCGCTCGTACTCACGGAAGGTGCCGACAAGCTCGCTGGAGAGCGAGACGTGCGCGTCGGGCGCGAGCTCTGAGAGCAGCTGTGCGAGCAGGCGCTCGTGGGCGGGGTCGACGTAGGAGTGCAGCAACGAGACGGCGACGGCCTGCGGCTGGGCGTCTGCGATCTCCTGCACGAGCGCGCGCGCGGCGTCTACGGCGAGTGCCTGCAGCACGCCGTAGGGTCCCATCCGCTCGGAGGCGGCGAAGCGCAGCGACGCGGGCACGAGGGGTGCGGGCGCGGCCTGGCAGAGCCTGTACAGGTGCGCGCGAGCCTGGCGGCCCAGCTCGATGACGTCGGTGAAGCCGGCGGTGGCGATCAGCGCGGTGCGCGCGGTGTTGCCCTCGAGCAGGGCGTTGGTGGCGACGGTCATGCCGTGGGCAAAGCGCGTCACCCCTTGCGCGCGCGCGCCGGCGCGCGAGAGCACCAGCGCCACCGCAGCGAGCACCGCGATCGACTGGTCAGCGGGCGTGGAGGGAACCTTGGCGCTGTGCAGGACGCTGTCATCGCCGACCAGGACGGCGTCGGTGAAGGTGCCGCCGACGTCGACGCCCAGGAGCATGCCCGCCAGCGTACGCTCAGGCGGCGGCGACCAGCTCGCGGTCCTCGGTGTCGGCGAGGTGCTGATGGGAGGGGCAGTAACCGTTGTGCGCGAGCGGGGTGCGCTGGCAGGCGGAGCCCTTGCGGGTGGTGGCGCGGCACTGGGGAGGCGCGCCGCTGACCGCGGCATAGCCCTCAAGCGGGTGTTCGGCGAGGTACTGCTGGGCGAAGCCCATGTAGCGGGCGACCACGCGGTGGACATGGCCCTGGGCGGACATGGGGAAGTAGTTGCGGATGTCGCAGAAGAGCGTGCGGGCGGGCCGGGCGAAGTAGTGGCGGTCGGTGGCCAGCCGGGTGATCACCTGCTCGCAGGCGCGCAGCACGGCGGTGTGATTGGCGGTGGCGGGGGCTCCGTGGGTAGGAGCCAGTATCTGGGGAGCAAGCTCCCTGTAGATGGCCCGACTGAACTGATACATGGCGCTTCCCTCTTTCGGTCTCATGGCCTGGGAGCACACCCGCTGTTCCGTGAAGACTCCAATCGGCGCAAGACCTTCCGTAATCAGATAACACGTAAGGTTTCCGAAAGGATCAGAAATAAAGACGCAGCGCCAAATTCTTATGAACGACCCCGCTGGGGTCGTGGTGTTGGTCGCGTCATCCCCCTGCGGCGGCTTGCGGGGGAACCGGTGGGAGCGTCACTCCCAGGTCTGCCAGTGCAGCGTGCCGTCGGCGACGATGACCGCGTGGCGGTGGTCGAGCTCGGGATCGCGCTCGGGGTGATCCTCGCGCAGGTGCGCGCCGCGGCTCTCGGCGCGCGCGAGCGCACAGCGGGCGATCAGCCGGGCCAGCGGGTGCGGGTTGTCCAGCAGGCTGTGCAGCCCTGCCTCGCTGCGCACCACGCCGGCGTCGCGCCACAGCGCGGCGCGCGTGTCGGGACCGGGGACGGACGGTGCGGGCAGGGCGCGCAGCTCTTCCAGCTCTCGTGTCTCGGGCGGGGAGGCCTTGGGTGCGCTGTCGGCGCCGTGCCCGCCCAGCGCGTGGGCGACGGCGCGACGGGCGAACACGAAGCACTCGCTGAGCGAGTTGGAGGCCAGGCGGTTGGCGCCGTGCAGGCCGGTGCAGGAGCACTCGCCGACGGCGTACAGCCCGGGCACGGTCGAGTGGGCATCGAGGTCGGTGACGATCCCGCCCATCATGTAGTGCGCGGCGGGCGCCACGGGGATCAGCTCGCGCGTAGGGTCAAGGCCGGCTTCGCGCAGCGCGGCGACCACGTTGGGGAAGTGGGCGGGGTCAATCGCGCGCATGTCCAGGCCAACGGACTGCTGCCCGGACTGCGCCAGGCGCTGGTGGATCGCTCGCGAGACCTCGTCGCGGGGCGCGAGCTCGTCGACGAAGCGCTCGCCGGCGGCGTCGTGCAGCGTGGCGCCCTCCCCGCGGATGGCCTCGGTGACGAGGAAGCCCTCGCGCCCGCGCACGCCGATGACGGCGGTGGGGTGGAACTGCAGCATCTCCAGATCGGCCAGGGCGGCGCCGGCGGCGCGGGCGAGCTGCAGGCCGACGCCCTGCGAGCCGGGAGGGTTGGTCGTGCGCGCCCACAGCGCTGCGGCTCCGCCGCTTGCCAGCACGGTGGCGCGGGCGGCGGCGATCACGCGCCCGTCATCGCACACAAGGCCGCGACAGCGGGGGTGGGTGGGCTCTCGATCGTGGGGCTGGGTGGGGTTTGCATCGGTCCACAACGCCTGCGCGCGGGTGTTCTCCAAGACGGTGATCCGCGGCTCGGCGGCGGCCAGGGCGGAGAGCTGGCGCACGACACGCCGCCCGGTGGCGCTACCGCCGGCGTGGACGATGCGCCTGACCGAGTGCCCGCCCTCGAGGCCGAGCGCGAGGTGCCCGAAGCGGTCTGCGTCGAAGCGCACGCCGAGCGCCTGCAGGTCGCGCACGCAGTCGGGTGCCTCGCGCACGAGGATCTCGGCAGCCGAGCGCCTGACGAGATGGCGCCCGGCAAGCTCGGTGTCACGCAGGTGCAGGTCAAAGCTGTCGTCGGCTGCGAGCGTGGCGGCCAGGCCCCCCTGCGCCCAGTAGCTGGCGGTCTGGGCGAGTGGAGTGGCGGACACGAGCACGACCGTGGCGCGCTCGCGCGCGGCGCACAGCGAGGCGTACAGACCGGCAGCCCCCGCACCCACCACGACGATGTCGGCCTCGTGTGTACTCGCCGGCGGTGGGGCGGGCATCGCTGGAAACCTACCTGCCGGCGCAGCCAAGCCGATGTCCGGCTGCGGACCCTCGCGCCCCCGCATTCCAGGCGTTGTGTGCGCCCGTCTATGCGAGGCGCGTCATTTGAGCACGGTTCGGCCTTTGCGGAGTTTCTGCAGCTCTTTTTCCAACGCGGGGCTGAGCACGCGGCGTCCTTTCCTGCGCTGCACTCCTTCGGGGAGGGTCGCCTTGCGCCCGGAAGCCGCGCCGGGCGCGGTGAAGGGCGCAGCGGTGCCCGCGTGGCCCGGCGTGGTTGCTGCTCCTGTCTGGCCTGCGGCGCCTGCTCGCGCACTGCCTGTGCTCGTGCCTGCTGTGCCGGTTCCCGTTACGGCGCCGGTCCCCGACGAGCCACCGCCGGCGCCGGCGGAGGCGCTCGGCGACGTGGAGCCGGCGGGCGCGGGGGTGATGACGGTCTTGGTGATCGTGGCGGGACTCGCCCCGGAGTCGCCGGCGAGCTTGACTAGGGAGGCGGCGAGCACGCCCAGCGCGAGCACGACCACGACGGCGAGGGCTGCCGCGGGCGGCCCCCAGTTGGGCGATGCGGCCAGGCGCGTGCGCGCGGCGGCGCCACAGCGCAGGCACCAGTCCTGATCACGGTACAGCGCGGAGCCGCACAGCGGGCATGTCTCGACGGCTGTCGGTAGCGGGTCGGCGCCGACGTCTGCGCGGGCGGCGGCGGGTGGCGGGGCGGCTACGCTCACTGGCTGACGGTGGGGGGGCGAAGGATCTCGGTGGGTTCGTCCTTGCCGGGCGACACGGACGTGGCCTGCGCAGGTGAGGCATCCGGCGCAGGCACGGGGGCGGATGCGGGCGAGGGCGCCGGCACGATAGGCTGGGGCGCAGGCTGCGCGAGCGACTCGGATGCCTGGATGGGCGCGCCGGCGGGCGGACCGCTGGTGGGCGCGCCGGCGGCGGCGCCGATCGGCAGGTCGGCGTGGCGGCCGACGGGCAGCCCGCAGTTGGGGCAGAAGTGGTCTTCGCTTGCGTGGATGGCGGCGCAACGCGGACAGGCGGTGATGCCGGCCTCGCGCAGCACGGTGACCGGCTGGCGCTGCTCTAGCGTGCTTTCGAGCGTGCGCAGCTCGCCGTCGATGCGATCGAGCATGTTCAGCTTGGCGACCACCAGTGGGTCGTTGCGCTGGCCGAAGCGGTGCAGGTTGAAGACCAGCCCGCCGAGGTCGCGGTAGGCGAGCTCGCGGGCCTTGCGCAGGAAGCGCACGCGCCGGCGGGTGCGCCCGCGTGCGCCGAACCCGATCTGCTCTTCCTGGCCGCGACCGTTTTCGGCAGCGCCGCTGCCCTCGCCGCCGCCGGCCCCGATCGCGGCCTGGTTTGCGTCAGTGCCGGCTATGACGCTGTGGCTGTGTTGCTGCTCTTGCATGGGCCGTTTGTCGGATTGGTGGCGGAAGTGAGAGCCACGCTGGACCCATGCTACCCCGACGGGTGTACGGATCGCGCGAGCGCGCGTCGCCAGGACGCGGCGACGCGCTCGGCCATGGCGTGCGCGGAGTAGCGCAGCGCGCTGGAGCGGCCTTGCACGCGGGGGTTGTGGGCGCGCAGGTGCGGCTCCAGCGCGGCCCGCCAGCTGGCGATCTCAAAGGGCGCGCATAGCGCGCCGTCGACGCCTGCGAGGGCATCGGCGTGGATGCCCACGGGCGTGGCCAGCACGGGCACGTCGCAGGCGAGCGCCTCCAGCACGGCCAGGCCGAAGCCCTCGCGCTCGGAGGGCACGAGCACGGCGTTGGCCGCGTTGATCCACAGGGGCACGCGCTCTGGCGCGACGCCGCCGAGGGCGTACAGCTGGGCCTTGACGGCCTGTGCGAGGGCGAGCGCGCGGTCATAGCGCTTGCTGGCGCGCGCGGGGTCGGCGGCGAACAGGAGGATCGGTTTGGCGGGGTCAAGGCCCAGCTCGGCGCGCGCTCGGGCACGGTCGAGCGCCCCGAAGCGCTCGACGTCCACGCCGCAGGGCAGCACCTCTGCGCGACGCCGCGCGGCCCTTCCGGGCAGCTCTTGCACGAGCTCCTCGGAGACGGCCGCGACGAGATCGATCAGCGGCAGTACGGCGGCGGTGGCGATGCGCGAGCGCGGGTGGCGCAGGTCGGTGCCGTGGACGGTCAGCGCGCGGACCCGCGCGGGGATCGCAAGTGCGGGCCAGGCGGTCAGGCCGAAGTGGGCGTGGACGATGTCGAAGCGCCCTGGGAAGCGCCGGCGCATGTCGCGGGCGGCGAGCGCGAGCGCGGGGGCGCCGGGGCGGAACTCGAATAGCTGCACGTCGAGGGCGTCGAAGCCACGCAGCGCGGCGACCTGGTCGCGGACGAAGCGCCCGCGCTCGGGATGGGCGGCGTCGGGGAGCATGTTGGAGACGACGAGCGCCCGCACGATGCTCCGACCGTAGCGCTCTGAAATGATGGCCCGCGTGCACAGCGGCCCCAAGGAGCGCAGCTACAGACGCGGCGCCGGCGATCTGCGTCCGACGGCGATCGAGCCGGGCTTCGTGCGCACGGCGACCGGCTCGGCGCTGATCTCGCTCGGCGAGACGCGCGTGATCTGCACGGCCTCGGCGCAGGCGGGCGTGCCGCGCTGGATGTCTGGTCAGAGCAGGGGATGGGTGACGGCGGAGTACGGGATGCTGCCGGCGTCGACCGGCGATCGCAAGCAGCGCGACGCCACGCGCGGGCGCCAGGACGGTCGCACGGTGGAGATCCAGCGCTTGATCGGGCGCTCGCTGCGCGGGGTCGTGGACTTCCAGGCGCTGGGCGAACGGACGGTCTACCTGGACTGCGATGTGCTGCAGGCCGACGGAGGCACGCGCTGCGCGTCGATCACGGGCGCCCATGTGGCGCTGGCGCTGGCGTGCGCGCGGCTGCAGACCGCGGGAGAGCTTGAGCGCTCGCCGCTTACGGGGGCGGTGGCGGCGGTGTCCTGCGGGATGATCGACGGCGCGCCGCTGCTCGATCTGGACTACTCGGAGGACTCGACCGCTGAGGTGGACGCGAACGTGGTGATGACGGGCGACGGCGGGCTGGTCGAGGTGCAGGCGACGGCCGAGCGGACGCCGCTGTCGCGGGCGCACCTCGATGAGCTGCTGGCGCTTGCGGCGGTGGGGATCGAACGACTGCGAGAGGTCCAGGAGCAGGCGATCGCGCAGGGGCTCGCGGCGTTTGCCGGCGCGTCCGAGGCGGCGGCTCGGCGCTAGGCGGTGCCGGCGTCGTTGCGACTCGTGCTGGCGACCCGCAACGGGCACAAGCTGCGGGAGTTCGCACGCCTGGTGGACGGGTCGGCCGGCTTGCCGGGCATCGACCTGGAGGCGCTGCCGGACGGCGTTGTCCTGCCGCCCGAGGATGGCCAGACGTTCGCCGAGAACGCGCTCGGCAAGGCCCGCGCGGCGGCCGCGGCGACGGGACGGGCGAGCATGGCAGACGACTCGGGCATCGCGGCCGCGGCGCTGGGCGGCGCTCCTGGCGTGCGCTCGGCGCGCTTTGCAGGCGAGGGCGCAAGCGACCAGGAGAACCTGGACAAGCTGCTGCGCGAGGCGCCCGCGGGCAGCGCCTTGGAGTACGTGTGCGCGATCGCCTACGTGGACCCGGCGGCGGGCCTGGAGCGGGTGTTCGAGGGTCGCTGCGCGGGGCGCGTCGCCGCCCAGCCGCGGGGCGAGCGGGGCTTTGGCTATGACCCTGCGTTCCTGCCGGATGACGGCGAGGGCACGCTGACGATGGCGGAGCTGTCAGACGAACAGAAGGACGCGATCAGCCACCGCGGGCGCGCCGCGCGGGCTCTGCTGGCCTGGCTGGCGGCGGACGCGGGTATGGATTGAGATCGTCGAGGCCGCCGCTTCGCGGCGTACTCGGTTTTGACCACGTCGAGGCCGCCGCTGCGCGGCGTACTCGATCTAGAGCAGGTTGATGGCCGCCGACAGGGCGACGGCCACGCCGAGGCCCGCATAGCCGGTGTAGCCGGACAGCGCGAGCAGCAGAGCGGTGACGAGGGCGATGAGCACCGTTGCGATCCAGGCGACGCGGGCGACGGCCATGCTCAGCATTGTTGCCGATGCGCCCGTCCATACAATTTCTCGTGCGCCCGTCCGAGCATGGTGTTAGCGTCGGCCCCGGTATAGCCAACTGTTTTACGGGAACGAGGAGGGCGAAGTGACCAAGTCCGAGTTGGTCGACCAGGTGGCCGACCGCGCCGATTTGACCAAGCAGGACGCCTCACGGGCGGTTGACGCGGTGCTTGCCACCGTCGAGGACGCGCTGCGCCGCGGCAGCGAGGTGTCGGTGTCTGGGTTCGGCAAGTTCCACGTGAGCGAGCGCGGGGCCCGCATGGGCGTCAACCCGCGCACGGGCGAACGCATCCAGATCGCGGCCTCGCGCGTGCCGCGCTTTACGGCGGGTAGCAGCCTGAAGAGCGCGGTGAAAGGTCGCTGACGCTGGCGCGGCCCTTCGGCGACACCCTGGCCGCGCATGTGGCCGAGCGCGAGTCGCAGATCGTGCTCGGCCTCGACCCCGATCCACGTGCGCTGTGGCCCGTCAGCGCGCCGGCCGCGGCGGACGCTTCGAGCCCCGCGGATGCGGCCGGACGGGCGGTGCTGGCGCACTGCCGCGCGCTGATCGATGCGACGGCGCAGGCGTGCGTGGCGGTCAAGCTGCAGCTTGCACGCTTTGAGTTGCTCGGCGCGGTCGGCCGCGAGGTGCTGGGCGAGGTGGCAGATCACGCGCGCAACGCGGGGCTGCTGGTGATCGCTGACGGCAAGCGCGGCGACATCGATGTGACGGCGCGGGCGTACGCGGGGGCGCTGCTGGGAGGGGTGCAGACCCCCTTCGGCACAATCGAGGGATTGGGCGCGGACCTGGTCACGGTCAACCCGCTGATGGGCAGGGACTCGCTGGCGCCGTTCGTGACCGCAGCACGCGAGGCGGGCGCAGGGGTGCTGGTGCTGGTGCGGACCTCCAACCCGGGCGCAGAGGACGTCGAGGACCTGCAGCTGGCGGGCGGTGAGGCGGTGTGGGAGCGGCTGGCTGCGATCGTGGACGAGCTGGGCGCACCGGCATTGGGGGACAGCGGGCTCAGCGACGTGGGCGCGGTGATCGGCGCGACCGCGCCGGGGCACCTGGCGCGCGCCAGGGAGTTGATGGCGAGCGCGACGTTCCTGCTGCCGGGCGTGGGCGCGCAGGGGGGACGCGTGGAGGATCTGGCGCCCGCGTTCGCGCCGGGCCGCGCGGGCGGGCTGATCGCGGCCTCGCGCAGCATCGCGCAGGCCCATCTGGCCAACGGAGCACAACCTGCTGCGGCGGCGCGCGCTGAGGCCGAACGCCTGCGCGAGGCGGCCTGGGCGCTGGCGAGCTGACGCGCGGCGCCGGCCGGCGAGCCGCTAGCCTTCTCGGTGCGCTCCAGCCACGGCCGTCGTTTCAAATGCTCGGGAAGGTGGGTACAGAGCCAGCATGATCATCACGGTCACGCTCAACGCGGCGATCGACAAGTCTCTCGCGGTGCCTAACTTCAGGCTTGGGCGGCGCCATCGCACCGTTGAACAGCGCACGATGGCGGGCGGCAAGGGCGTCAACATCGCGCGCACGCTGAAGGCGCTGGGCCAGCCGGTGATCGCGACCGGCTTCGCGGGCGGCGCCACGGGCACGCACATCGTGGAGCAGCTGACCGAGGAGTCGATCCTCAACGACTTCGTGCGCATCCGCGAGGAGTCGCGCACGAACACTTCGGTGCTCGACCCGACGACCGGGGAGCAGACCGAGATCAACGAACGCGGCCCGTCGGTATCCGAGCGCGAGATCGAGCTCTTTCGCGACAAGCTCCTGTACCTGGCCCGCGGCGCTGCGATCGTGGTGTTCGCCGGCTCGTTGCCGCCCGGCCTGCAACCGGACCTGTATGCCCTGCTGATCCGCGAGCTGCAGCGGGCGGACGTGATCACGGTGGTCGACACCGACGGCGAGCCGCTGCGCCAGGCGGTGCGCTCGGAGCCGGACGTGGTCACCCCGAACGTGTCCGAGGTCGAGGAGCTGATCGGCCATGAGTTCGCCAGCGAGGAGGAGCGCTCGCGCGCGGTGGCGGAGGTCGCGGCGCTGGGTCCCCGCGAGGTCATTATGACGCTGCCCGACGGCTGCCTCGCCCAGGTGCTGATCGACGGCCAGTCGTTGCTCAAGCGCGCGCGCATCGAGCCGCGCGAGGCGGTCGCCAAGCGCGGCTCGGGCGACGCCTTCCTGGCCGGCTACCTGGCCGCCCGCTACGAAGGCCGCCCGCCCGACCAGTGCCTGCGCTTCGGCGTGGCCTGCGGCGCCGAGTCGACCACCCGGCCGGGCATCGGCCTGATCGACCCGCGCGAGGCACGGCGGCTGATGGGCGATGTGGAGCTGTCGGTGGTGGAGCTGGCGGCTGAGGTGGGCTGAGAGGTCGGCCGCTCCCGCTGTCGCTCAGCTGGAGGGAGCGTCGGCGGCGTGGGAGATGTGACGGTGCAATCGCGCTGTCGCGCTCGCAGGTGAACATCCAGTGACCATTAACACACGGGGGGTGACTAACTGATAGAACCCATCCAACCGAGCAGCTTTCGTGCGAAGGACACCCAGCGCGGGCTGGGCAAACGAACCGTGCTGGATGAGGAGCAGTGTGACAGCCGGGTGATCGGGCGACGTGGTGTCGCCCAGGAAGCGGGGATCAAGTGACTTCTCAAGTGCACGAAATCCAAGTGCGTGACGGGCGTGTGAACAGACGTCTGCGGGTGACGGTTGTAGGCGGTTTGCTCTGGGTGGTGATGTCGATTGCGGCGACGCAGGCTCAAGCGATGTCTTGGATGGCCGTCAACAGCGCGGCTGCGAGCCCCCTCGTCGCATCGGCGGGACCTACGGTGACGGGCCTCAAGCCTACCGAAGGTCCGCCAATCGGGGGCATCAAGGTGCTGATCAAAGGCACCCACCTGACCGGTGCGACAGCGGTTGACTTCGGTTCCAGCAGCGCTAGCTTCACGGTCAAATCGGCCGGCGAAATGTTTGCCACTGCGCCCCCCGGCGAAGGCACGGTCGATGTGACGGTGACGACCCCCGACGGGACCAGCCCGGTAAGCACCGGCGATCAATTCCACTACGTTGCGACGCCCCCCGTGGTGGAAGAACTGGTGCCAAACTCGGGCCCGGAGAAAGGCTCAGACAAAATCCTGATCAAGGGCCACGGCTTCACCGGGGCGACCGCGGTCGACTTCGGCTCCGCCGACGCTATCAGCTTCACGGTTAATTCGCCAACGTCGATCACCGCCTTCGATCCCGCTGGCGCGGGTACGGTGAACGTTACGGTGACCACACCGGAAGGTACCAGCGCGATAACGGCAGCCGACGAATTTACCTACACCGCGCTGCGGGCCAAGGTGGAAGGCATCTCGCCGAAAACCGTCGCGGCCGCCGGAGGTGCGACCGTCACCGTTCGCGGCAAGCACTTCTTCGAGGCGACCGAGATTGAATTCGGCGGTGTTCCCGCCGCGAGCTTTACGGCCACGGAAGACTCGATCACGGCAGTTGTCCCGGCTGAGCAGGTGGGCAAGGCGTTGGTCACCGTGACGACGCCCGTCGGCGAAAGCGAATTCAAGGAATGCGCCGGCCATGTGCCGTGTCTGGTAATCCTCCAGTTCGCCCACCCGACCATCACCGGCGTCAGTCCGAGGAGCGGGTCCGCGGGCACCACAGTAACCGTGACGGGAAGCGGGTTCGCGATCGGATCGACAGAATCGCTGTTCGTGTTCGGCACCGCGCACGCTACCTCGGTGAGTTGCGCATCGACGATGGAATGCACGGTGGTCGCTCCCGTCCACAGCGCGGGGAAGGTGCAGGTGAGGGAGTCGGTGAAAGGGACGAACATCACGACGCCGACGAGTCCGGCGGACGAATTCACGTACAACTGAGACAACAGCCGGACGGATCTGGTCGCGGGGCGGCCTCTCGTCAGGCCGTCCCGTCGTAGGGCCAGTGGAGTCAGCCGCCCGCCACGTCCCGCCGCAGGAACACCAGATACCCGCCGACGAGCGCGGGAGCCGCATACAGCGCGCACACCCACGCGGAGTGCGCGATCGGCGCCCAGTCTGTGGGCGTGCGCAGCAGCCCCTGCCAGTTCTGGAACTGCTGGGTGAGCAGGTAGGGCTGGGCGCCTTCCAGGCCGGGGATGCCGGAGACGATGTACAGCAAGATGACCAGGCCGATCGCCCCGACGACGGCGGCTGCGCTGTTGCGCGTGACGGTCGACAGCAGCACCCCGATGCTGACCACGGCGAACAGCGGGATCAGGTAGATGGCATTGGCGGCGAACACCAGCAGCAGCGCTTCAGAGGCCGACACGATCGTGCCCGAGAAGGTCCTGACTGAGTGAAAGCCCCACGAGGCGACGCCGGCGACGGTGGCGACGGCGGCCGACAGGAAGACGGCGATCGTGGCGTAGGTCATCGCGGCGATGACCTTTGCGGTGAATACCTGGCCGCGGTCGACGGAGCGTGTGAGGATCGTCTTGAGCGTGCCGTTGCCGTCCTCGTTGGCGACTATGTCGCCGGAGACGAGCGAGGCCACCAGGGGAAGCATGAAGGCGGACAGGAACAGCAGCGTGAGCACGGGCGTGGCTAGCCCGGACTGGGTGATCTGGGCAGCGAAGATGTTGTCGCCGCCGCGATCGTGGCGCTGGTGTACGTTCTGGAAGATCACGAAGAACAGGGGCAGGATCACGATCAGGCCCAGCCCGAGGTAGGTGCGCTTCTGGGAGATCAACTTGCGCAGCTCCCAGCGGTAGATGGTCAGCGTGGACGGGCGCCGGCGATGTGCGAGCGCGGGTGCAGCGACGGGTGGGGTCGCGACTACGCTGCTCATCCGACCGGCACCGCCTGGGGCTTGGCTCCGTTGCCGCCCTCGGTGAGGCGGAAGAACAGGTCCTCGAGCGTGGCGAGTTCGGGCGTGAGCGCGAGGATGCCGATACCCGCCTGGCCCAGCGCCAGCGACAGCTCGCCGACGTCGTGCTCGTTGGCCTGGAAGGCGAGTCCGTGCTCGGGCATGTGGGCGTCGGTCACCTGCTCGACCCCGGGCTGGGCCCGCATGAGCTTGAGCGCACGCGGGTCGTCGGTGGTGCGCAGCCGGTAGCCGGCCCCGCCCTGGCGGCGCAGGTCGGCTAGTGCGCCCTCGTAGACCACGCGCCCGGACTGCACGATGGCGACGCGGTCGCACAGTTCCTGGACCTCGGGCAACTGGTGGCTGGACAGTAGGACGGTGATCCCCTGGTCGCCCAGGCGACGGATCAGCTCGCGCATGTCGCGCATCCCGGCGGGATCGAGGCCGGTGGCAGGCTCGTCGAGGATCAAAAGGCGCGGGCGGCGCAGCAGCGCGGCAGCGATCCCTAGGCGCTGGCGCATCCCGTGCGAGTAGCCGCCGACCTTGTGCTTTGCGCGGGGACTCAGCTCGACGGTAGCGAGCACCTCGTCGATGCGGGTACCGATCGAAGATCGGCCAGCGCCGTCTCCGTCCAGCGCGGCCAGCAGTTCGAGGTTCTTGCGTGCGCTCAGGTAGGGGTAGAAGCGCGGCGCCTCCACGAATCCCGCCACGCCCTCCAGAGCGCGCGCGCCTTGGCGTAGGGGGTCGCGCCCGAACAGCTCGACGGTGCCCTCGGTGGGCATGATCAGCCCGAGGGCCATGCGCAGGGTGGTCGTCTTGCCGGCGCCGTTGGGCCCGAGGAACCCGTACACGTCGCCCGCGTGGACGTTCAGGTCAATGTGATCGACCGCCAGCACCTCGTCGTAGCGCTTCACGAGCCCCCGTGCCCTCACGGGCTGGGCTTCGTCGCTCACCGCTAGAGGCCCTTTGCGACTTCTTCTACGGCTGCTGGGGAGACGGAGCCGGCGACCACGTAGCGCACGCCGGAGCGCTCGAAGGTGAGCAGCGTGCCGAGCTCGGTCTTGAGCTCGCTGGCGCTGGCGCCGTTGATAGTGACCTTGGGCAAGCCTTCAAGCGAGGCGCCCGCTTCCTTGCCGCCCTTGGTCTTGGCTTCCAAGACGGCGATCGTCGACGGGCCGTGGCCGTGGGTGGTGAGCTTGGGCTTTTCGCCTTCGCCGGAGCCTCCGCCGCCGTTTGACTGGTGGCCGTGGGAGAAGGTCACTTCGTCGATCTTGGCGTTGGGGGGCGGCGTGAACGCGAACACCGAGCCTTCGACGGGGCCGAAGGAGACTTCGCTGGCGGCCAGTTCCAGCACCGGCGAGCCGCTGGCGGTCGAGTAGACGGCGGCGCGCAACGGCGCGCCGTTGTCGGCGTCGAAGGACAGCTCGGCGCCGCCCAGCAGGCTGCCGCCTTCCTTGGGCGATACGCGCACGGTGTAGGCCGGCTGGCCGCCCACATCGGTGGGCGTGGCGCCGGACACGTCAGCGTGCTTTTCGGCGTGGGAGATCGCTTCTTCGATCTTGGCCACCGAGGGGACTTCGTGCTGCTTGCCAGATCCTTCATCGTTGCTGGACGCTTGTTCGTGCGCGGGCGGCGTGTAGCGGTAGAGCGTGTTGGTGGCGGCGTCGTAGACCTGCAGGGTGTGCCCGTCGTAGAGGACCTGGGTGTCGCCCTTTTCGGACTGCAGCTCCAGGCGCACGTGGCCGTCCTTGGCGATCCACAGCCGTCCGGAGGCGCCGGCGATCAGGGGGCTGGAGGTCAGTTCGCCGCCCTGCCCGTTGCCGGCCGATCCCGGATGATCGGTGGCGAGGCTTGCGCCTTCCAGCAGGTGGTTGGTCCAGGTGACGCTTGCGCTGACGCCCTGGATGGATTCCCGTCCGGCGCTGCCGAGAGCGTCATGGATGGCCTGTGCGAGCGGCTTGGCGGGCGGCGTGGGGCCCGTGTCCAGCGCCGAGGCGAGCGCGGTGGCGGACACTCCGACGGCGACGACGATCGCGCACAGCAACAGCAGGCGATAGAGGGGAAGGCGGCGGAGGATGTTCACGGGGGCGTCCAGCTCCTTGGGCAATCGCTGCCCGACTTGCAGGCCACGTCCCAGGTTAGCGCGATAGCTTCGGCGCTCCTAAAGGTGTGGACGCTCTCATCCTGTCGCCGGAAGGGGGCGTCGAGGGTGGGTCGACGGGGTGGGCGGGGACTCGATCCGTCGCGCCACCCGCTATCTTCTCGCGCCAATGATCTACGTGGTTCTCGGCATCTTCGTCGTGCTCGGGCTGGGCGTGTTCTTCGTGGCGATGGGCGGCGGCGCGCGCGGGGCGCGGGAGTCGCTGCACACCGAATCTCGTGCCGGCCAGCGCCTGCTGCTGGCGGGCATCACGGCCCTGCTCGCGTTCGGCATCGCGGTGCCGGCGTTCGTGCTGGCGGACAACGGCAAAGACAAGGCGAGCGTCGCCGCCGGCGGCGTGCACCTCAACGGAGAAGAGCAGAAGGGCCGCGAACTGTTCGCGCACGCGTGCGCGGCCTGCCACACGCTGGCGGCGGTCAAATCGGTCGGGCGCATCGGCCCGAACCTGGACATTCGCGTGGGCGTGGACATCGCGACCTTCGCAGATCGCCGCGCGCTGGTGGAAAACGCGATCGAGGAAGGCCGTGCGCGCGGCCTGGGGCAGATGCCGGCGATGCTGTACGTGGGCAAGGAAGCCGAAGACGTCGCCAAGTTCGTCGCAGCCGTAGCGGGCCACTGACCCTCGACCGCCTCGGGCGCGCAGCGATTGCGTCGGTCTGGCGGTTTAGCCAACCGTCGATAGCGGCGCGCTCGGGCCACCAATAACATCCGCGCTGATGGCAGACCAGCCCAAGAGCGCAGACGACGTGAAGGCGCTCGTGCAGGAGCGCAACATCCGCTTCATCCGCTTCTGGTTCACGGACATCCTCGGCCAGCTGAAGTCGTTCTCGATCAACGCGGCGGAGCTGGACGACGCGTTTGAAGCGGGCATGGGCTTTGACGGCTCGTCGATCACGGGCTTCAACGCGATCGAGGAGTCGGACATGATCGCGATGCCCGACCCGAGCACGTTCGCGGTGCTGCCTTGGCGCCCGGAGGAGCAGGGCGTGGGGCGCATGTTCTGCGACGTGATCACGCCCGAGCGAACGCCGTATGAGGGCGACCCTCGCCACGTGCTGCGCAGGGCGGTGGAGCGCGCGAAGGCGATGGGCTTCGACGTGTTCAACGTGGGGCCGGAGCTGGAGTACTTCCTGTTTCGCAACTCGCGCGCGACGGAAGTGCTCGACGAGGGCGGCTACTTCGACCTGACCACGCTGGACGCGGGCTCGGACGTGCGCCGCGAGACGGTGCTGGCGCTGGAGCAGCTGGGCATCCACGTGGAGTACACCCACCACGAGGTGGGCCCGTCCCAGCATGAGATCGACATGCGCTACGCGGACGCGCTGAAGATGGCAGACGACTGCATGACCTATCGCATCACGGTCAAGGAGTACGCGATGAAGTACGGCTGGCATGCGACGTTCATGCCCAAGCCGATGTTCGGCGAGAACGGCTCGGGCATGCACACCCACCAGTCGCTGTTCAGCGAGGGCAAGAACGCGTTCTACGACGCCAACGACCAGTACTTCCTGTCAGACGTGGGCAAGGCGTTCATCGCGGGCCAGCTCAAGCACGCCAGGGAGATCTGCTCGATCTTCGCCCAGTGGGTCAACTCCTACAAGCGCCTGGTGCCGGGCTTCGAGGCGCCGGTGTACGTGGCGTGGTCGCGGCGCAACCGCTCGGCGCTGGTGCGCGTGCCCATGTACCACCCCGGGCGCGAGCAGGCGACGCGGATGGAGCTGCGCTGCCCGGATCCAGCTTGCAACCCGTATCTAACGTTCGCTGCGCTGCTGCAAGCGGGCCTGGAGGGCATCGAGAAGGGCTATGAGCTGCCCGAGCCGATGGAGAAGAACCTCTACCACCTGTCGGGCGAGGAGCGCAAGCGCCTGGGCGTGGAGCAACTGCCCGAGAGCCTGGGCGAGGCGATCGAGCTGACGACCGAGTCAGAGCTGGTGCTGCGCACGCTGGGCGAGCACATGTTCAACCGCTACGTGGAGATCAAGCGCCAGGAGTGGGAGGACTACCGCGTGCACGTCACGCAATGGGAGCTCGACCGCTACCTGTCGATCCTCTAGGGCGCCACGTCCTCGACGACCTCGAAGAAGCCGTCGGCGCCGACGGACTCCACGTACGGCGCGATCGCCGCTTGCTGATCGGCGTAGCCGACGAGTGCGGCGTTTGCGCGCAGCTCGTCAAGTGTCCCCTCGAAGATGCCGAAGCAGATGACTTCGTCAGGGTCGTCGGTGCCGCGGAGCATGTTGAAGCTCCGCCAGCCCGCGGGCATCTGCCCCGCCCGCACAGGGGCCATGAACGCCTCCCTGAACTGGTCGAAGGTGCCTGCTCGAAGTTTGCGAACGGTGAGTGCGCAGATCAAGAGAACCTCCTCGTAGCGTGGGTCGGGCGCCCGCCCGCGGGCCGCCTCGGCGCCGATCCTAACGGGCCGTGCGCGTTGTGTCTGCGCCCGGCACCGCACAGGCGATGGGGCGAGCTGGAGCGAGCTGCCAGTGCATCGCTTGCAGCATGTGCCCGAAGGCGCCGGGATAGCGTGGGGCGATCTCGGCTGCAAGCCCAATCGTGCTGAGCGTGTGGCGCTCGTAGTCGCTGTTGCCGGTGAGCTGCGAGAGGCGCAGCAGGCCGACGGCGGCGCTGGAGGAGCCGGATGGGATGGGGGAGTCCTCGAGATCCTTGCGCCGGGCGATCAGGGCTTCGCCGTCTGACGCGGTCGAGAAGAAGCCGCCCTTGTCGGGATCGGCAAAGCGCGCGATCGTCTCGTCGGCGAGCGCGATGGCCTGGTCGAGCCAGCGCTGCTCGCATGTTGCTTCAAACAGCGCGATCAGCGCCTCGAGCAGGAAGGCGTGGTCCTCCAAGTAGGCGTCGATCTTGGCGTGCCCGTCGTTGTAAGTGCGCAGCAGGCGGCCACGCTCATCGCGCATGTGGCTGTGCAGGAACTCCGCGCAGGCGACCGCCGCGTCCAGGTATCGACTCCCACCCACCCCGCCGAGCGCAGCACCGGCATCCGCGAGCGCGCTGATCATCAGCGCGTTCCAGCTGGTCAGGCGCTTGTCGTCGAGCGCCGGGCGCTCGCGCCCTTCGCGGACCTCCAGCAGGCGCGAGCGGATGCGCTCGCGGGCCTCTCGATCCGGCGTTGGTCCCCGATCGGTCAGGACGTTCAAGCCGGGCTGAGGATGGTGAGGATCCTGGAAGTTGCCTTGCTCGGTGACGCCCAGCCACGCGATCGCCGCATCGGCGTCCTCGCCGAGGGCGTCGCGCAGCTCTGCCGTGGTCCACACGTAGAAGCGGCCCTCGACGCCCTCCGAGTCGGCGTCCAGCGCGCTGTAGAAGCCGCCCTCGGCCCCGCGCATCTCGCGCAGCGCCCAATCGAGCGTGTCCCTGCACACCTCCAGCAGGCGCTCGCATGGCCTGCGTATCGCGCGCTCGCTGCGCCGGCTGGCGCCCCCGGAGGCCAGCCGTGCAGGTAGGCGCGGGCGAGCAGCGCGTTGTCGTAGAGCATCTTCTCGAAGTGGGGCACCGTCCAGGCGGCGTCGACGCTGTAGCGCGCATAACCGCCGCCGATCTGGTCGTGGATGCCGCCGCTCGCCATCGCGTGCAATGTGGCCAGCGACATCGCTCGCTCGCCGCGCGCGAGCAGGAACTCGAGCACGGGCGCCTGGGGGGAACTTCGGCGCCCCGCCAAAGCCGCCGTTGCGGGCGTCGTAGGTCTCGCCCAGCCGCGACACTGCCCCATCGAGAGAGCTCTCGCGCACGGGCTCTGTGGATGGCGACAACCGCGCGGCTCCGGCCAGGTGCTCGCGCAGGCGCTCGCCGCCCGCGCGGATCTCCTCGCGGTTTACCTCCCAGGACTCGGCGATCGCCTGCAGCACCTGCGTCCACGCGGGCATGCCGGGCCGCGAGTCGGGCGGGAAGTAGGTGCCGCCGTAGAACGGCAGCTGCTCGGGCGTGAGGAACACGTTCAGCGGCCAGCCGCCGCGGCCAGTCATCCCCTGCACGGCCTCCATGTACAGGGCGTCCACGTCGGGGCGCTCCTCGCGGTCGACCTTGACGCACACGAAGCTCTCGTTCATGAGGCTCGCCGTGCGCGGATCCTCGAAGGACTCGCGCTCCATCACATGACACCAGTGGCATGAGGAGTAGCCGATCGACACCAGCAGCGGCTTGTCCTCGTGCACGGCACGCGTGTGCGCTGCGGGCCCCCACGGCAGCCAGTCGACGGGATTGTCGGCGTGCTGGCGAAGGTAGGGGGAGCTCTCCTGCGCCAGTGCGTTTGCCACCCGCTCAGGGTAGCCAGGGCGCGCGCGGCGGACCGCTCGCGGCGGGCCAGCTGGTGGAGATCGGCCAGCGATGGCTCAGTAGCCCGTGGATCGCCGCATACGCTGGCCATTCGCCCGAGCCGGCGCCCACGCGCGACAGCTTGACGTGGGCGACGCTCACGTCAAAGCTCTCTCCCCCGAGCCTGCCCGTGACTAGCTTTTCGCTGGAGCCGATACGGATCGTGCCCGGCGAGGCGCCCGTGCCGGAGATGCGTACGGCGGCCGGCTGGAGCTCTCCTTCCCTGACCGGGAAGGTGCCGCTCAGCTGCACTCCCGGCACGAACGAGAAGTCCTTGAGGATTGCCGCCGAGGAGGTGAGCCGGGCATAGCCGCCGCGCAGGCCGCCGAAGCTCGATCCGCTGGGCAGCGCCTGGTCGGCCTGGATGCTCGCGGCGATGACCAGGCGGTTGAGGTCCACGAGGGCGTCAAGCGCTGCGGTGAGCGTGCGCCCCGGGTTGCCGGCGAGTCCTGGTGGCGGGTGGACGGACGCAAGCCGGGTGGGTGCGACGGGCGTGGGCGCGAACGGGTTGGGCGCCGCGGAGCATGGTTGCACAGGGGCGCCCGCGAAGAAGGTGCTGACGGCCTTCTGTGCGCAGCCGCTCAGGTCCGAGCCAATGACCGAGTGCCCGGTGTATGGCACGACCAGCACCTGGGCGTTGGGTATCTGGGAGGCGACGCTCGTCGCATAAGCGGTGGGCGTGCGCAGGTCCTGTGCGCCGGAGAGGATCAGCGTGGGCACGTCAGGCAGCGGCTGGGGCGGCGCTGGAGCGGGAGCGGCCTGGGGCCAGGCCTCGCATGCGAGCGTGGGGCCACTGAGCAGGGCGGTGGTCGGGTCAAACGGATAGAAGGCGGAGCCGGGGATTGCGCGCAGGGTCGTGAGCGCTTCCTCGGAGCGAATTGCCGCGGGGACTGCGCGCTGCCAGGGGAAGGGCGACTCTTCGCACATCGTGGCGAAGTACAGAGCGTTGTCTTCTTCTTCGCTGGCGATCTGTTCGACTTCGGGGTCGAGCGGTCCGGAGGGCAGGCTGGGGATCAGGCCCTCGGCGATCAGGTACAGGCGCAGCAGCGGGTCTGGGTCATTGTCGAGGGCCGAGCGCATCGCCGCGGGCAGCAGCGCGCGCAGCGCCGGATCGAGGTCACCCGCGCCCAACAGGCCCCACAGGCCGAGCTCGTCCATCGACACCGAGTGGTGATGTCCGGAGCCGTCATAGGCCGAGCCGCTCAGCGAGCGTTTGCGCAGGCGCGCGGTCAGGGCGGCCAGGTCCGCGAGTGGGTTGGAGGTGATGCCGGCGCACGCGCCGTTGGAGCAGAGCTCGTCGAGAACCGATCCGAGCGCCTGGAAGCTGGGGACCGCAAACGGTTCGAGTCCGCGCGACGGCACGACCGAGTCCAGCACGAGCGCTTCGACGTGCTGGGGGTAGCGTTCGGCGTACTGCAGCGCGACCTTGGTGCCGTAGGAGGTTCCGTACAGGACGAGCTTTTCATAGCCGTAGGCGCGGCGCAGCGCCTCGATGTCTTCCACCGATTCGGACGTCGTGTAGGCGCCGCGTGACGGCCCGATCTCCAGCGCGCACTGTTGGAAGAGCGCGCCAAGCGTGCTGGGGGTGGCTGCTTCAAGCGCCTGCTGGTCCTTGAAGATTGGACACCTCAGCGGGTCTGACCTGCCCGTGCCGCGCTGGTCGAACAAGAGCAGGTCGCGCGTGGCCAGCGCGGGCGCGATCGCGCTGGCGATGAATTCGCTCAGCGGCAGCGCCGCCTGGCCGGGTCCGCCGGCAAGCCCGATGACCGCGTCGCGGCTGGGGATGGGCCCCGCCAGCTTGCGCGCGACGCTCAGGGAGATCGTTCCCGGGACGGGAGCAGTGCGGTCCAGCGGGACCGACAATGTCGCGCAAGAGAACTGCGGGTTGCTGCAAGGGGGGGAGCTAGGGCTTGAAGATGCCCCCGACCAGGCCGGCCAGACGGCGAAGGTCAGCGCGGACAGCAGAGCTGCCGCCAGCCCGATTGGAGCTCTGCTGCGCATCGGCCTCGACAATAGCTGCCGACGCTTGGGGACCCCTCAGGTTCAGGCGCACGTGCCTGCCCCCGAGAGTGCCCACGAGCGTCGCCCGTGCGCCCAGATGCAGCGTGCCGTGGGCGGCCGCCGCGCCGCCGATCTGCAGCTCTGCCGATTCGCTGCGCAGCGTGCCCGACAGCGACACGCCCGGCACATAGGAGTAGCCGACCAGGCGCAGTGCGCCACGGGCCACCTGGCCCGAGCCGGCGCGCAGCCCGCCGATGCTCAGGGCAGGCACTTCGGCTGTGCTGCCGGCGCCCAGCCGCAGCGCGAGTTGCCGAAGGAAGTCTTGCAGAGTCAGCGCGACCGCATGCAGCGTGCGTCCGGGCAGGCCCCGATAGCCGCCGCTGGGTGCGACCATGTCAAGGCGCACGGGCGCCGGCGCGACAGGGCGCAGGGCGGGCGGCGCTGGAGCGGAGGCGCAGCTCTTGATCGGCGAGGCGCCTACCCCGCCGGCGGGCGCGAACATCGCTTGCAGGGCTTCCCTGGCGCACGCCGTGGGCTCGTCGCCGAGCACTGAGTGGCCGGTGTAGGGCACGACCAGCAGATGGGAGCCTGGGATCTGGGCAGCCACTTCGCGTGCGCCAGCTGTGGGGGTGCGCAGGTCGTCGGCGCCGCTGAGGATCAGCGTGGGGACGCCCGGCAGCGGCGCGTGATCGATGGGCGGCGCGGGTGTGGTGTAGGGCCAGTAGGCACACGCGGGGACGTCAGACAGGGCGATCGCGTCGGCCGGGCCAAACGGCGCAAGCGCGTTCGCGGGCAGGGCTCTGGCGGCGGCCAGGGCCTGGGCGATGCGCTGTGCGGGGGATGCCGCACGGCTCCACGGGAACTGCTCTTCTTCGCAGTTGGCGGCGAAGTAGAGGGGGTTGTCGAAGTCTTCGCGTTCGCCGCCTTCGCCAGGCTGCAGGTCCGCCAGCAGCCGTGCCAGGGGGGCCGCGTCGCCGTCTGCGGCAGAGCGGACGGTGGTGATGAATTCAGCGCGCAGCAGCGGCGAGAAGTCGCCGGCGAGCAGCAGCGCGAGCAGGTCGTCGGGGGAGAGCGACGCGGCGTGGCCCTTGCCGTCGCCTTCGATCACGCGCGCGCGCAGCGGCCCGCGCCGCATCCTGAGCACGACCTTGGCGAGGTCGGCGACGGGGTCGGACGTCACGTACGCGCAGGCTTGCGCAGCGCAGATCTGGCGCAGCACGCGCGGTATCGCTTCGAAGGTCGCCCGCTCCAGCGGTTCGGGCCCGGTGGGCGTAAGGACCGAGTCCAGGATCAGCGCTTCGACGTGTTCGGGGTAGTCCTGGGCGTACTGCTCTGCGACCTTGGTGCCGTTGCTGGTGCCGTACAGGACGAGCTTTTCATAGCCCCCCGCCACGCGGATCGCCTCGATGTCGGCGACCGTGTCGGCGCTGGTGTAAAAGACGCGGCTGGGCCCCAGCTGCGAGCCGCAAGCTTCGATCAGCGAGCCGAAGCTGCGATACAGGTCGGGCCGTTCGAAGGCGTGGCAGGAGAGTGGCTGGGAGAGCCCGATCCCGCGCTCATCGAAGGCGATCAGATCGCGCGTATCGGCGATCGGGCCGAGCACTTCGGCGAACTGTTCGGCGAACGGCAGCGCGGGCTGTCCTGGCCCGCCGGCGAGCGCGATGATCGCGCTCTTGGCTTCCCCGATGGGCGCGCGGTGGCGGCGCAGCGCTAGCGTGATGGTTCCCGGCGTGCCGGCGCTGGGGTCCAGCGGCACCGTCAGGTGGCCGCAGGCGAAGTCGTTGCTGTCGCCGCACGGCGCGAACGCGATCTGGGCGTCTGCGGGCGCCACCGTTGCGCACAGCCAGGCGCACGCCATCAGGACGATCGCTGCGAGCACATGAGTGGTCGGTCGCACAGTCGGAACTTAGACGGTTGACCGGCGCCACGGGCCGGCTGGCGCTAGGGTCCCGGCTGATGGCAGGCGAGCGCCAGACCGTTCACGCGCAGGGGGCGCCCGCGGCGATCGGCCCCTACAGCCACGCCGTGGCGGTCGACCTGCGTGCGTCGGGCGGCCTGCTGTTCTGCTCGGGTCAGGTGCCGCTCGATCCGCACAGCGGGGAGATCGTGGGCGCGACGGCCGCCGAGCAGGCCGGTCGCTGCCTGGAGAACCTGCGCGCGGTGTGCGAGGCGGCCGGCACGACGCTCGATCGCGCGGTGCGCATAACCGTGTACATGACCGATCTGAGCGCCTTCGCGCAGGTCAACGAGGTGTACGCGTCGTTCTTCGCAGGCGATGACCCGCCGGCCCGCGTGGCGGTAGGGGTTGCCGCGCTGCCGCGCGGAGCGCAGGTGGAGATCGACGCGATCGTCGCGCTCGGCTGAGACGTCCTAGACCGCGGCCCTTGCCGATACGCGCAGACCGCGGGAGCGTCGGAAGCTAGGCGGGGATTGAAGCCGCGCCAGCGGCCGTCTGGTCGGTCGCCCGGTCGGGCTCGGCGCCGCGTAGCGCGCGGGCCAGCAACTGCCAGAGGATCGCACGTTCGCTCGAGTCGAGCCCCTGCAGGACGTCGTCCTCGATCGTCTCCTGCGCGTGCTCGGCGCCCGCGAGGGCGGTGCGCCCGGCGGGCGTCAGCTCGACCAGGTGGCGGCGCCGGTCGCTGGGGTCACGCCTGCGCGTGACGAAGCCGAGGTCCTCGAGCTCGTTGAGCAGCAGCACGACGTTGTTGGCGTCCATGCACAGCGCCTCGGCCAGCTCCTGCTGGGGCCCGCCGTCGTGGTCGCGCACGTAGCTGAGCGCCATCAGATGGCGCATGTGCATGCCGAGCAGCTCCTCGCTGCTGCGCCTGTAGACCTGCTTGGCCAAGCGCGTGAGCAGGGCCATCGAGCCCGGCGCACATCCCTTCTCGCCACCCATATCGGAAACTTTACACGTCACTTCGCATCAGTCGTCACTTTATCAGCGATCATAAAGATTTCATAGATCGTCCCTGTTGTAAGGATGATCCATGATATGGTGTTCCCTCCGCCACACAGAAGGGAGCCCAACATGACCGCAAGCACCGCCACAGACCTACAGCTCGAGCAGTCGAGCAGCGTCTCCCACGCCGCGCGAAGCAGCGAGCGGCGCCGCTGGATCGCGCTCGCCGTACTATGCCTCGGCCAGCTGATGATGGTCCTCGACGCGACCATCGTCAACGTTGCGCTGCCGTCGATCCAGCGCGAACTGCACTTCACGCAGGCGAACCTCACATGGGTGATAGACGGCTACCTGATCACGTTCGGGGGCTTTCTGCTGTTGGCCGGCCGCTTCGGCGACCTGGTGGGCCGCAAGAAGGTGTTCCTGACGGGCCTTGTCATGTTCACCGCCGCGTCGGTGCTGTGCGGCGTGGCTGACAGCCAGGGCCTGCTCATCGGCGCGCGCCTGATCCAGGGGATCGGCGGTGCAGTGGCATCGAGCGTGATCCTGGCTATCATCGTCACCGAGTTCCCCGAGCGGGTCGAGCAGGCCAAGGCGATGGGCATGTACGCGTTCGTGTCCGCCGGCGGCGGCTCGATCGGCCTGCTGGCGGGCGGCGCGCTGACGCAGTCGCTCGACTGGCACTGGATCTTCTTCGTCAACGTGCCCATCGGTCTCGTCGCGCTGCTGCTCGGCTCGGCGCTGATCGAGGAGAACGAGGGCATCGGCCTGGCGGGTGGCGTGGACGTGCTGGGCTCAATCCTGATCACGCTGGCGACCATGTCCGGCGCGTTCGCGATCGTCAAGTCCAGCGAATACGGCCTGACGTCGGCCCGCACGCTCGGCGCGGGCGGCGCGTCGCTGGTCCTGCTGGGCGCCTTCCTCGCGCTTGAGGCGCGCGTCTCCAACCCGATCATGCCGCTGCGGATTCTGCGCCTGCGCATGCTGATGGGATCGAGCCTCGTGCGCGGCCTGCTCGTCACGGGCATGTTCTCCGCGTTCTTCTTGGGTGCGCTGTATCTTGAGCGCGTGCTCGGCTATGACGCGATCGACACGGGCCTGGCGTTCATGCCGCTGACGATCGCGATCGCGATCATGTCGATGGGCGTGTCTGCGCGCCTGGTCGAGCGCTTCGGCTCGGTACAGACGCTCGCGGCGGGCCTTGTGGGGATCGTCGTAGGTCTTGTGCTGCTCTCCGGAGAGGGCGTGCACGCGAGCTACTTCCCGGGTCTGTTCTTTGCCTTCCTGACGCTCGGGTTGGGGGCGGGGGCGTCGTTCCTGCCGCTGCTGACGATCGGCATGGCCGACGCGCCTGCGCGCGACGCGGGCTTGGCGTCGGGCATCATCAACGTGTCCGTGCAACTGTTCGGCGCGATCGGCCTGGCCACGCTGGGCACGATCGCGACCGACCACACCAAAGCGTTGAGCGCAAGCGGCCACACGCTGGCAAGTGCGCTGACCGGCGGCTACCACCTGGCCTACGTGGTCGCGGCGATCTGCGTCGCTGGGGGAATCCTGGCGTCGTTCCTGATGCTGCGCCCGCCCGCCACGATCGCCCAGGAGGTCGAGGAGCTAGAGCGCGACTTCGCTCGGGCGAGCGCCAGCGCGCAGACGGCAGAGCAGTTGGCCTGAGTTACACCCGCGGGCCGGCCGGCGCCCCCCGGTCGGCCCGCAGCGCGCCCCTGCTGAAACTCGGCCCGGCCTACCCGCCCTCGGCCCGCAGCGCGGCTCGCTTGATCTTGCCGCTGGCCGTCTTTGGCAGCTCGTCGGCGAAGTCGATGACGCGCGGGTACTTGTAGGGGGCGGTTTCGCGCTTGACGTGCTCCTGCAGCTCGGCTACCAGCTGCGGCGAGGGCTCGGCCTGGCCCTCGCGCAGGACCACCACGGCGCGCACCACAGCGCCGCGCTCCTCGTCGGGTGCGGCCACGGCGGCCGCCTCGGCGACAGCGGGGTGGGCGACGAGCGCGGACTCCACCTCGAACGGGCCGATGCGATAGCCGGCGGAGACGATCACGTCGTCGTTTCGCCCTTCGAAGTACAGCCAGCCGTCTTCTTCGCGTACGCGATCGCCCGTATGCCAGGGTCCGCCGCGGCGGCGGTCTGACACGATCCATGCCCCGTCCGCGTCCCGGTGGAGGTGCTCGCCGAGGTAGCCCAAGAAGAACGTGGGCACGCTCGCCGGGTCGACCGTCAGCTCGCCGTCGGTCACCCGCAGGCGCATCCCCCCAAGCGCCCTGCCCATCGAGCCCGGCCGCGCATCCTCGTCCAGCGGTGCGCCGGTCAGCTGCCCCGTCTCGGTCTGGCCGTAGCCGTCGCGGATCTGCAGGCCTGTCACCTCTTGCCAGGTGCGCAGCACCTCCGGGTTGAGCGCCTCTCCGGCGGCAACCATCGCGCGCAGCGCCGGCAGTGCGCGCAGCGTGGCCCGCTTGGCGATCACGCGGTACTCGGTCGGCGCCATGCACAGCACGTTCACGCGCTCGCGCTCAAGCAGCTCCAGGCGCTCGGCGGGATCGAAGCGGGCGTCGTGCAGCAGCGCGGCTGCTCCCGACAGCCACGGCGCGATGAACACGTTGCGCGCCGACTTCGACCAGCCGCTCGCAGCCGTGCACCAGACCAGCTCGCCCGCGCGCGCCCCCAGCCAGTGCTCGGCCTGCACGCGCTGGCCGTCCAGGTAGCGCTGCGCATGCACCACAGCCTTGGGCTCGCCGGCGGTGCCGCTCGTGAAGGTGATCAGGCAGGGGTTGTCCTCGGCCAGCTCTGCCATCGGGGCGGGCTCCGCCGTGAACAGGTCCTCGTCGGGCACGTATGCGACGGCGATCTCGTGCGCGCTCCCGCGCAGCGCGGCCCCTAGCTCGGCCCTGTTGCGCTCGTCGGCGAGGACCAGCGCGGGCTCGACCGTGTCGATGCGCAGCCGCAGGTCCTTGGCACGCAGCTGCTCTGTGCACGGCAGCACCACCGCACCGATGCGAAAGCAGGCGCACATCGCTAGTACCCACTCGGGGCGGTTGCCGATCAGCGTCATCACTACCTCGCCCCGGCCAACGCCCAGCCGCTGCAGAGCGCCAGCCATCCGCGCCGAGCGCTCGGCCACCTCGCCAAAGCTCCACTCCCTGCGTGTGCCGTCCCCCGCCAGCTCCAGCAGTGCTAGTGCGCGCGGATCGCGCTGTTCGATTACCTGGCTTGAGAAGTTCACGCCGGTATTCTCCCTCTAGAGGGTGGCGAAGACGGCCGACCCGGCCCTTCGGGCTGTGTGCCCCCGGCAAGCCGGGCCCCTCTATCTTCAGTTCACGCATAAAACGACCCCGGAGCGCTAATCGACAATGGCCGTAGCCGCCTCCCAGTACACCGAGATGACAGACGAGCAGAAGGCGATCACCGAGATGGTCCACCAGTTCGCCGACGAGCAGATCCTGCCCAACGCCGAGCACTACGACCACGAGGACAGCTTCCCGGAGCCGATCGTCGAGCAGATGAAGGAGCTGGGGCTGTTCGGGGTGACCATCCCCGAGGAGTACGGCGGCATGGGGCTGGACCTGACCACCTACGCGATGATCGTCGAGGAGCTCTCGCGCGGCTGGATCTCGATCTCGGGCGTGGTCAACACGCACTTCATCGGCTCCTACCTGCTGATGAAGTTCGGCTCGGAGGAGCAGCGCCAGAAGTATCTGCCGCGCATGGCCACCGGCGAGATCAGGGCGGCCTTCTCGCTGTCTGAGCCCGAGCTCGGCTCTGACGTGCAGGCGATCAAGACCTCCGCCAAGAAGGGCGAGGACGGCTCC
Organism: uncultured Solirubrobacteraceae bacterium; assembly: GCA_963745375.1. GTDB lineage: Bacteria > Actinomycetota > Thermoleophilia > Solirubrobacterales > Solirubrobacteraceae > Palsa-744. Next base: position 597,044 of record CAVUXA010000008.1, on the reverse strand, counting down.
TATGAGATCAACGGCCAGAAGATGTGGGTGACCAACGGCCTGCTCTCTACGCTCGTGTTCGTGCTCGTCAAGACCGACCCCGAGGCCGAGCCGCGCCACCGCGGCTTCACCTGCTTCATAGCCGAGAAGGAGCCCGGCGTCAGCGAGAACACCGGCGACTACGCGGGGTTGAACGTGCCGCCGAAGATCAAGAAGCTTGGCTACAAGGGGGTCGAGTCGACCGAGCTCGTCTTCGACGGCTACCGCTGCCCGGCGGAGAACATCCTCGGCGGTGAGGACGCCGGCCTGAACAAGGGCTTCGCGCAGATGATGGACGCGCTGGAGGTCGGGCGCGTCAACGTGGCTGCCCGCGGCGTGGGCATCGCCCAGCGCGCCCTGGAGCTGGCGCTGCGCTACTCGCAGGAGCGCAAGACCTTCGGCAAGCCGATCGCAGAGCACCAGGCGATCCAGTTCAAGCTCGCCGACATGGCCACGCAGGTCGAGGCCGCGCGTCTGCTCACGCTGCGCGCCGCCCGCCTGAAGGATGCGGGCGAGCGCTCCGATCTGGAGGCCGGGATGGCCAAGCTGTTCGCCTCCGAGGCCGGGCGCTTCTGCGTGGAGGAGTCGTTTCGCATCCACGGCGGCTATGGCTACTCCAAGGAGTATGAGATCGAGCGCCTGTACCGCGACGCGCCATTGCTGCTGATTGGTGAGGGCACTTCAGAGATCCAGCGCATGGTCATCGGACGCAAGCTGCTGGCACGTCATAAGATCTAGAACCCGCAGTCGCCGCAGTCCACCGGATTCCAAGGGCCGGGAGGGAGCAATCGTCGTATGGCTGAGGACGCCAAGGATCTGATCGAGCTGGCCACGCGCCGGTTCGTCGAAGAGGTGCCAGCGCTGGAGCCGATCAAGCTGGTCGTCGGCGTGGAGCTTCGCGGCAGGGGCGACGTGCAGCACTTCCGCCTGGAGATGCCCGAGATCAAAGTGACCAAGGGTCCGGCCGCCGATGCGCGCGTGCGCGTGGACATGCGCCGCGAGTTCTTCAACGTGATGGCCCGCGAAGCCAAGGTGCCCGACTGGATCGAGGCGTTCACCTACGGGCAGGCCAAGGCCACCGGGCCCGAGCAGTTCCTCAAGCTGATCATCAACGTGGTCGAGCGCCAACAGGAGCGAGCGCGCACGCCCAAGGCCCACCGCCGCGCGTAGGCTGGGGCGCCCAACGCCTGCCGGTGCAGCACGACGCCCTCGCTCAGTGGTAGGCGGTCAGCTGCTGGGCCAGGAACGCCAGCGAGGCCAGCAGGAACAAGCACATGACGATCAGTGAGAAGTTTTCGTTCACGGGCTCGACCTCATCTGCAGGTTACTACGCCGCCACGGCGGACTCTCGGCGCTTGGGTCGTCACGTCTTGCCGGGGCCGGCCGGAGCGCTCAGGCGAGCACGGCGCCGTCGTCATAGAGCTTGATGATCTTCACCGCGCCCGGGCCGCCCGCCGCAGAGAAGGCGGCATCCAGGCACAGCCGACACAGCACGCACTCGTCGAGGTTGTCCTGCACGATCTCCAGCGTTCCATTCTCGCGCTGGGCGTAGATGTCCACAGGGCACGCTTCGGTGAGGGCGTGCGCGAGCTCGGTGTCCGCGGCCGCACCGTCGTCGACCTCGACCGCGATGAAGATGCCGTCGCGCCTCATGGCATGCCCTCTGGGTGCGATGCCCCCACGCCGGCAGCGCCGCCGGAGGCCGATCCGGCGCCCGGCCCTGACATCTTCGCGCGGATCATCTCGGGGATGTCCTCGATTCGTTCGGCCACAGCGATTCCGGCCTGGGCCAGGCGGGCGATCTTCTCAGAGGCCGTGTCCTCCTTGCCTTCCACGATCGTGCCCGCGTGGCCGAAGCTCATGCCGGGCATCTCGTCCATAAAGCGTCCCGCCATGAACGCCACGATCGGCAGGCGCGAGTTGTTCTCTGTGACCCAGCGGGCGAGCTCTGCCTCCATGCGCCCGCCGGGCTCGGTGTAGATGACGATGCCCTGCGTCTGCTCGTCGGCCTCGAACAGCGGCATCAGCTCGGCGTAGGTCGAGCCGATGATCGCGTCGCCGCCGATCGATACGGCGGTCGACTGGCCCAGGCCGGCCGCGGAGAGCGTCGAGGACATCTCGGTGGTCATCCCGCCAGAGCGCGAGATCACGCCGATCGGCCCCGGCGTGTAAGCCTGTGCAGCGTTCTTGGCGGGGCCGCCGATGCCGCCCATCTTGATCACGTCCGGGACGATGATGCCGAGGCAGTTGGGGCCGATGATGCGCGCACCGCGCAGCGTGGCCAGCTCGACCATTTGGGCGACGTCGCGGCGGGGGATGCGCTCAGTGACGATCACGATCAGCTTGACGCCGTTCTCGATCGCCTCGAACACCGCGTCCTTGGTGAACGCGGGGGGGACGGTGACGACCGAGCCGTAGATCGGCGCGCCGTGGTGGGCGACCGCCTGGGCGACCGTGTCGAACACTGGCACACCGTGCACCTCGCGTCCCAGACGTCCGGGGGTCACCCCGCCGACCACCTTGGCACCTGCGCCGTAGTCCAGGCACTCGCGCGTCAGGTTGACCGCCTCGCGGCCGGTGATGCCCTGCACGATAAACGTGGTGTCCGCGTCGATCAGGATCGGCATGGGGGGGATATGTTCGTTTGCAGAGTGCGTATAACCATTGCTATACACCGCGTCCAGAGCGACTTGTCCATCACGCGGCCGACCCTTGGATCTTCTCAACGGCCCGGCGGGCGGCCTCGTTGAGCGACACGCTCCGATCGGCATAGTCCACGCCGTAGCGCTCGAGGATCTTGAAGCCCTCCTCCTCCCAGGCGCCGGGGATGCGGAAGATGGCGATCTTCTCGGAGGGGTCCTCGCCGAGCTCGATGCACGCTTTGATGACGCCGCGGGCGACGATATCCACGCGCGTGTTGGACACGATCGACATCATCACCGCGATCTTGTCCACGCCGGGCTTTTGCAGGACCAGCTTGGCCAGCCCGCAGGCCTTGGACACGGAGGGGTTGCCGCCGATCTCGCAGTAGTTGGCCGGCTTTCCCCCGTGTGCGCGCACGGCGTCAAACAGCGTCAGCGAGCCGCCGCCCGCGCCGATCACCAAGCCGAGGTTGCCGTCGAACTCAGTCACGTTCCCCGCCACGCCGCGGTGGTCCTGGGCGTCGACCTGCTCGCCGGCGAGCTCGAACGGCGTGGCCTCGCGCGCCTGCCTGGTCTCCTCTTCGCCCACGCCGAGATCGGCCAGCAGCCGCTTGTGGCGCCCGCGAGCCTCGTTCTCGATGTCCATGTGCGCGTCCAGTGCGACGAAGGACCCGTCTGCGAGACGTCCCAGCGGGTTTATCTCTGTAAGGATCATGTCGTTATCCATAAAAAGTTTTGCGAGCTTGGACATGATGGGGACGAGCCTGTTGAGCGCGGATCCGGTCACGCCAGTCGACGCGATGACCTCCTTGGCCTGGAAGTCCGCGAACGGCAGAATGGTGGAGAAGTGGCGCCGGCCGACCTTGTCGGGCTGCTCCTCGGCGACCTGCTCGATGTCGATGCCGCCGATCGGCGAGAAGATCATCACCGGCTGCTTGCGAATCCCGTCCCACACGACGCCTGCGTAGTACTCCTGCTCGACCTGCGCCTTCGGGTCGACCAGCACGCCGCGGGGCATGTGGCCGTTGATCTCCAGCGCGAGGATGTCGCGGGCGTGGCTTTCGGCCTCCTCGGGCGTGTCTGCGAACTTGACGCCGCCGGCCTTCATGCGCCCGCCGCTCAGCACCTGGGACTTGATCACCGTCGGACCGCCGATCCGCTGCGCGATCGCGCGCGCCTCGGCGGGGTCGGTCGTGAAGCCGTAGTCGGTGACGGGGATGCCCGCGCGCTTGATCACCTCGCGCGCCTCGAACTCGAAGAACCTCATGCGGCGCGGAAGCCTATACGCAGGGCGCCCGGCGCGTGCTCAGACGGCGGCGGGCTCTGCGAACCCGTAAGCCTCGGCCAGCTCTGGGTCCTTGCGCGCCAGCATCTCGGCCAGTTTGACCATCACCTGGCACTGCTTCCAGGTGGCGTTGTCCTGCATCTTGCCGTCGATCATGTGCACGCCGCGACCGTCGGGGATCGCCTCGATGACCTTTTTGGCGAATGCCACCTCGTCGGGGTCGGGCGAGTAGACGCGCTTGGCGATCGCGATCTGGGCCGGGTGCAGCGACCAGGCGCCGACGCAGCCGAGCAGGAAGGAGGCGCGGAACTGGGTTTCGCAGCCCTCTTCGTCTGAGATGTCGCCGTAGGGCCCGTAGAACGGCAGTGCGCCCACCGACGTGCAGGCGTCGACCATGCGCGCGATCGAGTAGTGCCACGGATCCTGCTGGTAGCTGGGCCGCGGTGCATCCGGATTTTCGGGGTCGGGGTCGGCGATCGTGCGATAGCCGGGATGGCCACCGCCCACGCGCGTGGTCTTCATGCGCCGCGACGCCGCCAGGTCGGCCGGGCCGAAGCTCATGCCCTGGATGCGCGGCGACGCGCTGGCGATCTCCTCCAGGTTGGCCACCCCCTGGGACGTCTCCAGTACGCAGTGCAACAGAATCGGACGCTGCAGGCCGGCCTTGGCCTCCAGCTGCGCGAGCAGGCGGTCGGCGTAGTGGATGTCCCACGGCCCCTCGACCTTGGGGATCATGATCACCTCGAGCTTGTGGCCGATCTCGCCGACGAGCTGGGTGATGTCGTCGAGGAAGTACGGGGAGGCGAGCTCGTTGACCCGCGTCCACAGGGCGGTCTCGCCCAGGTCCATCTCACGCCCGACCCTGATCAGCCCGGCGCGTGCGGCATCCTTCTTTTCCAACGGCACTGCGTCCTCGAGGTTGCCCAGCAGGATGTCCACCTTGGGCGCCAGGTCGGGTGCCTTGGCGACCATTTTCTCGTTGGAGAAGTCCATGAAATGGATCATCCGGGAGGGCTTGAAGGGGATCTCTCGCGCCGGCTCTGGGGCGTCGATGGCGAGGGGCTTGAAGAAGTCGCGGGGGTTGCGCAAGGGGCTCTCCTGTGTCGTCTGGAGACTGAACCGTATCGCCTGGACGCTGCGCAGGCTCTAGAGTTGCGGGTGCAATCATCCAAGGAGAACCATGAGCCAGACCGAGACCGTAGAGACAGATCAGGCCGCGCGCGAGGCCAGCGGCGCCCATCCCTACGGCCGCTATCTCGAGGAGTTCGAGGTCGGCGCCGTGTACAAGCACTGGCCCGCCAAGACCGTCACAGAGGCCGACGACCACCTGTTCTGCCTGATCACCATGAACCACCACCCGCTGCACATAAACGACGTGTACGCGCACAAATCCCAGCAGGGGCGCAACGTGGTGGTCGGCCCGCTGGTCTACTCGCTCGCGCTGGGCATGTCCGTAAGCGATGTCAGCGGCAAGGCGATCGCCAACCTGGCCACCGAGGAACTGAGCCACCCGGCCCCGGTCTTCCACGGAGACACGCTGTTCTGCGAGTCCGAGGTGCTCGAGAAGAAAGAGTCGCGCTCCAAGCCCGACCGGGGCACGGTCAAGGTGCACACGCGCGTGCTCAACCAGGACGGCGTGCTCGTGGCCGAGTTCAAGCGTCTGGTGCTGGTGCCGCGCAAGAATCCCGGCGCCGATCCGAGCAGCAACGGCTCGGCAGACGGAAACGTCGACTAGCGCGCTCGGCGCCGGCGTCCAGGCGGCTGGTCCCAACGCAGGTCGTACGGTAGGCTTTCCAGACGCTCGCGAGGGCGTTTTCCCGTTTTCCGGGCCACACTTCGGCCGGCGGCGGCCCTGGATAGCCGCCATTGACACGCGATATCAAGGAGCCGCTTGGAATGAGCATGACCGCCCCCGCCCCAGCCCCCACCAAGAACGAGCGTCTGCTGGCCTGGGTCGAGGAGGTCGCCGCGCTGACCGAGCCGGCAGACATCCACTGGTGCGACGGGTCGGCCGAAGAGTACGACCGCCTCTGCCAGGAGCTCGTCGACGCGGGCACCTTCGAGCGACTGTCCGACGCCAAGCGGCCCAACTCTTACCTGGCGCTGTCAGACCCCGGCGACGTGGCCCGCGTGGAGGACCGCACGTTCATCTGCTCCGCCACCGAGGCGGAAGCGGGCCCGACCAATAACTGGCGCGAGCCCGCCGAGATGCGCGAGGCGCTGACCGAGCTGTTCGCAGGCTCGATGCGCGGGCGCACGATGTACGTGGTGCCTTTCTCGATGGGGCCGCTGGGCTCTGACAAGAGCCATGTGGGCGTGCAGCTGACCGATTCGATCTACGTGGCGGTGAGCATGCGCATCATGACGCGGATGGGCCAGGGCGCCCTGGACGCGCTGGGCTCAGAAGGCGACTTCGTGCCCTGCTTGCATTCGGTTGGCATGCCGCTCGACGGCCGCATCACCGACGTGCCATGGCCATGCAACGCGGAGAACAAGTACATCGTGCACTTCCCCGACACCCGCGAGATCTGGTCCTACGGCTCGGGCTACGGCGGCAACGCGCTGCTGGGCAAGAAGTGCTTCGCGCTGCGGATCGCCTCGGTGATGGCCCGCGACGAGGGCTGGATGGCCGAGCACATGCTGATCCTCAAGCTGACCTCCCCCGAGGGCGAGGTCAAGTACATCACCGGCGCCTTCCCGAGCGCCTGCGGCAAGACCAACCTGGCGATGCTGATCCCCACGCTGGAGGGCTGGACGGTGGAGACGATCGGCGATGACATCGCCTGGATGAAGTTCGGCTCTGACGGGCGCCTGTACGCGATCAACCCCGAGGCGGGCTTCTTCGGCGTGGCGCCGGGCACCGGCGAGCACACCAACCCCAACGCAATCAAGATGGTCGCGCGCGACACGGTGTTCACCAACTGCGCAAGGACAGACGACGGCGACGTGTGGTGGGAGGGGATGACAGAGCAGCCGCCCGCTCACCTGACCGATTGGCGCGGCAATGACTGGACGCCCGACAGCGATACGCCCGCAGCGCACCCCAACGCGCGCTTTACCGTCAAGGCCGACCAGACGCCTGCGATCGCGCCCGAGTGGCAGGACCCGGCCGGCGTGCCGATCGACGCGATGTTGTTCGGCGGGCGCCGCTCGACAGTCGTGCCGCTGGTGACCGAGGCGCTTGACTGGGAGCACGGCGTGTTCCTTGGCTCGGTGATGGGCTCGGAGAAGACCGCTGCCGCGGCCGGCACCGTGGGCGAGCTGCGCTTCGACCCGTTCGCGATGCTGCCGTTCTGCGGCTACAACATGGCCGACTACTTCGCCCATTGGCTGAAGATCGGTCAGACGCCCGGCGCCAAGCTGCCCAAGATCTTCTACGTCAACTGGTTTCGCAAGGACGAGGCCGGCAAGTTCCTGTGGCCCGGCTATGGCGAGAACTCGCGCGTGCTTTCCTGGGTGTTCGCCCGCTGCGCTGGTCACGGCGCCGCCCGTGAGACGCCCATCGGGATGCTGCCGCCGGTCGGCGGCGAGGGCATCGACACGCGCGGCCTGGACGTGTCAGACGAGGCGATGGGCGAGCTGCTGCGCGTGGACGTGCAGGAGTGGAAGGCCCAACTGCCCCAGTTCCACGAGCACTACGCCAAGTTCGACAACATCCCCGATGAGCTGCACGCGCAGCTCAAGGCGCTCGAGCAGCGGCTGAGCTGAGCCGATGGCTGGGGCCTGAGCAAAGCCGATGTCGGGGGGGATTCCAAGGGTCGATCCGGTCGTCTCGCCGTCGCGCTTCAAGCGAGCGCTGACAGCGTTCGCGCTAACCAAGACCGGCACCTGGTACTCCTCGCAGCTGGGCGCGCGTATCGACCCATGGCTGGTGCGCATCTCGCGCGGGCGCGTCGACTCGGCCCTGGGTCAGATCCCGATCGCCGTGGTGACCATGCGCGGCGCGCGCAGCGGCGTCGAGCGCAAGATCCCGCTGTTGTACTTCAATGACGGCGACGACGTGATCCTGATCGCCTCCAGCTACGGCAAAGCGAAGTTCCCCGCCTGGTACTACAACATCAAGGCCAATCCCGACGTGCGCCTGGAAGCGATGGGACGCTCGGGCTCCTATATGGCGCGTGAGACCGAGGGCGAGGACCACGACCGCCTGTTCGAGCTGGCCACCAAGGTGTACACGGGTTACAACGACTACAAACGGCGCACCGAGGGGATCAGGCGCATCCCCGTGATGCGCCTCACGCCCGCCTAGTCGTGGCCCGTGGGTCTCCTACCCAGCCTCTAGCAGGTCGGAGGACAAGTCAGGCAAGGACGCAGCGAGCGTGGCGTGCTTGGCACGCGAGCGAGTGAGGACGCCGCCTGACGCCGTTCACCGACCTGCTAGTCGTGGCCGTGGGTCTCGTTGGCGGCAGCCGGCGGGCGTGACTCCTCGGCCAGCGAGGTGATCGTCAGGGCGCCGCGTGCGGCCGACTCCAGCACCTCGGTGGCCTCCTCCAGCGAGCGGGCGTACAGCTCGACCAGCAGGTGCACGATGATGCGGGCGTCGTCTTCGTGCTTGTGGAAGCGCACGTGCGTGAAGAACTCGCGCACGCCGTGGTCGCCGAAGGCGGCATAGGACAGCGAGTCGCCCGCCTCCGGTCCCGAGCAGGTCTCTACGTCTTCGGAGTCGACGGTCACGGTGCACGAGGCTACCCACGGCGTGCCCGCGATCATCCGTTCCCAGCGGTCTTCGATCGGCTCCACGCGGCCGTTGGCGAAGCCCAGATGGGGCTGGTCGTGCATGCAGTCAAGGCACTGCACCACAGCCTCCTGCAGCTCGTCGACCACTTCCGCGCGCTCGCCTGTGTCCGGGTCGATCTTGTGGATGCCCTCGTAGTGGACCTGCACCTCCAGGTCCTGCGACCAGCAGCGATAGCAGCGCAGCCAGCTGCGCGCGCTCGTCTCAGCCATCGAACCCTCCATCGGAGACATTGTAGACGGGCGCCCATTTGGCGCCCGTCTCTCCTGCCGTAGCTGTGGTGGATCGGCTAGTGGTGGTGCTTCCTCTTGGGTTTGACCGTGAAGTGCAGGACTTGCACCGTCGGGGGTCCGCCAAGCGCGGATTTGTAGGTCAGCGTCGCCGTCAGGACGACGGTCTTGCCTTTCTTGAGCGCGTTGACGACTTTGCTCGATGGCTTGACGGTCAGCGACAGCGGCACGCCGGCCAGTCCCGACGCCGAGATCCTGCTCGACACGGTCGTCTTGGGCAGGCATTTGCCTTTGAGCTTGATCTGGCTCTTTTTGCACTTCTTGCTCCTCGCGGCGATCGCATCCACACGCGCGATCGACGCTGTCGGCACCGTCACGGTCAGCGTCGCCAGGCCCGACTGCGTCGGCACGAAGACGAGAGTGATCATGCCGTTAGAGCTGGCGTGGATGAGGTTGATTTTGAAGGTGCTGTTTGGCAGCGGCGGTGGTGGGGGAGGCGGTGGTGAGGAGGACGGCTGAGTAACGGTGACGATCTCGTTGCCGCATGGTGACTTCCCGTTCACGAGCACCTTCTCGCCGGTGAACGACGCCTGGAAGTAGTACGTGCCGGGGTTTTTCAGCGTGACCCCTTCGGAGGAAGGTCCATTTCCAGTGGTCGTGAAGCTGCCACCGCTGGCCACTTCCGTAGTGCACGAGGCATCGGAATAAACGCGGTATTCGAGGTTGCCAAATACCGTCTGACCGCCTGGGATGCTCACGGTCGCCGTGTCGGTAACAGACGTGCCCGGGGGAACAGTAATGGCCTTTCCGCTCTGGCCGCCTCCGGAGAGCGTCGTTTCGACGGAAGCCAGGCCGAACGTCATCGACTCCTCGCCGCAGACGCTGAGGGCGGGCGAGTCTTCTTCCGCTTTTATGCCTTTCTTGCTGCCGGTGTACCTGACCTGCCAGTAGTACGTGGCGTTATTCGCCAGCGACGCGCCGACCGGCAGCGACGATTCAGCCACGCCTTCTTTGACGATCGCCTTGCCTGCGTTGGCGACTTCTTTCGTGCAGCCCGGGTCCGAGTAGACACGATATTCCACTTCGCCGGAGGCGAACGAGGCGTTCGGTCCCTTGATCGTCGCTTGGTCGGTGACGTTAGCGGGAGTCAGGAGGCTCAGCCGTGCCTCGGGCAGTACGGGTTCGCCGTTGGCTACGGTCAGGATCGTGGAGATCGTGTCGTTAACTTCGCCGGCCACGATCGTCGTCCCCGCGGGGGGCGCCTCGAGCGTGAAATATGTGTACTGGTCGTTCGCTAGCGGGGTTGGGAACGTCACCGTGCCCGCGTCGGGCGATTCTGCTTCCTCCTGCAGCAGCGTGTCGGGGCCGGTGTAGCCGGCCGCGAGATCGACTTCGGGTTCGGCTGTGAATTCGAACGGACAGCCGGAGGGTTTCGGCTGGATCGATTCAGCGCAGAGGCCATCGCCGTCGAACCCGAAGATGCCGTCTTCGGAGTTGAGCACGCCGATGTGAACTTTGGCGAGCGGTTTGCCGGTTTCGTTCTGGACGGCGACCGTGACATCGTCCGAGCCGTCGTAGAAGAGCTGTGAGGGATCCTCGATGATCAGCGGCGGTTCGCTTGCGCTCTTGACGTCGATGAGGTATTGGCACACCGTGTCCTCGCCGATGGGTGGACACTGCGTGAACGGCGGCGTCGTCGGGCCGGCCGGCGGCCCTTGAACCGAGCCGGACGCAAAGGCCGCCGACGTCAGAAGCCCAAGACCCAACGCCGCCGAGAGCAGCATGCAAAGTCCCAATCGCGCTGGCCGCAGCCAACCCCCTTGTCGGCGCCGGCCGCTGCCGTCTTGTCGCTGACGTCCACTTGCAATCCCGCGCATGGCTGACCTCCTGGGGCCCCTGGCAGGGCCTGCGGTTGATAGAGGCGGGTAAGGCTAACCGCAGCGTTGCGCGAGCGTCGGCAGGGTGGCCGTTCGCTGGACGCGGCCGGGGCTTACCCGAACGTGAAGTCGTACGCGGTCACGCCCGACGCGAAGCGCAGGCTCAGGCGGTGCTGCTGGTCTGAGGGCAACGACACCAGGTGGTAGAGGCGTTCGCGGCGGACCGTGACCACGCCGTCGTGCACGTCTGAGCCCGCCTCGCTGGCCGGGATCTGGTGCCCATCGAGCATCACCTGCACCGGCAGCGGGCGTTCGCCGGGGGAGCTGAGCACCAGATATGCGTTCTTGGCGTCGAACTCCAGGTCGATGCCGGCGTTGGCGGAGACCGCTTCGGCGGCCTGGCCGCCGGTCTTCCAGGTGCCGCTGTAGGCGAAGTCGTTCAAGGCAAGGCTGGCCGGCACGCTCGATCCGTAGTCGTGCGTGCCCGAGAAGGGGCCGCTGATCCAGCCCTGTGCGCGCTCGGTGCCGGTGTACGTCTCCGGGGTGGCCACTTCAGATGGCACCACCACGTCGGTTGGATGACTCATGCCGCCGACCTGATGGCCCGATTCGGCAAGCAGCGCACGGATCGCGGTTTCGGTCTTGTCGTAGTCGCCCTCGCCGAACGCGGTGTAGCGAACCTGGCCCTTGTCGTCGACCAGGTAGTCCGCGGGCCAGTACTCGTTGCCATACGCGTTCCACGTGCCCATGTTGTTGTCCTGGACCACCGGGTAGCGCAGCCCGAACTGTTCGATCGCGTTCTGCACGTTGGCCGCCTTATGCTCGAACTGGAACTCGGGCGCCTCCACGCCGACGATAGTCAGGCCGTCCTTGGCGTAGGCCGCGTTCCACGCCTTCAGGTAGGGCAGCGTGCGGATGCAGTTAATGCACGTGTACGTCCAAAAGTCCACCAGTACCACGCGCCCGCGCAGCTGCGCCAGCGTCAGCGGACGATTACTGGGAGTGTTGAACCAGTCCTGCGTTTCCGTGAATTCGGGCGCCGTGCCGAGGACCGGCAACGCTTGGGCGTCTGCCAGCAGCGTCGCCTGGCTGGCGTTGGCGGCGGCCGGATGGACGTTGTTGACCTGTGAGCCTTCGCACGCCGTCGAGCCGTTGGCGGGGGTGAACTTGGCCTTGTGCCCGGTGATCTCGTGCAGCCGCCCGGTCACCGTCGAGGAGCACTCCAGCGCCGCCGTCAGGTTGACGTCCGGGATCTTTTCGGCGACGAACTGGTCGAAGTTGACGTCCAGGTTGGTCAGGATCGCCACCGCGGTCAGGATCATGATCACCGCCAGCCCGCGCTGCAGCAACGGCCCGCGCCCGGCTCTGCGCACGCGGTCAAACAGCCGCCGCCCGCCGAGGCTGAGCGCCAGCAGCACCGCAGCCGAGCCGGCCGCATATGCGAGCGCGATCAAGATCGTTTTGCCAGACGCCGCGCTCACCGAGATCACCGCCGCAAGGATCGGGCTGGCGCACGGCGTGTACACGAAGCCCAGCGCGCCTCCCACCAGCAGCCCCGACGCGAAACCGTCGCCGCGCGTGCGCGGCCCGAAGCGGGCCAGGCGCGACAGCGGCGCCTCTAGGCGAGCCGACAGGCCGGGCGCCAGCAGCACCACGCCGAACACGAGCAGCACCACGATCGCAACGTCGCGCAGCGGGTCTTCGCCCAGCCCCACCCCGTCGACCACCTTGGCCAGGCCCACGATCGTGACCGTGAACGTGACCGACAGCCCGATCACGATGCCCAGCGGCCGGCGCCGGCCGCCCACGCTGCCCGCCGACAACAGCGCGGGCAGCACCGGTAGCACGCACGGTGACAGCGCCGTGCCCGCGCCCGCGAGGATCGCAAAGACGAGAAGGACGATCATGCTTACACACCTACAGACCTGCGGGCCGAGATTTCGTTACAACCGGCCCGAAAGGTTAGGTAAGAGGCGCAGGTCAGGCGCCGATTCTCCCTTGGCGTGGCCTGGAAGCGGCAGATCAGGAGCCGATGGCCGCGCCAAGCGTGGCCTGGAAGTCCGTCTTGGGGATCGGCCCGACGCACGGCGAGCTCGCCCCCGCGTCGCGGTAGCGTGCCACACTCGCCTGCACGGCCGCCTCGTCGCCGACCGCCGTCAGCTCGTCCAGGAAGGCGTCGGAGATCGCGCCCACCATCGCCTCGATATCTCCCGCGGCCGCGTCGTATGCGGCGATATCTGCGCCAAAACCCGTGCGCTCGATCATCGCCCGATAGAACGGCAGCCCGAAGTAGGGGACCAGGTCTTTGCGCATCGCCGCGTAGGCGCTCGCGCGGTCCTCGCTCAGCGCAGCCGGCACCGCAGCCACCACGTCAAAGCCCTCCAGCGAGCGGCCCGCGCGCTCGCGCCCGGCGCTGACCTCTGGGATGACCACGTCACGGATGTAGCTCGGGTTGCACAGCCACAGGATCACGCCGTCTGCGATCTCACCGGCCTGGCGCAGCATCGCGGGGGAGAGGGCGGCCACGTAGATCGGCAGTGACGGACGCGGATCGAGGCCCACCAGGCGAAAGCCCGTGTGCCACTTCTCGCCCGCGGGCGGGTCCTCGCCGCGCAGGATCGCACGCACGATCGATGCGTACTCGCGCATCTCCGCCACCGGCCGGTCGATGCTCTGGCCATGCCAACCCTCGACCACCGGTCGGTGGGACACGCCCAGGCCCAGCGTCAGGCGCCCGCCCGACAGCTCGTCGATCGTCGCAGCCGTCTGGGCCATTGTGGCCGGCGTGCGCGTGTAGATCGGCACCACGCCTGTACCCACGCGGATCGTGCTCGTGGCCAGGGCATAGGCGGTCAGGACCGTCAGCGACTCGCGCCCGGCGATGTGAGTCACGTACACCGACTCGTAGCCGAGCGACTCCGCCAGCCTGACGCGCTCGATCGCGTCGTCAAGCGAGCGCCCGGTGGATATGAAGCAGCCGGTCGCCATCGCGCCAGCATATGCCAAGTCGCTCCCCCGGGGCGTATGCAAAGATCGTCACAAACCCGCAAAGGAGCAGAATGTCACCCACCCAGAAGGCAGCCAGGAAACCCGCACGCAGACGCAGCGCCGCCGCCAGATCGACCCCTGCCAAGGGCGGCGCCGCCGAGCACGCGCGCTTTAGGGAGAACGAGCGCGTGATCCGGCGGGTCACAGACTCCCTCGAGGTCGCCCAGGCGGATCTTGCCAAGCTTCGCGCCAACCTCGGCGCCGGTGTCGGCGATGCGCACAAAAACCTCTCACGGCTGCTGCGCGACGCGCGTCGCGACGCCGCCAAGCTGAGCAGCGCGACCCGCAAAGATCTCCAGCGTTTGCAGAAAGACATGCTCGCGGCCGCCAAGGCCGCGCCCAAGCGGGCCGCTGGCGGCAAACCCGCTGCTGGCGCTAAAGCCGCAGCCAAACGCGCTGGCAGCAAACCGGCAGCCAAACGCGCTGCCACAAAAGCGGCGCCCAAGCGTGCCCGCGCCAAAGCCGCGCCCAAACGCGCTGCCAGCAAAGTCGCGGCCAAACGCTCCGTTGCTAAACCCGCGGCCAAACGCACAGCTGCCAAAGCTGCGCCCAAACGGGCCGCCGCCGGCAAACGCCGCTCCACGGGCGCAGGCGGGGCTCGCTAGGGGGAGCGCCAGGCGCTGATTGATCTTCACTGCCACATCCTTCCGGCGCTGGACGACGGGGCGCTGGACCTCGCCGACAGCGTCGCGATGGCACGCCAGGCCGAGCGCGACGGCATCGCGGTCGTGTGCGCCACCCCGCATATCCGCGACGACCACGACGTGCGCATCGAGGAGCTGCCCGCGCGCGTGGCTGACCTGCAGCGAGAGCTCGACCGCCTCGGCGTGGGGGTGCGCATCGCTCGGGGCGGCGAGGTGGCGCAGCCGGCCGCCGACGGGCTCAGCGACGAGCACCTGCGCGCGGTGTCGCTCGATCTCGGCGGCTGGGTCCTGCTCGAGCCCGCGCCCGGTCCGCTCGCCGACGAGCTGCCGGCGCTCGTCGCGCGTCTGGCAAAGCGCGGTGTGCGGACGGTCCTCGCGCACCCCGAGCGCCACGCAGGCGCCGACTTGCGCGAGCGCCTGCACGCGCTCGCCGCGCTCGGTTGCCTGATCCAATGGACGGCCGACTTCATCGCCCACGCCGACGCGGGCGACCCTGACGCGTTCGTGTTGGCGCTTGCGCGCGAGGGGCTGGTGCACCTGCTCGCAAGCGACGCGCACTCATCGCACGGCGGGCGGCCAGTCCAGTTGAGCGCCGCAGTACAGCGCCTGCGCGAGGCATGCCCGCCCGAGCAGGTCGCCTGGATCGCCGAGCAGGCGCCCGCCGCGATCCTGCGCGGCGAGCAGCTTGCCTGGCCTTGGTGAGGGCGCTACGCAAGCGTGCGTTCGCGCAGGTGGCGCCGCCATGCCCGGCCGCCGAGCAGGAGGATCACGCACATGGCCGCGAGGGGCACGAGCACGGCGGCTCCGATCAGCAGCACCACGAGCGCGACCGTGAGGACGCGTCCGGCATCGTGCAGCCCCTGGTGCAGCGTCAGCCCTTGCGCGCGCGCATCGCCGACGACCGTCACTTCCAGCGCCGACGAGGACGCCTGCTGAGAAACCGCCCGCAGCGCCGACTGAGCCCTGGTGATCGCACCGCCCGCCAGCGCCAGCTGTTGGCGCAGGCTTTCGATCTGGACCTGCGTGACGGCCTTGGCGAGCGCCTGCAGTAGCGCTTTGCGCTCAGCGACCGCGTCAGCGAGGTTGCGGCGAGCCGCGTCGTATTCGCTGGTGATGTCTTGCAGCGACTGGCTCTCGGCGCGGACCGGAGCCAGGCGCCCGAGCGCGGCCAGCGCACCCGACAGCCGTGCGCTGGGGACTTTCAGGTCGAGTGTGGCTTCGCTTGTCCCTTGCGCTTGCTGCTGCACCTGCGAGCTCTGAACGAAGCCGCCATCGCGCACCGCCAGGCTGGTCACCCGATCGGCCAGCGACTGCACTTCGCCGGGGCTCGAGGAGAGGGTGACGGACGCCGCCAGCTGCTGCACGTGGCCGGGAGCCGAGAGCGCGCCTTCGCCGCCCGCCGGCGCGCTTACAGAGGCTTCTTCCGCACGGGCGGCTTTGGAAACGTCGCCCGACGCGCTCGCCGAAGCTTTCGCCGTCGCGCTCGGAGGCGACGGGCGCAGGTCGCCCTGCTGGTCCCGCCCTGTTGCCGGCACGGCCGATGCAGGCCGTAGTTCGCGGCGGGTGCTCTGGCCACTGGGCTGCATGGATGCGGCGACCAGGCCGGCGATCGCGAGCGTGCAAGCGACCGTTGCCAGGAGGCCCACCGTGCGCAGGCGCCCGGGCGACGGCAGCCGCAGGCGCCCCGACGGGAGTTTCAGGCGCTTGAAGCCTCGCCGCGGCAAGCGTCGCTCTGGGCTTGCCTCGTCGTGCGGCGGCGCGGCCGTCCACCCTTGGACGCGGTCTGACAGCAGGCGCTCGAAGTCGGCGCTCATGGGTGGAGCCAGGGTGCGTACGTCTGCACGCAGCTCACGCCACGCCGCGCCGGCCGCGCCGCCGTCCTCGCCGTGCAGCGCCGTCTCGATCTCGTCGTGCCAGGAGTCCTCATGAAGTCCTGGCGATGGCACGAGTCTCATGCGACCTCCTGACGGTCAAGCTCAGCGCAACCCTGGCGCAGGCGGGTGAGCGCACGGTGCACACGCGTGCCGGCGTTGGACTCGCTGATCCCGAGCACGCGCGCGAGCTCCCCGTTGGAGAGCTGACCGTGGAACTTGAGCAGCACCACCTCCTGCTCGCGCCTGGACAGCATCGCGAGCGCGGTGCGTACGGTTGCGCGACGCTCCGCGCGCTCCAGCGCGCTGCTCGAACGCTCATCCTCGGGGTCGGGAGCCTCAGCGGCTGGCGAGCTGGGGTGACGTCGGCGACGGCGCAACTCGTCCAGCGCGGCATTGCGGGCGATCGCAAACAGCCATGCCCTGGGTGTTCCGCGCGCGCTGTCCAACCGCGCGCGGGAGCGATACAGCCGCTCGAAGGCCAGCGCGGTCACGTCCTCTGCGGACTGGCGATCGCCCAGCAACGAGATCGCGTATCCGTGCACGTCCGCTGCGCAGTCGCGAAAGAGCGCCTCGAAGGCGCCCCCCTGCAGCGACCCGCGCTGCGTTGCCCAAGCCGCGTTCGCAGCTTGATCGACTGGAGAGTCCGAAGGCGTGCTCACAACCTATCTACGTCACCGAGCGCCACTCCATCACACCGCATCACAAACGCCGTGAGCCGGCTCCTCAAGGCATCGACTGCTCGAGCGCTGCGACTAGCGCCGGGACATCCAGCCTGGGCGTCTGGGCGGACAGCAGTTCCCTGGCCGCGCTGCGCCCGCCCACTGCGCGCAGCCCGCGCTCGCCGTGCTCGGCCACGAATTCGGTCAGCGCGCTCGCGCGGCGCGCTGACAGCCGCCGTGCGGCCACGTCCAGCCGCGCCCGGTGCTCCTCCAGCGCGCTGGCGAGCTCGGCGATCCCGCTGGGCGGAGGCAGGGAGGACACGGCCAGCACGGGTGTGTCGCTCGCGCCGAGCGAGCGCAGCGCCGCGCTCAGGTCGCGTCTGGTGGCGGTGGCCAGCGCGCCAAGGTCGGCCTTGGTGACCACCAGCACGTCGGGGATCTCCATGATCCCGGACTTGAGGAACTGCAGCACATCGCCGCCACCGGGCTGGACGACAACGGCGACCGTGTCGGCCACGTCGGCCACCTCGGTCTCGGCTTGGCCCACCCCGACGGTCTCGATGACCACCACATCAAACGCGGCGGCGAGCGCGTGTGCGCTCTGTCGCGTCGCACGAGCCAGGCCGCCCAATCGCTCCCCCGCGGCGGTCGAGCGGATCAGCACGCCGCGGTCTGACGGGTCGAAGTCGATGCGTGCGCGATCGCCCAGCAGCGAGCCACCCGAGCGCCGCGAGCTGGGGTCGACGGCCAGCATCGCCACCGTGCGATCGGCGCCGCGCCAGGTGCGCAGCAGCGCCGACAGCAGCGTCGACTTGCCCGCGCCCGGGGGGCCGGTCACGCCGATCACGTGCGCCGGCGCCTCGCCGCCGAGCGCGTCCGGCGAGAGCTCGCCCAGGAGCAGGGCCGCCTGCTGGCGGTCGGCCGGGGCGGTGCTCTCGAGCAGGTTCAGCGCGGCGGGCGCCGCGCCCAGGTCTCGCTCGCGCAGGCGCGCGCCGAGGGCGGCTCCGTCCCCGCTCACGCCGTGGCAGCGGCTGAGGAGCCGGTGGTGGCAGAGCCATTGGCCTCGGAGCGATTGGCCTTGGCCCCGTTGGCGTCCGCTCCCACCAGCGCGACGATGTCGCGCATGATGCGGTTGATGTCGAAGTCCTTGGGCGTATACACCGCCGCCACGCCCGCCTTGCGCAGGGCAGCCACGTCCTGTTCGGGGATGATCCCGCCGACCACCACCGGGGCGGTCACGCCGGCGCCGTGCAGCGCGTCGAGCACCGCCGGGATCAGCTCGCGGTGCGAGCCCGACAGGATCGACAGCCCGATCACGTGCACGCCCTCCTGCAGTGCCGAGGAGGCGATTTGCGCGGGCGTCAGGCGAATGCCTTCATAGACCACGTCCATGCCCGAGTCGCGCGCGCGCACCGCGATCTGCTCGGCGCCGTTTGAGTGGCCGTCCAGGCCCGGCTTGCCGACCAGGATCTTCGGCCGGCGCCCGAGCTTCTCCTGCAGGCGCGAGACCTCCTCGCGCAGCTCGCTCAGCTGCCCGTCGCCGGCTGGCGCGCCCGCCTCGCCGACGCCCGTGGGGGCGCGATAGCTGCCGAACACCTCCCGCAGGGTGCTTGCCCACTCGCCCGTGGTTGCGCCGGCGCGCGCGGCGGCGATCGTGGGGACCATCAGGTTCTCGGCGCCGCTGTCGTCGCGGGCCACCTGCGCCAGGCGCGCGAGCGCCTCGTCGACCGCGCCCTGGTCGCGCTGGGCGCGCCAGCGGCGCACTGCCTCGACCTGCTCGGCTTCGACGGTTGGATCGACCACCAAGATGCCGCCCTCGGCATCTGCTGTAAGCGGCGATTCCTCGGTCTCGGTGAAGCGGTTCTGTCCTACCACCACTTGCTCGCCGGACTCGATCCTGTGGATGCGCGCGCGGTGGGAGTCCACCAACGCGCCCTTCATGTACGGGACCGCCTGCACTGCGCCGCCGTGCTCGGCCACCACCGCCATCTCTCCGCGCGCGCCCTCCAGCAGCTCGTCGACCAGGCTATCCATCACGCGCGAGCCCTCGAAGATGTCGGGGTACTCGAGCACGTCGGTCTCATAGGCCAGCACCTGCTGGATGCGCAGCGACCACTGCTGGTCCCACGGGCGCGGCAGCCCCAGCGCCTCGTTCCACGCCGGCAGCTGGATCGCCCGCGCTCGGGCGGAGCGCCCGAGCGTTACCGCCAGCGTCTCCAGCACGATCCGCTGCACGTTGTTCTCCGGCTGGGCCTCGGTCAATCCAAGCGAGTTGACCTGCACGCCGTAGCGGAAGCGCAGGTGGCGCTCGTCGCGCACGTCATAGCGCTTGCGCCCTAGATCCTCCCACAGGATCGACATGGCGCGCAGCTTGGCGTGCTCCTCGATGAAGCGCACGCCCGCGTTGACGAAGAAGGAGACACGCCCGAAGACCTGTTCCAGGCGCTCGTCAGCCACCCGCTCGCGCGCCGCGTCGAGCACGGCGATCGCGTTGCTCATCGCATAGGCGATCTCCTGCACGGGCGTCGCGCCCGCCTCTTGCAGGTGGTAGGAGCAGATGTTGATCGGGTTCCACTTGGGCACGTGCTCGACCGTGTAGGCGATCATGTCTGCGATCAGCCGCATCGAGGGGCCCGGCGGGAAGGCGTAGGTGCCGCGCGCGAGGAACTCCTTGATGATGTCGTTCTGCGTGGTGCCCTGCAACTGCTCAGAGGCCGCGCCCTGCTCTTCGGCAGCCACGATGTACAGCGCCAACAGCCACGACGCGGTCGCGTTGATCGTCATCGAGGTGTTCATCTCCGCGAGCGGAATGCCATCCATCAGCGCGGCCATGTCACCGCGGTGGGAGATCGGCACGCCCACCTTGCCCACCTCGCCACGGGCCAGCTCGTCGTCGGGGTCATAGCCAGTCTGGGTGGGCAGGTCGAAGGCCACCGACAGGCCCGTCTGGCCCTTTTGCAGGTTGCGCCGGTACAGCTCGTTGGACGCCTTGGCCGTGGAGTGCCCGGCGTAGGTGCGCATCATCCACGGCCGGTCGGGCACGGGCAACCGCGGGGAGTGATCGCCGCTCATGCACCAATTGTACGGTCGCGCCGCTGCCATTATCCTGCAGGCATGAGCCAGACCATCGAGAAGGCGCGCCCGCGCGGGCCCGCCGACGGCCAGGGATCGGCCTGGAGGGTGATCGTCCGCAACGACAATCACAACACCTTCGAGCACGTCGCGCGCACGCTCTCGCGCTTCATTCCCG
Source organism: uncultured Solirubrobacteraceae bacterium (assembly GCA_963745375.1). Lineage (GTDB taxonomy): Bacteria > Actinomycetota > Thermoleophilia > Solirubrobacterales > Solirubrobacteraceae > Palsa-744. The sequence continues at coordinate 576,782 of CAVUXA010000008.1, read as the reverse complement.
GTGTCACCCTCCAGCGCGGACACGAGATCGCCAACGTGATCCACAGCACCGGCAGGGCGATCGTCTACAGCGGCCATCAGGAGGCCGCCGAGCACTACTGGGAGCAGCTCAAGGGCGAAGGGCTCACCATGGCCCCCCTAGAGCAAGGCTGACGCGCCCGTCTCAGGGGCACAGTTCACGGCGCCCGCAACCTGGGTCAGGCGTGCTCGCCGGTCGGGTGGTGGCCGTTGCCATGGCCGTCTGCGTGACCGTTGCTGCCCACGACCACCGGCTCGCGCACCACACCGCCGTGGGTCGTCTCGTCCCACCAGCCGTACAGCACCGGCACCTGATACCAGCTGGAGTGGGTCGCGCGGAAGTAGGTCATCTCGGGCCCTTCCCAATAACGTTCCCAGTCCAGGTGATCGGGGAAGGCCGCCAGCTGCTGGAACTTGTACTTGTCGTCGCGTGCGCGGTAGACGGCGTATGAGGTTGCGCCGTAGCGCAGCGCCACGGCGGCTATCTCGTTGAGCGCCTCCTCGAAGGCGTCCCCGCGAAAGCCCGTCGCATACCAGGGGACGATCACCGTGCCAGCCATCAGGCGCCCACCTCCGCGTGGATTGCACCGGGTCCGTCGGCGGTCTTGCCCTCGCCCTCGGACTGGGCGCCGACGAGGATAGAGATCTTGCCCAGATGCTTGTTTTCGAGCATCAGCTGGTGGGCTTCTGCGACGCCCTCAAAGCCCAGTGTGCGCCACAGGACCGGACGGATCTGGCCGCTCTCGATCAGCTCGTTGGCCTTGGTGCACTCGTACGCGTTGGCGAAGTGCGAGCCCAGGATCTCCTTCTGGCGCATCCACAGGTAGGCGACGTTGAAGTCGAGGTCGATGCCCGTGGTGCCGGCACAGATGACCACTTTGCCGAAGGCCTTGACCGTGAACACGGACGTGGGGAAGGTCGCTTTGCCGACGTGCTCAAAGACGATGTCGGGGGCGTCGTCGAGGATCTCCTTGACGCGCTTGGCAAACGCTCGGGACACCTTGAAGCGGGCTGCCTCCTCCTGCTCGCTCTCGCCTCCCTTGCGCATCATCCCGGCGAACTCCGCGCGGTCGATGTAGTCGACGGCGCCCAGGCGCTTGACGAGCTCGCCCTTCTCCGCCGAGGAGACGACGCCCACGCTGTGTGCGCCCGCGGCCGCGCAGATCTGCGTGGCGAACACGCCCAGACCGCCGGCGGCGCCCCAGATCAGGACGCGCTGGCCCGCCTGCAGCTTGCAGCGCGTGATCAGCATGCGATAGGCGGTGAAGTAGACCAGGCCGTAGGAGGCGGCCTCCTCCCAGGTCAGCGCGGCGGGCTTGGGCAGCAGCTGCTGGGCCTGGACCTTGGTGAACTGGGCGAAGGAGCCCCAGGTCGTCTCATAGCCCCAGATCTTCTGCGACGGCGCGGCCATCGGGTCCAGGCCGTGCACCTCGGGGTCCTCGTAGGAGGCCTGGTTGCAGTGCACCACCACCTCGTCGCCGACCTTCCAGCGGGTCACGCCCGCGCCGACCTTCCAGACGATGCCCGAGGCGTCCGAGCCGCCGATGTGGTGGCCGAACTCGGGGTGGTCGCCGTAGCGCATGACCGACACAGGCTTGCCCAGGGCGGCCCACACGTTGTTGTAGTTGACGCCCGCTGCCATCACGCGCACGATCACCTCGAAGGCGCCCGGCTCGGGCACCTCGATCTCCTCGATCTGGAAGGCGTCCTTGGGCTCGCCGAAGCGCTCCTCGCGGATGACCCAAGCGGCCATCGTCGCGGGCAACTCGCCCGGCTCGACATCAACGGCTGAGACTTGTTGGAGATCGATCGCCACGTGCTCTGGCACCTCGCCTGTCGGGAACGTGAGCTGCTAATCCTATCCGAGTCCAGCGCGCCGCGGCCCGGCGGCGGGCGGCCGGCGCACCCGCGGCGAGCAGCCGGCACGAGCGAGCGAAGGCCCGGTCGGCGAGGCGACCTTGGGCTCGCGGGCGTGCTCATATGCAGGGGTCTTCAGTCTGGCTTAATCGCGGATCGAAGCGTTGCGGCGTACCGGAGGTATTAACCAAAAGTGACCAGCTCGTGAATTAAGCCAGCCTTGAGGAAGGTAATCCTGCGATGGGGGTCCTGCAACTGTGACAACCCTCCCCCATCACCTAACGCAGGAGACAAAATGTACAACTCAACGGAGCTCGACCGTGGCGCAAACAGCGAGAGCTCATCCGCGCCAACGCCGTCTCGCGGGCTCAGCCGCCGCTCATTCCTGGTCACGGGCCTCGCGGCCGGAGCTGCCGCCGGCCTAGGGCCGCTCGGCAGCGCCGCCACGGCACTGGCCAGCCCGGCGAGCACGTCGGCCCTGTCTGCCGGCGACGCCGCCATCCTCCGCTTCCTCGCGGCCGCCGAGCTGATCGAGGCGGACTTGTGGCAGCAGTACAACGAGCTCGGCGGCATCCAGGACGGCGAGGAGCCTTTGGGCACCGGCAATGTCGTCTACACCAAGGCGCTGTTGAAGCTCGACTCGGACCTGCCGCAGTACATCCACGACAACACCGACGACGAGAAGAGCCACTTTACGTTCATCAACGCCTACCTGGAATCCAGGGGCGCCGAAGCGGTCAACCTCGATCCTTTCCGCACGCTGCCCAGCAGCAAAGCGAAAGGCGCAGCGCAGATCGGACGCCTGACCAACCTGATGGAACTGACGGTCGACACGAGCTGGTGGACGCGCTACCGCAGCGCCACCAAGAACCCGGACCTCGGTGCCAGCTTCGCGCAAGCCATTCCCGGCTTGAAGGAAGGCAGATTCCCCGCGATCCCGCGTACGGACGCCGACCTCAAGCCGCATGACCACATCCAGGCGATCGCCAACACTGCCGGGTTTCACTTCGGCAGCATCGAGCAGGCCGGCACGAGCATCTACCCACAGCTCGCTCAGAAAGTGACCGACCCAGAGGTTCTGCGCGTGCTGCTGAGCATTGGGCCGACCGAGGCGATGCACTTCCAGACCTGGCACGACAAGGCCGGCAACGCTCCGCCGTTGACCGACCCCACCAATGGCCTGGTGTTCCCCGACCTGAACGCCCCGCCGTTCGGTGGCGAGGAATTCCAGACGAACCTGATCATGCCCGAGCCGACCGAGTTTCTCAAGAAATCGCTTCCTGCGGTCTCGATCGTGCGCCCGACGAAGACTGCCGGGTCGGCGCTGGCCGCGTTTGAAGGTCTTGCCAACGAAGGCCTGTTCATCGGTCAGTCCAAGGAATTCATCGACGCGTCGATCGAACTGGCCAAGGCAGCCGACGCTGCCGTGCGCGAAGCGTAGGCAAGGTATGCAGCGTGCGCTCGGGTCGGGTGCAAGCCGGCTCGGGCGCAGCGCTGAAGTGAACCATCCAAGCACCCTCAGCGCAGGCGGAAAGTGTGAAAAAACAGGAGGAAAGACGTGGTCAGCCGGTCGTTCAGGCGCGGTAGCGGTCGATCACTTTGTGCGAGCAGCCGATCAGCTTCCAGGGACGGTTCTGGGGCAGGTAGCGCATGACGAACGTCTTCAGGCCGCCGCCGTGGCAGAACACCACGCCGTGGCCGTACACCAGCGCGAGGTGGTCGTTGCCTGCTCCGGTCCAGATTTCGTTGTAGCCGTGGCTGGAGTAGATCCAGTCTTCTCCGGCGCCGCCATGGATGTAGTCGTGCTCGCTTTCCTGCTGTCCTTCGGGCTGGTAGTCGGCCCAGATCACATCCCCGGCGTCGCCCGCGTAGATCGTGTCGTTTCCGTATCCGCCCAGCAGCCAGTTGTGCACGTGCGCGAGGCCCACGAGCGTGTGGCTGAGCCCGGACGGGCCCTTGTCCATCTTCAGGCACTGGTCTTGCGGCCAGCCTGCGTGGTCGGCCAGCGCAACGACCGCCCGCGGTCGGCTGGCCGTGATGGCGGTCTGTTCGTGGGCGGGGCAGAAGGCGACGTACAGTCCGCGGTCATCGCGTCGCAGCTGTGCCGCTTCGCCGGGCGACGGTCGCGCGGAGGACGCCGTGACCTGCGGCTGGCCCTGGCCGATCGACGCTTGCGTCAGAGCGCCTGCGCAGCACACGCCCGCCAGTAGCACGATCCGCCACGCGCGTCGGCGAGGGCCGCGCCACGTGCGTCGGCGAGAGCCGGGTCGCCCCGCTGCCAGATCGCTGCGTGCTGGGCGTTGATCGGTCACACCTCCCAAGATGGCGTATGCAACCACATCGGCCGCATCCCGCGTGGACATCTGTTCGAGGGCCCGAACCCACGCGCCGGACGGTGTGCGTTGATACGGTCAGTCGCCCACGAGCGAAGGGGAAGTGATCGTGACGTTCGACGGCTCAGGTGTCGATTCGCTGCTGGACAGCGCCGTCGCGGACGGCGTCTTCGAGGGCGTCAGCGCGATCGTGGTCGACCGCGACGGGGTGCTGCATCTCGCCACGGCGGGCGACGTCGACGCGGACACGATGTTTCGCAACATGTCGATGACGAAGGCGCCCGCGACCGTGGGCGCCCTGCAGCTGGTGGAGCAGGGGCGTCTGGACCTCGACGCGACGGTCGAGTCGATCGTGCCGGCGTTCGGGCAGTTGCAGGTCCTCGCCGGATTTGATGCCGACGAGCCCGTCCTGCGTGCGCCCGCGTCCAAGGCGACTGTCCGACAGCTGATGACCCATACGTCGGGCTGCGGCTACACGTTCACCAACGCCGACCTGCACCGCTACGCGCAGCTGACCGGCGCGCCGGAGCTGACCTCGGGGCGCAAGGCGAGCCTGATGGGGCCGCTCGGGCGCGACCCCGGCACGCTGTGGGAATACGGCGTCAGCACCGACTGGCTGGGCCTCGCCGTCGAGGCCGTCAGCGGCCAGACGCTCGACGTGTACCTGCACGAGCACCTCTATGGCCCGCTGGGGATGAGCCAAACGACGTTCTATCCGAGCGCTGAGCAGAGGTCGCGCCTGCTCGCGCTTTCGCTGCGCGCGCCTGACGGCGGGCTCGTGCCGTTGGAGTTGGATTTGGCAGGCGACCCCGAGTGGGCCTCGGCCGGATCGGGCTCCTACGGGACGATCGGCGACTACGGACGCTTCATCCGCGCGATGCTCAGGGACGGCGAGCTCGACGGCGAGCGGGTTCTCGGCGCCGACACCGTGGCGCTCGCCTTCAGCGATCACCTGCGCGGCGTGCCTTTGCCCGAGATCATGAAATCGGCCGATCCCGTGCTCACCAACGACGTTCCCGCGCTGCCGCTGCCCCAGGGGTGGGGGCTGGGCTTCCAGCTGCTGGAAGCCGACATCCCCGGTGGGCGCACGAGTGGGTCGGGCGCCTGGGCGGGCCTGTGCAACTGCTACTACTGGATCGACCGGGCCGCGGGTATCGGCGGCGCGATCATGACGCAGGTTCTGCCCTTCTTCGACATCAGGATCGTGCAGACGCTGCTGGGCTTCGAAGCTGCGACCTACGCTCAGGTAGGCAGCGCCGTGCCGGCGGCGTAACCCGCGGGGACGCTCGCGCGCCGGGCGATCAGCATCCATGCCGCCAGGGCGCCGGCCAGCGCGACGGCCGAGCCCAGCCGCAGCCCGTTCTGCAGCGCGTACACGAACGCTTCGCGCCCGGCTTCGGCCACGTGGGCGGAAACGCCGTGCGGCACCCCGCCCGAGCCCAGGCTCGCGGCCAGATGGGCTCGCGCTGCGCTGGACTGTGAGGGCAGCAGCTGCGCGAGCTTGGAGCTGCCCAGGGTGGCGACCATCGCGCCAAGCACCGCCACGCCGAACGTGCCTCCGACCATGCGGTTCATCGACAGGATGCCCGAGGCCACGCCGGCCTTGGCCTGCTCGACTGCGTTCATCGCGGCGGTGCTCATCGGCGACATCACGAAGGCCATGCCGATGCCCATCAGGATGAAGCCGGGCAGCAGCGCGCCGTAGCCGCTGGAGACGGTCAGGTGCGACTGCCAGAACAGCGCCCCGGACACCGCCAACAGCCCGAAGGTGATCAGCGGCCGCGGTCCGACGCGATCGGCCAGGCGCCCGGCCAACGGCGCGATGAACACGATCATCAGGGTCGAGGGCAGGAAGCGAACGCCGGCCTGCAGGGGGGAGAAGCGCAGGACGTTCTGCATGTACAGGGCCATGAAGAAGAACATCGCGAGCATCGCGAAGCTGACGATGAACGCGACGATGTTCGCGCCCAGGAACGTGCGTGCACGGAAGAACGCGAAGTCGACCATCGGCGAGCTCTGGCGACGCTCGACTGCCACGAAGCCCGCCAGCGCGAGCACCGCGATCGCATACAGGGCGATCTCGCGCCCCGAGCCCCAGTGCCAGTCGTTGCCCTGCACCAGCGCGAGCACCAGCGCGGCCAGGCCGCTGGTGAGCGTCAGCACGCCGGGAACGTCCACCCGCTGCGTGGCGCTGTCGTCGCGCGACTCGCGCACGGCGAACAGCGTGATGAAGACCGCGCCGACCGCCACCGGCAGGTTCAAGAAGAAGATCGACTGCCAGCTGACGCTCTCCACCAGAAAGCCGCCCACGACCGGCCCGATCGCGAGCGCCAGCGCGGACACGCCCGCCCAGGTGCCGATCGCCTTGCCGCGCTCGGCGGGCGGGAACGCGTTGGTGATGATCGACAGCGTGGCCGGCATCATCATTGCCGAGCCCACGCCCTGGACCGCGCGCCAGGCGACCAGCCAGGTGTCGCTGGGAGAGAAGCCGATCGCGCCGCTCGAGCAGGCGAATACGACGACGCCGGCGAGGAAGACCCTGCGCCGGCCGAAGATGTCGCCGAGGCGTCCGCCGGTTACGAGCAGCACGGCGAAGGACAGCGTGTAAGCGTTGACCGTCCACTCCAGCGACGCGGTTGACGCGTGCAGGCTGCGCTGGATCGACGGCAGCGCCACGTTGACGACGGTGTTGTCGAGCATGATCATGAACAGCGCAAAGCACATCGCTCCCAGCGCCCACCAGCGGCGGTTGTCCTCGTTGATCTGAAGCGATCGCATGGTCTGGCTGCTCATGACGCGACTCCTTTCTGGGCGGGCCGGTAGGCCGCTACGTCGGCGCGACGCTCGATGATCAGCGTGAGCGCGCGCGCCAGCGCCTTCGCCTCGTCATCGGCAAGCTCGTCCATCAGGTCCTGCAAGGCGAACAGGCGCGCGGCGTTGAGCGCCTGCGGCGCCTTGCGCCCGGCCTCGGTGAGACGCACCCGCTTCATGCGCCGGTCAGACGGGTCCTCCTTGCGATCGACTAGGCCGCGCTCGAACAGGCCCTCCACGGCGCGGCTCATCGCCGGCAACGACAGGCCCAGCGATTCGCCCAGCGCCTTGACGGAGCGCTCTTCGCCGTCCATCTCCAGCGCGCACAGCGCCTTGAGCTGGGTGAACGACAGGTCGAGCTCGGCGATCGCGTTGAAGGTGCCCACGTTGGCAGTGCGCATCAAGTAGCTGGCCAGCGCGTACATGTCGCGCGTCAGCACCGCTCGATCGATGGCCTTGGTAGCAGTGGTTGCTTGCATGCACGCAACTATATCTGCGGCGCAATGGTTGTCTGTGTGGCATGCATCACACAGGCCATCGCGCTACGCTGCCTGGGCAAAGTGCCTGACCCAGACAACCCCGACGAGCCCGACCAGGGCCCCGCCGAGCAGGGGCCCAACATCATGATGTCCTCGGAGGAGTTCGCGGGCAAGTGGGCCAACGCGGCGGCCATCGCGCGTACACCGCACGAGTTCACGCTCGACTTCATGCGCATCGGGCCGCAAGGACAGCAGGGGATGGTCGTCTCGCGCGTGTCCTTCTCGCCGCTGCTGGCCAGTCAGCTGCTGGACCTCCTGGGAGAACAGTGGCGCGCGTACACTGAAGAGTCGGGAATACCTCCCGAAGGCGACAGTGATGATTGAAGACGGGCCCGAGTGCGATGTGTGAAGACGAGCCGTTCAGGGGCGACGAGGAGATCGAGCCGACTAAGGTCTCGCTGAAGGGGCCCAACGTGGTCAGCACCCTCGACGCGCCACCGAGCCCCGATGCGCTGCGGGCGCAGAAGGCCGCGGTGCGCAGGCACCTAAAGGGGCGGCGCGCTGAGCAGGACCCGCCCGAGGCTCCGAGCGCCTGAGCGCGCAGGGCCTGGCGCCGAGGCCAAGCCCGCCAAGCCTTCAGGGACGCTGCGGCCGCTCAGTCCTGCGGGAAGGGGAGCTCGACGACCTCGGCGCTCACGCCGCGCTCGCCCACGCTCAGAGTGGTGCCCGGTGGGGCCTCGCGGCGGACCAGCGCGAGGGCGATCGGCCCGAGCCGGGGCGAGCTTGCGAAGCTGCCCACGCGCCCGACTGTACGCTCGCCGAGCGCCAGCTCGTCGCCGCTGTCGACCGGCGCGGACAGCGCCAGCCCGCGCAGGTGGCGGTTGGGCTTACCCCTGTAGTACAGCCGCGCGACGGTCTCCTGGCCCACGTAACAGCCCTTGGTGAAGCTCACCGCGCGCTCGTTCAGGCCGGCCTCCTGGGGGATGACCGTGTCGTCCAGGTCGATCCCGTAGCGCGGGCGTCCGTGCTCGACCCGCACGCACTCGGCGGCCCGTTCGCAGACAGGCATCGCGCCTCGCTCGCGCAGCGCCGCCAGCAGGTCCTGGGTGTCGCTGGCGTCGCACAGCAGATCCACGCCGACGTCGGTGCGCACCGCCAGGACCGGCGTGCCGGCGATTTGCGTACGCGCGTTGGCGTGCTCCTCGTTCGCCAGCGCGCCCGTGCCGGCGATCGCGTCGGCCTGCGGGCCGATCAGCGACAGGAGGCCGCGCTCGAGCGTGCGTTTGTGCACGTCGACCCCGTAGCCGACCTTGAAGCGGCGGATCATGTCGAACAGCGCCTGTAGGGCCACGCGCTCGGTGTCCAACAGCAGTTCCGGTGGGGCCGAGCTGTCGCCCGGCGGGGCTGGCGCCTCCGCCGAGATCTCCCCGGCCTCCTCGCCGACGGCCAGGATGCGCAGGTCGCCGAGCATCTTGCCCTTGTGCGTCAAGAACGCCGCGTAACGACCCTCGCCGGCGCGCAGGTCGAGTAGTTCGTTGGTCACCTGGCCGTTGAGGAACTCCAGCGCATCGGGTCCGGTCAGGGCCAGCTTGCCCCGCTCGGATCGGTCGAGCACGCCGCAGTCCTCGCGCATGGCGCTGTACTGGCTGCTCAGCGTGTCCGTCGCGATCGTGGCCACGGAGTCGAGAATAGCCGCGCTAGTGTTCTCGCCAGATGGGACTCGCAGACACCTTCCAGCAGACCGTCGACTCGCTGCCCGAGGACTGGACCGATCTGGAGCTCGACCTGCGGATCGCCGACGAGAGCCGCTACGTCGAAGCTGCCCTGTACCTGGTCACGTGCAACGCGCGGCCCTATTCCCATCACGACTGGCACTGGCGGTTGCTCGTCGCGCACAGCTTTGGGCATGCCGCCGCGGCGCCGGCGGTGCATGGAGCGCTGAGCCTGCTCGACCAGGCAGCCATCAAGGGCGAGCTCGCGCTGCGCGAGACGCGCAGCGGGCGGGCGGAGGTCACGCAGATGTGGGGGCGCCCGTATTCCGCGCGCGAGGAGTTTCGCCGCCTGCGTGCGCAGTAGCAATGGCGCGCGTGCTTGCGCTCGTGCCCGACCTGCTGTTCGGGTCGCGTGTGCAGGGCGCCCTGAAGAGCGCCGGTCACGAGGTCGAGCTGATCGCCGACGAGCAGCGACTGCGCGCGCGCTTGACAGACGACGCGATGGCGCCTGGCGCGGTGCTCGTCGTGGACCTGACCGACGATCGGCTGCACGGCGCTGACGTCGTCGCGGCGCTGGCGCGCGAGGGAGCGCTGGGCGACATGCGCACGCTGGGCTTCTACTCGCACGTGGACGCAGCTGCGCGCGAGGGCGCCGAGCGGGCGGGCTTCGACCTGGTGGTGCCCCGCTCGCGCATGGCGCGCGAGGGCGCACAGCTCGTTGACCGCCTGTCCACGGGGCGCGACGTAGAAGCAAGACGGGAGGTGTGAACGTCTGGCGCCAGCGCTGCGCGAGCGCCGGCTACGCGCTGGCGACCGCGTGCCCGCGCCGCAGCGGATGCTCGGGAGTCGCCCCCGGCCCGGGCAGCGCGCGCACGTCGCGCACCGACAGGCGCGCGCCGCAGGTCTCGCAGATGCGATGCTCGTCGACCGCGCCGCCGCAGCCGCGGTGCTCGAGCAGGACCGGCGGGCCGGCCGCTGGGCTGGTGTAGCGGTTGCCCCACTGCATCAGCGCGACGATCGCCGGCCACAGGTCGAGGCCCTTGTCGGTGAGGCGGTACTCATAGCGCGGGGGACGCTCCTGGTAGAGACGCCTCTCGAGTACGCCTTGGTCGAGCAGGCGCGTCAGGCGTGCGTTGAGCACGTTGCGCGCGATTCCCAGATCGGACTGGATCTCGTCGAAGCGGCGCAGGCCGAGCAGCACGTCGCGCACGATCAGCAGCGACCAGCGCTCGCCGATCACCTCCAGCGCGCCGGCGAGGCTGCATACCTGGTTGTCGTAGGCATTTCCGAGCATGGCTCTCTGACAACGAGGATAGCCGCAGCGAGTTGCTTCATGCAACTAATCTTTGCTAGGGTGCGTTTCATCATGCAACGGAAATGGGTTGTGGCGCTGATCGTGTGTGTCGGGGTGTTCATGTCGAGCCTCGACCTGTTCATCGTCAACATCGCCTTTCCCGCGATCTCCAAGCACTTCCACGGCGCGTCGCTGGGCTCGCTGTCGTGGATCCTCAGCGGCTATGCGATCGTGTTCGCCGCGCTGCTCGTGCCGGCGGGACGCTGGGCGGACGCGTTCGGGCGCAAGCGCGCGTTCCTGCTGGGCCTGGCGGTGTTCGTGCTCGCGAGCGTGGCCTGCGCAGTTGCTCCGTCGGTCGGCTTCCTGACCGGCGCGCGCGTCGTGCAGGCCGCAGGCGGCGCTCTGATGCTGCCCACGTCTCTGGGACTGATGCTGCCCGAGTTCGCCCCGCACGAGCGCCACGTGGCGATCGGCGTGTGGGCCGCGACGGGAGGGGTGGCGGCCGCATCTGGCCCGCCGCTCGGGGGACTGCTCGTGCAGGCCGACTGGCGCTGGGTGTTCCTGGTCAACGTGCCGGTGGGCCTGCTCGGCCTGGCCTTGGGCCTGAGGACGCTTGCCGAGCGGCGAGAGGTCGACGCGGCGCGCCCGGACCTGCTCGGCGCGGCAGCTCTGATCGCAGCGATCGGCTCGCTGGTGGTGGCCATCGTCAAGGGCCAGGAATGGGGCTGGGCCTCTCCTGCGATCGTCGCTCTGCTGGTCGCGACTGCCGTGCTGCTGCCGGCCATCTGGTGGCGCTCGGGCCGCCACGTCGCTCCGGTCATCGACCCGGCGATGCTGCGCGTGCGCAGCTTCGGCTTGGCTGTCGGCGGCTCGCTGCTGTTCTTCGCCGGCTTCGGCGCGATGCTGCTCGCGGGTGTCCTGTTCCTCACATCGGTCTGGCACGAGCACATCCTGACGGCGGGCCTGATGCTGTTTCCGGGACCGGCCATGGCGACCGCCTTCAGCGTTCCCTCTGCACGTCTTGGCGCGCGTCTTGGCTATCGGCTGCCGGGGACGATCGGCGCGCTCCTGTTCGGCGCGGGCTCGGTGTGGTTCATCACCCACACCGGCCAGCGGCCGGCCTACTTCTCCGAGTACCTGCCCGGGCAGCTGATCGGCGGGGCGGGGGTGGGTCTGGTCATCCCCACGCTCACGGGGGCCGGCGCCTCCTCGCTGGCGCCCGAGCGCTTCGCGACCGGCGCAGCGGTGCTGACGATGGGCCGCCAGATCGGCGCGGCGTTGGGCGTGGCGCTGCTCGTGGCGGTGCTCGGCACGAGCGCGAGCACCGCGTCGGACTTCCACACCGCCTGGCTGATCACGGTCGCCGGTGCTGTTGCGACCGGCCTGGCGATGGCAGCGCTGGGGCCGGCGGCCCGGCGCGTCGCCGCTGCGCCCGCCGGCGCGGAGCCGGTCGTCGCCTTGCAGTCGGGCGAGATCCTCAGCGCCACCGAGGGGCTTGCCGTTAGGAGCAGCGCGTGAGCGCCCCGGCCGAGACCGACAACCAGGTGCGCACGCGCAGCTACAGCTGGGAGGATCCCGCTGCGATGGCCGCGGCCGGCATGGCGCTGGCGGGGATCGAGTACCTCCGGGCGATCTGCGACGGGAAGCTGCCGGCGCCGCCGATCGCGCGAATGCTCGACTTTGAGATTCTCGAGGTCGACCCCGGAAGGGTCCTGTTCGCGATGGAGCCAGCCGAGTGGATGTACAACCCGATCGGCTCGGTTCACGGCGGCGTGGCGGCCACGATCCTAGACTCGTGCATGGGCTGTGCGGTGCACACCACGCTGGAGGCGGGAGTCGGCTACACGACGACCGACCTGCAGGTCCGCTACCTGCGTCCGATGAGCCTGCAGACCGGCCGCGTGCTGGCGCAGGGCACGGTGGTGCACGGCGGCAGACGCATCGCCACGGCCGAGGGGCGCCTGTTCACAGAGTCAGACGAGCGGCTGATCGCCCACGCCACTACCGGTTGCGTCATCCTGCGCTGAGCTGGGCTATCGCGTTGGCGCCTGGCGTCGGACGGAGCGATATAGCAGCGACGCGACGCGACGCGCTGACTGTTCCGCAGCTGCAAGCCGTGCAAGAGGTAGCGCGACTGGAGCCGAGCAGGTACGCCTCCTTGTCGTCCAAGGCGGTAGCGTCGATGATGCCCGCCGGCGCTCCTGCTTTGCCGTGAAGGCAGCACGGTTGGGTGACGCCTTCGACGACGCCAACGAGCGGAAGCGTGTCGCCGCGCCCAGGCGAAGGGCAGGGCCGCTAAGCGGGGTCCAGGAAGGCTCCGCGAGCACGAGGCGGAAACGATGACGACGGCGAGAACTCTATTTGCGTGGCCGGGCCGCGCACCCGGCGGGCTACGGCCTGTACGGTCCCTCCGCAAGCACCGGCAGGCCCTGTCCTTGATCCTTTGATCTGTACATGGCTGCGTCGGCGCGCTGCACTAGCTCCTCGCCCGTGCGTGCGTCAGTGTATGCGCAAGCCACCCCGGCACTCGCGCGCAACTCGGCGGTCCCAGACGAGAGCTCAAAGCTGTTGCCGATCGCCTCGCACATCCGCTGCGCTGCGCGCATGGCTACATCGGGCCCCGGGATACCCCGCATGAGCACGAGGAACTCGTCGCCTCCCAGGCGCCCGATATCGTCGCCATCGCGACTCGCTAGCGTCAGACGCTCCGCGACCAAGACCAGCAGCTCGTCGCCAGCGGCGTGGCCGAGGGTGTCGTTGACGGCCTTGAAGCCGTCGAGATCGAGATAGATGACAGCCGTGTGCGCCGAGTCGCCCAGCTCGAGCTCACGCTCCAGCGCACCCAGGATCGAGTGGCGGTTGTAACACTGGGTGAGGGCATCGATCGTGGCACGCCTCTCCAGCTCCTGGAGCGCTGCCATCTCCGCCGAGACGTCGATGATCTCGACCAGCACGTGGTTGCGATCCCGCTCGTTGAGGAAGTTGTGCAGGGTCGTGTCGATCCACATGTAGCTGCCATCCTTGCGTTTGCGGCGACAGCGCATCTGCTGGGCGCGGCGCGTGGACAGCATCGTGAGCCATCCCTCGACCGCGCGACCCTGGTCTTCGGGGTGGATCTGGTCGAGCACGTGCTGGCCGATCAGCTCCGCGGCTGTGTATCCGAACATCTGCGTGAACGCCTCGTCGGAGTTCAAGACGGTGCCGCCCTCGTCCTCAAGGAGGGTGGAGAAGCGGGGCGTCGCGGGCTGGGGCTCTTCGCTGGCTACCTTCTCGTCCGCCTCCTCGTCCGTCGGGATCAGGATGCACAACATGATGTTGTCGGCCTCTAGGAGGTTGAGGAAGTGCAGTGTCATCCAGCGAGAGGGTCTCTTGAGCATGCGCACCTTCCCTTCGCCAGCCCCCACTCGTTTGGCGCGCAGCCAGACGTCAACCATCGTTTTTCGATCCGCCGCCACGACGCCGTCGAAAACCGCCCGTCCCTCAAACGCCGCCTGGCCCCACAGCGGCACGGACTTCGGGATCTCCACGATCAGCCCATCGCTTGCCAAACCGCACACGAGGGCGTCGGGGTGCTCGCGCAGCAGTGCCTCGGCGGCGAGCTCGACGGTGTGGTCGCGCTGGCCTACCGTGCTCGACATGGATCGTTTCCCCTTTGGAGGTTGACGGGACGTCGTCGTTATCTGGATCGACCAGCCCGAGAATGCTCATTACTAAGAGCGCGTCCTGTGGACGCATGCTGGTCGGCTGCCAACGTGGCTGACCAGCAGGGTTCGTCCCGAGCGAGAGCGAGCAATGTTCGTCGCGGTTGAGCTGCGGTCAGGTCGATGCGCCCGCGCGCTGAGTTGCGTTGCGCAGCATCTGCCCGGCGATGACGAGTTGCTGGATCTGGCTGGTTCCCTCGTAGATGCGAAACAGGCGCGCGTCGCGATAGAGGCGCTCGACGGGGACGCCCCGCATGTAGCCCGCGCCGCCGTGTATCTGTACGGCGCGATCGGCGATGCGCCCGACCGCCTCGCTGGCGAAGTACTTGCTGGCGGCGGGTGCCATGCGCCGGTCCGCGCCACTGTCGTAGGCACGGGCACTCTCCAGCACGAGCGCGCGGGCGGCCAGGTATTCGGTTTGTGAGTCGGCGAGCATCCCCTGGATGAGCTGGTGCTCGGCGATCGGCCTGCCGCCCTGCCTGCGGTCGACCGCAAAGTTCAGTGACTCGTCGATGAGCCGCTCGGACAGCCCGACGCACAGGGCCGCGATGTGCAGCCGCCCGTGCGCGAGGCACCGCATCGCGGTTAGGTATCCGGTGCCCTCGCTCGCGCCCACGAGCGCGGACTCGGGCACACGGACCTCGTCGAAGTACACGTCCGCGGTCCAGGCACCGGCCTGACCCATCTTTGTGTCTTTGGGAGCGACGCTGAGTCCGGCGGCGTCGCGCGCGACCATGAACACAGAGATCCCTTGGCTGGGCTTCTCGGCCTTGCTGGTGCGGGCGAAGACCATGAACAGGTCGGCGTTGGGCGCGTTTGTGATGTAGCGCTTGGCGCCGTCGATGATCCATTCGACACCTTCGCGTCGAGCGCGCGTCACGAGCCCGGCCGGATCAGAGCCGGCCTCCGCCTCGGTCAGCGCGAACGCGGCGGTCACCGCCCCGGAGGCGAGTCCGGGGAGCAGGTGGCGCTTTTGCTCGTCCGTGCCGCCCTCGATCAGCACATGGCCCGCGATGCCGTTGTTGGTCCCGAACATCGACCGGAACGCAGGTGTCGTGTAGCCCAGCTCGAACACGAGCTGCACCTCCTCGGTCATCGTCATGCCAAGCCCGCCGTGCTCGATGGGAAGCGCGAACCCATAGAGGCCCATGTCGATCGCCTGCTGACGGATGCGATCGGGGATCGCGTCGTCCTCCTCGATTGTCGTCTCTGCCGGGACTACCTCGGAGCGCACGAATTGCCTTACCGCGCGCACCATGTCCTGCAACTCGTCGTGCTCCATCGCTTATCTCCTGGACGGGCTCGCGAGCCCCTCGCCTATGGCGGCGCACCGTCGCAGCAGCGGTGCCGCGCGATAGCGGGGCTCGCCGAGTTCCTTGTGCAGCGCGTCGAGGATCCCGAGCAGATCTGCCAGCCCCGCGATCCCCGCCCATTCGACCGGTCCGCGGGGATGGTTGACCCCGAGCTTTAGGCCGGCGTCGATGTCCTCGGGCGTCCCGTTGCCTTCGCCGATCAGGAACGCCGCCTCGTTGACAAGCTGAGCTACCACGCGACCCAGCACGAGGCCCGGCCCGTCGCCGACCCACTCGGGATGACGCCCGAGCGTGCGCACGAACTCCTCGAGGCGCTCGGCGGCCACTGTGTCGGTGCGAGGCGTGCGTGTCAGCTCGATGAGCAGTGACCCCTCGAGCGGCGGGAGGAGGTGCAGGCCGACCGCCTCGGGATCCATCTCGTGAAGGGAACTGTCCCGGACAACAAGGGCTCTCGCGCCTGCGGATGCGCCACCGATCGCGAGCCACGGTTGCGAATGGTCAGCGAGGTGCCAACCGGCTGCCTGCGCGTCGCGTCGTAGCGCATCGAGCGCTGCGCCGCTGCCTTGGATCACAAGGGCCCGCTCGTTCCCGCCGCCAGCCGCGGGCACTTCCGGGTCCGCCGGGGACTGGCGCTCACCATACTCGTACCACCCCTGCCCGGTCTTGCGGCCGAGGCGTCCCGCGGCGACCATGCGGGCAGCGAGGGGCGAGGGCTGATAGCGGGGCTCTCCGTAGCTCTGCCGGTAGAAGCCCTCGGCCACCGCGTGGTTCGTCTCGATCCCGATGAGGTCCATTAGCTCGAACGGGCCCATGCGAAAGCCGCCGGCCATCCTCATGATCCGGTCCACCTGCCCGATCGTGGCCTGCTGTTCCTGAACGATACGCAGCGACTCAAGAAAGAACGGACGGTTGACGCGGTTGACGAGGAAGCCGGGCACGTCGGCGGCATCTATGACGTGCTTGCCCATCGCCTCGGCCACCGCGCGAGCCATCGCCACCGCTTCGGGAGAGCTCGCGATGCCGGGGACGACCTCGGCCAGCCGCATCACTGGCGCGGGGTTGAAGAAGTGAAGGCCGACGACTCGCTCGGGTATCGGCGTCCCGGCGGCGATCTCAGTCACCGACAGCGAGGAGGTGTTCGTTGCGAGAACGCACCGTGGCCCACAAATGTCCGCCAGGCGCCCGAATAGCTCGACCTTGAGTTCCAGGCGCTCAGGCACCGCCTCGATCACGATCTCGCAGGCAGCCAATCCATCGAGGTCTACGACCGGCTGCACGCGCGCTCGAATCGCCGAGGCATCATCGGCCGCGATCCGGCCCTTGTCCACTTGGCGCTGGAGCGCCAGGTGGATCGTCTCTGTCCCGCGCTTCAGCTGCTCCGGCATCGCATCGCACAGGAGAGTTTGAGCGCCGGCTTGGGCAGCCAGCTGAGCGATGCCGGCGCCCATCGTGCCGGCGCCTACGACGCCGATGATCGAGGGAAGCGCCACTTACACGCCCGCCGGTGCCACATTCTCGAAGATGGCGGTCATCCCCTGACCACCCCCGATGCACATCGTCTCCAGGCCGTAGCGTCCACCGCGACGGCGCAGCTCTCGTAGCAGGGTGGCCAGGATCCTCGCGCCCGTCGCTCCAACGGGATGACCAAGGGAGATGCCCGACCCGTGCACGTTGACGCGCTCCAGCCCGTCCGGCAGGTCCCACTCGTGCAGGACCGCCAGCGCCTGTGCCGCAAACGCCTCGTTGAGCTCGATCAGGTCGATGTCGTCCATGCTCAGCCCGGCTCGTTGCAGCGCCCGCCCCGTCGATGGGATCGGGCCGATCCCCATCATCTCCGGTGCCACGCCCGCCACCGTCCACGTCACGAGGCGCGCGAACGGCTGCAAGCCGAGCTCGGCCGCCTTGTCCGGGTGTGTGACGACGCAAACCGCCGCGCCGTCGTTCTGGCCGCTCGCGTTGCCCGCGGTCACCGTCGCCTCGGGGTCGCTCTGAAGCATCAGCGGGCGCAGGGTGCCGAGCCGCTCGAGCGTTGTGTCCGCACGCGGGTGCTCGTCGCGGTCGATCAGCCGCTCCTCTCCGCGGTTCTCTACGGCCACGGGGACAATCTCCTGCGCGAACGTGCCACTCTCATGAGCTGCGACCGCGCGCTGGTGCGAGCGCAGCGCCAGCTCGTCCTGCTCCTCGCGCGAGATCGCGTAGCGCAGGCGTACGTTCTCGGCGGTTTCGATCATGCCCCCGGGCACCGGATGGTGGATGCCGCCGGCCGTCACCCGCGGCCGCGCGAGCCGATCCTCCAGCCTCACGCCGCCACCTTTGACACCCCAGCGCATGTCCATCGCATAGAACTCGGCTTGACTCATGCTCTCGGCGCCGCCCGCGAGAACGAGATCCGCCACCCCGGTCTGGACCTCCATGCAGCCGAGCATGATCGCCTGCAGGCCAGACCCGCAGCGCCGGTCAAGCTGAAGCCCCGGCACCTCGAACGGCAGACCGGCGTCGAGCGCAGCCACCCGGCCGATCGCCGGGGCCTCGCCGTTCGGATAGCACTGACCGAGGAGGACATCGTCGATCTCCTCGGGCGGCAGCGAGGTGCGCTGGAGAAGCTCCCGGATGACCGTCGCTGCCAGCTCTGTGGGCGGCACGTCGCGGAAAACGCCGCCGAAACCTCCAACGGCGGTTCTGAGCGGCTCGCAGATCACGGCATCGCGCACGGCCGGCGAGCCTAGACCAGGACGGCCATGTACGCTCGCTGACCCAACGGGGTTCCCGCGACCGCCTGATTTTGCGCGCCGCACGGTGACTACTAGGGAGCGTCCGGCCCCTGCGGCCGAGCCTCGTAGATCGACTGCAGCTGGAAGTAGGCGTCGAGGCCCTCGGGGCCGAGCTCGCGTCCGATGCCGCTCGCCTTTACTCCACCGAACGGGGCGGCGGGGTCCAGCACGTAGTGGTTGATCCCGATGCTGCCAGTTTGCACGCGCCTCGCGACGTCCTGGCCGCGTTCGGTGTCGTGGGTCCACACGCTACCGCCGAGCCCGAACTCGGAGTCGTTGGCAATCGCGACAGCATCGTCGACGCCCTCGTAGGGGATCACGGCGAGTACCGGCCCGAAGATCTCCTCGCGGGCAATTGTGCAGCTGTTGTCCACGTCGGCGAAGATCGTGGGCTGCACGAACCAGCCACGATCCTGCTCCGGCGGACGACCACCTCCAGTTATGACCCGGCCGCCCTCGGCGCGTCCCTTCGCGATGTACCCTTCGACGCGCTCGCGCTGACGGGCACTCGCCAGCGGACCGATCTGCGTGGCCGGGTCAAGGGAATCACCGACGACGAGCGCGCTCGCAAGGTCGCTGAAGACTTCCAGGATCTCGTCATAGCGCGAGCGAGGGGCGAGCACCCTCGTCCCGATGTTGCACGTCTGGCCGTTGTTCATGAGCGTCGCGGTGAACAAGGCTTTGCTGGCCCCGGCGAGGTCGGCGTCGTCGAGGATGATCGCGGCGGACTTGCCGCCGAGCTCGAGCGTCACGGGGCGAAGCAGCTCTCCGCAGCGCCGCGCGATCACGCGACCCGCTGCACTGGACCCGGTGAACGCGATCTTGTCGATGCCCGGATGTTCCACCAGGTAAGCCCCCACCTCACGACCGGCAGGCACGATGTTCACCACACCAGCCGGCAACTCAGCCTCGAGGATCGCCTCGGCGAGCAGCAGGCTGTCGAGCACGGTCTCGGGGCTCGGCTTGATCACGACGGTGCATCCGGCCGCAAGCAGCGGCGCGAGCTTGAACAAAGCCAGGGATTGCGGGTAGTTCCATGGCACGATCGCCCCGACGACGCCGACCGGCTTGCGCAGCACGTGAATGGTGCCGCCGAGCAGCCCCGGGCGATCTTCCTGCAGCGCGGTCTGGCGGATCAGCCCCGCGTAATAGCGCGCGAGCACGGCCGGAAAGGCGGCCTCGATCTGCAGCGCGATCGAAATCGGCATGCCGTTCTGCAGCGAGACGCGATATGCGGTCTCCTCGCCGCGGCGCTCCAGCGCCCCAGCGAGCCGCTCCAGCGCCTGCGCGCGATCCTCAGCCGACCAGGACGACCACCCGCGCGGATCCTCGAACGCCCCACGCGCCGCGTTCACCGCCGCGTCGATGTCGCCGCTCGTCCCGTCCGGCACTGACCCAACGAGCTCCTCGGTGCTCGCGGCGAGCACGGATATGCGGTCCGAGCCCTGCGGCTTGATCCACTCACCCCCGATAAAAAGCTCGTCGCTGTCGATGCTCGTTTGCGTGCTCATCGGCGGTCCCTCCTTGGGTTCGGTACGTGATACGTCGAGATCAGACGCAACGGTGCAGCCTACTCTCTCCGCAGCCGAATGCAACGTTGATTGGGTAATGCGACAGATGCAATATATAGCCATCTATGGTACATTCGGGGCCTTGAGGCCCCCAATATCCGCAGACGGCTGCCATTTCTTGGCGTCCTCGGCGAGCGCAGGGAGGCGTTGAGATCAATACAACGGAGTGAGAGGAGATGGGGTCGATGCATCTAAGGGGTTTGGCGCGGGCTGCGCTCGCGCTCTCAATTTTCGTAGTTCTGGCAGTGCCGTCGGGCGCGGACGCGACGCCCGTGGAAGGACCGTCAGGGTCGGCGTTCTACACGCCGCCGTCGCCGACGCCCGCCGGCGGCGCCGGCGAACTGGTCTGGTATCGGCCGGCCACGGTCAACCTCAACGTCACGCTTCCCAGCATCAAAGCGTGGGACGTGCTCTATCAGTCGACAGACCAGCATGGCAACCCCGACTGGGTGACGGGCATGGTGCTCGTGCCGACGGCCAAATGGAGTGGCAAAGGCGAACGGCCTGTCGTCGCCCAGGCCCCGGGCACGCAGGGGCTCGGACATCAATGCGCTCCCTCGCTGCAGATCGCCGCGGGGACGGAGTACGACGGCGGCGCGATCATCGAATCCCTGAAAAAAGGCTACGCCGTCACGGTCACCGACTACCAGGGCTACACCAACGGGGCGCTCCCGACGTACACAGCCGGCAAGGCGGAGGGTCAGGCGGTGCTGGACGCCGAGCGCGCGGGCAGGCAGATCCCGGGCTCGGGCATCAGCGCAAGCGCACCGGTGATCCTGTGGGGCTACTCGCAGGGGGGTCAGGCTGTCGGTTGGGCGGGAGAGATCCAGTCAAGCTACGCACCCGACGTCAAACTAGTGGGCATCGCTGCCGGCGGCACCCCCGCCGACCTACAGGCGATCGGTGAATTCGACAACGCGTCTGTCGGCTCAGGCTTCGGGATCGACGCCCTGATCGGCCTCAGCGTGGCCTACCCGGAAGAATTCCCCCTTGCCTCGCTCTCTAACACCGCCGGCCTTGAAGCGGCCGGGAAGCTCCTGAACGAATGCGCGATCCAGTCGCTGGCTACATTCCGCGACGTCAACGACGATGAATACACGATCGGCCACAAGACGACTGCGCAGTTGGAGGCCGAACACCCGTCGATCGAAAAAGTCCTCAACGAACAGAAGCTCGGGACGAAGTCGGTCCCGGTGCCCGTCTACCACTACCACGGCCTCGAGGACGAGCTCGTGCCGGTGGCCCAGGACGTGGCGCTGCACCAGGCGTGGTGCAAACTGGGAGTAACAGATGACTTCCAGCTGTACCCGGGCGATCACGTGATCACCCTCCCGACGGCGATCCCCAATGTGATGAAGTGGATCGAAGAACGGCTGGCGGGCAAGAAAGCGCCTAGCACCTGCGGGGAACACTCCGAAGGCGCAACGCTGCCGCCCTCGGCCCGCCTGACCCCAGAGACCGGCGATCTTATCATCCCGCTGCCGAAATGGAACCTGGTCGGCTCGGTGACCGAGGCCAAGAGCGGCATCTCGGTCGAAGTACCGAAAGGGGCGACGCTCACCGCCGAAGGTGATGTCACCTCGGGTTTGTTGACCGCGAACCTGTCGATACCGCCGATCAACCAGACCATTTCCGTGCTCGGCATTCCGATCACGGTGAAGGGTGCCCTCACGCCGACCGGGACGATCCACGGCACGGTGAGTCTGACCAACAGCGCCGTCTTCAGCGAGAGCGCGAGCGGTGCGGCCAACGAGCTCGTGGGCTCCGCCGGCATCGGGATCTTCCAGATCCCGATCGGCTGCACGACGGTCGAACCGATTCAGCTGCCGTTGACGATCTCAGAGCCAGTGAACGCGCTCGCCACCGGCGGCTTCGCGATCAAAACGACGGTCACCGTGCCGGAATTCGGCGGATGCGGTCTGTTCGGGCCGATCCTCACGGCCACGATGTCGGGGCCAAACAAACCGATCAACATAACGGCGTCGCCGCCGCCGCCCATCAACTGGTAGGCATCGGCTCGTAATCGGGTGCCGGCGAACCCCACGCCGGGCTGAAACGCGAACGGGGGATGGCCGCCAATTTGCGGCCATCCCCCGATGTTTCTCGACGAGCTATGAGGCCCTGTCGACGTCAAATGTGCAGCAGAGCGAGTTACGCCTCTGCTCGTAGGAGCATTCTCAGGATCGGCTCGACGCGCTCGGCGGCTCGCTCGAATTCTGGCTGTTTGCCGGTGATGAGGTCGAGATAGACGTAGGACTCGATGACGCGCACGATTACGTAAGCCAGCTCGTGCAGGTCCACCGGGAGATCGAGTCTCGAAGCATTGACCTCTTCTTCCAGCAGATCCTGCAACGCAGTGATAAGCCGATGCTGGAAGTTCGTCTGCGGGCCGGCTAGCAGGCGCATGGCATGCTCGCGTTCTTCGCCCAGCCAGCGCTGAGCGCCAGGATTGGTGATGATTGTGTCAAGGAAGCCGACCACGACCGCGACGACCCGCTCAGCGCCCTGCGCACTCACTTTCGCTTTGACGTAGTCGAACGTACGGAGCGCGAGCGACCAAATGACCTCAACGAGGAAATCGTCGCGCGAGCCAAACCAGCGATAGAGCGTCACGCGATTGATGTCGAGTTCATCGGCGAGCACGCCCATGTCGATGCGTTCTGGCGCGAGAAACCTGCGTTGCGCGAGGCGCAAAGCATCTGCAGCTCGGGGTCGGGCAATTACTCCCACACATGTAAGGATCGCACGAGATTTGCCAATACGGGGACTAGACACGCCTCGCGCCGGGTCCCGAGCTGCCGGCTCGGCGTTGGCACGGTTGCCAGCCCTCAGTCTCGCCCGGGGCCAAACGACGACGCGACCCCCTCGCTCCCGCTTTCCACCAAGAAGGAAGCGTCGCTGCCGGCAGCGACATCGCGCCCCCAAAGGACGACCGGCGGGCG
Organism: uncultured Solirubrobacteraceae bacterium; assembly: GCA_963745375.1. Lineage (GTDB taxonomy): Bacteria > Actinomycetota > Thermoleophilia > Solirubrobacterales > Solirubrobacteraceae > Palsa-744. The sequence goes on along the minus strand of CAVUXA010000008.1, from coordinate 553,981 downwards.
TCTCGATCGTCAGTTCCGTGCTTCTGCTTGGCGCACGCGGCACGCCCTCGCTACAGCTGTGCCTGCAGCTTCTCGGCCGACGGCACCACGATCGGGCCATCCGGTGGTTGGGTGAAGCGGATCGGGTTCCCGAACGGGTCGCGCAGCGCACAGTCGGTCCCGTAGAAGCGCTCGGTCGGCTCCTGCGTGAACTCGACACCAGCCGCGCACAGCTGCTCGTAGGTGCCCCGGCAGTCGTCAGTCTCGAAGATCACGCCACCGCCCGTCCCGCCCTTGGCGACGAGCTCGCGGATCTGGGCGGCGGTCGCGTCGTCGTAAGCAGGCGGTCCGGGCAGCATCAAGGTGAGCTGGAGGTCGGGCTGGTCCGGGAGAGTCACGGTCAGGAAGCGCATGACGCCGAGGTCGGCGTCGGTAGCGACGACCATTCCGAGCTTGCCGACATAGAAGTCGAGCGCCTCGTCCTGGTCGAGGACATGAATGAATGTGTGGGTTATTCGTTTGAACATGGACGGCACGCTACGGCGCCAGGGCTCGCCGCGCTTCTCCGAATCTGCTCATTAGCCCGCGGGGCGCATCCACGCCATCGCCCAGCAGGCCGGTACCCGCAGGGCGGCGCCACCGTCTACGAAGCGCTTTCGGTAGCTCGATGGTGACTCGCCGACGATCTCGCTGAAAGTGCGACTGAACGTGCCGGGGCTGTTGAAACCGACGTCGAAGCAGATCTCGGTAACGGGTCGATCGGTCTCCCTGAGCAGCTCCATCGCGCGCTCTACGCGGCGGCGCTGAAGGTAGCGGTGCGGCGTCTCGCCGAACACCGCGCGGAACTGGCGACTGAAGTGCGCTGGGGATGAGTGCGCCAGGCGCGCAAGCGCGGGGATATCGAGGGGCTGCGCAAAGGCTCGGTCCATTGCGTCCCGTGCGCTCAACATGCGTCGGTTGCGCTCCACGGTGCCCAGCAGCATGTGCCCAAGCCTAGGACAGGCATCGATCCGCCTCCACCGAGATCATGCGTTGTCGGCGCCGAGCGAAGGAGAGACGATGAAGTACTACGCGGTTGATGAGATGGACATGACCGAGCGGGGGTGGGCGCGCGACTACGTGGCCAACGTCACCCCGATGGTCGAGCGCCGCGGTGGGCGTTACCTGGCGCGCACCACCACGGTCGCGAAGATCGAGGGCGAGCGGCCCGCGCCGCAGTTGTTCTTGATCATCGAGTGGCCCTCCAAAGAGGTCGCGGAGGAGTTCTATGCCAGCGACGAGTATCGGCCCTACCGTGAAGCCCGTCAGGCCGGCTCGCGCAACGAGTTCTTCCTGGTGGCCGGCGAGGACGTCAACGGAGTGGCGCAGATGGCCGGGTAGGCGCGCGGCCGCTCAGCTGGCCAGCGTGGTCGCGCCGCCGCCAAGCTCGGCGTGCTCGGCCGCGGTCTGGTCGAGCGGCACGAGCGCGGCGTTGGGCACGCGTTTGATGTGCTCGAGCAGCTCGCCGGCGCGAACGGCGAGCGCGGCGCGGATGACCATGCCATGGCAGACCACCAGCGCGGGCAGCTCGCCGGCTTCCACGTCGTCGAGCGCGGCGGCGACGCGCACCTCCTGCTGGGCAAAGGACTCGCCGCCGGGGAACGCGAAGCTCGCGTCGGCGTTGGCGAAAGCGGCGAACGCGTCGGGCGCCTCGGCGACGACATCGGCGAACGAGCGGTCGGTCCAGTCGCCGGAGTCTGTCTCCATCAGGCGTGCGTCCTCGATCGGCTGCAGGCCGATGCGCGCGGCGACCACGTCGGCCGTTTCGCGAGCGCGCAACAACGGGCTGCACCACAGCGCGGCGAAGCAGTAGCCGGCGGCGCGCTCGGCCAGATCGACGGCCTGCGCGCGGCCCGTGTCGTCGAGTGGAATTTCCTGCTGACCTTGGAAGCGGCCCTCGGCGTTGTAGGCGGTCTGGCCGTGGCGGGCGAGGTACACGAGCGCCGGCATCAGCCGCTCAGCTCAGGTCGAACCGGTCGAGGTTCATGACCTTGTCCCAGGCTGCCACGAAGTCGCGCACGAACATCTCGCTTGCGTCCTCGCTCGCGTACACCTCGGCGAGGGCCCGCAGCTGCGAGTTTGAGCCGAACACGAGGTCCGCCGATGTGGCGGTGAAGCGAAGCTCGCCGGTGCGGCGGTCGCGTCCCTCGTAGACGTTCTCGGCGGACTCCGGCGCCTTCCACTCGGTGCCCATGTCGAGCAGGTTGGTGAAGAAGTCGTTGGTCAGCGTTTCCGGCCGGTCGCTGAAGACGCCATGCCGGGACTGCCCGAAGTTCGCGTTCAGTGCACGCATGCCAGCGATCAGCACCGTCATCTCCGGCGCGGTCAGAGTCAACATGTAGGCCCGCTCGAGCAGCCCATGCTCCAGCGCGAGCGGCTCTCCCCCCTGTAGGTAGTTGCGGAAGGCGTCCACGCTCGGCTCGAGCACGGCGAACGACTCCACGTCGGTCTGCTCCTGGGAGGCGTCGGTGCGCCCCGGCGTAAACGGGACGGTGACGTCGTGGCCGGCGTTCCTCGCCGCCTGCTCGACGGCGGCGCACCCGCCGAGGACGATCACGTCGGCCAGCGAGACCTTCTTGGCGGCGGACTGCGAGTCGTTGAACTCCTGCTGGATGCGCTCGAGCGTCGCAAGCGCGCTCACGAGCTCGGCGGGTTCGTTTGCCTCCCAGTCCTTCTGGGGGGCGAGACGGATACGCGCTCCGTTGGCCCCGCCGCGCTTGTCAGTGGCGCGAAACGAGGCCGCTGACGACCACGCGGTGGCGGCCAGGCGCGAGATCGACAGCCCCGACGCGAGGATCTTCTGCTTCAGGGCCGCGACGTCGTCCTGTCCGATCAGCTCGTGATCGACCGGGGGGACTGGGTCCTGCCACAGCTGCGCCTGCGCGACCCACGGGCCGAGATAGCGCGACACCGGTCCCATGTCGCGGTGCAGCAGCTTGTACCAGGCCTTGGCGAACGCGTCGGCGAGCTGGTCCGGATGCTCGTAGAAGCGCCTAGCGATCGGCTCGTAGATCGGATCGACCCTCAAAGCGAGGTCGGTCGTGAGCATCATCGGCGCGTGCCGCTCGGATGGGTCGTGGGCATCGGGCACCGTGCCCTGGGCCTCGGGGTCCTTGGGCGTCCACTGCTTCGCCCCGGCGGGGCTCTCGGTCAGCTCCCAGTCGTAACGGAACAGGTTCTCGAGGAAGCCGTTGTCCCACTTCGTCGGCTCGTTCGTCCACGCGCCCTCCGGGCCGCCGGTGAGCATGCGCACCCCGTTTCCGTTGCGGCTCAAGCTCCCCTTCCAGCCGAGCCCCTGTTCCTCCAGCGGCGCAGCCTCGGGCTCCGGGCCGATCGTGTCGGGATCGATGGCGCCGTGGGTCTTGCCGAACGTGTGGCCGCCGACGATCAGCGCGAGGGTCTCTTCGTCGTTCATCGCCATGCGGGCGAAGGTCTCGCGGATGTCCCTCGCCGCCGCCAGCGGGTCGGGGTTGCCGTTGGGCCCCTCGGGGTTGACGTAGATGAGGCCCATCTGCACCGCGCCGAGGGGCTCGGAGAGCTCGCGCTCGCCGCTGTAGCGCTCGTCGCCGAGCCACGTGTCCTCGGGGCCCCAGAAGATCTCGTCGGGCTCCCAGATGTCCTCGCGCCCGAAGCCGAAGCCGAACGTCTCAAAGCCCATCGATTCCATCGCCACGTTGCCGGTGAAGACGAGCAGATCGGCCCAGGACAGCTTGCTGCCGTACTTGCGCTTGATCGGCCACAGCAGCCGCCGCGCCTTGTCGAGGCTGGCGTTGTCGGGCCAGCTGTTCAGCGGCGCGAAGCGCTGCGCTCCCTCTCCGCCGCCGCCGCGTCCGTCGGCGATGCGGTAGGTACCGGCCGCGTGCCAGCTCATGCGGATGAACAGCGGGCCATAGTGGCCGTAGTCGGCCGGCCACCACTCCTGCGAGTCGGTCATCAGCTCGATCAGGTCGCGCCGCAGCTCCTGCACGTCGAGGGTCGCGAACTCCTTGGCGTAGTCGAAGTCGGTCCCCATCGGGTCGGACAGGGGCGAGCGCCGGTGCAGAACGCTCAGGTCCAGCTGGTCCGGCCACCAGTCGTGGTTGGTCCGCGGACGGTGAGCCGCGGGAGTGGGGCTCGCGATCGCCGGGTTCTCGCTCTCGCTGACGCTCTCAGTCATGTGCTCCTGTCCCTTTCTGGTCAGAGGTGCTTCCGGTCGTCCGTCCGCGACGATCAACTTATCGATCGGCCCGCCACATGTGGCGGGCCGCCGGGCCGCACGCGGCGCTTCCTACCGCTCCAAGCCGCTGCACGACGAATGCTACCTGGGGTGTCTTGACTTCCGCCCGGATGAGAAGGAAAGTTTGTGCGCCCCGACGCGGGTCGACAAAAACGTGCCGCAGTGTTGTGGCGCCATCAACCGGATGGAGGCGAGATGAGCGGTGTAGACGTGAGCAGCGAGAGCGCGGTGGGCACCCCGCCGGTGAAGCAGGGAGAGTTCAAGCTCGAGGTCGTGGTCTTGCCGGTCTCGGACGTCGACCGGGCGAAGCAGTTCTACGCGGCCTCGGCTGGAGGCTCGACGCCGACGTTGCGCGCGGCATTAGCCTCCGTTTGGTTCAGTTCACGCCTCCGGGCTCCGCGTGCTCGATCCAATTTGGCACGAACATCGCGTCTGGCGCGCCCGGCTCGGCCCAGAGCCTGTACTTGGCCGTCCCCGACATCGAAGCTGCGCGTGACGAGCTGCTCGCCCACGGTGTGGAGGTGGGCGAGGTGTTCCACGAGGGGGCGCCAGGCGCTCGTTTCCACGACTCCGGCCGGGTGCCCGGGCCGGCGCCCGACCGCGGCACCTACGGCTCGTTCGCCACGTTCAGCGATCCGGATGGCAACGGCTGGCTGCTCCAGGAGATCACGACGCGGCTGCCGGGTCGCTGAAAGGAGAGGGGCTGATGGCCACGGCGTATGAGTCCGCGAAAGACCTCGCGGAGGCGCTCAGACGCGCAGCCGCGGCACACGGTGAGCACGAGCAGCGAACGGGCCAGGCGGACCCTGACTGGCCGGACTGGTATGCGCTCTACATGGTGCGCGAGCGTGCCGGCGAGGAGCTCCCGACATGAACAGCCGACTATGGCGTGATCGTGCTCGGCGGCGGCTCGCCGGGCGAGCACTGCGCGAGCGCTTTGGCCGAGGGCGGCCTGCGCGTGGCCGATCGTCGAGCGCGAGCTCGTGGGAGGGGAGTGCTCCTACTGGGCTTGCATTCCCTCAAAGACGCTGCTGCGGCCGGGCGAGGCGGTCGCATGGGGCGCGCGACGCGGCGGCGAGCGCCGAGGTCGACGTCGAGGCGGCGCTTGCCTGGCGTGACTTCATGGTCTCTGACTACTCCGACGCCGGCCAGGAGCGCTGGCTGGCCGATCAGGGCATCGACCTGCTACGCGGCACCGGCCGGCTCGCCGGCCCGGGCGTCGTCGAGGTCGACGGCGTGCGCCACACCGCCGACCACGTGGTGCTCGCGAACGGCGCCGATCCGGTCGTTCCGCCCGTCCCGGGTCTTGCGCGAGCTCGACGGCGTCTGGACCAACCGCGAGGTGACGTCGATGAAGGCCATTCCGCGCCGGCTGCTGATCCTCGGCGGAGGGCCGGTCGGGGTGGAGATGGCGCAGGCCGTGCGCCGGCTCGGTGGCGAGGCGGTGGTGATCGACATGGCCGAGCACGTGCTCGCCCGCGAGCCGGCGCCGCTGGGCGAGGCGCTCGGCGAGGTTCTGCGCCGCGAGGGCATCGAGCTCGCGCTGTCCGCGAACGCGACCGCCGCGCGACGCGATGGCGAGGACTACGTGCTCGAGATCGACGACGGGCGAGAGCTACGTGGCGACCGCCTGCTCGTCGCCACGGGCCGCCGTCCGCGCGTGCAGGGGCATCGGCCTCGAGACCGTCGGCGTCGAACCGGACGCTCACGGCGTTCCGGTCGACGCGCACCTGCGCGCCGCGGAACGTCTGTGGGCGATCGGCGACGTCAACGGCCTCTGGCCGCTGACCCATGTCGGCAAGTACCAGGGCGAGGTCGTCGCCGCGAACATCCTCGGGGAGCCGCGAAAGGCCAACTACGAGGCCGTTCCGCGGGTCGTCTACACCGACCCGCAGGCCGCGGCGGTGGGCGCTGCCGCCGGTCGCTTCAGCGCGATGGTCCCCGTGTCCGAGGTGGCCAAGACCGCCACCTACACGCGCGCGTACGCCGACGAGAACGGCTTCCTGACGCTGCTCAGCGACGGCGAGCGGCTGACCGGCGCCTACGCGCTCGGCCCCGAGGCGGGCGAGTGGCTGCAGCAGGCCACGCTGGCGATCCGGGCCCACGTCCCGCTCGACGTTCTCGCCGACACGATCCAGCCGTTCCCGACGTTCTCGGAGATCTACGTTGCCGCGCTCAAGGCGCTGCGCGGCGAGATCGCGACAGCGGCCAAGGCGGTCGGCGCCCGACGGCCGATGTCAAGCTGACCGCAGGAGTGGCCTTCCTACGCTGACCTGAGACTCGGGTCGACGTCCGCGTCGCCATAGAACGCCGAGCGGTCGCCCGCCTGCCACGCCTCGCGCAGGCCTGGTGCAGCCAGATCCCAGTCGGAGCGGATCTCGCGCGTCACCTCGCGAAGGTCGTGACGAAGGTCCTCAACCGACGGTCTGCCCCAAAACCAGTAGCCGTTGTAGACGCTGTGGATGACGAGTCCCGGCTTGAGCACGAGGGTATGCGGGATCATCGGGTCATGGTGGGGGTCGGTGTACTCCTGGATGTCGAGGTCCTTCTGTACCTTGCGTCCGGCATCTGACAGGAAGGTCCACTGGGCGCCGACCGAGGCCCGAAACTCGCGAGACTCGACAATGTTGTCGGTGGAGATCGTGACGACCTGCGTGTAGGCGACGGCGATCTTCGGATAGGCAGCCGCAAGCTCGAGGTGTTGCTGATGGTCCTTCGGGCAGTAGTGCCCGCGCGAGAGCACCAGGACCATCGGGTCGTTGCCCTGCAGCACGCTCAGCTTGCGCCGGGTCTTGGTGTGGTCGGTCAGCTCGTAATCGGGAAACGTCCCGCCAGGTGTGATGTCAGCGCGCACGTTGTGCTCCTTCTTCGATTGGATTGATTGTGCCGATAAGGGTGACGCCCTGCTGCGGGTCGATCGTTTGCCATGCCCGCCATTTTCCATCGGGGGACTGGCCGCCCGTCGTAGACTCAGCCCAATGCGCCGCCGGGTCACCTTCTCGCGCAACCTGACGCTGTCGCTGTCGCGGACCTGTCGCTGCTACTGCAAGTACTGCTCGTTCGCCACGCACAAGGCGCACCTGTATGCGCCCGACGAGGTGCTGGAGATCCTCGACGGAGCCGCTAAGCGGCAGGTCAAGGAGCTGCTGGTGCTGACGGGCGAGCGCCCCGAGGTCAACCCCGAGGTGGCCGCGCGGCTGCGCGAGTATGGCCACGAGGACTTCACCGCCTACGTCGTGTGGACGTGCGAGCGGGCGCTTGAACGGGGGCTGCTTCCGCACACGAACCTTGGTGTGCTCTCGCGCGAGGACCTGGCGCGGCTGCGCGAGGTGACTGCCTCGCAGGGGCTGATGCTCGAGTCGATCTCCGAGCGGCTGATGGACACCGTGCACGCGGGCTCGCCGACCAAGCACCCCGCACGGCGCATGGAGACGATCCGCGCCGCGGGCGAGCTGTGGATCCCGTTCACGAGCGGCATCCTGGTGGGGATCGGGGAGACCGAGCAGGAGCGCGTCGAATCGCTGGAAGCGCTCGCGGCGGTCCACGCCGAGCACGGCCACATCCAGGAGGTGATCCTGCAGAACTTCGTGCCCCACCAGCGCTACTACGGAGAAGAGCCCGCGCAGATCGCAGATGCGGCCGCGCGCGAGTACTGGCGCACTGGGGTTGCCGATGGCCGCCACGAGTTGCCGCTGCCCGACTGGGCCTGTCCGGTGAATATCGATGACATGAAGCGCCTGATCGCACAGACCCGGCGGCTGATGCCCGACGTGGGCATCCAGATCCCGCCGAACCTCGCCGACTGGTGGGGTGAGCTCGTGGCTGCCGGCGCGACCGACCTGGGCGGCCTAAGCGCCAACGGCGACCACATCTCGCCCGAGCACCCGTTCCCTTCGCCGCATCAGGTGCGCAAGGAGCTGCAGAAGGACGGCGTCGCGTTGACCGAGCGCCTGTGCGTCTACCCGAAGTACATCGACCCGGACTGGGTTGCTCAGGGCGTGATGGATACGATCAAGGTCAAGTACTGGAGCTTTATCCCGCGCCGCGGCTCCGGTCGCACCGACCCGACCGCAAGCGGCGCCCTGCCGATTCGCCCGGACCTCGTCGCCCGCGCCACCGAGCGCGCGCGCGACGGCCTGGCGCTGAGCGCGCAGGAGCTGACCGCGATGTTCGCAGAGACACGCCCGGAGGCGATCGAGGAAATGCGGGCGGCCGCCGACGAGCTGCGCGCGGAGCTCGCTGGGGAGACGGTCACCTTCGTGGTCAACCGCAACATCAACATCTCCAACGTGTGCACCGTCGGCTGCGCGTTCTGCGGCTTCGGCCAGGGCAAGCGCTCGCCCGACGCCTACGAGCACGACGAGGCCGACTTCATCGGCCGCATCCACGACGCGATCGACTTCGGCGCCACCGAGCTGTGCATCCAGTCGGGCATCCACCCCGACTGGCAGCTGGAGGACTACCTGGGCTGGCTGGCGCTGGCCAAGCGCACCGCCGCGGCGCGGGCGCGGACCTGCACCTGCACGCGTACAGCCCGATGGAGATCGCGCACATGTGCGACATCTCCGGGCTGGCGCCGTCCGAGGTGTTCGCGCGCCTGAAGGACGCCGGCCTCGGCTCGACGCCGGGCACCGCCGCCGAGGTGCTGCACGACGGCGTGCGCGAGCGCATCTCGCCGAACAAGCTGCCCGTCGCGCGCTGGGTGGAGATCATCGAAGCCTCACACGCCGCGGGATTGCGCTCGACCGCCACCGTCATGTTCGGCCACATCGAGGAGCCGTGGGAGCTGGCCGAGCACATGCGCGTCTACGCGAGCTGCAGGAACGCAGCGGCGGCATCACCGAGTTCGTGCCGCTGTCGTTCATCCCCTTCCAGACGCTGCTCGGGCGCACGCACGGGGTGCAGGAGATCTCGCGCGAGGAGAACCTCAAGCACACCGGCGTCTTTCCGTCTCGCGCTCGGACGCACGCGCAAACCTGCAGGCCTCCTGGGTGAAGATGGGTCTCGACGCCGCCACCGAGTCGCTGCGCTGGGGCGTCAACGACCTCGGCGGCACGCTCATGGAGGAGTCGATCAGCCGTCTTGCCGGCAGCTACCACGGCACCCGCCTCGAGCCCGAGCAGCTCGTCGCAGCGGCCCACGATGCGGGGCGCCCGGCCGCCGAGCGCACCACCCTGTACGGGATACGGCGACGCTATGAGATGCCGATCGCAGCGTAGCTTCCCGCAAGCTCCTCGATCGCGTCCGCGGCGGTCGTCGCGCCGCCCGCCTGGGCGTAGAGGCGACTGACGCGCTGCGCGCCCGCCTGGCAGCCGACAGCCGTACAGACGGCATCCACCAGCCGCTTGGCGGTCAGGCGGCGGGGGGACAGGCGAGTCCCCGCCTGGGCATGCTCGACGCGGCTGGCGGTCTCGGCCTGGTCTCGCCCGAACGGCACGACCACAACAGGCACGCCCGCGGCGAGCGCCTTCTGGGTGATGCCCATGCCGCCGTGGCAGACCACGCATGTGGCGCGCGCCAGGATCGCTTCGTGGGAGGCGAAGCGCACGACCCTGGCGCCGGGCGGCGCGCTGAACTGCTGTGGGTCGTGCGCGGCTGTCGTCGCCACCAGCGACATCCCGGCCGCAGGCAGGGCTTGCAGGGCGACGTCGAGCAGGCGCTTGTCACGCTGGCGCTCGGTCGAGCAGGTCACCAGCACGAGCGGGTCTTGCATCTCGGCCAGCCATGGCGGGGCCGGTGCCGGCGGCGCCCAGTTGACGGGGCCGACCATACGCACGTTCGTCGGCCAGTCGCTGTGTGGGTACTCAAAGCCCTCTGCCGTCAGCGCCAGCAGGACGGGCGGGCGGGCAAACATGTCCTCGAAATGATCGAGCGCGGCAAGGGCGCGCCCGGCGCGCAGGGCGTTGATCGAGGGCAGCATCATACGGTCGATCGCGCGCCGCCCGATCGCGTGTACGACCGTGTCGCGCAGCGAGCCGGTAAGACCGCGCGCGAGTGACCATCCCGGTCCGAACGGGGGCGCGTCGCGGGAGGGCAGCGGCAGCAGGTAGGGCGAGTACATCGCCCACGGGCGCCCGCAGGCCTCGGCCGCCGTGGCCGCTCCCCAGCTGTTGATGTCCACCAGCAGGACATCGGGGTTCTCGCGTTCGATCGCCCGTTCCAGGTCCGGCCCGTCATGGGAGGCTCGCTCGAGGAACGTGCGCATCACCGACAGTTTCGAGCGCAGCGGCGAGCGCTCAAGCCAGTCGCGTACCTGGTTGCGCTCGACCGTCGCGTCAATAGCCAGCCCCTCGACCCCGAGCGGTGGGAGGTGGGCCAGCTCGCCCGACAGCGTGCACACTGATGCGCGGTGGCCGCGCCGGGCGAGCGCGGCCGCGATCGGCACGATCGGGTACAGGTGCCCGCGAGCCGGAGAGGTGTACACGAGCACCCTCATCAGCCCTCTTCGACGAGCCGCTCGATCAGGTCGGTCAGGATCGCGTGGACCTCGGGCCGCTCCAGGCCAAGGTCATGAGACAGGATCCACCACACCTGCAGGTCACAGATCGCGATCAGCGCCGCCCGACGTCGTGCGAGGGCGTCCTCGTCCAGTTCGTCCAGCCAGGGCGCAAAGGCGTACTCCACCCACTCGTAGTGAACCTGGCGCGCTGCGTGGGAGATCATGGCGAGCACAGGCGAGCCGCTCTGCTGCCAGGACCCCATGCGCAGTGAGCGCTCGCCCCATGCTTCGTAGTGGTCGAGCAGGTTGTCCACCGCGCCGGCGATGTCGTTCGCCGGCGTCTTCCAGCGCTGGTCTCGTATCTGCGCGGCCCCGCGCATCAGCGCCTGCAGCGCCAAACCGTCCTTGGAGCCGAAGTGGCGCAGCAGCGTCTGTTTGGTCACACCCGCCTTTGCCGCCACCGACTCCAGCGAGGCCTTCAGCCAGTTGCCCGCGAAGAACTCGTTCGTGGCTGCGTCGAGCAGGGCATCTCTGGTGCGCTGGCTCGACTGCTCGCGCGCCACCTTCTTGTACGGCCTCGGGCTGATGACCGCGAGCACGCTAGCGCACCTCAATCCTGCAGTGCGAGCGTGGCCGGGACGCGGGCGGCCAGGTACCCGGGGAGCGCGAGGATCGCGAGCGCGCTGGCGCACACGACCGCGAGGCTGCGCACGGCCGCGGGCACGGTGACCGAGTAGACGATCGGGAAGCTGACCACCTGGCTGAGCGCGCGGTCGGCCAGCTGCTGGCCGTAGAGTCCGAAGATGGCGCCGGTGACACAGCCAACGCCCACCAGCAGCGCGCTCTCCAACAGGATCGTGGCCCACAGCTCGCCTCGCTGCAGACCCTCCAGGCGCAGCTTAGCCAGGCGTGGGCGCCGCTGCCACAGCAGTGCCGCCATCGCTGCGGCCATCGCCAGCACGGCCACGATCAATATCAGCGTCGCGATCTGCGCCAATCGCGCCAACGCCTGGCGGCTGAGCTCGCTCTGCTGGGCTGCATGCTCCTGTGCCGTCTGCACCGCCAGACCCGAGTGCGGCCCCAACGCGCGCTCGATCTCACCCACAGCGTGCGCGGGCGAAACGCCCCGTTCGAACACGATGCCGTACGCGCTGATGTCCTGGTCTCCCCACGCGCGCGCGTAGTCGGAGGCGCTCATGATGACCGCGCCGGGAGCCCAGCTGAGGTTGGTGGACGTGGCCGCAAGGCGCAGCGTCTGTGGATGGGGGCTCGGCAGCACGATCGCGTGACCCAGGCGCAGATGGTGTTCGGCGGCGAGCGCCTGCGAGAGGACCAGCCAGCCGCCGGAGCGCAAACGCTGGCCGGCCGTGCCTGCGTCGCCGGCCACTAGCTGCGCTTCGGCCAACAGCGCGGCCGCGCCCGGCGGCGGCGCCATCACCCACACGCGCCGGTCGCCCCAGTCGAGCAGTCCGCTGCGGTACAGGCCCACCAGGCGCACGCCCGGGAGACGGGCCAGCTGCGCCTGGCGGCCGGGCGGGAACGGCGCGGTATGGAGAAGGTCGTAGTCGCCCGCGGGGGCGACCCACACGTCGGCCGCTGCGTTGGTGTCGCGAGCGGCGCCTTGCAGGCCTGCGAGCAGGTCATGGTGGGCGCCCTGCACGGCCACGCTGGCGAACACCGCAAGCGCGCCCGTCGCAGCGATCGCCAGAGCGCGCGTGCGGGCGGCGGCCAGCTCCATGGCCGCGACGTGGCAGACCACGCCCGTGAACATCCTCGCCAAGCGTGAGAGCAGCGCGAGCGCTGCCCGCAGCGCGATCGGTAGCTCCAGCATGAGCGCGGCCACCAGCGCGACCATGCTGGCGATCGCCGCCCCCGGATCGACGAGCAGGAGAGCGGTTGCAGCCGCTAGGCAGGCAAGGCCGGCGAGCGCAGACCAGCCGCCGGCGCGCGCGGCGCGCGTGTCCTGTGGGGGGCGGATTGCCGCGAGCGGGTCGCGCGCGAGGACATCACGCAGCGGGCTCAGCACCGCCACGATCGCCGCGAGCATCCCGCCGCCCGTGGCGATCGCGACGCTCTGCAGGCTGACGACACGCTGGGAGCCCAGCGCGAACGCCAGCGACAGGAAGGCGGGGTTGGAGTGCAGCAGGTGGATCGACAGCTCGTCGCCCAGCGCCAGGCCGAGCGCGCACGCGACCAGGCCGAGCGCGAGGGCGTCCACAAGCAGAACCGCGATGACCGTCTGGGGGGTGTATCCGTCGCGGCGCAGGCCCGCCGCCAGGCGCCTGCGCTGGGGCACGGTGAGCAGCATCGCGTTGAACGCGAACAGGAAACCCACGAGCGCGCTGATCGCCGCGAACAGGTCGGTCGACCTGTTGTTGGCCGTCGCGGCGTTGGCGAACAGTGCCTCGTCGTAGTCGCTCGCCTGCACGTCCAGGCGCCCATTCGCGATGACGTTGAGCGCGGCCCGCACGCGGCCTTCGGCGCCCGGCGCCGGCTGGACGAGGATACGCGTGACGCGCCCAGGCTGGCCGGTCATTTCCTGTGCCAGCGACAGCGGCGCAACCGCCACCGGGCTGGAGGCGAGCGCACCGATCTGGCCTGCGCGAAGCTGTGCGTAGAGGGGTGCGCTGACGCTGTGCCCGTCCAGCTGGAAGGTGATTTCCTGTCCGAACCTCATGACGCCGATCGCGCGTGCGATCGGGGCCGGCAGCGCGATCGCGCCAAAGCCCCCGAACGGGGCCAGCGAGGTGTGGCTGACGAGCGCGCCGCCGAGCTCAGACAGGCTTTCGTCGGCTCCGATCAGCTCGACCGATTGACTGCCGCGCGGGCCGCTTGCGTCGGCGCTCGCTTCCAGCAGGGGCGCCGCCAGGCGCACGCCCGCTATCCGGCGCACGCGATCCAGCGTGCCCTCGGGGAACCCCGTTGGGTCGCGAGCCAGCAGCTGCAGCGTCGCCCGGCCGACGATCCCGCGTGACAGCTGGGCGACTGAGCTCTGCAGGCTCGCGGTGGACACCTGCGATGCGAACAGGAGAGCGACCCCCGCGGCGATTCCGGCCACCGCAAAGCACTCCTGGGCCGCACGCGCACGCAGGCGCACGCCGTACAGGCGCAGGACGTTGGCCGCCTTCACAAAGCTGCCCGCTCGCGCGGATGCATGGCCGGCGCGGCCTCGTCTCGGTCGCACAGTCGCCCGTCGCGTAGCGTGAGCACGCGGTCGGCGTAGTGCGCGGCCATCGGGTCGTGGCTGACCAGCACCGTCGCCAGGTCGCGCTCGCGGCAGAGCTCTGCGAGCAGCGCTAGCACTTCGCCGCCACGACGGGTATCCAGGCTGCCGGTCGGCTCATCTGCTAGCAGCAGGCTCGGCCTGGTGGACAGCGCCCTTGCAATCATCACGCGCTGGCGCTCGCCCATCGACAGGGTCTCGGCGCGGTGGCGCAGGCGCTCGCCCAGGCCCAGCTGGACGAGCAGGGGCTCCACCTCGCGCCGGGCCTGACCCCAGCGCATCGTCTTCAGCAGCTTCAGCACGGCGTTGTCGATCGCGCTGACCCCCGGCAGCAGGTCATAGCTCTGGTGGATAAAGCCAAGTTCGGCGAGCCGGAAGTGCGAGGCCTCGCGCTCGGACAGCGACGACACGTCGCGCCCGCCGATCAGCACAGAGCCCGCCGATGGTTTGAGCAGCGTGGCGATCATCAGCAGCAAGGTGGTCTTGCCCGAGCCGCTGGGCCCGTACAGCGCGACCATCTCGCCCGGGGCGACCTGCAGCGACACCCCGTCCACCGCGCGCACGGGCTCGCCGGCGACGGCCGGGTAGTGCTTTGCCAGTTTGCGCAGCTCGAGCATCGGCGGGGTTCCCTCAGTCGGTCACCCGACCGCCGACGTGCACGGTGACTGCGTCGTTCGATCTTTGGATGGTTCCGCTGAAGCTCAGGCCTGAGCCGCGCGCACGCTGAAATCTCCCGCTCCCGCCGCTGATCGACATCGAGCCCGAGAAGCTGGCGGTTTCACTCCCTCGTCGGTAGTTGGCGCTTGCGAGGCCCACGATCGAGCCTCCATCTGGGTACATACGCACTTCAGCGGTCACGCGGCTGGTCGACACGACCGTCAGATGCACGTAGATGGTGCCGCTCACCGTGCCCGAGGCCTGGCCCTGCTCGTAGAGCGTGAGGTTGTGTTTGCTGATCGCGTGAAGCCTTGCGCTCACGTTGAGTGAGACGCTGCCCGCAACGTGGGCGATCCGGTCTGCCGGCGGGCAGGGAGTGGTGGCGGCGGCGGTGCTCGTGGAGCCGTCGGCATAGGTGAAATCGGCGGCAAACGGAAAGCCGCCGGCTGGGCACCTGGACGGCACGACCACGGTGTTCGCATCTGCCCTGTGTCCACGTGTGCCGACGGTCAATGAGAACGTCAGCACCGATGCGTCCGGCTCGAGTGGCAGCGTCGGAATCGGCGGAATGGTCATCTCGATCTCTTCTCCGTAGGGAGCGCGATCGGGGAGCTCAGAACCGATCAGCACGAGGCGCTCGTCAAAGGGCGTGTAGCCCTGCCCGAGGATCTCCAGGGTCGGCTGAAGGTTGTGTGCAGGGCCGAGAAAGGCAGTCAATGTGGCGTCCTCATAGATCGTCTGAGAGCCCGCACGCACGGCCAGGAGCGCATGGCCGCTGCCCACACGTGAGTCTGGCGGACAGCCGTTGGAACCAAGCGCGCGCAGACGCTCGGGCCTGCAAGTGTGAATTTGAGGCAGGTCGAGTGTCATTCCGGAGGGAAAGTGGATGATCGTGCGGCGCACAGGCTCGGGGACGCCGAGATCTCCCCCCGTGTAGCGGATGGCGATCGTCAGCGCGGATCCCGCTCCCCGGCGGTCGGGGTTGAGCGTTGGAGTGATGCTTGCGACCGTTTCGGCCTGCGCGGGCGTTGTCGCGCACGCACACATCGTCAACAGCGCGACTGTCAGCAGTCCGGCTAGGTGCCTGGACATGGACGGGGCGCCGCGCGTCCTATATTCACATTACCGACGATAACACGAATACGATGGGGCGTCAATCGCTTGATATCGGGTGTCATGCACGTACAGCTATCGTCTATCTACCCGGGCAGGCCGCCGAGTACTTGCCGATGCTCGTGCTGCCGTTCTCAAAGCTGAGGATCACCTCGAATGGAAAGCCGTCGACAGGGCATGTCTTGGGGACGGTGATGCCCCTCACGTGGACCAGCGCTCGCCTGCCTCGGACGGTGTGGTAATAGGCCACCTTCGTGCTCCCTACCGTTACGTAGCTGCTTTCGACGGACGCGTAGGACGCGCCGGGGAGGGTGGGGATTGGCGGTACTTCGAAGGCCACGCCAAAGCCGTATGGCCTGGGACCATGCGTTTCCTTGGCAACCAGCACCAGTTGCAACGAGATCGGACTGACGGCGTTGACGTAGATCAGAATCACCAGATGCCCGTTTTCCCGCGGCGCGAGAAAGAGTTCGAGCGTGAACGGCTCTTTGATGAGTTCCTTGGCGATTTCCTCCAGTCCGATGCCTCCGCCGAAGCCGATCCGCGAGTCGGGTGGACAGCCGCTCGGGCCATCTGCTTCGAGTACCGCCTTTTCACACGTGTCGGTGCCACGCACGTCCACTCCAAGGCCGGCCGGTCCGTAGGCGACGACGTTGCTGATCGGCGTTGGTACACCTCCTTGCAAGGAGAACACCGCCTTGGCCGAGATGTTGGTGGGGGCGCCCAGCTTGTCCGGGCTGAAGTACGCGTTAACCGTGAACGCCTCAGATGCCCAGGTCAGCCCGGCAGCGATCAGGCACCCGCAGCCAATCAATATGACAACAATGAACCGAGTGCGTCGCGTCATGGCAATCCACTCCTCTGTTGCCCGGTCTGATGGCAACTGATACAACGACCACCATGCATCCAACCAGAGGCGTGCGCGTATCGCAATGGAATTCGTCGAACCGGTCCTGGCGACCCCATCGGTAAGCCCGTGCGCCTGAAACCCGCCTCTTACATGGTGCTGGGGATGGTTCGTCTCGGCGCGACGTCCGGCTACGCCATCAAGAAGGCGGCAGATCGGTCGACGCAGTTCTTCTGGCCGACATCATTGGCGCAGGTCTATCCGGCGCTCGCCGAGCTCGAGCGCCACGGGCTGGTGAGCCGACGAGACGATACCCGCGGCGCACGAGCCCGATCTGCGTACGAGATGACCCCGCAGGGAGAGGCCGCTCTGGTCGCCTGGCTGACTTCCGAGCGCGAGGAGATCGTTCACTTCCGCGATGAGGGCCTGCTTCGTGTGTTCTTCGCCGACGCCTTGGCGCAAGAGGGCCAGCTGGCCCTCATTCAAAGGCTGCGCGGACGCGCAAGCAGTTGGGCGGCCGTCCTGAAAGATGTCGTCGCCGCCGTCGAGACGCACGGGGCCTATGCCCTTCCCCCGCCAAGCGCCGATGAAAGCAGGCGCTTTGCACTTTTGACTGCCCGGTTCTCCGCAGATATGTGGAAATTCATCGAGCAGTGGCTGGCGCAGGTAGAGGCAGAGCTCCTGGCAAGCGCGGGTGAGGGCTCAGTGCCAAGCGTCCCCCGCGAGCGCAGTCTGAGGGGTCACGCCGACAAGCGCCGGCGCGAGGTGCGGCGAGCGATGCGCGCGGCAGAAGGTCGGGCGCCGCATGAGCCACCGGCGAGCGTTTGAGCCAAGCCCTCAGCTGCGCGCACGGTTGCGGCCCCTAGCGGTGGACCTCATGACTCCTGCGCGAGGAACTCATCGGTGATCGCAAGCAGCTGGCGGTTGTAGGCGATGCCCGCGATCAAGGTTGCTTCGGCGCCTTTCCACTTGTCGGTACGCGGTCCCGTCTGGCCCTCGCGCAGGCCGTTCAGATACCCCTCGAGCTCGACCAGCTTGGCGCGCTGCCACTGCGCTCGCTGAGCGAGGATCGGGCGAGGGTCCGCGCCGGCGAAGATCTTGAGCATGCCCTCGTCGCGCAGCTGGGGAGGGCTCGTGTCGGGCGAGTCGGCCCACGCGCGCAGGGCCTGGCGGCCGCTGTCGGTGAGCGCGTAGCGCTTGCGCCGCCGTCCGGCTGCCTCCTGCTCGACAGACAGGTATCCCGCGTCGGCCAGCCGCGAGGGCTCCTCGTAGAAGGTCGTGTGCGGCACCGGCCAGAAGTTCTCGACTGAGAGTTCCAGGGCCTGTTTGAGGTCGTATGGCGTCGCCTCGCCGAGCAGGTCGAGCAGGCTGAGCACCGCGTAGGAGGTGCTCGTCAAGCGGATGGAGTTGCTATTCATAGTTCGTCCTGTATAGTACGTCTCGAACTATAGCGGTGTGGCGACGGCACCTGCGAATGGCTGGTGTCGGCAACCTGCGAGCGAAGGAGCTGTGAGATGCCCGAGTCAGCACACACAGATGGCACAGCAACCAGCGAGGCGGACTACGACGCGGTGGTGGTGGGCGCGAGCCTCGCCGGCTGCACGAGCGCGATCATGCTCGCGCGGGCGGGCGCCCGCGTGGCGCTCGTGGAGCAGCGCCCGGACGTCAACGCGTTCAAGCGGATCTGCAGCCACTACATCCAAGCCTCCGCGGTGGGCACGCTGGAACGGATCGGCCTGCTGGAGCCGATCATGAAGGCCGGAGGAGTGCGCTCGCGCGGGCATCTGTGGACGCGCTGGGGGTGGATCGACCCGCAACCGGACAGCCGCGTCACGGCCGGCGTGAACCTGCGGCGCGAGCTCCTGGACCCGCTGATCCGCAGGGTGGCAGGCGAGACGCCCGGCGTGGAGTTGATCCTCGGGCGCGCAGTCAACGAGCTCGTGCGCGAGGACGACGGCAAGGTGCGCGGCGTGCGGGCGCGCGCGGCCGACGGCCAGACCGCGACGCTGCGCGCGCCACTGGTTGTGGGCGCCGACGGACGCGGTTCGCACGTGGCCAAGCTGGCGGGTGTGCGCACCAAGACCGTGCCGCATGGGCGCTTCGTCTATGCGGGCTATTTCGAAGGTCCCCCCACGGCGCACGCGCCCGACGCGTCGCTTTGGTTCTTGGACCCGCACATGGCGGCCGCCTTCCCGACCGACCAGGGGATGACGCTGTATGCGGTCATGCCCACCAACGACCTGCTGGGCGAGTTCAAGGCGGATCCACTCAAGGCGCTCGTCGACTTCGTGGCGGCGGTGCCCGACGCTCCGCCGATTCGCGCCTCGCGCCTGGTCGAACCGGTGCTGGGAAAGCTTGACATGACAAACGTCGCCCACGCAGTCACCACGCCTGGTGTGGCGCTGGTGGGAGACGCCGCACTGGCGATCGATCCCCTGTGGGGTGTCGGTTGCGGCTGGGCGTTTCAGTCAGCGGAGTGGCTCGCCGACAGCGTCGCGCCGGCGCTCGCGGACGGCTCCGCGCGCAGCGGCGCCGGTCTGGAGCCTGGCCTCAAGCGCTACCGCAGGCGCCATGCGCTCGGGCTGCGCGGCCACGCGGCGATGATCTACGACTACGCCGGCGGACGCAAGTTCAACGCGGGCGAGAAGATGCTGTTCGCCGCGGCCGCGCGCGACAAGCGCCTGGCGAGGACCTTCGAGGCGTTTGGGACGCGCAGCATCGGGCCGGCGCGGATGTTCGCCACTACGTTGCCTCGGGCGCTGCTCGTGAACGCGCGTCACCTGCGCTCTGCAAGTCCCGGCGGCCGGTCGCACACCGTCCAAGCTGGGAGCGTGTGACATGTCGATCGCCGGGGAGGTCAAAGTCGCAGGGATGCGCTCGCCGCTGATCGAAGCGGGCCCCCAAGACGCCAAGGAGGCGGTCGTGTTCGTGCACGGCAACCCTGGATCGCACAGCGACTGGACGGCGCTCGTGGACGCGGCCGGGGAGCTCGGCCGGGCGGTCGCGTTCGACATGCCCGGATTCGGCAAAGCCGACAAGCCACGGTCGTTCGACTGCCACGTGTCCTCCTATGCGGAGTTCCTGCAGGGCGCGCTCGCCGAGCTGGGGATCGAGCGCGTGCACCTCGTGGTGCACGACTTCGGCGGACCATTCGGCCTGTTCTGGGGGCTGTCGCACGCGGATGCGTGGGCGAGCGTGGTGCTGATCAACGTGGGCGTGATGCCGGGCTATGAGTGGCATTCGATGGCCAAACGCTGGCGCACGCCGGTGCTCGGCGAGCTGGTGCAGGCGTGGGTCCCGCGGGCGGGCTGGCGCCGGGCGATGCAGAAAGCCAACCCGAAGGGGCTGCCGCCGGCGTTCGTGGACAAGATGTACGACGACTACGACCGCGCCACGCGGCGCACCGTGCTCAAGCTCTACCGGGCCACGCCCGACCCCGGGAGCACGGCCGCCCAGCTCGGTCAGGTGATGGCCGACGTGCACAAGCCCGCGCTGGTGGTGTGGGGGGCCAAGGATCCGTTCATCGGCGTCCAGTACGCCGAGCGCCAGCGTGAGTTCTTCGACGTGCGCGACGTGGTGATCCTCCCCGACAGCGGCCACTGGCCCTTCCAGGACGACCCTGAGGCGGTCGAGCGGGCGCTCGTGCCGTTCCTGGCAGAGCAGCTGCAGCCGGCCATGACCTGACCGGCCGTCCAGCAGCAGCGAGCAACGCCGACCTGTCTGCGATCAGCGAAACAGATCCTCGTCGGTAGGGCGCAGCAGCGCGGCTGCGCCCGGGCCGTCGTCGTCGCAGACGAAGCGCTGCAGGCCGTCAATCAGCACGACCGGCTCGCGCGAGTCCTTGGCGCGTGCCAGGTCGGCTGCAGCCGCAGCGGCGTCGGCGACGGCCAGCCATGTGGCGCGCAGCAGCATGCCGCTCGCGTCCGTGCGCCCGCGCCAGTCATCCAGCGGCCGCATGCCGGCCAGGCCGATGCACACGTCCAGCTGACCGTGGCGCCAGGCGCGCCCGAAGCTGTCGCTGATGAGTACCGCGGGCGTCGCCCCTGTCAGATCGCGGATGCGAGCACGGATGCGTCGCGCCGACGCGTCGGGGTCGCGGGGCAACAGCACGAGCGAGTCCTTGCGGCCGGCGTTGGAGGCGTCCACGCCTGCGTTGGCGCATACGAAGCCGTGCTGGGTGCGGCAGATCAGCACACCCCGCTCAGCGCGCAACACCTCGCTGGACTCGTCCAGCGCCACCTGGATCGCGCGCGCGTCGGTGGCGTGATCGACGCCCGCGTCCGCGGCGGCCGCGGCCAGCTGCAGGGCTTGCTCGCTCGGCTGCACGTCGGCGAGCATGCGGATCGCCCCCTCGACCTTTGACACGGCCGTGTGTGCGATCGCCACCGCCTGGTCATCGGCCAGCTGCTCGGGCCCGGTTGCGGCCACGATCAGTGCTGCCAGGTCATCGCCTGCGTGCAGCTCAGGGATGCCGCTGACGGCGCGTGCGCACAGGCTGCTCACGAATGGACGCTGCCTGTCCTCAGCAGGCGGGTGTGGTGACGGACAGCGCGTCGGCGCGGTCTGGCTGGCCGAGCACCGCGCGCGTGCGCGGGGCGCGGAGGTCGTGTCCGGCTAGGCGCTCGCGCAGCGCCGCGAGGTCGGCGCCCGTATCGACATCCAGGAGCAGCGATGCGGGTCGCTCCACGCGGCAGGCCAGGTCGGCTGCGAGTGCCAGGCGATGGTGGCGCTCGCAGCTGTCGGCGCCGAATGCCGGGGCGATCGCGTCGGGAGGCGTCAACAGCAGGCCGTTGGTCCCGCTGCCGTGCCGGTCTGGCACGATCACCACCGGAGTGGGTGGCACGCCCGCCGCAAAGCCGTGGGCGTGTGCCTCCAGCAGCGCGTCGAGCTCGCGGGGATCCAGCGCGGGGCAGTCGCCGGGGACGCATAGCACGCGCTGCATCCCGTCGGCCAACGCGCGTCGTACGCCGATCGCCGCGGCTGCGGACTGGCCGCTCTCGGTGGCGTCATCGAGGACGATCGCCGCGTGTTCGCGCGCGGTTGCGGCGATCGAGTCCTCGCGGGTGACCACGATCGTGCGCTCGATCGACGCGGTCTGGGCCAGGGCGAGCATCACGTCAGCGACCATCGCCTGGGCGAGCCGCTGGCGCAACGCATCGGCCACACTCGCACCGAGACGCTGCTTGGCCTGCGAGAAGCGCTTTACGGGCAGGATCGCTGCGGTGCGCATGCTGAGCAGAGCCTAGACCGTCTCGGCCGGCGTCCACGTCGGCCTGTCAGCCGCGCGGCGCGCGCCCTGCCAACCGCTCACCAGCCGAGCAGCATCAAGCCGACGGTCACCCCGGGTCCGATCGTCACCAGCAGCCCGTGCTCGCCGGGACGTGGCTGGCACTGCTCGATGGTGTCCTTGAGCACGTAGAAGATCGACGGGGTGCCCACGTTGCCGTGGTCGGCCAGCGCTGCCCAGCTGAGCGCCACGTCATCGCGCGAGAGCTCCAGAGCCTCCTGCACGTTCTCGATGATGCGCCTGCCGCCCGGATGGACGATCCAATGGTCGATCGCCAGAGCGATCCAGGCCGTTGGCCGCGAGGAAGCGGTCTGCGACCTCGCCCAGCGCCGCGCCCGCGATGAAGGGCAGCTCGCGGGCGAGATGCAGGTAGCTGTGCTCGCCGGCAAGGTCCATGCCGACCACCTCGAGCGTGTCGGCGATCTGATGAACCTGGGAGTCGAGGATCACGGGACCATCGGCAGCGGGGTCGTCGGACAGCACCGCAGCGGCGCAGCCGTCGCCGAAGATCGCCGCGCCGACGACCTTCGCCCTCGGGTCCTCGGCAGCGGCCGTGCTCATCAGCCCGCTCATGCTCTCGGCCGCCACGATCAGCGCATCGCGGCCCGGGTGGTCGCGCAGCGTTTTGGCGGTCAGGCGCATGAGCGGCACCCCGCTTGCACAGGCGACGCCGGTCAGGTGGTACTTGTCGGTCGTGGGCGCCATCTCGTAGTGGTCGACCAGGCGGTGCGCGAGCGTGGGACAGCCGAGCGAGTACAGCGTGGCGCTGACCACCGTGCCGACCTTCAGCGGGTCCACGCCGAGGGCGTCGACCGCTCGGATCGAATGCTCCAGCAGAGCCGTCTCGATGCGCGCCGTGCGGCGATGCAGCCCGTCGGCCAGGAAGTCCTCGTCGAGGTCCAGGTGGCGGCGCTGCACTCCGCAGCGGGCGAAGATGCCCTGCGCGAACTCGTCGTCCGCCAGCCCCAGGCGCTCGAGCACCTGCTCCTGAGAGAGTGCGTGCTCGGAGTCAGACACCGCAATCGCCGCGATCCTCGGTCCGCTCGGTCGCGTGGATCGGCGCTTGACGGGCAGCGGACGGGCGACAAGCGACCCCTCCGGGCCGAGGCTCAGGCTGTTGTACACAGTCGGGACTCCTTGTTTGGGGTCAGCTGTCCGGATAGCGTCCGTCCAGCTTGGCTTCGACGATATGCGCAAGACTGCACCGTGCCGGCTGCGCACCTACCGTTCTTATCGACTTCTTCGCGGTCGCCAAATCGCGATCCTGCGATGACAACGGTCATGCAGAGAGGGAGAATTCTAGATGAATCAGACGACTACACCAACGACGGACCTGATCCTGATCGGGGCGGGGCTGCCGCGCACGGGCACGCTGACCCAGAAGCTGGCGATCGAGCAGCTCGGCTTGGGCCCGTGCTACCACTGGGTCAACGTGATCGCCGATCTCGATCAGGTCGCTCTGTGGGATAGCGCGCTGGACGGGGAGAAGCCATGGGAGGAGGTGTTCGCCGGGCATCGCAGCACCGTGGACTGGCCCGGCGGCTACTTCTATCGCGAGCTGATGGACGCCTACCCCCAGGCCAAGGTCCTGCTCAGCGTACGCGACGGCGAGTCCTGGGAGCGCAGCTTCAGGGATACGATTTGGACGATGTCTTACGGCCAGTCGCTGATGCCGCTGCTGGCACACGCGCGCGCCGAGGTGGACCCGCGCTGGCGGCGCTACCTGGCGCTCGTGGACCGCATGTTCTGGGGTCCGCAGGGCACCTTCGCGGCCGGCAGTGAGCCGGCGCAGCTGATCGAGCAGATGGCTGCCCACAACGAGCAGGTCAAGCGCGTCGTGCCCGCCGAGCGTTTGCTCGTGTGGGAGGTGGGCGAAGGCTGGGGGCCGCTGTGCGAGTTCCTGGGAGTTGACGTGCCGGCCGAGCCGCTGCCCCACGCCAACGATCGCGACACGTTCCTCGAACGCGTGATCGACGGGGCACTCGGCGCGCTCGCGTCCTGGCGCGAGAGCGCGGTCGCGGCCGGGAGCTGAGCGGGGCGACGGCGGCTCGCTACCCGGCCAGCGCGGCGGCGAACGACAGCGTCTGCTCGGCCACCCGAGCGCGCGCGCCGGCGTCGTCCATGCGCGTGTCCAGCTGCAGCGTCGCCATGCGTCCTACGTTTTCGTCGGCCACGATCCCGTCGAGCAGGTCGCCGTAGAAGTCGGCCACTCCGTCTGCGCTGCACTCCAGCGCCGCAAAGGCCATGAACGCTGCGGTCGGCCCCTTGAGCACCTCTCCGCCGACGATCGGGCTGACGGCGATTACCGGC
This sequence comes from uncultured Solirubrobacteraceae bacterium, assembly GCA_963745375.1. GTDB lineage: Bacteria > Actinomycetota > Thermoleophilia > Solirubrobacterales > Solirubrobacteraceae > Palsa-744. Next base: position 529,871 of record CAVUXA010000008.1, on the reverse strand, counting down.
GCGTCGGCCGCCACCACGGCGTCACGGATCTGCGGGACGGCCAGGATCGGGCCGATCGACGCGAGCGGGTTGGACGGCCCGATCACGATCGCGCGCGCGCCAGCGATCGCCGCGAGCACCTGCTCGGTCGGACGGGCCTGCTCGGCGCCGCGGTACTCCAGGCCCTCGATCAGCCCGGCCGCGCGCTCGCGGATCATGAACTCCTGAAAGCCGCACCAGCCAGCATCGCCAGTGCGAACCCACGTGCGCACGGGATCGTCGCTCATCGGCAGCACATGCGAACGCACTCCGATTGCCTCGTTCAGGCGCGCCAGTGCGGCCGTCGGCGAGGAGCCCTCGGCGAGCAGGCGAGCGCGCTCCACACACCAGGCCAGATCGCGGTCGCCGACGTTGAACCACACGTCCACGTCGAGTGCGCGCAGAGCGTCCATCACGTTGAAGGTGTCGCCGGACAGGCCCCAGCCGCGCTCGTCGATCAGGTCGGCAAGCCAGAAGGACACCAGGTCGGGGTCGGGCGAGACGTGGGCGCCGTAGATGTCGATGTCGTCGCCCGTATTGACGATCACCGCTAGGCGCTCGGGTGCACCGAGCGCGTCGGCCATCCCCCGGCCAGCTTTGCTCCGCCGGTGCCGCCGGCGAGGACGACCACCTCAGCCGAGCTCACGTCCACAGGCGCTCAGGCAGGCTCGTCAGGCGGATGCCAGAGTGGATCTTGTAGCGGGCGTTGACCGAGATCAGCAGAGCGGTCAGCGACTCGGCGATGCGCGCCATCTCCAGGCGCCCGCAGTCCACGCAGCGCAAGCCGTCGATCCGCTCGATCAGGCGCGGCCGCGTCGGCCTTGTCCGCGCGCGCGTCGCCGCAGATCAGCACGTCCTGTCCCAGCGGGTGCTCGAGGTCGGTGAGCGAGGCGGCGCTGACGGTGTGCAGGGCGGACACTACCCGTACCCCCTGTGGGGCCATCTCCAGCGCCTGCTCGGCTGCCGAGCCCTGCCACACGCCAAGCATCCGCGTCGCCTTGCCGCTCACGGCAGCCGCCAGGGGCACGGTCGCGTCGATCAGCAGCTTGCCCGGGGACAGCGCTTCCTTGAGGTTGGTGAGCGTCTCGGAGTGGTTGCGGAAGGGCACGCTGAGGATCGACCGTGTCGGCTTCGCGCACGGCCTGCGCGTTGTCGTGTGCAGAGAAGTCACCCGTCCCCACTGCCGAGCGCGCCCGCCCGGCGGCCTCCTCGGCGCGCGCGGGGTCGCGCGATCCGATCGCGACGGGCACGCCGGCCCGCCCAAAACGGACCGCCAGACCGAAGCCGAGGGCGCCCGAGGCGCCGATGATCGCAACCTTGTCGGCAGGCGCTGCGGGCACGGCGGCCGAGTATAGGCTTCAAGCGGTGAGCGTCCAGTGCAGCGCGTCCGAGTACGGCCTGCCGCGCGCGGTCACCGTCAGGGAGGTCGGCCCGCGCGACGGCTTTCAAAACGAGCCCGAGACGATCCCCACCGAGCGCAAGGTCGCGCTGATCGACGCGCTCGCGCGCACGGGACTGCGCCGGCTGGAGGTCACGAGCTTCGTGCGCCCCGACGTGATCCCGCAGCTCGCCGACGCCGAAGAGGTGCTCGTGCGCATCGACGTGCCGGCCGCAGTGAGCATCTCGGTGCTGATCCCCAACGAGCGCGGCCTGGACAAGGCGCTTGCGCTGCGCGAAGGCGACGCCGCGCGGGCGCGCCCGATCTTCGATGAGATCAACGTGTTCATGTCCGCGTCTGAGACCCACAATCGCAAGAACGTCAACCGCTCGATCGCTCAGTCGCTGGCCGGCCTGGAGGTCGTTCTCGCACGGGCGCGCGAGGCGGGGCTGCGCTGTGAGGCGGTCATCTCGACGTCCTTCGGGTGCCCGTACGAGGGGCATGTGCCGGTCGAGCGCGTGCTCGAGATAGCGGCTCGGCTGCGCGACGCGGGCGCCCAGGAGATCGGCTTCGGCGACACCACCGGGATGGCCAACCCGGTGCAGGTGCGCCGGTTCTTCGCGCAGGCCCGCGAGCGGCTGGAGGACGCAGTGCGGGGGGAGGGGAGAGGCGCGGCGGTGCAAATAACGGCCCACTTCCACAACACCCGCGGTCAGGGGCTGGCCAACGTGCTTGCCGCGCTGGAGGCCGGATGCGACAGCTTTGAGTCGAGCTTCGGCGAGCTGGGCGGCTGTCCGGTGCCGGCGGGAGCGACCGGCAACATCGCCACCGAGGACCTCGTTTCGATGCTGCACGAGATGGGGATCTCGACGGGGATCGACCTGCCCACGCTGCTGGCGTGTTCGCGACAGGTGCAGGAGGTGCTCGGCCGGTCGTTGGGCAGCCACACGCTTGTTGCCGGGCCTGTGCAGTGGAACGCGTAAACGCTCTGGCCCTACCCCTCGCTTCCTAGGGGGGCTTGGCGAAACTCGGAAGATGGCTCACAGGGCCAGATCCTAGACCCCTGCTCGGGCGCGATACCCCAGGAACAGTCTGGTTCTACCCCAAAGGGAGATGATCGGCCCGGTGAGGCTCGATGAGCCGAGAGCTACGGAAAGAGCGGCCGGAACAAGCTCACGACGTCCCACTCGACGCAGTTGATGACGCTATCGAGGGCCACCGTGATCGGGACATGGCTGATGATGGCCGCTTCTTCCTCGCGGACAACTATCTTCAGCGAGAGGTGCGGGTCGAAGTCTGCGGGCGCTTCATCCCCGCCAAAGTCAAAGGCCGCTACTTTCGTGCCCTCTTTGAGCGGCGCAGTGTTGAGATAGGGCGTGGGGGACTGGGTGCCTCCCCAGTACATCCTCTCGATGTTGAGCGTGTGGACGACGACCAACAGCAGACGGTGCTTGTCGATGTTGTTCAACACCTTCAGGACCCACAGCGGGTGCCGGTGGGCGTCAAACGGGGACAGTTCCGTGGTGCCGTCTCCGTAGTAAGGCTGACATTCGTTGAGCAGCCCGAGGACCTTGCTGTCGTTGGACAGGGGCAAGAGGACTTTGACCGGCAACACCTGATTGTTCTGGCCACGGAGAGAGTCGCGGACGGGGAACTGAGTCTGTTTGTTCGGCGTGCGTCCCTCGCGTTCGACGAGTTGCCACGCGAGGTGATCGAGAGCCGACCGGAGCTGGTAGACCACCTCGCCAGCCTGGAGCGCCCATTGGGGATCTACGACGGGCAGGTTCTGCGCCCTATAGACGTGGCGCTTGGACTTCGAGTCGTATTCGCTGACGAAATGCTCAGCGTCAGATTTGAGCACGGCGCCGACGCTTTCCTGCAACTCGGCAAGATGGGCCTTTGCCCGCCCGATCTTGAGGTCTACTCCCGCAAGATTGCCAGACACACGCCTGAGCTTATGCCGCTCGTGCCTGAGAGAGCACCGCGCGTTCCTGATTCAGCGCACACGTCAACTGAGACAGGATTGTGAGGTCGGCGTGAAGCCGCACGCGCTCGATGCGGCGCACGCGCAACGGCGTCAAGCTCCATTCGTTCTTGAGCCTGCCGAACCCGCGCTCGACGGACGCGCGGCCACGGTAGAGGCCCTTGAAGCGCAGCGTCTCACGAGGGATCAACGGGTGCAGCCGGTCAGCCTTCACCCAGACCGACGCGGGCTTGCACTCCCCAGTCGGGCAGCGCCACTTGGTAGCTCCACGCTTGCGGTCGGCGCCAGCGAAGCACCACTCCCCGTGCTCGCAGGTCGGGGGTTTGTGGTCGCCACGCTTGACGGCCAGGGTTGCCTTGAGGCAGATAACGGGGTCGATCCCCCGCGTCGAACAAGCCTCATACGCCGGGCCAGCGTCGTAGCCCTTGTCCATCGCGCACGTCTCCGGGTTGATCCCGTGTGCCTTGAGCGTATCCAGCAGCGGTGCGACGGTCGGGATTTCATTCGCCTTCGCCGTCTCCACACGCCACGCGAGCGGAAGATCGGTCTTGGCGCACACGGCCATGTGCAGGCGGTAGCCGTAGAAGCCGCCGCCCTTGCGCGTCGAGACGGCCGAACGGTGCCCCCAGGACGCGTCGGGGTCCGAGAACTCATCGTCGGAGCGTTCCCGGCCGCCCTTGCTTACGAACCGCTGCCCGTTGGCGTACGCGGGCATGTCGCTCGCGTCGATCGCTACGTCCCAGCCGAGCAGCGGGTTTCGCCGCTTCAACTCCTTGACCACACTGGCGATGCAGGCTTGCAGCAGGTCCGTGTGCTCGCGCAGCTTTCCGGCGAAGCGGTAGCAAGCCCACAGAGACGGCACGTCCCCATCGGGGGCGATCACGGCCGCAAGCGCAGGGTGCTCGCGTACCAGCGCGACTGTGCGCGTCCACGTCGGCAGGGCATAGAGCGACTTCGCCAACGCCATGCCGATCACGGCTCTGAGCGGGTAGCCGGGACGCCCGGTTTCGCGGGTCGCCTCAAGCTCGTCTATGAGCCGCGAGACCTCGGCTGATGCGAGGATGCCCGACAGGTCCTCGGCGACGGATCGCCGTGCTACTTTCGTCGTGGTCACGGAGCGCTATCTCCTTGATCCGGACCCCCGGACATTGGCGTGTCGCGGGGGTCATTTTTAGCTCTAGAACAAGGGAAACTACAGGTCGCGTCGGACGGAAAAACGCGATAATTCCGCTCGCGATACGGTGCTCCGAATGGCCGATCGCCTATTGCGCCTGCTTGACCATCCGCTACTCGCGCGGGTACAAACCGCTTTGTTCGTCGGCACCGTGGTGGTCCCTGCCCTCGCGCTTTTGGTTGCCGGGGTGGTGGTCGTTGTGATCCAGGTCGCGACGAGCGTTTCGTGGGAGTTGCTGATCGCCCCGACGATCGCCCTCTTCTTGCTCCTATGGTGGCTTTTTGCGGAGCTGTACCGGCGGCGGGGTAGTCGCGATAGCCAAATCTCAGTGGAGGTCAACACCGTTGTGGCGGCCCCGAATGAAGCCGGACACGCTGTATTCCAGCTCTACGTCCGAGTTCACAATGCGGCCGACCCGACACGACTGAGCCGCTGGGAGCTATCTGCGGTCGCGGAGGATGGATCGTCGCGCCAAGCCCACCACGTCGGCGAACGCGAACCATTTTCAGGGCGACCAGTTCAGCCGCCACTCGCGCGCGAAACGAGTCGGCACCCACTCGCAATGGGCGAGGAAAGGGAAGGGCTTGTGTGGTTCATGTTCACCCACACCGCTGTTCCTGTGGCACTTGCCTTCCGTGATCCGACTCTCCGTGTACGAGACGAGCGCGGGCGGACGGCTTCGACAACGATTGATGTGGAGGGTCTACGCGCGGTGGGCGAAGAGCGGGGAGTGCCCAACCGCCGTCAACGTCGAGCGGGGCGGCGGAAGCGATGACCGCAGAGTTTCCGATCGTCTTGATTCCGACGCAGGAATGCTCGCGCATGTGGAGCGCCACGCCCAGCCCTGCGACGTGGCGCCCAGGCGTGCGTCAGGAGACGTGTCCGACCAGCCCGACCAGATGGTAAGCGGCAGGGGACGCGAACACGAACCCGTCCGAGGTCTTGTAGATCAGGCCCACGCGGAGCAGGGGGTCGATCACGCATTCGGGGTCGAAGTAGGCGAGTTCGCGGCCGATGTCCGGCACGCTCCAAAGCGGCGGCTGACGGCCAGGGTCCGTCAGCAGGTACAGCGCGTCGCGTTCCATGTTGCCGAAGTCGCGCGCAGGCTCGTCAGGGATAGGCTTGTCGGGCATCGGAAGGCACAACCTTTCGGTGTCACGGCCGGGGGGCCGCTACAACGGTCGCCCCGGCCAATCTGTATAGAGCCGCCGACGCTAGGCTTCCCCGATTATGCCGTCAAGGGCTTTCGCCAATCGTTTCGCCAAGCCCTCCTAGGGTCCCGCTCATCCGCGGCTTGCGATGATCGGCTCGGCGGATACTTCGCCACTCGCATCGGCCTGGCGTGCCTGCTCGCGCATTACAGCCACGCAATACTCCTGCACGGCGACCTCTAGCTCCAGCGTCTGCGCCAGCGCGGGGCGGGCCGAGGCGTCCATCACCCGCTTGGCACGGCCGACCGCGACGTGCGAGTTGGCCAACAGTTCTTGTACGAGCTCATCGGTGGCCCCCTTGAGCTGCTCGGGCGCGACCACGCGGTTGATCAGGCCGATGCGCTGCGCCTCGTCGGCGTCGATCGAGCGCGCGGTCATGATCAGCTCCTTGGCGCGGCCGAGGCCGACGACGGCCGGCAGGCGGCTGGAGCCGCCTACGTCGGGGATGATCCCGAAGCGGACCTCCGGCAGGCCGAACTGGGCGTCTGAGGAGGCGATGCGCAGATCGCAGCCGAGCGCCACCTCCAGCGCGCCGCCCACGCATGTCCGGTGAATCTGACAAACGACCGGCTTGGCCATCTCTTCGGCCGCGTTGGCGCAGTCCAGGAACACCTCGCGGAAGGGACGCAGCCGGCCGGGCGTGTCCGCGGATGCGGCCAGCTCGTTCAGGTCCACGCCGGCCGAGAAGACTGGCCCTTCGCCGCGCAGGACCACGCAGTGGACCGACGGCTCGGCGGCAGCCGCGTGCAGCTCGTGGCCGAGAGCGCGCAGCAGGGCCTGGCTCATCGCGTTGCGCTTCTCGGGGCGGTTGAGGATCACGTGCCTGACGTGGCCGCGATCCTCGGTCAAGACGATGCTCATGGCGTGTCCTTTAGTCGGTGAGCGTCCCGTCGGGCATTCTTCCGGTCGGATGAGGCTCGTACAGGATCAATGATTCGGTCACAAGAGCGTACGGAAGGACACCACTGCTAGCATGATTGCAGCAATGATGCAGAGGTTGATGATCCAGGCTGAGCCGGAGCTCGTCGAGCGGGCCAAGCGCCGTGCGCGAGAACGCGGTGTGTCCGTCGCGCAGGTCGTGCGAGAAGCCATAGAGCACGAGCTGGGGTCCGGCGAGGAGGAGCGCATCCCGCCGCCGCTCAACTGCATAGGCGCGTTCTCGTCAGAACGTGGGGACCTGTCGCGTCGCGCAAGCGAAGACGAGTTCGAGCCCGAGCCATTTCGCTAGTCATCGATACAGGCCCGCTGCTCGCCGCGATCGACGCGAAGGATCAACAGCACGCGGCCTGCGCGGGATTGCTCAGCGACGCGCGGGGATCGCGGATCGTTCCCTCGCCAGTCGTCGTCGAGTTTGACCATCTGGCCTCTCGCGAGCTGGGACGCGACGCCGTCACAACGATGCTCGATGAAATAGACCGGGGCGCATACGAGGTTGAGGATCTCACCCCAGCCGACTACAGGCGGGTAGGAGAGATCCTCACCACCTACGCCGACCTGCGCGTCGGCTTTGTCGACGCCGCTGTGCTCGCGATCGTAGAGCGTTTGCGCGAGCCCAAGCTCGCGACGCTCGACCACCGCCACTTCTCCGTGATGCGCCCCAGGCACGTCGACGCGCTCGAACTGTTGCCCGCCTGAAGCTCAGCTCAGATCCAGCACCGTGGTCGGCGCCTGGATCTCCTCGTCGTGGCCCTCGCGCGGGACGATCGCGGTGCCGACCGCGAAGAACTCGATCGTGTGGCTGCCCCAGCCGTGGCTCTTCTCCTCCAGCGTCACGCCCACGATGCCCTCCGCGCCGATCTCCTGGGCCTCTGACTGCATCCGCTCCATCGCCAGCTCGCGCGCGTCATACAGGGCCTGGGTGAAGTTGGACAGCTCCACGTTGCGTCCCGTCTGGGCCATCGACTGGAGCATGCCGCGGTGGGCGACGTGGTAGACGCAACTGCCCATCACCATCCCCACGGGACGGTGGCCGGTGCGCAGCAGCGTCCAGAAGTCCTGGCCTGAGAGGTCGCTGGTGAACGGCCTGCCGTTGGGCGCGCGATGCATCGCGCCCTCGCGGTGCTTGACCGCGGTGCCGATCGCGATGAACTCGGCCATGTCCTGGCCCCACTCGTAGCGGCCGATGTCCAGGCGCACGCCCACCACGCCATCCGCGCCCAGCTGGTCGGCCTCCTCCTCCATGCGCGTCATCGCCAGCTGGCGCGCCCCGTACATCGCCTCTGACAGGACCGTCATCTCCTGGCTTTTCTTCCACCCCGCCATCTGGATGCCGATGTGGTAGATCGAGCTGCCCACCACCAGCCCCACGGGATCGAAGCCGGCCTCCTTGACCAGCAGGAACTCGTTGACGGACAGGTCTGAGGTGAACAGCCCGGAGCGGTTCTGCGCCAGGCGCGCACGGCCCGCCTCGGGCACGCCCTCCAGGGACGTGGGGTCATACGTTGGCTCGCTCATGCGCTTGGCTCCCGTGATGATTTTTAATGATTAATTTGAGAGGTCGAGCTTGGTCTGTGGTGCGACCGGGCGCACATCGGCGCTTTCGCGGATCGCCGTGCCGATCGCGTCGAAGGTGATCACCGCGCCGCCGCGTGAGCGGTTGGCGCTGCCGACCTCCTGGCGGCGGACGCTGTGTCCGATGCGTACCCCCACTATGCCCGACGCCCCATGCTGCTGGGCCTGCTGGCCAAGGCGTTCCATCACCTGCTCGCGGGCGCCGTACACGCCTTCGGTGAACTCACGCAGCTCGTAGTTTTCGACAGGGCTCAGCCGATTTGGTTCCATCAGCCAGTTGGTTGCATAGGCGGCGAAGAACACCGACGTCCACGCGACGATCCCCAGCGGCTCCACGCCCGCGTTGAGGAGCTTGGCGTAGTCGCTCACCGACAGCTCAGTCATCACCGGCTGGGAGCCCTCGGGGGTTCCCTTGCGCCGCACCGCCGTGCCGAGGACCGAGTACTCGATCGCCCCTTCCGCCCAATCGTGCGCGGCCGTGCGCAGTTGCACCCCTACGACCGCGTCCGCTCCCGCGTGGCGGGCCTCCAGCTCCATCCGATTGAGCGCGCGCCGGCGCACCTCGTTCCAGGCCTGCGAGAGGACTTCCAGCTCGGTCAGCACGCTGCCGCCCATCATCATCGGCCAGTTGGCGCCCTGATAGCCCACCTGGTAGATCGAGCTGCCCATCACCTGCGACAGCGGCTCCAGGCCGAGCTGGTGGCACAGCGCGAAGCCGTTGACCGACAGGTCGGACGTGAACGACCCGGAGACCTTCCCGTCCGCGCCCGCCGCACCGCGCAGCTCGCTCAGGCGACGCTCTGCCGACAGGGGTATTCCGCCGGCTTCCACGCGCGCGAGCGATTCCTGCTGCTCGCGCTCCTGCTCGGCCTGCCCGGATTCCGGGTCGCCCATCAGCGCAGCAGCTCCTCGAGCGCCGCGCGAGCGTGGGCGCTGCGCTGCGCCTCCGCACGCAGGTCTGCGGTCAGCGCCGCGATCCATTCGTCGGGCGCCAGCGGCTCGCGCTTGATCGAGATGCCGCCCACCTGGCGCTCGCGAAAGCCCTCCACCCGTCCGCCGTTCACACCCAGCAGGTAGGCGGCCGTTCCGAGCTCCACCCGCACGGCTCGCACGCGCTTGTCACCGCGGCCCAGCAGGCCGCCGCCGCTTCGCTCCACGCGCGCCTGCCCGGGCAGCGCCTGCTCGAGCTTGGCTGCGAGCACCTCGATCGAGATCGCCAGATCGCTGCCGTCACCGCGCAGCCCCGCGGCGGCCAGATCGAAGGTGTCTTCGCTGCCCACGTATTGCAGGGTACCCGCAGCGGGCGGCCTCGCCACCACACACAGTGGCCAGGCCGCCCGGTGTCTCTGCGGAGTGCGCTCAGTGGAGCAGTTCGAGAGTGTTGTTGGCGTCGTTGACGATGTAGATGCCCTTGAGGCTCGGCGCCACGGTCAGCCCGAACAGGCCGCCTTCGCCCGCGCCCGTTTCCGTCGGCTGGAACTCCGCGCCCGCGGGTGTCGTCTCGACGATGTGGCCGTCGTTGGCGTTGGCCGTGAGGATGTCGCCGTTGGGGGCCAGCGTCATGCCCAGCGGGCCGTTGAGGTAGCCGCCCGTGGCCACCGTTTCGCCGCCGCCGCCCAGCCGCGTCTGGCGCGAGAGCGCATTGGGGATCGCGGCGATGCGGTTGCCCAGCGTGTCAGCCACGAACAGCGTGCCTTCCTCACCGAGCGTCTCGCCCGTCGGCCCGATCACCAGCGCGGCCGGGTTGGTGACCTCTCCGAATTCTTCTGCGATCACGGTCTCAGACGTCACCTTCGGCGGCTTCTTGGCCGTCACGTGCAGGTGGATGCGCACCACCGTGCCCTGGTTGACCGGCGTGCCCTTCGCTTCGACGGTGCCGTTGAGCACGTTGGACACGAACAGCGTCGCGTCGTTGCCCTGGCTGACCGCGGTCAGGTCCCAGGGACCGTCGATCGGCGAACCCGAGATCGTCTCCACGGGGACTCCCGCGCTGTTGAGCACGATCAGGCAGCCTTCCTTGGCGGTTGGCGCTTTGCCGTTCTTGGTCGGCAGGCTGCCCACCACCACGTAGCCCTGGGGCAGGATCGCAAGCGCAGTCGTCAGGCCGATGCCGCCCGGGCACGTTTCCGGCAGGCTCGCCGGGGTGATTTGGGCGAACAGCGACTGGTGGCCGCTGGGCGTCAACTGCACGATCGTCGAGCCCGTGCCCTGCTTGTTTTCGGCGTCGTTGAAGTTGCTGATCAGGATGTCGCCGGCGACCAGCTTGCCCGCACTGGTTGGCACGTCGACGATCCCGTAGGGGTTGACGTCTCCGTTGGCCGGCACGGTGCTGCCGATCTGGGTGACCGTTTTGAACGGCTTAGTGAAGGCCGATTCAAAGGCCGACGCGCCGACCGGCGCGATGGCCGCGTACGCGAGCAGGGTCGCCAGTGCAGCCAGGGTACGGCCGTTGGCGCTCGTTCGGGTGGGCCTGCGCGGCGGCCGCGCCGCGGCTCGCGCCAGACCTTGGGCGATCTTGGACATGCTTGTCGTCTCCACTCCTAGAGGGCTTTGTCTGGGGATGGACTCCGCGCAGGCGCGATCCTTCCCGACATGCACCACATTGCTGTGCATTGCCGTCGTGATCCAGCAAATTGATGCAAGCTTGGTGCTTATGAGCGACTAGTCTTCCTGGGGTGAGCTCCACGCCGCAGATGCGCGTCGCAGACGCCGACCGCGAGCAGCTCGTCGCAGAGCTGCGCGAGCACGCGCTCGCCGGTCGGCTTAGCTCGGAGGAGCTCGAGGAGCGCGTCGGCAAGGCCTACAGCGCGATCACGCGCGCGGACCTCGACGCGATCAGGGCCGACCTGCCCGTCAGCTCCACCTCGGTCGCGCTCGCGCTGCGCAAGCGCAAGGGCCAGCTGCGCCGGCGCCTGGCCCAGGAGGCCGGCGGCGGCATCGGCGTGTCGGCGCTGTCTGTCGGTATCTGGCTGCTCACCGGTTCCCACCATGGCCACGCCGATTTCTGGCCGGCGTGGGTGATCGGCGTCACAATGCTGCCCGTCGTGCGCGACTCCTGGCGCCTGCTCGGGCCCGGGTCAGACCTGGAGGTCGTGCACGCGCGGCTGCAGGCCCGCCACGAACGTCGTCAGTTGCGTGCACAGCGCCATCGTTACCGGGGATTGCCTTGGTGAGCGCAGGTCGGTCGTCGCGACTCGCGTCGGCCCCGCTGAGCGCAGGCCTGGTCGTCGTGACCCGCGCGACGCCGTGGTGACGGTCGCTCCGTGAGCGCGCTCGAGGACGCGAGCGCGAAAGCTCTCGCCGGGGGACCGGAGCGCCATAGGGACAAGGCCGTCGAGCAGGGCAAGCTGCCGGTGCGCGAGCGCGTCGCGCTGCTGCTTGACGACGGCTCCTTCGCCGAGGAGGGGCTGCTGGCCAACTGGCAGGAGGATGGGCTGGGCGCCGATGGGGTGGTCACAGGGGTAGGGGAGATCGACGGGCGGCCGGTTGCCCTGATGGCAAATGACCCCACCGTCAAGGCCGGCTCGTGGGGGCCCAAGACGGTAGAGAAGATCTTGCGCATCCAGGAGCGAGCGCTGGCGCTGGCCGTGCCGATGGTCTACCTGGTCGACTCCGCCGGCGCGCGCATAACAGAGCAGGTCCAGATGTTCCCCGGCCGGCGCGGTGCCGGGCGGATCTTCTACAACCAGGTGCGCCTGTCCGGGACCGTTCCCCAGGTGTGCGTCCTGTTCGGCCCCAGCGCCGCCGGCGGCGCTTACATCCCCGCGTTCTGCGACGTCGTGATCATGCGCGACGGCAACGCCTCCATGTATCTCGGCTCGCCGCGCATGGCCGAGATGGTCATCGGCGAGCACGTCAGCCTCGAGGAGATGGGCGGCGCGCGCATGCACACCAGCGTGTCCGGCTGCGCGCACCAGCTGGTCAAGACGGACGAGGAGGGGATCGCGCTGGCCAGGCGCTACCTGTCGTACATGCCCACCAGCTGCGAAAGTCACCCCCCGACAACTCCGCCGGCGGAGCCGGCCTCATCATCGTTGTCGTTCAACGCGATCGGCGAGCTGATCCCGGCGGACGAGAACAAGCCGTTCGACATGAAGCTGCTGCTCGACGCGCTCGTCGACGACGGCTCGCTGCTGGAGATCCACCCGCGCTGGGCGCGCGAGCTGATCGTCGCCTATGCCCGCCTGGACGGACGCGTGGTGGGGATCGTCGCCAACCAGCCAAAGCACAAGGGTGGCGTGCTGTTCGGCGACTCCGCCGACAAGGCCGCGCGCTTCATCTGGACGTGCAACGCCTTCAACGTCCCGCTGCTATTCCTCGCCGACGTGCCCGGCTTCATGATCGGCACACAGGTCGAGCGCGAGGGCATCATCCGCCACGGCGCCAAGATGATCAGTGCCGTCAGCGAGGCCAGCGTGCCCAAGATCTCGGTCGTCGTGCGCAAGGCCTACGGGGCAGGGTTGTACGCGATGGCCGGGCCCGCCTTCGAGCCCGACTGTTGTATCGCGCTGCCCAGCGCCTCGATCGCCGTGATGGGCCCGCAGGCCGCCATCAACGCCGTCTACTACAACCAGCTGCAGGCGATCGACGACGAGGACGAGCGTGCCGCCAAGGTCGAGCAGCTGCGCAGCGAGTACGCCGCCGACATCGACATCCTGCACCTCGCCTCCGAGCTGGTCATCGACGCCGTGATCGAGCCCGAGCGGCTGCGCGACGAGCTGATCCGCCGCTTCGCCAACGCCGCCGGCAAGCGGCGCGGGGAGCTTGCGTCTGGCGGAGCGCCCGGCTGGCCCGCCAAGCGCAACCCCGTCACCCCCGTTTAGCGCCGCGGCTCATATGTCGTCCAGAAGAGTGCGTATAGCCATGGTTATACGCAGCTCGACAGCGCTTACGCCGGCGTCGTTCCCGCCGCGCGCGTCTGCTCGTCCTGGAAGGGAGGGTAGGTCTCGGTCAGCAGGAACAGGTACGCGTCCGAGCGCGCCGTGTAGGAGTTGGCGAGCACCATTAGGTCGAACAGGCCGCGGGGCAGCTTGCCGGTGATCACGATCACCACCCACGCCGCGAACGCGCCCACCTCTAGCAGCAGGTTGATCACGTAGCGCAGGATTAGGATCGGGATCGCCAGCAGCGGGCGAAAGAAGGTCTTCAGGCGGCTGTAGTGCTCCAGCGGCCCGGCGAACTCCATGCGTACCGGGTAGGAGGGATCAGGACCCAGGCCGAATGGCGGGTAGGCGTCGGTCAGCAGCGCCGCATACGCGGTCACGCGCGCAAGCATGCGCGTGACGCCCGCGACGAAGTCGTACAGTCCGCGCGGGTAGCGGCCGGTGATCACGATCGCAAACCACGCGATCACGATCACCACGTAGCCGACGATGGCGAGGATGTACAGCCAGATCGCCACGGGGATAACCAGCAGCAGCCTGAAGAAAGCCGTCAGTCGGTTGCGGCGCTCCACATAATCCACCTCGAAGGTGACTGGATAGGACATCGGTGCTCCCCCTCTGTTCGGTTGCCCGGAATACTCCCCCTGGAGATCCATTCAATACATTGCCTGTCGGATGGACGCTGTCGAGCTCGCCTTCGCCGGGATCGCCAAGCAGGCGCAACTGATCGCCGCCGGCGAGGTCAGCTCGCGCGAGCTTGTCGACCTGTACCTGCAGCGGATTGCGCGGCTGGATGGGCGCCTGAACGCGTTTCGCGTGGTGCTCGTAGAGCGCGCGCGGCTGGAGGCCGATCAGGCCGACGGGCGGCGCGGAGCGGGCGGGGAGTCGGGCAGACGTCCGCTGCTGGGCGTGCCGATCGCGGTCAAGGACAACATCGACGTCGCCGGCGAGCTGACATGCGACGGCAGCAACGCCCATGACGAGCCCGCGCGCGCGGACGCCGAGGTCGTGCGGCGCCTACGCGAGGCCGGCGCGGTGATCATCGGCAAGACCAACGAGCCCGAGCTCGCGCTGTGGCCGTTCACCGAGACGGCCACCTTCGGGGTCACACGCAACCCGTGGGACCTGCAGCGCGCCCCCGGCGGTTCCAGCGGCGGCAGCGCTGTGGCGGTCGCCGCCGGCTTGGTCGGCGGCGCGCTCGCATCCGACGGCGCCGGGTCGATCCGCATCCCCGCCGCCTGGTGTGGCCTGTTCGGCCTCAAGCCCCAGCGCGGCCGCGTGCCGCTGGCGCCCTACCCGCGCCACTGGCACGGCATGTCCGTGAGCGGCGTGCTCACGCGCCGGGTCGCCGACACCGCGCTGTTCCACGACGTCGCCTCGGGTGCGAGCGACGTCGACCTCGACAGCGCACCGCCGCCCGCGCTGCCGTTCGCCACCGCGGCCGCCACGCCGCCGGGAAGGCTGCGGATCGCCTACTCCACGCGTGTTCCCCCCGGCCTGATCGCAAGCCCCGACGCGGACGCCCGCCGCGCCCTGCAGGACACCGTCGAGCTGCTGCGTTCGCTCGGACACGAGGTGTCAGAGCGCGACCCCGACTACGGTCCGCAGGCCGGTCCCGGCGTGCTCGTGCGCTACCTGCGCGGCGCCCACGACGACGTTGCGGCCCTTGCTCATCCCGAGCGCCTGGAACGGCGCACGCGCGGGGTGGCGCGACTTGGCAGCCTCGTCCCGCCGGCGCTGCTGGAGCGCTCGCTCGCCGGCGAGGCCGAGCTGGCACGGCGAATCAACACCGTGCTGGAGGACCACGACGTGCTGCTCACGCCCGGCACCGCCGTGGGGCCCCCGCCGATCGGCCGGCTGCGAGGGCGCGGCGCGCTGGTCACGTTCAACACGGTCGCGCGCTGGGTGCCGTACTACGGCGTGTGGAACCTCACCGGCCAGCCCGCCGCTTCGGTCCCGGCCGGCTTCGACGTCGACGGACTGCCGCGCGCCGTCCAGCTCGTCGGGCGCCCCAATGACGAGGCCACGCTGCTGTCGCTCGCCGGGCAGATCGAGGCCGAGCGGCCATGGGCGCAGCAGCGCCCGCCCGGTTTCTCGTGAGCGACCCAGGAGCTGTCGCGGACGCCGCACGCGACCAGGACGCCCTGCTGGAGGTGGCAGTCGAGGCAGCGCAGATGGCCGGCGCGCTGTTGCTCGAGCGCGCGCGCCGCGGAGCCGAGAGCCAGGTGAGCGCCAAGAGCACGCCAACCGACCTCGTCAGCGAGGCCGACCTGGCCTCCGAGCGCGCCATCCGCGAGCTGCTCGGCGCGCGGCGCCCGCACGACGGCTTCATCGGCGAGGAGGGCGATCACGCGCAGGGCACCAGCGGACTGAGCTGGGTGGTCGACCCGCTCGACGGAACCGTCAACTTCCTGTTCGGGATACCGCAGTGGTGCGTCAGCGTGGCCGTGCGCGACCAGCGCGCCACACTCGCCGGGGCGGTCTTTGACCCAAATCGCCAGGAGCTGTTCACGGCCACGCGCAGCGGAGCGGCCACGCTGAGCGGCCCTGCCGGCGTGGCGCAGCTGGCCGGCGCGCACAGGGACGCCGTGGAGGGGGGAGAGGCGGCCGGGCACCAGGCGCTGGCGCGCGCGATGGTCGCCACCGGCCTGGCCTACGACGCAGACGTGCGCGCCGCGCAGGCCAAGGTGCTCGCGCGGCTGGCCCCGCGCGTGCGCGACATCCGCCGCTTCGGCAGCGCCGCGCTGGACCTCACGTGGACGGCCGCAGGTCGCTATGACGCCTACTTCGAGCGCACGGTCAAGCAGTGGGACATCGCCGCCGGGGCGCTCGTGTGCGAACGGGCGGGTCTCGACGTGCTGGAGCTGCCCGTACACGAGAACCTACCGTGGGGCATCCTCGCGGCGCCGCCCGCGCTTGCTGGGTCTCTGCTGGAGCTTGTGGCCGGGCCGTAGAGGTGCGGCGGGTGGGAGTCGAACCCACACGCCCTTGCGGACAGGGCCTTTTGAGGGCCCCGCGTCTACCGTTCCGCCACCGCCGCACGCCGCTGTCCAGTGTATGGCAGGGCGGTGGAGCAGGGCGGTGGAACTCAGGCGGGGTACAGCGGCGCTTGCGCGTACAGGTCTTCGCCGGCCGACGGATCGCTGCGCTCGAGCTCGACGTTCCAGCCCTGTGAGAAGCCGCGCATGGCGAAGGTGACCAGCAGCAGCTGCACGGGCACGATCAGCAGCGTGAGCACGCCGAGCAGGCCCGCGTTGATCGCCGGCTGTGCAAAGCCGGATTTGTCACGCGCGAACCAGCTCGGGCCGGCGACCAGCGCGAAGATGCCCAGCAGCACCGCCAGCACGGCCGCGACCGGCAGCACGCCGCGGTTCCAGCGCGCGGCGAAGAAGGCGAACACGACGTACACGGCTACGTAGCCGATCTGAATGGGGGTGGCGCCCTCGAGGAGCTTCCAGCCGCCCACGGTCACGATCAGCACGAGCGCGGCGCTGACCAACAGCAGCACGACGACGGTCGCGCGCGTGGCTTGCACGACCGGCTTGCTGCGGTTGGGGTGGGTGATGATCACGCCTGGCTGGCGCTGCTGTGCGGGCTGGAACGACATGATCGACATGACCATACCGCCCGGCGCGGTCCCCGTGGGGGGTGAGGCCGGCGTCGTCGGCGATCGGCGGGCGTGCGAGCTAGGCTCTGGGGAGCCCCTGCGGGCGTGGTGGAATTGGTAGACACGCTGGCCTTAGGAGCCAGTGGGCGCTAGCCCTTGGAGGTTCGAGTCCTCTCGCCCGCATTCGTACACGGGTCGCGCTAATCGCCAGTGGCCGAGAAGTGCTCGGGATCGATCGGGCCGAGGACGCCGCCTACCAGCTTCAGCGGCCCCGGATAGGCGCGCAGCACCGCGATCAGCTGTGAGGGGTCGGTCACGTCGACGGCGCCTCCCGGGTATTTGGTCGTCTCATGGTTGCTCAGACCGGCCGGCGCACTGTAGGCGCCAGCCGCGTTCAGCTGCGCCTGTTCGTAGAAGGTCCTGTAGCCGCTCGTGACCGCCCCCGTCCAGCCGTGCCCATACGCCCAAGCAAGGACCGGGGCGATCCAGTCGGCGATCGGCTTTGACCGTGGGTTCCACGGGGCGAGTGGCGTCTGCGCTTCGGCGGCTGGGCGCGCGGGGTATGACGCGCCGCCTTCGAAGGACGCCGCCGATTCTCCCGACGGCAGGACGATGCCGGCCCGGCGCGCGGCCTGAAGCTCGTGGCGAACCTCCGCGTCCGATGGCGCGCCCGCTGCTATGTGCACCTTGCCTTCCGCCAAGATCTCGTCCGAGCTGGCGTCGATGCGCGCGACCACGTCGCTGGCCTGCGGACGCGGGTAGCGCTGCGACGAGGCGGCGTGGACGGTGGGGGAGTGGTGCACAGCCGCATTGGGAACGGCCGCTTCGCCGCACCCGGACGCGCCCACAGCAACGACCACCATGAGCGACGAGAGCGTCGCCCGCGCATGGAGTGCCATGCGCTCAGTGTCTCAGAACCGGCTGGCGCAAAACGGCGCCAGCGCCGGTTACGGCGAGGTCAGGCGGACGATCTTCCAGCCGGCTTTGAAGGGGCTGAGGTAGTAGGGCGGCTCCTCGGTGGCGAGCCGTTCGTCATAGATGTATTCCTTGGCATAGCCGCTGCCGCCGAGGATGCCCACGATCCCACGAAACTTCTGCGCGATGGCGCCATAGACGTTGAGTTCGCCGAGGCCAGCGCCGCATCTGTAGTTGTCGACGAGGAAAGAGTGGGCTGTCGACAAAATCGCCGCGTAGATCCAGGGGTTTTTCAGCGACCCTGCCCCGTTGACGTTGGATGAGCACGGGTGGTAGATGCGCACGTCGCGCGTGGCGATCAGACCGAGCGCTGTGGTTCCCGTCGGCGCAGCGCCGTTGGTTATCCCGGTCGGCGTGATGTTGCCGTTGATGATCAGGTCGGTTTCGGCGCCGATCGTCAAAGATTTGCTGTAGGTGCCGTGGACGTAAACGCTGCCACACTTGGCTTCTTCTTCATACGTTGTCGCGGTGTCGGTTCCTTCCTGTTCGAATTCGGTGTACTGACAGCCCTTGGATCGTATGAAGATCAGGCCGTTGCTGGGCCATTCGATGGTTTTGGTTTCCTTTTTGCCGGTGCTGGCGTTGAGCGTAGTGACCGCTATGGTCGTGCCTTTGAGTTCCAGTTCGGTGCGGCCTTCGAACCTGTTGGCGCTTTCGACGTAGGTGTTCAGGCTCGCGTCGCTTTCCGGCGGCACCACGTCCTGGCCGACTTCGGGTTCTTCCGACGCCGAATAGAAGGTTGCCGTGCCACCGCAGCTGGTGTTGATCCCCCGGTCTATTTCGACGAGGTCGGGCGGTTCGTGCGCTTTGCGGCCGAACTTCGCGCCACCGCATACGTTGGCGGTGTCGTTGGTGTGCATCGGGCCGTTCACTTCGTCTTGGCTGCCGAAAAAGATGTTGTGGCATTCGATGGTGGGATGCGCCGCTTCTTCGGCTTCGCGTACGTTGCGGTAGGCGGTGCAAGCTTTCTTTTCGGCCGCGTTGGCGCCGTAGGTTTCCGGATCCTGGTTCTCGTACTGCGTGTAGTAGATGTAGTTGAGAAAGCCTGTAACCTGGAATGTGGCGATGAGCTTGCGCGTGGCCACGGTTGACGTAGGTTGGCCGGCGCAGCTTTTCAGTTCCAGCACGCCCGCGCAGCCCACCGATTCGATGCGGAACGTGTTCGTGAGCGCCCCTTTGGACTCGATCGCGCTTTCGAACGGGTTGCTCGTCGTGCATTTTTTAATGCTCGCAGGGGCGGTGCTGGCGACGAGCACCTTGTCTTCGTAGCGCTGGTCGGCTTCGGCGGCGCTTTTCGCAGACACGGTCGCCGCCGGTTCTTCGCAGGTCTGCCAGTAGTCCGGGTTGGACTCCAGCTTGTACTCGTATTCCTGCACCCCGGCAAGCGCGGCGTAGTAGGCCTGCTTCTCGATGGTGTCCCGGTGGGACAGGTGGACATTCTCGCTGGAGCCCGTGAATGCCGCGACAAGCAGCGCGCTTGTGACGAGCATCACGCCGAGCACGATCAGCATCGTGAACCCCTCCTCCGAGGAGGCAGCCGGGGCGCGGCGAATGCGATTGATCACTGGCATGGCTTCTCTTCGATCTGGGCTTCAGAGGCCGGCAGCCCGAAGGCGAGGAGCACCTCGTTGGAGAACGGCGTCTTCTGTTGAGTCTGAAAGCCGTTTTCTTCGCGGGCGACGATCGTGAAGTTGATTTCGACGGCGGCGACTTTCGCGGCTTTGGCGCCCAGCGTTTCTCCTTCGCTCAGGGTGATCTTATTCAGCGCGCCGACCCCGGTCGTTTCGGATCCAGCGGTCGCTTTTTTGGCGTATTCGTAGTACTTGAAGAAAGGTGTTTCTACAGGCGTCTGGCTGATGTTGGTGGCCAGCGTGACCTTCGAGCTCGGCGTCGCGGCAAATTTAAATTCTTTGGGAAGTGTTCCGCTTTCGACCGGGTAGCGTTCGTCGACGAGAGTTCCTTCGGAGCCTTTTATTTTCGTCCAGACGATGCGGTCTTCGTAGGCTTCGGCTTTGGCTTTGCTCGAGCTGATCTGGGCTTCGCTGCTGGCGGCGTCCTGGAAGATGAGCTTACCGGGGGTAGATTTTTCCTGCACCGGAACAAATTCCTTCTGCAGGCAGCTGGAGTGAAGCTCTTCTACGATCTGGCTCATCGCCGTGCGCCCGAACTGGTCGGCCTGCTGGCGATCGCCGATGCGCGTGGTCTGGTGGAGCGCCACGACATATATGGCGAGCGCCGCGGCGACGACCACGGTCGAGCCGGCCATGGCGACGAGAAGTTCGATGAGCGTGAAGCCGCGCTCGTCGCCAAGCCGAGAGATGCCGGTCGGGGAGCTCATGGGCATTCGGCCTTTTTCGATTCGACGGTGATGCCTATGCCTTCTTTGGCTTCCTGTTCTTCGCGTTTGATCCGCGCGGCCTTTTTGGCGGCTTCTTCAGCCTTTTTGACGTTCCAGGCTTCTTCTTCTTTTTTGGCGGCGGCGGCCTTGGCTTCTTCTTCTTTTTTCTTGGTGGCGGCAGTAGCTGCTTCTTCTGCTTTGCGGGTGGCTATCGCCGCTTCTTCTTTGGTGCGGGTGGCTTTGGTGGCGGCTTCTTCGGTCGCGCGTTTTTCGCTGGCGGTTTTTTCAGCTTTTTCGGCGGCTTCACGCGTTTTTTTCTGCGCTGCTTCTTTTTCTTCGCGTTCTTTTTTGGTGATGGTTGGTTTTAGTTTTTTTTCTTCCTGCAGTTTCCAGTTCGCGCGTTCTTCTTTTTCTTTGGTTTCGCGCGTGGCCTTTTCGGTCGCTTCTTTTTCTTTGGTGGCTTTTTGGGCAGCTTCTTCGGCTTCCCATTTTTTCTGAGCCGCTTCCTGTTTTTCGCGCGTGGCTTTCTGGGTGCCTTCTTCTTTTTCGCGCGCTTCACGCGCGGGGGCTTCTTCTTTTTCGCGTTTTTCCCTGGCTTTGACTTCTTCGGCTTCGCGGGTTTTTTCAGCCGCTTTTTCGCTCGCTTCTTCGGAGGCCTTCAGTTCGGTGCGTTCTTGGAGTGAGCGCTGAGGCAGGTAGATGTTCTTGGTCGTGCCGGCGACGGTGAGGTCTTCGCCGGGCACCGTGTAGGTCTTTTTCGACGTTTCGTTGTAGACACACAGCTGGTAGGCGCCAAACGGCTGGAAGGGGAATTCGAGATGGCCGCCATTGGCTTCTTCTGTCGTGGTGTCCTGTTTGTGCTCGCTTTTGACCGAGGTCTCGTTGTTGGGCGTGGTGCCCGTGCAGGCGGTGTTTGTGATCGTGACGAGGTATTTGCTTTTGGTTTCAAGGTCTTTCGCGGCTTCGGAGCCCAGGGCCGCCACTTCGCTTTCGCTGGCGCTGTAGAGGTTCAGCGATGTACGGCTAAGCGGCACTTCTTTGAAGACGGTTTGCGGCGCGCCGGGGGTAATCCACTTGCGTTCGACGGATACGCCGGGCACTTTGAGTGTTTCGGGGTCGTTGGCCTTGCAGTCGCCCGCGTAGACTTCCCAGCTGCCTTCGCCTTCGCTTTCGGGGAATGGGAACAGGTTGCCCTGGGGGTAGCGACTCGTCTCGGGCGAGGTGACTTCGGGCTGATAGGTTAGCGGGGGTTTGGCCACCGGTACGCCAGGGATCGGTTCGTACAGGCCGGTCGCGATGATGAGTTCGCCGCGCGTGCTGCCGACCTCGTAGTTAGGCGGCGTCTTCATGTCGGCGCTGGCGGCGACGAAGGTGTCGCTCAAGACGGGGACTTCTTTTTCGGTTTCTTTTTTGTTGTTCAGGCGTTCGTATTTAGGCGATTTGTTGTATGTGAAGGTCGCGATGATGGCGCCTCCACGCTGGTAAGTCACGGCGTCGTAGGTGGTGGTGTTGGGTGCGAGGACCTCTTCTTCTGGTTTGACGTACTGACTGCCGCTGGGCGTCACGAAACCGACGAGTTCCGGGATTTCCACGGTCGCGGCGGTAGAGGGTATGGCGCCGAAGACTATGCAGCCAGCCGCGGGGGTGACGCCTTCGAGCGTGGACACCGTTTCGCTGCCGGCGGCCTTGTATTTGACGATCACGGTCACGCCTGCGACGCCGGCGGTGGGGGCTGGCGCGTTGCCTACGTCAACCTCGAGGGCCGATCCGGTCGGCGGCGTCACGACGCCGGTCTCGACTACCGGTTGGGCGGTGCCTTTGGAGTTGGGCCAGCTGACTGTGGAGGTGATTCGCAGGGCGTTGGTGACCTGGGCTTTGTGTTCGTTTACGCTGCAGCCGGTGCTTCCTTCGGGCCCGCCGACGAAGCGCGCTTCCTGCTTGATCGAGAAGGTCACGCCGTCGGCGACCTGGGTGTGGGTGTGGGGGCTGGTCGCGAGCACCTTGAGGGCGCTCGCGGGTGCGCTGCGCAACTGGTCCTGGGACTGTGCAGCGAGCACCGCGGCCTCGTCGTGCAGCCGGTCGTGGGCGGTGGACTGGTCGGCGACCTGAAAGCCGGTGAACGTCCCGACGACGATCAGCCCGACCATGAAGGAGCTGATGACGACTTCGATCAGCGTGAAGCCGTCCTGGGAGCCGGTGCGCGCAGGCGCGGCAACGGTCTGCTCGCCGTCTGACCGGATGCGAACGTGGAGCCGGATATGCCGAAAGAAAGTGCGCATTGTCACAAGAAGGAGCGGTGCTACTCGTGCTTCGGCATCGCAGACGCGCTGCTTGAGCGTGGCGCTGGCGAGATAGACGCAGGGCCGCCTACCGGAGAGGGCCGCCGAGAGGGCCTAGAATTCGGCTCCCGCTGGGGGACTGGTGTATCGGTAACACGGTGGTCTCCAAAACCGCAACGCCAGGTTCGATTCCTGGGTCCCCCGCTGTTAGAAGCCCCGCAACTTGCGGGATTTCTAGGTCGTGGAGCCGTTTTTTGCGGCGTAAACGCGTCTTTTAGACCGCACGTGTTGTGCGATTGATCCGCATGGATCCGCTGGAATCCGCTCAGGTTGGTGCAGTTCGGTCACTTTCTGGTCACTTGAGGATGGTCCGGTTTTCGGTCACTGGACGGCTCAACGACCTAGCCGCGGCTTCGAAGACGCAGTCGGTCAGTGGCCTCGTTCAAGGTGTCGAATGGGGCCGTCTGGCCGGGGATCGGCCGGGGATCGGAGATCGGCGCTACGTTCGCGACGAACGCATCGGCAGGGCCGTGTGCTTGGTGGTGGTGTGTCGCTGACTCGCGCTATTGGCCGGTGCTTGTGGCTCACCGGGGGTCGCTGCTATAGGCGATCGAGCGGTGTCGAATCGCGACGACGCGAACTGTCTGTTGGGCCTCGGCCAGCTGGTAGATGATGCGGTAGGAGCCGACGCGCAGCGAGCGGAGTCCCGCCAACCGCCCTCGTAGCGTGTGTCCGGCGAGGGGATCGCGTTGGAGTAGTCTGAGCGCGTCCTGTATGGCGTCGATCAGTGGCCAGTTGAGTTCGAGCAGCTCGCCACGGGCGCGGCGCGCGAGGACGACGCGTGTCACTGCTCAGTGGGTTGAGCGGCGCTCGTCGAGCTCGGCGTGTAGGTCCGCGAGCGTGACGGTCTCCCCGCGCGCGAGCTCGGCCAGACCGGCGTCGATCGCGGCGAGCGTCTCGGAGTCAGAGAGGATCTCTGCGGTCTCCTCAAGCGCCTCGTATTCGTCGATCGGAACGAGCACGGCGGCCGGCTTGCCGTTGCGGGTCACCAGCACGTGATCGCGGCGATCAGCGACGTCGCTGAGCAACGCGCTGAGGTTGGTTCGAAACTCACGAACCGGCACTGTCTTCGCCATCGGCAGATTGTACCGCATTGCGTACACGGGATGCCCTGAAGGTGGTGGCGACGAGTCCGGCGCCTATTGAACACGCAAGCGGATCAATCAAGCGTCGCCGTGAGGGCTCGACGTCGGCGAGGCTGGCGATTGCCACTTCGATTGTGGTCGCAGCGACGCGGGGCACGCTGGGCGCCTGGGGTGAGCTGGGTGTAGCCGTCCTGGGAAGCCGCTGGGGGAGAGGGTCAGGTCGAGCTTGCCGTGGACGGTGCGTAGATTCCATACGGTGCCCTGGTCGAGTACGGTGGATGTGAAGTAGTCGTCGGGCAGTGGGACAGCGCCTTCGGGATGGGTTGGGGTCGACCGTGCAGGCGGTTGAGCACGTCGGCGAGCCGTTTGAGGTTCTCCTGTGCACGGTCGGGGGTGATGTCGATGTCCTCGGTCTCATACCGCTGCCCGTGGCTTTGCAGCGCCGCACCGCCGATCACCACGAACCGAACGCCACCGTCGCTCAACACGCGCAGCAGCGTGTCGGGGCCGCGGTCTATCCCGTCTGCTTTGCCAGCCATCGGTCGGCCTGTGCACGTGCTTGTGACTGATCCATGGGATGCTCGTCCGCGGGGCGCGGTGTGCGTGCTGTGAGCTGGAGCGTGGCGTCGAGCGCGAGCGCGAAGCGCTGGCTGTAGGGCGCATGGTCGGTGAGCACGATGCGCAGCAGGTCCACCAGTGCGGCGACCTGGACCAGGAGTCCGTCGATTGGCAGCTCGACTGCGCCACGCGCTAGGTCGGCATACCCGTGCGTGCCGGCGGCGGCGTCGAGCAGGCGGATGCGATCGGGGTGCAACTGGGTGATCGACCTTGATCTCCGGTCCTTCTTCGACAGCCTCGATCATCGGCTCGTGCTCCGCGCGGTCGCTCACCACACCAGCGAGCGGTGATACTCCTCTACGTGCAGCGGTGGCTGAAAGCGCCGCTACAGCACGCAGACGGCACCCTCCAGGCACGAGATCGAGGGAGCCCGCAGGGCTCGGCGATCTCGCCGTTGCCGGCGAACATGTTTCTGCACTATGCGCTTGATATGTGGCTGGTCCGGGAGTTCCGGGGCGTTCCGTTCGAGCGCTACGCAGATGACGTGATCCTGCACTGCAACAGTGAGCCAAGGGCGCGTGTCGTACTCGACGCGATCGTCAAGCGGCTGGCGCTGCTTGGTCTGGAGGTCAATCCGGACAAGACGAGCATCGTGTACTGCAAGGACTCGAATCGCATCGGTTCTCACGAGCACGAGCGTTTCGATTTCCTGGGTTACACGTTTCGTCCGAGGTCAGCCATGGACAGGAGTGGCGGCTTGTTCGTCAGCTTCTGCCCGGCGATCTCAAACGACGCTGCAAAGATGATCCGCCGCACGATCAGACGCTGGCGGCTGCACTTGCAGGGCAGCTTGAGCCTCGCTGACCTCGCACGTCAGGTCAACCCGATCGTGCGGGGCTGGATCAACTACTACGGTCGCTTCTACCCGACCGAGTTGCTCCGTTCCCTGGATCGCATCAATGAGTATCTGATGCGATGGGCCATGCGGAAGTACAAGCGGCTGCGACGCCGTCCTCAACGGGCATGGGACCTTCTGGCCTCGGCGCGAAAACGCCAGCCAGAACTCTTTGCTCACTGGCGGCCCAGCACAGCCCATGGCCGGATGATGGGAGCCGGATGACGGGAGACTGTCACGTCCGGTTGTATGTCCCGCGGACGATTATGTTGAGCATCTGCTCAGCTCGCTGCGGTTTGCCTGCTGGGCAGGATTTCGGGTGGTGATGCGCTCAACATAATCGTGGCTACTCCTTGATGCTTCGCGGATTTGTGTTCTGCGATCTGATTGGAGGCAGCGATGGGTAGGAAGGTGTGGTTCCCGGCGGTGTCGGGACCGTTGGCGCCGTTCGCGGCGGGGTTTGAGTCGTGGTTGACGTCTCGGGCGTATTCGCCCAAGGCGGCGGCGAACAGGCTGTATCAGTTCGATCGGCTCAGTCGTTGGCTCGAGCGCGAGCGGCTCTGTGTCGGCGAGCTGTCCGGCGAGCAGGCGGAGCGGTTCGCTGCGTCGCGTCGCGCCGCGGGCTTGGTGACATGGGTCACTCCGGAGAGCGTGCTGCTGCCGCTCGGGTATCTGCGCGGGCTGGGGGTCGCGCCAGCGCCGGTACCGGTGCTCGCGCAGGAGCCGCTCGAGGCGCTGCTCGAGGATTACCGCCGCTACCTCTCGATCGAGCGCAGGCTCTGCGATCACACGGTGATCGATGCGTATGAGCCCGCCGCGCGGCTGTTCCTGGCGGGCTGGGAGGGCCCGGACGGGCTGGGGCTTGAGCGGTTGTGCGCGGGGGACGTGAGCTCGTTTCTGGCGCGCGAGTGCCCGAAGCGCAGCGTGTCGGGAGCGAGAGACCTGGTGTCCGCGCTGCGATCGTTTTTGCGCTACTTGCACCTGGCGGGCTTGATCGAGGCTCCGCTGGTGTGGGCGGTCCCGTCGCTCGCGAACCTGCGGGATCGAACGCTGCCGCGCGGCCTGGAGCCCGCTGCAGTCAGGGGCCTGTTGGCGAGCTGCGATCGGCGCACGCTCCTCGGCCGACGTGATCACGCGATCCTGCTGCTACTCGTGCGGCTTGGGCTGCGCGCCGGCGAGGTCGCTTCGATCCAGCTTGAGGACATCGACTGGCGGGCCGGGCTGCTGCTCGTTCGCGGGAAGGGCAGCCGGCAAGACGAGTTGCCGCTGCCTGTCGATGTCGGCGAGGCGATCGTGTCCTATCTCCGCCGTCGCCCGCGGTGCGAGTGTCGCGCGCTGTTCTTGCGGGTGACGGCGCCGCAGCAGGGGTTGAACAGGAGCACGGTCGGGTGGGTTGTCCGCTCGGCGTGTGACCGGGTGGGCCTGCCGCGGGTCGGAGCGCATCGTTTGCGGCACACGGCCGCGAGTGAGATGCTCAGGGCGGGCGCTTCGCTTGCGGAGATTGGCCAGGTGCTGCGCCACCGTGAGCAGAAGACGACCGCGATCTACGCCAAGGTCGACCGCAGGGCGCTTGGGCCGCTCGCCCGCTCGTGGCCGTCTCAGGGAGGTGTGGCATGACCACGCTTCGTGAGGCTTTCGGGGACTATTTGCGGGTTCGTCGCGGGCTCGGGTTCGAGATGCCCCAGGACGGCCGGCTGCTTGAAGGGTTTGTCGAGTTCCTCGAGCGGGCGGGCGCTCAGCGAATCACCACTGAGCTGGCGCTTGCGTGGTCAAGGCTGCCGGTGGATGTCCATCCGCACACCTGGCGGCAGCGGCTCTCGGTCGCGCGCGGGTTCGCCCGCTATCTGGCGACGATCGACCCCGCGAGCGAGGTTCCCTCGAAGGACCTCCTGCCCGGGCGTCGCCCGCGGATCGCACCGCACATTTACACCGACGAAGAGATCGTGGCGCTGATGACGGCCGCGGGAGAGCTCAGGCCAGCGCTGCGTGCCGTGCGTCATCAGACGCTGATCGGGCTGCTGGCAGTGACCGGGATGCGCCCCGGCGAGGCCGTCTCACTGGACCGCCAAGACGTCGATCTTCGCCACGGCTTGCTACACGTCCGCGCGGGCAAGCAAAAGAAGCAGCGCGAGATCCCGCTGCACAAGAGCGCGATCAGCGCGCTTGGCGTCTATGCCCGTCAGCGCGACGCTCGCTTCCCCGAGCCCCTAACGCCAGCGTTCTTCCTCTCCGCCAGAGGACGACGGATGAGGCGGGAGGAGCTCAACCGCACATTCAAGGAGCTGATCCGCGAAATCGGCTTGGAGGGCCACGGTGCTCGCGGGCGCCCGAGACCCCACGATCTCAGGCACACGCTGGCGGTGCGCACGCTGTTGGAATGGCTGCAGGCCGGCGAGAACATCGACCGGCGGATGCCGCTGCTCTCCACCTACCTCGGCCATGTCGATCCCGCGTCAACGTATTGGTATCTGGAGGCGGTCCCCGAGCTGCTGGCGCTGATCAGCCGACGCCTGGAGCAGTTGCCGGAGGTGCTCTCATGACCCTGCTCGCACCAGCGCTGCAGGCGTTCTTCTGTGAGCGTCTAATCACCCAGCGCAACTCAAGCCCGCAAACGATCGCCGCCTACCGCGACACGTTCAGGCTGCTCCTGTGCTTCGCACACCAGCAAACCGGCAAGCAGCCGTTCCAGCTGGACATCGACGATCTCCACGCGCCACTGATCGGCGCGTTCCTCAACCATCTCGAAGAGGATCGCGGCAACAGCCCCCGCACCCGCAACGCGCGCCTCGGAGCGATCCACTCGTTCTACCGGTTCGCCGCGCTTGAGCATCCCGAGCACGCCGCAACGATCGCCAGGGTGATGGCGATCCCGACCAAGCGCCACGAGCGCAACACCGTCTCCTACCTCGATCTCGACGAGATCAAGGCGCTGCTCGCCGTGCCAGACCGCAGCACCTGGCTCGGCCGCCGCGACCACGCGCTGCTCGTGCTCATGATCCAGACCGGCGTGCGCGTCTCAGAGCTCGTCGGCCTGCGCATCTGCGATGTGCACCTCGGCACCGGCGCGCACATCCGGGTGACCGGCAAGGGCCGCAAGAAGCGCTCAACGACCCTGACCCGCGAGACAGTCACGATCCTGCGCGCGTGGCTGAAAGAGCGCCAAGGCCAGGCCGAGGAGCCGCTGTTCCCGACCCGCCAAGGACGACCACTCAGCCGCTACACAGTCGGGCTGCTCGTCTCAAAGCACACCGCCACAGCGGCCGGCACCTGCCCGTCGCTGAAGACCAAGCACGTCACACCGCACACCCTCCGGCACACCAACGCGATGCTCCTCAGAGCCAAGGAAGTCGACATCGCCACGATCGCGCTATGGCTCGGGCACGAGAGCACCCAAACCACCCACATCTACGAGCACGCCGACCCCGCGCTCAAGGAACAAGCAATCGCCCGGACAGCGCCACTCGGAGCCAAGCCCGGCAGATACCGACCCTCAGACACGCTCCTCGCGTTCCTCGACGAGCTATGACTATGTTGAGCGACACACACGCCAATTTCACTCTGAGCAGGTGAAACACGCATCGCTACATACCCTCCTCAACATAATCGTATGCGGGACATACATCCGCTTATGTAGAGATCCACATAACCGGTTCTGAAAGGGCCGGGGGGTGAGACTCCCCCCGGCTACTCACCCACGCTTGTAGATAGCGCCGAAGCTGCCGTGCGCGTTCGCGATGGATTCGTGGCTGGAGCCGACGAGCTTGGAGAGGATGCCGATGCCGTTGAAGTTGAGCGGGACCGTGTCGCCTTTTGGCAGGCCGTAGAGTTCGAAGACGTATCCCTCGGCCTTCCCACGCTGGGGGCAGATCGAGTAGCTGCGGGTGCCGCTGGCGGCGAGACCGGGATGGGCGCCGCGCGGCAGCTGCCCTGGATCGAGGTGGTGGAGGGTCGGGTTGATGCCCGCCATCGCCCATTCGACGGAGATGGTGACGTTGCGCGTCCCGGGCGCGGCCTTCAATCCGAGCACGAACAGCACGAGTTCGCCGGTGCGCGCAGGCACGGGTCCCCATTCAAACGGCGGCGGGGTGTTCCTGCCGTCGCACGTGTAGAGCGCCGGGATCGTGGGGACTCCCTTCGCCGAAGGTTTGATCGCGGCGCTGTCGAAGCTGACCTTCGCGACGTCGCCTGGACCTCTCAGCGTCGTGGTGGACACGCTCGAGCCCGTGCCGCAGCCGACCAGCGCCGGCGTGGTCAGCAGTGCGAGGGCGATGGCGGTGTTGTGAGGTCGTCGCATCACGCCCGAACCTACTTTTGGGAGCGGTCTCCCGCCAGCGTTTGACGGAAATGTTTCTTGCCGCTTGACGTGTCCGCCGGTCGACGGCTAGGTTCCGCATCGATGAGGCGCAGCAGACAGCGAGTTGGTAGGCGTCGCGCCTCGGTGCCCCTGGCCGCCTGCCTGGCCGCGGTCACGCTGGCTGCCTGTGGCGGGGGCCAGGGCGACGCCGTCGTGCGTGTGAACGGTGCGCCGATCTCCAAGGCGCAGGTCGAACACTGGATGTCGGCGGTGGCCGCGAGCGCATCCACCAACCCCGGGCAGCCGAAATTCCAAACGCCGAAGCCTCCCGACTATCGCGCATGCATCGCCTATCTCGAAAAATACCCGACGTTCGGCCTGACGGTCGAGACCACCCGTCCTGCGCGAAAGGCCAAGTGCGAATTCGAATACGAAAAGGAGAAGCTCAAGGCTGTCTACGACCTCGTGTCCTTCGACTGGGTGTCCGGCGAGGCCGCCGAACTCGGCGTGAAGCTCTCCGCCACGGAACTGAGCAAGGCGCTCGCGTCGTTCGCGCACCAGCCGTTTCCCAACGGCGAGAGCCTTCGCGAATATCTCGCCTCCCAGGGAGAGACGTCAGCCGACCTGTCGATGTTTGTAAAGCAGGAACTGCTCGTAGCCGCCGTGCACCGCATGCTCGAAGCGCAGCTCACCATGCGGCGCCTGACCGTTCAGCAGCGCCAGCGCGCCCTGACGAGCTTCGGAGAAGCCTACGTGCGCAAGTGGAGGCAGCGCACCGACTGCCAGGCGGGCTATGTGGAGCCGATCTGCAGGCAGTACCGGGCGCCGAGGACACCGCCCAAGCTGGTGCCGAACGCGATCCCCCTCACCGACCTCGCGGCGGAATAGGGCGCCGGGGGGCTCTTAGCCTCGATCCACCGGGCGGGGGTCTTGGTGTCGGTGATCGATGCGTTTTCGGGCCGGTGGGGGTGCTGGTTGTGCGTTCCCCGGGGCGGGGCGGGCGGCAGGCGAGGTCTTCTGCCGGGTGCCGGGGCTTTCACGGCATGGTGAGATCGCCGGTGTCGGCTGGGAAGTGGTGATGAGGAGGTATGCGTGGTCGGTGGGCAGCTCGCTGCGGGCAGCGCTCGTATTCGTGCGAGCGCGCGGGTGAAGTCGCCCTGCCAGGGCCAGCGGGCGGGGAGGTGAAGCGTCCATTGCCGGCCGCTGCGGGTCAGCCTGCCGGGGATCGCGAGCAGCCGCCGGCGCAGCGTGCGGGCGACAGGGAGGGTCTCGCCCGGTAGCCCGATCAGTGATGTCCAGCGTGTCAGGTTGTGCGCGATGCAGGCGATCACTGTCCAGGCGCTGTTCGCGTTGAAACGGCCAGATGGGAAGTGCGCCAAGGGCTTGGTCTTTCAGATCGCGAATCGTGAGCTCGACGACAGCGTGTTGGCGGTGCTCGGCCTCGACGAGCTCCAGTACCTCGCTGCGGTTGGTCAAGAACGGGAAGTGACGCCAGTCCGGCCACAGCTCGGCTTGCGCTCCCGATCAGCCGGGTGCGCCGGACGATCAGTCGTTTGCCGCCAGCGATCGTCTCGGCGATCTGTGCCTCCCCGGCGAGTGGGTAATCCTCCAGGGGCCGCCAGGCAGACTCGGGGATCGCAGCGACCGCGTCCTTGACCCAGAACTGCATGCGCACACTGATCGAGTAGCGCCAGCCCGCCTTCTCCAGGCGCGCGATCAGCTTCTTGTTCCAGAACGCCGAGTCGGCGCGCAGGAGCTTCTCGCCCCTCGCGTCCGCACGCTCGACACGGGCAATCAGCTCATCGACGAAGCGCAGCACTCCACGCGGGCTGGCCGCCTGGCCCTTGCGCAGCCGCACATGCAGAACCTCGCCGGTCCCGGCGCGCGAGGCCAGCAGCGGGTGATACCCACGCCGTCTGGTGTAGCCGAAGCCGACACCCTCCTTCCCGTAGCCATGGACCTCGCCGATGAAACTGTCGACATCGACCACCAGCCGACTCTCTCCAGGGCCGGCCCCCGCCCGCCACGCCCGCGTCAGCGTCTCACCCAGCACCCGGTCGAGCTGGCGCACATGCCCGAAGGTGAACGCACGCAAGAACGTCCCCAGCGTCGAGGGCGCCGGCAGCCAGCCACCCAAAAGCCGGCGCGTGCGGCCCACACGCAACACCTCACAATCATCGATGCAGTCAGCGCCGAGCAGCATCGCGAAGATCAGCGCCATCACCTTGCGTCCAGCGTTCGCGGCACCCGGACGATCGCGGCGCAAGCTCACGAAAGAACCCACAAGACCCTCAAGCCCCAGCCGCCCCGCGAGCGTCGCCACCAGCGCGACCCCGGCATCGGAAACCACATGCTCATCGTCAAAGACGACCCGCACACCGTCCAGTCCGACCCGCTCGTCATCCTGCACCATCAAGGTGACCTCCTGACGCCGGGCCCCGGCTGCCGACACAGCCTGGAAAAGCCCTGCTCAGGAGGTCACTTAAGAGACGCCACCGGACGGAACCCAGCCCCCGCCCGGTGGATCGAGGCTAAGACGAGCCCCGGCGCCCACCCAGTCTCACCAGCTCACTACGCGCGGCCGGCCAGTTCCTCAAGCAGGATCGCCGGCGCGGCGGTGGAGCTCGCCTGAGAGGGTTTGTACTCCTTGCAAAGAGATACGACATAGCCAGCGTGGCAGCTGGTTTTCGCAGTCCACTTCTTCGTCCTCTTCTCGAGATACTGCCCGAATGCCGTTTCCCAGCCAGCTCCACGCCCCTGGAATTCGGTCTGGATCCTATCCACGACGATGTTCCGCTTGATCTGCATTGTCTCAATTGATGGAGTCCACTCGTGCTTCGCCAGGTAGGCCTGGTATTCGCCGTGCTTTGGGAACTGTTCGGCTTTGATCCGGGCCAACAGCCGACTGACCTCGGCCTTGGTGGGAGGTGTGCCCCGTTCTTCGCCTTCGCCTATCCATGACTCGATCGAGATCAGCAGTTCGAGCACCTGGTCCTTGACAGCCGGGTAGAGCTGCCGGCATTTGCCGGCGATCTGCGACCTGGCCATCGTCAGATGGCCGCTGGTCGATCTCGGCACGACCTTTTCAGCGGCCGCGATGCACCGCGGATAGTTCGGCGGATCGGACACGAGACCCCGCGGAGCGGGCTTTTCCAGATGCTCGTAGTAATCGCCGCCGGTGACGGCTTCTATCCATTCGTTGAGCATGGCTTTGCTAATCGAGGCCTTGCCGACTTGTGCCACGGCGGCGCCCGGGTCGCTTCCGCCGCAGCTCGCGGCGCCCGCTATGCACGCAAGCGCCAGGACAGATGCGATGATGAGATTGGTCGGTCTGGTCATAGTGCGCGGCATGCTAACCGACGCGCGCGCGAAATGGTGCGGTGTCACCCCAAAATCGCCGAGATGTTTCTCACACGTCGACTCAGTGTCAACGTCTGGGTTGCCGGGCGGTGATGTCCGACCGAGCCGGTTGGTTCTCGGGCTGGCGGCGAGCTGACTCATATCGTCCTTGTCGATCAGGTTCTGACCAACATGCGTTTTGTCGCTCGCCGCCGCCCGAGGATCCCCGGCGTGACTTGATAGGAGCGTGGCACCGCCCCGACTGAGGTCTGTCCGCTGGAGGTCCACTTCAACGGCAATCTCGATTTGAAGGGACGGTTGGTAATGATTGTGATCGGAGCGGATATCCACAAGAGCACGCATGCGTTGGCCGCGGTCTCCGGCGACGGCGGCTTGGTGGCGGGCGAGCTAGAGATCAGGGCCGATGAGTCCGGGCACCGTGCTGCGCTGCGCTGGGCACGGGAGATCGACCAGGAGCGGGTGTGGGCGATCGAGGACTGTAGACACCTCTTCGAGACGTTTCGAGCAGGCGCTGATCGCGGCGGGTGAGCGTGTCGTTCGCGTTCCTCCGCGGAGGATGGGCCAGGCAAGGCGCGGTGAGCGTGAGCCAGGCAAGTCTGATCAGATCGACGCGCGGGCTGTCGCACGCGCAGTCGTCAGAGAGGGCGTGGAGCGCTTCCCGGCTGCGTTCCTCGATGAGCGTGCCATGGAGATCCGGCTCTTGCATGACCATCGTTCGGATCTCCTCGCCGAGCGCACAAGGCAGATCAATCGGCTGCGCTGGCACCTCGTCGAGCTGTGCCCGGACCTTGAGGCGAAGATCCCGGCCCGCCAGATCGATAGTGGCGTGATGCTCGACCGTGTCGCTCGTCGTCTTCGCAGTGAGGAACGCTCAGCACGCCATCGTGTCGACTTGGAGCTCGTCGCGAGCATCCGCTCGATCTCACGCCAGGCTGACAACCTCGAGCGCGAGCTACGGACGATGATCCTCGCCTACAGGCCGGCGCTCCTGGCCGAGCAGGGATTGGGTGTGTTGACGGCAGCGACCTTGATCGGTCGCACCGCCGGCGCCGAGCGTTTCCCCACAGACGCGCAGTTCGCACGCCATGCCGGCGTGGCCCCTATCCCTGTCTCCTCTGGGCGCAGGGACCGTCATCGCCTGCACCGCGGCGGTGACCGCCAGCTCAACAGGGCCCTTCACGCCATCGCGATAACGCGGGCACGGATCGACCCTCAGACCCGCGCCTACTTGGAGCGCAAGCGCGCCGAAGGCAAGACTAACCGGGAGGCTCTACGGTGTCTAAAGCGCTACCTCGCACGCCACGTTCACCGCCTCCTATCAATGCCCCCAGCCAACCACGACCCCAGGACACGGATCCAGCTGAACTCCGCAATTTCCGTGCCCTGCTTGACATACCGGGATGAAAATACTGCTGCGGCGTTCTCGTCCGGTGGCGCGTTTAGGTTCGTGTCACTCGGGCGTTGGGGCGTCGTGGGAGAACGCAGAGTGGGCAGGCCGTGTTGCTCCTTGGGCCGTGAGCACGTTGACATAGCTGGCCGCCCCTGCGACCGACCCCGGTTGGGCTGCGAGCCCGTATCCGTAGCTGTCGTTCGGCCCCTCTCATCTCCCTCCACGTCAATGATGAAGGAGGCCAGGTGCGGTTCATTGGGTTGGATGTCCACCGTGATTTCTGCGAGGTCGCGATCTGCCTGCCCGGCGAGCGGGCACGCTCAGCCGGCAGGGTGCCAACGGAGCCGGAGAAGCTCAAGCTGTTCGCCGAGAGCCTCGACCGGCAGGATCGGGTCGTGATGGAGTCAACGGGCAACGCGCTCGCGATCGCACGAATCCTCGACGGGCATGTGGCCGAGGTCGCGCTCGCGAACCCGATGCAGGTGCGAGCGATCAGCCACGCAAAGGTCAAGAGCGACCGGTTCGACGCGCGGACGCTCGCGGAGCTGTTCCAGGCCGGCGTGCTGCCGACCGTGTGGGTCGAGGACGAGCGGACCAGGTGTCTGCGGCGGTTGACCTCGAGGCGCTCGCAGTTGGTGCGCCAGCGCACCCGAGTGAAGAACGAGATCACGGCGGTGCTCGTGCGCAACCTCGCCGGACGCCCGCCCGCGAGTGACCTGTTCGGCAAGCGCGGCCGCGCGTGGCTTCAGACGCTCGAGCTGCCTGGTGATGAGCGGCAAACCGTCGATGCGTGCCTGCGCCAGGTCGACTTCCTCACCGAGGAGATCGGCGCGATCGACGGGCACGTCGCTGCCGCGGCGCTCGACTCGGCGGAGATCAAGCGACTGATGACGATCCCTTGTGGACATCACGACCGCCGCGACGCTGATGGCCGCGATCGGCGACATCCATCGATTCCCAAGCGACCGGCGCCTCGTCGGATATCTCGGGCTCGACGCGCGCGTGCGCCAGTCGGGGAACACCCCGGCGCGTCACGGACGGATCTCCAAGCAGGGCTCCTCAGCCGCACGCCACGTCCTGGTGGAGGCCGCGTGGGCTGCGATCAAGGCACCCGGGCCGCTGCGCGCGTTCTATCAGCGCGTCAGAGCTCGCCGGGGATCGCAGATCGCGATCGTCGCCGTCGCTCGCAAGATCGCTGTGCTCAGCTGGCAGCTCCTCATCAAGCGCGAGGACTACGCGTTCAAGCGTCAGTCGCTCGTCGATAAGAAGCTGCGGAGCGTCGAGCTCCGCGCCGGCGCACCCCGTCGCCAAGCCACACGCCGGGGCGGAGCTACGGCCCGTGACCGCGCCGAGCAAGAGCGGCAGCTGACGCAGCAGGCAGAGCAAGCCTACCTACGGCTCGTCACCGATTGGAAGGCATCACGGCCAGCGAAAGAGGGTGCGGGCGCCGCACCGGGGCGCGCATCTCAACGGCCCTCGAAGGGCAAAGCCGCGCGGCAGGCAACAGCCCCAACACCTGCGCTTTCGCTCGCGGATCACCCGCACCACCCGCAAGAATCCCACCCCAACCCGTCGAGAGCAAATGACTCTTGACTTTCATCCGTAGGAGCAACGCATGGAGCCGCTCACGGCGCTGGGGAGACGGGTGTCCGTCCCCCCAGCGCTTTGCGCTTGGAGCAGTGTCGCGTTGACGCTAGCCGTCAGTTGGCGGCCAGCGAACGGTCGAGGGGGCTCCTAAGTCGTCGCTTCCTGTTCTTTTTCGTAGGTCTCTGTGTCTGTGGTCGCCTCGCTGGATTCTTTGAATGCTCCCTCGCCTTCAGAGGTTTCGAGGTGGTCTTTTTTACCTTCACATTCTTTGATTTTCTGTACGCCGTTTGACGACTGTTCGAGAATGAGTTTTCCTTCTTTTGATTTTTTGTTGACCGGTTCGACCTTGGCGATCACGCTGCCCTTCACTATGGCTAATTTGCCCCCTGCTTCTATGTGCACTTCTGCGGTCGGTGTGAGTATCAGCCCATCTTCTGTTGCGCTGAGTTCGCAGAGCAAGCCAGTGGCGTGCGTTAAGATGGTTTCTGAGGGGTCCCCTAACGAGTTCGCTTTGGCAATGCCGAATGCTGTGCATTTCTTGAAGTCGATCGTGACTTCTGCGGTTTTGGCACCTGTGATTTTGCCTGAGTCGGTGTCTTCTTTACACGTGATTATAGCGCCGCCGCTGGCCGCCAGGGTGCCCGATCCACTGGTTGATGTGAATGAGTTTGCTGCGGGTTTGAATTCCGGCGCTGCCGTGGCCATCGAGGCTCCGACGGCGCTGAGCGCCACCAAAGCGCTGATCGTGGCGCCGATGATAACTAGCTTACGCATGTCTATTGGCTCTCCATTTGTTGTAGGTGTGTACGAGGGCGACGCGGTCCGACGGCCACGCTCGACGGCACAGCCCGAGTGGACCAACCCCGATCGTGCGAGTCGACCGCGATCGCCGCTCACGCAGCGTGGCACATAGGGACGACGCCCGTCAACCGTTTTCGTGCGGTGTCTCTGACCGAGCGAAGCCTGGCCTTTGACATGGGCGACGCCGCTCGTAAGTGAGAAACAAGGCTGGTGCCGTAGCCCAAGTCTCGTCAAGCTATCCGAAGCCTGGCCTTTGACTTGGGCGACGCCGCTCGTAAGTGAGAAACAAGGCTGGTGCCGTAGCCCAAGTCTCGTCAAGCTATCTATTGTTAAAAGTCGCCTTTGAGCCTTTGGGAAGGACCATGATTTAGCAGCAATGTGGCGCGGAGTTCGAATGTGGGTAGGTGTCGCCGGGCCGCTGCGCCGCAGCACGGCTGCTGTCGTTGCTATCTTGTGTACGCTCTGCGTTATGGGGGTGCCGTCGGCTGGTGCGGCGGGTGGCACATTCGGCGAAGAAGGCGAAGGCGCGGGGCAGTTCAACGTGGGGGTGTCGGTGGCTGTCGATAACTGCAGCAACGGCCTGGTGGCGTGTACGCCCATCGAAGATCCGTCCGTCGGCGATGTGTACGTCGCTGATCGCAACAACAACCGTATTGACAAGTTCGGCCCGAACGGTGAATTTTTGCTTGCCTGGGGTTGGGGTGTCAACGCGAAAGAACCCAAAGCAGAATTGCAGACCTGCACCGAAGCCACCGGCTGTCAGACGGGCGTGCGGGGCTCCGGGGCGGGGCAGTTCAATGGACCCAACGGTGTGGCGGTGGACAGCGACGTGTTGAGTCTTTCACATGGGGATGTGTATGTCGAGGATTCACATAACCTTCGCGTCGACAAGTTCAGTGAAGACGGCAGGTTCCTGCTTGCCTGGGGTTGGGGTGTGGCGAATGGGGCACAGGAAGCGCAGCAGTGTGGTCCTGAAGCCCTGTCGCCGACGACGACCTGCCAGGCAGCCCCTGAAGTCGAAAATCACGCCGCCGGGGAGTTCGATCGCCTGGAAGAAAGGGCGATCGCCGTGGATTCGGAAGGCACGGTGTATGTCGGGGATGTCGGCCGCGTGCAGGAGTTTGGCGAAGGTGGCGTGTTTGCGCGTCAGGTTACGCTCACGGGCGATGGCTTCATTCAGGCGTTGGCGGTGAACGAGGCCAAGGATGTCTATGTGATGAGCGGCGGAGGCAGTGCGAGCGAAGAAGGCGGCGTGCACGAGTACAAGCCCTGTTCGGTGTTGTCGTGTACGGGCGAAGAACTGGGCAAGCCGCGTGACCCGGCCGCGGACGGGGAAGAAACCGGCATCGCGCTGGGATCGTCGGGTGCCTTGTTTGTGGATACGGGTGGGCGTGTCGGTGAGTTCGAAGCGGCCGGTGAACACCAGCTCGCGAGCTTCCCGAGCGCCGCTCCTTTGCGCGGTCTCGCCTTCGGCGATGGCGTCGGTGAGCTGTATGTGCTGACGTCGAACGAGGTGCAGGTGCTGAGCGAACCGCCGCCCGGGCCCGATGTCGAAAGCGGGGAAGCGATCGCCGAACCGGCCGGAAAGGCTGCGCTGACGGCCACGTTCGACCCAGAGGGGCAGACCGAAGATCGGAGCGAAGAATCGCATTTCTTCTTCGAATACGGCAAGACCGCGTCCTATGAAGCGAGCACGCCGGTGGAACCGTCGACGGGTGGGAACTTCGAAAGCCGGACCGTGCCCGCCCAGCAGCTCAAAGGGCTCGAACCTTCGCGCGAATACCACTTCCGTGTCGTTGTGAGGAACGCCGAAGGTAAAACGACAAACGGCAACGACCAGACCTTCACGACGCTGCCGGCGCTCTCGATCGAAACGGAGTCGGCCTCGGAAGTGTTCGCGACGAGCGCGCAGCTGGACGCGGATATCAACCCGCTGGGCTCCCAGACCGCATACCATTTCGAATACCTCACCGAAGCCGAATTCGTGGCGAACGGCGACGGTTGGGTGGGCCCGAACAAGCCCGTCGCGGTTCCCCAGGCCGGCGCAAGCGCGGGCTCAGGCGACGCCCCGGTTGCGGTGGACGTGCAGCTCAGCGATCTCTCGCCCGCCACGACGTACGACTACCGCGTGGTGGCTGAAGACCCCCTCAGCGAAGGCATGATCGTGGGCGCCGACCACACCTTCACGACGCGGACGACGTCCTCGCCCGGCCTGATCGACGGCCGTGCGTGGGGAATGGTCTCTCCGCCGGACAAGCACGGCGCCTCCCTGGAAATGAGCGTCCACGAAGGCGGCCTGCTTCAGGCCGCCAAAGACGGAGGACGAATCACGTACATCGCCGAGGCGCCGATCACCTCCCACCCGGCCGGCGCCCGCAGCTTCGCCTACAGCCAGCTCCTCTCGACGCGCGGCCCGGCAGGATGGTCGACAGAGGACATCACCACACCGCAGGAATCGGTGCAGAACCTCGTAGGTGGCCAACTGACCGAATACAAGATGTTCTCGAGTGATCTGTCGAGCGCGCTGGTGGAACCGCAGGGCGCGACGCCGCTGTGCCCTAACGCCAAGCAAGGAGAATGCCCCGAACGGACTCCCTACGTGCGTCAGAGCGCGACCGGAGAATATGCACCGCTCGTGACACCCGACAACGTTCTGGACGGTGTGCACTACGGCGGCAGGGAATTGCCCCAAGCCGAACCGGAAGTACCGGCGGGGGGCGCAGGCTTCGAAGAAGGCACGCAGTTCGTCGACGCCACCCCCGACCTCAGTCATATCGTGCTCGACGCCCCGCTCGTGCTGACGAGCGGCTTCAAGGAAGGCTTCACGCCCGAAGCCAAAGCTTGGAGCCTGTACGAGTGGAGCGCCAGTGCACTCAAGCTCGTCAGCATCCTGCCCAACGAACACCCCGCCGCCGAAGAAGGCCTGGCATCCCAGCTCGGCAACGCCAACCACGGTGTGCGTAACGCGATCTCCTCAGACGGCGGACGGGTGGTGTTCGAAAGCTATGGCATCACGAATGCGACGTCAGACCATCTATACATGCGCGATCTCTCGCTCGAAAAGACCGTGCAGCTCGATGTCGTCCAAGCCGGCGTGGTGAACCCAGGGAACGAAAAACCGATCTTTGTCGACGCTACGTCTGATGACTCTCGAATCTTCTTTCTCGACACCCAGCGGCTCACCGAAAATTCCACCGCCGGGAATGAACTCCCCGACCTCTACATGTGTGAAATCGCTGTGGTCGCGGGCAATCCGACGTGCACGCTCAAGGACCTGTCGGTCCCACTGCACGCGGGTGAAAATGCGAACGTCGCTGGTCCCGATCTCGGCATCGATGAAACTGGCGCGTACGTGTACTTCGTCGCCGCGGGCGTGTTGGCGGAAGGCGCGGTCGCGGGCTCCCCAAACCTGTATGTAGAGGACACGCTCACCGAAAAGCCGAAGCCGCAGCTCGTCGCGGTTCTGTCTCCGGCTGATCAACCCGACTGGCGGCAGAGGGGCCCCGAACTGCTCAACGAGTTCGAGGGCATGACGTCGCGGGTGTCTGCCAACGGGCGCTTCCTTGCCTTCATGTCGCAGCAGAGCTTGACGGGCTATGACAACGAAGACGTGACCAGCCAGGCGCCGGGGGAACGGATGGATGAGGAGGTCTTTCTCTACCATGCGCCGGAACCGGAACTGCTCACGGCCGGCGAACCGGGCACTCTGACGTGCGTCTCCTGTGACCCGACGGGCGCCAGGCCACATGGCGTGCTTGACCCGGCGGACGCAGGAGAACACGGAACGGAACTGGCGCTGCTGGTCGATGGCCCGGGTCTGTGGGCCGGCAGCTGGCTTGCGGGCTCGCTTCCGGGTTGGCCGCGACTTGAACCCGAGTATGCGTTTTATCAGCCGCGCAACCTCGACGACGACGGCCGCCTGTTCTTCGACAGCGCCGATGCGCTCGTGCCGCAGGACGTGAACGGCAAGGAGGACGTGTACGAGTACGAGCCGCAGATCCCCGGCAAATGCGCGCTTCCCTCCGGCTGTGTCGGGCTGATCTCCTCGGGCACCTCAAGCGAAGAAGCGGCGTTCATCGACGCAGGCGGGA
This sequence comes from uncultured Solirubrobacteraceae bacterium, assembly GCA_963745375.1. Classification (GTDB taxonomy): domain Bacteria; phylum Actinomycetota; class Thermoleophilia; order Solirubrobacterales; family Solirubrobacteraceae; genus Palsa-744. Next base: position 489,392 of record CAVUXA010000008.1, on the reverse strand, counting down.
TGGGACCTGGGGGGGAAGAAGGCGAAGACGTGTTTTTCATGACCGCGGCAAAACTCGTGCCCCAGGACACCGACAGCGCCCTCGACGTCTACGACGCCCACGTCTGCTCGGCCGTCGCGCCGTGCCCGTCGCAGGCCGTGAACGTGCCGCACGCGTGCACGACGGCGGATTCCTGCCGCGCCGCGCCGGCTCCCCAGCCCGACATCTTCGGCGTCCCCGCGAGCGCGACCGTCGGCGGCCCTGGCAATCTCGCTCCAGCCCCGCCCGCCAAACCCAAGCCCAGGCCGCTTACCCGCGCCCAGAAGCTCGCCAGAGCGTTGAAGGCCTGCCGTGGCAAGAAGGGCAAGAAGCGCAAGACCTGCGAAAAGGCCGCACGGAAAAAGTACGGCTCCAGGGCCGGGAAGTCCAGCGACGACCGGAGGGCAAAGTGAAAATGTTCAAGCGATCCATATTTGCTCTGCTGCCTGTCGTTCTGCTCGCCTTTGGCGCCTCGCCCGCAATGGCCGAAGCAGACAAACCGTGGTGGCATCTGATCTCCGAAGCCCGCCCGGCGGTCCTCGAGCCTGGCGAAGAAGGCACCCTGCTCGCGCATGCGCTGAACCTCGGCGACGCGCCGACGTCGGGCGAAATCACCGTGGCGGTGACGCTGCCGGCGGGGGTGAGCATCGTCGAAGAAGAAGTCGAAGGCGAATTCAAGCCTAAGATCGCGTTGGGCGGCTTTGGCCGCGACTCCAAAGGGCGCCCCGGCGGGAACCGTTCTTATTGCAACGTGGTCGCGAAGACCGTGACGTGCACGGTTCCTCCGCAAGAAGCGGCCTTCCCTCCGGTGCTGCCCTACGAGAACGTCAGCCTGGCGGTCTGGGTCAAGGCGGGCGCTGAAACCAAGGAACCCCAAGAGACGCGGACCGAAGTCTCAGGCGGTGGAGCGGCCCCTGTCGCCGTCACGCGGACGGTGCCGGTCGCCTCCGCGCCTCCCGCGTTCGGTGTCGAACACTTCGAAGTGGTGCCCGAAGCGGATGACGGATCCGTGGATGCGCAGGCCGGCTCGCATCCGTTTGCGTTGACGACGTCGCTGTCGCTGAACCAGACCGCGAACCCGAAGGCTCCGCCCGCGTTGCCGAGGACCGTGCGCTTCCAGCTGCCGCCGGGCATCGTCGGCAACGCGCAGGCCGTGCCGCAGTGCAGCGAAGTCGACTTTCGCGCGATCACGGAATTCGCGAACCACTGTCCGCCGGATACCGCCGTCGGCGCCGGCTACATCAACGTCGAGGAATATCGCGAAGGCGAAAACACGTGGACGGTCCCGATCTTCAACCTCGTGCCGGCCCCGGGCGAGCCCGCACGGTTCGGCTTCACGGTTGCGCTAACGCCGGTCACGATCGACACTGGCGTGCGCACCGGCTCGGACTACGGCGTGACGGCGACCGTGAACAACATCTCCGAGGCGATCAACTTCCTCTCCGAGGTCGTGTCCCTCTGGGGCGTGCCGGACGATCCCGCGCACGACGAATCGCGCGGGTACGCGTGCCTCGCGGGCGGCGAAGCCAACGACCTCCACGAATCTACAGAACAGTGCCATCCACCATCAACCCAGACGGCGAGGGTGCCCTTCCTCACCAACCCGACCTCGTGCGCCACCGGCTTCACGGCCGGCGTCGAAGGCGAATCCTGGCCGTTACGAGCCAATCCGCAAGTCGAACCGCCGAGCAGCGCGAAAAGCGTGACCCTGGCGCCAGGTTCGCAGAACACCTACTCGCTCAAAGACGCCTTCGGCAACCCGCTCGGGATCGGCGGCTGCAACGCGCTGGCGTTCAGCCCGTTCATCGAAGTGGCGCCCGACGTGCAGAGCGCGAGCACCTCGACCGGGTTGAAAGTCGACGTGAAGGTGCCCCAGGAAGTCAACGAAAACGGCAGCGGGCTGGCGAGCTCCTCGGTGAAGGACATCACGGTCGCGCTGCCCGAAGGCGTGCAGGTCAACCCGTCCGGGGGCAACGGCCTTGAAGCGTGCTCTGACAGCCAGGTCGGGTTCGAAGCCGGCCGTGGCGAAAACGGCTTCGAGGAACTCAACCCCGTCACCGAACCGGGCTCCAGGACGCCGCTGTTCAGCCCGACGGTGCCGGAACCGCTCGAACCGGGGGTAAACCTGGGCGCCGAGGGGTTCTGTCCGAACGCCTCGAAGATCGGCACCGTCGAAATCCACAGCCCGCTGATCAAGCACCCGCTGGACGGCTCGGTGTACCTGGCTTCGCAGAACGCGAACCCGTTCGGGAGCCTGATTGCGCCGTACATCGTCGCCGAAGACCCCGAATCGGGCGTGCTCGTCAAGCTCCCCGGGGAAGTCCACCTGACCCCATCCGGGCAGCTCGTATCGACCTTCAAGAACAACCCGCAGCTGCCCTTCGAAGATGCCAGCCTGCACTTCTTCGGCGGGGAACGCGCGCCGCTCGCCACACCCGCGCGCTGCGGGACCTACACGACCCAGGCGTCGTTCGTGCCGTGGTCCGCGGAAGCATGGGACGAAGCGCAGCAGACGAAGGATGCCTCATCGAGCTTCCAGATCACCTCTGGACCAAACGGCTCCCCTTGCCCCGGTGCGACGCTGCCGTTCAACCCGTCGCTGACGGGCGGCACGACGAGCGTGCAGGCGGGTGCGTTCAGCCCGCTGAGCACGACGATCGACCGCCAGGACGGCAACCAGGATATGTCCTCGGTGCAGTTGCATTTCCCGCTCGGGCTGTCGGGCCTCCTCTCGAGCGTGAAGCTGTGCGGCGAAGCCGAAGCCAACGCGGGCAGCTGCGGTCCCGAATCGCTGATCGGCGAAACGACGGTCTCAGCCGGCGTGGGCTCGGACCCCGTGAGCGTCGTCGGGGGCAAGGTCTACATCACCGGCTCCTATCACGGCGCCCCGTTCGGGCTCTCGATCGTCAACCCGGTCAAAGCCGGCCCGTTCGATCTGGAGCACGACACGTCCAACCCCGCCCAGGATCCGACGTGCGACTGTGTCGTGGTCAGGGCGAGGATCGAAGTCAACCCGCTGACCGCGGCGCTGACCGTCACGACCAACAGCGAAAGCGCAGGCTACGCGATCCCCCATTTGATCGACGGGATCCCCGTGCAGATCAAGGCGGTGAACGTCACTATCACCAGGCCGGGGTTCACCTTCAATCCGACCAATTGCGACCCGCTGAAGATAACCGGGACGATCGGCGGCGAGGAAGGCGCGAGCGCGGGCGTGGAAGTTCCGTTTCAGGTGCACGACTGCGGGAATTTGAAGTTTGAACCGAAATTCCAGGTCTCCACGAACGGGAAAACGAGCAAAGCAAACGGTGCGAGCCTGACCGCGAAGGTCTCTGAGCCCACAGGGTCGCTCGGTACACAGGCGAACCTCACGAAGGTCAAAGTCGAACTGCCCAAGCAACTCCCGTCCCGCCTCACGACGCTACAGAAGGCGTGCACCGACAAGCAGTTCGAATCAAACCCAGCGGCCTGCCCGCCCGAATCGAAGATCGGGTACGCGACGGTCCACACGCCGCTGATCCCCGTGCCGCTGACGGGGCCGGCGATCTTCGTCAGCCACGGCGGCGAAGCGTTCCCCAGCCTGACGATGGTGCTGCAGGGGTATGGCGTGACAATTGATTTGGTCGGCACCACGTTCATCTCAAAATCAGGCGTCACAAGCACAACGTTCAAGACGGTCCCCGACCAGCCATTCAGCAGCTTCCAGCTGACCCTGCCGGAGGGCAAGTACTCCGCGCTCGCCGCCAACGGGAACCTGTGCAAGGACGCCGGAAAACTGAAGATGCCAACCGAATTCATCGCCCAGAACGGCGCGACAATCGACCAGTCCACGCCGATCGAAGCCACCGGCTGCCCCACCAGGCCCGTCATCATCTCGCACAGGCTTCGCGGCGGCAACCTCATCCTCTCCGTGTACGTCCCCGCCGCGGGCAGGCTGAAGGTCAGCGGCGCGGGTCTCAGCGCGGCCTCCAAGACCGTCAAAGGCCGCGAAACGCTCACCATGGTCCTCCACGTGAACCGGCACGGCCACTTCAAGACCAGGCTGAAGCTCTCCTTCCAGCCTCGCAGTGGCGGGAGACAGCTGAGAGCACTCCGCATAGGCGCCTGAGCTCCCAGAGAGCAACACCGGGCGTGTGAATACATGCGGCCGGCGGTTATGTCGTAGTAAGACAGAGACAACACATGCCGACGCTTGACTTCGTGCGAGATCAGGCCATAGTCTCACCGCCATGGCACACCCCGCGAGCGCGATCGGTCTCACCAGGCGGCGAGGCGGCACACTGGCGCGCGCAGCGGCGATCGCGACGCTCGCGCTGGGGCTCGCGGCAGCCGGGTGTGGAAGCGGCGCGCACACCCAGACCGGCCACGACGCAGTCAATGAAGCGCAGCCCGCGTTCATCGCTCGAGCGAATTCGATCTGCGGGCGTCTGAACCGGCAATTCAAAGCCGAAAAGCCAGCCGGCATCGGCATCAGCGAACTCGTGCGTGTCATTCCGCACCGAGCGATCCTCGAGGCGCAGAACGTTCGCGAGCTGAAGGGACTTGCGCCTCCCGCGCAGCTGGCGCACGACTGGCAGCAGATCGTCGACTACCGGCAGACGCTTGCGCTCGAACTCACCCAACTCGGCCAAGCGGCGAGGGCCAGGAACACGCATGCCATACACGTTCTCGTGGCGTCGAAAAAACGCCTCCATCCAAAACTGCGTGCTGTTGCGCTGCAGGCTGGCTTCGCTGAATGCGCGATTGGGTGAAAGGCCGAAGAAGAACACCACGAATAGCGGCGACGGGCAGCGCCTCATAGGGGCCCGCTGCCCCGCCTTATACGACCTCGTCGACCGCCCGCGGGCCCTGTCCCACGTACTTGGCTGTGGGCCTGATCAGCTTCGCCTCGCGCTTCTGTTCGAGGATGTGCGCCGACCAGCCGGCCACGCGCGCGCACGTGAACATGGGGGTGAACGGTCCGGCGGGACTTCCGCGAGGTCGAGGACCACCGCCGACCAGAACTCCACGTTGGTCGCGAGCACGCGGTCGGGCCGGCGCGCGTGCATCTCCGCGAGCGCCGCCTTCTCTAGCTCCTCCGCGGCCTCGAAGCGCGGCGAGCCGATCGCTCGTCCGCCCAGACAGCCGACGAACGCGCATCTCGCCCGACTCCCCATCAACCGTCACCGCGACCACCCCAGCCACGTGCACATCCAACCCAGCCCAGCTGCGAACCTTCGACACGGTCGGCACCTCCATGATTGCGTCGGCGCCCAGGCCACTCCTGGACGCTCAACCCGCGCACCTCATGCGCGGGTGCCGACCCTCACACCCCCAACGGCGCGTCCGCCCGCAAGATGCTCGACGCGTTGATCTCGGGCACCCACGACCCCGAGATTCTCGCCGAGCTCGCCAAAGGCACGCTGCGGAAGAAGATCCCCGCGCTGCGCGAGGCGCTCCAAGGCCGCTTCACCGGCCACCACGCGCTGCTCGTGGGACAGATGCTCGCCCAGATCGACTTCCTCGATGAGACGATCGCGACCCTCTCCGAGCGGATCGAGGAGCTCACGCGCCCTTTCTCCCGTGAGCTTGAGCTGCTGGACACGATCCCCGGCGTCGACAAGCGCGCCGCCGAGATGCTGCTCGCCGAGATCGGGCCCGACATGAGCCGCTTCCCCACCGACGCGCACCTGGCCTCCTGGGGCGGAATGTGCCCCGGCCAACGCGAGTCCGCCGGCAAGAAACACTCCGCCGCCACCCGCAAAGGATCCAAGTGGCTGCGCGGCACCCTGACCGAGTGCTCCAAGGCGATCGTGCGCACCAAGGGCACCTACCTCTCCGCCCGCTACCACCGCATCAAGAGCCGCCGCGGACACGCTAAGGCCACGATCGCCACCGGCCACAAGATCCTCACCGCCGCCTACCACGTCCTCGACCAAGGCGTCCCCTACCACGAGCTCGGCGAGGAGTTCTTCTACCGCCGCGATACCGAAGCAACCGAACGCTACCGCCGACGACTCATCCACCAGCTCGAGCGCCTCGGTCACAAGGTCACCCTCGAAACGCTACCGGAGGCCACCTGACCCAAACGCATCTCCACCCAGAAGGTCATTTTCGATTCAGCCGTAGAAGCGGGCGACGACCTGCAGCTGGCTGAACACGTCCTGCGCCAGGAACAGCATGACTATCAGCGCGCCGGCGGCCGGGCCCCAACGGCGCCCGGCGCCGCGCGCGGCGAGCGCGAGCATGGCGCCGCCGAGCGCCAGCAGCGGCAGCAGGTAGCGCGGCTCAAGGTAGGCCGCGCCTTCCGCGTTGCGGGCCGGGTAGGAGGCGGCGCCGATCAGCAGCATCAGGCCTACGCCCATGGCGGCGTAGACGACCAGCTCGGGCAGGCGCGCGCGCAGGACCCGGCGTCGCACGACGATCGCGCGCAGGGCGAGCAGCGCGATCGCGCCAGCGGGGACGAGCGCGAGGTCGTACACCCACACGGGGAACGGCGTGTCCAGCCACCCGTACAGCCCCACGGCCCGGTCGAACCAGAGCTGGCGGATCGTGGACACGCCGGGGAAGTAGCTGTACATCCCCGGCAGCCGCGGCAGGTAGAACTGCCAGATGTAGGACGCCGTGCTGTCGAGCGAGTACCTGTCCCGGTCGCTGATCACCTGCGAGACGATCCCCAGCGTGGGGTGGTGGCCGAGCACGTTGCTCACGACGTAGACGAGGACAGGGCTCAGCGCGAGCGCGATGGTCAGGGGACGAGAGGCGCGCCTGCGCGGTTGCGCACCCGCGCGCTCGTCCTCGGGTCTGCCTCGCGCCCGCCTGTAGGCCAGCAGCGTCAGGCCGAGAGTCACGCCCGGTACCACGCCTATGAAGTTGAGCTTGGTGAGCAGTCCAGCCGCCGTCAGCGCCCCCAGCGCGATCGCGAGCCTGGGTGTAAGACCTCGCCTGAAGGCGTGCGCAAGGCAGTAGAGGATCGCCGCGCACACGGCGAACAGCATCGCGTCGGGGTTCACGGCCCCCGAGGCGAAGGCCAGCAGCGGCATGAGCGCGACCCCCAGGCCGCCCACGATCCACGTCCACGGCCTCGCCGGCAGCGCCTCGCGCACGAACATGAACGCGAACAGCCCCGTCAGCCCCGCCATCAGCGCGCTCAGGAGGCGCATCAGCTCGAGACGGTCGAGCAGCGTCCCACCCGAGCCCAGGTAGTAGGGGACGGTCTCCAGCGCGTAGTACGCGGGCGGCTCTGAGGCCGCCACGCCGGCGTCGCCGATCCCCACGGGGCTGAGGTGCGCGGAGGCCGCTTCCGCGAGCTGGCGCTGCTGCGAGGGCGTGGAGATGGTGTGGGTTTCGGGATGCCACTGCACCTGTGGCTGGCGCAGGTCTATCAGCACGGCTTCCTGTTCCTTGGAGATGACGCCTGCGTTGGAGGTCGGGAGCCGGCCCGTCTCGGCGAGCCACTGCACGTAAGCGAAGTGGGCCGGCTCGTCCGGAGCCTGGAACGGCGGCGTGATGAGCGACCAGCACGCGGCGTTCAGCGCGGCGACCAGCGCGCATGTCCGCGCGCCCCTGGGGATCCTCCGCAGCAGTCCTCGCGGGGACCCGGTGGCGCGCCCGCCGGCCACGCTGGTCTCGCCGCCTGCGCCAGACTGCTGGACTTCCCGCAGCAGCGAGCGTACGGCGATCAGCGCGACGACGCCCATGAGCGCGACCACGAGGTAGGCGACCCATGTCCCCGACGGTGCGCGGCCGATGCCCATGTGGCTCGCGATGGAGGGCACCAGGGCAAGCCACGAGCTCGAGCCCGGACGCAGGTATTCCATGCGCAGCCTGACGACGCTCTGGCCGGCGCCCGTGGCGAGGATCTCACCCTTGGCGGCGACCGTTTCGACGGCGGCGCCAAGCGTCGCGCAGATGGACGCGTCGTAGACGGTGTCGGGAACCCTCCTGACCGGGACGGTGACCGATCCAATGCCCCAGCCGGCGTCCCGCGAGCCTTCGCTGACGACCGTGGAGCCGGACAGGACCCTGACGGTGACGGTGGGGCCGGCGTTCGCTCCAAACGAGATGCGCACGGCGTCAGTGCCCACGGGCACCGTGCCGCTCGGCTGGCAGACGGTCTGGTCGCCGCGCAGATACGCGGCCGTGCCTTCGACCGGCACGCCGTTCGTGCCTGCCACGGTCACCGGCGAGCCGGTCAGCACAACTCCCAGCGCCACCCCCAGCGCCACCAGCGCGGCCGCGAGCGCCAGCCTCACCCGAAGCGCCGCACGCGCGTCGCTCGTGATCGGTCGCGCCTGCTGTGGGGGGCGGCGTGCCGGCGAGGTGGCCGCCGACTGCGTCGAGCTGGCGGTGCCCATCAGTCGCGGCGCAGGCCGAGGATGCTGAGCAGGAAGGATGTGAAGACGATCTGGATGCCCAGGACGAGCACGGTCGCGGCGAAGATCGCCGTGCGCTCCTGGGCGAGGCCGCCGAAGCCGCGCACGATCCAGTCGAGCACGAGCACCGCGAGCATCGCCAGCGCGATCACGCTGCCGAGCATTAGGCCGTGCTCGAGGTGCAGGCGCTCATGCGCGCGGTCGAACCAGGCGTCGCGCTCGCCCATGAAGTATGTGGCGTAGGTGTGCACGCACAGCCCCAGGCCGATGAGTTGGGTGCCGACGACCAGCAGCGGCGAGCCGGCGATCAGCCTGTGCAGGTCCCACCGGCGCGCGAGCACAGGCAGGTGCGCGAGCACGGTCAGGGAGACGAGGGCGCCGAGCGTCGCCATCGCCGCGCCCGGCAGGATGAACAGATGGTTGGGCGAGTGCAACAGCAGGAAGCGCAGGTGCCGCCAGCCGTCGTGAAAGCTCGAGAGCTTCGATTCGCCGCCGCGCGGGCGGTACTCGATCGGGAGCTCGCGGATGTCCAGCCGCTCCTTGGCCGCACGCACGACCATCTCCGAGGCGAACTCCATGCCGGTGGTGCGCAGCGCCAGCAGCTCCAGGCGGTCGCGCCGGAAGGCGCGCATGCCGCAGTGGGCGTCGCGCACGCCGGTGTGGAAAAGCAGGTTCAGCAGCCGCGAGAGCAGCGGATTGCCGATGTAGCGGTGGTGCCACGCCATCGCGCCCGGGTGGATGTTGTCCATGCGGTTGCCGACCACCAGGTCGGCACCGTCCTGCAGCGAGTCCCAGGAAGATGGGGATCTCCGCGAAGTCGTACGTGAGGTCGGCTTCGGCCATCACGACGAAGGTGCCGCGTGCGGCTGCGAAGCCCGCGATGTAGGCGCTGCCGTAGCCGCGCAGCGGCTCGTGGACGACGTGGGCGCCGGCCCGCCGCGCCAGCTCGGCGCTGCCGTCCTCCGAGCCGTTGTCGGCGACGATCACCTCCCCCGAGATCCCCGTGCGCTCGAGGGCGCTCCAGGCCGCCTCCACGCACTGCTCTATGTTCTCGGCCTCGTTCAGGCAGGGGATGATCACTGAGACGAGCTTCTGGGACGCCTCTGCCCGGGCAGGCGGCTGCTGATGGGCGAGTACGGAGGCCACGGCGCTCAGTGCTAACCGAGATGCGAAGGCGTGTCAACGACCCCCGAGGCGGTGTCCGCGCCGCACCGCGGATCGGCTCTTCGGCGTCTCCCACTGGCAGTCGACCGGCCCGCTGCGGGCGCGCTCTGGAGCAGGCGCCTAACCGTAGTAGCGCGCGATTGCCTGCATCTGGCTGAAGCCATCCTGGGCGAGGAACAGGACGACGATCAGAACCCCTGCCGCTGGCAGCCAGCGCCGACCCGCCCCGCGGGCGGCCAACGCGAGCGTGACGCCGAGCAGGGGTATCAACGGCAGGAAGTAGCGGGGCTCGAAATAGGGTCCCAGTTCGCCGTAGATCTCGCTCGTGTAGGAGTCGGCGCCGACGAGGACCATCAGGCCCACGACCATCGCTCCGTAGGTGACGAGCTCGCCCAGGCGCCCCCGAAGCTGCGCGCGGGCGGCCACGAGCGCACGTGCGCACAGCAGCGCGAGGATTGACGCCGGCACGAGCGCCGCGGTGTAGACCCATCCGGGGAAGGCGGTGTCGACCCAGCCGTACAGACCGACGAAGCCGTCGAACCACAGCGTTCGCGTTGTGAGGATCCCCGGGAAGTAGCTGTGCATCCCCGGCAGCCGCGGCAGGTAGAACTCCCAGATGTAGCTGAGCTCGTGCAGCAGCGATCCCCGCTGGCTGTGGATGGCCGAGGAGAGCACGCCCAACGTGGGACTGCCGGAGGCGGCATTGGCGAGAACGTAGGTGAGCGCCGGCGCGCACGCGATCGCCACCGCTGTCGCCAGTGCGCCCAGAGCCGCACGCCTGTCAACGCGCGCGGCGCGGATGGTGAGAGCCAGCAGCCCCACGAAAAGACCGGGGACGAGGCTAACGAAGTTGACCTTCGTCAGCAGGCCCACCGCGGCGATCAGGCCGATGGCGAGCGCGTGGTTGAGCGTGAAGCCCCTGCGAAACGCTCGCGCGAACGCGTAGAGCAGCGCGGCGCTTACGGCGATCAGCATCGATTCGGGGTTGACGCCGCCCGAGATGAACCCCAGCGCCGGCAACAGCGCCACGGCGAGGCCGCCGACGATCCAAGCCCGGGGAGCCGAAGGGAGCGTCTCGCGCACGAACAGGAACGCGAAGAAAGCGGTGATGCCCGCCATCAACGCCGACAGCAGCCTCATCAGCTGGATGCGATCGAGTAGCGACCCGCCCGAGGCGAGCCGGTAGGGAATCGTCTCGAGCGCGTAGTACAGCGGCGGCTCACCCGCCGCGAGGCCGGCGTTCAGCGGTTCGCCATGGGGGAGGGGTTGCGTCAGGCTTCGTTCCAACTGCTGCTGTTGCGCCCGCGAGGAGATGGACGGTTCCTGCGGTTTGAAGCGAACCAGGCCCTGGCGCAGGTCGTTCAGCGCGTAGATGTCTTCGGTGGAGAACTCCGCGGGCGCGCCTTTGACGGGCAGGTGGCCGGTTTCCACGAGCGTCTGCACGTAGGCGACGTGGTCGGGTTCGTCGGGAACCTGGAACGGCGGTGTGATCAGCGACCAGCACGCGGCGTTCAGAATCGCCACCAGCGCGCAGACCCGTGCCGCTCTCGGCACCCTGCGCAGCGAGGTGCCGAAGGCGCTCGCGAGCGCCGAGAGCCGCTCGCCCAGCGGCACCTCCTCGCGAGGCGGGCGGCGTTGCGCGCGCGGGCGACCCCCCGGCACCCGCTGGATCCGGGGGGGCCACTTGGTCGAGTGCCGCGCGGGCGGGCGCTCGCGCGGGCGCGGCTTGGTCGCTCGCCGGCTCACGCCATCTCCCTGAAGACCAGCCACGACGCCAGGCCGGCCACTCCGGCCATGAGCGCGAACGCCAGCACCGGGATCCAGGGGCCGCTGCCGGCGTGGCCGAGCTCCATGCGCCGCGCTACCGTCCTGGCCAGCGACCACCAGGACGCGTTGCCCGGTCGCAGGGATTCGATCACCACGCGGCCCGGCAGTGGGCCTTCGTGGTAGTCCGGCGAGCGCCCCTTGTCGGCATGCGCCAGCGGGCCCTGACGGTCCGTCGCCGCGACTCTGGCCGCCGTGCGCACTCCCTGCAGGCCGATCGGTTCGCGCGCCGTCGCGACGTTCACGCACACCGTCGCGGGCGTGGCCGTGCGTGGCATGGGGTGGATCGGGACGGTGACCGAGCCCGCCGTCCAACCGGGCCCGCGCGTCCCGCGCGCGACGATCCGGCCGCCCGAGAGCGCCTGGACTTCCACGTGCGGGCCGATCACCGCTTCGAGCCAGACGCGGACGGCGGTGGCGCCCCGGGGCAGGACTTCTCCTGCCTGACAGATGCGCGAGCGCACGCTCGTGCGACCGAATACGAAGCTGGTTGGCAGCGGCGCGCCGGAGCGCGTGACCACCGGAGGCGAGCGCGACAGCACGATCGCGACGACTATCGCGACGACGGTCAGTCCCGCGATGAGCGTGACCTTGACACGACGCATCGAGCTAGTGTCTTGAGTCTTTAGTGCGTTGGGGGTTATATAGTCTTTGTGGATGAGTTCGCGGGGACCGAACGAATCAGCTACTCAGAACACTAGTGCTATCAGCCTTGATCACCACCGTCAACCGCCCTCGACCCGGCGGCCAGTGCGTCCAGTCGAGGTGGCGGGCGGCGTCTCCGACCTGCTCCGTCCGCGTGCTTCAGACCGCCTGCACGACCTGGAGGTAGTCCGCGCCGAGCACGTCGAGGATCGGCACGCCCGCGATGGCTTTCGACAGCAACCCACGCAGCTCCTGAGAGTCGAAGCTGTGCGATTGGGTTGCCACGGGGTTGACCGTGAGCGCCGCGAGCGTCGTGCGCTCCCGCGCCCGCAGGCGCACGCCCTGACGCTCGTACCAGCCAGGGCCGCATTTCCACAGGAACACCCGCGTGGGATCCGCCACCACCACATCGAGCGCTCGGCGGCGGTGCTGGAGCGGGTACCGGAGGCTGCGCAGGAAGCGTTCCGGCAGGGCGCCCGCGATCGCCAGGGCGCGAGCGTTCGGGTGCTCGTCGAGCAACACGGCGACGCGCTCCGCGTCAGCCGTGAGCACGAACCGCGACGGGAGCGCCAGTGACTCATGGCCGTCCTGCGCGAGCGGCACCCGCGCGAGCTCCACGGCGTCGCGCGTCTGCGCGACGACCTCCGCGATGTCGCGGTCGAGCACCGCGCCCGTAGCCACCACCAGGCCATCGGAGACCTCCGGCGAGGAGGCCGCGCGGCGGTCGACCGCGTCGTCGATCAGCACCTGCTCGGCGCCGTGGGCGAGCATCGCGTCGCTCACCGCGCGCACGTCCGCAGCCGCGCTCGGGCCCGCCACCTCGATCGCGGCTGGCTCCCGCAGCCGCGCGACGAGCACGCGCCCCACGGGAGTGCGCACGCCGGTCTGCTCCAGCAGCTCGTGCGCGAGGCCGCTCGCGCGCAGCAGGCCGTCGGTGGTGGCCACGAGGCTGCCGGCCGGAAGGCGCACACGGGGCTTCTCGATGCGCGCGTCGATCACGTCGCGCTCCTCGCCGTCGCGGCCCACCGAGGTCACACCCACGCGCCGGCCCTGCGCCTCCAGCTCGCGCAGCAACGCCGCGAGCGTCTCGGTCTTGCCGGTGTTCTTCGCGAGGCCCACCAGCGCGAAGCGCTTGGTGGAGGCCGTCAGCTCGCTGAGCAGCACCGCGCTCAGGCGGCCGGCGTGGCCGCGCGGGCTGCGAGCTCGCGCACGATGAACGTCGCCAGGTGCTGGGGTTCGGTGCCTTTGGAGAAGCCGGCGTCGTAGCCCAGCTCCTTCGAGAGCTCGCCCGTCACGCGCGGGCCGCCGCACGCGTGGATCATGCGTGAGCGCAGGCCCTCGGCCTCGACCATCTCCAGAGCTCGGTCAGGTGTGCACGTGCAGGTTCTGCTGGGTGACGGTCTGGGAGACGAGCACGGCATCGGCGTTCACCTCGATCGCCTTCGCCAGCAGCACACTGTTGGGGACCTGGCTGCCGAGGTTGTACGTTTCGAAGCAGCGGTAGCCCTCGAGGCCGTGGTGGCCGTGGTAGCCCTTGAGGTTGAGCATCGCGATGCCAACACTGTGCGTGTCCGAGCCGGTGCTCGCGCCGACGACGACGATCCGCCGGCCGCCGAAGCGATCGCGCGCGAAGCGTTCGATCTCGTCCTCGCTCATGTACTCGACGTCGAATCCCTCCCCTCGTAGGGTGGCGAAGTCCACGGTCTGCGTGCAGCGTCCGTACATCACGAAGTACGTGTAGCCGTCCGTCAGCTGCCCGAAGTGGACGACGCGCCCATCAGCTCCAGCGCCGCCCGCCGCGCGGCCAGCGAGTAGGGACGGGGAGGGTGAAGCTGAGCTGCACGAGGCAGTCGTCGAGGTGGTCCGCGTAGGGCGCACGGCGGTGAGGTCGACCTCACGCATGGCTCGCCTGCCTCGGGGAAGCTTCCTCCTGCATCAGCTCGACGAGCGGGTTGAAGTAGCCCTCCTCCGTCGTCACGATCCCTGCGATGCCGCGGCCCTCGTCCTCGCGGCGGCTGACGTCCCCGAACGTCGCCTGGGCGATTGCCTCGAACAGGCCGATCTGCGCGATCTCCTCTAGCAGCATCCGCGCTGCGGCGAGTACTTCCTGGGCATGGGTCTGAGAAACAATTCCACGGAGATACGCGGGTACAGTTCGCGGTCCAGCGCGTTGTGATGAGTGACGAACGGACGCGACCCCGCGCCCCCTGCCAGTGACTGCAAGGCAGGCGTTTCCACCTCGATGAAGTTGCGCTCGTTCAGCCACTTGCGGATCTCGAACACGATCCGGTGGCGTTTGACGAACAGGTCGCGCGTCTCCGCGTTGGCGAGCAGGTCGAGCTCGCGGTAGCGGGTGCCGGTGTCGCCGAGGCCGTGGTGCTTGTCCGGGGGCGGGCGCAGCGAGCGCCTTCGTCAGCAGCGTGCACTCCTTCAAGGCCAGCGCGAACTGCCCGCGCTGGGTGACGCACACGCACCCCTCGATCCCCACGATGTCGCCGATGTCAAGCCCGAGGATGCGGTCATAGGCCTCCTGGCCGAGCGCGTCCACCCGCACCACCGCCTGGATCGTGCCCGAGAGGTCGCGGACGTCGAGGAACGCGGTCTTGCCGTGGCCGCGGCGCGAGATCAGACGCCCGGCGATCTGGTGGCTCAGCTCGGGTGCTCGCCGTGCTCGAGCTGAGCGGGGTTGTGGGCGGCGAGGAGATCGGCGATGCGCGTGCGGGTGCTCCACAGCGTGACCGGCGGGTAGGGGTCGATGCCTTCCGCGCGCAGGCGCTCCATCTTCGCGCGCCGCTCGTCGAGTTCGGCCGCGGCCTCGTGCTGCTGCTCGCTGTGTAGGGGCATATGACCAGATCTTCTTGGGTGGATGGCGGTGTCAAGCGATGTTCGACACAACGGTATCGCGGCCAGGTCTAGGACACATCGCTCATGCGCGGGCGGCGCGCCTGTGCCCCGTAGTCCGGGCCATGCGTTCGCCGGCCCGTTCGATGGCGCGCTGAAACTCCGATTCCCATGCCGTCACGTGGCGGTCGATCGTCTGGGTCTTCGCCCACTTCCTCGCTCGCCGTGCCAGCCGCGCGCGGTCGCGTTGGCTGCGCACGAGCCGGTCGAGCTCCTCGAACCAGCGACCCTCCTCGACCAGCCGCCCGCCCTGCTTCTCGGCGTGTCCGAGATACGGGCCGACGGCGGACGCGAGCCACGCGGTTGCGCCTCCCGCGTACTCCTTGAGCTTCACGTTCGACCGCGCGCGGTTGAACGCGCTGTCCACCAGCGGGGCGATGCCGATGTCCGAGCGCGCGACGACCTCGAACAGCTGCTCATGTGTGACGTGGGGAATGTGTTCGTAGCGGTCCGAGCGTAGCGGCAGGCGCACGCCGACGGTGATCGCGCGGACGTTCGCGTGGACGTCCAGCAGCCGCGTGAGCGCCTCCACGATTTTCAGCCGCGGCACGTCAACCGCGTGCTCGACCCCCGCTATCCAGCAGACGGTCACGGTGTCGCGCTTGGGCGTGCGATCGAGGCGCAGGTCCTCCCCGTACAGGTAGTTCTCGATGACGACGACGTTCTCCGCGCCCTCCCCGCGGTACTTCTCGGCTATGGCCTGGCTGGGGGTCGTGACCAGGTCGGCGAGCCGAGCCGCCTGCACGTAGAGGGCGGAGAGCCGCCGGTTGGTGCGCCTGCCTTCGAGGCTCGACTTCTCTCCCATCACGTCGCTGGAGGCGAAGTCGTCGTCGTTGTCGAAGCTGATGGCTACGCCCCTGCGCGCGAGCAGCTCGAGGTCGCCGATGCGATCCTCGCGGCGAAAGCAATGGACGAGGTCGCAGCCGAGCAGCTGGCCCACCGGCATGTCTCGCAGCGTGTCGTCTAATCGAACGACGACGTGTCCCCGGGCCGCGAGCTCGCGCATCGGAATGATGACCCGGTAGTTCGAGTTGGTCACGCCGGGTTGGAGTATGAAGCCGAGTTGCATTCGAGTCTGCCAGGTCAGTGGAAGAATGGGCGATCGTACAGCGCCTCCTTGCGACAGCGCAACGACCGAACGGGGTTTGTTTCCCACCGTCGTAGCGCTCGGGTGCTGGCCGGCCAGTCGATTAGACTGCTCACGGCTGTCGAGGGTTGTGCGTTTCAGGCCATCGGCAGCCCGGCCCCCAGCCAGAGAGGTCCAAGAGCCCGGTCAGCTCCGCGACGTAGGCTTTGCGCGGACGGGTGTGATCGGTGACGGCTTCCCGTCTTGTGAGATCGCCGGAACCCAGCGTCCTCGGGGAGCTTTGCGATCGCTTCGCGCAACATGATGATCGAGGCCTCCTTGGTCAGCTCCATCGGTGACAACCCGGAGATTGCCACCAGGGAGGCCCTCCTTCATGGCATGCACTCCCACGACCGAAACCCGTTTCCCAGGATCTCAAGCTCATAGGTCTTGCGCCGAGCGTGCGCTCCAGGTCGCGCACTCGCTTGCGTAGCTCCACCAGCTCGGTGCGCTCCTCCTTCCCGGACAGGCGCTCTGAGCCGCCCTCGAGCAGCTTTTCGCGCCAGGGATAGAACAGGGTCTCTGAGATCTGCTCCCGGCAGACCTCGGCGACCGACACCTCGCCGCGCAGCCAGCGAGCACGATCTCAAGCTTCTGCGCGACCGTCCACGTGCGGTACTTCTTCTTCTCCCTCAACGGGATTCTCCTTGGAGTTGAGTGGCCCATCCTGGAAGGCGCCCCGGACACGATCTCCACCTCCGGCGCTACGCGCCTCCGGCTCCGATCGCGTCCGGGAACCCCACAAGCAACCTGTCAACGACCCGACGGGGAGCGGACCACTACCTTGCCCGCGAGCAGTCCGGCCGGTTCTCGCATGTCGCGCTGGTTTCGGTCACTTTTGCGGTCACTCGGCTCTGCTGGCGCCCGTAAACACTGGCTGAAATGAGGATTTACGGTGGTCTCCAAAACCGCAACGCCAGGTTCGATTCCTGGGTCCCCCGCTGTTAGAAACCCCGCAAACTGCGGGGTTTCCGCGCTGTGGAGCCGTTTTCTGCGGCGTAAACGCGTCTTTTAGACCGCACCGTGTTGCGCTGATTGATCCGCATGGATCCGCTGGAATCCGCTCAATTTGGTGCAGTTCGGTCACTTGCCGGTCACTTGAGGATGGTCCGGTTTTCGGTCCCTGGACGGCTCAACGACCTAGCCGCGGCTTCGAAAACGTAGTCGGCTGCCACAGCGAAAAGCTCGGTCCCTACGCCGGTCCGCTCGGACGGCGTGTGGACTAGAGTCGGACTTTCGGGGCAGCCGGGCGTTCCAGCGGCTATGACTCCCTTTTGGTTCGATGCGACTACGGGTCTGGTCAGGTGTGCTCGAGCTCGGTGCGCTGGTGCGCGGTGAGTGGCCCGCCGTTGTCTTGCTCGAGCGCCGCGATCTCATCGTCGATGGTCTTGAGGCTGAGGTTGTAGGCGGTGAGGCGCGTGCGTTCTCGGCGCGTTCTCGGTGGATCGTCGATAGCGGCTCTCGCTGCTTGTAGTTCCTCGCGGCGTGCGTAGGCTCGGAGCAGGCTGTGTGCGGTGGATGGCGGACTTGCTGGCGGGCTGGTCGGGGGTGGGGAGGTTTGGAGTTGTCCGACCTGTTGGAGGTAGGCGCGGTCCTTGGCGCGGTCGGCGATGCGCTTTGAGTGCTCGACGTCGGCGAGGCTGGCGATGGCCACTTCGATTGTGGTTGCAGCGACGCGGGCACGCTGGGCTCCTGGGGTGAGCTGGGTGTAGCCGTCTGGGAAGCCGCTGGGGGAGAGGGTCAGGTCGAGCTTGCCGTGGACGGTGCGTAGATTCCAGACCGCGGCTTGGGCGAGCACGGTGGATGTGAAGTAGTCGTCGGGAAGTGGGACGGCGCGCTCGGGATGTTCGGGGTCGACCTCGAGGTGGCAGTGCAGGTGGTTGAGCACGTCGGCGAGCCGTTTGAGGTTCTCTTGTGTGCGGTCGGGGGTGATGTCGATGTCCTCGGTCTCATAGCGCTGCCCGTGGCTTTGCAGCGCCGCACCGCCGATCACCACGAAGCGAACGCCACCCTCGCTCAAGGCGCGCAGCAGCGTCTCGCGTCCGTGGTCTATCCCGTCTGCTTTGCCAGCCACCGGTCGGCCTGTGCGCGTGCTTGTGATGGGTCCATTGGATGCTCGTCCGCGGGTCGCGGTGTGCGTGCTGTGAGCTGGAGCGTGGCGTCGAGCGCGAGCGCGAAGCGCTGACTGTAGGGCCCACGGTCGGTGAGCGCGATGCGCAGCAGGTCCACCAGCGCGGCGACCTGGACCACGGTTCCGTCGATTGGGAGCTCGACTGCGCCACGCGCGAGGTCGGCGTATCCGTGTGTGCCGGCGGGGGCGTCGAGCAGGCGGACGCGATCTGGGTGCACGGCCGTGGCGATGAGCGTGTCGCACGCGAGCTGTCGGTTTTCGGGGTGTATGAGGAGATCGAGCGTTCCTTGCTCGCTGAGCATCAGCGGCCAGCCATGTAGGGCGCCGGCTACCTCACTGACGACGATCACCCGGACACCAACCCGACCAGCGAGCTGCAGCGCGGCGACGCGATCGAAGCGGTCGCGGGTCAGATGCCTGACGCGCTCTGACGGGCTGCGTGTGAGCTGGTCATAGATCAAGGATGTCCACGAGCCCTCGTCCGCTGTCGCGAACCCGAGCGTGAGATCGAGCCCGGACGCCGCGACCGCGTCTTGTACGGCCTGGAACTTCGGCTCGGTTGCGCCGCTCTCCCATCGCGCAACGGTCACCTGGGGGACGCCGAGGCGCTGCCCGAGCTCCTGCTGGGTAAGGCCGGCTCGGCGGCGGGCCATGACAATGACGTCTCGCGCACGCACACCACAAGAATAACAGAACTGATATAGACATGAGACGCGACATGCGCGGTGCCGGCCATGGGCACCAATTGTTATCGCAAGGATCAGAGCTCCGGCGCAGCTTCCCCGCAGACGCTGCAGCGAGGCCCACACTTCCCCAGTGGCTACGGGAACGAGCGTGATGTCCCAGCAGCGCCGGCAGCTCCGTCTCGTCCATTGGGGGTGTCTCCGGAGGGTCGGTCGAGACGCTTGCTTTGCGCACGCGAAAGAGCAGTATGAGACGTAGGTCCTGATCGGAACCCTGGTCTAGCCTTTTGTCGAACCCCTATGGTCCAGCAGATCTCTGAACTCAACCATCCCCTTGGCCCCAAGCGTGTTGATGATCTCTCGAGCTTTGTTGCCGAAGGTTTGATCGCTTGAATCGAGTGCGAGCCCCAAGATCTCTCGAAGTGTGTGTCGGAGGCCGATCCATCGCCAGCCGGCCTTGTCCTGCGTCAGGAGTATCCGGACAATTTCCAGAGCCGACTGAAGATCCTCGGTCGCGCGCTCGCCAAGCCGCTCAAAAACGACGAAGTCGGGATTCACGGGAACCTGTTCCCGGAGCAGCATCAACAACTGCTCATCGCGCCATTTTGCATCGAACGCGTCTGATCCGTACCACCATCCAAATCCGGCGAGGACCTCTCGTCTGTCACCGGGACGGTCTTTCGAGTGATCGACCAACCACTCCCAGAGTGCCGTAAGTCGCTTGCCCCCGTCCTCGGTCATCTCAGACGCGTCCAGCCGGTGGACTGACCGACCGATGTAGTCGACCAGATGGGCCGCCTCGTCAGTGCATGCTCGTTCCAGGAAGCCGTCGAGGAGTCCACCCTCTTCGCGGTCGATTGTTCCGGCGTAGTAGAGCGCCCCGAGGTGCTCCGCGAGCACGAGTCCGGGATTTCGCCCGGCCCGCTTGTTGCGAGCCTCCGGGGTGGGCAATTCATCCGCCGCGCGTCGATACTCACTTCTGAGCAAATCAAAGAGATAAACCGCGCGATTCCCATATGCCAGATATGACTCCCACACAGCCAAGCGAAGTCGATCGTGCGCGGCATCTGACGGGAACAGCCTTGGTACCTGGACGGTCAACCACTCGCGGTCGACCCACAAAAGCTGATGCAGCCGCGAACCAAAGACAGCTCGGACAGTTTCGGATGGCTCTCGATCGGTGTCCAGGTGGCGCTCCAGGTTCTTTCCGACGTCGGGCATGGATGACATGGCGAACGGCTCATCATCGGATATCTGCTTCTTCTTCCACACCGCGAACTCAATCACCGCGTGCATCGCTTGGCCTCGGACCGTGTTGAGGGAGAGAGTCAAGGGGTCCATGTTGCTACCGCCGTACCGCTTCTCGTAGCCGAGAGTTGGCTCGTTATCCCAGCTCAAGGGCTCCAAGACTGCCCACACCCGATCAGCCAGCTCTTTGGGCATGCTCTCCTTAGCCATGGCCACTTGGAGCGCGCTGGCGGCCTCGCCTCGTGCCCAGTGCCAATCGGTATCCCGGTCCCTTGTCTCGTGCCCGGTCACCTCAGCGTCGAGACTCGGACCTTTTACAGTCATCTCCGCAAGCAGCAAGACATTCTCCCAGCTGAACGACAGGTCTTGCTTAGCGGCTTGCTCGAAGCCTCTCAAGGCAGACCGCACGTAGGTCGGCTTCGAGCTTGCTGAGCTGGTCTGCAAGCAAAGCGAACGGCGCAGGCTCTTGCCCTATTCGTTTGGTCATTCGACGACCGAGCCCTTCTGGCGAGGGGCTCATGGGTTCGCCTGATGGCTTCCACGATCGAAGATAGTTGACGAGCTCCGCCGGTGACTGAGCGGCGAACTCCTCCTGCGACAAGGGTGACGTAGGCCCGACCCATGAGGTGATCTGGAAGTCATTCGGCTCGCTTGGCGGCCCAAAACGCTCGATCAGCGACGCGACCTCCGCTTGGCGATCCTCCGGCAAGAGTGCCTGTATCGTGCCAAGCCGGTCCTTTCGCCACGCGTCGCGATAGCGCATGTATTCCTCCTCGGAGATCTCCTGTGCTTTTCGCTCATCAGGATCTCTCGATGGCCAAGACGGACCTTTGTCGACAGCGTTGATCCATTGGCCCTGCTTCGTGTGGTCAAGTCGCGGGTAGGCCGCCGCCAAGAGTGCCGTGTACTCGTGAACGAGTGCGTGATTGGTCAACAGGTCTTCATCGAGCAACGTCTCCTCAGCAAGCGCAGGGGCGACCTCACTCTTGTGGGCCAGGACCTGTAGCGCTACACGCCGGAACATGTTCCAAGGCCTGCCAAAGAGGTCCTTCACCACGTCCGCGAGTCGCTGGGCGTCGTCATCAGCCTCGACGAGCGCAACGTCGCGTACAGCCGCGATCAAAGATTCCGGCGGATCGACGTCCAAGTTGTTGCTGTCATCCTCGATGGCTCGTCGCCAAATCTCGGAGTGATCCACCGGACTCTCAGCGTCGGTCAGCGTGATCGCGTCTTCGAGGATGTCTGAAGCAAGGCGCAATGCGTCCAGACCCATAAACTCATGCAGCGCAGGAAGCGTCTGCGACACGGTCTGTTGATAGGTCCATCGCTCCATGCGCGCTTGGCCGCTGCGAATCCACTGCGGTTTCTCGGGCGCTGGAGCGAGCCGTAGCACCTCGCGCATCAGCTCACCGGCCCGTCTAGTCTTGCCCAACTGTGCAAGATGCACCGCTAGCTCGCCGAGCGCCTCGGGCAGGTCGAGCGGAATGAGTTCCTGCTCTTTCAGCCAGGCCAACTCTCGCTTCGTAACTGTCAACGCCTGGCTTGCAGGAAGTCGCGCAGCGATTCTCGCGAGGTCAGCGTGTACCTGTGGGTTATCTGTAGCTCGTACTCCGGGCAAAACTGCTGCCACCTCCGCCGGTGCGCGCTCAGCCATCCGCAGGAGATACCCCGACTCCGGCCACGTTGGGTACGCGATTCCTTTAGCGCCGCGAATCGGCCCGGGTGACGTTACGAAGAAACCTTCACGCTTCAATGGCTCAATCCAGCTCGGGTCGTCGAGCTGCCCAAAGAAATACACATAGTTGGCGTTCGCGCCAGGCTTGCGGATCAGCGCCACCGCTGCCTGCACCTGCTCCTTAGTTGGCATCATCGGCCTCCATCAGTGCATCGAGCGCAGCAAAGTCCCCAAACGTGTCAGGTAGCCAGAGGTTGAGCAAGAACTCCTCGAGCGCTTCAATATGGCCGCGGCATTGCTCTTCGCTTGGCTCACCGCGATGATGTGCGGTGTCCTCGAAGTAGTCGCGGAGGTCCTTCCACGCACGTATGCTCGGCTCGCGTAGCTCATCGGGAACCGCAAATCCGGACACACTGAGATCTTCCAGCGCGAGCCTAGCCTGAGCCTCGCGACTCATTGTATTTCGCTGCGTCCACGCGACGAAGCCCTCGACCTCTTGGAAGACACGGATATGCGCAGCGTCGATCATGTGTCCGGCGAGTCTGCCTGGATCATCCCCGGCGCCGCGCTTAAACCCGACCCAGACATCTTCGAGATCCTTGGCCTTATCGCCCATTCGCCCGCGATCCACGTCGCCTC
Organism: uncultured Solirubrobacteraceae bacterium; assembly: GCA_963745375.1. Taxonomy (GTDB): domain Bacteria; phylum Actinomycetota; class Thermoleophilia; order Solirubrobacterales; family Solirubrobacteraceae; genus Palsa-744. Next base: position 466,984 of record CAVUXA010000008.1, on the reverse strand, counting down.
GCCCGATTCGTGGCAACTTCTCCATCAACTCGCGAACGCCGTGAGCGGCGTGTGCGACCCGATCGGGGTTCGCTGTCGCATCAAGCACAACGAGCGCTCCAAGATACATCGCTGCGAGCGCACCCTTGCCGTCTCTCTCGATGAGACGCTCGTACACCAGCTGCTGCCTACCCGTCAACGGCGCGGGCTGTGTAACTTCAGCGTTCATTGATTGTCTTCAATGTGCTGCGTGGTTGCGTCAGATGTGGCCAGGAGAGCCGCCAACACTAGCTCAGGAACGCGGAGCAGGCCGATCTCGAGCAACTCCCCGAGAGGCGCGGCGAGATCGCTCGAATCGTAGTCAAGTTCCTTCGTCCAACCGGCCGGCTCATACCGGGCGAGCATCGACAGACCGAACAGCAACACCCACCATGTGAGCAGCGACGAGAGCGCTACTCCGCCAACCGCTGGTCGGAGCCAACGCGCCTCGAAGCCGGCGCCCCCTGACGCCACGCGGTTCAAGGTGCTGATGTGGCCGTTGATGCTCGGAGCATCCGCTTGCCACCGGAACAAGAATCCAGCCCCATGTTCAGTTTGATTTACAACATGCGATAGACCTTGCGGCTGATATAGCTCTGAATCGTCGGCAGTCGGATACTGCTCGCCCAAGTACCGCGCAAGCTCCTCCCCCGTGCCGGAGAAGCCGACCACAGTGGCATAGACGTGTCCCGAATCACTCAACAGGCGCACATTCTCGGCCCCCGGACTGTCGGGCACGAGCAACAACGGTAGCGGCACTCGGTCGAGCGATGCCGGCAGCAGATCGAAGACCTCCGGCAACGAGGCCCACAACGAACCGATCGCTACCGCTCCGGCGAACACTTCACTTTCCGTCGCATCAGCTACTCCGGTCATAGAGTCCACCGGCCTTCCATCCCTGTTTGCCACAGCCATTCGCTTCACCTCTACATCGAGCAGCGCCGGGTCCAGCTCACGGGCCGACAGTCCGTGAGAACCCAAACGCCAGGTGTCCTCGGTGTGCGCCGCGGAGATCGCCCGCCCCGCCTGGCTCAAGGCGTAGAACAGCGGCAGCGGTCGCGAGGCCGGACCAGCCGCTGTGGCAGCCGAGATGAGCTCATCGAACTGCGCCAGCGCCGCGCAGTAGACTCCTCGCCGCTCCTCATTGTCGTACGCATAGCCGGGTGGGGATGCTCGCGTCGCCCTGATGCGAAAGGTGTCGCTCATCGGTATCTCCGCCAGATGTTGACGGTTCTGGCGGCTTCCCGCGGCGCCCATGACACAGAGGCGACATGGACCCGCCTTCCAAATGCGCCACACTCCCGGACCAACAGGGCTGCCCTATCGTTGCCAAGCGCCGAAGATGTGCATGGCCTATGACAACAGTCGGAGACGCATCTAGCTTCCATTAGGCTCGCAACGTTAAATTGACAGACGCACATGGGGGTTCTGACGGGGATGGTATGCGGTCTCAGCTGGGTGGTTGCTGGGTTCTCGCGTGCTACGTGGCGGGGGGCCGTTGTCTTCGGTGTTGCGCTGGCGTTTGGGTTGGCCGTGGCGTCGCCGACTGGTGCCAGCCCGTGGACAACGGCGACCAACCTTTCGGAAGAAGGCGAGAACGCATACGCGCCCAAGGTCGCGGTTGACGGCGCGGGCGGCGCGATCGTCGTGTGGACGCGCTCCAACGGCAGCAACGATGTTGTGCAGGCGGCGCTCAAGCCCGCTGGCGAAGCCTGGGGCAAGCCGGTCACTCTTTCCGAAGCAGGTGAGGAAGCGTCCGAAGCCCAGGTTGCGGTGGATGGTGCGGGCGACGCGATCGCTGTGTGGGCGCGTTCCAACGGCAGCAGCGATGTTGTGCAGGCGGCGGTCAAGCCCGCGGGTGAACCGTGGGGTAAGCCAGTCACTCTCTCCGAAGCGGGCCAGGATGCATCCGAACCCCAGGTCTCAGTGGATCCCCTGGGCAGAGCGGTTGCCGTGTGGCGGCGCTACAACGGCAGCAACTATGTCGTCGAGGCGGTGGAGAAGCCGGCTGGTAAACCGTGGGGTGAGCCGGTCACTGTCTCCGAAGCGGGCCAGGAAGCGTCCCAGCCTCATGTCGCGGTGGACGCCGCCGGAGAAGCCACCGTCGTGTGGCGGCGCTACAACGGTAGCGACCACGTCGTCCAGGCGGCAGAGGCGCCAGCTGGCGAACCGTGGAGCAAGCCAGTCACCCTCTCCGAAGCGGGGCAGGAAACATATGAACCGCAGGTCGCCGTGGACGGCGCTGGCAATGCGTCTGCTGTTTGGGGATACTACAAGGAATATCTCGACTCATTTGTGCAAGTCGTGGTCAGGCCAGTGGGTGGGCCATGGGGCAAACCGGCCATCCTCTCCGAAGTAGGCGAGGAAGTATCTGAACCCCAGCTTGCGGTAGATGCCGCGGGCGGCGCGGCGTCCGTATGGGATAGCTTTCGCTACGGTGATTGCTACTGCGTGGAAGCGGCGGTCAAGCCGGCGGGCGAGCCTTGGGGAGGCACAGACTGGCTCGCGAGCGGCAACCACCCTCGTGTTGGAATTGACGCCGCCGGAGACGCGATGGACGTCTGGGGCGAATACTCTGGCCCCGGCGGCATCGTGCGAGCGGCGCTCAAGCCGGCGGGCGAATCTTGGGGGATAGCGGCGAAGGTCTCAGAAGCAAACTCGGAATCCAATCCCGAGGTTGCGATGAACGCCACGGGCGACGCGACCGTGGTGTGGACAAGTCAGATCGGCCCGGGCCTCGGCCTCGACAACTACATCGTACAGGCGGCGCAGTTCTCCCCCTCTAGCGCGTTCACGATCGAAATGTTGCAGAAGCTCGCGAACGAACCCACCTACACGAAGACCGAACTAAACGCCAAGGTCGCTGACACCGTGGACTACGAGATCATCGTCAAGAACACCGGGAGCACGAACGTGAGATTCGGGGCCCTGAACGACAGCGCATGCGAAGGTATCACTCCAGCCGGGCCTACGGAGCTCGAGGCCAGCACCGAAGAGACCTTTACCTGCACGCATAAACTCATAGCGTTCGTCAAATACAGCAACGAGGCGTCGATCGAAGGCAACCAAGGAACGGGGATCAAGACGTCCAGCAGTGTGACTGTGGCCTTGGCGCCCGTCTATGAAGCGCCCGCGGGAGCGGCTGACTCGAACAGCGGCACTTGTGTGGAATCGCGGGCCGCGGTGTTCGCCTGCTCGAACCTGCGTGCGGCGGTAGCGTATGCCGATGCCAATCCGGGTTCGACGATCAAGCTCGAACGCGGTGCCTATCAATTTGGTGAAGCGCACGGATATCCGTCTGGGCTGCATGCGTTTCTTGAAATCAATGCGGGGCTCACGATCCAAGGGGCGGGTCCGGGAGAGACGACAATCGAACAGACGGACGGCCGCGACCCGGTGATAGTCATCCCATATGACACCGGTTTCTCGCAGATCGAGATAGAAGGCGTGACGCTCACTGGAGGCGTCGCGGCGGGTGACGATGGCGGGGAACCCTTCGGCAGGGAAAAAGGGGGTGGGGCACTGAGGATCTTGGGCAGCGGGAACGAATCCTCCTCGGTCACGCTCACCGACGATGATCTCACGGGGAACCTCGCGCACGCCAAGAGCGCGATGGGAGGCGCGATCTTCAATGAGCGCACTCTCAACGTCATCGACTCCACCGTCGCGCACAACACCGCGCTTGCCGAAGGTGCCGGCACCGACACCGAATTTGGCGGAGCGCTGGGCGGAGGCATCTTCAGCGCTGGTCATCTGCTCATCGCGGGTTCGACGATCGCCGACAACATCGTTGAAGCAGGTGGCGTCATAAGTCAGGCTGTGGGTGGTGGTGTGGATAGCGGTGTCGAACCCTTCACCAATCAAGCCACGGCTGCGATCGCGGACACGACGATCACCGGCAACATCGCCAGTGCGGGCACCGCGAACCAGCCGTTCGTCGCTGGCGGCGGGCTCGCGATAGACGGTGGCGCCCTTGACCACGTCACCCTGTATGGCAACACCGCAAGCTCAGTGAACGCGTCGGAGTCCTGGGGTGGCAACGTCTATGAGCCGGAGAATGGAGGCGGCACCGGGATCAACAGCTCCATTGTCGCCAACGGCAGCGCAGCCGAAGGCCCCAACTGCAGGTTCCAGACTATCGGGTACTACCCGGAAGACAGTCGCCACAACCTCGTCGACGGTGGTGACGACGATTGTGGGTTCTCGCCCGAATACGGCTTGCTACTCAACGTCAACCCAGAGCTGATGGCCTTGGCGGACAACGGTGGCCCCACCGAAACATTCGCGCCAGAACCCGGGAGCCCTGCGATTGATGCCGGCAGCGACTGTGAAGGGACCTTTTCAGAGAGCGGCTCGGGGGGGTGGGCGACCGCTGTGGTGCCCCTCGATGTCGACCAGCGTGGCATGCCTCGCAATGGCCACTGCGACATCGGCGCGTTTCAGACCGAGCCCCCGTTTGCCACTAAAGCGCCGGAGATCAGCGGCGCTGCAGAACAGGGCAAGATGCTCACCTGCACGCCAGGCGCCTGGACCGGCGAAGGCGCTTTCACTTACCGCTACGACTGGCTCCGAAACGGAGGCTCGACCGGAGATCAGACGACGTCATACACTATCGGGCCAAGTGATGCCGAAAGCCAGATCGCGTGCCTGGTCACGGTTTCTGGGACCTACGGAGCTGCGGAAGCAACCAGTCCTTCGATCGAGGTGCGCCCAAGCCCTCCCACAGTCGTGCCGGGGGCAGCGTCGTCGGTCACCCAGACCACGGCGACGCTGAACGCGACCGTGAACCCCAACGGGGGAAACGTCACGAAATGCGAATTCGACTACGGCCTGACTGAAATCTATGCGCAACGCGCTCCGTGCACTGTACTCCAGGGCTCAGGGGACCGCGCTGTCGCAGTGTCCACGACAATCACGGGCCTCGCCTCGAGCACGACATATCACGTTCGCATTCTCGCGACCAACTCAGGGGGGACGAGCGATGGCACCGGCGAAACGTTCAAGACGTTGTCAAACCCATCGACGGGTGAAACCGGGGAGCATCTAACGACACAATCGAGCCCGGAAGAAGAAATGGCAGCTGTCAAGAAGCGCGAAGAACAAGCCGCGGCAAGAGCGGGCGCGCTCGGCGTCAAAGAAGCCCTGCCCAACGCCACGCTGGCGAACACATCCCTGACGGCTGGCCCGGAAGGCACGCTCAGCGTCGAGGTGAGCTGCCCGGCCGGGACGATCAGCTGCGCCGGCACGATCGCACTGAAGACGCTCAAGGCCGTCAGCACAGCGACGCTTCACCAACACAACAAGCGGAAGGCCGTGATCCTGACGCTCGCAGTTGGCTCCTTCAAAGTTACTGGCGGGCACATGACAACGATAAAGCTACACCTGTCGAGAAAGGCACGCGCACTCCTTCAACACTCGCACGTGTTGCGCGCGCGCATAGCTATCGTTGCTCACGACCCCACGGGTGCGACACACACCACACAGACCATCCTTACGATCCGCGCAGGGATCGCTAAACACGGGCACGAGAGCTGAGCAGTGCCCGTGCTTTGTAGAGCTGAGACTACGGTCCTCCCGCCATGTTCGTTGCTGTTGGCGATGGCGCGGTTGAGCTTGCGACGATCCTGCTGACGATCTGGCCGGCTCCACCCGGCTTGCGAACTCGCGGGACCTGTCCGCGTGGACGAGCCGCGCGCAGAGCATTTCGAGCTGCTGCGGGACGCGATTCGTCGCCTGCGGGGGTACGAGGTCAAGACCCCAGAGCGAGCAGCGCGGAGGCCGGCCGCGCTGGCACGCCGGCAGGACCGCGCCGGGCGCGGGCTGGCGGGTGCGCGTCAGCTACTAGGCGCGGCCGCGGTTCAGCGAGATCCACTCGAGCGAGGCCGTGTCTGTCACGGTTCCGCGTAGCCTTCGCAAAACTGCGTCGCTTCCGCTGCCTTTGCCTGCAGGTTTTCGGTGTAGACGGTCGAGCCGTTCGCTCCAAGTACGGTGAGTTCGGTGGGCAGCGCGCTGAACACACCGTAGACGAGCGGCCCCTTCGCGTGCAGGCGCGGTTCGAGCGGGACGACGTTCAGCGCGACGACGCCCTGCGGGGTCCGCGCCGTCACCGACTCACCCGGCGGCCGGAGGATCGCGTAAAAGATCGCGTAGGGGTGCGGGGCGCAGCCGATCGACAGCGACCACGGGAACGCCTTGTTCGCGTCGAATAGCGGTTCGCTGAGTTCCGGGTCGATGCCGACGTCGACGCTAAGGGACGGCTGGCCGTCGAAAGTGCCGTAAGAATGGATCGCGAAGGGTTCCCCTTCGGGTGTGCGCCCGCTGGCGCGTTCCGTGCTCGTCGGGAGTTCTTCCGACGGTTCCGTGCGTGGTTTGCGACAGCGGTATCGCGGCAGCTCCAGGGTGAGCACGACGCCCCCGCCGGCGTTCAACTCCACGAGGGACACTGCGTGGCTCGTGCTGCCGCGGAGCTCCTGGGCGTAGATGCCCGCCGGGCCCCCATCTCTTCGCGGTACGCGGATCACGCGCGACTGGACCGTCCGTCCGTCGGCGAGCACCAGCCTGGCCGAGCGCACCGAGGCCGGCACCGCGGTCTGGATCGTCTCGATGCCGACTTCGCAGAACACGGCGGGGTGCCGGTACTGGGGCGAGGACAGGCAGATGGGGTTGTTGGGGCCGCCCTGGATCAGCATTTCGGGGGCGCCCGGCCGGCTGTAGTACACCGACGCAGAGCGATGACAAGAGCCCACAGCGCCGAGCAGACCCCCGGAAGACCCGGAGTCCACCTCGAAGCGCGTACCGGCGGCGGTGCGCCCGTGGCCCACAGTGACCTGCTTGGGTTCTTCGATTCCCACTCGTGGGAACCCGATGGTTCGATCCAAGCTGTTAACCGTCTGCTCGGCGGCAAAACCGCTGGCAAGAAGCTCGTTTTCGACTGCGTTGGTTTTGCGGGCCAACGCTCGATCCGATGCGTTCTCGTAAGGCTTGAGCAGCGTGGGAAGCGAACCTTCTCCGCGCTCGGCGCTCATCCGAGCCGCTCGTGAAGCCTCGAATTCCCGGCTGGCCGCCGACAGGGCGCGATAGCCGCTCTGGGCCCACACCCTCGCGTCTGCGCAGAACGGCGGAGCGGGGGCGGAGATGGTTTCGAGCCTGGCCGTGATCCCGGCCTGTACGTCCGACGTGATCGCCGGGTTGCTCCACGACAGCTGGCGTACTTCGGCGGCCCAGACTTCCTCGGCCGCGCGATACAGGCTCGTGCCGGGCCGGTCGACCGCCGTATCGAGCTCCTCCTCGATCGTTTGTTTCTGCTGGGACAGGCGGGCGTTTTCGCCCCTAACACGGGGTGGAGGCGCCGGGAACCGAGACGGTTCCTGTGACATCCCCGACACCACCCCGGGGCATTCTCGAGCGATCTGCGTCGCCGCGGCGCTCTCCGCGCCGCGCGCGGTGGCGGCTTCGTGCAACAGCGCCGTGACGAGCTTGTACTCAGCGAGCAGGTAGGCGTGCGTGGCCTGCGTGTCGGAACTCGACGCGGCAGCGACCGGCACTCCGCCGCACAGCGGCGCGGAGGCCAGGACGAGCGCGGTGCCGACGCGCCCCCTCCATCGCCCCGGCCACCACCTCCACCGTGGGCGCCGCGGCAGATCGTGGCGCCAACTGCCATCGTTCGCATTCACAGACGGCGAGCATATAGCGGGCGAACGGACCCCCGTTTGACATCACAACAAGCCCAAGGCACCATCGCTCGAACGAAAGGGCGGCGCGGTTACCAGCCGGTCAAGGACGAGACTGCCGAACTGCGCGAGATCCGAGTGATGGGGCCCCGGTTGTGAGTCCAGGTGCTATGCGTGTTCTGGGTTGTTTTGGTTGTTCTTCTTTGTGGTGATGGCGTACTCGCTTGGACAGCGACCCCCGAGTGCTGAATGGGGACGGTAGTTGTTGTACTCCTGGCGCCAGTCCTCGATCACGACCTTCGCCTCGGCGATGGAGCCGAACTCCTCGATGTTCAGCAGCTCGTCTCGGAGCCGGCCGTTGAAGGACTCGACGAACGGGTTCTCCCACGGCGACCCAGGCTCGATGTAGCTCGTGGCCATGAGCGTCATCCGGCAGTAGTCGCGCGGTGCCCACGCGATGAACTCGGGGCCGTTATCCGAGCGCAGAAAGTCAGGAGTGCCGCGTTCGGTAATGAGACCCGCGATGACTTCCACAACGTCATCGGCGGTGCAAGATCGCCCGACGCGGATCGCGAGCGCCTCGCGGGTGTACTCATCGACGATGTTGCACAGCTTGATCCTGCGCCGGTCTGAGGTCTCGTCGAACTGGAAGTCGATCGCCCACACCTCGTTCGGCCTGCTCGCTCGTAGACGCTGTTTGGACCCACCGGGCAGTCGACGACGCTTTCGTGTCTTGACGGGCCGGCGAAGGCCCTCCTCGCGCCAGATGCGGCGTGTTCGCTTGCGGTTGATCGTCCAACCCTCCCGCAGCAGAATCTGATGAGCGGTCTTCCACCCCCACCGTGGATGCTCGCCAGCGATCTCCCGCAGCCGGCAAGCGAGCCGCTCATCCGCCGGACGCGGGAGCGGTGGTGGTTTGCGCTGAGTGGAGCGGTGCTGGCCGGCAACACGGCACGCACGGCGTTGGGAAACCCCGAAACGCTGCTCCAGCCGAGCCACGGCACGGCGTCTGCGTTCCGGGGTCAAAAGTTTCCCTCCGCCAACTCCTTGAGCATGTCAATGTCCAGCGCCTGCTCAGCCACCAGCTTCTTCAACCGCTGGTTCTCCACCTCAAGACTCTTCAGCCGCTTGGCCTCGTCTGCCTTCATCCCGCCGTACTGCGCCCGCCACCGGTTGAACGTCGCCTCGGTGATCTTGAGATGCCGCAGCACCTCAACAAGCTCCTGCCCCTCGTTTAGCAGCCGTTCGCCCTCACGGACCTTGCGGACTGCCTGCTCCGGCGTGTGCCTACGTCGCTGCATAATCGTGTCCATCCTCTCATCCCACCAGCGGGACATGACAGACACGCACAACACCTGGATCACATCACGGGGACCCTGTCACGAGCGTCCCGCCACGGTCCATCACGCTTCTGCCTGGGACGGAGGCTGTCGCGTAATGTCTGGCGAGTTGGTGGGGTCGATCGCTCTGTGGTGGCGATGGCCCGCGGTGAATCGTCGATGATCGGGCGCGGGGGGCCGTTTCAGGCGGCTGCGGGCGCTGTTTGGTGGCGGTGGAGCTTGAGGAGGTTGTGGGTGGCGGTTATCAGTCGCCACTCTGAGCGGCAGGCGGCTCTGCCGCGGCGTTGGAATCGGTCGGCGCGGCGGTTGTGCTTGATGTGTGCGAAGACCGGCTCGATCATCACTTGTCGTTGCTTATAGAGCGCGTGGCCGGCCTCGCTTTCCAGAACGCGGCGCATGAACGCATAGAGACCCTGGTCGCGTCCAGGTCTCGGAGTCTCGCGCTTGAGCGCCTCGGGGCAGACGAGCGTCTGGATGCCCTGGCTAACGAGATGCTCGATGTGAGCACCGTTCCAGTAGCCGGCGTCGGCGACGACGACCTCGGGCGGCTTGATATCGACGGCGTGGAGCTCCTCGCACGCGGCGGTGATCATCGGCGCCAGATGCGTGGAATCTGAAGAAGTGACTGTCACCTCGGCCGCGACGACGATCTGCTCAGCCGTCGTGACGGCCTGGGCGTTATAACCCTGCATGTACCCGCGAGGGGTCTTCACCTTGCGCGAACCCGGATCGGTGCTGTTCGCGATTCCTTGCGGGCTCTCAGGGTGCCGGTAGGGGTCTGGGTCTCGGCCGCCGAACCGCCTACCGTCGGCGCTGATCCCGCGCTCGCGCCAGCGCTCGTACTCGGCGTTGACACGCTCGTCGAGTTCCCACTCCTCGCGCAGACGACGCTCACCCTGCTTCAGCCGCGCGATCCGCTCACGCGGCACCTGCTCGGCTTCGGCTTCGCGCTCGTCGTCAAGTAGCCGTCGTGCGGCCGCGAGGCGTTTGCGGCGATCACCGCTGACGCGCAGCTCGGGCGGCAGCTCATCGCCGCGCGCCTCGCCGAAGCGCTCATCCTCGCCACGATCTATCTCCTCAGCTTGCTCGAGCAGCTCCCGCGCGATCTGCTCGTAGGTGAGGTTGCAGCGGTCTGAGGCATTGGCGTGCAGCTTGGTGCCATCGACCGCGATCACGCCGACGTTGACGAGGCCGGCCTTTGCGCACAGCGCCAGCACCTCGCAGAACAAGTCCGCGATCGCATCCTCATGATCGCGGCGAAACCGAGCGATCGTCGCGTGATCGGGCACCTGGTTGGCAGTGATCACGCGGTAGGCGACATCCTCCACGCAGCGGCGCTCGATCCCGCGCGAGGAGCGCTCAGCGCGCGCATACGCATACAGCAACAGAGCGACCATCATCGCCGGGTCATACGCCGGGCGACCCCACCCATCACGGCGATACGCCGCGTAGAAAGCCGACAGGTCCATCTCAGCTACCGCATCGAGCACAAACCATGCAAGATGACCCTCTGGCAGCCAATCCCGCACATCCGGGGCCAACAAGAACGCCTGCTCACGATCAACAGCAATAAAGTTCTGGGGCATCACAAAATAGTCTTAAACCCACCGGACGACCCCACGTTTACGCGACAGCCTCCGTCCTGAGCGATAGCTTCGCGCAAGCTCTTGAAGGCACCTGCTTAGCGTGCGAAAGCGGTAGCGTGGCGGGAAGCGGAGTTCGACGCCTTCCGGTGTCTGTCTTATCGCCGAATGCGGCATTGCGCGCAGCACGGGCGAACGATGGAAAGCGCGAGAAACGCTGTCACTCAATCCGACCACGGCGGACAAGATTCTCACAACCCTGCGGTGGAACTCATATGAAGTGTGGCAGTAGAGCGGAGCGCCTACTTGCGCCGACACCAACCACCCATGGGGCGAGCACTCCTGGTCCGAAGCGTGTACAGTCCGCAATAAGATCGGCGACGCCTTGATCTACGGCCCATAACGGGAGACGGGAGGCTCACTACATGTATCGATGGAAAACAAGTCCAATCGTGGAAGCAATAAAGGACTGGTGGGCGATTCTCAAGAAAATCGTGCCCTTGCCCTTCATTCAGCCATCGCCTCAAATCGCCTATCTCTACAATCCCGGTACAAACGTCGCCACTCACGAGGGGGCACCGAGCGGTGGACCACCGCTCCCCACCGGGCAGGCGGTCGCCGAATGTCTCGGGGAGCCTACCGACGTGATTACTATCAGTGGGACCGGTTTTGGCACGCAGGCGGGAGACCAATGTTACGTGATACTCGTCGACGCTTCGGGCGGAGAATGGGTGTCTGACGGCGGGCCACAGACGGTGCCGAACTTGATGGAGCCGCCGATGCATCTCTCTGCCAGTGCGACGCTACCGGGCGTATCTGCGGTACTTCTCGATAAGGTCCCCTACTACAAGCCGGGAGCGGCCGAGACCATACCGGGGAGCCCGAGCTGGAGTGAAACCTTGCTCGCGATCGAAGTGCCCTCGGGTGGTCTGCGCATGGTTGATGGCCCCCACAAACCCTACGTGACGGTGACGGCAAACGGACAGACGTCCACACCGCAATACTTGCAGCTTGCGCTGGGCACATAGGAGTACCGGCCAAAACGAATCGAGCTGACCTCGCTGCCGCTAGCCTCGCGGCCCACGGATTCACACGCGGCCACTGGCGCCGACGACATCGTTAGCCATCGACCGCTTCACCATCGACCCCGGACGCTCGCATAGGTTCGTGGTCGTTTGTGCTCTAGATTGCCTCGGAGCGTTCGCGGGCGATATCGCAACGGTTGGCCCACGACCGACGCGTTCTGCTTAGAAATAAGCGCTCATCTCCCGGGCCTCAACGCCAAGTCTCGCCCATTTCATCCGTCGAGGGTGACGCCCACGGCGTCATGAGCTCTCCTGCGACACCGCCTACCCCCGTTCTTCGGCGAGGCGTTCGGCGGCAGCACGGGCCTCGTCGAGGTGGGTGTACAGCGTTTCTCTGGCGATCAAGCCCGTCGCGCCACTCGTTGACCTGCGCATATCGCATGTTCAGATCGCCGCCGGTGTCGGACAGGAGACCCTTCACAACGAGCACGGTCAAGATGACGCCGTTGCCGAGGTCAGTCCTACCCCCCTCCGGCAGGTTGAACGCCGCGTAGGCGCTGAGCGCGTCAACCCACCCCTGGCGGATCGCCGCGTGGCCTTTCAGCTCCTCAAGGCCCATCGGCTAGACAGGATGGAGTGGCCGGGTAGTCCGGGCGCTCGGTGAAGGTGGTCGGCGGCCTGCGCATCTTGCGTGGGTTGCCGGGCAGAGCCTGGCCGAGCCACATACGGAGGTCGCCGACCATGTCAGAGGATCGCAGGACGGTCGTGGTGGGGTTGGACGTGCACAAGTCGTCGGTGAGGCTTGCGGCGGTGCGTGATGGTGAGCTGCTGCGCGAGAGAATGCTTGGCTATGACCACGAGCAGCTGTTGGGAGAGGTCCGAGCCTGGCCGGGAGCGCGGGTCTGCCAGGAGGCCGGGCCGACCGGGTTCGGGCTGCACCGAGCGCTGGTCGCCGCGGGGATCGACAGCGTGATCGTGGCGCCGGGACTCGTGCCCTCGCGTCCCGGGGATCGCGTGAAGACCGACAAGCGTGATGCTCGCCGCCTGGCGGGCCTGCACGCGGCGGGACTCTTGACCGAGATCTTCATCCCGACAGAGGAACATGAGGCGCTGCGCGATCTCGTCCGGGCCCGCGAGGACGCGCGGCTGGATCGGATGCGTGCCCGTCACCGGCTCGGGAAGTTCTGCCTGCGCCACGAGCGGACGATGCCCACGACGTGCTGGGGCCCCACGCGTCGCGCGTGGCTCGGCCGCCAGGCGTTCCCGCTGCCCGGCCAGCAGCAGGCGTTTGATGACTATCTGTTCGCCGTTGACCAGGTCGACCGGCGCATCGAGGGGCTTGAGAGAGAGCTCGACCGTCTCGCCAGCGAGGGCCCGCACCGCGAGCTGATCGGCCGGCTGCGTTGCATGCGCGGGATCGACACGCTGACAGCGATCGGGCTGGTCGCCGAGGCCGGCGACTTCAGCAGGTTCAAGACCGCCGAGCAGTTCATGAGCTTCGTCGGGCTGGTCCCCTCTGAGCGCTCCTCCGGCGAGAGCCGAAGGCAGGGCTCGATCACCAAGGCCGGCTCCGCGCACGCCCGGCGGCTGCTCGTCGAGTCAGCCTGGAATGGCCGCCGGCGCCCAACCGTCGGCTATGAGCTTGCGCGCCGCCAACGCGGACAAGACCCACAGGTCCTCGAGCACGCGTGGCGCTGCCAGCAACGGCTGCACCGACGGTGGTCAAGGATGGCCGGCCGCGGCAAGCCACACCAGAAGATCGTGGTCGCCTGTGCCCGCGAGCTCGCCGGGTTCGTCTGGGCGATCGCCACCGAGCAGCCACTCAGGACTCGCTGAAGAACACGATCGTGCTCGAGCGTGGGGTGGCGGGCGGACCCTCCCAGAAGGAGAACCCTCGCTACACCTATGCGACACCGGCGTGCCGGGAACCCGCGACGCTAGACCGAGGCAGCTCCCCGACGGACACCAGTCATGCGGCACCAACCCGCGAATGTCAGTCTGATCCACCGTCGCTGCCCAGGGACGCCCGCCACCCGACGCTCGAGACACCCAGCGCCAACCCGCGCAGGGCCTTGACTTTTTACTCCATGTCAGGTGTCCAACACCGCGTCGGGCGCATAGAACGTCAGCGCCAGATCGAACTCGCCCCTATTGAACGCCTCCCGCAGCCGTCGCGCCAGCCCCACCAGGTCGGGGGTCGTGGACTCCTCGGGCATCGTCCGTTGAGTATCCCCGACCGCTGCTTTCGCAGCTAGGCGAGCGTGTCGCGGGCCTGGCGCCGCGCTACCGCTCAGGACGACGACCAAGCGGGTCGACCCAGGAGAGCGAGACAACTGCTTACTCGGCGCAATGCAGCGGTCTCGCTGCTGACGCGTGTCCGTGTTCCTGGTTGTCCACGGGAGGAGCGGTTGCGCTGTGGTTTTGCGCTTCCGCAAACGTGCTCGGATGCAAGAACCGAGCCGGGACTTCGATCGGAAAAGCCGCTGTTCGGTCGCTGCTGCGAGCCGGCGCGCATGTGGTGGAGGTGTCGCCGGTTGGCAATCAGCAGCCAGTCAAGACACTCCCGTCTGACTATGCCGACGAACCGCTCAGCGACCGGTAGGTGACGCTATCCCGCCTAGCAGGATCGGCGCGGCCGGTGATCGGCAGCCGGCTCGCAGTCTGTTGCCACGCTGCCTGTGATGCGGTTGTGATCGCCATGCGCGTATTCATAAGACCTGATAGCGTCACGCAGCGCGCGTGATTCCGATCAGAAGGGGCCTTGATCAGCGTGGGGGGAAGCCAAAAGAGTTTCGCTGACCTACTAGGCCAACAGGTAGGCGCGTCACGGTGCGGCCTGCCGCCGAGCGCCCAGGCCGAGAACCACCCTTTGGACCAGGACTACCCTTTGGACTTGTGGGTTGGACCGGTAAGCCTTCTCGCACGTCGATTCTCACGGTAAAAAGGCCCTGCCCCGTGACCGCGACGAGAGCTCGATTGACGTGTGTCGCTCTGCTGCTGGCGGTTGCGTGCTCGGCTCTTGCCGCGCCAGCCTCGGCTCAGGAGTCGATCCCTTCGGCATTCATCGAATCCGTGTTCGCGACCGGTGCTACCACGGCGTCGGTCGAAGGCCTAGTCGACCCCGGCGGGGAATCGACCCAATACCACGTCGCATATGACCTAGCGAGTTCCGAATGGTGCATGAGCGATGGCTCCGAAGGGTCACCGAAGCACTCCACGTTCCCCTTGACGCTCGGATCTACCGCCCCCGGGTTTCATGGGGTCTTGGTGGGCCTCGGTGGCCTGACGGTGGGCAGCGCATATTGCGCCGAGTTGATCGCGGTCAACGGCTCCGGCACGTCGGCAGGATCCCAGCGGTTCTTCACCGCGGGAACGCCGTCGGTAAGTGCCTTTGGCCCCCGCGCTATCGGCTCGACGAACGAGCTCGTCGAAGGCGAGGTCAATTCCGCCGGCCAATCGACCCAATACCATGTCGCCTATGACCTGGCGAGCTCTGAATGGTGCACGAGCCATGGGTCCAAAGGCTCACCGGGCCACGCGACGTCGGTGGTGACCCTTGGCTTCATGGCCCCGAAGTTTCGCCGCGTCTCAGTGGGGCTCAGTGGCCTGATGGGTGGCAGCGAATACTGCGAGGAGCTCGTCGCGGCCAACCCCTCTGGGACCTCGTCTGGGTTCACGCAGACGTTCACCGCCGGGGCGCCCTCGGTCGAAGGGCGTGGCTCCCGCGCGATCGCCTCGACGACCGAGCTGGTCAACGGCCAAGTCAACCCCGCCAGCCAATCCACGCAATACCACGTCGCCTATGACCTAGCTAGCTCTGAATGGTGTACGAGCAGTGGCTCGAAAGGGTCACCGACGCACGCTACGTCTCCCCTGCCTCTCGGCTCCACGGCGGCCAAGTCGCACCCCGTCTCGGTGGGCCTCAGTGGTCTGACGGCTGGCAGCGAATACTGTGAGGAGCTCATCGCGGCCAATGCCTCCGGCACGTCAACCGCGTTTCAGCCGTCCTTCACCGCAGGAGTGCCCTCGGTCGAAGCGCGTGGCTCCCGCGCTATCGGCTCGACAAACGAGCTCGTCGAAGGCGAAGTCAATTCCGCCGGCCAATCGACCCAATACCACATCGCCTATGACCTGGCGAGCTCTGAATGGTGCACGAGCCATGGGTCCAAAGGCTCACCGGGCCACGCAACGTCCCTGGTGACCCTTGGCTCCACGGCGGCCAAGTCTCACCTCGTCTCGGTGGGCCTCAGTGGTCTGACGGCTGGCAGCCAATACTGTGATGAGCTCATCGCGGCTAACGCCTCCGGCGCATCGGTGGGGTTCCAGCGGTCCTTCATTGCCGGGGCACCTTCGGCCTTCGCATTTGGCCCACAGTCAACCGAAACGACGACGACGGTCGGAGGCGAGGTCAACCCCGCCGGCCAATCGACCCAATATCACGTTGCATATGACCTGGCGATCTCTGAATGGTGCACGAGCCGCGGGCTTGTAAGCTCGCCGGCGCATACAACTGCACCGGTGACGCTGGGCTTCACGGACGCGACGTACCACCAGGTCTCGGTGGAACTGACCGGTCTGATGGCTGGCAGCGAATACTGCGAGGAGCTCATCGCGGCCAACGGCTCCGGCACATCGGCGGGGTTCCAGCAGTCTTTCACCGCCGGCGCACCGTCGGCCTTCGCGTTTGGCCTGCAGTCAACCGGTGCGACGACGGCGACGGTTACAGGGCAGGTCAACCCTTCCGGCCAGACGACCGAATATCACGTCGCCTACGATCTGGCCAGCTCTGAATGGTGCACGAGCAGTGGCCTCGCGGGCTCGCCGGCGCAGTCGACGTCGCCGGTGACGCTGGGCTTCACGGATGCGACGTCCCACCAAGTCTTGGTCGAACTGATCGCCTTGACAGGCGGTAGCGAATACTGCGTCGAGCTCATCGCCGTCAATGGCTCGGGCACTTCAGAAGGATACCCACAGTCTTTCACGGTGGGCGCACCGTCGGCCTTCGCGTTTGGCCTGCAGTCAACCGGTGCGACGACGGCGACGGTTACAGGGCAGGTCAACCCTTCCGGCCAGACGACCGAATATCACGTCGCCTACGATCTGGCCAGCTCTGAATGGTGCACGAGCAGTGGCCTCGCGGGCTCGCCGGCGCAGTCGACGTCGCCGGTGACGCTGGGCTTCACGGATGCGACGTCCCACCAGGTCTCAGTCGAACTGACTGGACTCGGAGCAGGCAACGAATACTGCGCCGAACTGATCGCCGTCAATGGCTCAGGCACGGGATATGGCTCTGCTGAATTCTTCTTCGCCGGTCTCCCAGCCGCGTCCACCTCAAACGCGTTCGCGACCGGTGTGACGACGGCGACGGTTACAGGGCAGGTCAACCCTTCCGGCCAGACGACCGAATATCACGTCGCCTACGATCTGGCGAGCTCTGAATGGTGCACGAGCAGTGGCCTTGCAGGTTCGCCGGCGCAGTCGACGTCGTCGGTGACGCTGGGCTTCACGGATGCGACGTCCCACCAGGTCTCAGTCGAACTGACTGGACTCAGCGCGGGAAACGAATATTGCGTCGAGCTCGTCACCGTCAATGGCTCTGGAGCCGCGCACGGCTCGCAGATCACGTTCTTTGCTGGCTTCCCCGCCGCGTCGACCTCAAACGCGTTCGCAACCGGCGCGACGACGGCGATGGTCGAAGGCCAAGTCAACCCGTCCGGCCAGACGACTCAATACCAAGTGGCCTATGACCTGGGGAGCTCCGAATGGTGTGCGAGCGAAGGTCTCGCCGACGCGCCCGCGCATTCGACTGCACCTGTGACCCTCGGCTTCACAGACGCGGTATTCCACCAGGTCTCGGTCGAACTGACGGGACTCAATGCAGGCAGCGAATATTGCGTGGAGCTCGTCGCCGTCAATGGCTCTGGAACCGCGCACGGCTCACAACTTAGGTTTACCGCGGCACCACCAATGCCGGCGGTGACCAAAGTCTCGCCAGCGAGTGGTACCACCGCCGGCGGCACTTTCGTGACGATCATCGGCACCAGCCTCGAAGGTGCCACCTCGGTTCACTTCGGTGCCGCCTCCGCGACGATCACGACGAACACGGCGACCGAAATCACGGCCGAAAGCCCGGCGCACGCGGGCGGTCAGGTTGATGTGACGGTGACAACGCCCGGCGGGACCAGCGCGACGAGCGAAGCCGACCACTACATCTATGTCGGCGTGCCCGAAGCAATCACCCCGCCGAAGATCTCGGGAACCGCCCAGCAGGGCAAGACCCTGACCGAGGAACACGGCAACTGGACCAACGAACCGATTACGAGCTACAAGCTGCAGTGGCTGCAGTGCAGCAGCTCCGGCACCGAATGCAAAGAAATCACCGGCGCCACGGGCCAGACGTACGTCCCGCTCGAAGGCGACGTCGGCCACAGGCTCAAGGTCGAAGAGAAGGCGATCAACAACATTGGAGAAGCCAAACCGGCCATCTCCGCCGCGACCGCGGAACTCCTCCCGCACGAACCCGTCGACGAAACCCCGCCGAAGATCACCGGGACTGCGCAGCAGGGCAAGGCGCTCACCGAGCACCACGGCTCCTGGGAAAACTCGCCGACCCGCTACGAACTCCAGTGGCTGCAGTGCAACTCCCTGGGTGAAGCGTGCCTCCCCATCTCGCACGCGACCGAACAGACCTACGTTCCCGTCTCCGGTGATGTTGGCCATACGCTGCGGGTCCAGGAGACGGCGACGAACGCCGGAGGGTCGGGCGCCCCGGCGGAATCGATCGCCACCGCGACCGTCAAATCGGCGGTGCCGGTCAACATGGCCGTGCCGACCGTCACGGGGACCGCGGAAAAGGGACAGACGCTCGCCGAGTCTCACGGGTCGTGGACTAACGAACCAACGAACTTCGTCTACCAGTGGCTGCGCTGCAGCAGCTTGGGCACGGAATGCTCTGCGATCGCGAGCGCGGTGAACCAGACGTACCTGGCCACATCGAGCGACATCAGCCATACGCTGGAGGTTCAGGAGACCGCGAGCAACGCCGCCGGCGCAGGCGCTCCAGCCGACTCCAAACCCACTGCCGTGGTCACCGCGATCCCGCTGCACGCCGTCGCCGGCGAAGGTCTCAACGCGACCGTGGGCGTGCCCGTCACGTTCGACGGCAGCGGCAGCACTCCGCCCGCGGAAATCGAAAAGTACCGCTGGGAATTCGGCGACGGGTCGAGCGGCGAAGGCGAGAGCACGAGCCATGCCTACAGCGCGCCGGGGACCTACAAAGCCACCCTCACGGTCTCCCGCGGCCTCGAAAGCGACGGCCAGTCGCTCACCGTCACTGTCGCGCCAGCGCCGACGCATCAGGTGAGCGTCACTACCGTTGACAGTGGCGCACACCCGATCGCCGGCGCCGAGGTCCTCTACGTGGCCTCGAACGGCACGCGAACCGAAGCGCCGACAGCGAGCAACGGCACCGCCGTACTGTCCGGACTGCCCGACGGCGCCGACACTGTGTACGCTTACATGAGCGGGTTCCAGCCCGCTGTCGGTCACGTCACTGTGGCGGGCGGCGAAGGCAAAGCCACCATCACCCTGGCCAGCGGCGAAGTCGCAACCAGCATCCTCAAGTCACACGAAATGGACTTGAAGGAAATCGAAGAAGCGGGCATCGACACCCACAACCCCGCCAACCAGAACGTCTATGAATTCGAAGTCAAGCTCGCATTCATCGAATCACCGCAGCCACCTGTAACGTTTGCTGGGTATATCAACAGCGATGGTGAGTTTGTCGGCGATAGCGGCTTCGGTGGTGCAGGAGGAGGCTGTTCGCCCTATGAGTGTGAGGGCGGCGGTTTCGTGATCGTACCGGACATCATCGATGGTCACCCGTTGATCCAGTGGCTGATCCTGCGCGGCAAGGCGGCGGTGCTCAAGCAGTTCTTCACCGTCAGCATGGTCGTCCAGAACCTGTCGCCTGAACCTTTCAAGCTGACCGGCGGCACGGCGACGCTCAACATACCGTCGGGGATGAGCCTGGCGCCGACGGGAAAGCCCCAAACACAGTCCCAAGCAGTGCCCGACATCCCCGGCGACGGCAGCGCAACGACGAACTGGGTCGTCCGCGGCGACAAGCCCGGCGAATACTACCTGTCAGCAAACTACCAGGGCAAGCTGCAGCCATTCGGCGCAGCGATCAACCTGGAGGCCGAGCTTGCTACGCCGCTGCACATATGGGGATCGAACGCGCTGTCCCTGAAAGTACAGGCCGACGAAGGCCTCCTCGAAGAAGGCATCCCCTACCACGTCCACATCGGGGTCACGAACAAGGCCGACGTCCCGCTGTACAACGTGGCGATCGAACTCGACGCGAACACGCACGAACACTTCATCTTCCAGCCCCAGCAGCAGTACAGCGTCACCGTGAGCGAACTGGCTCCCGGTCAGACAGTCTACGCCCCGCAAGACATTCTTATCCCCGACGGATTCAGCGAAGCGGCCTTCAATCCTGCGCTATCGAGCGCCGCGTTTGTAGGCGAAAAAGTGGAGCCAGGGGCTGGAATCGAAGCGGTCGAACCACCCCCGCTTTACAGTCTCAAAGCGCCAGATAGCGGGATATCCAACCTCGTGCATCTGGAATGGGAACCGGTACCCAACGCGGAAGGATACGAGGTCTTCGCGACTCCGAATCTCGACACGCCGTTCGGCGAATCGCCGGACGGCGTGCTCGAACAGCCATACTCGAGCGTGAGCGTGACGAGGCTCTCGGCCGAAGCGACAAATGCCTACCTATTTGCGCGAGAAGGAAGCTACTACGCCGTGACTGCCCTGATCGAAGGACACCCGCGCCTCGAGATGCCGGTCATCGAAGGGGCTCCAGAAAGCAAGCCGCCGAGCATGTCCCTCACGATACATCCGGAGTCTCGAGAATACGTCGCTACCGGCGCCGGCTGGCTGCCGGGCGAGAAGGTCGACATCTATCTCGACACCGCTGAGGGTGCGCATTACATCGGAACGGTAGTCGCGTCGCCCGCGGGTACGTTCGCCACCCCGGTGACGAGCTTCGCTGCCGCGCTCGCTCTCAAGGGAGAGACGCGCTTCACCGCAACCGAGCGTTTTCCCGTCGTCGCGATGGGCACGCACGGCGACGCCGCCACGATCACGTCGATGACGGCTGCGGACCTGGCGAGCAACATCACGATCCCGAGCAGCAAGTACACCACGGACGGAGGCTGCACGCAAGAAGGACTGCCGATCGAACCGCCGCGCGGGGGTGGAGCGATGGTTCCGACGCGTGGCGAACTAGAACGCTACGGCCTATCGGCGTCCGGATCTAGCATCGTCGGCGGCGGTGGTGAAAAGAAGCTGAGGCTCGCGAGCGTGAACTGGTACGGCGCCGAGGAGGCTGACTTCGTCGTAGGGGGCCTCCAATGCCTCTCGCTGTCGCAGATCGCCGAAAAGATCAGGGCGCTCGGCTTCAACTCGGTGCGGCTGCCGTGGTCGAACGCGATGTTCGAGCTCAATCCGCACGTCTGTCCGGGAGGGGCACCCGCGCCCCGCGTGGCTCCGGAACAATGGCAGCCGTGTATTCCGCCCGAGGTGCTCGCGATGAACAGCGATCTCGTCGGTACCGGAGAGACCGCGCGCAAGATCTTCGAAGCGACCGTCGGTGCGCTCTCCAACGCCGGCCTGATGGTGATCCTCGACAATCACGGGACCGATGCCGCGTTCGAGCCCGTGGAACTGACTCCCGAGGGAGGAAAGAAAGCCGATCTCGACGGGATCTGGTGGGGCGGCCAATACTGGGACGACATCTACGGGTTCGACGCGAACCACCTCGCGCGCACCGCCAGGTGGATTCGCGACTGGGAAGAAATGGTCGCGACGTTCAGCCACAACCCGCTCGTGGTCGGCGCGGACCTGCGAAACGAGCCGGCACAGACCCCGTACGCCTCCTGCGGCGGGTCGGGCTGCAACCCGGTCTGGCCGGAACACTGGGTACACGAATGCGCCTTCCTGAAACTCGCCGCGACGACGTCGGACTGGCCGTGCGCGGCTACGGCTGCAGGAAACGCGATTCTGCGTCGAGACCCGCGGCTGCTCATCTTCGTCGAGGGGACGAAATACGCGACGGACTTCGAAAACGTCGTCAAGGCGAAGCTTGCACTCGACGTTCCCAATCGCGTGGTCTACTCGGCGCATCAATACCCGAACTACGGACCGCCGCCGTGGAAATGGGGCGGCTTGCCTGGCAGCTCCGGGCCCGTCTGGATCGGCGAGCTCGGCGCGTCTGTGCCCGAAGTCGAAGACGAACCCTGCCCGCCGCAGTCGAACTCTACGCCACATCCAGGTGAATGGCTGACGTGCGTGGTCCAATACGTGAACAACAACGAACTGAGCTGGTCGTGGTGGCCGATCAACGGCACCGAGTCCGACGGGGGCATCAACGAACAGGATGACGAACATGCTCGGGAGTTCTACAAGCGCGAGAGCTACGGGGTGCTGGGGGCCGGCTGGGACATGGAGGCATCCCGCATCGTCACACATAAGCTCCAGCAGATGCAGGGAGGACGACCTGTGCAAATCGCCGTCCTCGGCGACTCCTACGCCTCCGGCGAGGGCAGCTGGAGCGAAGACAGCTCACATGTACCAGTCGACTACTATGGCGGGGAGAAGGGGGGCAGCCGCTATCCGCAACACGTCCGCAGCGGATTTAACAGCGACAGCGCGAGCGCGACAGACCACTGTCACCGCTCGCCCGTGGCCGCCGGCATCCTGCTCGGTGCGCCCGAACAGGAATTTGTTGCCTGCAGCAGCGCGAGCATCGACGCAATAGCGAAAGGAAGCAACGGGGAGCTCTCCCAGCTGAATGTGCTGAGCTCCGCCGATACCGAGGTGCTGGTCAGCGCGAGCGGTGACAGCCTGAACTTCACGGGTGTGCTAGCAGAATGCCTCGACCTGCCCAAACATCCCACCGACGATCAGAAATGTAAGACCAAGATCGAAACAGAACTCGGAAAACTCAAAGAAGTCATGGAAGAACTCAAAGCGAAGCTGATCGAACCCATCATCGCGAAGACCAATGGGGCCCACGTCATCCTACTCGGTTACCCGCATCTGTTCCCAGAAGGCGGCTACGAC
The DNA here is from genome assembly GCA_963745375.1 of uncultured Solirubrobacteraceae bacterium. GTDB lineage: Bacteria > Actinomycetota > Thermoleophilia > Solirubrobacterales > Solirubrobacteraceae > Palsa-744. The sequence goes on along the minus strand of CAVUXA010000008.1, from coordinate 444,215 downwards.
AACGGCTGCAACGGGCTTACGGCGCAGAGGCAACGATACCTGAACGACGCCGCCGATCGGGTGGACAAAGCGATGGAAGAACTCGCCGCGGACTACTCGGGTCCAGGTGAAGTCGAGTTCTTCGACAGTCGACCCATATTCGAAGGACATGCGGTCTGCGGGCAGAGCGATCCGTACTTCAACGATCTCCAGTACCGCGACGTCCTCTTGGCTAACAACTGTCCGTTTGACTACGCGGCAGGAAAAACAGACCCCTACGATAAAATCTGCTCGCAATCATTCCATCCGAACACCTGGGGATACCTTGCGGAGGCCCTAGCCCTTTCAAAGGTGATTGAACTTCCCGCGAACGTGCCGCTGTTTGGACGCGTGAAGCAACTATGCGACCATCTCTTTGCGCCGAGCTACTGCGGTGGCCTTCCCTAGTGCTTCGGTCCCATGACCAGCAGCAGCGATAACTTATGGGGCGCGATCGTGATCGAAGCTGAGGTTTCTGGCGTTGAGAACAGTGACGCGACGCCGTGCCGCGTGCGCCGTCGTGCGCGGGCGAGGCGGCAGCTGGCTGTCAGCCTGCTATGCCTCGCGGCGCTGAGCTTGGTCTGTGCGGCGCCGGGCTTCGCCACCGGCATCGCCGTGCAGGACTGGGGGACCTCTGGGACCCCGCCGACGCCGACTGGCCCGTCGCTGACCCCGGGGCCGTCGAAGACCTTCTCCACCGGGGTGGTGAACCCGGCGCTGCCGGCGATCAGTGTGAACGACAACATCGGCTTCCAGAAGATGTCGGGCTTCGGCGGGACGTTGACCGACTCCTCGGCATTCGTGTTGACGATGGACATGGGATCGGCGGCCCGCACTGCCCTGCTGAAGCAGCTGTTCTCCCCGACGAGCGGGATCGGGCTGAGCTATCTCCGCATCCCGATCGGCGGGAACGACTACTCACAGGGCACGTATTCGCTGGCGTGCGCGGGGCAAACGACCGCCCAGACCGACAAATGCGAAGCCAGCAACAACTACACCGAGGGTTCGCAACCCGGCTCTTTTCTGAGCTCACAGGACACGACGTACCTGATTCCCGTGCTCCAGCAGATACTGGCGATCAATCCGAACGTCCAGATCATCGCCACGCCGTGGACGGCGCCAACGTGGATGAAGACGGGGACAGCGCCGCCGGAATGCTCCGGACAGACGACCTCGTGGAACGGCGGGTACGACGGCGGCTGGCTGGCGCAGGCGCACGAGGGTGAATACGCGCAGTATCTGGCTAAGTTCGTCTCCGCGTATGCCCATCTGAGCCCGGCCATCCCGATATCGGCGCTGACGGTCGACAACGAGCCCTCGGACCCCAACACGTCTCTGCCAAGCATGGCGATGTGCGCGGCTCAGCAGATCGCCGTCGCCGCGGACGCCGGTTCCGTGCTCCGCCACAGGGGTCTGACCATGCAGGTCATCGGCCTGGAGGACAACTGGCCGGACTGGCCGTATGCCCAGCAGCTGCTGAACTCTTCGACCCCGTTCGGGGGCATCAGCTTCCACTGCTACAAGGACACCCCCGATGCAGCAGAGTCGTTCTACCTCCAGTTCCCGACCGAGCCGATCTACGAGACCGAGTGCTCGCCCCAGGGCAAGGAGCTGGGTTACTTCGGCGAAGACCTGCGGTACAACACCCAGCACGACGTAATCGAGGCCATCCGCGACGGCTCGAAGAACGCGATGTTCTGGAACCTGGCACTCGACCAGAACGACGGGCCATCAATCAACGACAATCCGGTGCACGGTTGTGAGAGCAACGACGCGAATCCGTGCCTGCCATTGGTTCAGGTCAACAACGGCAACGCACCGCATTTCGGCACTGCTGCCTTCGGGCGGGTCACCTACCAGGTCGGCTACTACGTCTTGGCTCAGGTCAGCAAATTCGTCCAACCGGGCGCAACTCGGATCGCCTCCAGCAACAGCGGCAACTTGCACAGCGTGGCGTTCAAGAACACGAACGGCCAGATCGTGCTGTTGGTCCTCAACACCACCAAAACCACCAAAGAATCATCTGAAGCGCAGTCGTTCAACGTCGAGTGGGACGGTCAGAGCTTCGAATTCAAGCTTCCCGCCGATTCCGTCGAGACGTTCGTCTGGAGTAGTGTGCCCCCCGGCTCGTGCTCGCCGTCGAGCTCGCTGATGGTGCTCACCAAGGGCATGAACGTCATCTCCTACGTCCCGAAGGGGAACTGGTCCTCGCAGGCATTCGACACGGGCGTCTCGGTCGTCAACGTGGAGGGGTCGAGCATCGCCCCGACGAAGGTGCCGACGCTGAGCGCGGTGAACTCGTGCGCAGCGAATCCGCTTACCGGCTTGGCGGTCTGCACGGCGAACGACAACGAAGTGTATGTCCTGAAGGGGACCACGCTCGCCGCGACCCTCCACAGCGGCGGGACCTCGGTGATTGGTTTCTCCGGTGGTGACTGCACGAACTGCGGGGTCGCGATCGACGCGATCCACAACAGCGCCGTGATCGGGCTCAGCAACGCGGGGTCGCCCGCCTTCGAATTCCTCGATCTGGGCACCGACATCTTCGGCAGCCCGTTCGACTCGCCCTCCGGCGCTATCTCGGAGGACCCGCTGATCGATCCGATCCGCGGCTTCCTGCTATCGCCGGCCGAGAACGGCGACTTCGAGATCGCCGACGTATCGAATCCCGACAGCCCCGTGTTCTACGAGAACGCCACCGGTGGCGGGGAGCTCGACTCCGGCGCTGAGGATTGCTCCACCGGGATCGCCCTGGCTCCTGCGGAGGGCGCCGATCCCTCCAGCGTGTTCGTCACCGATCTGACGGAGGCGAGGTTCTCCTCGGCGTCATCGGGAGCGACCGCCGGCACCTGGACCGCCCCCTCCCAGAACCAGACACTGGCAGAATCATCCCTCTCGGCCGGGGCGACTGGGATCGCGGTGGCACAGGGAACCCACATCGGCGTTGTGACGGGCGAGTTCGGAGGCAACGCGCTGACCGCGCTGGCTCTCCCTACGAGTTCCGGCAAAGGGACCCCGGCGATGCGCGAATGGGTCACCTGCTCCATCCCGAACACCCCCGACGGAAACATCTGGGTCGAGGGCGATGACCCGCACACCGTCGCGGCCTACCAGAGCCCGAACAGCGGCGACGCGATCGGCCTGTTCGGCAACGAGGGCGCGACCTGGCTCGCGCGTGTCGACCTCACCAAGTTGCTGAACCCGGCGGTCGTTCCCCGTGACACGGCTGGGGAGGCGTGTGCCGCAGGCACATTGCCACCATCCGTCGTGAGCTTCATACCCGTGCCATGAGATGCGGTGGTCCGATCGCGGATCACCGCAGCCAACCCCAACTGGAGGAGCATATGCAAGGTCGCTGGTCCTCGCCGAGGGCACGTCTACCGCTCATTGTCTGTGCCGTCGCGATGGTCGCGCCGTCGGCGGCATCCGCCGAAGCGACGATCACCGGGACCCCGTCGGTCACCGGGGTGGCGCAGGTCGGCCAGACGCTGACGTGCGACACGAGCAGCATCACGCTCGGGGACACATCGACGGAAACGCCGATGATCACCGACTACACCTGGTACCAGGACTCGACCTCCGGCACGCAGGTGGAGGAAGGGGCAAGCGCAACCACCTACACGCCGGCCGCCACCGACGTCGGGCATCAGCTGGTGTGCGTGGTGAGCGCCAGCGACGAATCGGGAGTAATCGTCACGGCCGCAAGCGCGCCAGCGTCGGCGACCGAGCCGCTGCCGGCGGTCATGCTGACCGAGTACTCACCCTCGGTGAGCGGCAACATCGGCGAGGACGTGACGGGAGCCACCGCCAACGTCATGCTCAAGCGCGTCGACCAGAACGGGGTCCTCCAGACGGTCGCTAGCGGCAGCGCAGCCGCCGACTCGACGACCGGCGCGTGGAGCGCCACGCTGACGCCGAGCGTAGGCTCGCAGGCGGACGCCTTCGGCGCACCGGGAGATGAACTGGACGTCACGTACACCGGATCGGGCGTGCTCCCCCCGAACGGCACCTACTCGGTCAACAACGGGGTGACCTTCCTAGGTGAGCAGAGCACAATCTCCCCGAACGGCGGGACCGTGGCGCTGCCCTACGGGTCCTACGTCACCAACCCGTGCGACTCGGAGCAGGTCTCCATCGGTGGGGCGGCCCCACAGGCGACCACCTACAACACGACCAACGGGGACTGCGAGCTCGGCGGTCAGACGCTGACCGACAACCAGCTCGTTCAGGCGCTCGGTACGAGCACGATCATGGCGGCCGACGCGACGAACTCGACGTTGACGACCATCTCGGACATCGGCCTGGCCGGCGTCGGCGGTGGCCAGAGCCAGGGATTCGGGGCGCCGACGTGCTCCGCCGATCTCGTCAGCGGGCTAGTGACCTGCGAGAACCTCGGTTCCGGCACGTTCTCCGTGTCGAACGGCACCAGCATGGCCCAGCTCTCATCCGTCGCGCAGACGACCACGGGCGGCTATGTGGACGACTCCGGGCAGGCGGTCCTGAGCGGCCTCGCCGCTGGGCAGCAGGTCAAGCTGACCGAGTCCGGTATCACCCGCACGCTGAGCACGTTGAGCATCGGCACGCTCCAGGCGCAGGTCGGTTCCTCGGGCGTCGTCTCGGGCAACTGTCAGGCGGGGAAGGCACTCGGCGTCAGCGCCGGGGGCCAGCAGGAGTTGTGCTCGTCGGCCGGCGCGATCCCGAGCGAGGCGCTGAACGGCTTCCCGCCGAACGAGTTCGACGACCTCAGCGGCGGCAGCACGGTCCTCGACCTGCCGACGATCGGGAATACGATTCCGACCGCCGACGCCTCGCTCGACGGTGCGTTTATCGCCTACGGCGACCTGTTCGGCACCGGCACGACATCGGAGGTGCTTAGCCAGGTGGCGTCCGTCAATCTAGCGATCACGCCGCACGCTGGCGGAGCACCGGTGTTCAGCCAGAACATGACGCTGACCATCGACGCCACGGGGCCGTTTGCGGAAGTGGCTGTGCCGGCGCTGACAGCGGGGCGCTACTACGCGAACTGGACGATCACCGACTCCCACGGCGACGTTGACGCCTACGCCGCCGGTCCCGACTCGAACACGCTATTCGCCGTCCAGGTAGGCCCAGCCGGACCCACCGGGCCTACCGGACCCACAGGGGCGACGGGTTCCACCGGTGCGACGGGTCCCACCGGAGCGACAGGCCCGGCGGGTGCGACAGGGCCGGCGGGATCGCAGGGGCCTGCTGGACAGATCGAGCTCGTCACCTGCGCACCGGTTACGACAGGAAAGGGCAAGCACAAGAAGACCGTCAAGCAATGCACGACCAAGCTCGTCACGGGCCCGGTCAAATTCACGAGCCAAGGAGCGATGATCAGCGCAGTGCTCACGCGCGGGAACGTCGTGTACGCCACCGGATCGGCGCTTGAGTCTGGCAACCGTAGCCGGCTGCTGCTGAGCCCTCGCTACAAGCTCACAAGGGGGATCTACACGCTGAAGCTCACACACGGGCGAAGCCAACAGCGCGAGAGCATCACGATCGACTGACCAAGCTAGTGGAGCCTTGTGCGCCCGCTGTAGGTAGCAGCGGGCGTACACTCGCCCTGCCTGCGCCGAGCACGCACTCCCAGCGATGACCGCGGAACCCCTGGCTGCTGCTTTGACCGCTCGAGCGGGCGTTTCGCCAGTCGCCAACCAGAAGTTGCGCTCTGGACGAGGACCGGGTCTGAGGCGCAGCGAAGCGCACTTGCGCTTCGCGCACCGTAAGCAGGCGTCCTTGGGGGCGCCGCGGGCAGCATGCTCGCAGACCGGTTCCTTGCGCGAGGTGGTCCTAACTCGTCGGTCTCCTTCGAGGTCGGTAGAACGCTTGGCGCTTGCCCGCGAGCAGTCCGACCGGTTCTCGCATGTCGCGCTGGTTTCGGTCACTTCTGCGGTCACTCGGCTCTGCTGGCGCCCATAAACGCTGGCTGAAATGAGGATTTACTGTGGTCTCCAAAACCGCAACGCCAGGTTCGATTCCTGGGTCCCCCGCCTCTGTTTTTTGGCTTTCCTATACGGTTTTCCGCACGGTTGAGCGGGATGCGGTGGGTTGGTCGCTAGCGTTGTCTGGTTCCGCGAGACCGCTGCTAGCCGCCTGAAGCCGCACGATCCGCGGTAGGACTGGCGCGAGTTTGGCGCGAGTCAGGCGAGGTTGGTTGAGGGTTTCATAGCGCGTCGGATGGAGGTTCTCGGGGAGTCCCGGCTCGCAGCGAAGGACGCCGCGCGGCTGCGGCAGTTCGGCGCTGCGCTCGGCCGCGGTAAGAGTGCGCTCCTGGCCAGCGGTCAGTGAGAGCGGTGAGTCGATGACTGCGCCGGCCAGGCTGCTCCACAGCGGCCAAGCCGTGCTTCGAGGGAAGGAGCAGCGCGGCTCACGCTGGCGATGCAGCGGCTACTTCGACTGAGACAACCCGGTTGGGGGCGGCGAGCGCCGACTGTGCCGCTGCCTCGAGCGCTTCGCGGTCGAGGTCGTAGCGATCGGCCACTGCCGCGAGCGGCTCTGCGATCCCCATGTCTGGATAGAGCAACTGCACCTCGACGGGCCGGCCCGCGGAGAGGGCGACGATCGCCCGTGGATGAACCTCGTCGCTGTGCTCGGCAGTCTGAGTATCGACGATCGTGATCGAGATCGCGTTCGCGCTGGTGTCGTAGTCGGCTCGCATGTCAGCTCCGAAGAAAGACTGTGATCACAAATCCGGGCTCGTTCCCGGCCACAACGACAAGAATAGGACGGCCATCGCCTGTCTCGCCTGTAAGCCGAAGGTTGCCGCGTTCATCCAGCTCCCGGCTGGAGGGGTTGGCGACCGTGCGCCACGTCATCGACGCTGATCCTGTAGAGCCGCATCGCGTTCTTAGCGTGCCTGCTGAGCCTCATCGCGGGCGTCAATCCTGACGCGCCCGACGGCGGACCAAGGGCCACGATCCCGCCTACGCAGGGGGTGTCTGCGCTCTGGCTCAGTGCGAGCGGTTGTTAGAGCCGATCTTGGTCTGCAACGCAAGAGGGCTTGGCTCCGTCACCGCGGGCCCTCGGCACGACTGATGCCGTCTTCGCCCCGCGTGCTCATCCAGGGCCCGTGTGATTGCCTGGATCTCGCTGTCGAAGGCTTGCTCGGGTACGTCGACGCCAGCCGCGGGGACGCGTGTGGCGGGGGAGCGGCCCGGCCCGGGACGGTAGCGCTTCAGACCGCCGCGTTCGCGCGCTCGGCGGCGCTCCAGCCGAGCGCGGATACGCTCGTCGGTGGCGTCGCGTGCCATAGTCTCGTCGCGGCTTCGGCCGACCTCCTGGGCGTCGAGCTCCTTTCGACGCTCGCGCTCGGCATCGACGCGGCGCTCGGCAGCCTCGACACGGTGCGCCAGGGCGCGTGAGCGCTCCTCGAGTACCTCGGCCGAGCGGGTCGCCGCGGCAGCCTGCTCCCGGTGCTCACCGCTGCTGTGCTCGTGCGCGCGAGCACGCTGGGTATGCATCTGCTCCCACGCGTCGTGCATCTCAGCGCGCGTATTCTCCACCTCCGCTTCCACGCCGAGAGCGTCTTGCGCGCGTGAGCGTGCCTGCTGGGCGAGCACGTCCTGCTCATGTGCCCGTGCGCGCTCGCGCGCGGCTTCGCCGAGCGCCGCGTGGCACTCAGCGTTGGAAGCATGCTCGCTCGTGAGCGCCTCCGCGTCCTGCTGGTGGCCGCGGGCGCGTGCCTCGGCCGCTTGGGCGCGCTCGCGCGCAGCGGCGGCCACGTGCTCGTCAACCTCGAGTTCGGCTGTGGCCTGCTCGTCGTAGGCGGCGGCGTCCTCGTCATGGGCGCGTGCGAGAACCTCAGCGATCTCCGCGAGCAGACCCTCGACCGCAAGCGCTCGTGCAGCTCGGCGATCGCCCGGGAACGTATCGGGCCCGTCCTATGCAGACGGTTCCACCACATTTGCGACTCGTCATCGAGTCCCCACCACGACAACGCCTCTTCGCGGGGGTACACCGGCGAGGGCGCGACGGCCTCCGAGCGTATCGTGGGCGAATCGGCAACCAGTGCGCCGACGGGCGGGTTGATGCTGTGGCGACGGGCCGACCCCGGCGGCCCTTGCTCGCGGGGGCTCACTACGACGCTAGAGGCGCGGCTCTTTGTAAGGTCCGCTGACCCCATAGGATCCTCCTTTAGGTGAAATGCTCTTCATCGAACGTCTTTACGAGACGAGAGAGAGCACTCTTTCTATCACAAACAGAACTGTGGTACCTTTCCAAGGCATGCTTGAAACCGACCGCCAACCGGCCGAGACGGGGGTCAGCGCCCGCGAGCGGATCCTGGATGCCGCCTACGAGCTGTTCTCGCGACGCGGCGTCCAAGCAGTTGGGGTCAACGAGGTGACTGAGCACGCGGGCGTCGCGATCGCGACGCTATACCGGCACTTCCCCTCCAAGGACAACCTCGTGCTCGCGTTCCTCGACCTCCGCGAACAGCGCTGGACCAAGGACCTCATTGAAGCCGGGGCCATGCGTCGCGGCTCGAACCCCGAGGAACGACTACTCGCGATCTTCGATGTACTCGACGAGTGGTTCCATCGCGACGACTTCGAGGCGGGCTCGTTCATCAAGGTACTGCTCGAACTCGGCCCTAACCATCCCGCAGGCGGCGCCAGCGTTCGGCATCTCGAGCAGCTCCGCGCGATCGTACGCCGCCTAGCCGATGAAGCGGGCCTACGCGACACCGATTCGTTCGCCCACTCGTGGCACATCCTCATACAGGGCTCGATCGTCGTAGCAGCCGAGGGCGATGCGCAAGCCGCGCGGCGAAGCAAGTCGATGGCACGCCAGCTCATCGATCAGTACCGATAGCGCTTCCGCGCTGTGGAATGATCTCCGGAGGCGATGATCCGCGCAAGCGCCGTATGGCGCAGAACGAGGCCCTGGCACGGCGCATAAACGACAGGATCGAGTATCAGCGCCCACGCAACGGAGAGTCGGCCGACACCTTCATATGCGAGTGCGTCCGCGTGGATTGCGGTGGGGTACTGGACCTCTCGATCGGGGAGTACGCACGCGTGCGATCCCATCCGCGCCGGTTCGTCGTGCTACCAGGGCATGAGGAAGCAGCCGTCGAGTCAACTGTCGAGGTCTACCCCGGTTATGTCGTGGTCGAAAAGCGAGGCGAGGCGGGGCGGATCGCGGAAGCCGAGGCGGGCGGCTAGCCGAAGCTCGCGCTCGCGGCATGCGAGAGTCCAGGGCTGGAGAGTCGGGCACCCACCGTCGCTCGATGACGGCCGGCCTAGGTACGTTGGGCCCCTGATGACGCGCCTGCCAGCTTCTCATCGCGACAGTAGCCAGGTCAGGCGCCGCGCTTGTGCAATGAACGACTGGCGAGCGTCTGGCGCTTCGGAGCCCTGGGTCGCGTCCCTGGGCTGCTGTAAATTCGCCGTGGCTCAGGTTCCCGTTGGTGGTCAGTTTAGGCGGCGGTCACGTCCTTGTCACTTGTTTGTGCGCTGCCGGTGTATCTAATGCGGCGTGGGCGTTGGCGGTCGAGCTGGCTGAAGCGGACGCCGTTCTTGGCGTGGGTGATGTAGAGGTCGAGCACGGCCCAGACGAGCGTGAGGCAGCTGCTCTCGCCGGGGAACCGGCCGATCACCTTGCTGCGGCGCTTGACCTCGGCTAGCGATCGCTCGAGCAGGTTCGTCGATCGCCACCGGCGGCGGTGAATGGTCGGGTAGCGCAGGTGCACGACGAGCGCGTCGAGGTCATCGGCGAGGCACTTTGCCGCGGCCGTGTAGCCACCGCGATCGAGCTCGCCCACGAGCGCCCGTAGCCGGTGTTTTCCGTCGGTCTCGCTGGTGGCGTCATCGAGTGCCTCCCAGTAGGCCCCGCGAATCCGGTCGCGCTCTCGCTCGGGCAGCTTCGCGAGCAGGTTGCGCACGCGATGCACGGCGCAGTGCTGGCGGTCAGAGGCCGGCCAGCATTGCTCGACAGCCTTGATCAGCCCCGGCGCGCCATCGGCGACGATCAAAAGCGGCGCGCCGAGCCCGCGGGCGATCAAATCGCGCCCCAGCTCCAGCCAGTCCTCATGCGACTCACGCATTCCCAACATCACCGACAGCAGTACGCGCTCGCCCTCTTCGGTGAATCCCCAGGCGACCAGCACCCCCTCCTTCGGCCCATCCGGGCGGACCGGCAGGAAGACGGCGTCGAGGAACAGCGCCGCCAGCTGAACCTCATACGGGCTGCGCGCCTTGAACTGCTCAAAGCGCGCCCGCAGCTCCTCACAGATACGCGACGCGGTCGACTTCGAGAGCTTCCCGAGCCCCGCCTTCTCGCACAGCGACTCGATATCCCGCATCGACAGCCCGCGCACGAACGCGCCGATCACCATCGCCCTCAGCGGCTCGGTACGCAACAGCTTCCTGCTGCACGGGAACAGCTTCGAGACGAACGGCTCGGCGGTCTCCCTGCCCTGCGGAATATCGACCTGGATCTCCCCCTCGCCCGTCTGCACCCGGCGGGGGCGAAACCCGTTGCGCAACCCGACCCATAGTTGCGCAGCCCGCGCTGATACTCAGGCCGGCGCTCATAGCGAGCGCGACCCAGCCACGCGTCGAACTCATCCTCCACAGCGCGCTGGATGATCAACCTCGCGCCGAGCTTCGCGAGCGCCGACAAGGACTCCCGAGGATCCTCACCAACCCCCACAGCCAACAACGCATCGATCTGATCTTCAATCTCCGCCGACGGCGGTACGGTACTCTCACGGCGTAGGCCTCCTTCTTCGTCTTGACAGGACTGGAGGGAACCTACGCCGTCACCTCGACCGCACCCGCAGCTATTTACAGCACTCCAGGGACGCGACCGAGGTGACGAGACGCTCGCATTGGCAGGCGAAGCGGGAGTATCGCGAATCCCGATACGGTGCCTCGAGTAACTGGCATTCCGCCCCTAACGGAACACAGGTTTGGCCACTTCAGGGCCTCTACCACCTAAGGGGCCACCGCCAGCGGCGCCTCAAGGGCGTGGGCGAGACCGGCGTATTCGCGCCATTGCGGCTTGGCCAGGTGCATCTGCACAACGCCGATCCGCCGCTCGGCGAAGCCAGCCTCGCAGTAGGCGAGATACATCCGCCCCAACCGCCGAAAGTGCTCGTCGTAATCGAGCTCTTCGAGGCGTGTGCTGGCCGCCTCGAAGTTGGCGCGCCAGCGCCGCAGCGTCTCGGCGTAATGTGGCGTGAGGTCCTTGAGTCCGACGGTACGCAGGTCCGTATGCCGGGCGAGGCAGCGTGCGATCACCTCGAGCGAGGGCAGGATAGGCGTCGAGTTGCTCGCCGGAGATGCGATCGGCAAGGCCGCTAACCTCGCAGCGTGAGCGGTCTCCGTGTGGTCGACAGCCCGCAATTCGTTAATGCACACTCTTGTCCTCGGCGAGCGCCTCGCGCAACGTGGCCTCGAACGGAGTGGGCTTTATGTCGAAGAGCCTGCGAGCGGAGTTTTCGGTGACGACGGTCTCGGTGCTGAGTCCCTCGATCAGCGGTCGCGCGACGCGCGCGTCGACCGGCGTGACGAGACCGATCCACAGCGAGGACAGCCACGGCGTTATGAACGGTACCGGGATCTTCGGGCGCGGGCGCTTGCCGAGGGCGCGTGCCATCACGTCAAGCATCTCACCGTAGGTGAGCACGTCGGGGCCTCCGATCTGCAGCTCGCGGCCGGTCGAGGCCTCGAGGTGAGGCGCCTGCGAGAGGTAGCACAGCACGTCGTCGATCCCGATCGGCTGGGTTCTGGTGGCGAGCCAGGCGGGAGCGATCATCGCGGGCAGACGCTCGACCAGGTAGCGCAGGGTGCGATAGGACTCGCTTTCGCTGCCGACGACCATTCCCGCGCGGAAGTAGGTCAGCGGCGGGCCGTGCGCCTCGAGCTGTGTGGCGGTCTCGTGGCGGCTTCGCAGGTGCTCGGAGCGGGGATTGTCACCGAGGCCACCCAAATATATGACGCGGTCAATGCTCTCCTGCCTGGCCATGCGCCCGAATCCCTCGGCCGCCCGTCGCTCGCGCTCTGCGAAGTCCGAGCCATCGCCGCCCCGGCCCATCGAGTGCACCAGGTAGTAGGCGACATCGACGCCGCGGCCAGCGCCCGAGAGCGAGTCGGGACGGAGAACGTCCCCCACGTGGACCTCGAAGCCCTCGTCGAGGAGCGCTCGGGCGCGAGCGGCGTCGCGGCTGCGGACCAGACAGCGCACCTCATCGCCGCGGTCGCGAAGGCGGCGGGCGAGACGCCCGCCGATGAAGCCGCTGGCACCGGTGACAAGGACTTGCACGGGACACAAACCTAGCCGACGCGAGCAAGCCGACACGGCGAGCCGGGGCGTCAAGCGCGCCGTGCGAACAGCGCGATTGCCCGAGACGAACCGGATGATCAACTCGCTGCTCGACACGATCCTCGACCGCACCGTGGTTGCGGGCTACACGAGCGTCGGCTATCGCATCCGCAGCGGGATGTGGAGCCCCGCCGACCTGCCATCGCTGGACGGGAAGGTAGTGCTCGTCACCGGTGCCAGCTCCGGACTCGGGCTCGCCGCCGCCGAGGGCTTCGCGCGCCTCGGTGCCGCCGTCTGGCTCCTCGCCCGCGGCGAGAAGCGCGGTGAGCGTGTTCGCCAGGAGATCATGGCGCGGTCGGACAATCGCGAGGTTCAGGTCGGCCTCTGCGACCTCAGTGACCTTAAAGCCGTGCGGCGGTTCGCCGAGCGCTTCAGCGGCGAGGTGTCGCGTCTGGATGTGCTGGTCAACAACGCGGGCGCGCTGCTCGGCGAGCGCAGGCTCTCGGTCGACGGCATCGAGCTGACATTCGCCACCAATGTCCTCGGACCGTTCCTGTTGACGAACCTGCTTATCCCCCTGCTCGAGAAGAGCGCGCCCGCTCGCATCGTCAACGTGTCCTCAGGCGGCATGTACACGCAGCGGATCCACGTCGAGGACCTGCAGAGCGCCCACGGTGAGTTCGACGGTGCCACCGCCTACGCTCGCACCAAGCGCGCCCAGGTGATCCTGACCGAGCAGTGGGCGGAGCGGCTCGAGGGCACCGGGGTGGTGGCGCACGCGATGCATCCCGGCTGGGCGGACACCCCGGGAATCAAGTCTTCGCTGCCACGCTTCTACGGCGCGACCAACCGGCTGCTGCGCACGCCGCAGGAGGGCGCCGACACGATCGTCTGGCTGGGCGCCGCTCCCGAGCCAGCACGCTGCTCCGGCGGCTTCTGGCATGACCGCCGGGAACGCCCGACCCACCGCGTGCCGTGGACCAGGGAGAGCGCCGCGGGCCGCGACCGCCTCTGGGCCGAGTGCGAGCGTCTCAGCGGCTGGCCTGACATTCCGGCCAGCACTCACTCGAACAGATAGGAGAACCCGATGGCCCGCTACAAGGCATCCCTCGACACGCCCTGTCCCCGCGATGAGGTGTTCGCGTACCTCAGCGACTTCTCTACGACCGCGAGTGGGACCCGGGGGTCGTCGAAGCCGAGCGCCTCGGCGACGCGCCGATCGCAGAGGGGAGCGAGTTCCGGCTCGTGGCCGACCTGCTTCACCGCAAGACAGCGCTCACCTACAGCATCGTCGAGTACGACCCGCCGAGCGCGGTCACGTTTCGCGGCGAGAATTCGAGCGTCGTCTCGCTGGACCGGATCACCTTTGAGCCGGCGCACGGCAGCACACGAATTACCTACGACGCCGACCCGGCACTGAAGGGTCCGTTCAAGCTCGCCGAGCCGCTGCTTACGTTCGCTTTCAAGCGGGTCGGCGACCGCGCCCTCGCGGGCATGCGCAAGACACTAGGAACTGACCAGCCCGTCTCGTGAGCTGCGGGCATGTCCACGTAAGAACGCAGACAGCGGCTCGAGTTTGTCGGTCGAGCCGGAATATGCTCGAGCACGCCGAAGACACCGCCACCCGCCTGGAAGGTGGTCTTATCAACGCGGAGTCGTGTAGTGCCGCGCCGCGCTCGCGATAGGAGCGCCTGGCGCGTCAGCTAGGAACCTGCGGGCTTTGGCCCGCGGCCGGTATGCGCTGCCAAGGCCTCAGCGCACGAAGGCGAGCCTCTGCCGGCTCGTGGCTCGTTGGTGCTGGCGCAGCCGCGCCGGGCTGGCGGGCCGTGGTCCGTAGGGCTCGCTTTGTAGCGCGGCGCGCGCGTGCCGAGACTCTGCTCGTAGGTCGTCCAGGGGTTCGACGGAAATATTGGGTGCTGAGGTGGCGTCGGTGATGTCTGTGAGCTCCGATGACCCCTTAACGACGCGCGAGTCGGCGTCCACTCTCGGTGTCGGCTGGGGTGTAGTTGAGCTCGTAGTGGTGGAAGAGAGCCGACTCGTCTGCCTGCGAGAGCTCCTCGCCGTGCTGCTCGATGTTGGGCGCAGACCTGATCTGCTCCTTGGCCACCGCTACCTGCAGCTCATCGGGACCGACCTTGATCGCGCCCAGCGGCACAAAGGTCAGGTGTCGGCCAATGAAGCCCTCCTTGACGGTGGCGAACTGGGGCTCGTCGTTCTCGACGTCGACGTATACGTCCTGGAGCTTGCCGATCCTCTCGCCGTCGCGATCGACGAGCATCTTGCCGTGCCACTCGGCGACGTTCCACTCGGCGTCTTGCTGCTCGGTCATTGGTGAAGCCTCCTAATCTACCGTCGTGGGCTGGCAATCGCCCAGTCTAGAACCCGGTTCTCACGACATCCCCTCCCTACCGCTTACCGACCCGAGCGGGCGTCTGGCAGAGGCCGCGTCCCCCGAGAAGCGCCTCGCGTCGTTGGGTTTTGCGAGCGTCCGCGCGAGCGTCGATCCCCGCCTCGGTCCCTTGGCGGCGGGTTTCGAGCATGCTTGAAGCCTAGCACTAGAAAGAGCGCTCTCTTTGTGATAGAAAGAGTGCTCTCTCCCTGTGTGGCCCAGACGGCACGCGCGACAGATTGGAGCCAGGTCATGGATCTGCTTCTGCTTCTCATCATCGCTTTGATCATCATCAGCATCGCCGGCGGCGCCTTCGTAAGCCCACTGGTCCTCCTCCTTCTCATCGTCGTTCTGCTGCTGTTCCTGGGTCCCTATCGCGGCCGGCGGACCCGCATCTAGAAGAGGAGGTCGAGATGCGCGAGCTCTTTGTCGCAAGTGCCAAGCCGATCGCGTACGTCGACGCGGCCCACGGCGTCGGTCGTCTGGACATGGGCGAGCTCCAAGATGTCTAGGTCGACGTCTGAGGCGAGCAGCGTCGGCGTGTTCGGGCAGGGCGCGGGCTTGCTGGCACGCGTTGTTCAGCTCGTCGTGAGCATCGTTGTGGCGATCATCGTCGCGGGGATTCTGCTGGTGGTGCTCAAGGCCAATCCGGCCAACAGCATCGTCGCGGAAGTCCACAGCTGGGCTCACTGGCTCGCCGGTCCGTTCGACGGCATGTTCAGCTTCCACAGCGCCAACACCGCCATCGCTGTCAACTGGGGCATCGCCGCAGTCGTCTACCTGTTCGTCGGCGTATTGATCGCGCGGCTTCTCGGCGGTACCTACCGGCTCCCGCCCCGGCGCTCGTCCATCCCCAATCAGGAGGGTCTATGACCGACAGGAACATCGCTCAAGCGAAGGGACGCGTCAAGGAGGCGGCTGGCGCCTTGACCGGAGATCAGCGCCTGAAGAACGAGGGACACGCCGACCAGGCGAAGGGGTCCCTGAAGAAAGCCGTGGACAAAGTCGCCGACGCGCTAGCGGGACACAAACGAAGCAACGAGCGCGGGTAGCCATGAACGCGCGCCAAGTCGATCAAGCGTTGTGGGTGACCATGCTCACGATCCTTCGTCATCGTCCTCATCCTGCTGCTCACGGGCGGCGGGCTCAGCCTGAGGCGCCAGCGGACGCCGCGGCCTTTAGCGCCAGCGGCAGCAGGATCCACCACGCGCCTTCTCGCGGCTAGACGTCTTCGCGTCAGCCACAGGGGCGCCCGGAACCCAAACAAAGCTAGCTACAGGAGGAAACCGTGAACACCGGAACGATCATCGGAATTGCTGTTGGCGCCGTGGTGGTGCTACTGCTCATCACCATCTTCGCTCGCGCCGCGAGCCGCAGACGTGACGAACGTCGCCGTGAGCGGGCGGGCGAGCTCCGCCAGAAGGCCAGAGGTCGTTCGATCCAAGCCGAAAGCGCGCGCGCCTCGGCTGATCAGCAGGCCGCCGAAGCCAAGCGTGCTCAGGCTGAAGCTGAGGAACGGGCCGCTCAGGCGCGGCAGGGACGTGCCGCCGCGGAGCGACGGGCGGTGGAGGCTGAGCATCTGACCGAGTCTGCCCGCGATCAGCACGCGCAGGCACGTGCGATCGATCCGGATGCGAGCGACAACGGCCAAGACGAGGCACTGGCGATCAACGAACACACGGTCTGACGGACCGCTCGTGCGCCTGCGCACCTCATCACACACCGTCTAAAGAAAGCTGGAGACCAATGGACAAGACCGAACAGAAGATCGTGCAGTACCTAAGCGAGGCGCATGCCACGGAGCAGGCACTCGTCACCGTGCTGCAGTCGCAGATTGCGATGACCCCGGGGGGAAGCTACCGCGATGGCCTCGAATCTCACCTGCGCGAGACGCGCGAGCACGCAACTCGGGTGCAGCGCCGTCTAGACGAGCTCGGACAGGGCAGCAGCCCGATACAAGCCGGCGTCAGGCTCCTCCAGAGCGTCGTTGGGCAGGCACTGGCCCTGGGAAAGACGCCCCTCGACCTCATGCGCGGCACGGGGGGAGAGGAGAAAGTCCTCAAGAACGCCAAGGACGCGTGTGCCACCGAGGCTTTGGAGATCGCCACCTACACCGCCATCGAGCGTCTGGCGAGCTCTGTCGGCGACAGGGCCACGCAGGCCCTTGCCGACTCGATCCGGGCTGATGAGCAGAAGATGCTCGACCGGATCTTGAGGGAGATCCCAAAGCTGACCGAGGCCGTCGTGCGCTCAGACATTCGCGGGAACCCTTCATACGACATCAGCAAGACAGGCGCCGCCGACGCGGCCCGCTCGGCGTCGGAGAGCCTGAAGGGGGCTGCTCGTGACGCGACATCGAGTGCAAAACGCACCGCCCGCAAAGCACGCAAGGTGCCCGGGGTCGCGCAGGCCGAGGGTCAGGTCAAGGGCGCGCTGGCGTCTGAAGGCGACCTGGCGATCACCGGATACGGGAAGCTCACCGCTGCGGAGATTGTCGAAAAGCTCGCACATCTCTCGCAGGTCGACCTCGCGAAGATCGACTCCTATGAGCGCAAGAACGAGAACCGCAAAACCATCCTGAATCGGATCACCAGCTTGCGCGGCGACGAGCCGTGGCCGGGGTATGACGATCTCAGCGTGGACGAGGTTCGCGCGGTACTGGACGAGGGCGATGAGGACCGGATCAAGCGCGTGCGCTCCTACGAGCGTTCACACAAGAACCGGGCCGGTGTCATCGACGCCTCGGAGCGCGAGCGCGCTAGGGCATAGCCCGAAACGGTCCGTAACACATGCAGCAGATTGACCAGTCAGTTCCGCAACCGATAATGGCGGCGTTTCAGACGCCTATGCCAACGCCACCGTGAAGCTTGGACGGTTGGCCACGCACTCTCCGGTCACCGTCCCGGAACAGCCCGGGGATCGGTCTACCCACCTCGGGCGCGCTGGAACCGGCATGGCCGCACCCTCCCCCCGGGTGCGGCCATGCCCGCTATCTGCTCTCACCGCGCTCGACGACGGGAGGCTTATGAAGCAGACCGAATCCGGCAGTGTCAAGGCGTTCGAAGAGCTGTATGACCGCTACTGCGATCGGGCCTATCGTGTGGCATGGTGGGTCTGTCGCACCGACGAGCACGCCGAGGAGGCCGTGCAGGAGGCCTTCATGTCCATCTGGCGTGGCCGGACGGAATACCAGCCTGGACGCGGCACGCTCGCCGCATGGCTACTGACCCTGGTGCGCTACCGGGCCATCGATGTCGTTCGGTGCAGCGCCAAGCACGCAGATAGGCGAGCCGGCGAGCACACGCTCGACGCCCACTGCGCTCCCTCGGAGATGGCCGACGAAGCAGTGGCACATGATGAGGCTGCGCGCCTCCACACTCTGCTCGGAGGACTCCCGCCGGCTCAGTGCGAGGTCATCGTGCTTGCCTACTACGGCCAGCTGACTCACACCGAGATTGCCGCGGCACTCGGGCTGCCAACCGGGACCGTCAAGGGCCGCATGCGCCTCGGCCTGTGCAAGCTCCGGGCGGGTATCGAAGCGGAAGTTTCTTAGAGTCCCCAAGGACGAGAGATTTCAGGCAGGCCAGCTCGATCACTCCCGCACCCTGAGCGGCCTGCGCACGATCTGATTGCTGGACATCACCCCGACCACGCGGGGTCGGGACTCCTCAGACATAGTGCGAGCAGCACCTCGCAAGTGGGACGCCGGACCTCTGCGGCGAAGGTGCGAGCCGGACGCCTTGACGCCGGCTTCCCAAGGCCAAGCGAGCGTGCGGGCGTCGAGGGTGGCCTGTGCGTCACAGCACGGGCCACCACCCCCGGCGCGCGACTGCTTTACCGGGAGGCTGTTGCGCAAATAGGTCTGGGAGCTAAAGCGTGGGAGAGAGGGCTCCCAATGAGCTACTCCAGATGGGACAGCGCATTTGTTCGGGCGGACTTCTCGCGCATGACGGATGTCGTCCCACGGCCCGGCGATGCGAGCGTCCGGGCGAGGGCCACGCCCACGCTCGCTGCGGACGAACGGGAGATGCCGAGGCCGACGACGCGATCACACGAGCTTGTCCGGTGTAAAGCGAACGTGCGCGGGACAGCACCGCTGTGAGCGCAGCTCTACCCGTGGCGCGAGCGCTCGACTTTTGGCTCCGTAGAGCCGAAGTGCGACGGTTTCAGAACCGCGCGCGATTCTGGCGCGAGCGGTGGCGCACGAGTCGTCATTTTTGGCTCTAGCAAGCCAAAAATACGGCCTCCAGGTCAAGGGCTCCAAAACCGCAACGCCAGGTTCGATTCCTGGGTCCCCCGTCTCAGTCAGGCCCCGGATTTCCGGGGTTTTTGGCTTTGTGGAGCCGATCGCGGGATGATGTCGGCGTGGACGCCGTTCCGCATGGATCCGCTGGAATCCGCTCCGATGTGGAGGTTTCTATCCACAGAGCTATCCACTGGGAACGGACTGGAAGCTCGCGGGGCCAGCGTGCGAGACTGCGCTCCTGTGGGTTCGCGGCCTGAATCACGGCGAGAGGCGCTGCTACAGGAACTCTGCATCTGCTACGGGTTCTGCAACCAGCTCAACACCTCGGCGCTGACGGACGCGATGAGCGTCGATGAGGTCGTGAAGGCCGTGCTCGTGGCCGGGCGCCGTGCCTGCTGGGGAGTGAGGTGCCATCGGTCATGAACGAGATGGCCTTCCGCGGCGAAATCTCCCCGGGAGCTCGCAGACAATGCGCTCGAACGCTTTCTCGCCGGCAAGCTTGATGTGAGCGAGCGTCGACACGCCGAGCCGAGGTGGAGTCGACGGCAGACCCAGACGACCTGCCGCTAGCGTCGGCGTGATCCATCGATTTCCCGTCAGCGGTTGTCGGAACGCTCAGCCCTCGCCGTCTGTCGGCAGCTCCCAGCGGGACGCTGCTCCTCGACCACGTAGTTGCCTGAAAGGGCGCCGCTGAGCGTCACGCGAGCCGGTTCCATCGTTCCGTACTCTCGCAGGCCGCGACGACCATCGAGGGCAACCTTCGCAGCGGCTGCTTGCTGCCTCCGTCCTCGTCGTTGCACCGCAACGACCAAACAGACAACATGCACAACGGCATCACGTGCCAGCAGCCTGCGTCGCAAGCGCAAGCTCCTCTGGGTGCCCAGCATCCGGGTCCAAGCGCCAGCGCCACAGTGTCGCCAGTACCCACGCCAGCACGACGCTCTCGCACCCAAGCGCGAACGCCCCCTGCGCGCCGCGCGCACCGATCAACGACCCCCCCAACGCGGATCCCGCGGCCATGCCGGCGATCGTGGCGGCGCGGTGCCATGCGAAGGCCTCGGTCGACGTGCCGGGCGCGGCGAGCGCGCCTACGAGCGAGAATTGCGAGGAGAGCATCGGCGCGATCCCCAGGCCGGCGAGCATGCTGAGCAGAAATGCGGCGCCCAGCGAGTGCACGGCGATCAGCGGCGCGACCACGATGGCCATCCCCGCCAGCATTGTGCGGTAGCGCAGTCCCATCGGCATGCTCCAGCTTCTGGCCGAGTACGCCAGCCCACCCGCCATGCTGCCGACGCTGAACAAGGCCAGCAGCGGCCCGGCGGCCCAGCGCGAGCCGGCGTCTACGGCCAGCGCAGGCAGCCCGACCTCGATCGCGCCGATGACCACGCCCGCGAACAGCACCGTGCCCAGCAGCGCGCGCAGGCCGCTTGAGCCAAGTGCGCCGTGCGACCCCTCGCGCGGCGCTGGCCGCCAGCCGCTGGACAGCTGCGAAGTCGCAAAGAAGACTGTGCCGCCGAGCGTTACGGCCGCGCACACCAGCACCGCCGCTGCCGGCGAGAAGAGCCCGGCGGCCACACCGACCAGCAGCGGCCCGAGCGTCCAGATGACCTCTTGGGCGGTCGCGTCCAGCGCGTAGGCCGTCTCGAGTGACTGCTCGTCGACGGCGAGCGTCGACCACAGGGCGCGCACACAGCCGGCGATCGGCGGCTGCAGCGAGCCGCATAGGGCCGCCAGCGCGACGATCGCGGCGGTGGGCGAGCGGAGGCCGCCGACAGCCACCAGGGCGGCCAGCAGAGCCGTCTGTCCGGTCGCAGTCGTCAGCAGTACGGGTCTCTGGCCAATGCGATCCACGAGCGCGCCCAGCGGCGGCCCGGTGGCCGCGCCGGCCAGTGCGAACGCCCCCACGGCCACGCCGGCCGCCAGGAACGAGCTGGTGCGTGCGTGCACGAACAGCAGGATCGCCAGCGAGAACATGCCCGAGGGGAGGCGACCCAGGACGGAGCTGAACAGCAGCCGGCCGAACCCCGGCACGGAGAACAGCGCGCGGTAGCGGACGATCACGGCGCTTGCGTGCTGCTGGTCTGGCGTCGCCTGCCGCTGGTCTTGCGCTGTACGCCGCTGGTCCGGTGTTGCCGGGCGCCGGCTTCGTGTTCCATCGCGTTGTGCGGCTGTGCAGAGCGCAGCTCGCCCAGCTCGGCTAGCTCCTCGAGCGCGGCGATCAGCGTGTCGACCTGCGCGTCGGTGTTGGCCGCGGTCAGCTGCACGCGGAAGCCGACCTCGTCGCGGGGGACCAGCGGATAGGCCGCGAGCGTGACGTACACGCCGCGGTCGAACAGCATCTGCCCGACCTGCGCGATGCGCTCGTGATCGCGCAGCGGGATCTCGACGATCGGCAGCCCCGAATGGTTGGGGGTGGCCACGCCCAGGCGCGCCAGGCACTCGAGCACGCGGGCGGTGTGCCCGTGCAGGCTCTCGCGCAGTGCCTCGCCGCGGCGCTCGTTGACGTCCAGGCCAGCCAGCACGGTGGCCAGCGAGGCCACTGGAGACGGCCCCGAGTACAGGTACGGCGGCGCGAGCACCTTCAGCAGTTCCTTGGTCTCGGTGGGGCAGGCGATGAACGCCAGCAGCGAGGAGTAGGACTTGGAGAAGCCGCCGACCAGGACCAGGTTCTCGTAGCTCTCGCCGCAGTAGCGCACGATGCTGTTTCCGCGCATGCCATACGGGCAGCGCTCGGCGGGGCCACGCTCGCCGATCACGCCGAAGCCGTGTGCGTCGTCCACGTAAAGCAGCGCGCCATGCTCGCGCGCTACCCGCGCGAAGGCGGGCAGGTCGGGCGCGTTGCCGGTCATGCTGTTGACCCCGTCCATGCACACCAGCGCCGTCACGCCGCGCTCGGCGCGCAGCAGCTCGTCGAGGTGCTGGGGATCTTCGAAGCGAAAGCGCTTGACCTGCGCGCCGCGCGCCTGGGCCATCTGGCAGCCGTCGAAGATCGTCTTGTGCGAGCGCGCGTCCAGGAAGATCGTCGTGCCGGCGCCAGCCAGCGCGGGGATGACCGACATGTGGATGTGCGTGATCGTGGGCAGCACCAGCGAGTCGGGGCTGCCAAGCAGCGCCGTCAGCCGCTCCTCGATCTGCTCGTAGAGCATTGGGCTGCCCAGCAGGCGCGACCAGCTCGGGTGCGTGCCCCACGCATCCAGGTAGGCGGGCACCGACTCGATGATCTCGCGGTCCAGATCGAAGCCGAGGTAATTGCAGGACGCGAAGTCGGCCAGCCACTGAGAGCCGATGCGGATCATGCGCCCGTCGATCTCGTCGATCACCGCGTCCATCATTGGATGCGAGCGCTTCAGCGCGGCCAGGTCGCGCAGCGCATCGGGCACGTGCTCGAGCGCCCCTGCGCCGTCGCCGATGCGCGTGGGGCGTGGAGCCGAGCCATCGGTGTGAGCGCCGTTGGTTGCCGCTGAGCCATTGGCGTGCGGGTCGTCAAGCGGCTGCATGGCCGCGTGGGTGGGCACGGGCTCTGCGCGCAGCAGGCCCTCGAGCTCGGCGGCGGGCAGCGGCTTGGACAGCGCGTAGCCCTGCACGAGCTCGCAGCGGTTGGCGACCAGCGAGCTCCACGTGACGCGATCCTCGATGCCCTCGGCGACCACGCGGCTGCCGATGCTGTGGGCGAGCTGGATGGTCGCCTCGACGATGGCCGCGTCGATCGGGTCGCTGGTCATCCGCCCGACGAACGAGCGGTCGATCTTGACCTCGCCGACTGGCAGCGCCTTCAGGTGCGTGAGCGACGAGTAGCCGGTGCCGAAGTCGTCGAGCGACAAGCCCAGACCGAGCTCGCCGAGCTGTGCGAGCACGTCACCGATACGGACGGGGTCGGCGAGAACCATGTTCTCGGTGACCTCCAGCACGAGCACCTCGGGCGGGAGCCCGTGTTCGGCCAACTTGGCTGCCACCTCGGCGGGGAATTGCGTGTCGAGCAGGTCTGCGACGGTGGTGTTGACCGCCACGTGCAGGTCCAGACCCGATTCGCGCCAGGCCTTGACCTGCGTGAGCGCCAGCTCGAGCATTCGGCGCGTGAGCGCGCGGCCCAGCCCCGCCTGCTCGGCCACGGTCACGAATTTGTCGGGCCCGATCATCCCGCGTGTGGGGTGGCGCCAGCGCACGAGTGCCTCCACGCCGACGATCCTGCCGCTGCTGGCGTCGGCCTTGGGCTGGAAGTGGGCCTCGATCTCACCGGCTTCCAGTGCGTGGGAGATCTCGCCGGCCAGCGTCAGGCGTTCGAGCGAGTGGTGGTCGCGCTCACTGGCGTAGCACGCCCGCCCGGATTGCGTGGTCTTGGCCTCGTACATCGCCACGTCGGCGTGTCGCATCAGTTCCTCGTCGTCGCCGGCGTGCTCGGGGAAGAGTGCGATGCCGATGCTGGCGGTCACCCGCAGGTTGACGCCCTTGATCGGGAAGGGCTGGGCGATCGCGGCGAGGATCTTGTCGGCGACCAGCTCGGCGCGCTGACCGTCGCAAGGATCTGCCAGCAGCACGCCGAACTCGTCGCCGCCCAGGCGAGCGGCGGTGTCGCTTGCGCGCAGGACCGAGCGCAGACGTTCGCCCACTAGGCACAGCAACCGGTCTCCCGCGTCGTGCCCGAGTGTGTCGTTGAGCTCCTTGAAGTGGTCGAGGTCGAACAGCAGCAGCGCCATGCCGGTGTCGCTGGCCCGGCATGCGGTGATCCCATCGCGTAGGCGGCGCAGGAAGTGGCGTCGGTTGGGCATCGAGGTGAGGTCGTCGGTGAGCGCCTGGCGGCGCGTTTCCGCCAGCGCGCGTACGTCGCGAAAGGTCAGCGCGGTGCGCGCGAACGCGGCGAGGATCGTGAGCATCGCCAGCACCAGCGCGAGCGGGTCCAGGCGGCTGAAGTGGTCATAGACGAGCAGCCCGAGGGCACTGACGGTGAATGCTGCGGGAATCCCCAGCACGGCGGCGCCGGGCAGCGCGTCGGCCTCGAGCGAGGCCACCGGCTGCCATGCGGCGAGCGCCAGCAGCAGAACGCCCAGGTCATAGGTGAAGTTGGTCATGCTGGTGGGCGCTGAGGCGCCGCCGGCGACCTGCAGCGCGTACATGCAGTCGGCCACGGCCAGCGCGAGGAACCCGCCTCCGAGCATCGCCCACATGCGGTTCAGCCGCCAGCCGCGCAGCGCGAGCACGCCCACGACGAGCGCGGCGAGCAGCAGGTCGCAGATCGGATAGGCCATCTCGGTGATGACCGCCGCGGTGCCGCCGGACACCGACGCGAGCACCGGGCGCACCACGATCGCCGCTCCGATTGCCGCCACGCCCAGCCCGGCGATGATGCCGTCCAGCCACATCCTTGCGGGCACCTTGCGCTCGCGCACTCGCGCGAGGCCCGAGGATCCCGATGTAGCAGCACGGGTAGAGCATCAGCCACATGCCGTCGCAGATGGACGGGATGGGGGGGTTGGGGAGGTGTTCGATCCAGGCCGCCCACAGGACGTTGCCCACGCCGTAGATCGAGATGCCAAACGCGAAGATCATCCACGATCGCCGCGAGTCGGTCGTCGACAGCGCGCGCCAACACACGATCACCCCCACGAGGATGTATACGGCCGAGGTGACCCAGTCGCGGATCGGCTGCTCGACTCCGTGCCCGCCGACGCCGAAGATCGCGTTGGTCCCTGTCACGGCCACGCTGGCGATCAGCAGCGCGGTGACCGCCTGCAGCGAGCGGCGCCCGCCCGGGCGCAGCGTCGATGAGAGAGGCAGCAATGAGGTGCGCATGGCCGGCGTATCGGCCGAGGCCAGTTATTGGATTAGTCCATTTTTTTGATATTTAGATCGGGTAGCGTTTCTTGTTGGCGAATGTCACTTGAACTACTCGACTACCTTGCCCGCGCCGGGCCTGCCTGTGCCGTGTCACGGGCGAACCCGCGAGAGCGGGGCGCTGGCCTTGAACATTGGGCCGAAAGGCGGCTTTCGCGGCGCGGGCGCCACTGGCCGGCGACGGTCGAGCGGGCTGGGTGGCGAAGATCGCGTCTGGGTGCGGATCTCGGCTGTTTGAATCAGCGCACGGGTCCTTACAGGCCGGCGCGTGCAAGTGGGCGTGCAGACTGTCGAGCGCGAGTGGACGCGACGACTGTTTGGGCACAGCGCGGAGCGGGCGCGCCAGCGGTCGGTCCGGCTCAGTTGCGGCGGTCGCTGCCGCGCAGGCGCACGAGCGGGCGCCATGGCGCGGACGTGGCCGACCCGGAGGCGTCCCGGAAGCGCACGCGCTCGGGCGCGGCGGGGCCGTGCAGCAGGAAGCCCTGGCCAACCGAGCAGTTCAGCTCGCGGGCGAGCGCCAGCTGGCGGTTGGTCTCGATGCCGACCGCGACGGCCGTCAGGCGCGCCTCGGTGGCCAGCGCGATCGCGCCCGCGAACGTGGCGCGCCCAGACTTATCGTGGTCGAAGCTCTCCATCAGGCGGCGGTCGAGCTTGAGGACGTCCAGCGGCAGGTTGCGGGGTAGCCCCAGCGAGAACTGGCCCGAGCCGAAGTTATCCAGGGCGATCGACACGCCGAGGCGCTTTACGTCTCTGAGGGCCTCGCTGGCGCGATCGGGGTCGCGCATGACGGCCTCCTCGCTGACCTCGATACACAATGCGCGGCCAGGCAGGCGGCAGTAGGTCAGCTCCTCGCGCACGCGCTCGGCCAGGTCCAGCTCGGTTAGCTCGCGCGCGGACACGTTCACGGAGACGGGCACCGTGATGCCGTTTCGCCGCCATGCCTCGGCCTGGGCGCACGCGGTGTGCAGCACCCAGTTGCCGATCTGCACGATCAGCTCGCTCTCGGCCGCGCGCGGCAGGAAGGTGGACGGGAGCATCTCGCCGCCCTGCTGGCGCTCTGAATCGAGCGGGCGCCAGCGCACGAGCGCCTCGCAGCCTACGGCGCGCCCGCCCCGCAGCGGCATGATCGGCTGGTAGGCCAGCAGCAGCTCCTGGCGGGGCAGCGCATGGTGCAGGCGGCCCTCCATCTCGGCGTATGCGTCCATCTCGCGGCGCAGGCCCTCGTCGAACAACACCAGGCGCTTACCGCCGGAGCTCTTGGCCCGATACATCGCCAGGTCGGCCTCGCGCAGCATGCTCTCGGGGTCGCGTTCAGGGTCCTGCGAGACGGCCACCCCCACGCTGCCCAGCACAGACGCTTCTGCGGAGCCCAGATGGAATGGCTGCTCGAGGGCGCCGAGCACGCGTTCACCCAGCGCCAGTGCCTCGCCGACGCTCTCGATGTCCTCGGCCAGGATCACGAACTCGTCGCCTCCCAGGCGGGCGACGGTGTCGCTGTCGCGCATCAGCTCGGCCAGCCGCTCTGACACGGAGATCAGCAGGCGGTCGCCGGCCTCGTGTCCGAGGTTGTCGTTGACCGCCTTGAACTTGTCCAGGTCGATGAACAGCAGCGCGACCACCCCGCTTGAGCGGTGCATGCGCGACAGCGCCTGGCGGGCGCGGTCCATTAGTAGGAGCCGGTTGGGTAGCCGCGTGAGCGGGTCATGCAGCGCCTGGCGCTCCAGCCACATGCGGTCGGTGACGTCCTTGGCGGCGGCGTACCACATGTCGCCGTCGCGCCGCGCGCTCCACAGCAGCCAGCGCCAGGAGCCGTCGCGGTGGCGGTAGCGGTTGGTGAAGTTCTCGAGCACCGGTTGCCCGTCGCGCACGAGCATGGCGGCGGCCGTCTGCTGCACGTCGTCCGGGTGGATGAGTTCCTGAATGGGTTGTGCCAGCAGCTCGTCGCGCGACCAGCCCAGCAGCTGCTCCCAGGCGGGGTTGAGCAGCGTGAAGCGCCCGTCGATGGAGATCGTCGCGAGCAGGTCGCTGGTCATCTCGAACAGCCGCGCGATGCGCCCCTCGCCTTGCAGCGCCGTTGCGGCGCCCGGGTCGTGGGTCACGCCCGCCGCGCTGTGAGGATTTCTAGCCGTGTGAGCCCCCATCTCTGCTTACCACGTCGGCCCCGGAGCCCGGTTTCTGGGGCGGGCCGGCAGTCTGTGGACGGATTGCCGACGGTAGTCCATCTGATTGCCCGTTATGGGGCTGGCCACAACTGTCAAGCCGGGCACGAATGGCCCCTTGCGCGCCTCGCGCGCCCGTCAACAGGAGGCCGTCGCGGCGCTCAGCAGACTGCGCGGGCTCAGTATGCGCTGCTGACGGGGGTGGCCGACGACTCGACCCCGCCGGCCTGCTCGGCCGCTGCGTTGCCCGATGACGACACGTCCGCCCCGCGCAGGTATCGCCACACCGACAGGCACATGATGATCGTGAGGAGGATCGCGCTGGAGACGCACTCCTCGCAGATTTTGTGCAGCGTGAAGATCTCGCGGTAGGTCAGGTAGAGGCTGAAGCCAAAGCCGCCGAAGGTGAGCGCGGCGGTGGCGAAGCGCGTGCGCTCTTCTTCGGGCGCCAACAGCGACCCGAGGATCAGCACGTAGCCGATCAAGCCGATCAGCGCGACTGACACGCCGGCGAGCTCGGCGTACTGCGAATGCTGGACCTGGTTGCACGTGTTGCCTTTGGTCGAGCAGATCGGCGCTTCGCCCGAGTAGTGCACGTAGGTCAGGTAGCTGGCGAGCGCGACGCCCAGAGCCGTCAGCACGATGAGCGTGATCCGAAGGCGACGGGAGGTCATCGTCGCCTAGCTCTTGAGCAGCTTTTCGACGGCTTCGTTGACGAACGTCGGATCGCTTGGACTGCGGAATTCGAGCTTGCTCATGGCGCCGCCGCTGCGCCCGATCAGGAACGACGGTGTGCCGGTGAAGTTGTTGGTCTTCGCCGCTTCTTCATCCGTGGTGACCTGCTTTGCCAGTTCCCCGTCGCTGCGATCGCTGGTCCACTGCGCGACGTTCAGCCCGGGCACCTGTTTGGCGAGGCCCTGCAGGTAGCTTTCGGTGACGTAGCCGCTGTCCTCTTCGCCCTGCTCGTGGTAGAAGGTCTCGATGTAATACCAGGCCTTGTTTTGCTTGCCGGCGGCCAGTGCGGCGATCTGCTGGTTCTTGAAGACTTCCGGTTCGCGGGTCGCCGTCTCCAGCGAGCGATATTCGACCCTCAGCTTGCCAGTGCGCACCCACTTGGGGATGACCGCGGGCAGGGCGCCGAGCGTGAACTGCTTGCAGATCGGGCACTCCAGATCGCCGAAGTACTCGAGCGTGACGGGCGCGGTGGGCGAGCCGAGCACGTTGGCGGTCTGGGGGATGCCGCCGATCAGGTTGCTGACCGCGGTGGTCGTCGACGTGATTTCGGATTTGCTTTTGGCGAGCCCCGATTTGGATTTGCCGCCGGTGGCGATCAGCACGACGACGATCACAACGACCACCACCGCGACCACGACCCCGAGCTGCGTCAGGCGCGTGCGCCTAGCCACATTGGCCGCGTGGGCCTCCTCCATCGCCTTGCGCTCAGCCCGCGCCGCCTCGCGGCGCTGCTTGCGCGTCAGATCTCCCTCGTCCCCTTCGATCGAGCTCATGTGGAAACTATTACAGGTTTCTTCTCAACGATGCCTAAGTATCGTTCGCCTGAGGGGTCGCGCCCCGGTAGCTCAGCTGGATAGAGCATCGGACTTCTAATCCGAGGGTCGCTGGTTCGAATCCAGCCCGGGGCACTGATGTTCCTAGCCACCGCGCTGCTGTACCCGTGCGTGCTCGCGGCGCTGTGTCTCGGGGCAGGGCTGCTCGTGGATCGCGCCAGCGGGCGCTTCCTGCCGGCGCCGCTCTTGCCGTGCGTGGGAGCGGCAGTGCTGATCGCGCTGTCGCAGCTGAGCACCTATGTGGCTGCCGTGGCGCCCGCCACCCCGTATCTGATGGTTGGGGCCGCGCTGGCGGGGTTCGCGTTGGCGTGGGGGAGGGTGCGTACGCTCGCGCTGCGCGCCCGCCGGCATCCGTGGCTGCCCGCGGGCGGCCTGCTCGCCTATCTGGTCGCGCTCGCGCCTGTGCTGGGCGCGGGCCGGCCGAGCTTCTCCTCCTACATGACGCTGGCTGACTCGGCGGTGCACATGCTGGGCGCCGACTACCTGCTGCGCCACGGCCAGGACTATGCGCACCTGGACCTGCGCAACTCCTACGGCCAGTTCGTCCACAACTACTACAGCTACAGCTACCCGTCGGGTGCGGACACGCTGCTGGGCGGCAGCGCGTACCTGCTGGGGCTGCCGCTGATCTGGGCTTTCCAGCCGTTCTGCGCGTTCATCCTGGCCACAGCGGTCGGTCCCGCCTGGTGGATCGCGCGGCGGGTCGGGCTGGAGCGGGCGCTGGCGGCGCTGGCGGCGCTGACCGCGGTGGTGCCTGCCCTGGTGTACGCGTACGCGCTGTTCGGCTCGATCAAGGAACTGACCGCGTTGTCGATGATCCTCACGCTCGGCTGCCTGGCGGTCGGTCACCGCAGCTGGCTGGCCCGCGGCCCCGCGCGTGCGCTCCCGTTCGTGCTCGTGCTCGCTGCGGGCGTGTCCGCCCTGGGCATCGCGTTCGGGGTGTGGGCGCTGGTGCCCGTGCTCGTGCTCGCGGTGGTGCTGGTCGGCCGTATGCGCGCGGGCTCGCTCTCCGCGCGACGCCTGCTCGCCCTGATCGGTGCAGGAGTGCTCGTGCTGCTGATCGCGGTCTGGCCCACCTGGACGCACACCTCGGCGGCTGTGACGATCGCGACCGACATTGCCAACACGGGCAACGGGGGCAACCTGCGCATCCCTCTGCGCTCCAGCCAGGTGCTGGGGGTGTGGCTGGGGGGCAGCTACAAGCTCGCGCCCACCGGCGCGAACCTGGCGCTGACCGATGCGCTGATTGCCATCACGCTGCTCGCGGCCATCCTCGGTGCGGTCCACCTGCTGCGCAGGCGCGCCTATGCGCTGGCGGGCTGGCTTGCGCTGATGCTTGTGGCCTGGCTGGTGGTCACTCGCCTGGTGACCACCTGGGCGAACGCCAAGACGCTCGTGCTCACGTCGCCCGTGGTCCTGCTGCTCGCGTGGACGGGGGTGGCGGGGCTCAAAGGGTTGCCGGGCCGCGCGCGCACAGCGCGGCGGTCGTGGCCCATGGCCCAGGTCGCGGCGGTGCTGCTCGCGCTGGCGATCGCGGGCGGCGTGCTCGTGTCGGACGCCATGCAGTACCACACCTCAGATCTCGCGCCGACCGCCCGCTATGAGGAGCTCGCGTCGGTCAACTCCCGCTTCGCCGGACGGGGCCCGACCTTGTTCACTGACTTCGACGAATACGCCCTGTATGTGCTGCGCGACCTAGACGTGGGCGGCCCCGATTTCGCCTACCCGCCACCGGCGCTGGCTGCCAGCGCGGGTGGCTATGGCCAGCCGGTGGCGCTGGATCGCGCGTCGCCCAGTGCGCTGCGGGCCTACCCGCTGATCGTCACGCGCCGCAACCCCGCTGCGAGCCGTCCGCCGGCCGCCTACGAACTGCTGTGGCAGGGCTCCTACTACCAGGTGTGGGGCAGACGCCCCGGGGCGCCGGCCGCAAGCGTGCACGTCGCGCTGTTGGGCTCGCCCGCGCGACAGTGCGCGCGCATCGCGGCCGTGGCCCGCGGTGTCGCCCGGGACGGTGAGCGGCTGGTGGCTGCCCAGGCGCCCGTGCTGGTCAGGGTCTCCCTGGCACACGCCGCGCATCCGCGCCGCTGGGGACATACCCTGAGGGGCACCCTCCATGAAGGAGGACAGGCAGGCGAGCGCGAGGGCCTGGTGATGAGCACGCCGGGACGCCTGCATGCGGGCTTTGCGCTGCCCACGTCGGGGCGGTGGGACGTGTGGATCCAGGGCCAGATCATGCCCGCGGTAAAGCTGGGCGTGGACGGGCGCCAGATCGCGTCGATCGCCGGCCAGCTGGACGGCAACTCGCTGGTGCCCAACACCGTGCCGCCGGTCGCAGTCAGGCTCGCTGGCGGCGTCCACCACATCTCGGTCACGCGCAGCGGCGGCTTCAGCTTGGCTCCGGGAGACGGTGGCGCTGCCGTCCTGGACGCCATCTTCCTCACGCCCGCCGGCACAGACCCGCGGGGCCCGCTGCGCGAAGTGGCGCCCGCCGACTGGCCCAGCCTGTGCGGACACAGCTACCAGTGGATCGAGGTCACGCGCGAGTGACACCCGCACAAGCATTGTGTGCTGGCGCGAGAGCCTGCATGCGAGGGCGTCGGCACGCGAACGTACGCTCTGCGCACTTGAGTGCGCGCGTGAAGCCCTTGGTAACCGACCAGATCCTGCTCGGCGAGAACCTGCAGTTGCTGCGGGCATTCGCCGATGAGTCGTTTCAGCTGGTGTACGTGGACCCGCCGTTTAACACCGGCAAGGTCCAGGCGCGCAGGACGCTTGCGGCCGTCCGCGACAGCGAGGGCGAGCGCACGGGGTTCCAGGGTCGCCGCTACAGCACGCGACTGCTGTCGGAGTCCAGCTACCGCGACAGCTTTGACGACTATCTCGCGTTCCTCACGCCGCGTCTGGAGCATGCCCACAGGCTGCTTGCGCGTGAAGGCACGCTGTACTTCCACATCGATTACCGCGAGGCCCACCACTGCAAGCTGCTGCTCGACGAGATCTTCGGCCGGCGATGCTTCCTCAACGAGATCATCTGGGCCTATGACTACGGCGCGCGCACCAGGCGCCGCTGGCCGGCCAAGCACGACACGATCCTGGTCTACGTCAAGGACCCGTCCGCCTATCACTTCGATGCGGACGCGGTGGACCGTGAGCCATACATGGCCCCGGGCCTGGTGACTCCCGAGAAGGCGGCCCGCGGCAAGCTGCCCACGGACGTGTGGTGGCACACGATCGTGCCGACAAGCGGCCACGAGAAGACGGGCTACCCCACGCAGAAGCCCGAGGGCATCGTGCGGCGCATGGTCAGCGCGTCAACCCGGCCGGGCGACTGGTGCCTGGACTTCTTCGCAGGCAGCGGCACGCTGGGCGCGGTGGCCGCGCAGCTGGGACGCCGCTACGTGCTGATCGACTGCAGTCCTGAGGCGGTTGCGATCATGCGCGCCCGGCTGGGCGGCGCGACCGACACAGCGGGCGCGAGCGCGAGCGCTGGGGCCCGGCGCGGGAGCTAGCGCGCGCGAGTCGCTGCCAGATGCGAGTCTTTGGCCCGTGTACCACCTGCAGGTTCGCCAGTTTCCCAATCACGCCACCCTCTTCAACCTGTCAGAGCAGGAGGTCCGCGCGGTCCTCGAGCCGTGGGCGCGCGGAAAGATCATCGCGGTGGGGGAACGCAAATGGGCTCCCGAGCGGGCCACGCTGACGGTCCTGGAGGGTCCGGAGCTGGGGTTGGCGCAGATGGCCATGGGCCGGGGATGGCGCGCGGCGGAGCGCAGCGGCGAGGATGTGACCGAGCGGATGGTCGCGGCCGTGGCGCAGGGGCCGCAGAACGCCGCCCCGTCGCCGCCTGCGCGGAGCGCCGCCGCGCCGAGCGCCGTGTCTGCGGCATCGGCGCCGCTCGCCGACCCACTCGCCCTGGCCGTCCAGCTGGCGTCGCTGCTGGGCGGCGACCCCGAGCGGCTGCTGGCGGCTTGGCGCGAGGTGGCTGCACGCTCGTCCGGGCTGGCCCCCAGCGAGACGCTTGCCCTGGCCGAACGCCAGATCGCCCGTCCAAGCGCTGACGAGGGCTGAGCCGGCGCTAAACTTGCCTGTCGCAGACCCATGGTGGGCGTAGCTCAGTTGGTAGAGCTCCTGGTTGTGGTCCAGGCGGTCGTGGGTTCGAGCCCCATCGCTCACCCTTAAGAAATGCCTGTAAAACCGGTGTTTTGCTGTTGGGAGGGCGAGAGTCGCGACCCGGCTGGGGAACGATTGGGGAACAATTTCTCCGCGAACTCGATCCGAGGTATGTCGCTACCCAGGGTCTGAATCAAGCCCATCGCCCACGCTGACAACAGCCCGCAATCAGTTGTCTTTGCTCGGCCGGCGTCGCTAGCGGCTTGTGTTGGGAACAACTGGGAAGCAATTTCCCAGCGGCAGTTCCCGGCGGCTGGTTCTGCCTGCGGCGCTGTGTTCACCGCGCCCCGGCCAGATGTCGCTGTTCGCTCCACGTGCCGCCCAGCCAAACGCTGATAGATGAGGCTTCTGTTCATGCAGAGGCAGCACCGACCCGCTACAGTCACAGACTTGCGCGCCGATAGATGACGCGTCCGTTGCCCTCCGCCCGGTGATTGCAATGCTCTCCGACCATTGTCTACCACATAGCCCACTACACAAGCCCGCGACGGGCGTGGACACACTGTGCCGCCACGATGTCACGGCAACTCTACGCACGCTCGGCGTCCCTAACAAGACTCTCCTCCGTGGCACGATCCACGAGTGGAAGGGACTGCGCTTCGAGCTTGACCGTTTTTCCGCGTTCGGCTACGGCATGGCAACTCAGCACCGCTTTCTGCACGCGCCGCACCCGCGCTTTGACATGCGCACCCCGGTGGAGATGCTCGCGCAGCGGGACGGGATCGCGCAGGTTCGCCACGCCGTGCGCGAGACACTCGCCGCGCGCCACGCCTGAGCGACACATCTGTCGCTAGCCGACCGTGACCTCTGCCGCGCGCCTCGGAGGCTCCTCGCCGATCGGCATCGGCTGGTTGCTGACCCGCAGGGTCACGAGTTCATTTTGAGGCTGGCGGTCTGCCGGCTCCTCGAAGGCGCCGGAGCTGACCCGCCAGACCGGCACCACCTTCGAGGTGCTGACCGCGACCAGCATGCACACGAGCGAGAACACCTTCGGGCCGAGGGGCAGCAGCAGCGGCCGCTGCCCGTCGACGACGAGATGCTCGACGAACGCCTCGAGCTCCGAGAAGCAGCGGAACGGGTCATTGACGTCGTAGTAGATCGGCTGTTCAACCTCGGGCAGCGCCAAAACAGTCTCGTTAGCTTTCGATACGGCCTCCTCGAACCTCGGATCGGTGCCGAGCGGGAACAACGGCCACGCGGATTCGGGTGCGAGCTCATCAACGGCGCTCGCGACCCGTTCGGGCTCATAGCCGAGGCCGACGATCAGACGCATCGGCTTCTGCGGGTCTGCAGGCTCGCCGGCGAACGCGCGTGTGACGGGCGCGAGCGCCTCCGTCGCGTCCGGTAGCTCCGGCGGGTCAGAGTACTGCGCCGGCACGTACAAGAAGTCCACCACGACACGTGTCTGTGCGGGTCGAGCGATCAGCGCCTGTACGACCGCGGCGATCCGCGGTCGCGACATGCTGGACACGTCGACCGCCAGGTGCGCTCCGGGACGGTCGCCGAATGCCGCGAACCAATCCGGCGCCCAGGCTATGAACTCCTGGTCGGAGAACCTCGGCCGTTCTGCTCCGATCGAGTCGAAGAACTGCTTGTTCCGCTCATAGGCGGCGGTGTGGTCGCGGTTCCGCTGTGATGCTTCCCACGGCGTCACCAGTCCGAGGTTGATCGCCAGACGCACCCGGTCGGCCTGCTTGGCGCAGTCTGGATGAATGTCGACGATTCGTTCGATGTGACGGCGCACCCCGGTCTCGGTGAGCGGTGGATCGAGCTCAATGGCGATCTTGCCCAGCTTGCAGCCGAGCGCCTCCAGACGCAGAACCTCCTGCTGGCGGGCTGTCAGCTGCTTTCTCGCGCTCGCGCCGATCTTCACCAGCAGCGCGGGGTCCACGAATGGCTGGCCGGCCAGCACCGCGTCTATCCCGTCGATCAGCGCTCTGGGGCTCGCCGTGTCCTTACTCACGTAGCCCATGGCGCCCGCTGCGTGGGCGCGCTGGAGCGCCTCACCGCTCTCCAACGAGGAGAAGACAAGCACCGGGGCGAGCTGTGCGACCGTGTGGACGGCGTCCTTGTCTTGCAGTCCGCCCTCGCGCAGCTGCAGATCCAAAACGGCGAGGTCAAACCGTCCGCCTGTGTGCTCCAAAAGCTCCTCGACGTTTGCAAATCCGAAGACCCCAACGCCAGCCCCGTAGTGCTCCCGCAAGAAATCGATCGTAATTTCACGAGTGAAGAGCTGATCCTCGACGACCGCCAACCGCACAGAGCTCGCCTTGGCCATCAGCTCTGGGCCTCGGAGCGCTCGTCGAGCAAGCTGGCCCCCTCGCCGGGCCTGACGGCGTCGATCATCGCCATCAGCCGGTCGGCATCCTGACGCACGGTCGCCGGAACCTCGCCGTCGGCGAGGCCTACGACCCGATCGAGCAGAGCGAGCACCGGGCCAAAGACGTCCACAGCGACGGCCCGCCACTGCGCCTCGCGCGCCACCTCGGCAACGGCCGCGGTCACCTCCGCGTTACGAGCAGCCATCGCATTCACCCGCCGGCGCGCCACCTCCACGGTGAGAGCGCCCGCGGCGAAGAAAACAAGATAGTTCGCGGCATTACCCAAGATCTGTCCGGGTTGATCCTCGCCTAGTCGGTGAGGTACATAAGCCGATGCGACGTATGCACCACCGAGCCCCAGCGCGAGCAGGAGTGGCCACACGCGCCGGTGCGCCGATTCACTGGAGGAGCCCTTTACACGCCGGCCGGCCGACACACCGGCAGGAGATCTGTCAACCAACTCTCCCCCCGCGAGCGCTCCGAGGAAGGTCGCCGTCGCCACGGTGTAAGGGAGCATCCAGTTCAGCGAGCCCGCTCGGCCGGGCCCCGAACTGGCCGCTAGCGCCATCACGCCCAGCCCGATGAAACCAAACGCCGCGTCGACCAGCATCGCGCCCGCAGTCAGGCGGCGGACACCAAGGGCGATGGCGGCTACGGCGAGGCTCTCCACCACGCACATGACTCCCAGTGAAACCGCCAGCCACTCGGTCGTGTAACTATGGCCGGCCAACACGAGATCGATCCCCGCCTGCCCGAGATGC
Organism: uncultured Solirubrobacteraceae bacterium; assembly: GCA_963745375.1. Classification (GTDB taxonomy): domain Bacteria; phylum Actinomycetota; class Thermoleophilia; order Solirubrobacterales; family Solirubrobacteraceae; genus Palsa-744. The sequence goes on along the minus strand of CAVUXA010000008.1, from coordinate 408,466 downwards.
ACACACCGCACCGCCAAGAAAAGCAGGACAAGAGCCGCTTGCAGGCGAAGCGCGGCCGCGAGCTCGAGGTCCGCGCGCGAGCCTCGAAACGTGACCGCGAGCACCTCTTGCGATACGGTGACCGGACTGCGCTCTGCGAGCGCGCGTCGTAGCCGGACACCTCGCTGGCCGTGCTCGTTACTCGCGTCACCGCTCATAGGGCCCGATCGTACTGGCTCTGCGAACAGTACCACTGCTTGGCGTATTCTGCGGCTCGTCGCTGCCGGCAGTCCCCCGAACAGCCTGGTCGTGGACGGAATCGTCGACGATGAGCGTATCACGCAGCTGCTGGTACTGAGCTGCCCCAGCTCGACTACAAGCGCAAGATCGACCTCACGACTACCGCAGGCAAGGTGAAGCTCGCGAAGGACGTCGCGACATTGACACCCAGCCAACAACTCGTCAAGAGCCTGGCTGTCTGCCGGGCGGCTCAAACACGGCCGCAAGCGGATCGTCTGCGAAGCGAGGGCGCATCGACGTTATTGCCGTGAAGTGAAGGTCCGCAAGCGCCAGCTGGGCAGGACGTTGGCAGCTTGCAACACCGTCAAGGTCCGTGCGAAGCGCAGGACCTGCGAAGCCAATACCAGGCGGCGGTGTGGGTAGTGGTCGCCGCGAGCGTATCGAGACCCGAAGGTACTTCTACCCACCGAGCCCCTCGCATCGCGACCGTCGGACTTGTGACGAGCGCGGAGGTTCCCGTAGTAGGTAGTGAACCACCCGCACCTTCCTTTAAGACCCCCCAGTTTAGCGCGCAACAATCGCACCCAAGCGTCACTGCTGGTCCGCTCCTGCCACCATGCCGACCCAGCCGCACACACGGCACAGTCACCGCTGCCACTTGACAGGCGCCCCTCCATATGAGCCCCTATGCATCGGCAGTGCCAAGCGTAAAGATGTAGTGTGTGGTTGCGATGTTGGTTGCAACAACACGCTACGCGCGATGTCCGAATGAGTCCTCCAGCCGGTGGGCGCGGTGCCCGTGCTCGAACGCAGCGCGCTTTGGGCGGCGATGATCGGTGTGCATTGGCGCAGAACTCGGTGCCTTTAATCATAACTCGAAGCGAGCTCGTTGGAAGCATGCGCTGCGCTCCTCAAGAAGGGCCCTTCGGTCAAGAGCGTGCGCATCGTGCTGGGCTTCCTGCACGGCGTGTTCGAGCATGGCATCGACCGCCGGTGGGTGCGCGAGAACCCGGTCCGACGCGCCGAGAAGCCAGAACAAGAGGACCACTCAACGGGGGTCACGCCGCCCACGCGCAAAGGTTGTCGCGGGCCAGCACCGCCGCCCTCGCCCGACGTTCGCGGGCCGGTCCTGCGCGTCATCATCCTCGCCGCGGCGATCACCGGCCTGCGTCAATCCGAGCTGATCGGCCTGCGCTGGCGAGACGTCGACTGGGTCAGCCAACGCATCCGCGTACGCAAGCCGTACGTACGCGGAGAGCACTCCAACAGACGGCAAGTCCGACCTATCGACGCGCCGGTCGGTGCCGCTCGCCAGCCGCCTCGCCCGCGAGCTCGACCAGTGGTCACGGCGAACCCCCTACAACAGCGACGACGACCTCGTGTTCGCCCACCCCACCAAGGGCACGCCACTCGACGGCGCAAAGGTCACCAAGCGCTTCAAAGCCGCCTGCGTCGACGCCGGCGTACGACCCATCCGCTTCCACGACCTACGCCACACCTTCGCGACCCGACTCGCCGCATCCGGCACACCGATCCGCACCATCCAGGAGTTCCTCGGACACGCCGACAGCAAGACCACCCAAATATACGCCCACTACGCCCCATCCGAGCACGAGGTACAGCTCGTCGACGCGGCCTTCGCCCCTGCCCAAGGTGGCCCGCAGGCAATTCACATCGCGACGTTAAGGCGCCGTGTTGGATGAATGAAGATACAGGCGAGGTTCTGCCTCCGCTAGAAGGGCCGGTAGCCGACGCGTATCGCGGTTAGACGCATTAGTCGCCAGTGCGCGCACGGCTCCTTGCAAATGCGGCAACGGCTCGAAACTCCCCAACCTGCATGCGTCTGCCACCGCTACAGCACGCCACCGTCGCTTGGGCGATATCGGGAACCGCGCCGTCCACATCTACCTCGAGCATCTCGCGAAACTCATCAGCGATGGTGGCGCCAAATATGAAGGGGTCATCAGACCCAACCACCACTCTTAGACCAGCCCGCGTCCAAGTCCACATCGGGTGACTCGAAAGATGACCTAGTCCTGCCAGCCGAACGTTCGACGCGGGGCACGCCTCGAGAATAGTGTCATTCTCACGAACGAGCCCTAGAACGTACTCCCGAGCTGACGGAGCGGTGGCGGAGTCAAACGCGTTAAGCTCGGGCGTCAACGCGTCCGGCACCGGGGCCTTTACGTCGGCGTGCGCAAACGCAGCTCCTGCGCCCCACGCAAGCGCTGCTACTGCCTGTTCGATCGGATCGCCCACTCTTGCGTGATCTTCTAGCACTTCGACAGACGCAACGTCTAGATAGCCGCCGGCGTCGTAAAGAATTCGATGCGCAAGCAGAGCGTCCACTCTAAACAGCGAGGAATAAGCGTCGATCCATGCCTGGGGGTCCAGCGCCAATCCGCCTTGGCCCATCGCGAGCTTATACAGGAGCTCACGCGCAGTTTCCTCATGCCCAACGCCCGCGGCCACGGACCAAGCGAGGTCGCAAATCGCATCCCCCACCCGGATTGGCGGACCCACATCGCCACTGCATACGGCCGCAACGGCACTCTCCGAAAGGCCGAGCGCGTGCCCAATGCGCTGGGGCGGCCGGTCAGCAAGAAAGAGCTCGCCGACGCGTCTAGCGCCGTTCAAGGGCGAGCAAAACGACTCGCCGGCGTGAATCGCATAGGTAAGCGCCACGTCGGATCTTCTCAACAACTCGGCGCCAGCGGCAAATGGCCATGACGCGCTTCCATACTCATCGCCGGCCACATCAATAGTCGAAATGGCGGACGCCAGCATCCCATTATCGTTGGCGAGCATTTCGCGAATCGCGTTGTAGCCAGCGATCACATCGTGCAGCTGCTCAAGATCCGTCCATTCTCCGCTAGGCTGCTGACATGGTCGCCGTTTAAATCCGACGGGCATCGAAAGTGCCATCGCGCGCCCGCTGTCTTCTACGAAAGCAGCAAATCCCGTGTGGTGTGCGGCGAGCGCTCGGAGTACCTTGCGCTTGAAAACTTTCCGATCGGAGGCCGAGATCGTCTTGCGAAATTCGGCTCCTACGACATCGCTCGATGCCGCGATGCGCTCGAGTGTCGCCCTCGCAATTCTTGCCTTCAAGTCGTTCAGCGTCGCGTCTCGCGCCAACCCCATCTCGTCAAATCGATCGACAAACCGCGAGAGGCCATCTCCGGGCCGCGCGCTAACCACAGCGGATACTGCGGCGCAGGCGCGCACGATACCCATCATGAAAACACGACGACCCAGGAAGTCGTAAAGATCGTTGCGGGCTGTCCGCCAAAACACCTCGTGCACGTCGCAGAGGCCGTTGAACGCAAACGGCCGCGAGACTCCTCGCACGAGGTCGCCGCTGCCATCTGGGCTGGTCGTCGCTTCGGTCTTAACGCGACGCCAGAAGATGCCATCTGTTACGAGAGACACGACCTCATAATCAAAGCCACTCTCGGTTAGCCTCTTGATATCGGCGATATCATGACCGTCTCGAAGGTACCGCAAAAACCGCAATGCCCATCGGAGTGTTGCGAGCAGCGTATACAAGTCCCACTCGCGGCCGCCAGTGGTCCGAAATGTCTTGTCGGCCAATGCCTTACGGGCGACCGGCGCTCGGCCGGAGGCAAGTCCGGAAAAGAAGAGTGGAAGTGGCACACTGGCGCCTGAATGGAGGTGCGCATCGGCGATGTCGAAGCCAACTGTGGTCGCGGCCGGGGCGACGTCGGAAAATGCGCTGGTCGGAAAACGATCACTCCATCGGCTCATGCCCGGCGGCATGGCCTCGCGGGAGCTTCGGTAAAGCAACTCGAGCGGATCTCCGCCGCAGAGTTGGATCTCGCGCTCGACTTCGAAGCGCAAAGTCGGTCGCCCGACGTCTGAAAAGCGTCCAGCCAGGAGATCGATCAGCGCCCAGCCCTCGAACTGGCTGAAGAGCTCCTCTTTGCTGTCGCGAAGGACCGTCACACCATCGATCGCCTCAAGATCTCCAAAGGTGAGGGCCAGGAGCGCTGTCGCGACTCTTCCCGTCACGACCCTACGGTCCTCGAAACTCGCGTCGCGCTGTTGCCCGGGCGCGACGCAGGGCCGCCGTACCAGCCATGAACAGCTCTGTGCCCTCTGGCGTGGCGTAAGGTGCGGGCTTCGTCCTGGGACGGCCTTGCTTGACCGCACCGACGCTGATCGCACCAGCTTGAACTCCGGCAGAGTCCCGCCGCCATAGAGGGTAAATCTGGCTCAATCGGTCGAGATGCTCTGAGCCAAGGGCAGACGCGAGAGCAAAATACCCTGCGATCCAAGTAGGGTGCGAATTGTCATCAGCGGTGTCGTCGAAGTTGTCGAGAAGCAGAGCGAGGCGTCTCTCGATTACTTCCTCTCCGCTAATCCGGTCCATAATGTATGAGGCCGAGCGCGGTTTTATCAACTCTTGATGTGTCTCGACGAGACTTCGGATGCGCTCTCCACCGAGAAACGCTGAATGCCACTGAAAGGGAAGGTAGGCCTCGAACCAACGCAAGAAGGCCTGTGGGGTGTTGCCGTCAAGCTCCGCGCAGTGGGAATACATCGCGCAAGCCTGCTCAAACGCTGCCTCGTAATCATGCGATGCAGACAGTGGCGTCGCCTCATCAACGGTGAGGCAGGCGGCAACTACGCCGGTCGCTAGGACAGCTTCGCTTGTGAGGTCGCCTGAAAGGTCCGTCAGCCGGTTCCAAAGAGTCGCTGAGCGCAGTACCTCTGCCAGCGTTGTGGCCTCAGGAAGCATCAGGAAGGTATCGTCGGTCGTCTGGTTGGCCAAATCAACCGATTGGAGGAAGGTCCACTCGGCTTGTCCGACTGAAAGTCGGGTGCCGTCAACGTCGAAAAGACCGGTCCCGTACGAGATTTCCTGAAGGGTCAACAGTTCCGCGATGATTTCACCGGAGAGGTAGTCCTCCGGGCGGAGGTCAGCGGAGCGTTTCGAGTCCTGGCGGAGGGCGGCGCGAACGCGGTGGAGAGCGCGTAGGTGGATGTGGACTAGCGTTGGTTCGGTGGCCCTCACCTCTGCACCCTCGGCACTAATAAAGAGCCTAACGTTATCAATATGTGACGTCAAGGGCCGCTTCGCCAGATCAGGAACATGTGCACCCACTTGGACAAGCTGAGAGGTAGTAGTCCCGAGCCGGGCTGCGACCCGCTCAGTGAGGATGCTGATCATACGTCGCAAAGTGAGATGAAGCATCTTAAGGGTATCTGGCGCCGTCTCACGTTCCAGCGCGTCTAGGGCCTCCCACAGCTGTACTAGTGTGCGGGGGTTATCCGGCAGCGGATTGCGTAGCCCAAATTGCGGAGCGGTAAGTGACGCCGCTGCGTCAAATGGCCACGGAGAGCCGGACTCCCGTTCGACGCACGCGCGCAAGGTTGCCAGCTTCGCTGCGAGCGGAACGTCGTCCGAGATCGGCGTGAACGCTAGGCGATAGGGGGGCGCGACGGGTTCGATCTCAAAACGGCAGCGATAAGGGAACACCTTCTCGAGCTGCCGGGCAAGTAGGAAGTGGAGGTGTTCGTCGGGCGTCGCGGGCATTAGTTCCTTCATGGCCGCGAGCCACGCGCCGTTGAGATCACTAGGTGAAAAGCATATTAGAGGGACGATGCCGGGAACTGAGCCGAGAATCTGGACGTCTGTGAGAATCGAGACTATGCTGTGACGAGCGAGGTCAGGATCATCGATGGGCACGATTATAAGACGCGAGCCGGTCGGGTGACTTGGGAGGCAGAGCTCGCTCGCGAGCGCCCGAAGCTGACGGGTCAAGCGCACGGCGGATCTGCTGACGGCAAGGATGTCATCGGCATATTCCGTCGGACTGTCCGTACTGTGCTCGAGGGCGGCAGATGGCGTTCGCGACACTGCGTAGTTGCGTGACGCGTCGACGAGGAGCTTGAGAGCGGGGGCTGCTGAAATCGCACTAGTGCCAGGCGCCTCGGTGTCCTGGGGGCCAGAGTCGAGAGTGATTATCTCCCAGAGCTCCGCTAGAAAGGTGCCTACGACTGAATCGGTATCACCAAACAACTCGGGCCGCATGATGGGGAGGATGATGTGGCGTTGCTGCCGTGCGAGCTCGATACTCACCGACGTAAGCAGTGTGGACTTCCCGCTCCCTCGCTCGCCCATTATCGCCAACGACTGCGAGCCGTCTGCGAGGAGCTGTGGCTCGAGCAGTGATCTCTCCAGATCGTCATATGATGTTGAGAGCTCTTCGTTCAGAACGGCGATCTCTGCGAGTAGGGGTCCACGCAGCTCGTCGAGCGTGGCGGGAAGGGGACATCCCTGTCTAAGCGCGCGCATCGATGAGGTCCAAGTTGGCATGCGGCGCTCAGGTGGAGATGTTGTGAGGCTCTGCGGCCGTTCGAGTGATCTCGTCAGCGGCTGCTCGCAGCGTTGCTTCGAGCTCGGCCAAGGTGTCGCGGACGATGTCGCGATAATCGGGAATGTTGCGATCTAGCCACGCGAGGGCCGCCGCGTCATCATCTGCATCGATAATGCGTTCAAACGCGTCCAACTGCGCCATGGACATTCTGGTGGCGAGCTTGGCTCCTACTATCTCCTCACAGGCGTTGTAGAGCTCCTTTTGAAGGCGGGTAAGCTGCTCTGCGGTTAGTCCGCGGTAACCAAGGTGAACCAAACGGTCGGCGCTAATTTTCAGTGGCGGTGTCGACATGCCTAGTTCGTAGCACAAGCCTTCGCATCTGCTGCTAGTTGCCGTCGCGTAGTGCGTCCAACGCGGCGCGTGACGGTCACGGAGAAGCCAGATCCGACGACGAACACCTCGTCGCAAGCGCTGAAGCGCCCCGAAGTGATCATGAAACCACGGACTCGCTTCGAAGAGAACACCAAGATGTCATCGCCCTGCTCCATGGCGTCATCGTATAGTGATCGACCTCGGTGCGTCTTCTCGACGAGGGCGTCGCGGCGTCATCGACACAGTCCAACGGTTGGATCAGGACGATGCGCTGGCGTATTCGGCGTCCTCGGCGCGTGCATGGGCATAGACCGTTTCGTAGCGCCGACGCCGCAGCGCTTGTGCGAGCCCTCCGGCGGCGGCGGCGCGACGGCACGCCGAGTGGGCAATGACGGCCATGGAGGCAAACGATAGGCGTGTCTCAGGCAAGGTCAGGCCCTGGTACACGTTCACAGCGCGCATAGTTCCTCGCTAGCTTGGTCCGAAGCCGAGAAGATCTGCTCGAACCAGATCCATGCCGCCTCCGCATCCTTGATTGCCACAGGGTTGATGGTCCGGACTATGCCGGATAGCGTTTCGGAGCTCCGCGAGCTGGCTGAAGCGGCTGTTGAGGTTCTCCTGGGTTCCGAACGTCGGCTCAACCTGAGGCTGACGCGGGGCCTCCGTATATCGTTCCCTGGCTTCTTGCCCCGGACGCCGAGCGAGAGTCGTCCTGGCCCGTAAGGGAGCGGGTTGCGATGGGCCACGCCGCCGAGAAGCTCGAAGCGGCAGGGCCACGGCTTGGCCATCCGCACTCGAGCGCCGTGCGTGGCGAGGAGGGCATGGGTCTTCGTGAGTTGCGGCCGCGCGCCGGACGTAGCCGGTGGCGTCCGATCTATCGTCCTACGAGCCCGTCGACGTTCGTGGTCTTCGCGGTTGGGCCCGAGGCTGGAGTCGACAGTCGCAGCTATGACCAAGCTGTCGCGCGTGCCGTTTTGCGCTTCGAGCAGCGAGCAGCTTGATCTCGGCTGAGGCAAGCGTGGTCGAATGCCGATAACAGTACTGCTATCGTTTGCGTAGTCTGGATGTCTGAGAGAGGCCTTTCGAGGAGAAACGATGAAGCTCAGCGATATGAAGACCAACGAGGAGCTTCTGGCCGAGCAGTTGCGTGCCGACCCGAAGTTCCGTGCTGAGTGGGAGCGCACGGCGCTCGCGCGCGCGGTTGCGGTCGCAGTGGTTCGCTATCGCACCGAGCGCGACCTCTCGCAGCGCGATCTCGCCCGGCTCCTCGAGATCAAGCAACCTCAGGTGGCGCGCCTGGAGCTCGGCGAGGTGAACTCGAGCATGGGTACGCTGATGCGCCTTGCGTCAGGTCTCGGCATTGAGTTCACGATCGACGTGCGCCCAGCTCGCACCAAAGCGCGCAACGTGACCAAGCGCGCCCAGACAGATGACCTCGTCGGCATGCTGAAGACTGACGACGCCGAGCTGCTCGTCTCGGCCGCGTAAGGATTTCCAGTTGCGCACAGGGGCCGCTCGGCTCAAAGTCTCGCGGTCGCGCATACGACCGATGAACGGGTCCGGCGCGGGCTGCTCATCGAAGCCACGAACATACGTTTGGGGAACAATCTGGGGAACAATTTGAGCGAAACCGAGGGGCACGCCGCGACACGAAACCCAATGAATCCGGGCCTCTCCAACCGAGCGATACCCAGGTAAGGCGTTTGTGGTCCAGGCGGTCGTGGGTTCGAGCCCCATCGCTCACCCCTCTAGAAGAAGCTCACAGCTGCTCTGTCCGGGTCGGCAGGCCGAGCAGCACCCGCCCCGCGAGCTCCCAGGTCGCCGGGTTGACCTGGAAGTGAGCGGTTGCCGCGTGCGCGTCGCGGAACCGTCGCTGCAGCGGCGAGTCCTCGTAGATCGCCGTGCCGCCACCGAGGTCGTACATCGAACGGGCCACGTCGGCCGAGGTCCTGACCGCATGCGTCGCAGCCAGGCGCAGCCCCAGGCGCAGCGACTCTTCCACAGCGCCCTGCTGTTGCGCAGCGGCCCAGGCCTGCTCGATGGCCTCGTAGTACAGCGCCCGTGCAGCCCGCAGTGCGGCCTCGGCCTCGCCGACTGCTGCCTGCGTGGCGGGACGTTCGGCCAGAACCCGGCTTGAGCCCTGCGCTGTCTTGCCAACAGCCAGCTCGCTCAGGTCGTCGATCGCCCCGCGCGCATTGCCCAACGCCGCGGCCGCGATCGACAACGCGAAGAAGCCGAACACCGGGAACCTGTAAAGCGGCGCATCTATGCGTGGGAGGGCGCCGAGCAGTGACAGCACGTGGTGGTCAGGGACGAAGAGGTCCTCAGCGACAGCATCGTGACTGCCGGTGCCACGCAGGCCGCTCGTGTGCCAGGTGTCGGGGATGTCGAGCTCGCCCTTCGCAAGCGCCACCACCCGCAGGCTCGGGCCCTGTGCGTCTGCCTGGGGATCATCGATCACGCACCCCGCGAACAGCCAGTCCGAATGGGAGATGCCGCTGCAAAACGACCAGCGCCCGGAGACACGCACGCCGCCGTCTACCACGACCGCCCTGCCGCGCGGAGCCCACACACCCGCGGCCACCGTTGATGGATCGCCGAAGATCTCCGACGCGCCGCGCTCGGGAAGGTAGGCGCACAGCAGGCTGCTGGTGGCAGCGATCGACACACACCAGCCGGCCGATGCATCTCCGCGCGCAATCGCCTCGGCCCCACGCAACGTGGTGTCCGGCGACGCTTCGAGCGCCCCCAACGCCCTCGGAACACAGGCGCGCATCAGCCCCGTCGCGCGCAGCCCGTCAATCAGCGCCTGTGGCAGCGCACGCTCACGCTCAATCCTAGCCGCGAGGTCTCGAGCGAGCGTCGAAGCGCGATCAACAGCGGTATCGAGCTCGCTGCCGGAGGGTGTCGCAGCGAGCGCAGGAGAGGGGGTCGACACGAAGGCTCCTTTACATCGGGTGTAGAAACTATGACCTGTACGGTTCTCTTACCACTCATCGACGCTGCCAACGAGCTCGACGCTCGAACCGTCCGACCCGTCACGTCAGCTCCCGCCGGCGAGCGGGGTGTTCGGCAAACGTCCAAAACTGGACGCCGCAATGTCCAGAAGCAGGTGGGCGGCGCCGCCCGCATCTGTGAATCTCTGGCCGGATGGTCGAGCAAGCGGGCGCTCCCCGCCACTGCACTGGCATGGATGCAGTTCAAGAGTGCGGGGGGCGTTTCGCGTGCGGGGGGCGCTCGATCCTCGGGCCGCGCGGACCTGGCCGCGCGCTCGAGGGGCGCTCAGCTCGCGGGCGCGGCGGGCCGGGCCGCGCCCGCGAGCGGCGAACTCGTCTCCAGCGCGCGCAGCGCGTCCGCGGACGAGGGCGGCAGGCCGACAGCGTCGAGCGCCTCGGAGAGCTCGGCAAACCACGCCTGATAGACGATCAAGCCCTCTCTGAAGCGATACGCGCAGATCAGACGCTGCTCTACCGGAGTCTCGCTCCCATGCACCAGGCCGCGCCACAGCAGCCGCACAACCAGGTTGTCGCCCTCCTCCACCACGGCCTCCGGGATCAGCTCGCTGCGCTCGAATGCCGCCAGCAGCGAGCCAAAGTGGCCCATGACCGCGTCCACGCCCGCGACCGATCCTTCTCCCTCGGGCCACAGCCTCCCTCCAGACGCCACTACGTCTGGCGCATACATCTCGCGGTAGATCGATATGTCACCCTGGCACCAGGCCGAGCAGGCGCGTCTGACCGTATCCATGTGGCCCCGGCCCATATCGGGTCAGTATTGCAGTGTCCACAGTGCGCGCGTGGGCGACAGCACAGGGGGCACGGGTAGTGGAAGCGGGAGCCCAACGCACCAAGGTCGCCGTGCTCGGTGGCGGACCCGCCGCGATCACCGCAGCCTTCCAGCTGACCGCGCCCGAGCTGTGCGATCGCTTCGAGGTCACCGTCTATCAGCCCGGCTGGCGTCTGGGAGGCAAGTGCGCGAGCGGGCGCAACCTCGACGCCAACAAGGGCAAGCGCATCGAGGAGCACGGCCTGCACGTCTGGTTCGGCTTCTACGAAAACGCCTTTCGCGTAATGCGCGAAGCCTACGCAGAGCTCAAGCGACCGCCCGGACATCCGCTCGCCACGCTCGAGGACGCCTTCAAGGGCTGTAACCAGGTGGTCCTCTACGATCGCCAGGACGACAGCTGGGAGCGGCTTGTCCTCAACGCCCCTGCCAACGACCTGGCCCCCGGGGCCCAGGCTGAGCTTCCCCGCTTTTGGGACGTCGCCAAGCAGGCCTGTCATTGGCTGCTGGCACACTTCGAGCAACTGCGCAGGGACACGCCTCACGCCTTCCCCGGGCTCGCCGCGCAGTCCCGCCTGAGTCCCGGATGGTTTCGCAACGCGATTGGCGCAGTCGGCGCAGGCGTCGGCATCAACTCGGCTCCCGGCGGAGAGAACCTGCTCCATGCCGCCCGCCATCTGTCTCACGCGCACAGCCTGCTCGCGCCGCGCTCGATCCCGCGCCCGCCGTTGTCCGCTCTCGCGCTGCCAGGGATGCCCTGCCCCGAGCACCTGCTGGCGGCGCTGTTGCGGCGATTTCGCGACTGGCTGTGGGAGAACGTGGTCCGCGAGCGCGTCGAAGACGACGCCCAGCTGAGGTTCTTCTTCACGCTCGTCGACACCTTTGCCTGCGCGACCGCCGGCATCGTGCAGGACGGCGTGCTCGAGAACGGCTGGGAAGCGATCAACGAATACGAGCTCTGCCAATGGCTGACCAAACATGGAGCCATGCAGGTGACAGTCGGTGCCACCCCTGCCACCCGCTCGCCGTTGCTGCGCGCGATCTACGACGTCGCCTTCGGATATCCCGAAGGGGAGATCGAAAAGGCGAACGTGGCAGCGGGCACCGCCATGAGCGACCTACTGCGGCTGGCCTTCACCTATCGCGGATCTCTCATGTACAAGATGCAGGCGGGGATGGGCGACACCGTCTTTACGCCCTTCTACCAGGTGCTCAGCGCGCGCGGGGTCGAGTTCAAGTTCTTTCACGCAGTCACCGACCTGCGCCTCTGCGCGGACGGGTCGCACGTCGATCAGATCTCAGTTGTGCCTCAGGTTGAGCTCGTCGATACACACTATGACCCCCTGTTGACGGTCGAGGGCCTCGAGTGCTGGCCCAGCGAACCCGATTGGAAGCAGCTCAGAAACGGCGACAAACTGAAGACCCGAGGCATCGATTTCGAGGGCCAGCCCAACCCGCTCGGGCGCGAAGCGCAGACCCTGCTTCGCGGCGAGCACTTCGACTCGGTCGTCCTGGGCATTCCCGTTGCTGCCCTGCCCGAAATCTGCGGTGAAATTGCCTGTCGCCATGCGCCGTTTGCCACCATGCTGAGCTCCGCTACCACCGTGCGGACCCAGGCCTTCCAGCTGTGGTTGGGCAAGACGCCCGAACAGATCGGCTGGCCCGATAGCAAGGACAGCGTCGCAGGCTGCTTCGTGGAGCCGCTGGACACGTGGTGTGACATGACTCACCTGCTCGGGCGCGAGGAATGGAAATCGCACGACGGGGTCAGGGGACTCGCATATTTCTGTGGGGTTCTCGACGACCGCCCAGGCGAGGACGCAACAGCAGCTACAGAACGCGTCAAAGACAACGCCCTGGCCTTCCTGGCCAAGCAGGTCACACCGATCTGGCCGCGCGGCGTCGGCAAAGCCGGCGCGATCGACTGGTCGCTGCTCGCCGACCCGGGGGGCTCTCGCAAAGGCCCCGCGCGCTTTGACGCGCAGTACTGGCGGGCCAACACCACGCCCAGCGAGCGGTACGTGCTGACCCCCGCCGGCTCCGTCAAGCACCGTCTCGCCGCAGACGCATCCGGTGTCGAGAACCTCGTGCTCGCCGGAGACTGGACGCGCAATGGCATCGACGGTGGCTGCGTAGAGGCAGCCATGCTGTCGGGGCTGCAGGCAGCGCGCGCGCTGACCAACGACACCAAGCCGCTGATCGGCGAGAGCCCCACGTGGCTGACCGATCGCGCCGGCGCGCGCCGCTGTCGCCTGGGATCACTGGTGGCTGGGCGCAGCGCAGTTCCGCCCCCATCCGCGCAGGCCGGCCCGCCGACCTATGTCGAGTACGGCGGGCGCGTCACCACGCCGCCCTCGTTCTATTGCAGCGAAGGCCGCTTCCAAGGCCTCGTGCTCAAGGGCGATTCGGCCCTCATCGCCGACCTCTGCCAGCGTACGCTCAACGATCCCGCCGCCGGGGCCGTCGAGTACCGGCCGCTGCTGGGGCCCTACGTGGTAATGCTGACGGGCGCCTTCGCGCGCATCTGCTCCCAAGCTCAGGGCTTTGAAAGCTGGGGCTACATAGACGAGGCCCAAGTCTCGCTGTGGATACCGCTCACCGCCGGGCGCAGCGTCGCGGGGCTGTTCATCCCCGAACGGCTGTGCATGTCGGTGCCCTTCATCGTGGTCAGCAATCCGATGTCATACGCAGGAGGGCGCGAGGTCTACGGCTACCCCAAGTCGCTCGGCGTCTTCGAACCCCAGGCAGGGGTGGGCGATCCCCTCGCCGTCAAGATCTTCGGCGGTGACTTCTCGACCACGAGCCAGGCCGGCTGGAAGGTTCTGTTCGAGATCGCCCGCGAGAACGCCACCGCCACAGGCGCATCCGCCGGCAAGACGGCCCGGGAATCTGCCGCCAAGGCCAAGAAGTCCAGGCGCCGCGGCGCCTGGCACACACCCGAGCAGATCGTCGACTATTTTCAGAGCTTCGCCGCCGAGGACTGGCACGTCGCGCCGGACATCACGTTGCTCGGCGACGTGATCAGGTCGCTAGTCAAAAAGGAAGCCCGTCAGGTGTTCCTCAAGCAGTTTCGTGACGCCGCGGCGCCCGGACGCGCCTGCTATCGAGCCGTCGTCGAGGCGCCCATCCAGGTCAAAGACGCATCCTGGCGGCCGTCGCTTGAGAAGTGGAATGTCACGGTCAACCAATGCGACAGCCATCCCGTCGCCGCCGAAACAGGCGTGGTCACTCAGAGCACGAGCCTCACGTTCGATCTGAGCATGGACATGCTCGTCGAGCCTGGCGTCGTCGTCGCGCCCAGGGGCAGCTGATGTGTGCCCGGCATGTCGAATTGTTCCCATCTCGGCTTTACATGCCACTGCTGCGGCGCAATGATGTGGAGATGCAGTCAGCCCGGCACTGCTCACGCTGTGGAGCAGCCAACGTGGCAGACGCGCACTTCTGCATGGCATGCGGGCTGTCGTTGGTGCGCAGCTGCTCCACCTGTGGGGCGCAGGCCCAGCCGCGGGCGCGCTTTTGCGTGAGCTGCGGGTTGCCGCTTAACGCCGACGGCAAGGGCCCCAGCGGCGCGCTCTCGCTGTACGAGGAGCGGCGCATGGTCACGGTGTTGTTCGCCGATCTCGTCGGATACACCGCGGTCGCCGAGAGACTCGATCACGAGGCTGTCAAGGCGCTCACCGATCGCTGCCTCACGCGGCTTGCGATGGAGGTCGAGCAGTATGGCGGCTACGTCGACCAGTACATCGGCGACAACGTCATGGCGGTGTTCGGCGCTCCGGTCGCACACGAGGACGATGCCGAGCGCGCCGTGCGCGCCGCATGGGGGATGCAGGCGGCGATGACAGAGCTCAACGTCGGGATCGCGCGCGAGTTCGGGCTCGAGCTCGCCCTGCGCGTGGGGGTCAACACCGGCGAGGTGCTCGCGGGCCGGATCGGCGATGAATACACCGTGGTGGGCGACGCCGTCAACGTCGCCGCCAGGCTGCAACACGCCGCTGAAGTGGGCGCGATCCTCGTCGGCGAGCGGACCCGGCGCGCGGTCGACACAGCAGGCGTCTATCGGGAGATCGGTCCGCTGACGCTCAAGGGCAGGGCCCAGCAGGTCGCCGCATGGGAGGTCGCAGAGCTCCACCAGCCGGGCCGCCTGCGAGCGGCCGACAGGCCGCCGACGAGCCTCGTCGGCCGACGCGCCCAGCTTGCCCAACTGCTGGCCCTGTTCGAGCGGGTCGGCACGCAGGGTGCTCCGCACCTGGTCACCGTGCTCGGAGAGGCGGGCATCGGCAAGACCCGCCTGATGCAGGAGTTCAAGCTCAGATTGAAACGGCGCGTGCCGCCCAGCCACGTCTGCCATGGCCGCTGTCTGGGGTTCGGCTCGGGCGCCGTCTACTGGCCACTGTCAGAGATGCTTCGCGCCGAGTGTGCCATCACCGCCGCAGACAGCGGCCCGCAGGCCTTCCACAAGCTCATCGACAGGCTCGGAGCGGCCGGCTGCGACGAGGACTCCAAGCACCTTGCCCATCGCCTGGCCCCGCTCGCCCGCCTATTCGGCGACGATCGTTCCAACGAGCCCGACGAGCCCTCCGACCAGGATCAGGTCAGTGCGCGTGAGGGATTCTTCGGTGCCGTACTGGCCGCGTTTGAGGCCCTCGCGCGCGATCGGTTGCTCGTGATCGTGTGGGAGGACCTGCACTGGGCAGACGAAGGCACGCTCGAGCTGATCGAGTACCTGGCGCAGTGGCTGCGCGCGCCCGTCATGCAGCTGTGCCTCGGCCGCGACGACCTGCTGGAGAGCAACCCCGACTGGGCGAGCATCAAGAACGCCACCACAAGCATCCTGCTCGAGCGCCTCGACGAGCCTGACACGCGACGGCTGATGGACCTGCTCGCCCAACAGGCAGGTAGCACACTGCAATTGCCCGACGCGCTGGTCGAGCGCTCGGGCGGCAACCCGCTGTTCGCCGAGGCGCTGGTGCAGCGGATCGCCGAGGACGGCGCCGGCGCGTCTGCGGAGCTGCCCGACACGGTGCAGGGGCTGCTCGCCGCCCGACTCGACGCGCTCGCGCCCATCGAGCGCCAGCTGCTTTGCCACGCAGCGGTCGTCGGCCGCTGCTTCTCTGTCGACACGCTCGCATGCGTGAGCCCCGAGACCGGAGCGGACCTCGACCGCGCCATCGCCAAGTTGCACGACAAGAACCTGATCATGCTCGGCGACCATCGTGGTGCGCCCGACGAGCAAGAGCTCGTGTTCACCCACGCGCTGATCCGCGACGTCGCCTATGAGATGCTGCCCAAGGTCACCCGCGCGCGCAAGCACGCCGATGTCGGCGCGTTCATCGAACGGCGAGCATGCGATCGCGGCGAAGGGGCGGTCGCGCTGCTGGCCGAGCACTTCGCTCGCGCGGCCGCGCTTGCCGGCGAGGCGCACCTGCCGTCGGCCGAACTGGCCCGGCTGCGCCACAAGGCGCTCGAGCACGGCGAGGCGGCCGGTGACGCCGCCGCCGCCCTGTTCTCCAACGGAGAGGCGCTCGCGCAGTACCAGGCGGCCGTCACGTTCGCCGAGCCGAGCGATCCCTCCGGCCCGCGGATCGCCGAGAAGAGCGGTGACGTGGCCCTGCTGCTCGGACGCGTACAGGTCGCCCTGGACGCCTGGCAGCGCTGTCTGGAGCACCACCAGGCCGGCGACGATGCTCGCCACGTCGCCACCCTGCACCGCAAGATCGCGGCCGGCCTCGCCCACGCCGGCGATCCCGAGGCCGCGATCAAGCAGCTGCAACGCGGGATCAGGCTGATCAGCGACCAGCCCGCCACGCCCGAGCTCGTCGGGCTCTATGGCGAGGCCGCCTCCCTGTACATGCGCACCGGCGCCAACATGCTCGCCAGCTACACGTCCGAGCGGGCTTTGCAGGTCGCCAAGGACCTGGGCGAACCGCGCGCCGCGATCCGCGCCCACGGCATCCTCGGGCGCGTCCTCGGCCGCGCCGGCGACTCGGCCAAGGCGCGCGAGAGCCTCGAGCGCGCGGTGGAGCTCGCACGTGGCGCGGACACCGGTGAGGCCGTGCTCGCGTTGCTCGCGCTCGGGTATGACCTCGAGCACTGCGAGGGCGACTATCGCAGCGCGCACGCGCACTACGTCGAGGCGCTCGAGCTGGCGCAGCGGATCGGCGACGTGCCGGCCCAGATCGAGCTGCGCGCGGCGCTTGCCCAACTCGCCTTCCACCGCTGCGACTGGGACGAGGCCTCGCGCGCGAGCGACATCAGCGCAGCTCTCGCCGAAGGCGAGGGCCTGATGGCCAAGCTGTGCCTGCCCAACACGATCCGGGGCAGGCTACGCTGGCGCGAGGGTGACTGGGATGCCTCTGAACAGCTGTTTACCCGTGCGCACGAGGCAGCCATGCAGGTCGGCTGGTCGGAGGTGTCCTGCACCGCGCTCAACGGGCTGGCCGTGACGCTGCGTGATCGCGGTGACCTCAGTGGAGCGGAATGCGTCCTCGAGCGGACGCTTGCGCTATGCGATCAAGCAAGCCTGGTTCCGCAGGCTCTGCAGGCACACGCCAGCATCGCGCTCGTGTGCAAGCTTGCCGGCAGGCCGCACGACGCCAGGCGTGCCGCGCAACAAGCGCTCGCGTTGGCCACCCAGGTTCACGATCCGGTCAACGAGGCGGTCGTGCTCGAGACACACGGGATCGTCGCCGACACAGCCGATGGGGTACAGGCGCTGCGCCGCGCCCAAGCCGGCTGGGAGTGTCTGGAGCGCCCGCTCGATGCTGCGCGCTGTCTAACGCTGATCGGCCGGCGCCTGCACGAGAGCTGCCCGCAGGCCGGTGACGAGGCGCTCGATCGGGCTGCCACGCTGTTCGACGAGCTCGGCGTCGGTCACCTGGCCGAACGCTCGCGCGAGCTTGCACTTGCCTGAGGCGAGTATCGTTGACGCCCGTTCTGCCGGCCGTCGCGCGCAGCCCGACCAGTGGCAGCGCTGGGTACAGCGCGAGCGCGGCGCTCGAGATGTCGACCTTGTCATGACCGAGCTGGTCTCTGGAACCTTCCTCGCGCAGCTCGCCCACGACGAGCAGCAGGCCCTTCACGGGCTTTCCGTACGGCGGACGTTCCCGCGCGGGGCCGTGCTGATGTTCGAGCACGAGCCCGACGAACGGGTGATGCTGCTGCTGGCAGGTCGAGTGAAGGTGACCGCAATCAGGCACGATCGCAGGGAGATACTGCTGAGCCTGCGCGACCCCGGCGACGTGCTCGGTGAGCTCGCCTTCATCGACGGTCAGCCGCGCACCGCCACCGTATCCGCGCTCGAGCCCGTCGACGCTCTCGTCATGCCCGCCCAGGTGTTCAGGTCCCACCTGGAGACGACCCCCCGCGTGGCGGTCGTGCTGCTCGAAGATCGTCGCCAGGCGGTTTCGGGAGGCGACCGACCAGCGGCTTCAGTTCGCTGCCTCTGACTCGATGGGGCGCCTGGCCGCGCGGATCGTGGAGCTCGCCGACCGTTACGGCGAGCCGGGCACCGAGGGGATCATCGTCGAGCTGCCCATATCCCAGGAAGAGCTGGCCAGCTGGACCGGCGCTTCGCGCGCCAGCGTGGCACAGGCGCTGCAGGTCTTTCGCGAGCTTGGCTGGATCCAGACCGAGCGGCGCAGGCTGACGGTGACAGACGCCGCCGCATTGCGAGCTCGTTCGCCCTGACCAGTCAGCCAGCGCCCGCCGTCCGGCGAGCCGTGGGGGAGCAACGGCGGGTCGTTGACCCCAACTGTCCAGAATTGGACGTTTGACGTTCCATCAATGGGTCGTGTCTGTATCTGAGCCGGTTCATAGTGATCCGGGTGACCAGAACAGTTCCCTTGCACGCAGATGCGTGGGCTGACTATTTCAGTGCAGTTCGGCGCGAATGCGCTCAGGTGCTCGCGAGCGTCACGCTGCGGCTCGACAGCAGCGACCGCAACGGCGCCAGCACGGCCGTCGAGAGAGCGCTTCGGTCGATTCGTTATGACCCCAACCGCGACGTCCTCGAACTCAGCGTGGGCGGTTTCGCCGACCGCGGTCCCGCGCTGCGCTATTTCATATCGGTCCCACGCCAGGTCGTCGTGCAGGAGTCGCCCGAAGAGACCGTGATCCTGATCGAGGACGCCAGGGGGGAGCGCACCGCGATTGCCCTGCGCCGCGTGGCCATTGCGCCAAAGCCTGCGCCCGCCAGCAAACCGGTGGATGTGGCGGTGGACCTGCCGCGCGCCGCCAACACGCACTTCGTCGACCGGACGACATGGCGCGTGATCTGCCCTCGTCGCCGGCCCGTTACACGGCGCACTTGTCGGACATACATTCGCGGCGGAAGACGGGGAACGATCTGAGCGAGGTCGCTCGCGGCCGTCAGGCCGGCGCGGCGGCCGACAGACCCGTGAGCTGCTCGCTGCGCTCCCACAGGCCCTGCGCGAGGATCGGGTCCTGCGCCTGGGCGCTCGGCGCCAGCACCTTCTCGTCCTGCACATACTCGCCCGTCAGGCCGGCCGCCTCCTGCGACAGCGCCAGCCACACAAGCGAGCGCGCGCCGCGCGCCGGCGAGCGGAAGAAGGGCCCGCGACCGTCGTCGCCAGCTTCCAGATCCCGTTCTCGTTCTTGCCAAAGCCCGTGCGCACCACGCCCGGGTGAAAGCAGTTGGCGTGCAGCTCCGGCGCGCGCCTGGCCAGCTCGCGCGTGAACAGGATGTTGCACAGCTTCGATGTCCCGTACACGCGCATCGCCGCATAGCCCTTCTGCGACTGCAGGTCATTGAGGTCCAGGCGTCCGCCTTTATGGGCGTCTGACGCCGTCGTCACCACGCGCCCGCCGCCCAGGCGGTCGCGCAGCAGGTTGGTCAGCAGAAACGGCGCCAGGTGGTTGAGCGCGAACGTGCGCTCCAGGCCCTCCGGGGTCTCCTTGCGCGAGGCGAACAGCGCCCCCGCGTTGTTGGCAAGCACGTCTACGCGCTCGTACGCCGTGCGCACCTCCTCCGCCAGCCTGCGCACCTCTGACATCAGCATCAGGTCAGCCACGTGCTCGTGCACCGCCGCGCCCCCGCCAGCCGCCCGCGCTTCGCCCGCCACCGCCGCCACGCGGTCTGCGTCGCGGCCCACCAGCGCCACCTCCGCGCCCTCGCTCGCCAGCGCCACCGCCGCCGCCTGGCCGATGCCACGTGTCGCGCCCGTCAGCAGCACCAACGTCATGCGCCGACTCTACACCCGCGCGAGCCACGCAGGGATGACCGAGCTAGACTCGCACGCCATGGCCGACTCAGACGACGACCTCTTCGGCGCAGAGCACGTCCGCGTCTACCGCGACAGCGGCGGTGAGCGCGGGTATCACTGGCGGGGCACCACCATCCTGCTGCTCACCACCACCGGGCGCAGCTCCGGTCAGCAGCGCACCACGCCGCTGATCCACCGCACCGACGGCCAGCGCTGGGTGATCGTCGCCTCCAAGGGCGGCGCGCCCGAGCACCCCGGCTGGTATCAGAACCTGCTTGCCCACCCCGACGCCGAGATCCAGGTGCTCGGCGAGGTCATACCCGTCAACCGCCCACACCGCCGATGGCTCCGAGCGCGAGCGCCTGTGGTCGGCGATGGCCGAGGTGTGGCCCGCCTACGACGACTACCAGGCCAGGACCGACCGGGAGATTCCCGTCGTAGTGCTCAGCCGCCGCTGATCCGCGGGCGGGGGGAAATTGAGGGCGGTCAGGCGCGGCGACCCTTCGCCTTGCCCCGGGTGCGGCCAACCGCGAGCGCACGCCCATGCGGCGCATGTCGCCCACCGCGCCGGTCGGCGGCGCGATCCGCGGTTCATGCAACGCGCGACCCCTCCCGACCGCGAAGCGGTCCTATCATCATTTAAAACGTCTAAAAGCCGATCAAGAAAAGGACGTATGCATATGGCTCTACAGCTTGGCGACGAAGCCCCCGACTTCGAAGCCGACACCACCGAGGGACGCATCAAATTCCACGACTGGCTCGGCGACTCCTGGGCCGTGCTGTTCTCTCACCCCAAGGACTTCACGCCCGTCTGCACCACCGAGCTCGGCTACATGGCCAACGCCAAGCCCGAGTTCGACAAGCGAGGCGTGAAGATCATCGGGCTGTCCGTCGACGCCGCCTCAGACCACCAGCGTTGGGCCAAGGACATTGCCGACACGCAGGGCACTGCGCCCAACTACCCGATCATCGGCGACGCCGACTTCAACGTGTCAAAGCTCTACGGCATGCTGCCCGGCGGTGTCTCCGGCGAGGCCTCCGCGCGCACGCCCGCCGACAACCAGACCGTGCGCAACGTGTTCGTCATCGGGCCCGACAAGAAGATCAAGCTGATCCTCATCTACCCCATGACCACCGGGCGCAACTTCGACGAGGTGCTGCGCGTGATCGACTCGCTGCAGCTCACCGCCAAGCACAAGGTCGCCACGCCCGTCAACTGGAAGCAGGGCGACGACGTCATCATCGCCGGCTCCGTCTCCAATGACGAGGCCAAACAGACCTACCCCGATGGCTGGAAGGAGCCGCGCCCCTACATCCGCATCGTGCCCCAGCCCAAGTAGGGGCTCGCCCGGGGGGCCCAGGAGGACCGCTCGGCCCGAGCAGGACCGCTCGGGCCGAGGAGCAACTCGCCCGGCGCCACGTCGAGGCGGCCCGCCAGAGCTCAAGCAAGCGGCCTGCGAGGCCGAGACTCAGCGTATGTCGGCGTCAGCCTGCTCGCCCGCCAGTGAGCCCGATGCCCCCGTCCTGCGCGCGCGCCGGACCGCCGCGCTCACGCGCATGGCCGTCGGCGCCGCCGGCATCGCGCTCGCGCTCACCCAGCCGACGCTCACCAGCTCGCCCGCGCTTGCTGTCGTCGGCTTTGCGTTCATCGGGCTGACCTCGCTGTTGCAGTTCGCCGCGCCCCGCGCTGGCTGGCTGACCGCCGAGGAGTCGCTGTCGGGCTGCTCGGCCATCCTGATCGTCGGTCTCGGCTACGAGCACGTGACCGTACTCAGCATTCTTTGGCTCACCGCCATCGCCAGTGGTGTGCTCGCGCGCGGCGGGCGCCAGCACTGGCTGGGACGAGCGATCGTGCTCGCCGGGCTGCTCGCGCCGATCGTGCGCTACGAGCACCTCAACGGCGAATATGGCGCGCTGTGCCTCGCCACGCTCGGCCTGCTGCTCACCAGCGGGCGGCTCACCCAGGAGCTCAACCAACTGCTCTTGCAGGCGCGCGCCCAGGCCCAAAGCGCCAACACCCTGCTGCTCGCCGGCGACATCGCCGCGCGAATGGCCGCCCGCGACGGTCGCAGCCCAGACCAGCGCCCCGACGTGGCCGCAGCGCAGTCAGAGGTCTTCAGCGCCGCCGAGATCGCCAGTGCCAGCACCGCCATCGCGCGCCTGATCGACGGCGACGGCCTGTCCATGATGGTCCAGCCCATCGTCGACATCTCAACCGGGCGCGTGCACGCCTATGAGGCGCTCGCGCGCTTTCACCAGCCCGGCATCGACGGCGGCCCGCTGCACTGGTTCGCGCTCGCCGACGAGCTCGGACAGCGCCCCGCGCTCGAGCGCGCCTGCCTACGCGCCGGGCTGGAGCTGTTCGCGCGGCGCCCGTCGGGGACCAGCCTGTCGCTGAACTTGTCCGCTCCCGTGCTGCTCGAGCCCAGCACACAGGCGATGCTCGAGCAAGCCGCGCAGGGCCGGCCCGACGGCCTGTCCGGGCTGATCGTGGAGATCACCGAGGAGACGCTCGTGCGCAGTGACGCGCAGCTGCTTCACGCGTTCAGCTTCCTGCGCGTGCGCGGCGCAAGCCTCGCAGTCGACGACATGGGCGCCGGCTACTCCGGTCTGCGCCAGATCACCGAGGTGCACCCGCGCTATCTCAAGCTCGACCGCTCGCTCGTCACCGGCATCGACCGCGACGCCGAGCGGGCCGCGCTAGTGGGAGCGCTCGCCGGCTACTCCCGCCAGGTCGGCTGCCTGCTCGTCGTCGAGGGCGTCGAGACCGACGCCGAGCTCAGCGCCGTGCGCGCCACCCGCGCGCCGCTCGTGCAGGGCTTTCTGCTCGGTCGCCCCGCGCCGCCCTGGCCGCTGGCGCCGGACCCTGCCGGCGAGAGTGAGGGCGTTGCCGATCGCGCCGAGCACGCACTCGAGGTCGCCGCCGTCGCCTGATCTGCGGCGCTCGCAGCTGCACTCATGCGGCTGCTGCCATCGTCACGTCCAACTCGCCGTGCTGCTCGAGCAGCGCAAAACCCGTCACGCGCCCGTCGCGTTTGAAATCGAGCGTCACGCTGGCATCGCCCACGCGCAGACCCTCAAGCCTGATCCGCTCCAGCCAGTCCGGCAGCAGCGGACGCTCGATCCTCAGCGCGCCCCCCGGCGCGTCGGGCGAGACGCCAAGCATCGTCTGCAACAACAAGAATGGCGCCGCCGCAGCCCACGCCTGCGGGATGCACGCGACCGGGTAGGCAACCACCGCCGCACGCTCCGATCGGGCAAAGCCGCAGTACAGCTCCGGCAGGCGGAAATCGCGCGCGCTGGTTGCCACATCGAACAGCGCGTCGGCGATCTGGCGCACGGCGCCGTCGTGGCCGTAGCGCTTCAGTCCCGCCGCGACGATCGCGTTGTCGTGCGGCCACACCGAGCCGTTGTGGTAGCTCATCGGGTTGTACGCCGGGTTGGCGCTCGACAGCGTGCGCACGCCCCAGCCGCCGAACATGTCGGGCGCCATCAGCCGCTCGGCCACCGCGACGGCCTTTGCTGGCTCCACGATCCCGCAGTGCAAGCAGTGGCCGGGGTTGGAGGTGACGCTCGCCACCTGGCGCTTGCGTCCGTCCAGCGCCAGCGCGAACGTTCCCTCCTGCGGGTTCCAGAATGCCTCGTTGAACGCCTCGCGCAGGCGCTGTGCCTCGCTGCGCAGGCGCTGAGCGGTGTCGGTATCGCCGAGCGCCGCGTATACCTCGGCGATCGTCAGCTTGGCACGATACACATAGCCCTGCGCCTCGACGAGCGCGATCGGACCCTCGGCGAGGCTGCCGTCCGCATGCACCACAGAGTCGTGCGAGTCCTTCCATCCCTGGTTGAGCAGGCCGGCCGGGGAACGGCGCTCGTACTCGATGAACCCGTCGCCGTCGCCGTCGCCGAACTCGTCGATCCAGCGCAGCGCCGCGTCGAGCGCGCCTCGCAGCATGCGCATCGTCTCGACATCCCCCGTCCACGCGTAGTAGTCGGCCGCGCACATCAAAAACAGTGGTGTCGCGTCCACCGTCCCGTAGTAGGGGGTGTGGGGAACGATCCCCGTGCGCGCGAGCTCGCCCACGCGCAGCTCGTGCATGATCTTGCCCGGCTCGGCGTCGCGCCACGGGTCATCCTCGAGCGCCTGCAGCTTGGCCAGGACCCGCAGCGCGTCGTGGGCCAGATCGGGATTCAGCAGTAGCGCCTCGCTTGACGTCAGCAGCGCGTCGCGTCCAAACGGCGCTACGTACCAGGGGATCCCCGCCGACAGGATGCGTCCGCCCGGCGCTGGCATCACGAGCGCGCGCAGGTCGCGGCTCGACGTGGCGGTCAGACCGGCGAACAGCTCGTTGTCACTGGTGATGCGCGTGCAGCGCGACTCCCACTCAGCCCCTTCACGCTCGAGCTCTGCCGCAGCCGTCTGGATGCGTCGCCGTGGACGGCGGCTGCCGGCGATCGAGGGCTCGACCGTCATCAGCACCGTCACCGCCACGCCCGGCCTCAGCGTCACCTCCCAGTCTGCCCGCACGCAGTCGGCGTCCAGCTCAACCTCGCCAGGCTGAGGGTCGAGCTCGATGACCGCCTCGCGGAACGTCTCGTCCTCGCCCACGTAGGCCAGCACCAGGCCCCGCTCGAGCTGCTTTGGAGCGAGCACATGCCCACGAGCCTCTCGGCGCGGCCCGCCGCGCACCTCGAAGATGTCGGCGAAGTCGGCCGACAAGGTGAGCGAGATGCTCGTCGTGACCGCCTCGCGCAGGAAGTTGAGCACGCGCACCAGGTAGTACAGCCGGCCCGACGCGATCATCAGCTCGCGGCTGATGCTCAGCGACTGCTGGGGCACCGGCGCGAGCGTCTCGCGCGCCAAGCTCGCGTTGGTCGAGTCGACGATCGCGCGATCGTCGACCGCCGCATAGGACAGCGCAACCGGCGCAGCGCCGCCGACCTGCAGGCGGATCTCCGACAGGTAGCGCGTGTCGTGTGCGTAGAAGCCCTCGCCCGACACCCGCGGCGCCGCGACGTCGCCGTCGGTGCGCGCGCACAGGAACAGCTCGCCGTCCTTGATCACCAGCAGCTCCTCGCGCGCCTCCGCCGGAATCGCCGGCGCGCCGCGCAGCTCGACCGGGCCTGCGCGGCCGAGAACCTCGAACTGCTCCCCGCGCGGGCTGAGCACGGCCTGCTGGGTCGCCGCTGGGTCGGGCACGCGCCGCGCCTTCGCTCGACGGCGCTCGCCGCTCGGCTGCGCTGCTCCCTGCCCGCTCACCGCGACGTCGCTCTCATCACCTATAGTCGATCGTAGACGCCATCGGTCGCTGTCATCGCTTGGAGTCGGTCACAAGACCCAACGCGGTGGCGTCGACTCCGTAGTTTCCGCCACGATCAGGTGGCCGGCTGCGGATGTCCATTGCGATCGCAGGCGATTAGCCTCCGTCATGAATCGATCGCCGGCACGGCGATGGTTTGGCATTGAGCGGGAGTGAGCTGCCCCTCAAGCCCCATGGACGCCCCCCTCCCGCACATCACCACTCTCCCCCGCGTCCAGCGGATGGCGCTGAGGATCGCGGTGCTGGCGCCGCCGTGGATCGCGGTGCCACCGCCCGGCTACGGTGGGATCGAGGCGGTCGTCGCGCTGCTGTGCGACGAGCTGGTCGCGCGGGGACACGACGTCACCCTGTTCGCCGCGCCCGGCTCGCGTTCGTCCGCCCACATCCGCTCTCCGTTGGAATGCGCCCATCCCGACCACATCGGCTCCTCGCTGTATGAGGCCGACCACGTGAGCGCAGCCTACGATGCCATCGAGCGAGCCTCTGCGGAGGGTCGGCCCTTCGACCTCATCCACGACCATTCGGGTTTCACCGCGCTGGCCATGGCAGACCGCGTGTCGCTGCCGGTGGTGCACACGCTGCACGGTCCCTTCAACGACGAGACGAGCCCCTTCTATGCGCGACACGCGCACAAGGCACGGCTCGTCGCGATCAGCGACTTCCAGCTCGAGCACGCGCCGGCAGGCGTCGACGTCGCAGACGTCGTACCCAACCCGATCCGCGTGGAGGACTGGCCATTTCGCGCCGACAAGGACGACTACCTGCTGTGGATGGGAAGAATGGACCCGATCAAGGGCGCGCATCGCGCGATCGCCGCCGCGCGAGCCGCCGGCATCAGGCTCGTGCTCGCCGGTCCCGTGCAGCCGGGACAGGAGGAGTACTTCCGCAGCGAGATCGAGCCGCACGTAGACGCAAACAGAGTTCTCTTCGTCGGCGAGGTCGGTGGCGCGCGCCGCAAGGACCTGTTCGCCCGCGCCAAGGCGTTCCTGATGCCGATCCGCTGGCCCGAGCCGTTCGGGATGGTGATGGTCGAGGCCCTGGCATGTGGAACACCCGTGATCGCCTTCCCCGAGGGCGCCGCGTGCGAGATCGTGATCGACGGCCACAACGGCCTGCATGCCGCCGATGAGCAGGCGATGGCCGAGGCGACTCGCTCGATCGACATGATCGACCCTGCGCGCTGTCGCGAGAGCGTCCTGTGCCGCTACGACGCCTCGATCGTCGCCAGCGGCTATGAGGCTGTCTATGACCGCGCGATCCGCGTGGCGAGCGGCGGGGTGGCGCGCCTGGCCGCACGTGGGCCGCTGCGCGAGTCGACAGAGCGCGCCGGGCGTCGCACCGCGCGTGAACCGCTGCTCCTGCCGACTGGCTGAGCGGCCGGGCACGTTCGCTGATGGGCGATGATGCTGTGACCCCAACAACGAAGAGACGGAGAGCAGCGATGAACCGAACGTTTGTGATCGGCGTGGGCATGACCAAGTTCGACAAGCCGGGAACCAAGCAGGGCGACTATCCGGACTGGGCCAAGGAGGCGGGAGAGATCGCGCTCACCGACGCAGGTGTCGCCTACGGGGACGTCGAGCAGGCGTATGTGGGGTACTGCTACGGCGACTCCACCGCCGGGCAGCGCGCCGTGTACGGCCTCGGTCTCACCGGCATCCCGGTCGTCAACGTTAACAACAACTGTTCGACGGGCTCCAGCGCGCTGTACCTGGCAAGGCAGTCGGTCAAGGGCGGGCTGGCCGACTGCGCGCTCGCGCTCGGCTTCGAGAAGATGGAGCTGGGCTCGCTCGGCGTCAAGTTCACCGACCGCGTCAACCCGATCGACAGGCACGTGATGGCGCTACTGGAGCTGCGCGAGTGGGAGCAGGCTCCCCCGGCGCCGCAGATGTTCGGCGCGGCCGGCCGCGAGCACATGGAGAAGTACGGCTCCACGCCAGAGCACTTCGCATGGATCGGCTGGAAGAGCCACAAGCACTCGGTCAACAACCCCTACGCCCAGTTTCAGACCGAGTTCACGATGGATGAGATCAAAGCGGCCAAGGAGATCTACATGCCGCTGACAAAGCTGCAGTGCTCGCCCACCAGCGACGGCAGCGCCGCCGTGGTCGTCGCCTCCGAGCGCTTCGTCGACGAGCACAACCTGTGGGATCGCGCGGTGGAGATCGCCGGCCAGGCCCTGGTGACCGATCTGTCGAGCACCTTCGAGGCCAAGTCCTCGATCACGATCGTCGGCGCCGACATGAGCGCCACTGCTGCGCAGCGAGCGCTCGAGGAGGCCCAGACGGGCATCGACGAGGTCGACGTGGTCGAGCTGCACGACTGCTTCTCGGCGAACGAGCTGATCACCTACGAGGCGCTGGGGCTCGCGGCAGAGGGGGAGGGACACAAGCTCGTCGACGAGCAGGCCACCACCTACGGCGGCGCGGGACCCGTTGTCAACCCGTCAGGCGGGCTGATCTCAAAGGGCCACCCGCTGGGGGCTACCGGCCTGGCGCAGGCATCGGAGCTCACCTGGCAGCTGCGCGGCCAGGCCGACAAGCGCCAGGTTGATGGCGCCGACGTGGCCCTGCAGCACAACATCGGGCTCGGCGGCGCGGCGGTCGTGACGGTGTACAAGCGAGCGGCCTGACGACCACACCGGTTCAGGCCTCCGTCCGGCCCTCGCTCGCACCGGCCCTGGGGTTGCGCCGGACCACGTAGCTCGCGATCGCCGCGGCGACGATTAGGATCGCCACAGCGAGATAGGGAAACGCGCTGTACGGCGCCGGCTGGCCGGGTTCGAAGAGCTCCACGAAGGGGATCGCAAGCGCCAGTGCGCCGAGCGTTGGCATCCCGACGTAGCGCAGGACTGAGAACGAGTCGCGGTGACGACGCCACATGAACACGGGCAGCGAAAGCGCGGCGAGGACGTAGACGAAGAGCACGAGGATCGTGCCCATGGTCGAACACTCGGCGTACAGGTCGACCGGGTCGGTCGCCCCACCGACGAGGCCTGTGACGTGACACAGCCACCACACGACCACGATCGCGAGACCGACGACTGTCATCGTCAAGAGCGCGTTGACCGGCGTCTCGCCCGGTGGCCGGGACTCGCCCAGGCGCGCCGGCAGCAGCCCGGAGCGTCCGCCGTCGAAGATCATCCTCGCTTGCGAGTTCACGGCGGCGATCAGCGTGGAGAGCACCGAGGCAATACCCGCGAGCCAAGCCAAGATCGCCGCCCCGCCGAGATAGTGATCGGCCAGACCCAGAAAGGGAACAGAGGCGCGGCCAATGGAGGAGGTGTTGTAGTGAAAGCCGGTGATGGTGGTGTAGGCGAACAGGACGAACAGGCCGGTGGTGAAGATCAGCGCGGAGTAGAGAGCTCGCGGCACGGTGCGCCGTGGGTCCCGCGTCTCCTCGGCCAGCGCTGGAGCGTTTTCCCAGCCGATCAGCATGTAAAGCGCGAGCGGGAACCCGGCGGAGAGCCCGGCGAGACCGTGGTCGAGATGCGACCAGGAGAACGGCGCACTGGACAGGTGGTTGTCCTGGTCGACGAGCACGACCACGCAGATGGCGACCATGACCACCACCTGCACGACCGTGGCGATGCCGACGGCCGTGGTGGACAGAGCGGCGCCACGCAGCGTCAGCCAGACCGCCCCGCCGGTCATCACCAGGGAGATCGGCACCCACGAGGGGTACCAGGCGGTGTAGTGCTGGAGCGTGAGTGAGATCATCCCGCCGGCCATGGTGAACACACCGGCGATCGCCACGGTGAAGCCCACGGTGATCAACAGCGCCGTGACGACGCCGGCCTTGGGGCCGAGCGAGGTCTCGACGTAGGTGATAAAGCTGCCCGCGGAAGGCTCCATCTTCGTGAACTCGGCCGCTATAAACGCGAGGAAGAAGACGGCGACGCCGGCGGCGATGATCGTGAGCGGCGCCGCCACGCCGGCCGTGACGGCGATCACGCCGAATGCGAAGTAGAAGTCGATTCCAGGCCCGATGTTGGCGACCGTGGAAGCGGTCAGGTCAGCGAGGCCGAGCTTCTTTTCCGTCGCGTTGTGCTCTCGCCCCGAGATCGGGGGAGTGTAGGCCGCTGCGCCTCAGGTGGAACGCCAACTGGGCTGACTGGAGCCGCGCGGGACGAGGATCGGGTCCTGCCAGCGCGGGGTCGTCTCGGAGAAGCTCACGGGTGGAGCGAGCTGTTCGAGGATGCCGAGGGGAGTCTCTGCGGTGACTGCGTTGGGATCGCGCAAGGTGTGCTCAGGAGAGCTGTCCGCGAGCGCCGGATCGACTTCACCGAGTGAGGTAACGAACATGCCGGTGCGCGCTAGCGACACGTTTACGCGGTAGCTGCCGCCCTCGCGGGCGCGCCGGTGCAGTGCAGCGAGGGCGCCGGCAGCGCCGAGGTAGCCGGTGATGAAGTCGTTGAGCAAGCCCGTGGGTGGCAGCTTAGGGTCTTCTGCGCCGCCTTCGATCACCATCACGCCGGAGGCCGCCGAGCCGTTCATGTCGAAGCCGGCACGGTCGGCCCATGGGCCGTGACGGCCGAACGCGCTCACCGAGACGGTGATCAGTCCCGGGTAGCGTTCGCAGAGCTGATCGGCGCCGAGGCGGTGCGCCGCCAGCTTGCCTGGGCGGTGGTTATCGACGACAACATCTGCATCGGCGAGGAGTGTCTCGACGCGCTCGCGCTGCGCCGGGATGCGCACGTCGAGGTTCGCGCTGCGGCTGCCGACGTTCGCCTCGTTGTAGATGAAATCGTGCTCGTAGTGATTCGGGAACGTGGCGTTCAGGACGTCCGCGCCGTGCTCGGCGAGAGTGCGCCCGACGGTCGGTCCTGCGATCGCATGCGTGAAGGACAGGACGCGAACGTCAGACAGCGGCCGTTCGGCGGCGGGCAGAGGTCGGGGATCCGAGTCGGCGATCTTCTCGACCTCGATCACAGGGGTATCCGCGAGCAGAGCCCCCTGGGGGTGGGCGAGCCATTCTTCGCCTGTGCGAGCGATCGTCAGCGGCAGGCCCTGCTCGTAGGCGGCCTGCTCGAGGTCAGCCGCGTTCCATTTCGCGATGGCCGCGACGATCTTGTCCCGCTCAGGCGGGCAGTCGAGAAAGCGCAACCACCGTGCGGCCAGGTGCGGGTAGAGACCCGACGCCATCACCGTGCGCCCGTCTGCGGTCTTATACGGCGTCAGCAGGAAGAAGTTGTCGGACACGAGCGAGTGTCCGTGAAAGAGCCCGTTGATCGTGGGATGCCATGCGAAATGAGGCGTTATCTGGTGGACAGCCTGGCGCAGGTCGAGGCCGAGATCCTGGCCACGCCCGGTGCGCAGCCGCCAGATCGCTGCCGTGGCGACCGCGCAGGCCATCGTCGGGATGCCGATCCCCGCAGCCAGCCGCAGACGGCTCTGCAGGATCGGGTCCGCTCCTGTGAAGCTCACGGACCCGCCCGTGTCCGCGGCAGAAAGACCGACATCCCCTAGAAGGTCGTCGAGGATCGTCAACGGCTCGAACGTGCCCTGCTCTTCATGTGCCAGCGTCGATGTCATGCCTGGAGCCTGCTCGATCGCGGACATGAGCACAACAGAAATACTGCACCCTAGAATGAGCTGCGCTCATGTTGAGCCTCACCCGAGTGCGCGTCTTTTACGAGGTTGCTCGACACCGCTCGTTCTCTCGGGCCGCCGAGGAGCTGGGCTACACGCCATCAGCCGTCTCGCACCAGATCGCGACCCTCGAGCGCGAGCTCGGCGCGCCGCTCATCAATCGTGGCGTCCGGCCTTGGACCCTCACTACGGCAGGCGAGCGGCTCTACGGGAGCGCTGGCTCCGCCCTCTCCGAGCTGGCCGCCGCCGAGCACGAGCTGGCGGTCATGTCCACCGAAGCGACAGGCAGCCTGCGCCTCTGCTCGGTGGCGTCTGGACTTCGTAGCGTGGTGCCGCCTGCGGTCGCGGCGTTCAAGTCCAGGCACCCGGACGTCGAGCTCCATCTCGCCGAGGGCCAGCCGACCAACATCCTGCGACAGCTCCGGGCGGGCGAGGTCGACATCGGGATCATCGCCACTCCACACGGGCAGGCGCCCCCGCGATCGCGGAGTCTGAGCGTCGCGACGCTGGTCGAGCAAACATTGATGATCGCCGTCGCAAAGACGAGTCCGCTCGCGAAATCCTCGCACCTGACGCTGCGCCAACTCCGCGACCAGCCCTGGCTGCTGCCGACGCGAGACCACCGCGTCTCCGAGTTCCGCAACGAGCTCGACACGCTCTTCGAGCGGGCCGGCTACGCGCCCCGCGTCATGCTCGAACTCGATGACGAGATCGCCGCCCAAGCCGTGATTGCCGCCGGCCTCGGGATCGGCCTGATCCCCCGACTCGCCGCTCCCGCCCAACACGAAGGAGTCACGCGGATTCCACTGCGGCCAACGCGCGTGCGGGCGCTACACGTCGTCACACCCGCCAGTCCCGTCGGCCAGCCACTGCGGACACTGGTCAGCGAGCTTAAGCGCGCTGCGACACGGGTGTCCGCGTCGGCAGCCGATCGGACTCGGTAGGGCGTCGGGCGGTCGGGGTCGATCGTGGACGGTTGATTGCCGATGGGGTTGAGTGGGACGGCGGCGCCCGACGTGGATCGTCAAGGATCAGGTGGTCATGCCGCGGGGCGGTGGCGGGATCGACTCCACGGTGCTCGCGTCCAGCGGCGTGCAGCCGGCTGGCGGCCAGTCGGTGGCGAACACGCAGGTGATGAGCGAGCCGGGATGCGCGGCGCTTGGGGCTATGAGGCCGGCCCATCCTTCGCGCCAAAGCTGCTCACCGACACGTTGGTAGGCAGGCCATGTGTTTCGGCTCGGCCGCGGAGTCTCGAGCGAGACGCTACGTAGTTGCTCGACGTCGCTGAGGTCAGCCAGTTCGAGGTCAAGGTGCCAGCGATGATGGTCGTAGGGGATGTGATCCTGCGGTGAGAGTCCCCACTCGGCAAGCGAGCGATACCACTCCGCTGTCGCTGTCGCGACCGTCTCGGCGAGATACAGCGCGGGCACGATCTCGCCTCGCTGCCAGCGCCCGTCGGATGGCGTGTCCGCTCGTCCGAGGAGGTCGGCTTGGTGCGGTACGTGTCTGATCCATGTGCCCTCGACGCTGCGAGGGCGAACGGGCGGCCCCGCCACGGTCAGGAGACGCCGGGGTACTCGATCTCAGCGATCAGCTTGGCGACCCTGCGGTACTCGCCACGAGCGATCAGCTCGATCGGCTTCTCATCGTCCAACGCGAGGATCGGCCGCTGCAACCACACCGGGATCGACTCCGGTCGCAGCACGAGGGCAAGCCGTTTGGTCATCTCGGCGAGCTCGATCAGTCGTTCGGCACGTGCGCCCGACGGCTCGCTGCGGCCCGAGAGCCATCCCCGCACGGTGCTCGGCTTCGCCCCCGTCGCGGCAGCGATCATCCGGTCCGATAGACCGGCCATGTCGTGAACTCGCTTAGCGTCTTCGAGCAATGGGCTCATAGGCTAAAAGTGTAGCTCACAATCGCGATTACGTCGTGAAACAGTCGTAAGTGTGCGGACGTTGTGCTACGCGGCATACATGTCGGTGAATGTTTCGGTACGCCTCGACGATGCTCCCGCGGAGCGTCTTCGTCTGCGGGTACGCACCGCCGGTAAGACCCTCTCGGATCGGCTGCGTCGCTATGCCGAGGAGGGAGCCCGTCGCGACGAACATCCGCTCATCACCTTCCGTGACGGCCCGGCCGGCCGGCGTGCGGGACTGCTTGGTGGCCCCGACGTGTGGGAGGTCGTCATGTGGGTGGAGGATCTGGCCGCGGAATCCGATCCCGTTGCGGCGCTTGTCGAGGACGCGGTCCTCACTCGTTCGCAGGTGGACGCCGCGCTTCGCTATCGCGCCGCTTACCCGGATGAGACCGCTGCACGAATCGAGTTGCACCGTCGCGAAACGGCTGCTGCTGAGACGCATTGAAGCTGCTGCTGGACGAGATGTACTCGCCCGGCCTTGCCGAGGCACTGCGGGTGGCCGATGTCGATGCTTGTATCGTCATCGAGCTCGGGTTGGCAGGAAGCTCTGACCCCGAGGTCTTTGCGTCGGCAATCGCGGACGGGCGTACGCTGCTCACGGAGAACGTCGCCGACTTCACGCGCATCTCCGCCGATCATCTCGTAGCCGGCCAACACCACCCCGGTGTCCTGATCGCGCCCTCATCGCGGTTCTCGCGCCGCGCGGCAGGCATCCGCCCCCTTGTCACCGCAATCCGTGATGTCGCGGACCAGCAGCTCACCGACTGCTTCGTCTACCTTCAAGCGCCGTGTCCGTGACAGCCGTCGGATGAAGCCCCGCGAATCGTCTTGCTCGCGGGGCCGCTGCTCGGCACGATCGTTCCTGGTTTTTCCATGCGCCCGAGTGGACTCGAACCACCACGGGGAAACCTCCCCACAAGGCCCTCAACCTTGCGCGTCTACCAATTCCGCCACGGGCGCAGGGGGGCGAGTATAGCCCCGGGCTCGCGCCGCCTGTTGGACGCAGACCGCCCGTCGCTTGCGTCCGTCCCCGGCCAGCGCTACAGTACGAACACATGTTCGTTGCAGGCCACCGTCCACCCGATCAGGGAGTCACGCAGACATGGATCTGACCAAGCGCCAGCAGGAGATCTTCGACTTCATCCGCAAGTACTCGGCCAAGTATGGCTATCCGCCCACGGTGCGTGACATCGGCAAAGCGGTCGGATTGGCGTCGTCGTCCACGGTGCACGCGCACCTGGCCAACCTGGAGAAGATCGGCCTGCTGCGCCGCGATCCCTCCAAGCCGCGCGCGATCGAGTTGCTCGACCGGGCCGTCGAGAGCGTGAAGGGGATCGTGCGAGCCGAAGGCCTTCCGCTCGTCGGCTCGGTCGCCGCGGGTAATCCGATCCTCGCCGAGGAGAACGTCGAGGAGTACGTGTCCGTTCCCGAGATCGCCGGCGGCCGCGACGGCGAGTACCTGCTGCGGATCCGCGGGGACTCGATGAAGGAAGCCGGCATCCTCGAGGGCGACTACGTGGTGGTGCGCCCCCAGGACACGGCCAAGGACGGCGAGGTGGTGGTCGCGCTGCTGGGCGAGGAGGCGACCGTCAAGCGCTTCTTCCGCGAGGCCGACCACATTCGTCTGCAGCCCGAGAACGACACGATGGAGCCGATCCGCAGCAGGGAGGTCAAGGTGCTCGGCCGCGTCGTCGGGCTGCTCAGGACCGTGTGAGCGGTCGCCCTGGGTTGGGCTCGGCTCTCGACGGCGTTCGCATGGCGAGATCACGCGCTAGATTGAGGGTGCAGGTCAGGCAGCCGCGGAGGTGATTGACCTTCGAGGAAAGTCGGGACATCAAAGGGCAGGGTGGTCGAGGAATCGACCCGGGGAAACCCGCGGGAAAGTGCCACAGAAACAAACCGCCGATGGGGCCGTCCCACGTGAACGGCCAACAGGCAAGGGTGAAATGGTGCGGTAAGAGCGCACCAGCGTCGCGGTGACGCGGCGGCTGGGTAAACCCCACTCGATGCAAGGCCAAACGTGACCGTTTGCAGGTTGCCCGCCGAGGTCCAGGTAGGCCGCTCAGATGGATGGCTGTTCACGACAGAATCCCGCTTATCGACCTGCTAAGGAAAAGCCCCGCAAACGCGGGGTTTTTCTATGGGGCCAGTAGCTGGATTCTCGACACGCTAGACAAGTCAGGAAGCGGGGGCCCGATCTCGATGGAATCGGCCGGCACAGACGCCCGAGAACATCCCGGCAGCGCTCCGCACCGCTGTGCATATTCTACCGGCGCTTCGCCGGAGCGCTTGCTCGGCGGGCAGCGACCGCGGACGGCATGACCTCATCCTGTTGCGGTGCTCGATGGTGTCTGCCCAGGCGTTTGGTTCGTCCATGGCAGTCGTTTGACGGCGCGGCGCAGATGGTCGGGGCGCACGCGGGTGTAGCGTTGGGTGGAGTCGAGGTGCTTGTGTCCGAGTAGCTCCTGGATCTGGCGTAGGTTGGCGCCCGCGCTGAGGAGCTCGGTGGCGAAGACGTGGCGCAGCGTGTGGGGCGTGACGCGCTTGTGCTTGTTGATGGCTGCGGCGGTGGCGTAGTGGCGGAATGTCCTCGTGAGGACGGTGGGGGAGAGGCGACGGCCGAGAACACCGACGAACACCGCTGGATCGCGCAGCGGCGTGCGGGTTGCGCGGTAGTCGAGAAACAGCGCGATCAGGCCGGGGTGGATCGGCACGGTGCGTTGGCGCCCGCCCTTGGCGTGGCGCACGCGGATGAGGCGTCGTTGCAGGTCGATGTCATCCCAGTCCAGGCCCAGCAGCTCGGAGTGGCGCAGACCGCCGTAGGCGAACAGGGCGAGCAGCAGGCGGTCGCGCTGTGCCTTGCCGGGGTGTACGCGCTTCCATACGCCCTCGCGGCTGGGTATGACCAGTAGCTGAGCGAGCTCGCTGCGGTCGATGATGTCGGGTAGCGTTTCGGGCTGCTTGGGTGAGGGCAGGACGCTGGCGGGGTCGCGCTCTATGTATTCGTTCTCCACGCAGAACAAAAAGAAGCAGCGAAGCGCAGCGGTTGTCCGCGCCTGACTGGCAGGGGAGGGGCGATGCGTGGCCTCCTTGGCGAGGAAGCGGCGCAGGTCGGGCGTGCGAATATCGCCCAGCGTCGTGATGCCCTCGTCTCCTAGATGCTGCAGGCAGGCGCGGGCGTCGCGCTCATAGGCTTTGCATGTCGGGTCAGACAGGCGGCGCTCGACGCGGCAGTAGATCAGGAAGTCAGACAGGGCGTCCAACATCGCTCCTTCGTTTCCCGGCAACTAGGGCAATATCTATCTGAATCCGCCGATCGACCCGTGGACGATAAGCGTTCGGGTACCGGCGTCCTCGACATGGCCTCGCTCGTCGTCGGGTCAGCTCACGGGAGCGACGGCGCATCCACTCTGCGCTGCGGCGCGCTTGAGATCCTCATCCCAGGTCACGAGCGTGGTGTCGGTGGCGAGCGCGAGCGCGCTCGCGAGATGTACGGCGTCGTATCCGCGTAGTGCGAGATCATCGGCAAGCTCGCCCGCTTGGCGCGCGAGCTGCCCGTCGATCCCGATCAAAAGCAGCTCGCTGTGCAACGACTCGAACTCCTCGCGCGCCCGAGCGTACCCCGTGGCGCTCAGCCGCCGGGCACGACGAGCGCCTGCGAGCGCCGCACGGCCCTCGGGATAGGACAGGATGCTGGATGCCGCGCGAAGTCGCGTGCCCCACAGCTCGGCTACGAGCTCAGATCCGGGCTCGACAACGACGAGCTTGACGAGCGCGGACGTGTCAAAGTACAGGATCAGCGGCGCTGCTCAGCGACGAGATCGGAGACCGAGCCAAGCGCCTTCACGTGCGCCCGGCGCGAGCCGCGCGCACGCGCAGGCGGGGTGATGAGACCCCGCCTGACCAGGTCATCGAGTGGATCCTCGCCATCGACGCCAGACAGCCGCGCGATCGGCTGGCCACGGCGCGTGACCATGATCTCGGCGCCCTGCCCCACGCGCTTGAGATGCTCGCTCAACCGATCGTGAAGCTCACGCACCCCAACCTCATACTCCTGGCCATGTAGCATCATGAACACGATCATAGCAGCTACACGGCTCTTCCCGCTCAGGCCTCGCTCCGACGGTCCCATCGCTGGCGACACCACCTGCACTAACGACGACCCAGGCGACCCGCGCGTAGGCTCGCGCGATCCGCTCACGACCGCACGCCGCGCGAAGCGACAGTCTGTGTCTCGCCGAGCGCTCACGCTTCGAACGACCTCTGACGGTGCTCGCGGGCATCCCATGGCTACCGCATCCTCGGGGTGAAGCGGTGGCCAAGACTTAGCGGAAATCGCCAAGGCCGAGAAAGCTCGGCTGGTGCCGGATGGGGCCGAGTTGAGGGGGCGATGTGAGCACAGGCACGAAACTCTGCAACGGTATGAGCTGGAATTACTAATTGTCCACGACTGGGTCGAGGAAGAAGCGGCAAGAGTGGGCGTGGCGTTCACCGCCCGGGAAGCTAGCAGGGAGCTTCACAATGAATTTCCCACCGGCGATCTCGGCCGCTACCTGGCTTTTACCGGGCTTCATCTGGTGGACGAGAAGTTCATTCTCGAAGGCGAGTGGTTGCCCCTCAAGTTGCATAGCACGATCCTGCCGGCGTACGCAAGGATGCGACGCCATCCACCGGAGACCCTTACGATGGCTGGCGAAATCGACAACGAAGTGGCCGAATACGTGAGTGCCATGATCAAGAGGTGGACGCGGAAAACGCGCTGCAGGGCTGGGTATGTGGTGGCATTATGCAAGGAGTACCGAGGGTGACCTGTTGGGCAGCAGTTGAAATCGTCAACAATTCCTACGCGGCGCCAGAAGCGGAGGGGTGCGGGAGGCCTGTTCTCCTTCTCCGCATTGCCAGTCAGCAGCCGGCCTGCCAGAATCGCCGGTGAAAGCTAGCGAATAGCGTTGGCCGGGGTATGCAAGCAGTTCTGAAGGATCTGTAGGACGAGCGCTTGGGGTCCGCCGTGTGTGTTGGCGGGCCCCGAGTCGCGAGTGGGCCCGGGGGTCGAGCGCGCGCAGCGCGGAGGCGTGCTGTGGCTGTCGTGGGACTCGGTGGGGTTCTCGGAGGGTCCCTCGTGTGCTGGTGGAGTGGGAGACATTCCTGTGGGGTTATGGGCTTTAGGTACAGGCGCCCTAGAAGTTCCATTGCTCGGAACTTCTTGCTCGGCTAGCTTTGAGTGCGTTGGCGTCTTGATCGTTCGATGTTGGATGGGAGGGTTGGTTGTTATGAAGTGTTTGAGGTTGTTTGGTTTGGTTGCTGGTTTGTTGGTGTTGGGTGGTGTGTTGTCGGCGTCGGCGTTTGCGTTACCCACGGTCTTACCGAACACCGCGGGTACGACAGCAGACGGCGAACAGCTGGGAGCGAACTCGTTATTTGAAACAAAAAGCGGCAGCAACGTCCTGTGTACGGAACTGTTAAAGAGCGAAACGGTCTTAACAATCAATAGTTCTGGTGATTTAGGTTCGTTTCATATCGACTTGCATAAATGTACTGGCACAATTTCTGGTATAAAACAGGAATGTAACAGTTTAGGTGATTCTGCGAAAGGGTTAATCTTACTGGGTGGTGAATGGCATCTGGTGGATGATCACTTAACAGAATTAGGCGTAGCGATCCTGTTCTTAATCAAAAGCTTCCACCTGGAATGCTCCGCGCTGGCGTTATTAATATTGACCGGTGACTTTTTGTGCTTACTCTTAAAACCAACGGCAGGTAAAGCGACGTTATTTGAATATCATTGCATACAGACGAAAGGTGTGCCGGAAGACAAAACGTGGTGGAATGATGAAGGTAAAGAACAGACGGCGAAGATGGAATCGTCGTTGAACGGCGGTGCGTTTGAAGAAATGGCTTGGTTAGCGTTATTCTTAGAATTATTCTTATTGAATGGGAAAAATGCTGAAGTGGAAGTTCATGTGTAGTGGTGGTTGTGTGTAGTGGTTGTTTGTGGGTGGTGCGTGTGGCCGTTGGGTTGCGCGCGCCGCCTGCTTTCCGGTGGTGGGGTTGGTGTGGGTGGGGTAGGTGTCCTGGGGCTGGGTGTCTGAGTGGGAGACGTTTGGTTGGTTTTGTTGACTGGCTGGCTGTTGCGTGCCATACTGCTGGTGTTGTTCGGGTCCCTGGAACTATTGGGTCCTGGTTTAGGCGGGGCGTGGTGTCGTCTGGCTGGTGGTTTGGCTGGGTGGCGTTGGGTCCCGCGGTTTTCGACCGAAGGAGTTGTGGTTTGTTATGAAGTGTTTGAGGTTGTTTGGTTTGGTTGCTGGTTTGTTGTTGGTGTTGGGTGGTGTGTTGTCGGCGTCGGCGTCGGCGTTACCCACGGTCTTACCGAACACCGCGGGTACGACGGCAGACGGCGAACAGATCGGAGTGAACTCGTTATTTGAAACAAAAAGCGGCAGCAACGTCTTGTGTACGGAACTGTTAAAGAGCGAAACGGTCTTAACGATCAATAGTTCGGGTGATTTAGGTTCGTTTCATATCGACTGGCATAAATGTACCGGCGCAGTCTCTGGTATGAAACATGAATGTAATAGCTTAGGTGATTCTGCGAAAGGGTTAATTTTACTGGGTGGTGAATGGCATTTGGTGGATGATCACTTAACCGAATTAGGCGTAGCGATCCTGTTCTTAATCAAAAGCTTCCACCTGGAATGCTCAGCGCTAGCGTTACTGATAATCACCGGCGACGTGTTGTGCTTACTCTTAAAACCAACGACAGGTAAAGCGACGTTATTCGAATATCATTGCATACAGACGAAAGGTGTGCCGGAAGACAAAACGTGGTGGAATGATGAAGGTAAAGAACAAAAGGCGAAGCTGGAATCCTCGTTGAACGGCGGTACGTTTGAAGAATCGGCTGAGTTAGCGTTATTCTTAGAATTATTCTTAAAGAGTGGGAAAAATACTGAAGTTGAAGTTCACGTGTAGTGGTGGTTGTGTGTAGTTGATGTGTGGGGTGGCGCGTGTGGCCTGTTTTGGGTTGTGCGTGCCACCCCGTTGTTTTGGTTGGTGGCCGGGTGGTGGGTTGTTGTGGGTTGGTGTGTGGGGTGTTTTTTGGAGTCGTAAACGGTTGTTGTGGGGTGGGGGTGGGGGGTTTTAGGGTGTTTGGTGGCGTTGCTCGTGTGGGAGGGTTCGCCTGGTGGTGTTGTGTTGGCGAACTTTCCTATTTTGGAGGCTGAGTGATGGTGTGGAGGGGTGTGAGGGGTGTTGTTGGGCGTTTGAGTGGGTCGTGGTTGGTGGTTGTGGTGGTGTTTGTGTTGGTGTTTACGGGGGGTGCGTTTGCTGCTGGGCGGTATTTGATTACGTCTGAGCGTCAGATCAGCCCGAAGGTGCTCAAGCAGTTGAAGGCCGAATTGCGGGGTGCGGCTGGGGTGCCTGGTGTGGCTGGGGTTGTGGGGCCGCCGGGTCCGGCGGGCGCGAGGGGCGAAAACGGCGCGGCCGGCTCGAATGGGTCGAATGGGGGTAGTGGCGCTGCGGGTAAGAATGGGGAAGGTGTGACGGTCGCTAAAGCGTCTGGTAAAGAATGCGCGCAGGGCGGCGCGACGGTGGCTAACGCGTCGGGTAGTGTCGCGGTTTGTGATGGTGTGTCGGGTTTCACGGAATTTTTGCCTGAAGGCCAGTCTGAGCATGGGATTTTTGTCGCGCAGGCGTCGTTGCCGAATAAGGGTTTTAGTGAATCGTTGAAAGCGGCGATTTCGTTTAATATTCCGTTGAAGAATGTTCCGGTGGGGCATTTCATCAAATCGGGTACGCCTGAAAAAGAAGATCCGGAAGGGTGTTCGGGTACGGTGGAAGATCCGCAGGCCGCTCCGGGGAACTTGTGTGTGTTTGGCAACTTGGAAGAAAGAATAGAACCTACGGAACCCCCGACATTTTTTGCGCCGGAAGGGAATCTGCTGCCGGGTGGGGTTGGGAAAGCGGGTACTGTGCTGCAAATTCCCGCGGAAGAAAATGGTGCGCGGATTGCTGGTGCGTGGGTGGTGACCGCCAAATAAGCACAGGGCATCCCTTGACGTTTCCGGGCCCTGGGCGGGTACTGCCTGTTCCGGGGTCTGGGGGGGTGTGGTGTGTGGTGAGCGATGGGTACTGTGATGGTGAATATCAGGGTGTGGTGGTGGTGGCGGGGTGCGAGTGTTCGCAGGCTCGGGCTTTTCACGGTCACATTGTTCACGTGCACTGACGGGCGTGCGATAGCCGCGATCGCACACGAATACATTTTAACCCTGTCAGAAAAAACTTCTAGTGAATGTGTGCCGCCGCCGTCTAAGGTTGTTGGGGAAGTCAGGTCGATCACTGGTGACGGGTTCGGGCAGGTATGGCTTGCCGAAGAGCCTGAGGGCAGCGCTGTGACACGCGTGGATCAGTGCCAG
Source organism: uncultured Solirubrobacteraceae bacterium (assembly GCA_963745375.1). Lineage (GTDB taxonomy): Bacteria > Actinomycetota > Thermoleophilia > Solirubrobacterales > Solirubrobacteraceae > Palsa-744. The sequence goes on along the minus strand of CAVUXA010000008.1, from coordinate 367,289 downwards.
GCCAGCACGGGCGTGTTCACCGGGCGCGAGCTGACAGAACAAGGGGGCGTCGGGTCACTCGGGTTTGGTGGCCTAGCGGTAGGCCACCCCGCCGGTGAAGAACGCGTGTATGCGGGCGCGGCAAAAGGCGAAAAAGGCGTCGTCGGAGTGTATAACCCAACAGACACCCTGCTGAATACCTGGGAAGGCACCCACACCCTCAACGAATCATTCACCGAAGAAACGAAAACCAAAGTGAGGGCCGGGGAAATCACGGGTGTCGCGGTAGATAACTCCGGTAGCCTCCAGACGGGTGGCGATGTGTATGTCGCGACACGCGGACCGCAGGGGGCAACCGACTTTAACGTCGTTGATGCGTTCGCGGGACAAGCCAACGGCCAGGAACCAGACAGAAACGGTCGGCGGGAGCGGGATGGGCGAACTACGCGGCACCTGCCCGCTGGCCGTGAAAGGCGCGATGTGCACGTCAAAAGAACAGGCCGAACACCCATTCGCTAACCCGCTAGCCGTAGCCGTATCGGCCGTCAACAGCGACATCATCGTCCTGGACAGGGAAGTCAAAGAATGCCCGAACGGGGCCCTTGAATGCGAAGTGGTTGACGTGTTCGCTCCCGTCGCTGAAGCCCCCGGCGCATACACCTTTCTGTTCAGCATTAAAGAAGCAAACGGTGTGGCGTGGAAATCGCAAGCAGGGTCACGGTGGACGCCTCCACCGGGAACATTTACGTGCTTGAAGCAAACCTGCAGGTGGTGGATGAGTTCAACGGGGAAGGCGGATACTTAGGGCAGTTGAAAGGGACCACCCCGCAGGGGCCGAAAGGGCCGCTGGCGCCGTTCAAAGCGATCCAAAGCGTAGCTGTTGAAAACGGGGATGTGTTCGTCGGGGATCTCAACCGGGAACTGGAAGCTGGTGTGGCTGACGTGTTCGGGCGGGACTTAACGATCCCGGACGTGAAGGTCGAACCCCCCGTTTTAGAAATCACGCCGCACAGCGGGGTGTTGATGGGCGCCGTCAACCCCGACAATGCCGGAGGGGCTACATGTGAATTTGAGTACGGCACCGGCTACTGGCTATGGGCAGCGGGCGCCGTGCACGGCGGCTGTGGCGGAAGGGAGCGAAGCGGGCTGTGCACGCCCAAGTGCAAGGTCTCTCTCCCGACACGACCTATGATTATCGTCTGGATGCGTCTAACAGCAACCCGATCGTTGATACGGGGGAATGCCCCCAGGATTGCGGGCAGTTCACGACAACGGGGCCGGGGATCGCGGGAGAGTCCGCCCTCCAAGTCGCAGGAACCTCAGCGACGCTGGCCGCGACGGTGACCCCGAACAACACGCCGGCGAGCTATTTTTTCCAGTATGGCAAGACCAGCGAATACGAAACAAGTATTCCGTCCATCCCCACCCTGCTGGGCTCTGAAGGGCAAGAACTCCCGGTGTCGCGCCACATCCAAGGACTATCCCCCGACACGCTCTACCACTACCGTATCGTCGTGGAAAGCGAACTACAACCCGGCCACACGGAAACGTTCCCCGGCCCAGACCAAACATTCACCACCCAGGCCGTCCTATCCGGGCTTGTCCTTCCAGACGGCCGGCGCTGGGAACTCGTCTCGCCACCCGACAAGCACGGCGCCACACTACGGCCCATCACTGAATCCGCAGTCACCCAAGCCTCCGCCTCCGGGTCGACGATCACCTACGCCGCGAGCGCCCCCACCGAACAAAACCCGGCCGGCTATTTCGAACTGGTGCAGGTCATCTCCACCCGCACCCCAGATGGCTGGAGCAGCAAGAACATTTCCCTTCCACACGCGCAAGCCACCAGCGTGACCAGCAGTAAAGGGTCTGAGTATCGCTTCTTCTCCCAGGACCTGTCGCTCGGTTTGGTACAGCCATTCGGGCCGTTCACGTCGCTGGCGGGGGAAGTGTTTCCGCCTGACAGCGAACGCACCCTCTACATTCGCCACAACGACACGTGCGCCAGCCAGCCCACAGCATGCTATGAGCCGCTTGTGACCGGCGCAGAAGGATACGCCGACGTGCCCCCCGGCACACACTTCAACGGCAATGCAGACAGCCACCTAGGTGCCGTCAAGTTCGTCGGGGCGTCCAATGATCTGGAACACGTAGTGATGTCCTCGTCACAAAGCAACAGAAAACAAAAAAACAGAAGCAGAAGGCGTGCTTTTGCGTGAACCGCCGAACCCGGGGGAAACGTCTGAAGAACCGTTGTATGAGTGGTCGGCGGGGGCGCCCGTGGAAGATCGCTTGTTAACCGTGAGTGTGTTACCGGCAGGGGAAGGTGGGGGGCTTGAGCCCGGTAAAGCGCGGCTTGGCGATGGTCATGAAGCGCGGGGTGCGGTGTCTGAGGATGGGTCGCGGGTGGTGTGGAGTGTGGATGGGGGGCATTTGTTTGTGCGGGATATGGTGTTGGGGCAGACGGTGCGTGTGGATATGCCGGAAGCTGGGTGTAAAACGTGTGGTTTGGGTGCGCCTGGGCCGGTGTTTCAGGTCGCGTCCGGGGACGGGTTACGGGTGTTCTTCACGGATACGCAGCGGTTGACGGGGGACGCGGGTGTGGTGCCCGGGCAGGCGGACTTGTATGTGTGTGAAGTGGTGGTGGAAGCTGGCGAGTTGGGGTGTGTGCTGTCTGATTTGACGCCTGAGGTGGGCGGGGAAGCCGCGGCCGTGCAGGGGTCAGTGCTGGGCATTAGTAGTGATGGGTCGTGGGTGTATTTTGTGGCGAATGGGGCGCTGTCGGCGGGCGTGTCGAGGGGCGCCTGCCGGGGAATCACTCCGCCGGTGGGGGCAACGTGTGGGTTGTATGTGGTGCATCGTGGGGAATCGGGCTGGGAAGCACCACGGCTGGTGGGGGTGTTGGGTGGTGAGGATTGGCCTGACTGGGGCAACGGCGGCGGTCAGGCGGGGCTTGGTGCGTTGACGGCGCAGGTGTCTTTGAGTGGCCGGTTTGTGGTGTTCATGTCGGATAGGTCGTTGACGGGGTATGACAGTCGGGACGCGGTGACGGGTAGGCCTGATGAGGAGGTGTTTTTGTATGACGCGCAGGCGTCGGGTGGGGCTGGTGGGGTGGTGTGTGTGTCGTGTGACCCGAGCGGGGCACGCCCAGCAGGCGTCCCGTTCGCCCAGCTGACCAGCGGGATCGCCGGGCTGCAAGGGTCAGGTGGTTTGTGGAGTGAAAATCAGGGTGTGGCGGGGAGTGTGCCGGGCTGGACGGGTTTTGAACCCCCGGTGTCGCGGTATCAGTCACGGTATCTTTCGGATCAGGGCAGGGTGTTTTTTGATTCTAGTGATGCGCTTGTTTCTCAGGATATTAATGGTGGGGAGGATGTGTATGAGTTTGAGCCGGTGGGGGTTGGTGGCTGTGGTCTGGGTTCGGTGTTGTTTGTTGGTGTGTCGGGTGGTTGTGTGGGGTTGATGTCGTCTGGTGCGGCGGCTGGGGAATCGGGGTTTTTGGATGCGAGTGTATCTGGTGATGATGTGTTCTTTTTGACGGGGGAACGGCTGGTGGCTGGGGATGTGGATAACGCGTTGGATGTGTATGACGCGCATGTGTGTGGGGCTGGTGGGTTTGGGTGTGTGGGTGGGGTTGAAGTGCCGGGGGTGTGTGTGACGGTGGATGCGTGTCGGGCTGCGCCGACACCTGCGCCGCAGGTGTTTGGTGTGCCGGCGAGCGCGACGTTCTCCGGGCCAGGCAACGTCCGCCCCGGCTGTGGCGGTGCCCAAGCGTGGGTTGTCGGTTGCGCAGAAGCTGGCGAGGGCGTTGAGGGCGTGCCGGCGAGACAAGAACAAGCAGAAGCGTGTGGTGTGTGAACGTGTGGCGCGTAAACGCTATGCGGTGAAGGCCAGCAAGGCGCATAAGGCGAAGGCGACTAGGGCGAGGGCGTATAGGGCGGGGTTGGGTGTGGTTGGGGTGCGTGTGGTTGGGGGTGGGTTGGGGTGAGTTGGTTGGGGCGTGGTGTTGTTGGTGTGTTGTTGGTGTGGTGTTTGGTGTTGGGTGTGGGTGTGGGGTGTGCGTTTGGGGATGGGTCTGTGTGGTGGGGTGTTGGGGTTGGTTCGCGGCCTTCTAATTTGGAAGTGGGGGAGGTGGCGCAGGTGTTTGTGACGGGCGAGAATTTGGGTGATGGTTTTACGGGTGGGTTGGTGAGGGTGTCTGCGGTGGTGCCGGAAGGGTTGCGTGTGTTGGGTGTGAAAGCGTTTGCTGGGGAGAATGACATTAAAGGTAGTGATTTTAGTTGTGTGCAGGCGTTTTGTCGTGTTCGTCGTCTGTGGCGATAGCGCCGTTTGAACAGGTGGAAATGCAGGTTACTGTGCGGGTGTTGGCGTCGGCGGTGTCTGGGGAAGTGGTGTCTGGGAGTGTGTCTGGTGGGGGTGTGGTGGGTGTGGTCGGGGCGAGTCATGCGATTGTGGTGGGTGGTACGCCGAGGTTTGGTTTTGAAGATTTTCGGATGGTCCCTGAAGATGTGGGTGGTGGGATTGATACGCAGGCGGGGTCGCATCCGTTTCAGATGACGACGACTGTGACGTTTAATAGCCAGACTCCTGAAGAAGGTGAAGAATCGAGGCCGCGTGCTGCTGGGCTGGTCAAGAATGTCGTGACGGAACTACCGGCGGGGTTGATCGGTAACCCTGTTCCGTTCGCGCAGTGCACCGAAGCGCAGTTTTCTAAACAGCCGGCGGGGAATTCGGAAATTAATGAATGTCCGGCGTCTTCGGCGGTCGGGGTAGCGGTCCTTACGATCAGCGAACAGACGCTTAGCCAGGCGACGTTCGCGGCGCCGGTGTTCAATATGACGCCGTTGCGTGGCGAGCCGGCACGGTTTGGGTTTAAGGCGGGCGGGATCTTCCCGGTGTTTTTGGATGCGGCGGTGCGGACGGGTAGTGACTATGGCATTACGGCGACGACTGCTAACGCGAGCGAGGTCGCGTGGGCTTTGAGCGCGAAAGTAACGTTGTGGGGTGTCCCGGGAGCTGCGGCGCATGATGGTCAGCGTGGCTGGGAATGCCTTGCCGGGAAGGCCTGTCCGGCGTCTAGCGAAACGAGTCCCCCGCCGTTCTTAGTGATGCCGACATCGTGTAAGGCGCCGTTTGTCGCGACGTTGCGTGGTGACTCGTGGGGGTCTGCAGAACATCCCGCTGAAGAAGCCGAACCCGTGACCTACGAGTTGCCTGAAGCGATCGATGGGTGTAACCGGCTGCCGTTCTCCCCCCAGATCAGGGTCACCCCGGACGGGAACGCGGCGTCTAGCCCGACGGGGCTTAGCGTCGACGTGCATGTGCCCCAGAGCGCGCTGCTAAACGGCGAAAGTCTCGCGCAGTCAGCTGTGCAGGGCATAGTTGTCGCGCTGCCTGAAGGTGTCGCGGTCAACCCTTCCGGCGGTGATGGGCTGCAGGCTTGTAGCGAAGGGCAGGTCGGCTACACCGGCAAGAACGGTGAAGGGGCCGTGCAGTTCACGCCGACGCTGCCCCAGGCGTTTTGTCCTAACGCGTCAAAGATCGCTACAGCGAAGATCACGGTGCCCGTGCTGGCTAACCCGTTGCAGGGCGCGGTGTATATCGCCACGCAAAACCAAAACCCGTTCGGGAGCCTGTTGGCGATGTATATCGTTGCTGAAGACCCCGTCTCCGGGGTTCTGATAAAGCTCGCGGGGGAAACACACCTGAGCGAAACGGGCCAGCTGATCGCGACGTTCCCCGACAGTCCCCAGGCACCGTTTGAAGACGCCGAACTACATTTCTTCGGAGGCGAACGCGCCCCGCTGGCGACCCCTGCCCACTGCGGCGCCTACACCACCAACGCGACGTTCACGCCATGGTCGGGCAACCCCCCCGTCACGTCCACCTCCACCTTCGATATCACCTCGGGCCCGAACGCCAGCCCATGCCCGGGGTCTGCGCTGCCGTTCGCGCCGACCCTCACCGCCGGGACGACGAACATCAACGCCGCGCAGTTTAGCCCGTTGACGACCACGATCAACCGCCAAGACGGAAACCAAAACATCCAATCCATCCAGCTGCACATGCCCAACGGGCTGTCCGGGCTGCTGACCGGGGTAAAGCTATGCCCCGAAACGCAAGCCAACGAAGGGGCCTGCCCGCCCGAAAGCCAGATCGGCGAAACGACCGTGTCGGCCGGTATCGGCTCAGACCCCATCACTGTCACCGGCGGCAAGGTTTACATCACCGAAAAATATGAAGGCGCCCCGTTCGGCCTGTCCATCACAAACCCCGCCAAAGCAGGCCCGTTTGACCTCGAGCGCGACAGCGCTAACCCAAACCAGCAGCCCGCATGCGACTGCATCGTCGTCAGAGCCAAAATCGAAGTCAACCCGACCACGGCCGCCCTGACCGTCACGACCAACCCAACAGGCCCGCACTCCATCCCCCACCTGATCGACGGCATCCCCGTACAAATCCAGCACATAAACGTTCTCGTCAACCGTCCCGGGTTCACGTTTAACCCCACCAACTGCAACCCGATGAGCATCACAGCAACAATCACCAGCAACGAAAACACATCCACCCCCCTCACGGTGCCGTTCCAGGCCACCAACTGGCAGCACCCTCAAGTTCACCCCGAAATTCACGGTCTCCACATCCGCGAAAACATCCAAAACCAACGGTGCGAGCCTAAACGTCAAGCTGAGCTACCCCGCCGCACCGTTTGGCAGCCAAACCAACATCGCCAAAGTCAAGGTCGACCTCCCCAAGCAGCTACCCTCCCGGCTAACCACCCTACAAAAAGCCTGCCTCGCCCAAGTCTTCGAAAACAACCCCGCCAGCTGCCCCGCCGCGTCGATCGTCGGACACGCCGAAGTGACCACACCCCTCCTACCAGTACCCGTCACCGGCCCCGCATACTTCGTCTCCCACGGCAACGAAGCATTCCCCAGCCTCACCATGGTCCTCCAAGGCTACGGCATCACCATCGACCTCGTCGGCTCCACATTCATCAAGAAAGGCATCACAAGCTCAACCTTCAAAGCCACCCCCGACGTCCCCTTCAACACCTTCACCCTCACCCTACCCGAGGGCAAATACTCAGCCCTCGCAGCCAACAACAACCTCTGCAACGACAAACTCACAATGCCCACCGCATTCACCGCCCAAAACAACACCACAATACACCAAACCACAAAAATCACCGTCACCAACTGCCCAAAACACAACAAAACCAAACACCACACCACACACAAAACCAACAAAAAACACAGGGTAACCCCATGAGATGGGGACTGTCTGACTAACAGTGGAAGTGCTTGGTCTGACCGAAGGGGATGACCATGGCGGAGCTAGCGGAGTCGACCGATGTGGCCGAGATGATCGAGCCCATGAGCGTTGATTCGATTGACTAAAGAGAGCTTGCTGAGCAGGCGAGGAGCAGGAACTGGACCGCTCCGCGTCCAGCACGCTCCTTCTCCCGGTCTCGACAACACAATCGAGCCAGGCTCACCAGCACCCCGGACGTTTCCACCACCACCCAGGGGGCCAACATTCAACCGGCAGAGAAGGGTCAGTTCTCCACCGGCGCCGACAAAGCCGGAATCATTCACTCCGACCAGGAAGTGCAACTTGGACTCAACTGGTCGTCGCAACACCTTGATCGTGGAGGTGTTTATGGGCAGGCCGGCGGGGTGGATGCAGGAGTTGACGGGCAGGGCGCCGATGAAGTCGCCGGGGAAGCCGTCGCTGCGTCGAGACGTGGAGCGGTTGTTTTGGCGTGAGATCGCGAAGGGCTCCAGCAGCGAGGACGCTGCGCTGGCCGTCGGCGCTTCGCAGGCGGCTGGCAGCCGATGGTTCAGGGAACGTGGCGAAATGCCAACATTCATGCTTGTCCCTGTCTCAGGCCGGTATCTGTCGTTTGAGGAGCGGGAAGAGATCGCATTGTGCAGAGCTCAGGGTGTCGGGGTGAGGGAGATTGCACGCCGACTGGGGCGTTCTCCGTCGACTATCTCCAGGGAGCTGCGTCGCAACGCGGCCACTCGTGGCGGGAAGCTTGACTATCGCGCGTCGGTGGCGCAGTGGAAGGCGGAGCTGGTGGCGCGGCGCCCGAAGACCGCCAAGCTCGTCGCTGATGAGCGATCGCGCGAGTATGTGCAAGAGCGGCTCTCAGGCCAGGTTCGCCGGCCGGACGGGACGGCGGTGCCGGGACCCACAGCGGCGCGTTGGAAAGGCCGGAACAAGCCGATGCGTCAAGACCGCAGGTGGGCGAGCGCGTGGAGCCCGGAGCAGATATCCAACCGGCTGAGGATCGACTTCCCCGATGATGAGTCCATGCGGATCTCCCACGAGGAGATCTACCAGGCTCTCTACGTACAGGGCCGCGGCGCGCTGCGGCGGGAGCTCACCGCGTGCCTGCGAACCGGCAGGGCGCTGCGGGTTCCCAGAGCCCGCGTGCGTGGCCGTGGCAAGAGCTTCGTCACCGAGCAGATCATGATCAGCGAGCGTCCCGCCGAGGCCGAGGGCCGCGCCGTGCCTGGCCACTGGGAGGGCGATCTCATCCTCGGTGCCAACCAAACAGCGATCGGCACGCTCGTCGAGCGCAGCACCCGGTTCACCATGCTGCTTTACCTACCGCCAATGCCCGGCCACGGCGGCCCAAGAGTGAAGAACGGGCCGCCGCTCGCCGGCTGCGGAGCTGAAGCAGTCCGTGATGCCATAACCGCTCAGATCACCACGTTGCCAGAGCAGCTACGTTGCTCGCTCACCTGGGACCAAGGTGCCGAGATGACACAACACGCAAAGATCACGATCGACAGTGGGCTACGGGTGTATTTCTGTGACCCTCAAAGCCCGTGGCAGCGAGGCACGAACGAGAACACCAACGGCCTGCTGCGCCAATACTTCCCCAAAGGCACGAACCTCGCCAGACACACCGCCAAGGAACTCGAGGCGGTAGCTGCCACGCTCCACGCCCGCCGAAGCACTCGACGAGCATCTACGATCCCTCCAAACGCACACCGTTGCGTCGACCAGTTGAATCCGCCCAATTCGCATCCTGAGTCTTCAGCCAGAAGGTCACAGACGCGGGCCTCGCACCTCGGTGGGAGCTGTCGGCGCTCCGTTTGACAACGCCATGGTCGAGGCCTTCTGGGCCCGCATGCAGGTCGAGCTTCTGAACCGCCGAAAGTGAAAGACACGCCTCGAACTTGCCAGCGCAATCCATGACTACATAGAGATCTGGCACAACACCAAAAGGCGCTACAGCGCCCTGAACATGCTCACACCCACCGAATACGAGAACCAACACCAACAACGACAGATCGCCGCCTGATTCCAGACCCCCGACTCCGAGAAAGCCAGGTCAGACCAAAGCCTCCGTCACAGCCGGCCTGGCTCAGGGACCGCTTCAGGTACGATGTTCTTTGATGCCGTAATGGACGCAAAACGCCTCGCCTTATGCGCCTTGCTAGCCCTCACCGGGTAGCGCCTACGCGCGACACGCTCACACGCAACGCGCTTACGCGCGTCCTTCTCGCGTCGGCACGCCTTCAACGCCCTCGCAAGCTTCTGCAAGACCGACAAGCTGCGCGCAGAAGCGGGGGCCACGTCGCCCGGCCCAGAGAACGTCGCGCTCGCAGGCGCACCAAACACCTGCGGCTCGGGCAAGGGCGCGGCCCGACACGCATCCACCGTCACACACACCGGCGGTTCTTCAACTGAGCCTACACACGCCACCCCACCCGCACCACACACATGCGCGTCATACACATCAAACGCGTTGTCCACATCTGCAGGCACCAACTGCTCCCCCGTCAAGAAGAACACGTCATCACCAGATTCACTCGCATCCAAGAACCCCGATTCCCCAGCTCCCGCACCAGACGAAATCAACCCCACACAACCACGTAACGCCCCAACAAAGGTTGACAAACCCACACCACACCCGCCGACCCCCACAGGCTCATACTCATACACGTCCTCCCCACCGTTGATATCCTGCGGAACCAACGCATCGCTCGAATCAAAAAAGGCCCGGCCCTCGTTTGAGAGATACCGTGACTGATACCTCGACACCTGGGGCTTAAAGCCCGTCCAGCCCGGGACACTCCCGGCCACACCTTGATCTTCACTCCACAAACCTAACCCTTGCAACCCGGCGATCCCTTTGCGCAGCCGTGCGTATGTCACGCCCAGCGGGCGTGCACCACTCGGGTCACACGACAAACATACCACCCCGCCTGTGCCACCCGCAGCCTGCGCGTCATACAAGAACACCTCCTCATCAGGCCTACCCGTCACCGCGTCACGACTGTCATACCCCGTCAACGACCTATCCGATATGAACACCACAAACCGGCCATTCCCCGACACCTGCGCCGTCAACGAACCAAGCCCCGGTTCACTGACGCCCTGCCAGTCGGGCCAATCCTCACCGCCCAACACCCCCACCAGCCGCGGTGCTTCCCAACCCGGTTCCCCACGATGCACCACATACAACCCACACACCGCCCCCACCTGCGGATCATCACCACGACACGCCCCCTTCGGCGCGTCCGCTGACAGCGCACCATTCGCCACGAAATACACCCACGACCCATCATCACTAATGCCAAGCACTAACCCCTGTACAGTCCCCGCTTCCCCACCCACCTCAGGCGTCAAATCAGACAACACACACCCCAACTGGCCAGCTTCCACCACCACTTCACACACATACAAATCAGCCTGCCCTGGCACCACACCCGCATTTTCCGTCAACCGCTGCGTATCCGTGAAAAACACCAGTAACCCATCCCCAGACGCCACCTGAAACACCGGATCAGGCACACCCAAACCACACGTCTTACACGCGGCTTCCGCCATATCCACACGCACCGTCTGCCCGAGGACCATATCCCGCACATACAAATGCCCACCAACCACACTCCACACCACCCGCGACCCATCACCTGACACAGCGTCGCGCGCCTCGCTACCATCGCCAAGCCGCGTTTTACCGGGCTCAAGCTCCCCACCTTCTCTCTCCGGCAGCACACTCACCGTTAACAACCGCTCCCCCACAGGCGCGCCCGCCGACCACTCGTACAATGGTTCTTCAGAGGTTTCCCCAGGATTCGGCGGCTCGTGCAGAAGCACACCTTCCACTCTGTGCGTCTTTTCGTCGAACCGAGAGGAGACAAGGACGGCATGCTCCAAGTCAGCCGACGCTCCGACGAATCGCAGTGCGCCGCCGAAATGTGTGCCGGGTGGCACGAGGGTGTCGGTCACGAGTGGTTCGTAGCATGTTGTGGGCTGGGTAACGCATGTGTCGTCGTGGCGGATATAAGGGGTGGTTTCGCTGTCGGGGGGGAACACTTCCCCGGCAAGCGAGGTGAATGGCCCGAACGGTTGTACGAGTCCGCGCGAGACGTCTTGGGAGAAGAAGCGATACTCAGACCCTCCGCTCGAGGATACGCTCGTGGCGCTCGAGTGTGGAAGGGAGATGTCCTTGCTGGTCCAGCCGTTTTCGCCGCGGGTCGAGATGACCTGTACCAGTTCGAAATACCCGGGCGGGCTTTGTTCGGTGGACGCGTTCGCAGCGTAGGTGATCAGCGAGCCGGAGGCCGAGGATTGTGTGACCGCTGATTCTTCGATTGGGACGAGTGTGGCGCCGTGCTTGTCGGGTGGTGAGACTAGTTCCCAGCGCCGGTTGTCGGGCAGGACAAGCCCGGACAGCACGGCCTGGGTGGTGAATGCTTGTTCGGGGCCCGTGAATGTTTCTGTCTTGCCTCGTTGCAGTTCGCTTTCCACGACGATGCGGTAGTGGTACAGCGTGTTGGGAGATAGTCCTTGAATGTGTTGCGAGACGGGAAGTTCCTGCCCTTCAGAGCCCAGAGAGGCCGAGGTTAGCGGGATGCTCGTTTCGTATTCGCTGCTCTTGCCGTACTCAAAGAAATAGCTCGTCGGCGCGTTGTTAGGCGTCACGGTCGCGGCGAGTGTGGCTGACGTTTCTGCGACTTCGAGAACGGACTCTCCCGCGATGCCTGGCCCCGACGTCGCGAACTGCCCACAATCTCGGGGGCATTCCCCTGTGTCAACGATCGGGTTGCTGTTAGACGCGTCCAGGCGATAGTCATAGGTGGTATCGGGTGAGAGGCCTTCCGCTAGGGCGTGTACGGACACCGACTGGTTGGTGTTCGCCACGGGCTCAGTGCAAGGCGTGCGCTGCCCATACCTGGTACTGGTGCCATACTCAAATTCACACGTGACCCCTCCAGCGTTGTCTGGGTTGACGGCGCCCATCAACACCCCGCTGTGGGGCGTGATTTCTAAAACGGGTGGTTCCGCCGTTACGTCCGGGATCGTTAAATTTGGTCCGAACACGTCCGCCACACCCACTTCTAGTTCTCGGTTGACATCCCCGACGAACACCTCGCCGTTTTCAACAGCGACGCTTTTGATCGCTTTGAACGGCGCCAGCGGCCCCCGCGGCCCTTCCGGAGCGGTCCCTTTCAGCTGCCCCAGGTATCCGCCTTCCCCGTTGAACTCATCCACCACCTGCAGATTCTTTTCAAGCACATAAATGTTCCCGGTCGACGCGTCCACCGCCACCTTGCTCGCGATCACCAAAGGCACACCATTTGCTTCTTTGATGGCAAACAGGAAGCTGTAGGCTCCGGGTACTTCGGCGACAGGGGCGAACACGTCAACGGCGTCACATTCAATCTCTTCATTTCCGCATTCTTTGACCTCGCTGTCGAGGACCACAATGTTGCTGTTGACACTTGAGATTGCTACGGCTAACAGGTTGGCGAACGGATGTTCGACCTGCTCTGCTGACGTGCACATCGCGCCTTTTCCGGCTGATGGGCATGTGCCACGTAGTTCGCCCATCCCGCTCCCACCGACCGTGCTTTCCGGTTCCTGCCCATCCGCTTGCCCGGCGAACACATCCACCACATTGAACGCGGGAAACCCGGTCAGTCCGCGGGTCGCGACATACACGTCACCTCCGGTCTGAGGGCTTCCCGACTCATCAACTGCGACACCCCGAACTTCTCCGGCTTGCTTTTTGCCTTCCGTTTCGCTGAACGATTTGTTTTGCGTGTTGGTGCCTTCCCACACGCTCCGCAGCTTATCCGAAGAAGAATCATATACGCCTACGACGCTTCTTTCGTTCTTCGCTGCGCCCACATACACGTGTTCTTCACCCGCGAAACGGCCCACTCCGACGCCGAACCCCAGCGCGCTCACGCCTTTTTCTTCGATGAGCTCGTGTCCTGTGTATAGGCCGGTGCTGGCCTGGCACTGATCGACGCGTGTCACACTGGTACCCGTCGGCTCGTCGGCAAGCCACACCTGCCCGGACCCATTGCCCGCGCCCGCCTTGATTTCGCCGACGGCCGTCAGAGGGAGGGGACCGCATTCAGTTACTTTCTCGGAAAGGGTTAACATATATTCGTGTGCAGTCGCAGCGACCGCACACGAGTCTGCGCACGTAAACATTGCGACCAAAAAGACGGCCAGTCGGCAGGCCCTCGGACTACAAAGAGATTCCGTCGAGCGCCGCACACCATCACAACTAACGATACTGCCCGACGCATTAGATACGGTCGAGGCAGTGTGGGCATATTCTTTACGCGACGCTTCAGCGCCCGGCTCGCCCGCTTGGGCTCTCGTCACTAGCGCCGCATTCGGTTGTCGCGTTTGCCGGAGCCCGTGGCCTCTTGGGCGCAGGAAAACCCGGCCCCCAGGCGCCATGCCGGTCAGTTCTGTTTGTAAACTGTTTGAGCTCATCTGACGCTCAGGACGCTCAGACGTAGTCGGATATCGGCTGGCAGCAACGGCGGCCTCAACAAAAGCGAATCCCAATTGTACCCCAAACAACAGTAACAACACCCGCAATCGCTCCGCAATACGCCGCATGCCCCTCGACACCATCGATCGGCCTCCGAAAGAGAGTTCGTAAAGGTACTCTCCCACACGAGCACCGCTCCAACAACCACTTTAGACCGTAGATCCCGCTTTCACGACGACTGTTTACGACTCAAAGAAGACATCTTGCACCCCAAGACACAGGCCAGCCAAACGCTTCCAACACGCTCGATAACCCCAACCGAACAGCGAGGTGGCGCGCACACCCAAACGGTATTGCGCACCACCTCAAAGATTAAGCGCGCACAGTACTACAGGTGAACTTCTACTTCGGTGTTTTTACCAGACTTTAACATTAACAGTAAGAGTAAGCCTGTCTCGCCTGCTTCCCTTGCTTTACCTCCATTGAGTGCTGATTCTAGTTTTGCCGTTTGTTCTGTGCCTCCGTCGTTCCACCACGTTTTGTCCGTGGGCACACCATTTACGGCTTCACAGCGGAATTCGAATAACGTCGCCAGGCCGCTCACCGGTTTTACGAGTAAGCACAGCACATCACCGGTGATCAGGAGTAACGCGAGTGAGGAACATTCGAGATGAAAGCTGTTAATTAAGAACAGGATCGCGACACCTAATTCGGTTAAGTGATCATCCACCAGGTGCCATTCGCCGCCTAGTAAGATTAAGCCCGCCGTTGGATCTCCTAAGCTATTGCATTCGTGTTCTGCACCAGAGATCTTGCCGAGGCATTTATGCCAGTCGATGTGGAACGATCCTAAGTTGCCTGTGCTGTTGATTGTAAATAACGATTCTTTTGGTGTGTTTTCTTTGCAGGAAACACTTTCTTCTGTTGTGTTCGTGGTTTTAAAGGTAGATGTACCTATCTGTTCGCCCTGTCCCGTCTGACTTTCTAGGGGTAAGACCGTGGGTAACGCAAGCGCTGTCGCCGACAGCGCACCACCCAGCACGAGCACGAAACCAGCAAGCAAAGCAAACAGCCTGAATTGCTTCATAACCGCTCAACTCCTTAATCGAGAACCTTGGGAGATGTAAGCCCCAATTAGCCACCGCGGCAGCCGAACGACAATATTTCCCGGCCCTACCCTGGTGTTCTGGGGAGGCGAACAACACTCCTAGTATGGCAGCTCGACCTAAGCCAGTCAACGAACGCTGTGAAACGTCTCCCACTGACCCGCCCCGTCGATACCGGCCTAGCTCGGACCTTTTGGTGAATCGCCCCGCGGATGCTGGAGGCTCAAATCGCTTGAGAGGATTGGGCGATGACAAGGGGCAGAGAAAAGCCGTCGAGGCGGGCAGTGTGTCATGTCCTCGTTCGCCCGGCGCAGCTTTTTGTCCTCTCGCTCGAGCTCTTTGATCCGGTGGCGCCTCAGTGCTCGCCACACCAGGCCGACGACCATCATCGACCTCTGCCTAACGCACGAGCCACGCGCAGCGTCTCCGCCGAATAACCGCTCTTCCCCGAGGTCGACCAGAGCTCCGCCCATTCCGTTTCGTATTCACCACGACGCTCCAACACCAGCCGCTCCGCCCGCTGGCGCGCCTCCTGCGGGTACGTCCTCAGCAGGTGAGGGTTGTGCGGGTGCGTCATCTGGTCTGCTCCCTGTTGGGTCGTTGACAGGTTGCTTGTGAGGTTCCCGGACATGATTGGAGCGGGAGGCGCGTAGCGCCGGAGGTGGAGATCGTGTCCGGGTGTCTTCCAGGATGGGCCGCTCAACTTGAAGGAGAATGACGTTGAGCGAGAAGAAGAAGTACCGCACGTGGACGGTCGCGCAGAAGCTTGAGATCGTGCTCGCTGCGCGGCGAGGTGTCGGTCGCCGAGGTTTGCCGGGAGCACCAGATCTCAGAGACCCTGTTCTATGAGTGGCGCGAAAAGCTGCTCGAGGGCGGCTCAGAGCGCCTGGCCGGGAAGGAGGAGCGCACCGAGCTGGTGGAGCTGCGCAAGCGGGTGCGTGACTTGGAGCGCACGTTCGGGCGCAAGACCTATGAGCTTGAGATCTTGGGAAACGGGTTTCGGTTGTGGAGTGAGACAGCGCGTCGCCTACGCCCGGCAGCTCGTCGCTGAGGGACACAGCCCCTCAGCGATGGCGCGCATCCTGCAAATCTCACGCCAGGCGATCTACCGGTCCCGGCCAAGCCACCAGCCGTTGCGAGCCGGCCGCGACCGCCGGTCGACGACATAGAGCACGCGATCGTGCAGGTCGCGCAGGCGAACCCGACCGATGGCTACCGGATCGTCACCGCCTGGGTGCAAAGGAAGTTGGGGGCGGGCGGTCAACCGAAATCGGGGTGCTGCGCGCGATGCGCGAACGCAAGCTGATCCAGCGCCGCGCCGACGAGCCGCACCGGCGGCGGCCCGGGTGCTTCCGAGTCGAGCGGCCCGGGCAGCTCTGGCACCTAGATATGACCTCGATCTGGGTTGCTGAGCACGGCTTGGTCTACCTGAACGCGATCATCGACTGCTGCACCGCTGCGATCCCGAGAGCCAGGCGTTCATCGAGAGCTGGTTTCGCTACCTCAAGGAGCGCTGCGTCTGGCGCCACGAATTCGAGACCCTCGAGCAGGCCCGGGAGGTGATCGCCGCCTACATCACCCACTACCACGACCGGCCAGACAGCCGGCTGAACTACCGCACGCCGACCGAAGTCCGTCAGACTTGGGACGACGCGCAAGACGCACTACAAAAAACCGCGGCCTGACCTGTCAACGTAGCCGGGGAGCGCTCCACTGTCGATGGCGTGTGCGCAGTGCATGGTCCGGGCGACACGGGCCACTCTAAGTGAAGCTATACTGGTCTTCTGTCGCTTTCTGACCTCCGTAGTGGCTGCATTTCTGCACGACAGCTCCTGGGCTGCAGGTCGTCCGAGCAATCCATCTGGCTCTCCATCCCGTGATGAATCGCGAAAGCGTTGCACGCTGATGCTTGTCGATGAGTTTGCTGGCGATCGATTGGCGTACCTGTGCGAGCGACCGAACATACGATGGCACTACGCTTGTTACTTCAAACACAAAGTAAAGGTGGTTTAGCTCGACGGGCGTCGCTATCGTGTGCGGCTTGGCGGCAAAGATGGCTTCGAGGATCGTCCGTTTCTCTCCCTGGGTGTTGGCAATCTCACGTCGCTGAAACGACTCGAAGAAGTCTGTAACCGTGGAAAAGGGTCTTCCACCCACGAGTTCCGCTACGAGCTTGCGGGCTGTCGCTGCACTTTTTAGGTTCTCCGCTATGTAAATATGGCGTGTTTCGGATACGTGATATTGCTTGATGTGGTTGTGATAGTATCTCGCGATCGCCAAGGGGCTAAGCCTCGCTTCGCCTGCGATCAGCCACTGGCGTATCTTTTCTGCGGCCAGTTCGGTCTCGAGTTCGAATTCGAGATCGGCCGACGTATGGTCGGTAGCCTTGAGCGATTCCTCGAATTCTGCGGCTCCATTGGGGAATGAGCTCTTCCGCTGGGCAAGTCGGCGCATGACTTCCTGGTGGGAGACGCCCAGTCCACGGGCGGCGGCTTCTTGAATCAGCCACTCGGAGGAGATGAGGACGTCAAGCGCCTGGTGTGTCAATGTCTGCCGTTGGGTGATGCACTCATTCTTTAGGCTGGTGCCCGCTGCATATGGTTCAAGTGCTCTTAGGCGAATAATACAGGTGGCGTAATGGGGCGGCTCCGGAACCACGTGCTGGGGAGCGAGGAGCGACATCCAGTGCGTCAGCATCGACCCGTCGATCTGCGTGCCCTCTATGCGGACAACCACGTTCGGGAAAGGAGCGCGCCTGCCGGCGCTACCGCCACATGCTGTCGCTCCTGCGGCGAGAGCAAGCACACCACTCAGAAGACCGAAGAGACGAGCGAACCGCAACACGGGGAACCTCACGTGTCCAGGTCACGTAGGGCTGAGTGGTTCTTTAGGCGGCGCCAGGCCTCGATATTGCCTACATTTCGGTACAACGTAAGCCTCGCGACAGCTGGTGGTTGCCATCAATCTTGTGCGCCAAGACGTAAGCAAACGAGCAACTAGTTGATGTCTCGCCCGGCTCTCCAATTGCGTGCCGATTTCGACGCGAACTCGTGAAAGGCGCTCATATGCAGCAGGGAGCACCCGCTTGATCACGAATACAAAATAGTCATATACGGATGGAAAGACCTGCTGCTTGATCGGGCCCGTCAACTTATCGGGTGCCGCATGCCGCATGGCCGTTTCCAGCGCGGAGAGACTGCCAGTCTTTGGGTCGCTCGGCAACGTGCGAACATCAGGACGTGCAAGCGTCGCGAAGCTTCTCCCAGAATGAACCTCTCCTATGAGCCGCTCTGCTTTAGCGGCGGATTTTCTATTGGCGATCAGCAGTTCCAGGCGAGCCGGAATGGCGAAACGCTGCTTATGTTGCCGATAGTACGCTACAACTTGCGCCTGCGTGACCTTGGGCACTTGATCGTCGATCGCTTGTTGTAGCCTCGCGTAAGCCAGTTCTGCGCGGGTTTCAGTGACTAGGTCCGTCCTAGTCTCGCCGCTTGCGCTCAAATACGCCTTCAGTTCGACGTCGCCGCCAGGAAATAAAGTCTGCATCGTGTGGTCCAACGCCTGGTGGATTTCGCGTTCGGACACCCGGATACCCTCTTCATCGGCCTCGGCAAGCAGCCACTGACGTGCTATGAGTAGCTCAAGCGCTTCGCGTGTCGCCTGATGCATGCCTGGACCAGCTGTATGGCGATGAACGCTTACGATCGATGCCCAGTGAGCAACAGACGCCTGTGTGATGTCAGTATCTCCAACCCGAGCGACTATTGTTTCGTGGGTGCTGCCGCCGCAGCTAGACGCGCCAGCCATGAGCACCAGGCAGCACGCCCACCAGACGAGGCAGCGCGTTGCATCAGTTCCTCTCCTCAAAACCTGCACGCAGCTGGATCGAAGCAGGCCCCTGTCTCGATCGCGGCGATACGCTCGACCATGAACGCCGGTGATGCGTCCGACGGCGTCTGTTGGTTGGTGTATTGCTTGCAGCGTTCGACGATGTATCCGGGGCTGCAGTTGGTTCGGGCGGCCCACTTGTGTTGGTGTGCAACGGCGTCGGCAAAGGTTATTTGTTTTGCTTCAATCTTGTGTAGGACCTTCTCGTCCAAGATGTCAAGTTTTGAGACGGTGAGCTCATCTGACAAAGTTAAGCGTCTCTGCGATAGATAGGATTGCAGGTCGGCTTCGGTCGGGAAGTGTTCGGCTCTGAAGCGTTTGAAGAACTGTAGAACTTCGCCTTCGCTCGCCGTTATACCAAGTTCACGAGCTAAGTCGACCGTCGCCTGGATCCGGATCACGAATTCCATTGCCTGTGCTCGCAAAGCTAGATACATCTTTCTGCATTCGGTGAGTAGGGCCACCGCGTTGGGCTTAGGCGCCGTATGCGGCGCTTTGGCCTCGATCGCTTCGAGCTGAGCAACGCACCGAGCGTAGTTGGGTGGGTCGGATATGAGTCCTTCGGGCAGCGTCATGCCTGTGGACTCGAATGAGTCACCACCCGCGAGGGTGCCCATCCAGTGATTCACGGCTGTCTTTGTGATGGGCGTGCCGGCTACGGTAGCCACGACGACGCTGCCGACGCTGCCAGCGCTGCCCCCGTCGGTGTTGACGGCTGGGTAAGATCCGACTTCATCGGGGGCACTGACAGCGCTGGCTTCACCTGAACTGGCAGTTGCGTTGGCGCTGCCTCCGCCACCGCCGCAGGCTGTAAGACCGACAACGGCCATCATTGTCGCCACCAACGCCAGCGACGTGCGGGTTGAGGTCCATAACATGCAGCGCATGATAATGAACAGCGAAGGCTTGTGGGAACATGTTTCTGAATACCGGGATGAGACGAGGACGTGGATCTGGCGAGTTTTGGCGCTGTGTGGCCCGTGTAGAGACTCAACGTACGTGAACAGTGGGTGGGCTGACGGTCGCCTGGCGCCGACCTAGAGGAGCCACAAGCTCTGTACTGGTGTCTCCGACTTCGTGGCGATAGACGTTGGTTGGTATAGACGCAGCATTGCCCCCGTCAGCACACGTGGGTGGGAGTAGGAGACAAAGCCTTGTCTCACCTTGACTTTGGGCAGGCGGCGCGAACATAGTTCCGTGCCATGGGTGCGTCGGGTTCGTCCCGTAACTGTATAGCTCTTCGCTGGCTTGCCTGTGCGCTTGTGCTCGTTGTCGGGGTGGCAGCCTGCGGCGGAGGCGATGACGCCGTGATCCGAGTCGGCGACATGATGATCAGTAGCACTATGGTCAGACATTGGACCGACGTTATGGACAGCTCGCACACGACAGCTGCTTCGATACAGAGCAAGCCGGCACTCGAATTCCTCGTCTCTGCCGACTGGCTGGTCGGTGAGGCCCACGACGAGGGCCTCGGCCTTTCGGGCCCGGAATTCCAGCAGCGCCTGCAGGAACGCAGAACCGGCGCGCTGGCGATCGATGAAGCGCAGTTCCGTAAAGCACTTGCCACGACGGGACGGACACTGGGGGATGTCGACCTGGAAATCATGGCGGAACTCGCCTCTGCGAAGATCCGCGCGAAGGTTATGGAAAGCGCCGGCGAAATCAGCCAGCGTGAAGTCGCCGCCTACTATCGCGCGCACGGGAGCCAGTTCGTCACTCCGGAAAAACGCTACATCGACATCTATAACCTCCACAGCCTCGCTGCCGCAATCCGGGCCAAGCGCGAAGTGCGGGCCGGCAGAGACTTCACTGAGATGCCGATCTTCCACGAGGTGGTCGAACCGGGCGAAGGCAAGCGCAATCCATCCAAACTGGCGATCGAAAAGGCGATCTTCGCGGCGTCGCCGGGGGTGCTCGACGGTCCCGTGAAGCTATTTGAAGATCACTCGATCTTCAAGGTGACGAGAATCGTGGCGAGCAAACCAGAGCCGCTAACGCAGGTGCAGCGCGCGATCGGAGAACAGCTGTTGAATAAACGCCAGCGGAGACGGCTCGCGGCGTTCGTCAAGTCATGGCAGCGCAAGTGGATCGCCAGAACGAACTGCAGCCCAGGGTTCGTGGTGCGTAGATGTAGGCAGTACTCGGGGGCGAGCACAGCGGAATACGCTCTTGGGCTCGATTAGCGCGTCGCGCCGCGGGTCGGCTCCCGATCGGCGGTCCACGTCTGCGCCACCGCGTTCTATTTGCGCTTGTAGGTCACCGCGAAGATGCCGTGCCCGCTTGATTTGTTGCTGTTGGCGGCACCAGCGAGTGCGCTGAGCACGAACAGCCCCGCAAAGTTGTGTGAGATTGTCTCCGAAGCGGGCAGGCCATACAATTCGAACTGGTATTCCACGCGAGTACCCTTCGGCGGACAGAGCCAGTAATTACGCTTGTTGTTGCTTGTGAGCCCCTCGTACGCTCCTCGTGGCAGGTGGCCGGCGGCCAGCCTGTGCAAGCTCGGATTCAGCCCGGCAACAGCCCAGCCGAGGGAGGCCGAGCTCGTGTGTGAAGAGGGCTCCGGCACGAGTGCCACGAGGAACAGCGCGAGCGACTTCGTGCTCGCAGGCACGGCGCCCCATTCCAGCGGAGGGGAGATGTCCTGACCGTCGCAGGTGTAGCGTACGGGTAGCGAATGCTCCACGACTGCTGGGCTTTTGAACTGTATCTTGGGCGCTTCCCGCGTCTTTGTCGAAGCTAGCGGCCTTTTTGTCGGCGCGCCCGACCCGCCGCAGGCGGCTAGTGCGAGCGCACACAACAATGCCGCTGGGGCCGCTTTCAGAGAGTAGGACAATGGAACCCCCCAGTCGCTCCGCAAAGGTGACACGCGCGTTTCAACAAGGATCGCAATGTAGTGTTTCAGCACCGGCACGACAAGCGATTGAAGAAAATGTTTCTGGCAATTGGACTCACTGGCGCCAGCGACGCGGGTGAGGGCACTCGGACGCCTGGCGTCGCCGCCAGGCACGGATGCCGGTCGCGACCGCGGCTGCCCCTATGATCCCGAGTCGATGGCCGACGCCCCCGGACCCGACCTGGCGCCTGAGGAGATCAAGGCGCTCGCGGCTCGGCTCGGGCGTGGCGAGTATCTCGACGACAGCTACCGTCACCGGCTGTTTGCGCCCCTGCCGCGCGAGTACGAGCTGACCTACGCCGGCAAGGCCCCGCCTGGCGTCGTGCTCGCGGACACGATGGCTGTGCCGCTGCAGACCCTCAAGCGCTTTGGCGACGGCTCCGGTTGGGCTAACAAGCTCATCTTCGGGGACAACCTCCAGGCGCTCAAGACCCTGCTAGAGATGAAGCGGCGCGGCGAGTTTCGCCATCCCGACGGAAGCGATGGCTTTCACGTCGTCTACATCGACCCGCCGTTCTCCACCCGGCGCGACTTCAGGGGCTCCAAGGGACAGCAGGCCTATCGGGACAAGGTCGCCGGCGCGCAGTTCATCGAGTTCCTGCGCAGGCGGCTGATCTTCATTCGCGAGCTGCTCACGGAGTCCGGGACGCTGTACGTCCACCTGGACACCAAGAAGGGCCACTACATGAAGGTCATCCTGGACGAGATCTTCGACGAGGGCAACTTCCGCAACGAGATCATCTGGCACTACTACAACAAGATGCAGGGCAACATCGACCGCTTCCCGTCAAACCACGACTGCATCTACGCCTACGGCAAGTCGCCCGGCACCTACTTCAAGACGGTGATGGAGGAACGCGAGGAGACGGCAACCCTGATCAAGCGTGTGTGGGACGGGGAGCGGGGCAAGCTCGTCAACGCCAAGGGCCAGGACGGGAAAGTGATCTACATCGAACGCGACGACAAGCGCGTGGACGACGTCTGGCGGCTGTCGATGCTCCAACCTGCAGATCGCACCGAGAAAGTGGACTATCCCACCCAGAAGCCGACGACCCTCCTGAACATCCTGCTCGCGGCATCCTCCAAGCCCGGCGACCTGGTGCTCGACGCCTTCGTCGGCAGCGGGACCACCGCGGTCGCCGCCGAACGGATGGGGCGCCGGTGGGTGGCCATCGATAGCGGCAAGCTCGCCATCTACATGACCCAGCGCCGCCTATTGTCGATGAAGGAGGGCAAGGGCAAGAAGGCCAAGCCGATCGCCGCCCAGCCGTTCGAGCTGTGCACGGCCGGCCTCTACGACGACGAGCTGCTGGCCCAGCTCGCGCCCGAGCAGTTCAGGAGCTTTACGCTGGAGCTGTTCGATTGCGTGCCCGACAAGCACAGCATCGCCGGTGTGCCGATGCACGGCCTGCGTCGAGGCGAGCCGGTGCACCTCTTCCCCTACGACGAGACCGACGCGCTGATGGGCCTCGACTACATCGACAGCCTGCACGAGCGCGTTGGCGCCAAGCACAACGGGTCGCTCTATATCATCGCCCCTGCGTCTGCATGCGACCCATCCCTGTTCCAGGACGTGATACGCCTGGGCAACGTCACCTATTTAGTGCTGCGCATCCCGTTCTCGGTCATCGAGGTGCTCCACGGCCGCGGCTTTCACAGCATCGACCAACCGACCTCGATGAGCGAGGTCAACAACGGGCTGGACTCCTACGGCTTTGACTTCATGCATCCGCCGGTCGCGCAGATCGCCTACGAGCTCGCCGGCGCCACGCTGACCGGGCACGTCGTGAGCTTCGCGCGCGGCGACGCCGACCCCGACGAGCTTGCCGAAGATGGCGACCATGGGCGCGGTGACCTTTCGATGATCAGCGTCGATGCCGACTACGACGGCGACGTCTTTCGGTTGACGCACTACTGGTTCGCCGACAGGCTGCGCGAGGACGACTGGAGCTTCGCACTGGACGAGCACGAGCGCGGTGCGCGACTGCTGGTCATCTGTGTGGACACCCACGGCAACGAGCGGCGCGAGGTGATCGAGCCGGCCCGGCTGCGCAAGGCGCCCCGGCCGCGTAAAGCGGCTCGGCGGGTGACCGCCGCCGCGTAGGCATCTCGATCGGGCATGCAGTTCTCCCCCGACCAGCTCACCCTGCGAGTCGCCCGCGAGGCCGACCCGGCGGTCTTCGACTTCGCCGCCTACGAGGACTTCATCGAGGCCAACACCGAGGGACGCCCCTACCACGTGCACGCGGTGCAGGCCGCGCTCGGGCTGTTTGCCGGCAGGCGCTACGCCGACACCCAGGAGCTCGCGCGCGAGACCTACGCCAGTTCGTCGCCGCTGCAGCAGCTGTATGCGGATGCAGACGCGCTGATGGCGCGGCTGCCGTTCCCTGATCGGCTGGCGTGCTCGCTGGACATGGCCACCGGCACCGGCAAGTCGTTTGCGATGTATCGCGTCGCCCGCATCATGCTCAACGAGGGCCTGGTCGACCGCGTACTCGTGCTGTGCCCGTCGCTGACGATCGAGGCGGGGCTGCGCGAGAAGTTCACTGAGCTCAACGAAGACGGTGCGCTTGCCGGGCTGCTGCCTGCGCGCAGCGGCATCAGGGTGCCCAACATCATCGACGCCCGCGACACGGTCAAGGTCGGCGACATCTGCATCGAGAACATCCACGCGACCTTCGAGCGCACGGGGTCGAGCATCCGCGACAGCTTCGCCGGCAACGGGGCTCGCACGCTGGTCATCTCAGACGAGGCCCATCACATCTACTCGCCCGAAGGCCGGGACCTGAAACGCTGGTATGAGTTCCTGGCCGACCCCCAATACGGGTTTCGATACCTGCTGGGGGTCAGCGGCACCTGCTATGTCGGCGACGAGTACTTCACCGACGTCGTCTTTCGCTACGGCATCCGCGACGCGATCAACGACCGCTGGGTCAAGGAGGTCTTCTACCTCAAGGAGGACGACAGCGCGACCGACCACGAGCGCTTCCTCAAGCTGCGAGCCCAGCATGAGGACAACCGCGCCAAGTTCGCCATCAAGCCACTCACGATCGCCGTCACCAAGAACATCGCGGCCGCCAAGCGCCTCGGCGAGGACCTCGTGCAGTTCCTCGCTGGCGAGCTCGGCGACGCGGCCACGGCCGCCAGTCAGGTCCTCGTTGTCACCTCCGCCGCCGAGCATGTCGCGAACGTCGCCAAGCTGGCGCTCGTAGACGACGCCAGCTCGCCGGTCGAGTGGATCGTGTCCGTCGCAATGCTCTCGGAGGGATGGGACGTCAAGAACGTCTTTCAGGTCTATCCTCACGAGCGGCGGGCGTTTAACTCAAAGCTTCTCATCGCGCAGGTGCTCGGACGCGGCCTGCGGCGCCCCGCGGGCGTGGCAGACCCGGTGCTGCACGTGTTCAACCACGCCAACTGGGGCAAGGGGATCACCGAGCTGGTCGCCGAGGTCCTGGACACCGACACCACCGTCTACCAACGCCCGGCCGAGCGGGCGGGCGTGCCGCATTTTCAGGTGCACCAGCTCGACTACGAGACGACCCCCGGCTTCATCGAACCCGAGTCCAGGCCGGCGCCCAAGCCGCTGAACGAGCTGACCCTGCGACCGCAGCTCGACGCGGACAAGCACACGGTGTTTGCCGACGCAAAAGACGCCTCGCGCGAGAAAGTGCTGCGGGCGCCGATCGCCAACCGGCGCCTGCCGGTCGAGCGGGTGGTCGCCGAGGTCAGGCACAAGCTGCTCGCGTTCGACGACGCCTATCCCGACGCCACGCTCGCCACCGATTACCCGCGCGGGCGCATCGAGAAGATGATCGTCGACGCCCTCGAGCGTTTGCACGAGGACCCCGACGAGGTGAGCGAGGAGAATCGGCAGGTCATCCTCGCCTCGTTTGGTCAGCTGTGCCGGCGTTCGTCGCGGCGCAGCGCGGTCCTGGAGACCCAGGCGGGCAAGATGGGCTTGGTCAGCACGAGCTCGCTGCCGGTTATCGTCGGGCGTACCCCCGAGCTGACCGACAGGCTCTCGCTCTTCTATGACGAGCAGACCGACGCACTGAGCAGCGCCGACGACCGTGCGGCGATCGAGAAGGTCCTCGACTCCGACAGGCCGGCGTTTATGCAGGAGCTTGCAGCGGGGCGGCTGAGGTCACCAGTGAACCTCGTGCTCGCCACGTACACGCCCGAGCGCCGCTTCGTCAAAGAGCTCGTGCGGCCCGAAAACGCGGCCTGCCTGCGCAGCTGGGTCAAGGCGCCCAACACCACGTGGTATGGGATCGAATTCGCCTACGCGCGTGTGTCCGGCGGCAAACTGCGCCGCAAAGTATTTCACCCCGACTTCTTCCTGTTGCTGGATGCACAAGACCTTGTCCTCGTGGTCGAGACCAAGATGGATGAGGATCCCGAAGTTGCCCTCAACGCCGGCAAGCTCGACTACGCAACCAAACACTTCGCCCGCATAAACGAGTTGCTCGAGGACGCCGGCGAGAGCCGCCGCTACCGCTTCGACTTCCTCTCACCGCGCGATTACTCCAGGTACTTCACTGCGCTGCGCGGGGGCAAGCTTGCCCAGCGCGCGGGCGCGCCCGACGGGTTCGTCTCCACGCTGCAGGGCTCCTTGAAGGCGCCCCAGACAGCAGAGGACCTGGCATGACGGCCACGCCTCAAGGTTGTGCCCGCGTCACACGTGCAACACGGCGGCGCTCGGCTCGAGCTCGACCGTCCACGCCTGCGGGGCGTCGCTGCCGCTGACCGCCTGGGCGATCGCGGCCATCGGGGCACGCGCCTTGAGCAAGATCTCATCAAACTCATCCACAGGATCCGATTGCATAACGATCGCCCCGCCCGCTCCGATTGTGGTCGTCCCGGACCCGCCCGCCCGCATAACGATCGTGCGGATCACGATGCTCAGATCCACGCTGCCCTCCGCTCCAAAGTAGCCCAGAGCACCCGAATACACACCGCGAGCCTCCCGCTCGATGTCGTCGATGATGCCCATCGTGCGCAGCTTGGGGGCACCCGTCATCGAGCCGCCCGGGAAGCACGCGCGCACGCATTCCAAAGGTGTGCGCTCGCGGTCGAGCACGCCGGTGATCGTGGAGATCAGCTGGTGCACGGTCGTGTAGGGCTCTACCACCATGAACTGCGGCACACGCACCGTGTCCACCTCGCACACGCGCCCCAGATCGTTGCGCGGCAAATCCACGATCATCAAATGCTCCGCAAACGTCTTCTCGTCGCTGAGCAGCCCGGCGCACATCGCCTCGTCGCGCTGCGGGTCGCTCGCCCGCGGGGCCGTGCCCTTGATCGGGCGCGCCTGCACGCGGCGCTCGCGGTCGACCGACAAGAAGCGCTCGGGCGAGGAGCTCAGCACCGTCAGCTCGCCCAGCTTCAGGTAGGCCGCAAACGGGGCCGGGTTGCGCCTGCGCAGCAGGCGGTACAGCGCAAACGGCTCGGGGCTGGCGTCGGTGTGGATCTGGTCGGTCAGGCACACCTCATAGGTCTCGCCGGCCGCCAGCGCGGCCTGGCAGCGGGCGATGTCCGCCAGGTACTGCTCGCGCCCGCGCCCGCAGCGGAACGTCACGACCTGGTTGTCCGGAGCTTGCGCGCCGGCGCTCGTGTGTGGTGATGTATCAGCGCCGTCGGGCCCCGCAGGCGGGCTCTGTCCCTGCCCGGCGATCACCTCTCCCACGATCGTCTCCGCTTCAGAGAGCCAGCGCTCGGCATCGGCGTCCTGTCCGTCGCAGAGCGCCAGCAGGTGGGTGGCGCCGGCGACGTGGTCGATCGCCACGACCCGATTGGCCAGCATCAGCACCGCATCCGGCACGTCTGAGCGGTGCACGTTGGCAGAGCCGCAGTCCGCCTTGCACTCATAGCCGAGGTATCCCACGAAGCCGCCGACCAGCCCCGGCGGCAGGCCCGGCGCGGCCTCGATCGCGTGTCTGGCCAGCTCGCGGTCGAGCACGTCGAAGATGCAGCCCGACTCGACCGTCGTGCCGTGCGCGCGATGGGACGTCACCGTTTTCGCCCACACGTCGTATTCGATCACGCAGCGGTTCGCCCCGGCGCTCGTGCCCAGGAAGGAACGCTGGGCCAGTTGCGTCGGCGCGTCGGCGCTGTCCAGCCAGAAGGCGTGCTCGGCGTCTGCGAACAGCCGCTCGAACAGCAGCTCGCCCGACGGCTGGCCGTCGAGTGAGCGCATCAGCAGCCTCGTCTGCCCCGTCGGCGCCTTGGGCGCAGGTGGACGGGCGCGGCGCACGGGCAGCGCGAGCGATCTGCGCGGGGGCCCGGCTCGTCCCCGCGTGCGCTCGCGCGCCATCGCGTAGAAGTTCTCCACCAGCTTGCGCCCGTGTTCGGTGGCGACCGACTCGGGATGGAACTGCACCCCCCACATCGGGCGGCTGGTGTGTTCGATGCCCATCACCACGCCCTCGTCTGTCCACGCCGTCACGCGCCCCTGGCTGCCGAGGTCGGCGACCGCCAGCGAGTGGTAGCGTACGACCGAGAAGCCCTGGGGGATGCCCGCGAACAGGCCGCTGTCGTCGTGGCTGACCTCGCTGAGGCGCCCGTGCATGACCATCGGCGCGCTCCTGACGCTGCCGTTGAGCAGGTGCCCGAGACCCTGGTGGCCGAGGCACACGCCCAGCACGGGGATGTCGCTGGAGCGCAGGATGTCAGAGCACACGCCGAAGTCGTGCCAGCGCTCGGGCCGGCCGGGGCCGGGCGAGATGACGATCGCATCGAAGTCCCAGCGCGACAGGGCCGGCCAGGAGACGACGTCGTTGCGGATCACGATCGGCTCCTCGCCCGAAACAGCCGCGAGCAGGTGAAAGACGTTGTAGGTGTAAGAGTCGTAGTTGTCGATCAGCAGCGTGGTCACGGCGCTGCCTCGAGGCCCAGGCCGCGCGCGCTGCGCTCCAGCAGCGTGTTCACCACGCGCTCGACCGCTTCGCCGTGATCGCCCTCCAGGTACCAGATCGACAGGTGCTTGAGGTAGTGGGCGAGCGGTCTGACGTCCAGGCGCGCCACGGTCAGGCGCAGATAGCGGCGGTACAGCTCCGATTGGACCACCGCGAAGCGATAGGCGGGGTCCTGGGCGGGCGGGCCCACGCCCGCCGAGCCGCTGCGCCGCGCGCGGGCACGCGCCAGGTCCCAGCCCAGGCTCTCCTCCTCGAGCATCAGCTTGGACAGGTCGAAGTCGATGTCCGGCGTGACCGGGTGGGGCAAAAAGTAGCCCATCGCGACCTGCGCGGCGATGCGTTCGGGATAGGGGTGTGAGCGGCGCACCTCCAGCCGCTCGCGGTCGGCGTCGATCTGCGCGTCGATCCAGTCGGTCAGCTCGTCGATCAAGAGCGCACCCGCGCTGGAGGTCAGCGCCCGCTGCTGGCTTGCGACCATGCCATGGAAGATGCTGCGGTTGGGATGAAAGCCGCCGTTGAGCTCCGGGCGCAGCAGCAAGGCGAGCTTGCGAATGCTGGTCACGTGTGCGACCCACTCAGAGCCGGTGACCTGCAGCGAGACCATGTTGTCGAGTTCTGGCGCGGTCATCGCGTAGGTCAGCGAACGCAGGTGCTGGGTGGACAGGCCATCGGAGCGCACCAGCGGAAGCTCGGCCAGCTCTTGGAAGCCCGTGTCATAGACGACCACACCGTCCTGTCGCCGGCGCAGGATGCCCTCGCGCAGCCCGCTCTCGGCCAGCTCGTTGGTCTGCGCCAAGAAGTCAGACTCGAAGAAGACGCGGTCGAAGGCGATGCCCAGGTGTGCGAGCGTCTTGCGCTGTCCGGCGATCACCCAGGCGCGCGTCTTGTACCACAGCTCAAGCGCCTCGGGCTCGCCGCCGAGCACCCGCTTGATTAGCTCGTCGGCGACGTCGTCGTGCACGTGGGTCTCGCGCGAGAGGGAGTCCTCGGCCTGCTCGAGCTCGCCCGCCAGCACGGCGCCGCCGGCGGCGACGTAGTCGGCGTAGCACATGCCCACGAAGTGGTCGCTCTTCTCGTCCCCGTCTGACCACCCATGTGCGTGGCGCCCGCTGGCCATCACGCCCGCCATCGCCTCGCCCATCGCGCGGCCCATGTCCGAGATGCGGCTGCGCCGCTCGATCTGCGCGCCGGCCTGGGCGAGTGCGGCTGCCAGCGCGTTGCCGATCGCCAGGTTGCGCAGGTGGCCTACGTGCAGCGCCTTGGTGGCGTTGGGATCCCAGAACTGCACCGAGTAGCGCATGCCTTGCGCGAGGTCGGTCAGCGGCGCCTCCGCGCTGCCGCCCGCCTCCAGCGCCGCGCCGGTCAGCTCCACCCAGCTGTCTGTCAGGCGCACGCGCACGGCGTTGCCGTCACGGATCACCTCTGCCACCCACGGTTGCGCGGCGATCTGCTCGAGGGCCGCCAGCGACTCGTCGTCGTTGCGCCAGTCGGCGGCGCGCGGGAGCAGCTTGAGGTCGTGGTCGGCGCGCGGGCGCCGCGGGGCCCGCGCGGCCCACGGCGCCGGCGTCCCCTCGCGCGCGAGTATTTCCTCGCAATAGTCAAAAACGTTTGTGATCATCAGCGCTGTGAAGAAAGACCATGCAGCATGCACCAGCCGGGGCTCGAACCCGGATCACCGGTGTTTAAGACCGGTCCTTTCACCGATTAAGGTACTGGTGCCCGTTTGCGGGCCGACGACCTCCCGTTCGCATCTGGAATCGACCGACCATCTGATCTGACTGGCCGGACTGTCGGGACATCTTATGTCGCGGCCCTAGCCCTTGCAAACCGCCGTCTCCTCGCGCCTGGTCGCGCGCGTCCGCCGGCCGGGGCCCCACGCCGCCAAACGCGCGCTGGCGAGCGCCCGCCGCCCGCCGGCGCTTGGTGGGGCTGGCGCGCTGATCTGGGCAGGCGAATCCTGCGGGTAAATGCGATGGGTGTTTCTGACAACCCGCAAGTGCCCCGATCGGGCGGGCCGGTACAGCCAGCCGCCGCAGCGGAGGCGCGGGGACTGCGGTGCTCGACGAAATCATTGAGAAACATTCGTGCTCTTCCAAGCAGGGTTCACCTAGAGTGCGCTCATGTCAACCCGCCGTGGTGTCACGATTGGCGGGCTCGCAGGTGCGCTCGTGCTCGCGCTCGCTCTGGCAGCCTGCGCGGGGACAGCTGAACACGTGGTGGTGCGGGTGGGCGATGAGAAGATCACCAGCAAGGCGCTCGAGCATTGGATGTCGGTGATGGGCGCGGGAGATGGGAAGCCCCAACCCCTGCTGCGCAGGCGCACGCTCCAGTTTCTGATCTCAGCCGACTGGCTGATCGGAGAGGCCCGCGCGCAGCGCCTGAGCCTGTCCGGGCCGCAATTCCAGCAGCGCCTGCAGGAACGCAGGCTCGATGCGTTGGCGCTTGGCGAAGGAGAATTCCGCCAAGCGATCGCGAAGACCGGGCGGACTGTGGCGGACGTGAGGATGGAAATCGCGGCCGAACTGGCGTCCGCGAAGATCCGTGCGAAGGTGATCGGCGATGTCGGCACAGCGAGCCAGGCTGAAATCGCCTCTTACTATCACAGTCACAAGGTTCAGTTCCTCAACCCCGAACGGCGCTACTTCGACATATACAATTTCCACACCGTCGCGGCAGCGATGAAGCTCAAACGCGAAGTACAGGCGGGCAAGGACTTTGCCAAGATCTCATTTCACGAGTACCTGGAACGCGGCGAGGGCGTACGAGAACCTGACAAAGCAGCGATCGAACGGGCGGTCTTCACAGCCGCGCCGGGGGTACTCCTCGGCCCTGTCGAGCTATACGGAGAGCACTCGATATTCGATCTCACAAAGATCGTGCCGCGCGAATACAAATCGCTGGCGCAGGTGCACAGCGCGATCGCAGCGCAACTGACCAGCGAGCGCCGCCAGCAAGCGCTCGGTGCGTTCGCCGCGTTATGGCGCAGCCGCTGGATCGCAAAGACCGACTGCAGCACCGGATTCGTGGTGCAGAAATGCAGGCAGTACTTCGGGCCCAGGACACGCGAAGATCCCGTCGCGCTGGACTGAACTCGACGGCCGGCGTGGATGCGACAGGCGCCTATTTGCGCTTGTAGATCACCGCGAAGAGGCCGTGCACGCTCGCTGGGCTCTTGCTGGTCGGGCTGGACAGTGCGCTTAGGATCGGAAGGCCTTCGAAACCGGGGGCGATCCGATCCTGCCCGGGCAGACCGTACAATTCGAATTGATATTGCACGGGCGTGCCCTTCGGCGGGCAGATCGAATAGCGCTGGGAGTGTTTGCTGGACAGCCCCACATACGCTCCCGGCGGCAGCTGGCCCGCGGCCAACCTGTGCAGCTGCGGGCTCAGGCCGGCGACCGACCATTCCAGCGAGAGGGCTGTCGAGTGGGTGGCGGGCTCGGGGATGATCGCCAAGAGGAACAGCGCGAGGCTCCCGGTGCCGGCTGGGACGGGGCCCCATTCCAGCGGCGGTGAGATGTTGGCTCCGTCGCACGTGTACTTCGCGGGGATCGCGTTGCCCACCACCGCCGAGCTCTTGAACCGTATCGTCGGTATTTCCGTGGGCGTGGTCGATGAGCTGGCGTTGCCGCAGCCGGCCAGCACGAGGGCACACAGCAGCGCTGGACCCGCGCTCGCCTTTAGTGTTCGAGGCATAAGGGATTCCTCCGGTGGCCGACATGGCGACACATTCAATCCAGCAGAACGGCAACCTAGTGTCTGGTCACCCCGCATGCCAAGCGTTTCATCGGAATGTCTCTACCGGCTGCGGCGCTCAGGCGCCGGGGGCGCATCGGGGCGCGGCGCGGGGACCGTCTGTGTCCTGGGCACGACGAGCCTCCGACGGAGAGCGATGCCATGGAAACCAATCGCTTCCTTAGGATTCGCCCGAGTCGGCCAGGGCTGCCCCTGGCGTTAGGCCTGATCGGTCTGTACCCGCGCTAACTGGTAGTCAGCCGTAAGTAGGAGACAATTAGTACTTTGCCTTGACCTGAGGGGATGGCTGTGCGAAGGTTGCCATGCGTTCTCGTATCAAGGGACGCAGTCGATGGTGTGTGGTTCGCAATGCGGTTGGCATGTGTGCGGCCGCTCCCACACGCCAAACCCTACTCAAGGAGTATTTAACATGCGTCGATTTAAGGTGCTAGGCCTTGCGCTCATCGCAACGTTCATGGTGGGCGCAGTGGTAACCTCGATGGCTTCTGCCGCGGCGATGACCTTACCGGAATTCTCTGTCTTAACAGGCTGGAAAACCGGCACCGTCGGCAAAGGCGCCAAACTGAACGCGACCGGTGCGGAAATCAAATGCGAAGAAACCGGCACAAGCGAAGGTACGGCAACATCGAAAAGCTTAGGTTCCTTCAGGATAGATTTCAAAGGTTGCGAACTGCTAGGGAAAGAATGTCACAGCTTAGGTGACACCGGTAAGACGATCTTAACCCTGGGTATCTGGCACTTGGTGTTAATCGTTTTAGGCACCGAACACTTATGGCTGGTCCTCTTCTTAGTGACCGAACTCCACATCGAATGTGGCACTCTGTTAATTACGGTACGCGGTAATGTGCTGGGTATGATCACACCTGCGCCAAACGTCAAAACAACTAAATTCAAAATAGCGGTCGCAGTAAATGCCAGCAAAGAACAGAAAGACCAGAAATACGAAAACGATGCGGGCGAAGTGATAACCACAAAACTGGAATCGAATGCCGGTCTCGGGTTCGTCAAAGCGGTTGAGGAAGCGCCAGAAAACGAAATCACGACAGAAAAAGAAACCGAAATCGTCAACTAACGGCTACATCGCTGGAGGTTGACACCCGGCCAGGCCGGGGCGGTGGGCGAGGTCTTTCTGTGTCTCGCCCACCGCTAGTGGTGGCAGGGCTCGCTCGTCGCGAGTCCAAAGAACGACGGAGGGCCATCCAAAAGGTGGGAAACGCGTGTTGAGTAGATCGTCGAGACGCGAGAGGGTTGAGAGACGGCATGTTCCTCGGACGAGAAAACCGCGTGATGCTTACCCCACGGTGGATGTGCGTCGTTGTCGTGCTCGCATGCGGGGGGGCGCTTGGAGGGGTGAGCGACGTCGCAATGGCCGCAGCGACCCATCAATTCCTCGAGCAGATCACCTCGCTTCCGGCTGAAGGGCCCCACGGGGAAACGATCGCGCCGCCGCTCAAGCTCAGCGGGGTCGATGCGATGACCGTCGATCACGGCCACCTGTGGGTCGATGAACACATCGAAGGCGCGGGCCGCAGGGTGGACGAGTGGGACGCGTCTTCGGGGGTCTTCGAAGCCCAGCTCGAACAGCCCGCGGCGCTCCAGCTGGCCGGCAGCGCCATCGCGGTGGCGGAAGGCACCGGTGAACGCGAGGTGTATGTGGCGGCCAGCAAGGGGGGAGAACCGGTCGTGGGCGTCTTTGGACCCAACGGCAAGTTGCAGGGCGAACCGTGGACAGGCAGCCCAACCCAGTCCTTCTCAGAAAGCGCCGGCGCTGGCCAGAAGGCGGCGATCACCGGCTTGGCCGTCGACCGCTCGAGCAGCCTCGCTGACTCGGCGGCCGGCGATGTCTATGTCTCCACCGCATCCGGTGGCGGCGTGGTGGATGTCTTCAAACCGGCGGCCGGCGGCACAGAGACGTATGTCACCCAGCTCACGGGCACCTGCGCGTCGGGCAGCGGCTGCGAAACAGCACAGCTGTTCAGCGACCCACACGGAGTTGCGATCGACCCATCCAACGGCGATGTGCTCGTCAGCGACTTCACCGCTGCGCTCACGAGCGTCGTGGACGTCTTCGAACCTGTGCTCGAAATGCCCGGCCAGTACCGCTTCCTCTTTCAGATCGCCGAAAGCCCCCACGGTCCCTTCACGGGGGAAGTCTCGGTCGCCGTTGACGGTGTCGCCGGGGACATCTACATCTCTCAGGGAAGCGAAGGCGAAGCCCAGTACGTCAACGAGTTCAGGCTCACTTCATCTGGTGAATCGGTGGAATACGAGGGCCGCCTGGAAGGCACGCCGGGCGGCCCCTTCGCGCTCGTTCGCAGCGTCACGGCCAGCTCTGAAGAACCGCAGGACCTCTATGTGGGCGACTTCGACAGGCTCAGGGGAGCGGGCGTCATCGACATCTTCGGGAGCGACCTTCCCCTTCCTGACGTCGCCACCGAAGCCGCCTCGGGGGTAACGCCTGCCGCTGCGACCCTGCACGGGACGGTCAACCCCGAAGGCGTGACCATCACCGCGTGCGCATTCGAATATGGAATGAGCACGGCCTACGGCAACAGCGCCGGCTGCGAACCCGCCGCGGGAGAAATCGGCTCGGGCTCCTCAGCGGTCGAAGTCCACGCCACCGTCGCCGGCCTTGAACCCGACACGACCTACCATCTTCGCCTGCTCGCGGGCAATGCGAACGGGAACAACACCAGCCCCGACGCGACGCTCACCACAGCCGGGCCCGGACTCCGCAGCGAGTCCGTCACCGAAGTCACTTCGACCTCCGCGACGCTGAACGCGTCACTGAATCCGCACGGTTCCCCCGCGCGCTACTTCTTCCAGCTGGCCGCCGGGAGCCTCGCCTCCTGCACGCCCGCGAGCTGCGCCGGCATCCCGGCCAACCCTGTCTCGATCGGCTCCGTCGAAGGCGCCGTGGAGGTGCAGCAGCCCGTGCAGAGCGGCA
Organism: uncultured Solirubrobacteraceae bacterium; assembly: GCA_963745375.1. GTDB lineage: Bacteria > Actinomycetota > Thermoleophilia > Solirubrobacterales > Solirubrobacteraceae > Palsa-744. The sequence goes on along the minus strand of CAVUXA010000008.1, from coordinate 332,044 downwards.
TCTCGCCAGGCGGCACCTATCACTACCGCGTCGTCGTTGAAAGCGAACCGAGCGAAGGAGCGACCGAAACGTTCTATGGCGCCGAACAATCGTTCACCGCCGAGTTGCCGACACCATCTGCGCTGCCCGACGGCCGCCAGTGGGAAATGGTCTCCCCGCCCGAAAAGCGCGGCGCCGCCCTGCAGCCGATTGGAAGCGAAGACGTCACGCAGGCGGCCGCCGACGGCAACGCGTTCACCTACGCCGCCGCCTCCCCGATCGAAGCGCAAGCGGCCGGCTACTACTCTCACACACAGCAGTTTTCGCTGCGCACAGCAGCCGGCTGGGTCTCCCGCGAAATCACCCCGTCACACGCCGCCGGCTCGGGCGTGCCCGTCGGCGTCGGGCACGAGTACCGCTTCTTCTCCGAAGACCTCTCCCACGCGGTGCTGCAGCCGTTCGGACCCTTCATCCCCGACTCCTCGCCCCAGGCGCTCGCTCCCGAAGAAGCCTCCGAACAGACCGCGATGTTGCGCAACGACCTCTCGAGCACGAACCCCGTTGCACCGTGCCTGCAGGCGAGCATGCAGTGCTACCGCCCACTGGTCAGCGGCTGCCCGCCGGCGGGCAGCGAATGCGCGCCCGGCATCGCCGCCCACGCCGACGTGGAAGCCGGAATCACCTTCGGTCAGCTCGGCGGCGTCGAAGGCGAATACACGCTCCCGTGCCCGCCGGCCCCGATCTGCGGCCCGCAGTTCGTAGCCGCGACCCCCGATCTCAGCCACATCGTGCTGGTATCCGGCGCCCCGCTGATCCAGTCGCCCAAAGGCGTCAACCTGTATGAGTGGAGCGCCGGGCAGCTCGCGCTCGTCAGCCGGCTGCCGCGCGGCGAAGGCGGCGAAGCGACGGGCGGCAGCATCGGCGAGAAAGGCCAGGGCGCGCGAGGTGCGATCTCCACCGACGGCAGCCGCGTCTTCTGGTCCTCATCCGAACACGGTGAACGGCTCTACATGTGGGATGCTGTGACCGGCACCTCGATCAGGCTCGACGCGGTTCAGGGCGGGGTGCAGGAAGAAGGCACGCCACAGGCGCTCTTCCAGATCGCCGACAGCGAAGGAAGCCGGGTGTTCTTCACCGACACCCAGCGCCTGACCGCGAACGCCTCGCCGCTCGGGCAGCGCGACCTCTACGAATGCGCGATCTCCCAGCCAGCGCACGGCGAACCCGAATGCAAGCTGACCGACCTGACCCCGTCCGCCCCCTCCGGCGAACCAGCCGCGATCCAGGGCACCGTCCTCGGCGCTGCTGAAGACGGCTCCTCCATCTACTTCGTCGCCAACGGCATACTCGGCGACGGCGGCGAACACGGCGCCGTCCACGGCGGCTGCAAGGAAGGTGCCCATGAAGAAGAACAGACGTGCAACCTCTACGTCAGCCACGAAGGCGCCATCCATCTGATCGCCGTCCTGTCCGGCGCCGACCGCCCTGACTGGATCGGCGGCAACGGGCTTTTGCAGCTGCTCAGCCATCTCACCGCGCGCGTCTCGCCCAATGGGCGCTGGCTCGCGTTCATGTCCGCGCGCCAGCTCACCGGCTTTGACAACCACGACGCCGCGAGCGGTCACCCCGACGAGGAGGTCTTCCTCTATAACGCGGAAACACAGAAGCTCACGTGCGCTTCCTGCAATCCGACGGGCGCACGGCCGGCCGGCGAAGAAGCCCAGTCCGAATCGCTCGTCGTCGCCGGAGCCTGGAACAAACCCAGCTGGCTGGCCGCGAACATCCCCGGCTGGACACCCTTCAGCGGCGACGCCTCCCGTCATCAGCCACGCTACCTCACAGACGAAGGTCGCCTGTTCTTCAACAGCCGCGATCCGCTCGTACCACAGGCGGAAAACGGCACATGGGACGTCTACGAGTTCGAGCCGACCGGCGTACGCGCCGGCTCCGGCCACGAATGCTCGCCCGCGACCCCGGCTTACACCGCGGCAAACGGCGGCTGCCTCGGTTTGATCTCCTCCGGCACCGCCACTGAGGAATCCGCGTTCCTGGACGCGAGCCAGTCCGGCGCGGACGCATTCTTCCTGACCGGCGCGAGGCTCACCCCACAGGACGGTGACGACGCGCTTGATGTCTACGACGCGCACGAATGCTCCGCGGTCGCGCCATGTCCCACGCCAGCGCTCGAAGTCTCGCCGCCATGCCACTCCGGCGACGCGTGCAGGCCTGCGCCGACGCTCCAGCCGGAACTGTTCGGACCCCCCTCGAGCGCCACCTTCCAAGGTCCCGGCAACCCACCGCCGCCCGCGGCCTCATCGAAACCGAAGACCGCCGCGCAGATCCGCGCGGAGAAGCTCGCTCGCGCCCTGAAGGCCTGCCACAGGGACCGCCGCCGCGCGAGACGCGCCGCCTGCGAACGCTCCGCCCGCAGACGCTACGCCGTCGCCAGAGCCCGCAACTCGGCGCAGCGCAAGCGGAGGCACCACTAGATGCCCGGGGTCACCTCGCGAGCAACGACGCTGCTGTGCCTGGCGGGCGTGCTTGCGTGCGCACTCGCGGGTGCGCAGGGTGCACGAGCGGCATCGCCGTGGTGGCATCTGACCTCGACCTCGCGGCCCTCCGAGCTGCACGCGGGGCAGGCCCAGGATGAGGTGCAGCAGCTAGAAGTTCTCACCGAAGAACGAGAAGTCGAACCCGGAGTGTTCGAGCCTGTGAGCGTGTTCGAATTGGTAATCGGCGGGGTAGAACTTGGGTTCTTCGCGACAGAACCGTTTGGCTCATTCGGGCCGGCGCCGACCGCGCAGAATATCCAGCAGGCGATCGAAAGCGTGCAGGGTGCTGGCAGTGTGACCGTCGAAGGCGAACTGGGAAGCGCCCATCCGTTCCTGATCAAGACCCGCGATCTTCTGACGCTCGCCGTACGCCCCCTCGCGGGCACAGCCACAGCCACCGTGCGAAATGAAGGCAGGTCAGACGGCCAGATCGTCCTCACCGCCGCGAACCTTGGCGACGCCGTCGCCGATGGCGCCTGCACAAGGACCGGCGCGAACACAGGCAGATACCACGACGGCGCATGCACCGAAGAAGTGGCTCCGGGCGCGGGCGAATACGAAAAGGAGCCGATCCAGATCGCAGACAAACTGCCGCCTGGGCTGACCGCGGTCGGCCTCGAAGTCGGCCACGGCGGCGTGAGCTCGGGCAGCTGCTCGCTTCGGTCTCTGTCTTGCACGTACTCGAGCACGGTGAGGCCCTACCAGCAGCTCGAAGTGCTGGTCGACGTGAACGTGAGCGGCCAGCATCCCGAAGCGAGCAACCAAGTGACCGTCAGCGGCGCAGGCGTGACTCCAATCACGCTGCAGCGCCCCGTGCGCGAGGGCTCCGCCCCGGTCCCCTTCGGGGTCTCCGAATACGGGTTCCAGCTCGAAGAAGCGGGCGGCACCCCCGCCGCACAGGCCGGCCGGCACCCCTTTCAGCTGACGACCACGCTGACGCTCGACCAGACGCTCGGCGAACGCACTGGGGCGGGGGGAGAACGTCTGCTGCTCCCGACCGCCTCCGCCGAGCCCAAGGATCTGAGCTTCCACCTGCCGCCCGGCCTGATCGGCAACCCCTCGCCGTTCAAGCGCTGCACGATCGCCCAGTTCTTGGCGCCCGGCCACGGCGGCCAGGCCCAGTGCCCCCTGCAGTCGGTGCTCGGAGTCGCGATGGTCACGATCGCCGAACCGAACGCGGTGGGCGTGATCACGGTCGTCGTCCCGGTGTTCAACCTCGAACCGCTCCCAGGAGAGCCCGCACGCTTCGGCTTCCGTCCCGAAGGGGAACCAGTGTTCATCGACACCTCCCTGCGGACGGGTGGCGACTACGGCGTGACCGCCAACGTGCAGAACATCACGCAGGACATCCAATTCCTCCAGAGCCAGGTCATCTTCTGGGGCGTTCCCGGCGCCGCCGCCCACGATCTCTCGCGCGGCTACGCCTGCCTGGGAGCGCCCGTCGCTTCCTGTCCGACCGGCGAAGAAACCCCGCCGCCGTTCCTGTCCCTGCCAACCTCCTGCTCGGGCGAGCCGCTGCAGAGCGAAGTGCTGGGTGACTCCTGGAGCGAACCGTCGCCCGCCGGTCTGGCAACGCTCGCGGCCACGCAGATGTCGAGCATCGACGGCTGTGACCACCTTTCCTTCTCCGCGCAGATCTCGCTCGCCCCCGACGGCGCCGCCGCGAGCACGCCGAGCGGCCTGACCGCCGACGTGCACATCCCCCAACAAGAAGCGCTGAATCCCAATGGCCTCGCTCCCTCAGAGCTCAAGGACGTGAGCGTCACCCTGCCCCAGGGCGTCGTGTTGAACCCGGCCGCGGCCGACGGCCTGCTGGCCTGCAGCGAAGCACAAATCGCCCTGCATAGCCCGGCGGAATCCACCTGCCCAGAAGCATCCAAGATCGCCAACGTGACGATCAAGACGCCGCTGCTGCCACCGGGACAGTGGCTACGCGGCTTCGTCTACCTCGCCTCGCCGCAGAACTTCACCGCGCCGCCCCAAGAAAATCCATTCCAGTCGCTGATCGCGATGTACCTGGTTGCCAAGGATCCCGTCTCCGGAGCCCTCGTCAAGCTGCCCGGTCAGGTCAGCCTCTCAGAATCCGGACAGATCACCACGACGTTCGCCAACAACCCACAGCTGCCGTTCGAAGACGCCGAACTGGAATTCTTCGGTGGTGACCGAGCCCCCCTCGCCACTCCAGCCAGGTGCGGCTCCTACACGACCCAGGCGACCTTCACGCCGTGGTCCGGTGGCGAACCGGTCAACGGCTCCTCGACCTTCAAAATCACGTCCGGTGCGAACGGCGCTCCGTGTCCGAGTTCTCTCCCGTTTGCTCCGACCGTGACGTCAGGCTCGCCCAACAACAACGCGGGCTCTTTCAGCCCTCTGACCACGACCATCTCCCGCGAAGACGGAAGCCAGGATCTTCAAAGCGTTGTGCTGCACTACCCTCCCGGTGTCTCGGGGATCGTCGCGGGGGTTCCTCTGTGCCCCGAAGCGCAGGCCAATGCGGGCACCTGCCCGCCGGCAAGCCTGATCGGCGAAACGACCGTCTCGGTGGGCCTCGGCGGCGACCCGTTCACCGTGACCGGCGGTAAAGTCTATCTGACCGAAAAATACCTTGGTGCCCCGTTTGGCCTGTCGATCGTCAATCCGGCAAAGGCCGGCCCATTCGTCCTCCAGGAAGGTCGTCCGGTGATCGTCCGCGCCGCGGTGCAGATCGATCCCTACACGGCGGCCCTGACAGTCACGACCGGTACCATCCCGCACATCATCGACGGCATCCCCTTGCAGATCCGCCACGTAAACGTGCTCGTCAACCGTCCTGGTTTCACCTTCAATCCCACCAACTGCAACCAGATGTCGATCGGCGGCACGATCGTAAGCGACGAAGGCGCCTCCGCACCGGTTTCGGCGCCCTTTCACGTGACCAACTGCGCCACCTTGAAGTTCGCGCCGAAATTTGCGGTTTCCACGTCTGGCAAGACATCCAAAGCATATGGCGCAAGCCTTACCGTCAAGCTGTCCTATCCGAAGGCGCCATTCGGCAGCTACTCCAACATCGCCAAAGTCAAGGTCGACCTGCCCAAGCAGCTGCCCTCTCGGCTGACCACGCTGCAGAAGGCCTGCCTGGCTACCGTGTTCGAAGCGAACCCTGCGAACTGTCCGCCAGCATCCATCGTCGGGCACGCAACAGCGATCACACCGCTGTTGCCCGTGCCGCTCACAGGGCCCGCATATCTTCGTCTCACACGGCAACGAAGCGTTCCCCAGCCTGACCATGGTTCTGCAGGGCTACGGAGTGACCATCGATATCGTTGGCTCCACGTTCATCAGGCATGGGATCACGAGCACTACGTTCAAGGCAACACCGGACGCCCCATTTGACACCTTTGAACTGACGCTGCCCGAGGGCAAGTTCTCGGCGCTCGCCGCTGGCGCCAACCTGTGCAAGGCAAAGCTGGCGATGCCGACGGCATTCGTCGCTCAAAACGGAGCCCAGATACACACCTCGACGAAGATTGGTGTCACAGGCTGCGCCAAGAAAACGATCAAGGTATCCCGAGGCAGACGAGCCAAGAGGCGTTAGTCGTGACCCTGACAGGCGTCCACCCCCCTTGCGGGGCCCAATCCTGCGGCGTATTCCAGCTAGCCGATGTTCAGTCGGAAACATTCATTGCCCCGCCCAACATAAGCAGTTACGCTCGCGGCGAGGCTGATGCTTGGCGACCAAGAGGGCGCGACGATCGTTCGACGTCCCCTCGTCAAAGATCCGCCCATCTCGGCAACGATGAAAGCGAGAAGAACAATGAGGATGGATTGTGGGCCACACCTCGCGAGCACTCGCAGGCGCGTGCTGATGGCAGCGCTGACGATTATGGTGCCCCTGTCTGCGCTGGCGACCGCTTCACCGGCGGCGGCAGCCCCAAAAGGGGCGTATGCAGTATTCGCACAGTGTCCAACTGAAGTTCCTGGTGTGACGCTATGCACATTTGCACAGACCACCAGTGGCGAATTCGCGATCGGAAGCACCAAAGTGCCGATCGAAAAACAGACGATCACCCTGCAGGGCGGCGGAATCCCGATCGGCGAAGCGGTATACGCTTTGTTCCCAGCAAAGAATGGCGAAAGCTTGTCGAAGACGCCACTCAATGTCCCTGGCGGTCTGCTGGACGTCGTCAACTGCAAAGAAATCAAAGGCGAAGGGTTCTTCGAAAAAATCGAGCGGGGAACGTGCGAAGCGATCTTCGAAAACAAAACCACGGGCGTGACGGCCACGACCGAAATCGTTGCCAACGAACACAACCCCGCGATTCTCAACCTGGAAGCCACACTCAGCACCGAAGGAACGGCGCTAACGCTCCCGGTGAGGGTTCACTTGAAAAACCCTTTGCTCGGCGAAGGATGCTACGTGGGCTCTGAATCGAGCCCGATCGAGCTGCACCTGACCACGGGGACGACCAAACCGCCGGCGCCGAACAAACCGATCAGCGGTAAAGTCGGCGACCTCGAGGAGGAAGAAGAAGTGATCGTGCTGTTCGACAACACGCTGGTCGACAACGCGTTCTCTGTGCCTGTGGCCGAAGGTTGCGGCGGCTTCTTCTCCGGGATCATCGACCCAATCGTTGACGCGAAACTCGGACTACCGTCCAAAGAAGGCAACAACACAGCAATCCTGACGGGAACCCAGAAGGTTGCTTTGGCCTCCAACGTAATCGCCAGCGAAAAATAGGCCGATATGTGAGCGCGGGCAGTAGTGCCCTCGCCTGCCGGAAACTCGGGGCCCCTTGCAAGGGGCCCCGAGTCATGTGTGCACCCGGAAAGGCAGTAATATAGTCGGAGACAGTGGCACAAGAGGACTGCAGCGTCCACTATTGTAATGGTCATGTCTCACGTCTCTCGGGTAATCACCGCTGTCATCGTGGGTGTTGCGTGCATCAGTCTGGTGGCGTGTGGGGGGACGGGCGCCCCCGCTGACACCGTTGCAAAGGTGGGCACGACGGTGATAACGAGGCTCACTTTGAACCATTGGATGTCGGCGATGGTTGGTGGTGACTTCTTCGAGCTCGCGAACCTGAGTGCACCCAAGGGCCTGGTGTCAGACCCGCCGAACTATGGTGCTTGCGTGGCAGACTTGGAAAGGCTGACGGCACGACGGACGGCGTCCGAGCGCAAAGTGAAGTGCGAACAGCTGTATGCCGGCATCAAGCAGCAGGCGCTCGCGTACCTGATAGTGTCAAACCAAGAGATCGGCGAAGACGCAGAACACGGCTTGGCGGTGACAAATGCCGAAGTGGAAAAGCAGTTCAAGCGCGAAAGGCCGGAAAAGTTCCCGACTGAAGCAGACCTCCGACGGTATCTGCAGCAGCGAGGATGGACGTTGTCCGACGAGCTGAATCTTATCAAACGTGACATACTCGCCAACAAGCTCGTAGCGGCACTTCGGCGCGAGTTTCCGGACCAGCACGCGCTGATCGAAGCACTTGCACAAACCACCAAGAAGTGGACGGCGAAGACAACTTGCAACGTAGGATACATAGTGCCGGGCTGCAAGCAGTACAAAGGCGCGTCGTCGTCTCCAGCGCCGGCCGTCGTCATCGAGGAAGTGATGAGGCCACACTAGCCCACGGCGCGCACGCGTCATGATCTCTGCCGACAATGACGATCACGCGAACGTCATCCGCCTGGCGACGGCCGGCGACACGCCTCTCAGGTGGTGATGTGCGCAAGGCGCGTCGTCGGCTTGCGGTCGCCCTGACGATCGTGTGGGCGTGCGTGGGTCTCGGTGGGTGTGGAGAGGGCACGGCCAGGTATGTCGCGGTAAGCGTCGCGGGAACCTCGATATCGCGTGGCGCCATCGATCACTGGGCGTCGGTACTCGCCTCAGAACAGTCCGTCGCGGGCACGACACGTGGTCGGTGGGTGCAGCGGGCGCTGAGATTTGTCATATCGTCGCAGTGGCTCATTGACGAGGCTGTCGATCGGGGGGTCGCGGCGTCGGGCGTGGAAGTAAGGAGGCGCCTCATGCAACGGGGGAAAAGGTTCCCCGCCGGCGAAGCTGGGTTTCGCGAACTCCTCGAGCTGACGGGACAGACGCTTGCGGATATCGAGTTTCGCATAAAGAGCGAAGTGGCGGTGTCGAGGCTGCGTCGACTATTGGCCAAGAAAGAGCACAGGGTGGCTCAGGCACGGGTCGCTGCTTACTATTCCCAGAACAAGCGGCGATTCGTCATTCCAGAACGACGCGAAGTGGTGCTGGCCTACAATGCGAGCTACGCAGCGGCGGCGCGTCTGGTCAAGGAAATCGAGGCCGGGAAGCGCTCGGCGAGGGCAAGGCTCGATCCCCTCGTTTACTACAAGAGGGAAAATGAGAGCGCGCTGGAAGTAGCGATCTTCAGGGCAAGGCCAAACACGGTGGGCGGACCGGTGAGGGCGGTGAAAGGCTATGCAGTTTTCGAAATGAGGCATGCGGTCGCGGGCCGTCAACAGACGCTTGGCCAGGTCGAAGGCTCGATCGAGGCGGATCTGATCGGCGAGCAGCGCCAAGAGATCATGGCGGCGTTTACGAGGGCATGGCACGACAAGTGGAGAGCGAAAACGGATTGCCGCCCAGGGTTTGTGGTCTCGCTGTGCGAGCAGTCCAAGGGTTTGGAGGGCGCACCGCTCGAAGAGCCCTTCACGCTGGGCTAGCGGCGACCCCTAGTCGACCTCGCCGACCGACCGCGGTCCATGCCCGACGTACTTGGCGGTGGGCCTGATCAGCTTGGCCTCGCGCTTTTGCTCGAGGATGTGCGCCGACCAGCCGGCCACGCGCGCGCAGGTGAACATCGGCGTGAACAGGTCGGGCGGCACCTCGGCGAGGTCGAGGATGACAGCTGACCAGAACTCGACGTTGGTCGCGAGCACGCGGTCGGGGCGGCGGGCGTGCAGCTCGGCCAGGGCGGCCTTCTCCAGCGCCTCGGCGGCCTGGAAGCGCGGCGAGCCAAGTTCGGCGCACGTTCTGCGCAGCACCCGCGCGCGCGGGTCTTCGGCGCGGTAGATGCGGTGGCCGAAGCCCATCAGGCGCTCGCCGCGGTCAAGCGCATCGGAGACCCATCGCTCGGCGTCGCCGGTCGCTTCGACTTCCTCGAGCATCTTCAGCACGCGCGAGGGGGCGCCGCCGTGCAGCGGGCCCGACAGGGCGCCGACGGCGGCAGACATCGCGGCGGCCACGTCGGCGCCGGTGGAGGCGACGACGCGGGCGGTGAAGGTGGAGGCGTTCATGCCGTGCTCGGCGGCGGAGATCCAGTAGGCGTCGATCGCCTTGACGTGATCGGGGTTGGCCTCGCCGCGCCAGCGGATCAAAAAGCGCTCGGGGATCGTGCGCCCCTGGTCGATCTCTGACTGGGGCACCGGCGGCTGGCCGGCTTCGCGCGCGGACTGGGCGACAAACGACAGCGTCATGACCGACGCGCGCGCGAGGTTGTCGCGGGCCTCCTCGTCGGAGATGTCGATCAGCTGCCCAAAGCCCCACTCGGGCGCGAGCATGGCAAGCGCCGACTGCACGTCGACGCGGTGGTCGCCCGAGCGCACGGTCAGCGCGTGCGGTTCGGCGGGGGGCAGGCCGGGTTTGAAGCGGCCGTCGACGAGCAGTCCCCAGACCTGCTCGTAGGGGACCGCGCCGACCAGGCTCTCGATGTCGACGCCGCGATAGCGCAGGGCGCCTCCCTCTTTGTCGGGCTCTGCGATCTCGGTGGCGAAGGCGACGACGCCTTCCAGGCCCGACTGGACCTCGGGTGCTGTGGGAACCGCGCTCATGGCACTCGCTTTCTGGGCTTGATGCTTGACGGGGTGGCTGCCTTGTGGGCAGAGCCATATGCTCGCAGGAACGCGGACGTGGGAGCGCTCCCCCGCGCGTTCGGAGATTCAGAACTTCGCTACACTCCGCGACCCACCGCACGACTCAGGGGGAGACATGATCGACAAGGGGGCAGCCGCTGCGCCGATCGCCGACCGGCACCAGCGGCTTCAACTGTTCTTCTCGGCGGACCTCTCGGGCGGCACGGCCTTCAAGAACCAATATGCGGTCGAGCGGGTCAGCTATCTGCAGGCGTGGCCGGCGATGTACGAACAGTTCTTTCGCGAGTTCGAGCGGTCCTTTCGCGAGGGCGTCACGGCGGCGCGCGAAGAGGTCTCCGACGACGCCTGGATCGCGCCGCCGCCGCAGCTTTGGAAGATCAACGGGGACGAGCTGCTGTTCACCGAGCTCGTCTATCCGGACATGCGCCGGCGCAACCCCGCGCTGAGCACCTCGCTGCGAGTATTCGTCCAGCTGATCCAGAAGTACGACGAGATCTACCTCGCCAAAGGCATGGGCGTGCGGGGGTGCATCTGGACGGCCGGCTTTCCGCTTCGCAACAAGGCGCTTCGCATCGCGGAGGGCGACATCGAGATCATCAAAAAGGGCGACATCGAGAACGTCGCGAGTGAGCCCGATCGCCCCGAGGACCAGGACACGGGAGACTTCGAGCCGGGCTCCACCGCGGTCACCGACTACGTGGGACGCGACATGGACCTGGGCTTTCGCCTGGCCGGGTTCGCGCCTGCGATGAGAGTGGTCTGCTCCTTCGACGTGGCGCAGTTCGTCACGGCCCTGCCGGACCAGTCGGCGCTCGCCGTGTATCACGTCGGTTGGCAGCCGCTGAAGGGCATCCTGCGCGGCTTTCCCTATCCGATCCTGTGGCTCGAGGCCGGCGAAGACCCCGTGCCGCGGCACCCCTGGGAGACCTCGCCGGGACACACCACGCCTGAGATCGAGGCGCTGCTGGGCGGCGAGGCGCGACTGACCAAGGCGAAGTTCGACAGGCTCGCCGAGAAGCTCGACAACCAGTTCCCCGAGCACATGATCCGCGCCTATGCGTCCTCCAAGGAAATATCCCCGGATCATCGCGTCACCTGGACCGCCAACCAGGAGATCGATCCGACGCGGGAGATCTCGATCGCGCAGGGCGCAGGCGAGGGTCTGATCGCATGGGCCGACGAGGTCGCCACGATCACGCTCGATGATCTCAACCAGATCCTGCTGCTCCTGCAGGAGGATCCGGATCGAGCGCAGGAACTGCGCGCGATCCTGCTGGAGGTCGCGCGGCACGAGAGCTACGCCGAGTGGCAGAAAGAGTACGAGTTCGAGGGCAAGCTGTTCCGGCTGCACCGCTCGCTGGCGTTCGCCAATGACGACCAGCGGCGTCTGCTCGAGGGGCTGCGCCTCGTCCAGAAGGACGTCCTGCGCGTCAGGATCAACGCGCGCGACCCCCAGGTGTTCATAACGGACGGGCTGTGGGTCAGCCCGAGCATCCGCGTGTTCCCGTTCGCCGACGAGAGCGACCTGGTGATCAGGGCATGCGTCGAGCAGGGGTGGATGGACTGGGCCTCGTGCGTGATCGATCCGGCGGTTGGATGCGGGCACAATCTGCTTCGCTACGAGGGCGACGATGTGCGCAGGTACGGCTTCGATCGCAGTGCACGCGCGCTCGCCTATGCCGCGATCAACACGCTGCTCAACGGCGTCGAGCAGACGACCGTCGGCGTGAACGACATCGGCAACGGGATCCCACCCGCGTTCACCGCCGCCGAGGGCGAGCGGGTGCTGGTCGTCGCGAACATGCCCTTCGCGCTGGTCCCCAACCCCGACACGATCGCGCGCAGCACCGATGGCGGACGCTATGGCTACCAGCTGACGATCGATCTGCTCGAAGCGGTCGACGCGCTGGCCGCGCAGCTCGACGAGAGGTCGGAGCTTTGCTGCGTGGCGCTGGCCTACAGCGTGGGGTCCAAGCAGAGCGACAGATGGGTTGTCCCGGATCGTGCGTATGAGATGTTCGGCAGGAGGGATTCATCCGGCGGCGAGGGTGTGGGCGCCGAGTGGCGGCTGTGGGAGCAGGAGCCGCTGTGGCGGGTCAACGGCGAGAAGAAGCAGCCCAACCCGATGCCGCTCGTGCGCATGGAAACGAAGGCCGACTGCCGCTTCTACGTGCGCGAGGAGGCAAGGCGCGCTGCCGTGCGCGCCGACTATCGCGCGCTGACCGAGGAGCTCGCCAAGAAAGGCCTCGACGATCTGGCCTATGGTGCGGTGCTCATCCGCCATCCTCACGGCGCCCGCGTCGCCGCGTCGGTGACGTGAGCGGGGTCGGGCACCCGGACTGCGTGAGTTGGCTGGCGCGGCTCGTGGCCCACCGGACCGTGCCCGGAGCGTCCAATCGGGAGCTGATCGAGGACGTCGCGGAGTTCTTGGCGGGCCTCGGCGTGGAGAGCTCGCTGATCGCTGCCCCCAGAGAGGGGGCTGTGAACCTCTACGCCGAGATCGGCCCGCCCGTGCAGCCGGCGGTGCTGCTCTCGGCGCACACCGATGTGGTCGCCGCGGAGGGCGAGGCGTGGGTCTCGGCTCCGTTCTCGCTGACGCGTCGCGGCTCGCGGTTGTACGGGCGCGGGACCGCGGACATGAAGGGGTTCATCGCGGCGGTGCTCGCGACCGTGCCGATGCTGGCGCAGCGCCGCCTGCGCCGGCCGCTTGCGATCGCGCTCTCGGCGGATGAGGAGGTCGGCGTGCAGGGCGTGGGCACGATGCTCGACGTGCTCGCGCAGAGCCCGCGCAAGCCGGCCTTCTGCCTCGTCGGCGAGCCTACGCGCATGCGGGTGGCCGTCGCCCACAAGGGCAAGGTCACGCTGCACATATGCCTGCGCGGCCGCGCCGCTCATTCGAGCTCGGCGCCGAGCGGAGTCAGCGCGATCGCGTTCGCGGCCAGGCTGATCGGCGCGCTGTACGCATACCAGGACGAGCTGGCCGCGGGAGCGCGCGATCGGCGCTTCTCCGTTCCCCATGCGTCCATCAACGTCGGCCGCGTCCGAGGCGGCGGCGCGGTCAACGTCGTCGCTGAGAGGTGCGCGCTCGACGTGGAGATCAGGGCGCTGCCGCGACAGGATCAGGCCGAGCTCATACAGCCGGTCCTCGAGATGTGTGCGCGCACCGAGGCCGACATGCGCGAGCGTGCGCCGGAGGCCTCCGTGACGGTCAAGACGCGGGCAAGCTACCCGGGTCTCGACGATCGCGGGGAGACCGCGCCGCTGATCGCCGAGCTCGCCGAGAGCGACTACGGTCTGGCCGTGGACTTCGGCACCGAGGCCGGCCTCTACCAGCAGCGCCTGGCGGTACCGGTCGTCGTGTGCGGGCCCGGAGACGTCGCGCAGGCGCACACCGTCGATGAGTTCATAGAGGCCGAGCAGCTAGACCGCGCGCAGCGGTTCCTAGTGCGACTGGCCGAACGGCTGTGCGCGCAGGCCTGGTAGGACGCGCCGAAGCTACGGCGCGGGGATGTCTTCCAGCGCGGCGGCGAGCGCCCACCCGAGCTCGCCCCGCACGTCCACGCGCGCGATCGCCCGCGGCCCTGCGGACATTAGGATCACACGCGCCTGGACGAGGCCGCCCTGCTCGATGTGCCCGCTGCGGTGATCGACGCCGAAGTCGGTGATGACGAACCGGCAACCCAGGTCGCTCGCGGTCCGATCGAGTGTCTCGACGGCCTGATCGAGCGTCATCTGCAGCGGCACATCGCGCTCGCTCATCGCGGGCCGCGCCGTCCCAGCGCCTGCGGCGGTGCGCCTGGGCTTGAGATGCGCCTGGTATCCTGCGTTGCGCCGCAAGAGCCGCCACGAGACCGTCTGACCCAGCCGCTACGATCTTCGTCAATGCCCATTCGGCTCCGTGTTTGATGGACGCTGCTCTGCAAACGCTATAAGACCATGCCGACGAGCCCACTCTCGAGTCGCGACGTGGTCTCCGTCGATCAGTTCGATCGATCGCGTCTCATCGACTTGTTCGCGCTTGCGGAGTCCCTGCGCGAGATAGCCACGCACAAGCGTGTCTGCACGGCGCTGCAGGGAGCCGTGCTCGCGAACCTCTTCTTCGAGCCCAGCACCCGTACGCGAACGAGCTTCGGCAGTGCATTCCTGCGCTTGGGCGGCAGTCTGCTGGAGACCGCGGATGAGTCATATTCCTCACTGGCCAAGGGAGAGTCGCTGGAGGACACGGCCCGGGTGATGAGCGGTTATGCGGATGTGGCGGTCGTGCGTCATCACGAAGCGGGCTCCGTCGCCAGGTACGCCGCGGCCTCCGAGATACCTGTGATCAGCGCCGGCGACGGCAGCGGCGAGCATCCGACGCAGGCGCTGCTCGACGGCTTCACGCTGGCCACTGAGCTGGGACGTCGCGACTACTCCCTCGACGGTGTGAACGTCGCGATGGTCGGCGATCTGCGCTACAGCCGCACCGTCCACTCCTTCGCAAAGCTCTTGAGTCTGTTCGAGGATGTCAGCTTCACCTTCATATCGCCGGATGCGCTGAGGATGCCCAGGGAGCTGCTGCGGCTGATCCGCCGGCGCGGTCACACCTACCGGGAGCACTCCCGCCTGGTCGACGGCCTGTCGAGGACAGATGCGATCTACGCCACGCGCATCCAGGAGGAGCGATTCGAGCGGCCGGGGGCGGCCCGGCAGTTTCGCGGACGGCTGGCGATCGACCGCGCCGCCTATGAGCGCTTCGCTCCGCAGCGCCCCATCCTGATGCACCCGCTGCCGCGCGACAGCCGGGTGGCGCCGATGGAGCTCGCCGAGGACCTCGAGGATCTGGACACCTTCGCGGTGTTCCGCCAGGCGCACAACGGCGTGCCGGTGCGCATGGCGCTCTTCGCGCAGGTGCTCGCGCTGGAGCCCGGCTACGTGAAATCTCGAACGAGCGGCGTCACGTTCCGTGTGAGGAACAGCGACTGGTCCGAGGGCAAGACGGTCGGCCGTTCGGCCAAGTCTCGCGTGAAGTCCTCAGCCAAGCCGCTCTGACCCAAGCACCGCCGCCATGCGCTGCGTCGCCACGCCCAGCGCCTGCGCGTCGGCGGCGCCCCGGGCCGTGGTCATCGACGCCTCCATCAGCTCCGCCTCATCCCAGGCGGCAAACGCGCGTGCGCCGAGCGTTCGCTCCAACAGCCGCAACGCGCGAGAGACGACCGGCGTGGGCACGTGCATGAGCGGGCGCTCGCGGCCGAGCGAGCTCAGCAGGATGCGAACGATGTCGCTGTGGCTGAGCGTTTCGGGGCCGGCGAGCTCGTAGCGCACATGCGGCTCGCTCTGCGTGCCCGCGCCGTTGGTCGCCAGCGCCGCGATCACGCAATCGGCGACGTCCTCGGCCCAGATCGGCTGAAAGAGCGCGCGCCCGCGCCCTGAGACGGGCACGAGCGGCAGCCAGGCGAGGCGCTCGAGCAGCGTCAGCCATGGGTCGCCGGGCGCGTAGACGATCGAAGGCGCGAACACGATGGAGTATAGACCGGCATCTGCCACCGCCTGCTCGGCCAGGGCCTTGGCGCGCATCAGTCGGGCGCGGTGGTGGGTTGAGGCGCCGAGCGCGGAGAAGAACACGAAGCGCCGCACGCCCTGGCGCTCGGCTGCCTCGACCATCCGCCAGGTGGCGATGCCGTTGAGCTCCTCGATCGACCCGTGCGGCTGGTCGCGGATCGACGCCGCCAGGTGCACGACCGTGTGCACGCTGCGCAGGGCGTTGCGAAAGGAGGGCGGGTCGGTGAGGTCGCCCAGTGCGATCTGCACGCGCACCCGCTGGGGTCCCAGCCGGCGCGGGTCGCGCACCAGGCAGCGCACCTGCTCGCCTTCGGCTACGAGCCGCGGCAACAGCGCGCAGCCAACCAGGCCTGTGGCGCCGGTAAGCAGGAGCATGTTCGTACAATATGCCTCTCCCCAGGGGAGCCCCGCAAACCAGCGACCCAGAAGGAAGGCAATGGCCTACGTGATCGCCGAGCCGTGCATCGGCACCAAGGACAACTCCTGTGTCGAGGTGTGCCCAGTGGACTGCATCCACCCGACGCCCGACGAGCCCGGATACGACGCCGCGGAGATGCTCTACATCGACCCCGAGGAGTGCATCGACTGCGACGCATGTGTAGAGGCCTGCCCCGTGGATGCGTGCTTCGCCGAGGACCAGCTGCCGGAGGAGTGGCAGAAGTACACGCAGATCAACGCCGAGTACTTCGCCAACGCAAAGTAGCGTGGGCCCGCGACCGGGCGGCCGTGCCGTTCAGCCGTAGTAGCGCGCCACGACCTGCAGCGCGCTGAAGATGTCGTGGCCGAGGAACAGCACTACGATCAGCACACCAACCACGGGTCCCCAGCGACGACCGGCCCCGCGCGCGGCCAGGGCGAGCGCCGCGCCGAACAGCGCGAGCAGCGGCAGCAGGTAGCGCGGCTGGGCGTATTCGGCGTCGACTTCCGGAAATGACCTGAAGGAGTCGGCGCCGATCAGCAGCATCAGCCCGATCGCGATCAACGCGTAGACGGCGAGCTCTGTCCGGCGGCTGCGCAGCGCGGCTCGTCCTTGCACCAGCGAGCGACAGCACAGCAGCGCGATCGCGCCGGCCGGTATCAGGGCGAGGCTCTCGACCCAGCCCGGGAACGTCGTGTCGAGCCAGCCGTACAGGCCAACGAAGTCGTCAAACCACAGCTGGCGAGCCGTGAACAGCCCGGGGAAGTAGTTGGGTGTGCCGGGCAGCCGCGGCAGGTACAGCTGCCAGATGTAGTCCAGCTGGGTCAGCAGCGATCCGTGCGTGGTGGCGATCGCATCGGAGGCGACCCCCAGCGGGCGATCGCCGGACAGGACGTTGACCGCGGCATACAGCAGCACAGGGCTCACAGCCAGGCCGGCGCCGAGCGCGAGCAAGCGGTAGGCAGAGCGCCCGGACAGGCGCGCGGCACGGACGCTGAGCAAGACCAGGCCGAGCAGCACGCCAGGAGCGACGCCGATGAAGTTGACCTTGGTGAGGAAGCCGGCCGCCGTCAGCGCCCCGATCGCGCCGGCCCCGCGAGGGCTGAGGCCGCGCCGAAACGCGCGCGCGAGGCCGTAGAAGAGGGCGGCGCACACGGCGAACAGCAGCGAATCGGGGTTCACAGCGCCTGACATGAAGCCGAGCAGCGGCGCCAGCGCGACTGACAGCCCGCCGACTGTCCATGCCCACGGCGCACTGGGCAGCGCCTCGCGCACGAACAGGAAGACGAACATCGCGGTGAAGGCGGCGAACAGGGCGGACATGAGCCTCATCAACTGCAGCCGATCGAGCACCGTGCCAGAGCGAGCGAGGGTGTAGGGGATGCTCTCCAGCGCGTAGTAGAGAGGCGGCTGCTGGGTGGCGACCCCGGCGGCGGCGCTGCCGCTGTCGTGGGCGGTGGCCGCGAGCTGGCGTTCGAGCTGTGCCTGTTCGGCGTGAGTGGCGATCGTGTGCGTCTGGGGCTCTTGGCGTATTTCATTGACGTGCAGCGCGGTCATCGCGACGAGCTGTTCGTTGGAGGACGGTTCGCCGGTGGATGTGGGAAGCGAGCCGGTGTCGGCAAGCTGCTTGACGTAGGCGAAGTGGTCTGGCTCGTCGGTCACCTGGAAGGGTGGAGTGACGATCGACCAACAGACGGCGTTCAGACATGCGACCAGCGCGCACAGCCACGCCGCCCGGGGAATGCGCGTCGCGCCCGCGCGAAACGACAGCGCGGGCAGGCGCTGGGCGAGCGACAGGAACCCCTGGGCGGTGGTCGGCCCGCGCTTGACGGCGTCGCGTCGCGCGGCCGCCCGCGCTTGCCTGGTAAACGCGCGCGATCCGACCTGCTTGCGCCCGTTGGGGGTGGCGGCCTCCTGTCGCTTCTTGGCCGGCGTCTTGGGGCGGGCCGGGGCGGACGTTCGCGTGCTTGAGCGTCTGCTCATGGGGCAATCTGTGGCTGGCGGGTGTTCACGCGATCTCCTCGACTACCAGGCGCGAGGCGAGCACGGCGACGGCCACGAGCAGCCAGAACGCGAGCACCACCACCAGGATGCCGGCACCGGCCCGGCCAAAGCCCATACGGCGGGCGACCTGCGAGCTCAGTGAGGCCCAGCTGCGCGTGCCCGGGCGCAGATATTCGATCCACATCCTGCCGCCCAGCGCCCGTGTCCCTTCGTGGGCTGCGTTGGTGGCGCGCGCGGCGCTGCCCTGCACGATCACGGTTTCGTCGTGGGCGCGCACGGACGCGCAAACGGTCGCGTCCGACACGACTTGGGGCAGCGGCTTGACTGGGACGGTGACAGACCCGCCGACCCAACCAGAGCCACGTTTTCCGCTGACGATCGTGCGCCCGCCGGCGGACACGTCGACATTGACCCGCGGGCCGGCGGCAGCGTCGAGCCAGATGCGTATCGCCGACGTTCCCCGCGGCAGTCGTTCGTGGGGCTGGCAGTAGGTGGTGTTGCGGGTGGTGCTGGCGATCGGCTCGTCCGCTGCGCCCGCGGGCCTGCTCGTGCGGGCGACGCTCGACGGAGATCGCGCCAGCGTGAAGCCGATTGCGATGACCAGCAGCGCAAGGCCCGAGACCAGCGCGATCTTGACGGCCCGCATCAGTCGCGGCGCAGGCCGAGGATGCTGAGCAGAAAGGAGGTGAACACGATCTGTATGCCAAGCACGAACAGGGTGGCGGCGGCGATCGCGGTGCGCTCCTGGGAGAGGTTGCCAAGACCGCGGGCGATCCAGTCGAGCACGAGCACGATCAGCATGACCAGCCCGACCAGCGAGACCGCGCCGCCGAGCATCAGGCCGTGCTCGAGGCGAAGGCGCTCGCGCGCGCGGTCGAACCAGGGGTCGCGCTCGCCCATGAAGTAGGTGGCGTAGGCGTGCGCGCATAGCCCCAGGCCGACGAGCTGGGCGCCGACGATCAACAGCAACGAGCCGCCGATCAGGGTGTGCAGGTCCCACTGGCGTTCGAGCACGGCGACGTGCGCAAGCACCGTCAGCGAGATCAGCCCCCCGAGGGCGGCCATCAGCGCGCCGGGCGCGATGAACAGGTGGTTGGGGGAGTGCAGCAGCAAGAAGCGCAGATGGCGCCAGCCGTCGCGAAAGCTCGACAGCTTGGATTCGCCCCCGCGGGGGTGGTACTCGATCTGGATCTCGCGAATGTCCATGCGCTCCTTGGCTGCTCGTACGACCATCTCGGAGGCGAACTCCATGCCGGTGGTGCGCAGCTGCAGGATTTCCAGGCGATCGCGCCGGAACGCGCGCATGCCGCAGTGCGCGTCGCGCACGCCCGTGTGGAACAGGACGTTGAGCAGCCGCGACAGCAGCGGGTTGCCGATGTAGCGGTGATGCCACGGCATCGCGCCCGGGTGGATGTTCTCCATGCGGTTGCCGATGACCATGTCCGCACCGGCCTGCAGCTCTGCCAGGAACCTGGGGATCTCCTCGAAGTCATAGGTCAGGTCGGCGTCGGCCATCAGGATGTAGGTGCCTCGCGCGGCCCTGAACCCGGCGATGTAAGCGCTGCCATACCCGCGCCGCGGCTCGCGCACGACGTGGGCGCCGGCCAGTTCGGCCAGCTCGGCGCTGCCGTCCTCGGAATTGTTGTCGGCGACGATCACCTCGCCGGCTATGCCCGCGAGCTCCATGGCCTTCCATGCGGACGTGACGCACTGCTCGATGTTCTCGGCCTCGTTGAGGCAGGGGATGATCACCGACACGAGCTTCTCGGACGTCTCACTGGCCGGGTCGGCGAGCTGCGGTTCGTGGGCGAGGGCGTGCGTCATCGCCGGCTAGTGCTAACGCACCCGCGGGGTGTCGTCAACGACGCTCGGAAGCAGGCCGAAGGGGCATCCGCGGGGCGGGTCCTGGGCGTCTCTGACTAGGTGGTCGATCTGCGGTGTTGCGCCCTGTCGTGGGGGCCGCTGGGAGGCCCCTGGGCGGCCTACGACAACGAGGTCTCCAGCTCATCCCCTGCTTGGAGCAGCGGACGAGTCTGGAGACCCGTTCTATCTCAACACCACGATCCTGCGGTGCTACACAACCTCCTACATCAAACTTCTAGGAGTGTGCGCGCACCGCTTCGGCCGTGGCCAGCCTGAGGGTGCCGTTGAGGATGGCCGTGTTGTGGCCTTCCCCGGCCGGGACGCCCATGGCGAAATCCACGAGCGGGTCGACGAAGAAAGGAACCAGCCCGCATCCTTCGACGCCCGGCGCGGCAAACGAGTTGTTGACGAGCGAGTTGTTGCCGATGACGGCAATTTCGCCATTTTCTTCGGCGCCGATCGTTCCCGGGTTGCCGCTGATCGGCTTGTTCGGTTTCGGCGGGCTCGTGGTGCCGGTCGTCAGGTTGATGACGATCGGGTGCCTGTCCGATCCTCCATAGCAATGGTTCCCGAGGAAGAAGTTGCCGAGCTTCAGCTTGGTCGGGAGCGAGAGCGCGATACCTTGCCCACTGAGAAGGTTGGTGGGATTGAGGACGATCCCGCTCGCCGGCCCGGCGAGTTCCGCGGTAGCTGTCACTTCTCCTCCAAGTCCTTCGATTCCGACGAGGCCGCCGGGTACCGTCTGGGGCGTTTTCGACACGGTTTCACCGTTGCCGGCGCCGACGAACGTGACCGCACCGGTTGCTTCATTGAAGGCGAGCCCCCCCTGCAGCGTGACGGTGTGCTTGATGGGCACAGTCTTGGCGCCGATCGTGAATTCTCCACTGGTGGTAGTAGCGACGGTGCAGTCGACTACTTCCGGGTTGCTGACCGGGCAATTCGCGAACACCGCAAATCCGCCCGATGGTGTGGCAAACGCGGGCGCCGCACTGAGCGCGCCCAGCGCCGACACGATCGTGATCGCGATGGCAACGACATGCTTGCGCCGACGAGGCGCATTGATAGAGCACTGCATGATATATCCCCACTTCCTTGTCGCTGTAATACCAACAGACACCAACAGACGCAACGTATCCGCGCAAGCATGGGGGTACAAGGATTGTTTCTATTTCTTCTCATTGCCACTCCATCGGGCGAGCCTGAACGGGGGCGGGAGCGGGCGCAGCCGGCTGCCAGCAGAACCCAGTGCGCCCCCGGATTCTCGAAAAGCTGGCTAGCTGCGCTTGTACCTCGCTATGAAGGCGCCGTGGGAGCTCGTGACAGATCCGCTGCCCGTGTGCGCGAGCGCGGTGAGGATCGGTAACCCGTCGAAGTTGGGCGAGACCTGAACACCCCTCCGCACGCCGTACAGTTCAAAGACGTATGGCTCATTGGTTCCGCGTCTCGGGCAGATCGAGTAGCCGCGCTTTCCGCTAGCCGTTCGCCCAAGAAACGCGCCAAGCGGTATCTGCCCGGCGTCGATGTGATGTAGCGCTGGGTTGATGCCAGCCAGCGCCCATTCGACGGAATACTTCGCGGAGCGCTTGCCCGGGGTGACACCCAGAACGAATAGCACCAGCTGACCGGTGTTGGCGGGCACCGGACCCCATTCCAAGGGTGGTGCTGTGTTGGTGCCATCACAGGTATACGCCGAGGGGATCCGATGAACTCCATTGGGGGCCGCTTTGATCGCGACGCTCTTGAAGTCAATGCTGGCGAGCGCGCCGACCTGTGCCTTAGTGGAGGTGTTGGAGCTGCCACAGCCGGCCAGCGACAAAGCTATGACAAGCACCGTCGCTGAGGTGGCACTGGGTCGCGGTCGCATTGGATCTCCTTCCACACGGATGAGGGCCTCCGCCCGGTCGTATAGGTCATGAGCGCAGGAAAGCTACCTTTCGCCGCGCTCGGGCGCCAAGCGTTTTCGCCCAGTGTTTCTGTCTATCAGACCGTTGCACAAGGCTACAAAGAAAGAGACATCGCTTGACGGTCAACCCTACCGGGGGATAAATTCCGACCGCGATGCTTTCGGTTTACAGCAGGTGCGCGGGAAGAATCGGCAAAGCGTGGCCGACGGACACGCGCCGCGTGTACGGGCTCAAGCCGGGTCGCACCTTGTTAGAAACATATTTGTCTGCCGTCGCACTCACGGCGGTGGGTTTGAGCACCATAGGGTTGGTCGCATGTGGGGGTGCCCAGGGCGACCCCGCGGCGCGAGTAGGTAACATGGCGATTTCGAGATCGGCTGTAGCTCACTGGATGTCGGTGGTCGCCGCTGGCGGAGGGACGGCCCCAGGGGTGCCAAAATTCGAGACGCCTCAACCGCCCAGCTACGCCCATTGCATCGCCTATTTCGAAAAGTACCCGTTCACATCTCCTGGCCAGGCCCGTCCCTCGCACGCCGCCCTGGCAGCAAGGTGCGACCTCCAGTATCGCCGTGAGAAGCTCAAGGCTCTCTACACGCTGATCACCTACTACTGGGTGTCCGGCGAGGCCTCCGAACTAGGTGTCACCCTGCCGGCACAGGAACTCAAGCACGTGCTAGCGACGATCGAACGAGAGCAATACCCCGACGGAGAGGGATTTGCAGGGTTTCTCGCTTCATATCGGCTCACAAGGGCCGACTGGGTGATGCAACTCAAGGTGGAACTGCTGGTTCCTCGCATTCAGGCCAAGCTCGAAGCTCGGCCGAAGATGCAAGTGCTGACGGTGCAGAGTCGCCAGCAAGCGCTCGACCGGTTCTCTCGAGAATACGAACGCAAGTGGAAAGGCCGCACGAACTGTCAAGCCACCTACGTGGTGCCCATCTGCCGGCAGTACAAGCCGCCGAAGACGCCTCCCACGCTCGTGCCCAACTCCGTGCCGCTTACCAACTTGGCGGCGAAATAGCGCACATGGCGAGTGACTTGGCCACGCATGTTTAGGAAGGCGCGTCCTGCGGCTCGCCCGATGCGCCTCGGTGTCATCTG
Organism: uncultured Solirubrobacteraceae bacterium; assembly: GCA_963745375.1. GTDB lineage: Bacteria > Actinomycetota > Thermoleophilia > Solirubrobacterales > Solirubrobacteraceae > Palsa-744. The sequence continues at coordinate 308,861 of CAVUXA010000008.1, read as the reverse complement.
TGAGTTCACGAACAACGCGTACTATCGGGCGATCATCCCAATGCGCGCTCTTGCAAAGCGCGGGCATACCGTCTTTGCTCCCACGCACACGGGCGACGACATAGCCATGCGCGAGCTACGCACATGCGATCTGGTGCATTGCTACCGACGTCTCGCCCGGATGGCCGACCTACGCGACCTGGCCGCGCACGGAGTGGCGATCAGCTTCGACAACGACGACAACTACGCGGCAGCACCGGTGAGCGAGCGTGGACCGGGGCTAGCAGGCAACCGCCACAACAGGGAAATCTTCCGCAGCGTTATCCAGGCAGCCAAGCTCGCGGATCTCACGACCACGCCGAGCACGGTGCTGGCGGACATATACCGCAAGGCTGGCGTCGAAAATGTTGTGGTCATCGAGAATCGTCTGGAGCGGTCCATGTTCGGCTTTGGAGCGCGCTCCAAGCATCAGGGGACGGTCATAGGCTGGGTGGCTGGCAGCGAGCACAGCGTAGACCTCAACGAGATCCCGCTCGTGAGCATCTTCAAGCGACTCCTCGACACGCATGCAGACATGCGGCTCGTAACCGTGGGGCTCCGCCTGCCTGTGCAATCGCCGCGGTACAGGCACATCGACGAAGTGGCATTTCCTCGCCTCCTGGGGATCACGAGCGCGATGGACATCGGCGTTGCGCCCCTCGCTGACATAGCGTTCAACCACTCGCGGTCGGACTCCAAGATCAAGGAGTACAGCGCAGGCGGGACCGCCTGGCTGGCTTCGGCCGTCGCACCCTATCGTGCCCTCGGCGAACAGCAGGGAGGCATGCTGGTCGCCGATGGTGACTGGCTTTCGGCTGTCGACCACCTCATATGCAACCCACGCAAGCGAAAGCAGCTTGCGCGAAGTGCACTCGCATGGGCGAAGAAGCAGACCATCGAGCACCATGCCGAAGCATGGGAAACCGCATTTGCGGCCGCTATCGATCGCAGAGCTCAGCGAAGAGAAGGGCACGCCGTCGTGCAACAGGCTCGGGCGAGCTGATTCGGGCACTTAATAATTGGAAACAGCGACACATCTTGCTATACAGCTTTACTAGGATGCTCGCAATGATCATCTCGCGTACCCATATTCGCACCTACACCAGCATTTTCGTTGCAAGTGTCACGACCGTCGTCGGCGTGATCGGCATCTCGGGATGTTCGAGCAGCAACAGCCTCAGCGGTGACGCGGTGGCGAAGGTCGGAAGCATCGTGATCGACCGGCCGATGCTCAGCCATTGGATGGAAGCAGTCGCCGGTGGTGACTACTTCGAGCACATCGGCAAACAGGCGCCGCGAGGTCTCGTGGCAGATCCACCCAACTACAGTAGATGCATTGCGGTGGCGGAAACGATCGTGCCCAAGACATCCAGCGGCAAGCCTGGAATGACTCGCGAACAACTTGCAACCAAGTGCAAGAGCCTCAATGAGGCGCTCAAGGAACAGGCGCTGTCTTTGCTGATCTCAATTGAGGGTCGGGTGGGGGAAGGCGAAGAACGAGGGATACAGACAAGCGAAGCAGACGTCAACAGGCTGTTCGCGAAGATCAAGGCCGAACAGTTTCCGAAGGAAGGCGCGTACCAAACATACCTCGCTCAGAGAAACTGGGATCAGTCGATCGAGATGCTGCAGCTGAAAAGGAACCTCATAACTACAAGACTCGAACAGAAGTTCAAAGAGCACCAGACTGGCCTGAAGTCCGAGGAAGCGTTCTACAGGTTTCTGGTGGCTGAGAAAGACTTGTGGAAAACAAAAACGATCTGCCGCGCTGGCTACATCGTGCCACTGTGCAAGGAGTACAACCCAGCGCACGCAAGCACAGTTACCGCACCCTCGATCCAGCTTGAGGAACTGGCGGGCGTGGCGTAGTCGCTTTGACAGCGCACCATTCGGCCGTCAGATGTCCCTATAATCGCTGATAGGCGACTGACAAGCGCGGGGCGCACGTTTCACTTCGCGAGGGTGTAGCGGACGCCGCGACCACGCGCCGCGCCGACCGGCTTGATCAGGCCGTGCTTGTTGTGCAAGTCGCTCAGGATCGCCGATGCGCGGGTTTCGCCAACCCCTAGCAGGGAGGCTGCTTGCGCGCGGCCGATGTCCTCGTTGACATCGAGGTACGCGCGCACGAGTTCTGGTGTAGGTTTCGGGCGCTGCGCTTCTTGTGCTTGACACGTGAGTCAAGCGCTCCCCGCGCGGTGGCCGTCAGGCGGAACGAACGACTTCCGTTCAGGAGGCGTTCTAGCCCGCATTCGTCACTAGCGATGTGGTTGGTGGCGTCGCGGGAGGGCTGAATCGTCTGCCTGGGCGGGGAGAATTGCGGTTACCAAGCCTGTCAATCCACCCGCTCAGGAGGTTCACCTTGAAGGTGTTCGAGGGCGTTGACGAGTCTCGCCTGCTCGCCACCCGCAACCGTGTCCTCGCGGACGCGATGCGCGTCCTCGGACTAGCGGGGCGCGACGGCATCGGCATCAGCGCGATGTACCGCACCATGCTCCGGGACGGCCACTTCCCACCCGACATCACCGCCTCGGGCGGCGACGTTGTCTGCCGTCTGCCCAGTGGCCGCGTGGACGAGGACGTGCAAGGGTTCTTCGATTCTCTGGCGAGAACCGAATCGCGTTTCGATGAGGATGTGCGTTACCACATCGCGATCACGGAGTTGCTGAGCAGAACCCCACTCCGTGCGGAGAACCTGGCGAGTGCAGCACACTGCAGCGAGGAGGAGGCGTTTGACGTGCTGCGACGACTCGCGGACGTCGCGTTCGCTGCGGCGTTTGGTGCTTGTGGGATCGGCAGGTGCTTGTTTTGGGCAGGGCTGAGTGGCGGGTCACCGGCTTGGTGGGTTTGTGGTGATGGGCGCTCGCTGACTCGGGTTAGCCGTAGGCCGGGAGCGCGTGCAATCGCTTGAATGCTCGGAGAATCGTGGCGGCCCAGGGCCAGTCGACGGGGAGGTGCAGGGTGGTGCGCCGTGCGTCGCGGGTGATTTGTCCGGCGACGTGCAGGATGCGGTAGCGCAGCCGCTTTGGTTCTGCGATGGCGTGCTCGCCGTCGAGGAGCAGCTGCTGTGTCCAGACGAGGATGTCGTGGGCGAGGAGCGCGAGCTCGAACCACGCAGCGTTCGCGGCGAACGAGCGGAATGGGAGGTGCCCGGCGCCGCAGGCCTTGAGTGTCTTGACGCGGTCCTCGACTTCGGCGTGCTGGCGGTGCAGAGCCTCGAGCATGGCGATGTCTGGGTCGCCCTGGTCGGTGATGAAGCATTGGAAGCGATGTCCGTCGACGTCGGTGAACGTGAGTTGCGCGCCGGGTGTGGCGCTCGCAGCGACAGATCAGCCGGGTGCCCTGCGGCCAGGAGTCCAGGTTGATCAGGCCGGTGAGCTCTGTGACCCATGCCCCGTCGCGTGGCTGGCCGTCCTGGTTGACCGCCGGCGTCCAAGCGTCCTCGGGCAGGGCGAGGATCTGCTCGCGCAGCGCCTGATTGATCGCATAGCCCAGCGAGAAGCGGATGCGCCACTCCCGGCAGCCGGCGGCGAAAACGTGGCTGGCCCCTGCGGGTAGCTGCTCAAGCGCGAGCTCCAACACATCCCGGGGAAGCCCCCGGGCGAGGCCACCTTGAAGGTGTCTGCGGGCCGACCTATCGCCAGCGCGATGATGGACGCTTGCAGCAGAGAAGCACGGTACCCGCCTCGTTTCAGTTGCGGGTCGGCCTCATCGTCCATCGCGACGCCGAGGCGACGCACGAGATCGAGATCACTGCTGGCGCGGCGACCACGGGCTGCGCTGTAGTGGTCGTGGGCGGACTTGATCGCGGCCGGGTCGCAGGTTGATAGCCGTTCCGGTGAAGGCTCTGCGGACCAGTCATAGTTGCGGCGCTGCCCCGGAACTTTCGTAAGCGCGGCTGCGCGAGATCCCTGTCGCTGGGACCGCAACGAAAAAAGGTGCTGGGGGAGAAGCTCTCCCCAGCACCGAGCAGTGGCTCTACAAGTCGCAGGACACTGCTGAACGGGCTGCTAGCCCATTACTTCAATTGCCTGTTCGAACGTGATTTCCTCGGTGGTGACCTCTCCGGCCGCCAGCGGGCCGCCCGTCTCGTTCTTTTCCGCCGTCAGGCTGTCTGTTTCGCCTTCACACGCCAGCGCGGTTGCTGGAAGAACGACCTTACCCGTCGTCTGCGATTTGTTGATTGGTTCGACTCTACCGACGACGCTTCCTGAAACGACGACTAACGTACCGGTGGACGGAGCTTCGATGTGGACCGGGCCAGTCGGCGTGAGTAAGATCCCTACTTCTAACGGGCTGCCTTTTTTAATCCAGCAAAGTAAGCCAGTCACGTGAAGTAAGATGGTGTTGTTCGGGTCACCTAACGAGTGAGCTTCGATGAATGAAAGAATTTTGCATTCTTCGAAGTCGACGGTGAGGGTCGCCGTTTTGGCACCAGTGATCGCCCCGGACCCTTTGTCCTTTTTGCATTCGGTGTTCGGCTGGCCTGAGACTGACAGTGTGCCCGCCCCGCTTTTGATCGAAAAGCCCGGTTTCACGGGTGCGTTGGGTAAGAATTCCGGCAGTGCTGCCGACGCCATCGAAGCGGCGACGGCGCTCAGGGCGACGATCGCCATGAGCGCCGCGCCGATGATCGTTATCTTGCGCATATTATATGCTCCTTGTGTTGGTTGTGTGGTGCCGGCGGCTGCCGTGCTTCCCGCAGCGTTCGGATGAGCCAGGTCTGACGGAGGTCTTCCCAGGCTCGTGCGAGATGTGGTCGCCGCCCGCGCTGATCACAATGACAGCTGGAGGTGTTTGCAGTCAAGCCTTTGGGGGATATGTCTCTGACCCATGAGTGTGTTCGTTGTTGTCGGTTGTCTGGAGTGTTATCAGCCGCCAATGAGAAACGCGCCTTGCGCGACATGGCAATGTCTGGCAGCGTTTCTATCTATTGGTCTGTGGGCCTCTGTACGTGTCTCTGTTTGTTAGGCTGGAGGAAAGGCAAGGGAAAGTGCGTTATCGAGCATTCACGAGTGGGCGTGGTCTCAGGTTTCTGGCGCTGCCGGCCTGTATTCTGGGTCTTGGTTGCTTCGTCGAGCAGGCTTGTGCTGCTGGGAGTCCCCTGGTGTTCGGAGGGCCGGGCCAAGGTGCGGGGCAATTCGAAGAGGGCGTCTCGGTTGCAGTCGACAATTCCGGACAGCCCTTGACCGATTCATCGGCCGGGGACGTCTACGTCGCGGACCGCAACAACAACCGCATCGACAAGTTCACCGCGGATGGCGAATTCTTGCTCGCATGGGGTGAGGGCGTCGCCGACGGCAACGAAGAACCGGAGACGTGTGGGCCCGACGCCAAACCGGCTCCGGTGGAATGTCATGCGGGCTTGCCGGGCGGCGCCGCGGGCGAGCTCAATTTCCCTGATGGTGTCGCTGTCGACAGCAGTACTTTGGACGCCTCGACAGGCGATGTGTACGTCGAGGATCTGGGGAACCATCGCATCGACAAGTTCACCGCGGATGGCGAATTCCGCCTCGCATGGGGTGAGGGCGTCGCCGACGGCAAAGAAGAAGCGGAGGCGTGCGGCCCCGAAGCCGTGATCAGCACGTGCCGGGCCGCGGTCGAACCGCCCGAAGGCACTGGCGAAGGCCCGGGCGAGTTCGAACGTCTGCCACAGAACACGGTCGCCGTGGATTCGGTAGGCACCGTGTATGTCGGCGGTGTCAGCCGGGTGCAGGAGTTCAGCGACACGGGTGCATTCAAGCTGACGATGACTATCGCAAGCGTCGAAGAATTCATTGAAGGTCTCGCGGTGGACGAAGCCAAGCACGTGTATGTGATGCAAGGAGGCGTTGGGGGAGTGCACGAGTATGAAAGCTGTGCAACATCATGCACCGGTGTGGAAGTGGGGCCGGTGCGCGAACCTGGAGCCTCGGGATTCACCAACGGCATAGCCGTGGGGCCATCTAACGAACTGTTTGTCGCGAGCGAAGGCGAACGACGGGTGAGCGAGTGGAATTCGGCGGGCACAGAGGTTGCCGACTTCCCGAGCCCCGATGTGGGCGGCATCGCGGCGGCGTTTGCCGATGAAGTCGGTCGATTGCTGGTGTCGAACCGAAACGAAATCGAGGTGCTGGCGCCGCTGCCGGGTGTACCGCAGCCGCCGCTGGTCGAAAGCGAGGAAGGAATCGCGCAGCCGGCGGCCAGCGCGACGGTGCGGGCGAGCATCGACGCGGAGGGCTCATCGACCAAATACCACGTCGTGTACGGGCCCGAAGGGGGAGGTGTCAGCGAAACGGAACCGCTGGCTATGACCGCGGAAGCTTTCGCGCCGGAAACCGTGGAAGTGAAGCTGTTGGGTCTAAAACCCGGCGTCGCATACCATTTTCACTTCGTTGCCGAAAACACGGTCGGTCCGTCGGTCGGCGCCGACGAACGGTTCGCGGCGTTGCCGCCGGTGGGCATCGACGGCGAGTCGGTCTCGCAGGTGTCGGCGAGCAGCGCGCGACTCGAAGCCGAGCTCAACCCGCTGGGCTCGGAAACCCATTACGCTTTCTCCTACGGTCCGACGAGTGCTTGCGGTGGCACGGAATGCACGGTGCCGGCAGGCGAAGGCGACGCCGGCTCCGGCACCACGGATGTCCCGGTGAACGTGCTCGTCGAGGGCCTGTCTGCGGAAGTGACCTATCACTATCGGCTGATCGCGCGCAACCCGCTCGCGCCGCCGGAAGGGGTCGAAGGCGCCGAACACACCTTCACGACTCAGGCGGCGGGTGGATCCACCAGTCAAGTAGGATTGATCGATGGGCGGGCTTGGGAAATGGTCTCGCCGCCGAATAAGCATGGCGCCACGCTGGATCTCGGTTCGAACGAAGCGGGAGTGATACAGGCTTCCGAAGACGGCAGCAGGATTTCGTATTTCGCCTACTCCCCGGTCAGCAGCACGCCGGCGGGAACGCGCAGCTTTGCGTATTCGCAACTGTTGTCCACGCGCGGTGAACCGGGTGTTTGGAACACGCAGGACATAACGACTCGCGGCGAAACGGTCGAGGGTCTGGAACCGGTAACTTTGAGTGAATACAAGCTGTTCTCGGGGACACTGTCGGCAGGGTTGGTGGAACCGCAGGGCGCCACTCCCCTGACGCGCCCTGGCGCCCCGGTGGCGGCCAGCGAACGCACTCCGTATGTTTGGGATGAGGCGAGCGACGAATATGTGCCGTTGTTGCCGGCCGTCGGCATGAGGCCCGGAGCCAAGTTCGGTGGGCACGTGAGCACAAGCGAAGGGACCCTCTTTACCGAAGGCGTCAAGGTACTAACGGCTACGCCTGATCTGAGTCATGTGATACTGACATCGCAGGTGCCGCTGACGGAAGATTTTGCTGCAGGTTTCGAAGACGGGGGGGAAGAACAGAAACAATACGAAAAGAACCTGTACGAGTGGCATGACGGGGCGATCAAGCTGATCAACTTCCTCCCCGATAGCCATCCGGCAACGGAAGACGGCAAGCTGTCGGCTGTGGGGACGGCGAACGCGAATATGCGCAATGCTGTCTCGACAGATGGGTCGCGGGTGGTATTCGAAAGCGAGTCGCTCGGCGGGACAGAACGACACCTTTTCGTACGCGATTTGGAGCTCGGACAGACGGTTCAGTTGGACGTGCCACAGGAAGGGATTGTCGGGTCCGGTGGTGGCGACCATCCCGAATACGTGGATGCAAGCGAGGACGGTAGTCGCGTGTTCTTCAAGGACACAGAACGGCTGACCCCGGATTCGACCGCGCAGGAAGGCGCGCCGGATCTCTACGTCTGCGAATTGAGCGTGGTTGGGGGTGTGCTGTCGTGTGCCTTGAAGAACCTGTCAGGAGACGTGCAGGGCACCGATCTCGGCATTGACGGCACTGGCACGTACGTGTACTACGTCGCGGGTGGAGCGCCGGCTTTGTATGTCAGCAATGCTGGGACGGGGGAAAGGCGGCTGATAGCCAACCTCGATCCGGGTGACTCACCGGATTGGAAGGCGGGCGAAGAACACTTCGATCTCGGTGAATTGACCTCAAGAGTGTCGAGCGACGGTAGGTTCGTGGCCTTCATGTCGGACAGGAACTTGACCGGCTATGACAACGTTGATGCGAACAGCGGACAGCCTGACGAGGAGGTCTTTCTGTACGACCGCGTTGCCGATACGCTGCGATGCGTGTCGTGCAACCCGACGGGTTCTCGCCCTGTGGGTGTGTTCGATCCGGCCACGGACAGGGTTCTGCCGTTGCTCGTGGATCGCCCGAGTCTGTGGTCGGGCCGCTGGCTCGCTGGGTCGCTGCCTGGGTGGCCGCGGGTCGACGACGTTCATGCCTTGTACCAGCCGCGCAACCTTGACAACAATGGGCGGCTGTTCTTCAACAGCGCTGACGCGCTGGTACCAGGCGATGCGAACGGGAAGGAGGATGTGTACGAGTTCGAGCCGGACGGTGTCGGAAGCTGCAGGCTGCCGGCGGGTTGCATCGGCCTGATCTCGTCCGGGACCTCGAGCGAAGAATCGGCCTTCCTCGATGCAAGTGCGGTAGGTCCGGGTGGTGGAGAAGGCGAAGATGTGTTCTTTATGACCTCGGCAAAGCTGGCGTCGCAGGATGTCGATGGTGCGCTCGATGTGTATGACGCGCACGTGTGCAGCGGGGCTCAAACCTGCGCGTCGGGCGAGACCGTGGTGCCCCCGGGCTGCAACACCGCGGATTCGTGCAGGGCCGCGCCGATGGCCCAGCCGGATACCTTCGGGCCGCCCGCGAGCGCGACCTTCTCGGGCCCCGGCACGACCGTGCAGGCGGTGCACAAGACAGCGGCGCAACTGCGCGCGGAAAAGCTGGCCCGTGCGTTGGGCAATTGTCGCAAGAAAAGAAAGAAGAGCAAGCGCTTGGCGTGTGAACGCAAAGCACGGCACGCCTTCGGGACGGCCGCGAAGACCCACAGGGCCCGGAGCGCCAGCAAGGCAAGCAGGACTGGCCGGGCGGGTAAGGCGAACGACAGCTGGAGGGGCAAGTGATGCGTGGGCAGCGAATGATGGCCGGTCCAGATGGTGTACGGGCACGCATCACGGGCATGACCGACGTGCGCGCCCGAACGGCACTGGCATGCGTTCTGGCCTGTGGGCTCATGGGTTTCGCGTTCAGTGGGGTCGCGATGGCAGAAGAATGCACGACGTGTGCGCCGTGGTGGCATGTGACGGCGAGCGTGCGCCCTGCCAACATTGCGCCGCACGGGGAAGGTACGGCCGTGGCGAAGGCCGTCAATCTCGGCGATGCGACGACTGTCGGTGCCGTGAGCTTGATCGATACGCTGCCGCCTGGCGTCACCGTGGTTGAAGAAAAAGGTGCGCCCGTGATCGGCTTCTTCCTGTTTGGGGACGGGGAGGGATCCATCAACAGGAGCGAATTGTGCAATGTGACCGGGGACGTCGTCTCATGCGTCTTGCCCGAAGGAGAATTTCCGCTCGCGCCGTTCGAAGACATCGAAATACGCATCAAGATCAAGGTCGGTACGGCAACTGAAGAACAGCAGGCGGAAGTGTCCGGCGGCGGCGCGTCGCTGGCGAGGACCCACCGACCGATTCCAGTGGGCGCCGGTGCTCCGCCATTTGGCGTAGAACAATTTGAACAGACCCCGGAAAGCGAAGGTGGAACCCTTGACGCGCGTGCGGGGTCACATCCGTTTCAGTTCTCCACCACACTTGCGCTCAACCAGACAAGCGACCCGCTCGCCGCGCCGGCGATGCCCAAGAACCTGCAGTTCAATCTCCCGGCCGGGTTGGTCGGAAACGCGACAGCGATACCGCAGTGCAGCGAAGCGGACTTCCACAAGACCGTCAACTTCCAGAATTACTGTCCGGCTGACACCGCTGTCGGAGTGGCGTCCGTCACGTTCGACGAACCGGCACAAACGGGGCTCGCGACGTACCCGTTCCCGTTGTACAATCTGGTGCCGGCACGGGGCGAGCCTGCTCGCTTCGGGTTCACGGTCGTGAAAGCCCCGGTGGTGCTTGATACCGCGGTACGGACCGGCGAAGACTACGGCGTGAGAGTTAGCGTCAACAACATCAGCCAAGCCGCGAACCTCCTGTCAACGACAGCGACTTTCTGGGGCGTCCCGAGCGACGAACGTCATCACGCCTCACGCGGCTCAGCGTGCCTGGCGGGTGGCGTGCTCAATGTGCTGGGCGAGGAATGTCCAACGTCCCAGCAGCCGTCCTTGACACCGTTCTTGACGCTGCCAACCTCGTGCGAAACCCCGTTCGTGACGAGCGTGGAAGGCGAATCGTGGCCGATCAAAGCCAACCCCAATCCGCAGACGCAACCGGAAACCATGGAGCTCCAAGGTGAAAGGACAACCTCTCTGAAGGACCAGTTCGGCCGGGAACTGGGAATCACGGGATGCAATCAGCTGTCCTTCGAACCGGCGATAGAAGTCGCTCCCGACGTGCAGCAGGCGAGCACCCCGAGCGGCCTGAAGGTTGATGTGAAGGTGCCCCAGGAAGTGTCGGAAAACCCGGGCGGGCTCACGAGCTCGTCGGTGAAGGACATCCAGGTCACCTTCCCCGAAGGCGTCACCGTCAATCCTGCCGCGGCGGATGGCTTGGAAGCCTGTTCGGAGGGACAGATCGGATTCATCCGCAGTGAAGAGGCAACCAACCTGTTTACGCCCACGTTGCCAAGTGGGTTCTGTCCAAACGCCTCGAAGGTAGGGACGGTGAAGATCAAGGTGCCGATCCTCGCGCAGCCCTTGGAAGGGGCACTGTATCTCGCCAGCCAGAACGCCAATCCGTTCGGATCGCTGCTGGCGTCGTACATCGTCGCCGAAGACCCGATCTCCGGCGTTCTCGTCAAGCTCGCCGGGGAAGTCACGCTGAACCCGGAAACGGGGCAGATCACGACGACGTTCAAGAACTCGCCCCAGGCCCCCCTGGAAGAAGCCGAAATCCATCTGTTCGGCGGGGCTCGTGCCCCGTTCTCGACCCCCGCGCACTGCGGCCGCTATACGACCAACGCGGTCTTCACGCCGTGGTCGGGCACTTCGCCGGTCGACTCGAAGTCGACGTTTGAAATCAACTCGGGTCCCAACGGCTCACCATGCCCCGGGCAAAGCCTGCCCTTCGCCCCGACGCTCACGTCGGGTACCACGAACATCAACGCGGGGGCGTTCAGCCCGCTGTCCACGACGGTCTCTCGTGAAGACGGAAACCAGAACATCCAGACGATCACCTTGCACTACCCGCCCGGTGTCACGGGGCTCTTGGCAGGCGTGAAGCTGTGCCCCGAAGCGCAGGCGAACGGGGGAACATGTGGCCCGGAAAGCCTGATTGGGCACGGTACCGTCAGCGTTGGCCTCGGAAACGAACCGTTCAGCGTCACCGGCACGGAAGCATTCCTCACCGAAGGCTACAAGGGCGCCTCCTTTGGGCTCTCCATCGTCACCCCCGCGGTCGCCGGCCCATTCAACCTCGGCAAGGTCGTCGTGCGTGCGAAGGTCGAACTGGACCCCCATACGACGGCCCTGACGGTCACAACGGACGCGATCCCGCATATCCTCGACGGTATCCCCCTGGAGATCAAGCATGTCAACGTAACGATCGACCGGCCCCAGTTCACGCTGAACCCCACCAATTGCAACCCCACCAGCATCACCGGAAGCATCACGAGCGTCGAAGGGGCGACCGCGCCGGTGTCGGTGCCATTTCAGACAGCGAACTGCACGAACCTGAAATTCGCCCCGAAATTCCAGGTGTCAACCAGCGCGAAAACCAGCAAACAGAGCGGGGCAAGCCTGAAAGTAAAGCTCGCCTATCCTCCCAACAGCCTCGGCTCCTATGCGAACCTCGCGAAAGTCAAGGTCGACCTGCCTAAGCAACTGCCCTCGCGCTTGACCACGCTGCAGAAAGCCTGTCTCGCCGTGGTGTTCGAAACGAACCGGGCGAACTGCCCGGCAGCGTCGATCATCGGACACGCCAAGGCCATCACCCCCCTGGTACCCGTTCCCCTCGCGGGACCCGTGTACTTCGTGTCACACGGCAACGAAGCGTTTCCCAGCCTCACCATCGTGCTCCAGGGCTATGGCATCACGGTCGATGTCGTCGCGTCCACCTTCATCAGGCACGGCATCACCAGCAGTACGTTCAAGGCAACCCCCGACCAGCCCTTCAGCACCTTCGAACTTGAACTTCCCGAGGGACCATATTCAGCCCTCGCTGCCAACAACAACCTGTGCAACGACAAGCTCGCGATGCCCACTGCGTTCACCGCCCAAAACGGAATCGAAATCCACCAGACCACCAAGATCAGCGTCATCGGCTGCGGCAAGCCACACCACAAACATGCGAAGACGAGCCGCAAGAGTAAGAAGGGCAAGCGCAGCTGAGCCGTCGGCGAATGAGAGACAATAGCCCTATTGGCTTGACAGCACGTGGACGCCACGGCATAGTTGCGCCCGATGGAACACCGGTTTAGCACAGCTGTCGTGCGGGCATCGAAGATGCCCGCGATCGCAGTAGCTCTGACGGTGCTCCTGCTTGCACTCGCGGCCACCGGATGTGGTACCACTGGTTCCACTACCACTACAACTACAACTACGGCTGCAACTGCGACCACCGGCCCGTCTAGCGGTGCGGCAACCCGAACCCCGACCCCGGCACCACAACAACAACCCGTGGTTGAGCAGGCCAACGAAGTCTGTAGGCGGCTCAACACTGAATTTGCGGAAGACAAGCCCAAGAGCGCCAGTTTCGCCGAAATCGCCCGTATCGTTCCTCACCGCGTCACCCTGGAGGCGCGAGCGGTACGCGATTTGAGCAGGCTCACGCCGCCCGCCTCGATGGCGCATGCCTGGCGGCAGATCATCGCGTACAGGCAGATTCTCGCGACAGAACTGGTGCAGCTGGTGCGCTACGCGAGGGCTCGCGACGCCGCTGGCATCAAGGCGCTCACGCTCAGCAAAGCAGGGATTCACAAGAAACTGGCAGCGCTGGCGCTGGGCCACGGGCTGCCGGACTGCTCACGCACCGGGTGAACGCCGGAAGGTGTCGCTTGCACAATCGTGTGGGCTACGAAGTCCGAGCACCAGCCGGCGATCGGCCATGTCAGCCGTAGTAGCGGGCGACGACCTGCAGCTGGCTGAGGATGTCGTGAGCCAAGAACAGCGCGACGATCAAAGCGCCGACGGCGGGCCCCCAGCGCCGGCCCCAGGCGCGGGCGCTAAGTGCGATGAAGGCGCCCGCGAGGGGAAGCAAGGGAAGCAGATAGCGCGGCTGAAGGTACACAGCTCCTTCGACGTGCCGGGCCGGGAACGCGAACGCTCCGATCAACCCCAACAGGCCAACGCTCATCGCGCAGTAGACGACGATCTCGGCCAGGTGAGGGCGCAGCATGGACCGGCTGACGACGAGCGTGCGCACGCCCGCAGCCGCGATCACCACGGCTGGGATGAGGGCGAGGTCATACACCCAGATGGGAAACGTGGTGTCCAGCCACCCATACATTCCAACCGCCCTGTCGAACCACAGGTGGCCGGTAAAGACACCGGGGAAGTAGTGGAACATGCCCGGCAGCCTTGGTAGATAAAGTTGCCATATGTAGCTTACGGTGCTCAGTGGCGAACCGATTCCCAGCCTGCGGATGGCTGGTGAAATGATCCCCAACGCGGGGTGCTGCGCGAGCAGGTTGCCGAGGATGTACACGCAAGCCGGTGTCGACGCGACCGCCGTGGCGATCGCGATGGGGCCCAGTGCGCCCAACAATCGTCGTGGGTTGGTGGCGCTGCGGCCTGTCTGGCTCGACGTTGTGCGCCAGCTCAAGACGACGATGCCGAGCATCAGGCCGGGCACCAAGCCGATGAAGTTGAGCTTTGACAGCAGGCCTACGGCGGTGAGTGCGCCGAGCGCGATCGCCCCCCCTCGCGTAAGCCCGCGCCTGAAGGCACGCGCCAGGCAGTAGAAGACGGCGGCGGCGACTGCGCACAGCATCGCGTCGGGATTGACGGCACCGGAGATGAATCCGAGCAACGGTGTGAGCGCCGCCGCCAAGCCGCCGACCGTCCAGGCCCACGGGGCTCCGGGCAGGCATTCGCGGATGAACAGAAATGTGAAGATCGCCGTCAGCGCCGCCATCAACGCGCTCAGCAATCGCATCAGCTCGAGGCGGTCGAGCAACGTACCTCCCGATCCCAGGCGGTAGGGAACCGTCAGCAGCGCGTAGTAGCCGGGCGGCTCGGATGCCGCGACCCCGGCATCTCCCGGGCCGACGCGGCTTAGGTGGCTGGTCAGATCTCGGCTAAGCTGGCGCTGCTGCGAGAGCGAGGAGATCGTGTGGACTTCTGGATGCCATGTCACCTGGGGCTGATGAAGGTCCTTCAGGGCGACCTGCTCCTCCACGGAGATGGTGTCTTCATTGGAGTCGGGCAGTCGCCCGGTCTCGGCGAGATACTGAACGTAGGCAAAGTGAGACGGTTCGTCTGGGACCTGGAAGGGCGGCGTGATCAGCGTCCAGCATGCTGCGTTCAGCGCGGCGACCAGTCCACATGTCCAAGCTGCGCGAGGAACCGCTCGCAATGCCTTGTCTACGGGGCCCGGCCACCACGCCCGCGAGGACCGAATGTGACGCCGAGAGATGCCGCCGATCCGCGCTTGACGAACGACCAGGCTCGATGCGATCGCAGACACGGCGAGCATGATCGCGATCACCAGGTAGGCCACCCACGAGCCCGAGGGTGCGCGCCCCATGCCGAGGTGGCGTGCGATCGACGCAACCAGCGACAGCCAGGTGCTCGAGCCCGCTCGCAGGTATTCCATTCGCAGCGCGAGCGACGCGCTGCGCCCGGGTGTCCGGATCAGCTTGCCGTTGAGTTGAAGCGGTTCGGGGCCTGCTCCGAGCTTCAGGCAGACGCGCGCGTTGCCGATCGCAGCAGGCACTCGCTCCACCGGGACCGTGACGGTTTCGGTGGTGCCCCATCCGGCTTCTCGCGTACCTCGGCTGATGACCGTCGAGCCGGACAAGACCTGCATGTCGACCCTCGGGCCGAGGTTGTCTGACAGCGAGACGCGGACCGCGGTGGTGCCTGCCGGGATGGTTCCACCCGGCTGGCAGAGCGAGTGGATGCCAGCAGTAGCCGCCACGGTGACTTCGGCCGGCACGCCGTTCGTGGCGGCTACGGTCGCCGGCGAGCGCGACAGGGCGAAGCCCACGCTCGCCATCGTCACCACGAGTCCCAACGCCAACGAGATCCATACGCGACGCGGTGCGCGTGACCCGCGCGGTGGCGCGTTTGATGTCTTCGATTGGCGATGCGCCGATCGGTCGGTCGCAGGCGCGGTCCGACTCGTGCTTGCCATCAGCTCGTCAATGGCTGGTCTTCGGCGATGGAGCAGTTCATTACCGTCAGGACTAACGGACGCGCAGATGAGTGTCAACGTTGGCGTCACCTGCCCGCTGAACACGCCGGAAACGTGCGGGCGCAAGGATGCGATGGTGTCTCCGATTATCACGCCCTAGGGTCAGGGCGCGCAGCCGCCGGGCAGCGTGGTGAAGGGAACTGCCATCGGTCTGTGTCAGCCGTAGTAGCGAGCGACCGCCTGGAGTTGGCTGAACAGGTCCAGTGCGAAGAACAGGACCACGATCAGTACGCCCGCGGTGGGTCCCCAGCGGTGCCCGGCCCCGCGTGCGGCGAGCGCCAGGACAACCCCCAGCAGCGGGATCAGAGGCAGGAAGTAGCGCGGCTCCCAATACGGTCCCAGTCCGTCATTGGTCTCACTGATGTATGAGCTGGTTCCGACCAGGACCAGCAGGCCGACCGCCATCGCGGCATAGGTGGCAAGCTCGCCCAGGCTATGCGTCAGGCGCACACGGCTTCTGGCCAGCGCACGTAGGCACAGGACGCCGATGATGGCCGCTGGCGCCAGCGCCAGGCTGTAGACCCATGCGGGGAAGAACGTATCGTCCCAGCCGTACAGACCCACGAAGCCATCGAACCACAGCTGGCGCGTGGTCAGGATCCCGGGGAAGTAGCTTCTCATCCCCGGCAGCCGGGGCAGGTAGAACTGCCAGACGTAGCCGATCTCGTGCAGCAGCGTTCCCCTCTCGGAGTCGAGCGCCGCAGACACCACGCCGAACGCGGGTTCGCCCGAGAAGACGTTGACGAGGACGTAAATGGCGACCGGTGCGCAGGCGATGCAGGAGGCTGTCGCCGCCATGCCGAGCGCCAGGCGGCCGGACAACCTCGCGGCGCGGACGCCGATAATGAGCAGCCCGAGGAGCACACCGGGGGCGACTCCAACGAAGTTGACCTTAGTGAGGAAGCCGGTGGCCGTCACCAGGCCGATGGCGACGGCGAGCTCTGAGCTCAGCCCTTTGCGGAAAGCCCGCGCTAGGAGGTAGAAGTCGGCGGCGGACACCGCGACGAGCATCGATTCGGGGTTGACCCCGCCGGAGACGAACCCGAGCTGCGGCGTCAGTGCGACGGCGATGCCGCCCACGGTCCAGGCCCAGCGAACCTCAGGCAGCGTTTCGCGCACGAACAGGAAAGCGAAGATGGCCGTCAGGCCGGCCATCAGCGCCGACAGCAGTCTCATCAGCTGGATGCGGTCGAGCAGCGTTCCCGCCGCGGCGAGCCGGTAGGGGATCGTCTCCAACGAGTAGTAGAGGGGAGGCTCGCTCGCGGCCAAGCCGGCGTTGACGGTTTCTCCATGGGGCAGCGGTGACGCGAGGTCGCTTTCGAGCTTGCGCTGCTCCGCGAGGGAGGAGATGCTGGGCAACTGCGGTTTGAAGCGCACCAGGCCCTGGCGCAGGTCGTTGAGCGCGTAGATCATTTCGGTGGAGAATTCCGCCGCGGACCCCTTGACGGGCGGCCGACCCGTTTCGACGAGTGCCTGCACGTAGGCCACGTGATCCGGTTCGTCGGGCACCTGGAACGGGGGGGTGACGATCGACCAGCAGGCAGCGTTGAGGAACGCCACCAGGGCGCAAGTCCACGCCGCGGTCGGTACGCGTCGCAAGCGCGTCGGGCGCCGCATGGTCATGCGATCTCCTTAACGACCAGCCGCGTCATCGCGCCTGCCACGGCGACCATGAGGGCGATCCCAAGCAGGGGCATCAGTGCGCCGCTGCCAGCGTGGCCGAGCCCCATGCGCCGGGCGACGGACCTCGCAAGAGACCACCACGAGGCGTCTCCCCGGCTTAGGTATTCGATCACGACCCGTCCCGGAAGCGGCCCTTCGCGGTAAGCCGGGGTGCCCTTCTTGCCGGCATGAGACAGCGGACCCTGGCGGTCCGATGCCGCCACCCTCGCCGACGTGCGCACCCCCTGCAGACCGATTGGTTCGCGCGCCTGGCTGACGTTCATGCATACGGTCGCGCGCGTCGCGCTGCGCGTCACCGGGGAGATCGGGATTGTGACCGAGCCGGACGTCCATCCCGGGCCGCTGGCTCCCCGTGCGATGACCCGTCCGCCCGCCAGCGCTTCTACCTCCACCCGGGGGCCGATGACCGCTTCCAGCCACACTCGAATGGCGGCAGCGCCGCGGGGCAGCACTTCCCCCGTCTGGCAGATTCTTCGAGCGCACGCTGGTACTGCCGAAGTTGAAGGACTGCGGCAAAGGCGCGCCTGAGCGGGTGACCGCGGGCGGCGAACCCGACAGCACGAGGATGACGGAGATCGCGACGAGCGCCAGTCCCACACCCAGCGCAAGACGTGCCGCGGCTCTCGTCTGCAAGCTCATCGCTGCCAGTTGCTAGCGTCCTCCTGGACGGGCGTCAAACAGATGGCGCGTCGGTGCCCGAGATCGCAGCTGGACGGGATCGGCGGCGTCTCCCACTAGCGCGACATCGAGGCGGTTCTCTGTGCCGACAGCGCGTGACCGAAGCCCGGGGGGCTCAGCTGCCCGACAGGGCTGTTGAGGCCAGGTAGTCCGCGTGCAGCACATCGAGGATCGGCACGCCGTCGGGGATCGCCCGCTCCAGCAGCGCTCGCAGCTGCATGGAGTCGAAGCGGTGGGATTGCGGAGCGACCGGGTTGACCGTGATCGCCTTCAGCTCGATCGCCTCGACGGTCCGGATGTCCAGCCCCTGGGCGCGGTACCAGGCCGGGCCGCGGTTGGCAAGGAAGACCTTCGTCGGATCGGCCACGACCACCACCAGCTCGCGCCGGCGCCTGTGCGCGGCTTGCAGCAGGTGGCCCAGGAAACGGTCGGGCAGGGCGCCCGCGACCGAGACGTGGCGGACGTCCGGGTGCTCGTCCAGCAGGGCGGCGACCTGTTCGCCTGCGGCTGTCAGCGCAAAGCGCGGCGGCAGCTCCAAGGGCTCATCGTGTCCGTCGACGACCGGCAGGCGCACGAGCTCCACGGCCGCTGCCGTCTGGCGCACGACCTGCTCGATGTTTCGGTCCAGGACCGCCCCGGTGGACATCACCAGGCCGTCTGCCACGTCCGGCGAGGAGGCGGCCCGGCGGTCGATCGCCCCGTCGATCAGCACCTGCTCGGCTCCGTAAGCGAGCATCGCGTCGCTCACAGCACGGATGTCCCTGGCGGCGCTCGGACCGGCCACCTCGACCGCCCCGGGGCCGCGCAGGCGCGCGATCAGCACGCGACCGAGGGGAGTGCGTACGGCCGTCTCCTCCAGCAGCTCGTGCGGCAAGCCGCTGGTGCGCAGCAGCACGTCGGTCGTCGCCACAAGGCTGCCGTCGGTGAGCTCGATGCGCGGCTTTTCGATGCGAGAGTCGATCGCGTCGCGCTCCTCGCCGTCGCGACCCACCGACGTCACGCCCACGCGGCGGCCCTGCGTCTGCAGCTCTGTCAGCAGCGCGTTCAGCGCAACCGTCTTGCCGGTGTTCTTGGCCAGGCCGACGAGCGCGAGGCGGCGCGTGTCCGCCGTCAGCTCGCTCAGCAGCGGCGTCACGCGGCCGGGGCGCCCACGCGGGCGGCCAGCTCGCGCACGAGGAACGTGGCCAGGTGGTTGGGGTAGGTGCCTTTGGAGAAGCCCGCGTCGTAGCCCAGCTCCTTGGCCAGCTCGTTGGTCACGCGCGGGCCGCCGCACGCGAGGATCATCTGTCCGCGCTTGCCCTCCGCCTCGACCATCTCCACCAGCTCGGTCAGGTTGTGCACGTGCAGGTTCTGCTGGGTGACCGTCTGGGAGACCAGGATCGCGTCCGCGCCCACCTCGATCGCCTTGGCCAGCAGCACGCCGTTTGGCACCTGGCTGCCGAGGTTGTAGGTCTTGAACGAGCGGTAGCCCTCCAGGCCGTGGTGGCCGTGGTAGCCCTTCAGGTTGAGCATCGCGTCGATGCCCACGCTGTGGGTGTCAGAGCCCGTGCTCGCTCCCACCACCACGATCCGCCTGCCGATGCGCTCTTGCGCGAAGCGCTCGATCTCGTCCTCGCCCATGTACTCGATGTCGAAACCCTCTCCCTGCAGGGTTGTGAAGTCAACGGTTTGGGTGCAGCGCCCGTACATCACGAAGTAGGTGTAGCCGTCGGTCAGCTGCTCGTAGTGGACCACCTCGGGCTCTGCGAAGCCCATCTTGCCGGCGAGCTCCAGGGCGGCCTTGCGGGCGGCCAGCGAATACGGCACGGGCAGGGTGAACGACAGCTGCACGAGGCCGTCGTCGAGGTGGTCCGCGTAGGGCCGTACGGCCGTCAGGTCAACGCTCTTGGACATGTTGGCCCACTCCCGCGCGAAGCGCGTATCTCCTAGACATAAGACGCTGCGCGCATCAGGTCTGTGAGGGGGTTGAAGTAGCCGTCGTCGGTCTCGACGATGCCCTCCATACCGCGGCCCTCGTCCTCTTTGCGGCTGACGTCTCCGAACGTTGCGTCCTCGATCGCCTTGAACAGGCCCGTCTGGGCGATCCGCTCGAGCAGCTCGTGGGCGCCTGCGAGCACCTTCTGCGCGTGGGTCTGGACGATGCCGCCGCGCTTGAACTCGATCTCCTCGCCCAGGTCGTGGGCGGCGTTGAACACGTAGTCGACGTTCTGCAGCCCCAGCACACGATCGTGGATGTGCGGGGTGAAGATGCCCTCGGTCGGCACCCCGATCGTCTGAATGCCCTGGCCCGTGGCGATCGTGACGAGGTTGAACAGCGTGTCGGCCGCGTGCGTGCGAAACAGGTTGCCATCCATGTGACGGGTCGGCGGCATGTACTTGACCGGGCAGTCCGGGAACAGCTCGCGCGTCAGCTGCGCCTGGGCCCACTCGTACAGCAGGCCGTTGCGCACCGGCACGTCGATCTCAAACGCGTCGCCGAGGGCGATCTGGGCGTCGGGCACGCCCGACGCGCGCGCCAACTCGTAGTTGACGAACTGCGACGCGGTCACCGACGGCGCCGCCTCCAACGCGTCGGCCGTGCGCAGGTAGTTGTCCTCGCCCGTGTTGATCGTCACTCCGAAGTAGCCGTTGATCATGCGCGAGATGCGCTGGTCGATCAAGCCTCGCACGATGTTGATGTCGCGGTAGAGGATCCCGTACAGGGCGTCGTTGACCATGTTGTCAAAGCCCTCCCACGCGCCCATCGCGGCGATCTCCGACATGCACAGGCCCGAGCAGAAGCTCGACAGGCGCACGTAGCGGCCGTGCTGCTCAGACCACTCGTCCATCGCCTGGCGCATGATCTTGAAGTTGGCCTGGGTGGCGAACGTGCCGCCGTAGCCCTCCGTGGTGGGGCCGTAGGGGACGTAGTCGAGCAGGCTCTGCGCCGTCGAGCGGATCACCGCCACGATGTCCCCGCCCGCCTGCGCCACCGCCTTGGCGTGCACGACGTCCTCGTACACGTCGCCCGTGGCCGTCAGCACGTAGCGCAGCGGTGCCGGCGTCTCACCCAGGCGCTCGCGCATCGCCCGGCGCTCGTCAAAGCGCGCGTTGATCTCGTGCAGGCGCTGTGCGCACTCGCTCGTGACGCGTTCCTGGATCGCGGTCACGGCGCCGAGGCCGTTGCTGGAGGCGCCGTCGTCCGCGTGCTCCCCCTGCCCCGTCCCGGGACTATGCGGGGAGGATGCCAGCGACAGGAGATCCAGCTCGCCGGCGCTGACCGCCTCTGCGATCTGTTGAGGCGTACGGTCGGTCTGCAGCATGGCGTTTCCCAACCAGTGGGCGATCCCGCGGCCCAGGCCGCCGCCGTCGTGCACGTGGTCGACGAGCACGTTGGGCAGGGGAACGTCCAGGCCGTTGGCGCCGTCCACGCCCAGCAGGCGCGTCACCGACCGCTCCACCGACACGGTCGTGTGGCCGTCGATCCGCTCGAGCACGTCGTCTGTGATCTTCCGAGCGGCCTGGCGGCAGGCCGCCACGATCCCCGGGTCGAGGTCGAGCTTGGAGCTGGCGGGCGCGCCGGTCACGACAGATCCCTGACGATCGGGAAGGGGATCACCTCGCGCAGCGTGTCGCGTTCGGTGAGGATCATCACCAGGCGGTCCACGCCCATGCCGCCGCCCGCCGTCGGCGAGTAGCCGTACTCGAGCGCGCGCGTGTACTCCTCGTCGTTGGGGTGAGGCACGTCGCCGTCGTCGACCGCGCGGCGCTTGCGCTGGTCGACGAAGCGCTGCCACTCGTCGACGGGGTCGTTGAGCTCGGTGTCTCCGGAGACGAGCTCGACGCCGCCAATGACCGCGTCGAAGTGCTCTGCCAGCTCGGGGTGTTGCGAGTGGCGCTTGGTGATCGGGAAGGGCTCGAGCGGGAAGTCGAACACGTGGGTGGGCTGGTTGATCGTGTGCTCGATCTTCTCGGAGTAGATGTCGGCGACCACGTCGGCCCAGCTGGCGGCGGGGTCCAGCGGCTCGTCGAGCAACTCGGCCAGCTGCTCGCGCGTGGACTCCATGAAGTCCAGGCCGAAGCGCTGAGGATTAGCTCGCGCATGGTGATCCGCTTCCACGGCTTGGCCAGGTCGATGTCTTCGCCGTTTCGTTTGATCACGGTGCGTCCGAGCGCCGCCTGGGCGACGTCGCGAAACATTTCTTCGGTGACCGTTGCCACGTCGTTGTAGTCGGAGTAGGCGCACATGAACTCGATGATCGTGAACTCGGGTGAGTGCTTGGGCGAGATGCCCTCGTTGCGAAACACCTTGCCCATGTCGTAGACGTTCTCCATGCCGCCGACGATGCAGCGGTTGAGGAACAGCTCGACGGAGATGCGCAGGTACAGGTCGCGGTCCAGCGCGTTGTGGTGGGTGGTGAACGGGCGTGACCCGGCGCCGCCCGCAAGCGACTGCAGGGCTGGCGTTTCGACCTCGATGAAGTTGCGCTCGTTCAGCCACTTGCGGATCTCGAACACGATCCGATGCCGTTTGACGAACAGGTCGCGCGTGTCCTCGTTGGCGAGCAGGTCCAGCTCGCGGTAGCGATAGCGCGTGCCCGTGTCGGCCAGGCCGTGGTGCTTGTCGGGCGGCGGGCGCAGCGTCTTGGTCAACAGCGTGAGCTCTACGACACCCAGCGCGAGCTGCCCGCGCTGGGTGACGTAGATGCTCCCTGCCACCCCCACGATGTCTCCGATGTCCAGGCCCAGGATGCGGTCGTAGGTGTCTTGCCCGAGCGAGTCCACCCGCACGACCGCCTGGATCTGGCCGGAAAGATCTCGAATGTCGAGAAACGCGGTCTTGCCGTGGCCTCGCCTGGAGATGATACGCCCGGCGATCTGGTAGGTCAGGTCGGGGTGTGCGCCCGCGTCCAGCTGGCCGGGGTCGTGCGCGGCGAGCACGTCGGCGATGCGCGTGCGGCTGTTCCACAGGCTGACCGGCGGGTAGGGGTCGATCCCTTCCGCGCGCAGCCGCTCCAGCTTGGCGCGGCGTTCGTCGAATTCGACGCGCTCGTCGGGCGCTGCGTCGATGGCCTGCACGGGCAGAGCCGGCTCTGCCTGCTGATCCTGGGTGGCCATGCCGAAGACGATACCGGCGCTCAGGCCAAGGCGCCGGCGCTCAGGCGCTGGCCGGCCAATCGATACGCTCGGCCAGTTCGCTCGCGCCCATCTCGATCAGGCCGCTGCGTGCGATCGGCTGGTACTCGCCGTCGTCCAGTCCCAGCCAGTCGACCGAGCGCGTGAGGGGATCGACGATCAGCACCTCGTCGACCTGGTGGGCGGCGTAGAAGGGCAGCTTCTCCCAGCTCTCGTCGCCAGGGGAGACGATCTCGAGGACGAGCGCGGCTGTCGGATACCAAGTGGCGAGTGGAGGCGAGCGGTGCAATCCGCCGTCTGGAACGCGGAAGTCGTGTTCGCCCTCGCCGAGGTTGAACTGGCCTCCGGGGTGCAGGCCGGCCTGGTCTGCGAGAGGACCGAGCAGCCGGGCCAGCTGCCACTCGACCGAGCTGTGCGGGCCCGACGGAGCGGGGACCATGTGCAGGACACCCTCCCAGACCTCGTCGAACCGGTCAAGGCCCGAGCGGCGCCGGCGCTCGAGCAGCTCCTCGAGACCAGCCGTGGATGGATCCAGAATGACCGCTCGCATCTGCCGAGAGTAGCGCGGCTCACGCCATCGGCAGCGACATGCCCACGGGCTTGGGCTCGCTGGCGGGGGTGCCGACGCCGTTGGACGCGGGGCCGGGAACGCTCGCAGGCGCGCCGACTTGCACGAGCGGCAGCACCGGCAGTTGCACGGGCGCGGCGGGCGCGATCGCGATCAGCCCTCGGGCGACCTGGCGAATGGCCTGGGAGGCGGGGTCGTCGGGGTCTGAGATGACGAGCGGCGTGCCGCTGTCGGCGTGCTCGCGCAGGGGCATCGTGATGGGTACGTTGCCGAGCATGGGCACGTCGAGCTCGTCGGCAAGCTCCTGCCCGCCGCCCTGTCCGAAGATCGCAAAGCGCTCGCCGGAGGGCGTGGTGAAGCCGGACATGTTCTCGATCACGCCGCCGATGTCCAGGTCGACCTTGTGGGCCATCTGGGCGGCGCGGCGGGCGACCTTCTGGGCGGTCGTCTGAGGCGTGGTGACGATCACGAATTGCGCCTGGGGTAGCAGTTGGGCGAGCGTCATGGACACGTCGCCGGTGCCGGGGGGCAGGTCGACGAGCAGGTAGTCCAGCGCGCCCCATTCGACGTCCTGCAGGAACTGGGTGAGCGCCTTGTGCAGCATCGGCCCGCGCCACACGACGGCGTCGTCTTCGCCGACGAAGAAGCCGATCGACATAACCTTGATGCCGTGCGCTTCGAGGGGGATGATCTTGCGCTGCGCCGACACGGCCGGACGGGTGGCGCCGAGGCCGTACATGCGCGGGATCGAGTAGCCCCACACGTCTGCGTCGAGCACGCCCACGCGCTTGCCTTCGCCGGCGAGCGCGGCGGCCAGGTTGGCGGTGAGCGTTGACTTGCCCACGCCGCCCTTGCCAGAGCCGATGCACAGCACGTTGGCGACCTGGGCGAGCGCGCCGGCGGGCAGGCTGCCGCGGCCAAGCTTCTGCTGCAGGGCGGCCTTCTGGTCGTCGTCGAGGACGTCAAAGTAGACGTTTACGTGCGTGACGCCGTCCAGCGCGGAGACGGCCTGGGCGACGGCGGTCTGGAAGTGGCCCTTGATCGGGCAGCCGGGCGTGGTCAGCGAGACGGTGACGTCGACGACGCCGTTGGCGGAGATGTCGATCGAGCGGACCATGTCCAGCTCGACGATCGAGCGGTGCAGCTCGGGGTCGATGACTACCTGGAGGGCCTCGCGGATGTTGGGCTCAGTGGTCACGGTGATCATTGTGGCAAAGCGGCGCCGAACAACGGACCCCGCCCGATCGTTGCTTCCCTCACGGTCGCTTCGGGACCGCAACGCGTCGGAGACAATCTGGCGGCATTCTTTGACTGGGCCTTCGGCGGCGGTCAAGCTCAACAGATGCCGACGACGATCGCGAGGGTGGGCCCGGTTGCATCATGCGGTGTCCTCATCCTCGCCGTGAGCGCGTGCGGAGGGGCTCATCGTGCCCAAGCAAGAGGAGCTGCGACTGCGTCGCGTCGCGCTCAGCCGCTCGCAGCCGCGGTCCGTGCGCGCAAGCCGATTCCAGCTGCGGCGGCAGCCGGCGCAACCCCTACCGATGTGGCGGCCTCGAGCGCGCACATTGCCGGCGGCAAGCTGCCCCTCGGCGTGGTCGCGCAGACGGGCCGCTATTCCATCGCCGAGCGCACGCTCGAACACTGGATTGCGGTGCAGGCAGCCATTGAATATCAGCACAGGCCCACGCGACCGGTACCACCAGGCGTGGTGCCGAGACCGCCCGGCTACAAGGGCTGTATCGCGTACTTAGCGGGAATTGCCAAGGCCGAGAAAGCTCGGCCGGTGCCGGACGCGGCCGAGCTCAAGAGCCAATGTGAGGACAGGCACGAAACCCTGCAACGGTATGAGCTGGAATTACTAATCGTCCACGACTGGGTCGAGGAAGAAGCGGCAAGAGCGGGCGTGGCGTTCACCGCCCGGGAAGCTAGCAAGGAGCTTCACAATGAATTTCCCACCGGCGATCTCGGCCGCTACCTGGCCTTTACCGGGCTTCATCTGGCGGACGAGAAGTTCATTCTCGAAGGCGAGTGGCTGCCCCTCAAGTTGCATAGCACGATCCTGCCGGCCTACGCAAGGATGCGACGCCATCCACCGGAGACCCTCACGATGGCTGGCGAAATCGACAACGAAGTGGCCGAATACGTGAGCGCCATGATCAAGAGGTGGACGCGGAAAACGCGCTGCAGGGCTGGGTATGTGGTGGCATTATGCAAGGAGTACCGAGGGTGACCTGTTGGGCAGCAGTTGAAATCGTCAACAATTCCTACGCGGCGCCAGGGGCAGGGGGGTGCGGAGGCCTGTTCTCCTTCTCCGCATTGCCAGTCAGCAGCGTGCCCGCCAGAATCGCCGGTGAAAGCTAGCGAATAGCGTTGGCCGGAGTATGCAAGCAGTTCTGAAGGATCTGTAGGACGAGCGCTTGGGGTCCGCCGTGTGTGTTGGCGGGCCCCAAGTCGCGAGTGGGCCCGGGGGTCGAGCGCGCGCAGCGCGGAGGCGTGCTGTGGCCGTCGTGGGACTCGGTGGGGTTCTCGGAGGGTCCCTCGTGTGCTGGTGGAGTGGGAGACATTCCTGTGGGGTTATGGGCTTTAGGTACAGGCGCCCTAGAAATTCCATTGCTCGGAATTTCTTGCTCGGCTAGCTTTGAGTGCGTTGGCGTCTTGATCGTTCGATGTTGGATGGGAGGGTTGGTTGTTATGAAGTGTTTGAGGTTGTTTGGTTTGGTTGCTGGTTTGTTGGTGTTGGGTGGTGTGTTGTCGGCGTCGGCGTTTGCGTTACCCACGGTCTTACCGAACACCGCGGGTACAACATCAGACGGCGAACAGATCGGAGTAGACACGTTATTTGAAACGGTAAAAGGCAACAAATTCTTGTGCACCGAAATCTTAAAGAGCGAAACGGTCTTAACGATCAATAGCTCTGGTGATTTAGGTTCGTTTCATATCGACTGGCATAAATGCACCGGTGAAGTCTCTGGTGTGAAAGTTGAATGTAATAGTTTAGGTGATTCCGCGAAAGGGTTAATCTTACTGGGTGGTGAATGGCATCTGGTGGATGATCATTTAACCGAATTAGGTGTGGCGATCCTGTTCTTAATCAAAAGCTTCCACCTGGAATGCTCAGCGCTGGCGTTATTAATATGGACCGGTGACTTTCTGTGCTTACTTTTAAAACCAACGACAGGTAAAGCGACGTTATTCGAATATCACTGCATACAGACGAAAGGTGTGCCGGAAGACAAAACGTGGTGGAATGATGAAGGTAAAGAACAGACGGCGAAGATGGAATCGTCGTTGAACGGCGGTTCGTTTGAAGAAATGGCTTGGTTAGCGTTATTCTTAGAATTATTCTTAAACGGTGGGAAAAATACTGAAGTTGAAGTTCACGTGTAGTGGTGGTTGTGTGTAGTTGATTGTGTGGGGTGGTGCGTGTGGCCGTTGGGTTGCGCGCGCCGCCTGCTTTCGGCGGTGAGCTGGTGTGGGTGGGTACGTGTCCTGGGGCTGGGTGTCTGAGTGGGAGACGTTTGGTTGGTTTTGTTGACCGGGGCGCTGTTGCGTGCCATACTACTGGTGTTGTTCGGGTCCCTGGAACCATTGGGGCCCGGTTTAGACGGGGCGTGGTGTCGTCTGGCTGGTGGTTTGGGCTGGGTGGTGTTGGGTCTCGTGGTTTTCGACTGAAGGAGTTGTGGTTTGTTATGAAGCGTTTGAGGTTGTTTGGTTTGGTTGCTGGGTTGTTGTTGGTGCTGGGTGGTGTGTTGTCGGCGTCGGCGTTTGCGTTACCCACGGTCTTACCGAACACCGCGGGTACAACAGCAGACGGCGAACAGATCGGAGTAAACACGTTATTTGAAACGGTAAAAGGCAGCAAAGTCTTGTGCACCGAAATCTTTAAAGAGCGAAACGATCTTAACGATCAATAGCTCGGGTGACTTAGGTTCGTTTCATATCGACTGGCATAAATGCACCGGTGAAGTCTCTGGTGTGAAAGTTGAATGTAATAGCTTAGGTGATTCCGCGAAAGGGTTAATCTTACTGGGTGGTGAATGGCATCTGGTGGACGATCACTTAACCGAATTAGGCGTAGCGATCCTGTTCTTAATCAAAAGCTTCCACCTGGAATGCTCCGCGCTAGCGTTACTGATAATCACCGGCAACGTGTTGTGCTTACTCTTAAAACCAACGACAGGTAAAGCCACGTTATTCGAATATCACTGCATACAAACGAAAGGTGTGCCGGAAGACAAAACGTGGTGGAATGATGAAGGTACGGAACAGAAAGCGAAGCTGGAATCGTCGTTGAACGGCGGTGCGTTTGAAGAAGCGGCTGAGTTAGCGTTATTCTTAGAATTATTCTTAAACGGTGGGAAAAATACTGAAGTTGAAGTTCACGTGTAGTGGTGGTTGTGTGTAGTTGATTGTGTGGGGTGGTGCGTGTGGCCTGTTTGGGTTGTGCGTGCCACCCCGTTGTTTTGGTTGGTGGCCGGTGGTGGGTTGTTGTGGGTTGGTGTGTGGGGTGTTTTTTGGAGTCGTAAACGGTTGTTGTGGGGTGGGGGTGGGGGTTTTAGGGTGTGTGGTGGCGTTGCTCGTGTGGGAGGGTTCGCCTGGTGGTGTCGTGTTGGCGAACTTTCCTATTCTGGAGGCTGAGCGATGGCGATGGTGTGGAGGGGTGTGAGGGGTGTTGTTGGGCGTTTGAGTGGGTCGTGGTTGGTGGTTGTGGTGGTGTTTGTGTTGGTGTTTACGGGGGGTGCGTTTGCTGCTGGGCGGTATTTGATTACGTCTGAGCGTCAGATCAGCCCGAAGGTGCTTAAGCAGTTGAAGGCCGAATTGCGGGGTGCGGCTGGGGTGCCTGGTGTGGCTGGGGTTGGGGGGCCGCCGGGTCCGGCGGGCGCGCGAGGTGAAAACGGCGCGGCCGGCTCGAATGGGTCGAATGGGGGTAGTGGCGCTGCGGGTAAGAATGGGGAAGGTGTGACGGTCGCTAAAGCGTCTGGTAAAGAATGCGCGCAGGGCGGCGCGACGGTCGCTAACGCGTCGGGTAGTGTCGCGGTTTGTGATGGCGTGTCGGGTTTCACGGAATTTTTGCCTGAAGGCCAGTCTGAGCATGGGATTTTTGTCGCGCAGGCGTCGTTGCCGAATAAGGGTTTTAGTGAATCGTTGAAAGCGGCGATTTCGTTTAATATTCCGTTGAAGAATGTTCCGGTGGGGCATTTCATCAAATCGGGTACGCCTGAAAAAGAAGATCCGGAAGGGTGTTCGGGTACGGTCGAAGCTCCGCAGGCCGCTCCGGGGAACTTGTGTGTGTTTGGCAACTTGGAAGAAAGAATAGAACCTACGGAACCCCCGACATTTTTTGCGCCGGAAGGGAATCTGCTGCCGGGTGGGGTTGGGAAAGCGGGTACTGTGCTGCAAATTCCCGCGGAAGAAAATGGTGCACGGATTGCTGGTGCGTGGGTGGTGACCGCCAAATAAACACAGGGCATCCCTTGACGTTTCCGGGTCCCCGGGCGGGGGTACTGCCTGTTCGGGGTCTGAAGGGGTGTGGTGTGTGGTGAGCGATGGGTACTATGATGGTGAATATCAGGGTGTGGTGGTGGTGGCGGGGTGCGAGTGTTCGCAGGCTCGGGCTTTTCACGGTCACATTGTTCACGTGCACTGACGGGCGTGCTATCGCCGCGATCGCACACGAATACATTTTAACCCTGTCAGAAAAAACAACTAGTGAATGTGTGCCGCCTCCGTCTAAGGTTGTTGGGGAAGTAAGGTCGATCACGGGTGACGGGTTCGGGCAGGTATGGCTCGCCGAAGAGCCCGAGGGCAGCCCTGTGACACGCGTGGATCAGTGCCAGGCCAGCACGGGCGTGTTCACCGGGCACGAGCTGACAGAACAAGGGGGCGTCGGGTCACTCGGGTTTGGTGGCCTAGCGGTAGGCCACCCCGCCGGTGAAGAACGCGTGTATGCGGGCGCGGCAAAAGGCGAAAAAGGCGTCCTCGGAGTGTATAACCCAACAGACACCCTGCTGAATACCTGGGAAGGCACCCACACCCTCAACGAATCATTCACCGAAGAAACGAAAACCAAAGTGAGGGCCGGGGAAATCACGGGTGTCGCGGTAGACGACTCCGGCAGCCTCCAGACCGGTGGCGATGTGTATGTCGCGACACGCGGACCGCAGGGGGCAACCGCCTTCAACGTGGTGGACGTGTTCGCCGGCCAAGCGAACGGGCAGGAACCGACAGAAACGGTGGGGGGGAGCGGGATGGGCGAACTACGCGGCACCTGCCCCCTGGCCGTGAAAGGCGCGATGTGCACCTCAAAAGAACAGGCCGAACACCCGTTCGGTAACCCGCTAGCCGTAGCCGTATCGGCCGTCAACAGCGACGTCGTCGTCCTGGACAGGGAGGTCAAAGAATGCCCGACTGGTGCCCTTGAGTGCGATGTGGTTGACGTGTTCGCTCCCGTCGCCGAAGCGCCCGGAGCCTACAGCTTCCTGTTTGCCATCAAGGAAGCAAACGGTGTGCCGCTGGAACCTGCGAGCGAGGTTACGGCAGTCGAGGTGGACGCGTCCACCGGAAATATCTATGTGCTTGAAAAGGGTTTGCAGGTGGTGGATGAGTTTAACGGGGAAGGCGTGTACCTGGGGCAGTTGAAAGGGACGACCCCGCAGGGGCCGAAGGGGCCGCTGGCGCCGTTCAAAGCGATCCAAAGCGTCGCCGTTGAAAACGGGGACGTGTTCGTCGGGGATCTCAACCGGGAACTGGAAGCTGGTGTGGCTGACGTGTTCGGGCGGGACTTAACGATCCCGGACGTGAAGGTAACACCCCCCGTTTTAGAAATCACGCCGCACAGCGGGGTGTTGATGGGCGCCGTCAACAACCCTGCTAAAGCGGGATCAGCGACGTGTGAATTTGAGTATGGCACCAGCACTGGCTATGGGCAGCGTGTGCCGTGCACGGCGGCTGTGGCGGAAGGAAGCGAAGCGGCTGTGCACGCCCAAGTGCAAGGTCTCTCTCCCGACACAACCTATGATTATCGTCTGGATGCGTCTAACAGCAACCCGATCGTTGATACGGGGGAATGCCCCCAGGATTGCGGGCAGTTCACGACAACGGGGCCGGGGATAGCGGGAGAGTCCGCCCTGGAAGTCGCAGGAACCTCAGCGACGCTGGCCGCGACAGTGACCCCAAACAACGCCGCGGCGAGCTATTTCTTCCAGTATGGCAAGACCAGCGAATACGAAACAAGCATCCCGTCCACCCCCACCCCGCTGGGCTCTGAAGGACAAGAACTCCCCGTCTCGCGCCACATCCAAGGACTATCCCCCGACACGCTCTACCACTACCGCATCGTCGTGGAAAGCGAACTACAACCCGGCCATACAGAAATGTTCACCGGCCCAGACCAAACATTCACCACCCAAGCCGTCCTATCCGGGCTCGTCCTTCCAGACGGCCGGCGCTGGGAACTAGTCTCGCCACCCGACAAGCACGGCGCCACACTACGGCCCATCACTGAATCCGCAGTCACGCAAGCCTCCGCCAACGGGTCGACGATCACCTACGCTGCGAGCGCCCCCACCGAACAAAACCCGGCCGGCTATTTCGAACTGGTGCAGGCCATCTCCACCCGCACCCCAGACGGCTGGAGCAGCAAGAGCATTTCCCTTCCACACTCGCAAGCCACCAGCGTGACCGCCAATAGAGGGTCTGAGTATCGCTTCTTCTCCCAAGACCTGTCGCTCGGTTTGGTACAGCCATTCGGACCATTCACGTCGCTGGTGGGGGAAGTGTTTCCGCCTGACAGCGAACGCACTCTCTACATTCGCGACGACGACACGTGCGCCAGCCAGCCCTCAGCATGTTATGAGCCGCTTGTGACCGGCGCAGAAGGATACGCCGATGTGCCCCCCGGCACACGCTTCAACGGCATTGCGGGCAGCACCCTAGGCGCCGTCGAGTTCGTCGGGGCGTCAAATGATCTGGAACACGTCGTGATGTCCTCGTCACAACGCAACAGCAAGACAGAAGTAGAAGGCGTGCTTTTGCGTGAACCGCCGAACCTGGGGGAAACGTCTGAAGAACCGTTGTATGAGTGGTCGGCGGGGGCGCCCGTGGAAGATCGCTTGTTAGCGGTGAGTGTGCTGCCGAGGGGGGAAGGGGGGGGGCTTGAGCCCGGTAAAGCGCGGCTTGGCGATGGTCATGAAGCGCGGGGTGCGGTGTCTGTGGATGGATCGCGGGTGGTGTGGAGTGTGAATGGGGGGCATTTGTTTGTGCGGGATATGGTGTTGGGGCAGACGGTGCGTGTGGATATGCCGGAAGCTGGGTGTAAAACGTGTGGTTTGGGTGCGCCTGGGCCGGTGTTTCAGGTCGCGTCCGGGGACGGGTCAAGAGTGTTCTTCACGGATACGCAAAGGTTGACTGGGACTGCGGGTGTGGTGCCCGGGCAGGCGGATTTGTATGTGTGTGAGGTAGTGGTGGAAGCTGGCGAGTTGGGGTGTGTGCTGTCGGATTTGACGCCCGAGGTGGGCGGGGAAGCCGCGGCGGTGCAGGGGTTAGTACTGGGCATCAGTAGTGATGGGTCGTGGGTGTATTTCGTGGCGAACGGGGCGCTGTCGGCGGGCGTGTCGAGGGGCGCCTGCCGGGGAATCACTCCGCCGGTGGGGGCAACGTGTGGGTTGTATGTGGTGCATCGTGGGGAATCGGGCTGGGAAGCACCGCGGCTGGTGGGGGTGTTGGGTGGTGAGGATTGGCCTGACTGGGGCAACGGCGGCGGCCAGGCGGGGCTTGGTGCGTTGACGGCGCAGGTGTCTTCGAGTGGCCGGTTTGTGGTGTTTATGTCGGATAGGTCGTTGACGGGGTATGACAGTCGTGATGCGGTGACGGGCAGGCCTGATGAGGAGGTGTTTTTGTATGACGCGCAGGCGTCGGGTGGGGCTGGTGGGGTGGTGTGTGTGTCGTGTGACCCGAGCGGGGCACGCCCAGCAGGCGTCCCGTTCGCCCAGCTGACCAGCGGGATCGCCGGGCTGCAAGGGTCAGGTGGTTTGTGGAGTGAAAATCAGGGTGTGGCGGCTAGTGTGCCGGGCTGGACGGGTTTTGAACCCCCGGTGTCGCGGTATCAGTCACGGTATCTGTCAGATCAGGGCAGGGTGTTTTTTGATTCTAGTGATGCGCTTGTTTCTCAGGATATTGATGGTGGGGAGGATGTGTATGAGTTTGAGCCTGTCGGGGTTGGTGGCTGTGGTGTGGGTTCGGTGTCGTTTGTTGGTGTGTCGGGTGGTTGTGTGGGGTTGATTTCCTCTGGTGCGGCGGCTGGGGAATCGGGGTTTTTGGATGCGAGTGTATCTGGTGATGATGTCTTCTTTTTGACGGGGGAACGGCTGGTAGCTGGGGATGTGGATAACGCGTTGGATGTGTATGACGCGCATGTGTGTGGGGCTGGTGGGTTTGGGTGTGTGGGTTCGGTTGAAGAACCGTCGGTGTGTGTGACGGTGGATGCGTGTCGCGCTGCGCCGTCTTCGCAGCCGCAGGTGTTTGGTGTGCCCGCGAGCGCAACGTTCTCCGGGCCAGGCAACCCAGCCCCGGCCCCAGCGCCCAAGCCTGGGTTGTCGGTCGCGCAGAAGCTGGCGAGGGCGTTGAGGGCGTGCCGGCGAGACAAGAACCGGGGTAAGCGTGTGGTGTGTGAACGTGTGGCGCGTAAACGCTATGCGGTGAAGGCCAGCAAGGCGCATAGGGCGAGGGCGCATAGGGCGAGGGCGTATCGGGCGGGGTTGCGTGTGGTTGGGGTGCGTGTGGGTGGGGGTGGGTTGGGGTGAGGTGGTTGGGGCGTGGTGTTGTTGGTGTGGTGTTGGTGTGGTGTTTGGTGTTGTGTGTGGGTGTGGGGTGTGCGTTTGGGGATGGGTCTGTGTGGTGGGGTGTTGGGGTTGGTTCGCGGCCTTCTAATTTGGAAGTGGGGGAGGTGGCGCAGGTGTTTGTGACGGGCGAGAATTTGGGTGATGGTTTTACGGGGGGGTTGGTGAGGGTGTCTGCGGTGGTGCCGGAAGGGTTGCGTGTGTTGGGTGTGAAAGCGTTTGCTGGGGAGAATGACATTAAAGGTAGTGATTTTAGTTGTGTGCAGGCGTCGTTGTCGTGTTCGTCGTCTGTGGCGATAGCGCCGTTTGAACAGGTGGAAATGCAGGTTACTGTGCGGGTGTTGGCGTCGGCGGTGTCTGGGGAAGTGGTGTTTGGGAGTGTGTCTGGTGGGGGGGCGGTGGGTGTGGTCGGGGCGAGTCATGCGATTGTGGTGGGTGGTACGCCGAGGTTTGGTTTTGAAGATTTTCGGATGGTCCCTGAAGATGTGGGTGGTGGGATTGATACGCAGGCGGGGTCGCATCCGTTTCAGATGACGACGACTGTGACGTTTAATAGCCAGACTCCTGAAGAAGGTGAAGAATCGAGGCCGCGTGCTGCTGCGTTGGTCAAGAATGTCGTGACGGAATTGCCGGCGGGGTTGATCGGTAATCCTGTCCCGTTCGCGCAGTGCACCGAAACGCAGTTTTCTAAACAGCCGGCGGGGAATTCGGAAATTAATGAATGTCCGGCGTCTTCGGCGGTCGGGGTAGCGGTCCTTACGATCAGCGAACAGACGCTTAGCCAGGCGACGTTCGCGGCGCCGGTGTTCAATATGACGCCGTTGCGTGGCGAGCCGGCACGGTTTGGGTTTAAGGCGGGCGGGATCTTCCCGGTGTTTTTGGATGCGGCGGTGCGGACGGGTAGTGACTATGGCATCACGGCGACGACTGCTAACGCGAGCGAGGTCGCGTGGGCTTTGAGCGCGAAAGTAACGTTGTGGGGTGTCCCGGGAGCTGCGGCGCATAACGGTCAGCGTGGCTGGGAATGCCTTGCCGGGAAGGCCTGTCCGGCGTCTAGCGAAACGAGTCCCCCGCCGTTCTTAGTGATGCCGACATCGTGTAAGGCGCCGTTTGTCGCGACGTTGCGTGGTGACTCGTGGGGGTCTGCAGAACACCCCGCTGAAGAAGCCGAACCCGTGACCTACAAGTT
Source organism: uncultured Solirubrobacteraceae bacterium (assembly GCA_963745375.1). Lineage (GTDB taxonomy): Bacteria > Actinomycetota > Thermoleophilia > Solirubrobacterales > Solirubrobacteraceae > Palsa-744. The sequence goes on along the minus strand of CAVUXA010000008.1, from coordinate 274,374 downwards.
GCCTGAAGCGATCGATGGGTGTAACCGGCTGCCGTTCTCCCCCCAGATCAGGGTCACCCCGGACGGGAACGCGGCGTCTAGCCCGACGGGGCTTAGCGTCGACGTGCATGTGCCCCAGAGCGCGCTGCTAAACGGCGAAAGTCTCGCGCAGTCAGCTGTGCAGGGCATAGTTGTCGCGCTGCCCGAAGGTGTCGCGGTCAACCCTTCCGGCGGTGATGGGCTGCAGGCTTGTAGCGAAGGGCAGGTCGGCTACACCGGCAAGAACGGTGAAGGGGCCGCGCAGTTCACGCCGACGCTGCCCCAGGCGTTTTGTCCTAACGCGTCAAAGATCGCTACAGCGAAGATCACGGTGCCCGTGCTGGCTAACCCGTTGCAGGGCGCGGTGTATATCGCCACGCAAAACCAAAACCCGTTCGGGAGCCTGTTGGCGATGTATATCGTCGCTGAAGACCCCGTCTCCGGGGTTCTGATAAAGCTCGCGGGGGAAACACACCTGAGCGAAACGGGCCAGCTGATCGCGACGTTCCCCGACAGTCCCCAGGCACCGTTTGAAGACGCCGAACTACACTTCTTCGGAGGCGAACGCGCCCCGCTGGCGACCCCTGCCCACTGCGGCGCCTACACCACCAACGCGACGTTCACGCCATGGTCGGGTAACCCCCCCGTCACGTCCACCTCCACCTTCGATATCACCTCGGGCCCGAACGCCAGCCCATGCCCGGGGTCTGCGCTGCCGTTCGCGCCGACCCTCACCGCCGGGACAACGAACATCAACGCCGCGCAGTTTAGCCCGTTGACGACCACGATCAACCGCCAAGACGGAAACCAAAACATCCAATCCATCCAGCTGCACATGCCCAACGGGCTGTCCGGACTGCTGACCGGGGTAAAGCTATGCCCCGAAACGCAAGCCAACGAAGGGGCCTGCCCGCCCGAAAGCCAGATCGGCGAAACGACCGTGTCGGCCGGCATCGGCTCAGACCCCATCACTGTCACCGGCGGCAAGGTCTACATCACCGAAAAATATGAAGGCGCCCCGTTCGGCCTGTCCATCACAAACCCCGCCAAAGCCGGCCCGTTTGACCTCGAGCGCGACAGCGCTAACCCAAACCAGCAGCCCGCATGCGACTGCATCGTCGTCAGAGCCAAAATCGAAGTCAACCCGACCACGGCCGCCCTGACCGTCACGACCAACCCAACAGGCCCGCACTCCATCCCCCACCTGATCGACGGCATCCCCGTACAAATCCAGCACATAAACGTCCTCGTCAACCGTCCCGGGTTCACGTTTAACCCCACCAACTGCAACCCGATGAGCATCACAGCAACAATCACCAGCAACGAAAACACATCCACCCCCCTCACGGTGCCGTTCCAGGCCACCAACTGCAGCACCCTCAAGTTCACCCCGAAATTCACGGTCTCCACATCCGCGAAAACATCCAAAACCAACGGTGCGAGCCTAAACGTCAAGCTGAGCTACCCCGCCGCACCGTTTGGCAGCCAAACCAACATCGCCAAAGTCAAGGTCGACCTCCCCAAGCAGCTACCCTCCCGGCTAACCACCCTACAAAAAGCCTGCCTCGCCCAAGTCTTCGAAAACAACCCCGCCAGCTGCCCCGCCGCGTCGATCGTCGGACACGCCGAAGTGACCACACCCCTCCTACCAGTACCCGTCACCGGCCCCGCATACTTCGTCTCCCACGGCAACGAAGCATTCCCCAGCCTCACCATGGTCCTCCAAGGCTACGGCATAACCATCGACCTCGTCGGCTCCACATTCATCAAGAAAGGCATCACAAGCTCAACCTTCAAAGCCACCCCCGACGTCCCCTTCAACACCTTCACCCTCACCCTACCCGAGGGCAAATACTCAGCCCTCGCAGCCAACAACAACCTCTGCAACGACAAACTCACAATGCCCACCGCATTCACCGCCCAAAACAACACCACAATACACCAAACCACAAAAATCACCGTCACCAACTGCCCAAAACACAACAAAACCAAACACCACACCACACACAAAACCAACAAAAAACACAGCTAACTCGCCGTGCCTAGCGCGACTACCGCTCGGCGGCGGGGCACACGATCCTGTAGTCGCACATAGAGCAGGAGACGTGCGACGGGGTGGGCACGAACTCCTGCGCGAGGATGCCGTCGCCGACCTCCAGCACGATGTCCTTGACCGCGTCCATCGTGCGTCCGCTCTGCGGCACTGGCACCTTGAGGTCGTCGAGCACGTAGTAATAGGCCTGGCGCGAGGACTGCAGCTGCCAGTCTTCGCGCGCGGCGAGCGCGTACAGCGACAGCTGCACGTCGTCTTCGAGTTGCTCGGCGGTCTGCGGGCGGCCGGTCTTGTAGTCGATCAGCTCGTACAGCGGCTGTTCGTTGCCATCTTGAGGTTGCGAGGCGGTGCGGTCGCCCGTGCCCTCTGTGCGTTGCAGGCGATCGACCCGATCGACCCGCCCGCGCAGATGGTGCGGCCCGAGCCGAAAGGAGAACTGACGCTCAAACCACACCGGCTGGGAGTCCTGCTCTCCTAGGCGCCGGTGATAGAGCGTGAGCGCGGCAACGGCCTTGTCGCGCAGCTCGCGCTCGTGCTCGCCCTCACCAAAGCCCGCCCGCCGCCAGCCGGCGTCGAGCAGGTCGAGCATCTGCTGCAAGCTGCTGCCGCCTTCTGAGTGGTAGCGCTCGAGTACCTGGTGGACGACGATCCCGAAGCGCTGGTGGATGGTCTGCTCGGTGGGTATGCGCAGGACGCGCGCGAACTTATAGCGCAGCGGGCAGCTGCGGTAGGTATGGATGTCGGACGCGGACAGCGCCAGGCCGACGCCCTTGCGCGGCAGGAATGGCGCGAGCGAGTGCTCGTCGCGGGGCGCGACGGCTTGCGCGAGCGCGCGATCGTCGCATCCGCTCGCTGCGGCGTCGCGTCCGAGCGCGGCGCTAAGCGTGTGGTCGAGCATGGAGGTCTGGAAGATCTCGCGCTGCAGAGGCGTGGTGGCGGTGAGCAGGCGCGCGTTGATGTCAGCCAGCGCCTCCTCTAGGCTCTGGCCGCTGGGGCGCTGCAGCAGCGCGGACAGCTTGACCAGCTCCAGGTAGCGCACGACGCCATGAGAGACGTCTAGCTCGGTGTCCAGGCGCAGCTCGCCCAGGCGCCCGCCGATGCGTGTGACGCTCGTAAGCACCTCCTCGCGCAACAGCGCAAGCGTTGCCTCCAGCTGACGTGTGGGCGTGGACTCGGGCTCCGGCTCGGGCGAGGGGATCTCCGGCTGGGCGAGCTCGACGACGGCGCGACCGTTGAGGCGATCGATCAGGCGGCTGATGAACGCATCGGGCTCCAGCGCGTCAAGCTCGGCGGCGGCGCTGCGGTGCAGCACGAGGAACCGCTGGATGCGCTCGCGCGCCTCGGGCGCTACCTGCGGCGACTCGATGGCGGCGGCGAGCCCGAGCACGAGGTCGAGCTTCTGCCGGCGCGCCAGCTGGATGACCCGCGCGAGGTCGGTCTGGCGCAGCTCTATGGGCGGCCGGGAGAGCGCGCGCACGACGGCGGCAGCATCGGTGGGGTCGACGAGCAGGCGCATCCAGGCGAGCACGTCACGCACGTCGGCCCGCTCGAGCAAGCCGGCCTCGGTCGCCCCCGCGGAGGCGTTGGCGCGCGCGTCGGGCCTCTCGCGAGATCCCTGCGCCGACGAGACGTCGGGGGGCGCACCGCCCGGGGTAGGGGCGGGCGCGATGGGCAGGCCAGACACAGACCCAGGATACGCGCGGGGCGAAGTGCGGGCGTGCTGCGCTCGGCGTCAAGCGCAGACGGGCGCGACGGGCCTCGTACCTACCCATGTTATCCTTTACCTATGGCAACAAATGTAAAGAAATCACACGGGAGACCCGGCCGCACACGAGTGTCCAGTAAGCATCAGATCACGATCCCGATCGGCGCGTTCAGCGACGCGGGGCTGCGCGAGGGCGATGTGGTGCAGGTCGAGGCGCAGGGTCGCGGGCGTGTGGTGATCGCACGCGTGGACGATCTTCTGGACGAGTACGCAGGCTGTCTGAGCACCGGCGGCGCTCTGGGGCGATCCGTGCGCGGATTGCGTCAAGAGTGGGATTGATCCTGCTGGACTCCACCGTGGTGGTCGGCTTCCTGGACGCTGACGATGCTCTGCATGACGTGACGCTCGCTAGGCTCAAGGGGCTCGCGAGCAAGCATTCCTTCGCGGCTTCGGTCATCACCTACGCCGAGGTGATGACAGGCGTGTCGCTCGGTCACCACGACCAGAGCGCAGTCGGCGCGTTCTTCGATGCGGTTCTCACGGATCTTCTGCCTGTGGACAAGCCCCTGGCGGCGCGTGCAGCGATGCTGCGCGCCCAGAACACCTCGCTGAGGATGCCCGACGCACTGATCCTTGCGACAGCTGACGTCAATGACGACGTCGAGCTGGCGCTGTGCGCCGCTAGCGCGTGGACGCGGGTGAAGGGACTGAGCTGTCGGGTGGAGCAGTTGAAGCCGTAGTGTTGGGATCCGCGCGGAGCAAAGCGCGGGCCCAGCTACGCTCAGTGGGTGGACGACGTGATCGACTGGAGCGCGGCCCAGCGGGTGGGCGAGCTGGTGGCGGGCTCGCCGCCATACGGCGGCGTACGCGCGAGCTCGGTGCAGCCGCGCGCATACGACTTCGCCCAGCGCGTGAGCTCCTACAGCGGCCTGGCGCCGACGACGGAGCTGCCGGTCCTGGAGGCGGTGGACCGCCAGTCGTGGATAGCGGCGAACCTGAAGACGATGCGCCCGCTGCTGGCGCCGCTGACCGAGCGCATGACCGAGGACGAAGGCCGCCTGCCTGGCGTGCTGCGCGGGCCGCTGCGCTCGGCGTCTGGCCTTTTGCTGGGCGCGCAGGTGGGGGCTCTGACGGGCATGCTGTCCCAGCGCGTGCTGGGCCAGTACGACCTGGCGCTGCTGGACTCGTCGGTGCGCCCGCGCCTGTTGCTGCTGGCGCCGAACCTGGCTGCGGCGGCGGGCAACCTGGGCGTGGACCGCGAGGAGCTGGTCCTGTGGGTGAGCATCCACGAGATCACCCACGCGGTGCAGTTCTCGGGCGCGCCGTGGCTGCGCGAGCACCTGGGCGGAATGCTGATGGAGCTGATCGAGGGCCTGCAGGTGGTCGTGTCGGGCAAGAAGGCGGACGGCGAGACGACGGCCAACGGAAAGGCCGAGCCAGAAAATGATGATGAGGCCGCCTCCGGCGGCGGGGTGGGTCGCTGGTTGGACAATCTGGGCGCACGGGTACCGAACCCGGACGAGTTGCGCGAGATGGTGGACATGGCGCGTAGCGGCCAGCTGCTGCGCCTGACGCTGGGCGAGGACCGCTGGGCGCTGGTGGAGCGCATGCAGGCGGCGATGTCGCTGATCGAGGGTCACGCGGAGCACGTGATGGACGCGGTGGGCGCGGAGGTGCTGCCGTCGCTGCCGCGCCTGCGCGCGGCGCTGAACGCAAGGCGCATGAACCGCGGCCTGCCCTGGCGCGTGCTCGAGCGACTGCTGGGCCTGGAGCTGAAGCTTCGCCAGTACGAGACGGGGCGGCGCTTCTGCGACGCGGTGGTAGACGCGGGCGGCCCGCAGACGCTGGCGCGCGTGTGGAGCGGCCCGCAGGCGCTGCCGAGCACGGCGGAGCTGGCGGACCCGGCGCTGTGGCTGGCGCGCGTGCAGGGCCCCGAGCCGGCGGCGGCAAGCGGCTCGGCCGGCGGGTAGGCGTCGCGCCCAACGCCGCCGTCCAGCGGCGCAGTGCCCGTACCGACCGGACTTTGTAACCGAACGCACGTTCCTCCTGTTACAAAGTCCTTAACTCGGACCCCCGTCGGTTACAGGACTTTCACGGGGTGCTACGATCTCGGTGTAACGATCTCTAGCAGACGGGTTACAAACATGTGTTCGCCACAAGCGTCGGCGACAAGCCCCCGAACAGAGCAAGCATGAACCCGTTCCTCGCGTTGATGAGGAAGAAGAGGAGACCCACCCAAGATGCCAACTGCCAACAGCACATCCGCCAGCGGCGCCCGTAGCACCGGGGCCAACGGCGCCCGCAAACCTACTTCGGCGAAAGCGTCGACGGCCCGAAGCTCGGGTCCGGGCGCGACGAAAGCCAAAGCGACGCGCGCGAAGGCTGCGCGTACCCGTGCGACCCACCAGGCCGAGTCGGCCGTGCGCCAGTCCCAAATCGCCTCGCGCGAGACGGCGGGCGTGTTCGGCGACTATGCCGAGCGCGCGGTGCTGATCCCTGTGGGAGCGGCTCTGATGGCCCGCGACCGCGTGGTGTCGACCGTAAGCGACACCCTGTCGACGTACTCGTCGAGCGCGAAGACCCAGGCCCAGCTGCGCCGCTTTGAGCGCCGCGGCGCGACAGCCCGTAACCGCCTCGAGCGCGAGGTGCGCAAAACGCGCGTGCGCGTGGAGCGCGAACTGCGCGAGCGCAGGCGCGAGATCGAGGACACGGTGACCGAGCTGGAGGAGCGCCGCGACGCTCTGGTCAACCGCGTGCCCGAGCTGGCGAACGAGATCCAGGAGCGCATCCTCAGCCTGGTCTAGAGCCAAAGCTTCCCCCGCCCCGGTCCGGAGAGGCCGGGATCCCGCCCAACATGCGGCGGGGTTGTCGGACAGCGACAACGGGAAAGTCTGCCGACCTCATATCCCGTCGGCAGGAGTAGCACCCTCTCCTCCCCTCGACCCGCGGACGGTCCCCATCGTCCGCGGGTCTTTTTTGTGTCGCGATCCCCGCGATCGCAGCAACGTCATCTGCCGACTGCGGCGTCGTTCGCAAGTGACCGCGTGCTCTTGCCCGGCTGGTTCGGTAAAGTGGACCAGTGCCAGTTATCAGGCTGGCTGCAGACAGTTGTGAGCGAGGGAACGAGGAGAGTGCCGTGGGAGACAAAGCCAATCGAGCCGTGGCGTCTCTCCGTGCGCGCGTCCGGCCAGGTGTCTGCGCGGCAGGCTCGGTCGCGGCCCTTGCGTTCGTCGCGGCGGCGTTGACCGGTCCGGTGAGCTCTTCCGCATCCACCGGGCGCGCCGCGGGAGCGCTGTCGCTGCGCGATACCGGCCGCCTGCATCTCACGAGCCATCACTCGTTCACGCTCAACGAGGCGGGCTCGGCGTCGGGAACGCTGTCCGGGACGATCTACATCCACCTGAACGTCGTGTCCACTAACCGGGTTACGGCAGAAGTGAATCTCTATCCCAGCGGCGGGTCGGTGACGGGCTACGCCAGCGCAAGCTACCGGCCCTCCGGTGGCGTGGCGACCTTCAGCGGCACCATGTCGATCGCGCGTGGATCCGGGCGCTACGACCACGCCCACGGCACCGGTCTGAGCTTCACGGGCACGATCGAGCGCGCGAACGACGCCGTCACGGTGCACGTGAGCGGCGGGATGACGACTTGACGCGGGTGCGCAAGGGCGCGATGCAGCGATGGCCGGCCATCGCTGGACGGCCGGCCATCGCAGCTCTGTGCGCGGCGCTCGTCGTAGCTCTTGCGCCAGCGGCTGCCATCGCGGTCACCGAGCGCGCCAGCCTGCAGGCCTCCTTCTCGCCCGATCGCCTCGGCGCGCCTACGACCATCGCCTTCGGCTTCCACCTGGCCACTGCGGAAGGCGCGGCGCCGCCGCCGCTGACCTCGGTGGACCTGCGCATGCCGGCGGGCATGAACTACACGACGACCACGCTCGGGCTGGCCATCTGCCAGCCGGCGGCGCTGCTCGCGCGAGGGCCTCGCGGGCTGCCCGCCCAACTCGCGCCTGGGCTACGGGTCGGCGTCGGTGGAAGTGCCGTTTGGCACGGGCGCGGGACACGAGATCCCCGAAATCCAGGCGCTGTCCGGCCCGTCCCCGAACGGGAACCTGCAGGTGCTGTTCTGGGCCAACGGGCAGACGCCCGTGTACGCGCAATTGGAGTTCTCGGGAGAAGTGCTGCCCGACTCGGGCGCATACGGCTCGCAGCTTGCGACCACAGTCCCGCTGGTGGCGAGCGTGGCGGGCGGCCCGGACGTGTCGATCGTGAGCGTTCAGGCGACGATCGGGCCGAGCCACCTGACCTACTACAAGCACGTGCACGGCCGGCTGGTCCCGTTTCGCCCCCGCGGCGTGTCGGTCCCGGAACGCTGCCCGCGCGGTGGCTTCCCGTTTGCCGCCGAGTTCACCTTCCAGGACGGCACGAGTGCGAGCGCACAGACCACTGTGCCATGCCCGGCCCGCCGTCGCTAGCGGGCGTTTGATGGGCACCGCGACACACACGCGCGCCAGTCGCGCCGCACTCCATCCTCCGGGTGGGCACGTGCATGCCCGCGCCTCACTGCGCCCGGCTGCGGCAGACCAGCTCGTACTTCGCGCGGACCAGCTCGGGTGGCCCCGCACGGAGCTGCTCCAGCTGAGCCGCGTGTTCGCCGGCACGGTGCTGCGCTACCTGCTTGTGATCCTTCCCCAGGTCGGCCGCGAGCTTGCCTGCTGGCACGCCAGGGCCGCCTCGATCCCCGATCCCCAACTCCGCGCCAGCGCGGGCGAGGCGCTGCGCAAGCGCGGCAACGTCGAGGGAGCGGCGCTGTTCGCCACGCTCGTCCCCGGCGCCTCCCGCCGCGCGACAGTACGTGCGCTGGTGGCCTACCAGACGGCCTACAACTACCTGGACGCGCTCTCGGAGCTGCCCAGCGACGATCCGATCGCCAACGGGCGTCAGCTTCACCAGGCGCTGCTGGTCGCGCTCGAACCAGGCGCAGAGCACCCCGCCTACTACGAGCACAGCCCCCCGCATGAGCACAGCTCTCAGCACGAGCACAGTCTTCAACACGCGGACGCGATGCGGAGCGCGGACGGCGGCTATCTGCAGGCGATCGTGGATGCGTGTCGGGAGGCTTTCGTCGGTCTGCCCTCCCACGCGCTCGTCGCCGCCACGGCGCGGGCGGCGGCGGCGCGGATCGTGGACTACCAGGCCCTGAACCTCTCCCGCGGGCAGGGTGGCCACGGCGCGCTGGAGCGCTGGGCCACCGAGGAGACCCCGGTGGGCAGCGGCCTCGCCTGGTGGGAGACGGCGGCCGCGTCTGGCTCGTCGCTGGCTGTGCACGCGCTGATCGCCGCCGCCGCGACCCCGGATCTCGATCCTGGAGACATCGCGCAGATCGACGGTGCGTACTACCCATGGATCGGGGCGCTGCACTCGCTGCTGGACAGCCTCGTCGACCGGCGCGAGGATCGCGACGGCGGCCGGATCTGCCTGCTCGACCATTATCCATCGACATCCGCGGCCACTGATCCTGCCGACCCGGTGCCGCACTACGCGTCAACCTATGCGGCGGCTCGCCTGGCCGACCTGGCGCTGCACTCCAAGACGGCATGCGGGCGCCTACCGGGCGCACGGGCGCATCGCGTGATCGTGACGGCGATGGCTAGCTACTACCTGTCGGCCCCCGAGTGCGACACGGCCGAGGCGCAGGCAATTACGGGTGAGCTCACCACCGCTCTCGGGCGTCCCCTCAGCGTGGCTATCGCGATGTTTCGCGCCAGGCGCATGCTGCGCAAGTTGACGGGCCGAACCTACACGTAGCGCGCATCGATGCTCGAGCTGCGCGATCTGGTCAAGCACTACCCCGCGGTCGGCGGCGAGCGGGTCTGCGCGGTCGATGGTGTGTCGCTGTCGGTGGAGGGCGGCGAGCTGGTGGCGCTGTATGGCCCGAGCGGCTCGGGCAAGACGACTTTGCTGTTGATGGTGGCGACGTTGCTGGAGCCGACCAGTGGCACGGTGTCGATCGCCGGGCGCGACGTGTCTTCGCTGTCTGAGAGCGAGGCGTCGCGCTTTCGCCTATCGCAGCTTGGTTTCATCCGCCAGAACTTCGACCTGCTGCCGGGGGTGAGCGCGATCGACAACGCGGTGCTCAAGCTCCTCAAGACGGTCCGCTGGCGCGAGGCGCACCGCCAGATCACGCCGCTGCTGGAGCGCCTGGGTCTCGGCGAGCGCCTGGACCATCGCGCGGAGACGCTGTCGATGGGTGAGCGCCAGCGGGTGATGATCGCCCGCGCGCTGTCGACCGAGCCCAGCCTGCTGCTCGCCGACGAGCCGACCGGCAGCCTGGACTCCCAGCGCAGCCACGAGGTGCTGGGCCTTCTGCGCGAGCTGTGCCGCGAGCGCGGGGTGGCGATCGTGCTCGTCAGCCACGACCCGATCGCGGCCGCGTACGCCGATCGCGTGTACGCGCTGCGTGACGGAAGGCTGTCGGACTACCGCCCCGACTCTCCCGCGCCGGTCCTTGCCGCTTAGCAACCTCCTGCACCTGTACCGCGTGCGCGTGCGCTCGCGACTGGTGCAGGAGCTCTTCGCGGTCCTCGGCATCGCGGCCGGGGTGGCGCTGCTGTTCGCCTCCCAGGTTGCCAGCCAGAGCCTGTCCAGCTCAGTCGCTCAGCTTTCTGGAGGGATCGTGGGCAACGCGACCCTGCAGCTGCTCGCACGCGACCCGCATGGCATGCCCGAAGGTCTCGTGACCGACGTTCGCGCGATCCCGGATGTGCGCTTCGCGGCGCCGCTGCTGGAAGCGAGCGCCAACGCGAGCGGCCCGAAGGGCAGCGAGTCAGTGCAGCTGGTGGGCGCCGACTCGAGCCTGCGCAGCCTCGGCGGGCGGCTCGTACGCCACACCGAACTGGAACCATTCGCCAACATCGGCGCGATCCTGCTGCCGGCGCCGCTTGCCAGCCACCTGGGCGTGACCAAGTTCGGCCACGAAGCGACGCTGCAGCTGTATGGCAAAAGCGAGCGCGCGCCGCTGTACGAGCAGCTGCGCGAAAAGCAGATCGGCGGCCTGGTGGCCAGCCCGATAGTCGTGGCCCCGCTGTTCTTCGCCCAGGAACTGACGGGCCTGGCCGGTCGCGTCAGCCGCATCCTCGTGCAACCGGCCGCGGGCCGCGAAGCACAGGTGCTCGCTGCCCTGCGGCGTCTGGCGGGCGGCCGGCTGAACGTGCAGAGCACAAGTTATGACGAAAGGCTGTTCGCCAAGGCGGCGGCGGCAAGCAACCAGTCGACGGCCCTGTTTGCGCTGATCAGCGCGCTCGTGGGGTTCCTGTTCGCGTTCAACGCGATGCTCCTGACGGTGTCCCAGCGCAGGCGGCTGATCGCGGACCTGCGCCGCGACGGCTATGAGCCAGCCACGGTGATCGGCGTGCTGCTGTTCGACGCGCTGGTCCTGGGCCTGCTGGCGTGTGCCCTGGGCCTGGTGCTCGGGGATGAGCTGTCGATCCATCTGTTTCGTTCCAATCCCGGCTACCTAGGCTCGGCCTTTGCGGTGGGCACCCAGCGGGTGGTTGGCTGGCAGAGCATTGCGGTGGCCGCGGGGGGCGGCATGCTGGCGGCGGTCGTGGCGGTGCTGAGCCCGCTGCGCGACATCCTCTCGCGCGATCCGCTCGCTGCAACTGCTCCCAAGGACGGCGCGATGGCCGGTGGTGCGGAGGCCAGGGCGGCGGGCGCGGGGGCGCTATGCCTGCTGGGCGCTACCGCGATCCTGCTCGCGGCCCCGGGCCTGGCGCTTGCAGGGATGATCCTGCTCGTGGCGGCGCTGCTGCTCGTGTTGCCGGCGTCGCTGGCGCTCGTGCTCGGCCTGCTGAGGAGGTTGTCCCGCGCGCTCACGGGCGCCGTGGGGCACGTGGCGGCGATGGAGCTCAGCGCGGCGCGCTCGCGAGCGGTTGGCGTGGCGGCAACGGGCGCGGTGGCTGTGTTCGGGGCGGTGGCGATCCAGGGCGCGCACGCGGATCTACTGAACGGCCTGGAAAACGCGGCGCGCGACGAGAACGCGTTCACCGACCTATGGGTGTCGCCGCCGGGCGCATACAACCTGCTGCGCACCGCTCCGTTCAGGGCGACACAGGGGGCGACGCTGGAACGCTTGCCGGGCGTGCGCGTGGTGCGCGTGTACCGCGGCGGCCTACTCGATTGGGGCGAACGGCGTATCTGGGTGATCGCGCCGCCGGCGGCGGCTTCGCCCCTGCTGCCCGCCTCGCAGATCGTCGAAGGCTCGGTCGCTCGGGCGAGTGCGCGCGTGCGCTCGGGTGGCTGGGCTGTCTTCTCCCAGGCCCTCGCGCGCGAACGCCATCTGCACATCGGCCAGCGTGTGACCCTGCCGACGCCAATATCTACGACAGTCCGGGTGGCGGCGATGTCCAGCAACATCGGCTGGGCGCCGGGCGCGATGATCATTTCCGCGAGCGAATATGCCCGCGCGTGGGGCAGCACGGACGCGAGCGCGTACAACGTTCTGCTCGACTCGGGCGCGTCCGTGGCGGCGGTGGTCGCCGAGATCAGGCGCGCGCTGGGGCCCTCCTCGGGGCTGTCGGTGCAGACGGAGCAGGCGCACGCCTCAGAACAGAACGCCCTCAGCCGCCAGGGCCTGCAGCGCCTGACGCAGATCGCGACGTTGATCCTCGTGGTGGCGGTGCTGGCGATGGCGGCCGCCGTCGGCAACATGGTCTGGCAGCGACGTGTGCGTCTGGCCAAGCTCAAGCTAGAGGGCTTCGATCGCGCCGAGTTGTGGCAGACGATTGTGCTGGAGAGCGTCCTGCTGGTGGGCGTGGGCTGCCTCAGCGGGGCCCTGTTCGGCCTCTACGGCCAGCAGCTGCTGGACCGCGCGCTGGCGAACGTGATGAACTTCCCGGTCGTCTACTCCGTGGCGTTGTTGCCGGCCCTGCTGAGCCTCGCGATCGTGACGGCAGCGGCAGCGGCGATCGTGGCGTTGCCGGGCTGGCTGGCGGCGGGGGTGGCACCGGCGGTTGCGCTGCAGGATTGACGAGGGGTGCCCGGGCCGGTCAGCGGCCACGGCTGCTGGTATCCGCTAGCGGATACACTAAGGGCGTGGCAAGTCGTCATCCTCGTATCCAGGTTCCCCGTGATCGCGAGCTCGAGCGGGCGCTGGCGCGCGGGCGCGGCCTGCTGGGCGCTGATATCCCGATCTCCCAGATCGTGCGCACGCTCGCCCTCCGCGGCGTCGACGCATTGGAGCAGGATCGCGAGACGCAAGAGCGGGCACGCGACTTCTTGATCAGTGTGGCCGACGGCAGTTCGGGGCTTGACCTGGAGGGCCTCCGCGACGTGCGAGATCGCGCGTGGCGCTGGCGGCCATGTGTGAGCTGGCTGCCACAGGCTCGGCAGGAGCTCACCGTGTGCGTATCCCCGACGCGCTGATCGCCGCTGCTGCCGCCGAGCGCGGCTTTGCGGTCCTGCACTACGACCAGCACTTCGATCGGCTTGCGACCGTGCTCGCCTTCGACAGCCAATGGATCGCCGACGCCGGGAGCATTCCCTGACCGGCTCAAGCCGCCGAGCAGCGGGGCGTCCCGCGCTACTGCCCGTCCGGCCCGCGCTGGCGCAAAAAGCGCTGGAATTCCCGCGCGATCATGTCCCCGGACGGGACATCCTGGGGGGAGTCCTGCGCCTCACTTTCGGCGGCCTGCTCGAGCCGTTCCACGAACGCCTGGATGTCGGGGTCACTCTGCACGGCAAGCCCCACCTGGCGCTCGTAGTCGGTGGCGGCGGATTCCAGCTCGGACACATCCACCGACACCCCGACCACGCCTTCGACCTTGCGCACGAGCGCGAGCGCGGCCTTGGGGTTGGCGGCGGCGGCCACGTAGTGGGGAACAGCGGCCCACAAGCTCGCCGATGGCAGACCGGCCCGGGTGCATACGCTGTGCAGCACGCCGACGATCCCCGTGGGTCCCTCATAGCTGGACGACGCGATGCCCAGGCGCTCGCTGAGCGCGGCGTCGGAGGCGTGACCGGTCATGGCCACGGGGTGGGTGTGGGGCACGTCGCCCAGCAGCGCGCCGAGGGTAACCACCACCTGCACCCCGAGCGCCTCGGCCAGGTCGACGATGTGGGCGCTGAAAGCGCGCCAGCGCATCGACGGCTCCACCCCCTGTACGAGCACCAGGTCGCGCGGCGCACGCGGCGCGTGGGCCTCTGAGATCTCGACGGTGGGCCACACGATCTCTCTCTGTTGTTCGTCCTCGCCGAAGCGGATGCACGGGCGGTTTGCCTGGAAGTCGTAGAACTCCTCCGAGTCGATCCGCGCGAAGCGCTTGGCGCCCAGCGCGGTCGCCAGGAACGACACGGCACCCGACGCGGCGTCGCCGGCGTCGTTCCAGCCCTGGAAGGCGCACACCATGGCCGGGGCCCTCAGGCCGTCGGGACGGCGGTCCCAAATGAGGGGTTGCATCCGAATCACCGTACATCATGGGCGGATGACAGCTGTAACCTCGTCTCCGAATCGGTCGGGTCAGACGATCGCCACGCTACGCGACGGCGAGGAGGTCGACGGCGTGTTCGCGTGCACGCGCAAGGATCGTCAGCTGACCCGCGCGGGCGCGCCCTATCTGGCGATGGAGCTGCGCGACAGCAGCGGAGCGATGCCCGCGCGCGCGTTTCGCGATGCGGACGTGCTGGCCGGTCGTTTCCAGCGCGGCGACCTCGTGCGCGTGCAAGGGCGCGTGGCCCGCTTCCGCGACGAGCTGCAGATCGAGCTGAGCGCAATCGAGTCGGCGGGTGGGGTGGACGCCGACCCGGCGCGTTTCCTGCCGGTGGCCTATCGCGACCTGGATGAGCTGGAAGGCTTCCTCGAGCACCTCGCGCGCGAGGTATATGACCCTGCGCTGGCGCAGCTGCTGCGCGCGCTGCTCGACGACGAGGCGCTGCGCGCCGAACTACGCCGCGCGCCCTGCTCGATCCCGTCCACGGGCACGCCCGGACGAACCCCCTCCGGCCATCACGCCTACCTGGGCGGCCTGCTCGAGCACACGGTGGCGGTGGCGACTATGGCCCTGGAGCTGTGCACGCTGCACCAGCGCCTGGACCGGGACCTGCTGTTGAGCGCGGCGATCGTGCACGATCTGGGCAAGACGCGGGAGTTCACCTACGGCGCAGACATCCAGCGCAGCCGCGAGGGACGCCTGCTGGGCCACGTCCAGCTGGGCCTGCAGGTGATCGCAGCACACGCGCCGGGTGTCCTGCAGGGCGAGCGCAGGCTCGCGCTGGAGCACTGCGTGATGCTCCATCACGGGGCCGACGGCTCCTCCGGCCAGCGCTTTGCCAGCGCGGAGGCGCTGGCGCTGTATCGCCTGAACGCGCTCGACGCCACCATCAAGGGCGCATTCGAGCACGGTATCGCCGGCGCCTATTGATCGGCTCCACGGCGCCGATCGCGGTCAAGAGGGCGCTCTGCGATGCCGATAAAGCTCATTGATGGGCGAGATCGCCACGCCAACAGCTGCAGCTCCACCCGACGACGCCGCTGAGACGACGCAGCAGGAGCACGAGCCCGACCGCGAGGACGCGGGCCAGGGCCCCGGCGCTCACGGGCCCGAGCGCGACGACGACCATAGCGGCCTGTACGCCCCGCGCAGCACTGGGCGCTCGACGCGGATGATCGGCGAGGTGGTCGTCGACCTCGGCCTGGCCGACGCGGAGACGGTCGAGGAGGCGGTCGACGCGGCTCGCTCGCAGGGCCGCCCGACCGGCCTGGTGCTGGTGGAGCGCGGAATCCTGCGCCACGACCAGCTCGCCCGCGTGGTCGCGGAGCGCTTTGGCCTGGACTTCGTGGACCTGTCTAAGTATGAGCTGGACATGGGCGCGGTCAACCTGATCAGCTCGGAGACGGCCAAGCGCTATCAGGCGGTGCCGGTGGGCTTTACCGATGACGGCGCGCTGCTGCTGGCGATGGCCAACCCGACGAACGTGTTGACGATCGACGACGTCGGCATGATGACCGGCCGGCGCATCAGGCCGGCGGCGGCGTCGGTGGAGGACCTCAGCCTGCTGCTGCAGCGACTGGCGCGCATGGACGAGTCGATCGAAGACATCGTCGACGAGGACGAGGTCGAGGATGCCCACAGCGTGCTGGCCGACGAGGCCGACAACGACGCGCCGATCATCAAGCTGGTCCACTCGATCGTGGCCCAGGCCATCCAGCAGGGCGCCTCAGACATCCACATAAACCCCGAGGAGGGCGACACCAAGGTGCTATTCCGCGTCGACGGCGTGCTGGCGCCGGCGGCGACGGTCAAGCGCAAGATGGCGATGGGCGTGGTGTCGCGCATCAAGATCATGGCCGACCTGGACATCTCCGAGCGGCGCGTGCCCCAGGACGGGCGCTTCGCGCTGACGGTGGACGGGCGTCGCGTGGACATCCGCGTGGTGACCCTGCCGCTGGTCAACGGCGAGGGCGCGGTGATGCGCATCCTCGACAAGGGCGTGGTCGTCAACGGCCTGGAGTCGATCGGCATGCAGGAGGCCGAGCTCGAGGCTTAACTCCGCGATCCATCGCCCCAATGGCGCGGTGCTCGTGACCGGGCCGACGGGCTCGGGCAAGTCGACGACACTGTATGCGGCGCTGCACGCGCTCAACGACGGCGAACGCTCGATCCTCACGATCGAGGACCCGGTCGAGCAGCGCATTCCGGGCATCAAGCAGATGCAGATCGCGCCCAAGGCGGGCGTGACCTTCGACGTGGGCCTGCGTTCGATGCTGCGCGCGGACCCGGACGTGATCATGGTCGGCGAGATCCGAGACCGCGAGACGGCGCACATCGCGGTGGAGGCCGCCCTGACGGGCCACCTGGTGCTCTCCACGCTGCACACCCGCGACGCCCCTAGTGCGCTGGGGCGCCTGATCGATATGGGCATCGAGCCGTTCCTGGTGTCTTCGGCGGTGGACTGCATCGTGGCCCAGCGTCTCGTGCGCATGCTGTGCAAGCACTGCAAGCGCAAGCAGAAACTCTCCAAGGCTGTGCTCGAGGAACACGGCCTGGCCGGCGCGGAGCCCTACGAGCCCGTCGGCTGCTCGCGCTGCGGCGGCTCTGGCTATCGCGGGCGCCTGGGCGTGTATGAGGTGATGACGGTCAGCGAGCGCATCCGCGCGCTGATCCTCGAACGCGCATCGGTCGACGACATGGTGACGATCGCCCTCGAGCAGGGCATGGTGCGCCTGCGCGACGACGGCCTGCAGAAGGTGCGCGACGGCCTCACCTCAATCGCGGAGGTCGAGCGGATGACCTCGAGCATGCTGTAGGCCGGATCCGGAGGTGCCCAGAGCGTACAGGCGCGGCGCTTAGCAATATGACTGCTGGCTGCTGATCAGCTGACGCGACGGAGCTTCGCGAGCGGCACAACAACGATACGGTCGAGCAGCGGCTCGGAGGGCATGGTCGTAACCTCGACCATCGCCTTGTCGCCGTCGAGTAGCTCGACTACTCCGCCTCTGGCGCCGGCGGGCGCTGTTTCGACGTCGACTGTCAGCTCGACGGTGTCGTAGAGGGTGATCTCGCGTGTGGCCGGCATGAGGTTCATGTTAGGGCGTTGGGAACGCCGTGACCAGACGTGGAGCGTCGTCAGGCTCGGCGTAATGCCACGCGGACCGTACCGTTGCGGTTCGCGCATTGCCCGCGGTTCATGACCACGACATCCTCATGTTGGGCCACAGCCTCTCGTGCGTGGCGGGGAATTCGGACATCCTGGGCTTTGATAGTTGCCATCGCTCTATGGTGGCAGGCCCGAGGTCCCACGCGGGGCGCGTCGCTGGCGGATGTGCGACGGGCCCCGCGTGGTGATGGCATGGTGAGTCAGGGCCTGTTCCTACTTCTTCTTCCCGCCCTTCTTCTTGCCCTTGCTCTTTCCGTGCCCCTTGCCACCCTTGGCCTTCTTGTGCGTTTCCGGCTTGGGGTTGAGCCGATCGAACCCGGACAGCCCGTCTGAGTGGCAACCGATCGGACGCCCGAGGTCGAACGGTCCGGAGATGGCCTGCGTGACTACACCTTTTTCGAGGTAGGCGTAGGTGACGGTCAACAGCGGGTCGACGCGCGGCTCCTTGCAGATCTTGGTGCCGATGGCGAACTGTCCGGTGATCGTCTCATAGCCGCCTTTGGTGGATCCGACGCAGTTGTCGGCCCAACCGGGCACTTCACCTGAACAGGAGAACGTGTCGGTGAGCGCGTTGCCCTGCATGTTTGTGACCAGCGGCTGGCCCTGGACGCCCGTGATGGGAATCTGTGACTGCAGCTGATAGCCGGTGATCGGCCCGGTGCAGTAGAACACGTATGTGACCTGCTGTTCTTCGCTTCCTGTTTCGGGCTTGCCGGGCGCGGTGTGGCCGAGGCAGTTGTAGTTGTTGGGGTTTGTTTCTTCGGCATGGCTGACGGCCGGCGCGGCAAGCAGCAGGGCAAGGCAGCCCACGATTGCGGCCAGCCACCATGCGGCGGTGCGGTGGGCTGTTTGAGATAGGTGCAACGGTTCTCCGTTCATTGGTTTGTGGTGTTTTTTTTATTACTTCGTACGGTTGTCGCGCAGTAGCTTTTCCAAACTTTGTGCGGGGGACTGGGGTGTGAAAGCGATCGACGACCGCGCCCCGGCCGTGATGAAGGGTGAGATCAGCAGCGCGCCGGCGGGCGGCTGGGAGGTGAGCGTGGCTGTGGTCGCGCCGCTGGGCAGGCCGGTGGCGGTGGCGGACGCGACGGTGGCGAAGGTGACCACGATCAGGCCGTTTTCGCGATAGGGCCCGGTGGCGGTGATCGTGGGCAGTACCTGTCCGAGGAATTCGTCGGCCGCCTTGGTCCCGCCGGGGGTGTCGGGCGCGCATTGAGCCGCGGCGGCGCCTTCCCCGCAGGGCGGCTGGACGATCGTGTCGAGCAGCTGCGGCGGCGAGCTTGAGATCAGCGCGGCGTCGTTGGCGAACGTGCTGGCGTCGAGCGCCGACCAACCGCTCAGCAGCGTGCCTTGGTGCAGGGCCTGCGTGTCGATGTAGGGCGCGGCGGAGGGCTGGGCGGCCGCTTCGCCGAAGCTCGAGCCGGACAGCTCGATCAGCCACACTTTGGTCACTGGCGGGAGCGTGCTCGCGTTGCCCTTGCCGGTTGGCGTGGGCGTCGACGTGGGCGCGGCTTCCGCTGGCGCGCTCGTTTCCGAACTGGGCACGGTTGTGCTCGCTGGGCTTGTCGCCGCCGCTTTGATGTGCCTGCGCCGACGCCTGGCGGGAGTCGGCGTGGCGGTTTCCGCTACCGGCGGCGGCTGGACGCTGGCTGTGCCCGTCGCGCTCTGGCGCGGGGCGCCTACGCCGAGCATTCGCAGCAGCACGGGCAGCGGCAGGCCAGAGGACCCCGCGAAGGAGGCGCTGGGCGCGGGCCCAATCGCTGCGCCGACGGCCACGCCGACCGCCAGCATCGCAGCGGCCAGCACCGCGGTCACGCGCGGCGAGGGTGCAAGAAAGGGAGACCTCCCCGCCCTGAGGGGCGGCTCTCGTCTCCCGCGGGTCGGCTTTGGCTCCTCATGAGGCGACTCTTGCTCCTGGGAGGGCGACTTTGGTTGCTCGGGCGTGTTGTCCATGGCGTCGGAGGTTCCGGACTTCTCCAATAAAATAGCTAATCTCGATCAGGTCTATAGGGATATGCTATTGTCGCCCTCCGCTGATGTCAACTATTTGTCAACCGATTTGAAACGGAGCACCTTCCAATGAATCGAATCCGCCGTCTCTCCGTCGCCTTTGCGGTGGCTGGCGTGCTCGGGGTAGCGGCGCCCGCGGTCGCCAGCGCGACGAGCGTCGTAACCATCAGTGGCGCTACCGCGTCGTTCCCGCTCGTGTCGCTGCTCGCGGCCAAGTATGTAAAGACCCACCCGGGCAAGGTCAAGTTCAAGATCACCCAGGGCGGAGCGACCGTGGGCATCAACGACGTTGCGGCCGGCCGCGTGACGATCGCGGACGTCTCGCGCGACCCGCTGCAGACCGACCCGGGGGGCCTGGTCTTCTACCCGGTCGCCCGTTACGCCATCTGCATGATCACCAACAAAACCAACACGCTCAGCAATCTGACGGCAGCGCAGGCGGTGTCGATCTTCACCGGCAAGACGCGCAACTGGAGCCAGGTCCCGGGTGCGACCGCGAGCGGACCGATCGACCTGATCAGCCGCACGTCGGTGGCGGGCGTGCTGACGAGCTTCCAGACGCTGCTGCTGGAAGGCAAGAAAGTGGCAAGCATCGCCAGCGAAGAGGCCTCCGAGGGCCTGCTCAAGCAGCAGGTGGAGAACGACCCCAGCTCGATCGGCTTCGTGTCCAACTACCAGGCCGGCCTCGGCGGCGTGAACGTGGTGGGCTACAACGGCGTGCCCTGCAACCTGTCGACCGCAGTGTCCGGCCAGTACGCGGGCATCGCGCGCTTCTACGAGGTGACCAAGGGCCCGGCCAAGGGCGCGGCATCCGCGTTCATCGGCTGGATCAAAAGCTCGCCTGCAACGAAGAAAATCATCTCCAGCCAGTGGATCCCGATCAGCGGGTAGCCGTGCTGGAGCGAGTACGCAGACCCTGGCTGGTGGAGCCGCTCCGGAGGCCCTGACCGATGGAGCGGCTCCACAGGCCAATGGAATGGCTACGCAGTCCCTGGCCCGACCAGCGCGCCGAGCGCCTGCTCCGCGCGGTGTCGCTGCTCGTAGGGGTGATCATCGTTGGGATCATTGTGTTCGTCACGATCCGTGCCTGGCCGATCTTCGCCCACAACGGCCTGTCCTGGCTCGCCCCGGGCGGGCACTTGGAATCGCAGTTCGCGCAAATGCAGGCCGCAAGCGTGCACCCGGCCGCGTCGGACTATCACCTGCGCGCGTGGCCGATCATTTACGGCACGCTGATCACCACGGGCATCGCGGTCGTGCTGGGGCTGGCTATCGCGGTGCTCTCGTCGATATTCATCGTCGAGCTCGCCTCGCCGCGACTGCGCGCGGTGGCGGTCCCGGTGATCCGCCTGCTCGCGTCGGTGCCGTCGGTGGTGTACGGGCTGATCGGCATCCTCGTGCTCGTGCCGTTCGTCGACCAGCACCTGATCACCGCGCCGGAGAAGGCCTCGCTGGCGAGCACGGTCGAGCTGACCGGAGCGGGCCTGGGCGTGACGGTGGTGATCCTCACGGTGATGATCACGCCGATCATGATCGCGCTGACGTGCGAGGCGCTCGCCTCCGTGCCGGTGTCCTGGCGAGAGGGGGCGGTCGCGCTTGGCCTGCACCCCCTGCGCGCGGTGCTCGCGGTGACCCTGCGCGCGGTTCGCCCGGCGATCGTGGCTGCTGCCGTGCTCGCGACCGCCCGCGCGCTGGGCGAGGCGGTCATGATCCAGATGGTCTCAGGCGGGCGCTTCTTCAACCCAAGCCTCTCCCACGGGGTGCCGGTCTTCTTCTTCGAGCCCTTGCGCACGGTCGCGTCCACGATCGTGGACTTCCACGAAGGCATAGCCGCCCCGGCGCTGCGCGCGGGCCTGTACGCGATCGCGTGGCTGCTGCTGTTCAGCGCGTTTGCCCTGTCGGTCGGCGGCTACCTGATCAAGCTCCCGCTGCGCAAGTACCAGACCCGCGGATGATGAGCGAGCCGAGACGATGAGCACCTACCTCCCCGACGCACCCCACCCCGGCGGCTCGCCGCCCGGCGGATCGAGAGCCCACCCCCCCGGGTCTCGTCGACCTGGTGCCCGCCGCCCCGGCGGCCGTGGCCGGCGCTCATCCCCGTGGACGTGGCGCTGGAGCGATCGCCTGGTGCTCGTGTGCGCGTGGGGCGCTGGCCTGGCGCTGTGCGCGATCGCGGCGGCGATCGTCATCTACATGGGCTACCGCGGCATCCAATACCTGCGGCCCAGTCTGATATTCACCCGTCCTGACATCAGCGAAAGCTCGGGTGCGGCCGTCTCGGGGGGCCTGCTGGACCCGCTACTGGGCACGCTGCTGCTGACGCTGATCGGCGTCGTGCTGGCGCTGCCGCTGGCGCTCGGCTGTGCGGTGTGGGTGGCGGAGTATGGGCGCCCGAGCTGGCTGGCGCGCGCGGTCGAGTCCTCGATCGAGGTGATCGCGGGCACGCCGGACATCGTGATCGCGCTGTTCGGCCTGGCGATCTTCCAGCTGGGCATCCTCGCGCCGCTGTCGTTTCGCGCGGAAGCGGGCGGCGTGTACGGGCGCTCGTTCTTTGCGGCGGGCGCGATGATGTCGCTGCTGGCCCTGCCGCCAATCTACGCGGCCTCGCGCGACGGGCTGCAGGCGGTGCCGGCGCACATGCGCGAGGCGGCCTTCGCGCTGGGCAAGACGCGCATCGCGACCATCCGCCGCGTGCTCGTGCCGGCGGTGCGCTCGAACATCGCCACCGGCGTGACGCTCGGCATGAGCCGCATCATCGGCTCCACCGCGATCGTGCTGCTGCTGCTCGGCGGCCTGCGCTTCGACGCCCAGGGCGGCGTCCCCGGCCTGAACATCCTGCGCGGCACCGGCTCGGCGCTGACCAGCTACGTCTACGAAGTCTCGCCGGCGGGAGAAGGCGCCGCCCCGCAGAAGGCCTACGCGGCCGCGTTCGTGCTGCTGCTGTTCGTGCTCGCGCTGAACGTGATCGTCGACCGGATCGGCCGCGCCAACATGAGCGCCTCGGGCATGACCGTGGCCGGCGCGGTCGTGTGACGGCAGCACAGGCGTCTCGCCGGCGCGGTTGTGTGGGACGGACGCTACGTAGTCGTGCTCGTGTCGTTGACGCGCCGAAGCAGGAAGTCCCTGAACTTCGGAGCGGTGTATTCGTACTGACCCTTTCTGACTCTGTAGAGCACGCCGCCGTCGACGAGCCGTCCGAGCAGCACGTTGATGTTGCCTGGGGTCTTGCTGATTGCCTCGTTCAGATCGGCGACCACCAGCGGGGGATAGGCGCAGTCGGCGCTCGCGAGCAGCACATCCTGCTCGGCCGGCGTGAGGGTCGCGACTCGCGGATCGTAGAAGTCGAGGTCGAGCCGGCGGTAGATCTCGGGACGGGCCGCGGCGAGGAGTTGCTCGCTGAATCGATCTACTTCCGCGGCATCGGCCGCGTCCCACAGCTCGGCGCCCCATAGCTGCAAGAAGTACGGATAGCCCTCGACTTCCTCGACGACGCGCGCGACGAGACCAGGCTCGGGCACCACGCCGGACCCGCTCAGCGGACGGATCAGAGCATCCTTCGCATCGTCAGGCCCTAGCGACCCGATCTCGTCGCCCCTGAACATCCTCTCCGTGTAGGAGCGAGCCCGAAGAAGGTTGCCGGTAAGTGTCGGCAGTCCGCAGAGCACCATCCCGATCGGCAATTCGGCCTTCTGCAGCGACGACACGGCGGCTATGAGCATCGACAAGGGGTGTTGGCCGGATGCGCGGGTCTCGTCGCGGATCACCTGGACCTCGTCGAGTAGAAGCATCAGGCCGTCCCTGCCGTGCGAGACGACGCTGTCGACGGTCTCGAACAGAGCGCGCGACAGATCCTCGCGCGACGGGCTTGCACCGGGCTCGTAGGTCATGCGGAACTCCCCCCACTCAATGCCGAGCGTTCCCACCTTGCGCGTTGCCCCGCCGACAGCGCTTTTGAGCCTCTCCACCCGAGAGATCTCCTCGCGTACGGCCCTCAGCGTGGCCGTCAAGGCTGCCGACACCGCGTCGTCTGTGTTGTGGCCAGGTTGTAGCTCAAGGAATGCGGTAGCCCAATCCAGCTCCTGGGCCACCGCGCGAAACTCGCCGAGCAGCACGGTCTTGCCGACGCCGCGAAGTCCTGTCAGTCGCATGTTGGCCGGCTGCTCGGGAGCGGCGCGAAGGACCGACTTGAAGCGTCGCAATGATTGATCCCTGCCCGCCAGGTACAGCGGCTTCGTCCCCACCCCGGGGCGAAAAGGGTTCTTCCCCAAAGGCGCAGACATTACAGATTCCATGTTAGCAAGCAACAACATAAAGGATTTTTCTTTATGTCTCGTGTTTCGGGCGTTCGCGACGCGTGCGGCGCCCTTGTAAAAGGCTTGTCAGGGCGCTAACCTCAGTGTTCTGATGGCCATTGTCAAGCCGATTGAGAACGTCAAGTTGATTGAGAAAGTGTCCGATGACGCCTGAGGAGATGGTGCTCGACCCCTTCAGCTTCGCTGCGGACGGCCGTCAGGAGGAGGACTCCACCGGCGAGCGCCCGCAGCCTCTGACCGCCGCAGGCGCCTTCGCGCAGCCGCTCGCCGGCACGGTGCCGCCCGTGCGCACGATCGTGCTCGACCGTCCGCCCACGCCGGCGCGCCCGCAGGAGCACCGCGAGGCGGTCAGGCTCGCTCCCGGCGCAGCCGGGCCCGAGCGCCTGAGCCTGCGCGACGTGAGCGTCGCCTATGGCGACAAGGAGGCCGTCAAGTCGGTCTCGCTGTCGATCCACCAGGGCGAGGTGCTGGCGCTGATCGGGCCGTCGGGGTGTGGCAAGACGACGCTTTTGCGCACGCTCAACCGCCTGACCGAGCTGACCGCCAGCGCGTCGCGCTCGGGCGACATCCTGCTCGACGGCGAGGACATCCACGACCTCGTCGACACCACGCTGCGCTCGCGCGTGGCGATGGTCTTCCAGCAGCCCAACCCCTTTCCGATGTCGGTCTTCGACAACGTCGCGTTCGCCCTGCGCGAGCAGTCGCGCAAGCGCCCGGGCAAGCGCGCGCTGGAACCGCTGGTGATCGACGCGCTGCGCAGGGCAGGCCTGTACGACGAGGTCGCCGACGACCTCGACCGCCCCGCGCTGCGCCTGTCCGGTGGCCAGCAGCAGCGCCTGTGCATCGCCCGCGCGATCGCCCTGCGACCGGAGGTCCTGCTGATGGACGAGCCGTGCAGCGCGCTGGACCCGATCTCCACGGGCGTGATCGAGGAGCTGATCCACGAGCTTCGCCGCGAACTGGCGGTGGTGATCGTCACCCACAACCTCGCCCAGGCCCACCGTGTGGCCGACAAGGTCGCGTTCATGTACCTCGGCGACCTGATCGAGTACGGCACCACCAACGAGGTCTTCGAGGAACCCCGCGCGACGCGCACGCGCGACTACGTCAGCGGAGCGTTCGGGTGAGCCCCCCGCGCCCCACCCGCGCGCGGCGCCCCCTGGTGAGCCCCGCCCGCTCCCGCATGCGCGAGGCCTCGAGGTGAGCGCGAGGGGTAACCTCGCGCCGGTGCCCGCCGAGAGCCCCACCTGCGCCAACTGCTCAGCGCCGCTGGTGGCAGACCAGCGCTACTGCCTGGCCTGCGGGCAGCCGGTCTCTCCCGTGCGCCTGGCCTTCCTGGACGTGCTGCAGTCAGAGCGCCAGCAGTCTGCGCCGGGCGCGCTGGCCACGACCCCGGTGACCTACGCCCCGCTGCTCGAGCCGTCCGGCTCGCCGGCGTGGCTGCGTCGCTACACGCCGCTGTTCGCGGTCGCGTCGGTGCTGCTGCTGGCGCTGATTGCGGGGCTGCTGGTCGGCCACTGGGTCACGCAGGGCAAATCGACACCGGCAACCCCAACACAAATCATCAAAGTGGAAGGCCTCGGCGCCGGCACGGGCGCGGCCGCGACGAGCACCGCCCCGACGTCCACCACGCCCGCGGCCAGCTCGCCGACGGCGGCCGCCAAGTCCAGCCCCAAGGCAGAAGCCGAAGAAGTCGCCAAGGAAGCCAAAGCCGAAAAACAGCAGGCGGCCAAAGTGGAACACGCGACGGTCGTCAAACCGAGCTCTACCAAACTCAAGAAACTGGGCAGCTCGACTGGCAAGAAGCACGAGGAAGAAGTCAACGCGCTGGGCGAACAGCCGATCGAAACGGGCGGCGGCTGATGAGCGCGGTGGCGATCGAGGGTTCGATGTCGCAGCTGCGCAGCCGCCGGCTGGAGCTGGCCGAGCGCGTGGCCGCGCTTACCTGGGACCTCGGCGGCCTGGCCTATGAGATGGCCATCCGCGACCACTACCGCTTGGACGTGATCGCGCGCAAGGCGGCGGAGCTGCAGGAGGTCGACGGCCAGCTGGGCGAGGTGCAGCGGCTGCTGTCAGACGCCGAGGCAGGCATCCACGGCCAGTGCCGCTCGTGCGGCGCGGTGCACAGCCGCGGCGCGGCCTACTGCTGGCACTGCGGCGCGCCGCTGCTGCAGGAGGCGCGCCCGGCGGTGCTCGCGGCCGAGCGGACCTAAGCCTGGGGCGTGGGCTCTGTCGGAGCCTGCGCGTGTGCGGCAGCCGGGGCCTGTGCGCCGGCTGGCTGCGCCGCGATGGGCTGATCGACAGGCGCCGGTGGCGGCTGCTGGGCGGCCTGGGTGAGCGCCGGCTGGGCAGCCGACTGGGTGGCGCCGCCGTCGCCCGTGACCGCCTGCTTGAACTCACGCATGCCACTGCCCAGTGAGCGCCCGATCTCCGGCAGCCGCCTGGCGCCGAACAGGAGCAGCAGGATCACAACCAGGAAAGCTATGTGTAGGGGGTTGTCGAGGCCCATGTGTCTCCTCAGTCTAGCTCCGCAGAGCACGGTGGGCCAGCTGGACGGCGACGATCACCATCAGCGCTGCGAAGGCGTCGCGCAGGAGCGCGCCTGAGAGCGCGTTGGCGAGCGCCACTCCGCCCGCCGCGCCGGCCAGGGACAGAACGCCCAGCAGCAGCGCGTCTGCCCGGCGCACGTTGCCATAGCGGTCGTGCCTGTAGGCGCCCACCGCGGCCACCGGGACGATCGCCAGCAGCGAGGTGGCCTCGGCGTGATGCTGGTTGAGGCTCAGGAAGATGACCAGGCCGGGCACGAACAGGACGCCGCCGCCGACGCCCAACAGGCCGGCGATCACCCCGCCGGCGAGCCCGATGGCGATCGCGCCGATCACTGCACGACCAGCTCGGCGGCGCTGGCCACGAGCACGACCGCGAACAGCAGCGCGATCGCGCGCGTGTGCAACCGTTGTTGCAGGTGCGCGCCCAGCAGCACGCCGGCGACCGCAGGCACGCCGATGAGCAGCGCGTCGGACACGTTCACGTTGCCGTACAGCCCCTGCGTGGCGGCGGCGAAGCCCGCGATGAACACGATCGCGGCGAGCGAGGTGGCGGTGGCGGAGCGCTCGTCATAGCCCAGCCACAGCACCAGCAGCGGAACGATCACGCTGCCGCCGCCCACGCCGAACAGGCCGCTGAACAGGCCCGCCAGCGTGCCAATCGCCATCAGCCTCACGGGGCGGCCGAGCGACACCTCAGCGGCGGCGTGCACGAGACTCAGCGGCGGCGTGCACGAGGGTACGGATGGGCCACGGTGAGCGCCATACTAGACGTGTGTCCCCAGCTGCAACGCTCGTGGAGGCGCTCGAGCCGATCCGCGCCGACCCCGACCGCTCAGCGGTGCTGCTCGACATCGATGGCACCCTCGCGCCGATCGTCCGCCACGCGGCTGACGCGCACGTGCCCGAGGCCACCCGCACGCTGCTGATCGAGATCGCCCGGCGCTACCGCATGGTCGGCTGCGTGAGCGGCCGCCGCGCCGTCACCGCGCGCCAGATCGTGGCGATCGGGACGATCGCGTATGTGGGCAACCACGGTGGCGAGCTGCTGCGCCCAAGGGCCGCGCGCCCGGAAGTCGACCCGGGCTTCGCCGACTGGACGGCTCGCGTGCGCGCGTTTGCTGCGCGCGTGTACACGCCCGAGCACCAGCGCATCCGCGTGCGCAGCGAGGACAAGGACGCGATCGCCGCGTTTCACTGGCGCGGCGCTCCCGACGAGGAGGCCGCCGCGGTGGCCGTACGTGAGATCGCAGCCCAGGCCGAACAGGAGGGCTTTGCAGTCCACTGGGGGCGCAAGGTGCTCGAGGTGCGCCCGCCGGTGACCTTCGACAAGGGCCTGGGTATCGCCGCACTGCTGCGTGGAGCGTCTGTCGATGCGGCGCTGTACGTGGGCGACGACACCACAGACCTCGACGCCTTCCGCGGCCTGCGCGAGCTCGTGCAGTCGGGGTCGCTGGCCAGTGCGGTGTGCGTGGCGGTGAGCTCTGACGAAGCGCCTCCCGAGCTGGCCGAGGAGGCCGACCTGACGGTCGACGGCCCCGGCGGCGTGCGCGGAGTGCTAGAGGCGCTGCTGTAGCGCCGTGCGCTTCGTCGACTTCCTCAGGACAGCGGTTCTCCTCAGCGCGGCCGCGGCCACCGCGCTCGCCGCCATCACCGTGCTCGCCGCGGGTGAGAGCTCCGAAAAATCGCTCGTGTTCGTGGCGATCGGCTGGTGGGCGCTCGCGACCGCGGTCGGCCTGCGCCTGGGCAGGCGCGCGCAGACGACTCCCCCGATCGCGCGTCTGCTGGCCAGCGCCAAGGCCAGCACCACGCTGCCCGAGCATCACCCGAGCGCGATCCTGCTCAATCGGCTGTGGCCGCTGCTGCTGGTCACGGTTCTGTCCGGAGGACTCGCGTTCCTGGCTCCCCAGATCCCCGGCATCGCGGCGGGCTTCGCGATCATCTGGGCGCTGGCCTGGCGGCGCCAGGACGCTGCGGTGGAGGCAATCGAGGAGCGCGACGGGGCGGCCTTCTACGTGCGCCGCACCTCGCCCGTGCGAGCGATGGAGCTCGTGCGCGCGCCCGGCTTCAAGGCATTGCGGCCCGAGCGGGTCAACGGCGCCGTCAGCTGACATGCCGGCTCCCCGCGCGGTCGACGTGCTGATCGTCTCGCTCGGCTCGACCGAAGGGCTGCGCACGGCCGACGAAGAGCTCGAGGACTCGCTGCGGCGAGCGGGCGCCAACGTGGCGCTCGCACGTCCGTATCCGCCCACGGCGATCCGCACCATGATGCTCACCGACCTTGTCTGGGCGCGAGCCGCGCGGGCGGCGGCCGCCCACATGCTGCGCCAGCTGCAGCGGTCCCCGCCGCGCGCGATCGTGTACTCGAGCACGACCGCCGCGCTGCTGTGGCCGCGACCGGGCGCAATCCGCTTCGACGCCACCGCCGCCGGCAACCGGCCGGGCCGCGACGGCCTGTGGCAGCGCCCGCTCGAGCGGCGCAAGCTGCGCCAGGCGCCGTTGCTGCTGCCGTGGAGCGAGGGGGGGGTGCGCGAGGCGCCGGCGAGCGCTGTAGGCGGTGATCGCGCGATCGTGCTGCCGGTGCCGGTGCAGCCGTCCGGGCCGGCCGAGCCGACGCGGGACATCGCGGCGATCACCTATGCGGCCAACCCCGCCAAGAAGGGCCTCGAGCGCGTGCTGGCGGCCTGGCGGAGCGTGCGCGGCGAGCTGGCCGGGGACGAGCTCGCCGCGGGCACAGAAGCAGGTGCGAGTGCGACGGCGGCGTCTGCCGAGCTCGTCGTGGCCGGGGCGTCGCCCGAGGAGCTGCGCCTGGCCGGCTTCGACCTCGAGGGGGAGGAGGGCGTGCGGGTCGTGGGCGCCTTGTCAACAGAGCGCTATCGCGCGCTGTTGCGTCGCGCGCGCGTGTTTCTGTGCGCGCCGCGACGCGAGGACTATGGAATCGCCCAGCTGGAGGCCCTGGCCGACGGCTGCCTGCTCGTGACCACCCCCGCTCCGGGTCCCTACGTGGCGCTGCCGATTGCCCGCGCGCTCGACCCCCGCCTCGTCAGCGAGGACCTCAACGACGCCCTGCGTGTCGCCCTGGAGGCGCCCCTGCCCGACTACACCCAGCGCGCTCTGCGGGCACTTGCTCCATTCGGCCGCGACGCGACGGACACGCTCGTCGTGCAGCGCGTGCTGCCGCGCCTGCTCGCCGAGCGCGCGGAGTGAATCGGAGACAATGACGCCGTAATCACAGGATTTGCTGGCTTTTAAAAACGCCGTGGGTTACGTTCGGGTCACTGATGTCGGCGCCCGGTCAGGTCAACCCCTCGGCTCGTCGCGGCCCTCGTCTTCGCGCGTGGCCGCGCATCGTGTCGACGCTGGATGCCCGAGCTCTGCTGGTCCATAGTCGTCGCGTCGGACGCCCGAGCGCTCCCGCGTGGGGCGCGGTCGGCATCGTTGCCGCGTTCATCGCGGTCACCTGCTGGTGGTTGACCCAGGATCGCAGCATTCCGGTATTCGACGCCGGCGTTCATCTGCACACCGCGTTTGAATATCATAAGATGATCGCAGCCGGAAAGCTGCTCGAGCCTTTCACCCAGGAATCGATCTATCCGATCCTCGGTGGTGTCGTCGGTGCCCTCGCCACGTTCATTGGGGGTGTAAATGTCGCCTCACCGATCATTGGGGAGAACCTCGTCTTTGTCCCACTGCTGGCGCTCGGCTGCTACCGGGCTGGGCGTCATCTGTTTGGGGACATTGCAGGGATGTTCGCGGTTGTCTTTGTGCTCGGCTCACCGCTGCTCATCGCACAGTTCCACGTCTTCATGCTCGATGCCCCGCTGACGGCTCTGGTTGCAGTATCAATCTGGCTGATCCTCGCAAGCGACCATTTCAGCCGTCGTGGCATGTCGGGCCTTGCAGGGCTCGCAGTCGGGCTCGGCGTCAATATGAAGTCACAGTTCCCGCTGTTCTTGGTCGGCCTGATCGTCATCGTGATCGGTTGTGGGGGCTGGCGAAACCTGCGTGGACTCTGTGTCTTCTGTGCAGTTGCGGTTGTTGTAGGCGCCCCATGGTATGCGATTCATTTCGCAGAACTGGGACGACTGCTCGAACTGGGTGGGAATGGGTCCGGGGCCGTTCCAGGGAACCTTCCCCCTACGCTCTCGACTGACAATCTCCTTTGGTATTTCTGGAGCGTATTGAACTCGCAGCTCCTCGCACCCCTGTTCATACTGGCCGTTGGTGGTGCTGTTTGGATGTTGATCGGACTCGTGCGCAGCGGCGGCCGGCCGGTGGCGCAGCTTGAGCTTCTCGGAGGGGCCGTCGCGGCGTGGATGGCGATTACACTCACACCCCATCACGACATCCGCTACGGCATGCCGCTGCTCGCCTACACGGCGGTCATCGGCACCGGTTGGATCACGCACGTGCCGCGCATGGCTCGCCTTGGCGCGATTGCTCTGCTGGCGATCGGTGTCGGCGCGAACACCCTTGGCATCAACTTTGGCGTGGGGCAGGAAGTGAAAGTTGCGTTGGCGCGGGCGTTGCCCTCAACCCAACAGCTCCCTGATCGCGTGGTCCTGTACGCGACGGCGGGCTTCCTGGTCGCAGCTCCACAGCGCGACGGCGACATACCGGGCCTGCTCGACGCGCTGCATCGTGAAGGCGTGCGCACCGTCGTCTGGAGCCTCGCTCAGAGTGAGCAGCCAGACTTCTCCTTCGAAGGCCTCTTACCGCTGGCGCTGATAGCCGAGCTCGAGCCCGTTATCTCCAGGGGACTCGAATACAGCGGCTCGGCGAACGCGGTGACGCTGGTCCACGAACCGGTGACGGCCCGCACCACTCAGCCGTGCGCGCGGCTGAGCGACGGCACGGGCGTATGGGTGGTTCGATATGACGCCGCTGCCGGCAAGCTTGCCTTTGACTGCCCCACGCGTCGACCCGGCTTCTGACGATCCCGGCACATTCGCTGAGGCCGAGCGGCGCAGGTGACTCTCATCCGCGTGCCTGTTGTCCGCGGATTCGCGCCAGCTTGGACCACGGCAGCGTGTTTGCCACGTCCCCGCCAGTCAGCCACGCGCGGCGCGCCGTTGCCACCCCCCAGCGCATGTTCGCCAGCGTGCGCGTGCGGTGGGCGTCCGAGTCGATCACGAGCTGGACACCGGCGCGGGCGGCGGCGCGCGCATGGACGTCTGACAGGTCGCGGCGGTCGGGGTTGGCGTTGATCTCCAGCAGAGTGCCCGTGCGTGCGGCCGCCGCGAACACCGCGTCCAGGTCGATGGCGTAGGGGGCGCGGCGCTCGATCAGGCGACCGGTGGGGTGGCCGATGGCGCGCACTAGCGGATGCTCGATCGCGGCGATCACGCGCTCGGTCATCTTCTGCTCACCCATCGAGAAGGACGTGTGCACGCTTGCGATCACCCAGTTGAGCTCCCCCAGCAGCTCGTCCTCGTAGTCGAGCGAGCCGTCGGGCAGGATGTTGACCTCGCTGCCCGCCAGCAGCTCGATTCCGTGCACACGGTCGTTGGCCTCGCTAACCAGCTCGATCTGGCGGCGCAGCTGCTCGGGCGAGACGTCGTTGCCGAAGCCGTGCGAGGCGGAGTGGTCGGTGATCGCCAGGTACTCGTAGCCGCGCTCGCGCGCCGCCAGGCCCATCTCCTCGATCGTGTTGTGGCCGTCCGATGCGATCGTGTGGCTGTGCAGGTCGCCGCGGATGTCCTCCAGCGTGATCAGCTGCGGCAGCCGACCGGCGCGCGCGGCGTCAAGCTCGCCGCGGTTCTCGCGCAGCTCGGGCTCGATGTAGGCCATGCCGAGGCGCTCGTACACCTCCTGCTCGGTCGCGCACGTGTGTGTGATGCCGGTGGCGTCGTCGAGGATGCCGTACTCGGACACGTGCAGGCCACGGCGCACCGCTGCTTCGCGCAAAGCGGCGTTGTGGGTGCCCGAGCCGGTGAAGTGCTGGAGCAGGTTGCCAAGCTGCGCCGGCTTTGCGATGCGCAGGTCGACGTTGACGCCCGAGTGCGTGCGCGCCCGCGCGCCCGCCTTGCCGGCCGCACTCGAGCTCTCGATCTCAGGCAGGCGGGCCAGGCTCTTGGCCAGGATCTGAGGCCCACCCACCCGGGTGGTGGTGGCGACGATGTCGATGTCCTTGACCGAGTCCGCCTGGCGACGAACCGAGCCGGCCAGCTGGATGTGCGCTCCCTCGCCCGCAAGCGCCGTCAGCCCGGCGACGAGCGCCTCGCCGATCTCGATCGCGCGCGGCAGCAGCGTGCGCGGCGCGGCGCGCGGGGGTGGCTGGGAGTCGGGAGAGTCGAGGGCGGCCAGCACGCTTGCCTCGAGCTTGGGCCCCAGCCCGCGCACGGTGCGCAGGCGCTCGTCCAGAGCAGCCTGGCGCAGCGCCTGGGGCGAGTCGATGCCGAGCTCTGAGTGCAGCAGCCGGGCGCGCTTGGCGCCCAGGCCGGGCAGGCGGGTGATCGCGATCAGGCCCGGGGGGAACTTGGCGCGCAGCCGCTCCGCGGCAGGGATCGTGCCGGTTTCGACGAGCGCGAGGATCTTCTCCTGCAGCGTCTTGCCGATGCCCGGAAGCTCGGTGGCGCGGCCCTCGCGGGCGAGCGCGGCGACCGACACGGACGCCTCGCGCACCGCCTTGGCTGCGGTCCGGTAGGCGACCACCCGGTGGACGATCGCGCCGTCGAGCTCGTACAGGTCGCCGAGCTCCTCCAGGGCGTCGGCGATGGCGGCGTTGGACGGGTCGGGCACCACCGGAGCAGGTTCCCTCACCCGACGTCCCGCCCAGATAGTTCAGGATATTGGATCATGCCCGTTGAGTAGGGATATCTATACTCGCAGGCGTGCGCACGCATGTTGCAATGCTCGCAGCGATGTGTGTGCTGTGCCTTACGCCCGCCAGTGCTGCGGCCGCGCCGCGAGACACGTCCTCCACGAGCGCATATCTCGTAGCCGCTGACACCGAGCTGCGCGCCACCATCGCCAGCATGCACACCAACGTGCAGGCCAGCATCGACGCGCTCAACGGCCAATATGCCGCCGAATGCCCCGGGGCTGGGGCAGGGGCGCCAGTGGACGGCCGGCAGAACCCCTTCGTCTTAGAGCTCGCGGGCGCCGCTTGGGCGACCTCCTTTCGCTCCGACGCCAGGATCATCCAGGTGTTCGCGCGAGCCGTCGAGCCGCTGCGCTGGAGCGACGCCAGGATCGCACGCGACCTTGCAGGCTATGTGAGCAGCCTGAGGGAGCTCTCCGAACTGCCGCTGCCCGACCTCTGCGTCGACGTACGCGCATGGAGCGCCAGCGGCTTCGAGACGATCCCTGCGGCCACCGTCCAGTTCGATCGACGCCTGGAAGCGATCCACGGCGAACCGCCGCCGCTTGGCCTGCTCGCCCCCTACGAGAGGCCTGCCCAGCGTATCCTGGCGGCACGCTTTGCCAGGCTCGAAAGCACGCTCGGAGCCATGGAAACGATGACCGAGCAGACCTGGGGCGACATGCTGCTGGAAACGCTCAGCCTGCCCCAGTAGGCGGGTCGGCCAGCGCGCCAGGATAGGGTTCCGTTCACTCGATGTCCGGCGAGCCCTGGCTGATACTGCCTACATACAACGAGGCGGAGAACGTGCGGGCGATCGTTACGGCCGCCGGCGAGGTGCTCGCGGGGGCAGCCCCGGACGGGTTTCGCGTGCTGATCGTCGATGACGGCTCGCCTGATGGGACGGGGCGGATCGCCGATGAGATGGCGGCCGAGCGCGACTGGCTTGCAGTTCTGCATCGCAACGAGAAGAACGGCATCGGGCCGGCCTACCTGGCGGGCTTTCGCCACGCGCTGGAGCGCGGGGCGGGCTACGTGATGGAGATGGACAGCGACTTCTCCCACGACCCCGCCGACCTCGCGCGGCTGCTGGCGGCGACCCGCGGCAGGTCGACCGATGGCGGCTCACCTGGCGGCGGTGCGGACCTGGCGCTGGGCTCGCGCTACGTGCCCGGCGGCGGCGTGAGCGACTGGGGCATGCTGCGGCGCTTCATCAGCGAGGGCGGCTCTACGTACGCGCGGCTGGTGCTTGGCCTGCAGGTGCGCGACCTGACAGGCGGCTTCAAGTGCTTTCGCAGCGAGGTGTTGCGGGCGATCGACCTGGACTCTGTCCGTTCGCAGGGCTACGCGTTCCAGGTCGAGCTCACCTACCGCGCCGTGCAGGCGGGCTTTCGCGTCGTGGAGGTGCCTATCGTCTTTCGCGACCGCCAGCAGGGCACCAGCAAGATGTCCTGGCGCATCGCCGCAGAGGCCATGTGGCTGGTGCCGCTCTTGCGCTTCAGATAGCGCGCACGGGAGCCGATGCGAGGGGGATGGATGCGTCGGCCCACGCGTTTGCCCACGGCATGGACCAAACGCGCGCGACGCTGCGTTCATGGCAGCACAGGCCGCTGCGTGTGGTCGGCCGCTGGGCAGCCGGCTCGGCCGTCGCGGCGATGGGACTGCTGGGCGCGGTGTGGGCGGTCGCGTCGCTCGACCGCGGCTATCAGCAGGTGCTCAAGCTGCAGCCGCCGTTCGCGGTGGGCGACGGCGGCGACGTCGTGCACGTCCTCGCCAGCAACCTGCTCGTGCTGGCGTTGCACGCGATGGCGTGCGTGGCGGGCTTCATGGCGGGCAGCTCGCTGCCGCTGCAGGCCCGGCATCTGCGCGGCGCCTCGCGCTGGGCGCACGAGCGCGGCGGGCGCTTTGCGATCGTGTTCGTGGCCTGCGCCACAGCCTTCTCGCTGAGCGCGCAGGCATACCTGATCGGGCATGCGCTGGCGGGCGTGTCGCACTTCCTGGAGGTGTCTCCGGGGATACTGCTGCTGGGCGTGCTGCCGCACGCGATCCCCGAGCTGATCGCGCTGTTCCTGCCGCTCGCGGCCTGGATCATGGCCAGCCGCCGCGGCGAGTGGGATCAGCTGCTGGCGGCCACTGTGGTCACGGTCGTGCTGGCCGTGCCCGTGCTCGTGGTGTCGGCGCTGGTCGAGGTCTACGTCTCCCCGCACCTGTTCACCGCGCTCACCCACATCCACCCGCCGATCGTGCGCCGTTCGGGAGGTTGGATCGTCATCGTCAGGTGAGCGAAGGTCTACGCTTGCGGGTGTGCTCGTACGCGCAGGGATCCTCGCGATGCTGCTGGTGCTCGGTCTCCTCGTGCCTGTCGACGCCGTCGCCGCGCCGCGGGACGTCGCCTCAACCGATGCGTATCTCGCCGCCGCATCCACCGATCTGCGCGCGGCCATCGCGAGCATGCCCACGACGATCGATGCCAGCGTGGCCGCGCTCAACCGTCGCTACGCCGGCGAATGCCCGAGGGTGGACGCGGGCTCGATCCAGGACGAAGCGGCCGACCCGATGACCTACGAGGTCGCGGGCGCACTGTGGTCGACCGGCTACCACGCTGTCGCGAGGATCGTCGACTCGTTCGATCGGGTCGTCAAGCCGTTGCGCTGGAGCAACGCCGCGATCACGCGAGACGTGGACGGCTATGCGGCCAGCCTGCACGAGCTGTCCGTGCTCGCGCTCCCCGACCTGTGCGGCGACATGCGCGCGTGGGCTGCCACCGGCTTCAGCGCGATCCCTGCGACCACCACGCAGTTCGACAAGCATGTCGAAGCGATCGAAGGGCATCCGCTGAAGCTGGCGCTGCTGGCACCCTACGAGGGTCCCGCGCAGAGAGTCCTGGCCGCGCGCGTCGCCGCCCTGGAAGCGCGCTTTGAAGAACTGGAAGGCGAACTGAGCCAGAAGTGGTTCGACGAGACGCTCGAAACGCTCGCGCTGCCCCAGTGATCACGCTGCCCGCAAGCCCTTGGGCGACCTTCCTTCATTTTGTATAGTGAGGGGCAAGCGACCAAGGAGAGAACCATGGCAGGCACACTCACGCAGATCACCGACACCAACTTCGACGCCGAGGTTCTCGAGGCCGACGGCCCGGTGCTCGTCGACTTCTGGGCGCCCTGGTGCGGCCCCTGCCGGGTGGTGGCGCCCGTGCTCGAGGAGATCGCGTCCGAGCGCCCGGACCTGCGCATCGTCAAGCTGGACATCGACGAGAACCCGCAGACGGCCGCTCGCTTCCAGGTCCTGTCGATCCCCACGATGATCCTGTTCAAGGCCGGCCAGCCGGTCAAGACTGTTGTCGGGGCCTATCCCAAGAAGAAGCTCGAGGCCGAGCTGGAGCCGGCGCTCACCGCGGCCTGAGGTGCCGTCTCAGCCTCGCTCGACCCGGCGCAGGGCGATCGTCAGCGTCAAGCCATCGATCTCAGTCTGCTCCGTGTAGTCCATCGCGCCTGCCGCGTCGGCGGCTGACGCTCCCAGATCCAGCGCGACCGCGAGCGTCTCGCCCATGAGGCGGTCGCGGTGGGCCTGCACGGCGTCCAGCAGGGCCTGGTCGCCGTCGAGCGCCAGCTCGATCCGGTCCTCCACCTGCAGGCCGGCGGTCTTGCGCGCGTTCTGGACCGCGTGCACGATCTCCCTCGCGCGGCCCTCGCGGCGCAGGTCCTCGTCGATCGCCAGGTCCAGCGCGACCGCGTGGGCGCCCTCGCGCTCGACGCTGTAGCCCGCGGGGGCGTGCATGGTCACGAGCAGATCCTGAGCCGACAGCGTGTGCTCGCGTCCGCCGACCGAGATCCCGACCTCGCCTCCTTCGCGCAGCGCCGCCACCACGTGCCCAGGGTCGAGCGCCGCGATCGCGTCGGCCACCAGCGGCATGTTCTTACCGAACAGCGGACCCAGAGTTCTGTAGTTGGGCTTGACCTCATAGCCGCCCAGCTCCTCCGCGCCCGCCACGAAGCGCACCCGCCGCACGTTGAGCTCCTCGCGCACGACCTCTGACAGACGCTCGATCGCCACACGCTCGCGGCCGTCTGCCACCACCACCGCCTCGCCCAATGGCTGGCGCACCTTGATCTTGGCCTTGCCGCGCGCGCCCAGCCCCAGGCGCACGGTCTCGCGCGCCACGGACATCGCGGCCTCGAGGCCCTCGTCGCGCGCACCGATCTCCTCGGGCGACGGGAAGTCGCACAGGTGCACACTCTCGAGCGTCCCATCCAGGTTGTCGTAGATCTCGTCGGCCATGAACGGGCACAGCGGGGCCAGCATCTTTGACACCGCCAGCAGGCATGTCCTCAGCGTCTGGAAAGCCGCTGGGTCGCCGTCCCAGAAGCGCCTGCGCGAGCGGCGCACGTACCAGTTGGACAGCTCGTCGACCAGATCCGCGATCGCGCGACCCGCGGTCGTCACGTCATAGGCGTCCAGCCGCTGCGCTACCAGGGCCGCCGTACCTGCCGTGCGTGACAGCGCCCAGCGGTCCAGGTCGCCGTCGGGACTGCTCGCCGACCCCTGCGCCTGCTCCAGCTCGCCGGCCGCGGCCTGCGCATAGAGCACGTAGAAGTAATACGTAGACCACAGCTGCTTGAGGAACAGGCGCACCCCCTCGCCGATCGTCTCGGCCGAGAAGCGGTAGCCGTCCCACGGCTGCTTGGACGTGAAGAAGTACCAGCGAAACGCGTCAGCTCCGTAGGTGTCCAGCACCTGCCACGGCTCCACCGTGTTGCCCCTGGACTTGGACATCTTCTGCCCGTCCTCGTCGAGGATCAGCCCCAGGCACACCACGTTGCGATACGGCGCAGCCTGGCCCGTGCCGCCCACCCCGGTCAACAGCGCGACCGCCAGCAGCGAGTAGAACCAGCCGCGTGTCTGGTCCTGCGCCTCGCAGATGAAGTCCGCCGGGAAGTGAGTCTCGAACTCCTCTGCGTTCTCGAACGGGAAGTGGTGCTGGGCGAACGGCATCGCGCCCGAGTCGAACCACACGTCGATCACCTCCGGCACGCGGCGCATCGGCCCCTCGCACTGCGGGCACGCGAACGTAAGCTCGTCCACGAACGGGCGGTGGTGATCGTCCAGGGTTCTCCCCGAGCGCTCCGCCAGCTCGGCGAAGGAGCCCACCACGTGGACGTGTCCCTCGTCGCAGCGCCACACCGGCAGCGGCGTGCCCCAGTAGCGCTCGCGCGACAGCGCCCAGTCCACGTTGTTCTTCAGCCAGTCCCCGAAGCGGCCGTGCTTGACGTGCGGTGGGTGCCAGTTGACCGTCTCGTTCGCCCCCAGCAACTCCTCGCGCAGTGCCGTCGTGCGGATGTACCACGAGCTCTTGGCGTAGTACAGCAGCGGCGTGTTGCAGCGCCAGCAGTGTGGGTAGGAGTGCTCATAGGACTCCTCGCGCAGCAGCAGCCCGCGCGCGTCCAGATCCTCGATCAGATCCTTGGTCAGGTCGGGATCCTTCACGAACCGACCCTCGTAGGAGCGGCCGTCGCGGTCGCGCACACCCGGCCCGAACGTTCCATCCGGCCTGACCGGGTTGAGCAGCGAATGCGGGTCGTCGAGCCTGAAGATGCCCGCCGCGCCCGCAACGCGGTAGTCGTCCTCGCCAAACGCCGGCGCCAGATGCACGATCCCCGTGCCGTCGTCTGTCGTCACGAACTCGTCCGCCAGGATCGGCAGCGGGCCAGGCTCGCGGTCGTCCGCCGCGAAGATCGGCCCCTCATAGGAGCCGTACCGTTCCATCAGTTGCGAGCCCGAGAATCGCTCGACGATCTCTGACCCCTCGCCGAGCACCGTCGCCACACGAGCCTCGGCGACGACGAAATAATCATCATCGACGCGCACCTTCGCGTAGGTGGCCGTCGGGGAGACCGCCACCGCCACATTTCCCGGCAGCGTCCACGGTGTCGTTGTCCACACCAGCAGCTTCTCCTCGCCGCTGGTGACGGGCAGCTCGAGGAACACGCTCGGGTCCACCACGTCGCTGTAGCCCAGCGCAACCTCGTGCGAGGACAGCGTCGTCTCACAGCGCGGGCAGTAGGGCACAACCTTGTGGCCCTCGTACAGCAGGCCGCGCTCGCTGATCTGCGCCAACGCCCACCAGACCGACTCGATGTAGCTCTCGTCCAGCGTCCTGTATGCGTTCTTGAGATCGACCCAGAAGCCGATCCGCTCGGTCAGCCGGTCCCACTCCTGCAGGTAGGCGAACACCGACTTCCTGCACTTGGCGTTGAAGGCCGCGATCCCGTAATCCTCGATCTCCGACTTGTGGTGGATGCCAAGCTGCTCTTCCACAGCGATCTCCACCGGCAGCCCGTGGCAGTCCCAGCCGCCCTTGCGGTCCACCCGGTAGCCGCGCATGGTCTGAAAGCGCGGGTAGATGTCCTTGAACACGCGCGACAGCACGTGGTGGGAGCCCGGCCGGCCGTTGGCCGTCGGCGGGCCCTCATAGAAGACCCACCGGGGGGCGCCCTCGCGCATGCGCAGCGACTGCGCGAACACGTCGCGCTCGCGCCAGCGTTCCAGCACGGTGAGCTCCAAAGTGGGCAGCTCCTGGCGGGGATCCACCTCGCGCGGGGGGATCAGCTCATGTCGCGCGCTCGCCGTCACAGGCCGTCAATTCTGGCAGCCTGGGCGGCACGAGCTGGAGACAGGGTGCGCGAGCTTGCCGCGCCGGCTGCCGCTTGCCACGGCGCATTCGGGGCTGACCGCGTCAGGTCTCGAGCGCTGGGAAGTGCAACTGGTAAACCGGCAAAGATGACCGTTGCAAGCGACGCCGCTCCCGTCGGGGTGATCGGCCTGTGGCATCTCGGGAGCGTCACCGCTGCCTGCCTGGCCGACGCCGGCATCTCCGTCATCGGCGTCGATCCCGACCCGGCCGTCGTGCAGGGGCTGCGCGACGGGCGTCCTCCCGTGTCCGAGCCCGGGCTGAAAGAGCTGCTGCTCGCAGCCGCGCCGCGCCTGCGCTTCACCTGCGACGCGCGCGAGCTCGCTGCCGCGCGCTGCGCGTGGGTGGCATTCGACACCCCCGTGGACGACGACGACGACGCCGACGTCGAGTGGGTGATGGCCCGAGCCGTCGAGCTGCTGGAGCCGCTGCCGGCTGGAGCGCTCGTGGTTGTCTCCTCGCAGCTGCCGGTGGGCAGCATCGCCAGGCTGCAGGAGCGCTGCGCTGAGCGGCGAGGCGATGGCGGCCTGCGCTTCGCCTGCGTGCCCGAGAACCTCCGGCTCGGCGTCGCGCTCGAGTCCTTCCGGGCGGCCGACCGCATCGTGGCTGGCGTCCGCAGCGAGGCCGATCGTGACGAGCTGGCATCGCTGCTCGCGCCGTTCCGCGCCGACGTGCGCTGGATGCGGGTGGAGTCGGCCGAGATGACCAAGCACGCGCTCAACGGCTTCCTGGCCACGTCGGTCGCGTTCATCAACGAGGTGGCCGCGATCTGCGAGTCGGTCGGCGCTGACGCCGAAGAGGTCTCCCGCGCGCTCAAGAGCGAGCCGCGCATCGGCCCGCGCGCATACCTCGGGCCGGGAGACGCGTTCGCCGGGGGAACGCTGGCCCGCGACATCGGCTTCCTGCGCGCTCTGGCCAAGCGCAGGGGCCTTCCAGCCCACGTGTTCGCGGGCGTGGCCAACGGCAACGACGCGCACAAGCAGTGGACCAGGCGCAAGCTGGCCGCGCTGCTCGCCGACCCCTCCCGCGACGAAGACGCGGTCGGCCAGCGCGTGGCGATCTGGGGCTTGACCTACAAGCCGGGAACCGACACCCTGCGTCGCTC
This sequence comes from uncultured Solirubrobacteraceae bacterium, assembly GCA_963745375.1. Classification (GTDB taxonomy): domain Bacteria; phylum Actinomycetota; class Thermoleophilia; order Solirubrobacterales; family Solirubrobacteraceae; genus Palsa-744. The sequence continues at coordinate 233,488 of CAVUXA010000008.1, read as the reverse complement.
CGGCGCCGTCGCGCTGTGCCGCTGGCTGGTCGGCACGGGGGCGGCGGTGCGCGCGCACGACCCTGCGATCAGCGCGCTCCCGGCCGATCTGGCGGGCGCGATAGAGCTGTGCGACGATCCCCTGGCGGCGGCCGCCGACGCGGACGTGCTGGTGGTGTGCACTCCCTGGTCGGAGTATCTGGAGGTGCCGGTCGAGGATCTGCTGGGCGTCCTTCGCACGGCGCAGGTGATCGATCCTGGCGGCATGCTGCAGGGCGCGCTGGCGCCACGATCGGACGTGCTCTACCTGCGCGTCGGGAGCTCCTCGCCGATTCGCGCCCGGCGACTTCGCCAGGCAGCGGCCCTCGACGGGAGCCGCGGGTGAGCAGGTGAGCGGCGCGCTGGCCGGTCGGACGGCGCTGATCACCGGGGGCAGTCAGGGGCTGGGGCTGGAGATCGCGCGCGCGTATCTGGACGCGGGGATCGCGGGCGTGTGCATCTGCGGTCGCGACGGCGGCGCCCTGGGCCGCGCGCTGACCGAGCTCGCGCGGTGCGCCGGGCCGGGCCAGCGGGTGCTCGGCGAAACGGCCGACGTGTCGCAGCCCGACGATGTCCAGAAGTTGGTCGAGCTTGCGCTGACGGGCCTGGGAGAGGTCACCATCCTTGTCTCCAACGCCGGCGTGTACGGACCGAAGGGCCAGATCGATCAGACCGACTGGTCGGAGTGGGCGCGCGCCGTGGAGATCAACCTGCTCGGCTCGATGCTGCCCGCGCGGGCGCTCGCGGGGCACTTCATCGAGCGGCGCTACGGGAAGATCGTCCAGCTGTCCGGTGGAGGCGCCACGGCCCCCCTACCCGGGCTCAGCGCCTACGCGGCGTCCAAGGCCGGGGTCGTACGCTTCGCCGAGACCCTCGCCGAGGAGCTGCGAGAGTGGCGCGTCGATGTCAACTCGATCGCGCCCGGGCCGCTGAACACAAGGATGCTCGACGAGGTGCTCAGCGCGGGGCCCGAGCGCGTGGGCGAGACCTTCTACGAGCGGGCCATGGAGCAGCGCCGCAGTGGCGGCGTGCCCCTGCGCCGCGGAGCCGAACTCGCCATCTTTCTGGGCTCGGCTGCCGGCGACGGCATCACCGGCAAGCTCCTCAGCGCCGTCTGGGATCCATGGCCGACACTGTCCGAGCGGCTCCACGAGCTCGACTCGGACGTGTACACGCTCCGTCGCATCGTGCCCCGGGACCGTGGCCTCGACTGGGAGGGGGTCTGAAACCTCGCGAGACCTAGGATGCGATGGTGGCGTTCCATCGCAGGCTGCCATGAGGCTGCGCCTCTATCACCATCCCGACGGCACGCGCGTGGCCTACCGCGAGGCCGGCGCGGGACCGCCGCTTGCGCTGCTGCACTCAGCGCTGCTGTCCCACATGGAGTGGGAGCCGGCCGTCGAGCAACTGGCTGACCGCTTTCGCGTGGTGCTGCCTGACCTCCCTCTGCACGGCGACTCGCAGGCGGGCAGGCGCTATCCGTATACGCTCGACTGGTTTGCCGACGTGCTCGGCGGGTTCTCCGCCGAGGTGCTCGGATCTCGCCCATTTCTCGCCGGGCACGACCTCGGCGGTGAGATCCTCCTGCACGCGGTCCTCGCAGGGCGCCTCACGCCGGCGCGGCTGGTGCTGATGCCCAACCGCATGCACGCGCCGCCCGAGCAAGCCCTGCTGCGCGCCAGTCTCACGCTCGCCGCGCGCGCCGGCGCGGTCCCCGGCCTCGATCGCCTGCTCTCCCACGCCGGCCGGGCCGTCTTTACCCCCGATCGCGCCATGCGCTTGTCCGCGCGCTCGAACCCCGCCGCCGCCGATCTCATCCGCCACGCCTTCGCCGACGTGCCCGGCAACACCAGCCTGGTCCGCTCGTGGTCCAAGTTCGCGCGCAGCTGGCCGCGGGGTGCCCAGGGTCACCTCCTCGCCCGTTACCGCGAGCTTGCGATGCCCGTGCTGCTGTTGTGGGCCGACCGCGATCCCTTCCACCGGCTCGCCAGCGCCGAAGAGGCTCTGCGCCAGCTGCCCCACGGTCAGTTGCGGGTGCTGCCCGGAACCGGCTTTCTGATGGCCTACGACGATCCCGTGGGACTCGCCCGCGAGCTCGCGGCCTTCTGCGGATAGGCTTCAGCCGGCTATGAGCCACCTCAGGAGGATGCATGCCCGAAGATGAGCAGCTGTGGGGCGGGGAGACCGCCAAGGCCGTCGAGAACTTCCCGATCTCGGGCGAGACCGTGCCCGTGTCGGTGATCCACTGGCTTGCGCGCGTCAAGGGTGCCGCTGCCGCTGTCAACGGCGAGCTCGGCCTGCTGCCCAGACGCACTGCCGCCCGTATCGAGAAAGCGGCCGCCGAGATCGTCGCCGGCAAGCACGACGCGCAGTTTCCCATCGACGTCTTCCAGACCGGCTCGGGCACCTCCACCAACATGAACGCCAACGAGGTCATTGCCGCCCTCGCCGGTCAGGGCGTCCATCAGAACGATCACGTCAACATGGGCCAGTCGTCTAACGACGTGTTTCCCTCGGCCGTGCATCTGGCCGCGCTTGATGTCGCCCAGAACGAGCTGCTACCCGCGTTGGCCACGCTCGAACGCTCGTTCGCCAAGAAGGCAAGAGGCTTCGACAGCGTCGTCAAGGCTGGTCGCACCCACCTGATGGATGCCGTGCCTGTGACGCTCGGCCAGGAGTTCGCCGGCTACGCCGCTCAGATCACCCTGGCACAGGAGCGGGTGAGGGCGGCGCTCGTACACGTCGGACAGATCCCGCTCGGCGGCACCGCCACGGGCACCGGGCTGAACACCCATCCGCAATTCGCGCAGAGGGTGCGTGCCCGCCTCAAGAAGGAAACCGGGCTCAAGCAGATCGCGGCGCCGGTCGACCCCTTCGAGGCGCAGGCCAACCGCGACGCGCTCGTCGAGCTGTCCGGCGCACTGAAGGTGCTCGCGGTGTCGCTCACCAAGATCGCCGGTGACCTCGCGTTGATGGGCTCGGGCCCCCGCGCCGGCATCGGCGAGCTGTTCCTGCCGGAGCTGCAGAAGGGCTCGTCGATCATGCCGGGCAAGGTCAACCCCGTCATCCCCGAGGTCGTCCTGCAGGTCTCAGCGCAGGTGATCGGCAACGACACTGCCATCACCGTTGGCGGCATGCAGGGCCAGTTCGAGCTCAACGTGCGCATCCCGCTGATCGCCCGCAACCTGATGCAGTCGCTCTTGCTGTTGTCAGCCGCCTCGCGCGTGTTCGCCGAGAAGTGCGTCGACGGCATCCAGGCAAATCGCGCTGGCACCAACGCATCCGCCGGCGCCACCCTCGCCGTGGCCACCGCGCTCAACGGCGCCATTGGCTACGACAAGGGCACAGACATCGTGCAGAAGGCCACCGCCTCGGGGCGGCCGCTGCGCGATGTCGCCCTCGAGGAGGGTGTCGACGCGGAGCTGTATGACAAGACCATCGACCTGCGGCGGATCGCGCGGGGGAATCAGGCTCCTCGGGCTCGCGCCTGAGGCTCGTGCGCGTGCCCGAGGGCTGCAGGGGAGTGGTCGCACGCCACGCTGCGTATAACGATCGTCATACGGTTAGGGGGCGGCGGGAAGGGCATGGAACAGCCGCGCTACCGTGGACGCCACGCCCGGCTTGGGCTGGCCGCCGTAGGTGAAAAGACCCTTCTGATTGAGCCCCTCGATCAGCTTCACGTTCGGCAGTACCGCGTGGATCGAGCCCCCCTCGAAGGTGGGCGTGAGCGGATAGTCGCGCAGCAGCCAGATCAGCATCCCGCTGAGTTGCGGGTCGGCCTCGTAGATGGCGATGTGCTCGGCGAGCAGGTGTGACTGGAAGCCGTAGCTGCCGGGACTCCCTGGAGGGTTCAGCGTGTTGGATTCCGCGCCGAACTCGCTGATCAGCAGCACCTTGCCCGCGAACGTGCGCTGCATGGCCGCGAGGCGCCCGCGCATCGCGGTGGCCAGCTGGGCGGGGTTGTCGCGAGGGTAGTCGTACCAGCCCGAGTAGTCGGTCTCGGCCACCGCGTCCGCTTCGGAGTACAGCGCTCCCGCCTGTTGGGGCGGGTGGTCGCCCCACACGTCCACGCCGACCATCCTGCCCGGGTCGTGTTCGTGCAGCCAGCGCGCGAGCGTGCGCACGTAGCGCACCTCGAATGCGTCGTGGCCGTTGCCGGCCACCTCGTCGACCAGATTCCAGGCGAACACCGAGGGGTGCAGCTGCTCGGCCAAGACCGCCGTGCGCGCCTGCTGTTCGGCTTCGGCCAGAAGCTTGGGGGTGTGCGAGTACCAGTTGCCCGCGCCTTCCACTGGGCCGATGCCCTGCCACACGAGAATCCCGGCCGCGTCCAGGCGTTCGAGCAGGCCGGTCGCCAGCGGGTGCTGGGCGCGCGCCGCGTTGGCCCCGATCGCCTTCAGCTCGGCCACGATACGATCCTCGTCGCCCGGCGTCAGCGCGTCGCCGTGCCCTTGTGCGTCCTCCTGGATCGTCGCTCCGTGGACCTGCAGGCGCTGGCCGTTGAGGTACATGCGCCCGCCGTGCCACGTCAGCTGGCGCAGACCCACGTGCGCCGAGTAGCTTGACTCCTGCCCGACTACCAGCGTCAGTTGATAGAGGTTGGGGCTTGTCGGCGACCACAACGCGGGATCGCTCACCGTCACCCGCGCGGTTACGGTGGCCGACTGACCGGTGGCGAGCGCGACGCCGGGGAAGCTGAGCGGAATCGTCTGCGTACCGTGCACGAGCGACCCTTCCGGTGTGATCGTGCGCGCCCGGCCGTAGTTGTGAACGTCCACGCTCACCTCAGCGCTCGTCTGGGTGGGAATTGATTCGCGCCCACCCGCGTCGGGTGACAGCGTGGTGCGGAGGATGGGCTGCGACAGTTCGCTTTCGCCCACCGGCCGCATGTCAACGTCGCCGTCCAGGCCGCCCCAGTTGAACCACGTGCGGTGAAAGCCCACGCGCGACTGTTCGGCCGGGCCGCGCCAGTCGATCCGTACGACCAGCGTGTGCATGCCCGCCGCCAGACCGGCGCGCATCTCAAACGGCAGGTAGGAGCCACGGTGCGAGCCGAGCGACCGCCCGTCGACCCATATGTTCGCCTGGAAGTTGGCCGACTGGAATTCCAGTGCGTACAGGCCCGCGCGGGCAGCGTAGAAGCTCGTGCGATACCAGGCCACCGAGCCGTTGTAATTGGCTTGCGCGGAGCGGCCGCTCCATTGCGCGGGATCGACGTCGTTGGGCACGCTGACGCTCGCGCCCGTGAAGCGCCCGCGCTGCCAGCCCAGCGACATGCCCGAGCCAGAGGGGTCGCTTCGCAGCGTCCAGCGTGTCAGCTGCGTGCGTCCGCCGGGACCTTCTTCGCCGGCGAACGGGCTCTGCGCGGCGTGCGAGCGGGGGCGCCCGATATGTGGTCGAGCGTCCGGCGGCTGGGCAACGGCCACGGCCGCGGCAAGCGCAGTGCAGGCGAGTACGACGACAAACGAGATCCTGGCCGGCAAATTGGGCATCGTCATCTGATCAACAATGGCGAAAGCGAATCGGAGCGGCGCTGGATGCACAGAAACCGCGGGAGCCAAACGTCGAGCCGGGGATGGCCGTCATACCAGATGAGAGACAATCCTGGGCAAACGCTGGACACAGGGTTGGATGTTTGGAAGTCTGCGAGGCCTCATGTGGCGTACGCGAATCGTGCTCGTGGTCATCTTGGCGGTCGGCCTTGGTGTCAGGCTCGCGTACGTCGCGACGACCGGACGAAGTTACCTGGTGCAATCCTATCAGGGGGAAATCGCACACAACATAGTTGCCCACGGACGATGGTTCGTGTACAACGAACGCGCACGAAACGCACTGGAAGTGATGATCAGGCGATCAGCGCGCAGCGTGGAACCGGACGAAGTGGACTACCGCCGGCTCGACAAAGGCGCCACGTTCTATCCGGAAAGCGCCGAGCAGCCAGGTGTGGTCGTGCTGCTGGCGGGCTTGTGGGAGGTCACTGGAGGGGAAAAGTACCTGCCGTTGCAGATACTGCAGGCGATCGTGGATGCACTCACGGCACTGTTGGTGTACAGAATCGCAATGCGTCTGTTCGACATCCGCCGGGTCGCGACGATCGCGGCGGGTATTTATGCGATTTATCCGCCGATCGCCTGGATGACCGTATATCCGTACACCGACATCTGGACGGTCGATTTCGTGATAGCGATCCTTGCCGCCTACCTGGAGGCGCTTCACTCCGGCCATCGTTGGCGCTGGCTCGTCGTTTGCGGCCTGCTTGCAGGGCTAGGCAGCTATTTCCGTCCAAACGTTCTCTTGATCGCGCCGGTCCTCGCGCTGGCTACCCTCGCTTTAACGGGGTGGCGCGAAGCCCTGCGCCGTGGCACGTGTATCGCGTTCATCTCCGCGCTGCTCGTCGTCCCATGGACAGTACGCAATTACGAGGAATTTCACGCCTTCCTTCCGACGAACACCTCTCTCGGGCAGAACATGTGGAACGGGCTCGGCGAACTGCCCAACGACTTCGGTGCCACGACAAGCAACGCGACGCTCATGGCCGAGGTTCGCCACAAGCGACCGGATCTGCGCTTCGAATCTCCGGCGTGGGATTCATATGTAAAAAGCTGGGTGATACGGGCGATCGAGGATCACCCGTTCTTCTACCTGGAGGCGGTGGCCCGCCGGGTCGTGCTTGGCACGGTGTGGAAGCGCGACCAGCTGTGGATGGGCGGGCCGCTGCCTCCCCCGCTCGGCTACAAAGGCGGTGTGCTGGCGCTTGCCGTCGATCATCCGCTCGCACTCGCTCAGTATGGGCTCCAGCCGGCGGTGTTCCTCGTGGCAATCCTTGCGCTCGCGTTCACCTGGCGGCGGTGGCGACGTCAGCATCTCATACTGATCGCGACGGCGCTGACCGTGCTGGTGCCCTACATCCTCATCCACATGGACGTCCGCTACGCCCTTCCCTCCGAATTCGTGTACTTCATCTGGATAGGCGTTGGGGTGGATGCGCTAGCGCGACATCGAGCTCGCGTGCGCTCAGCATCGCTGCAAGCAGGCGGTCCGCTCCAGCCTTCGACAGTGGCTCGTTGAGGTTGCCGCACTTGGGCGACTGCACGCATGAGGGGCAGCCGCTCGCGCAGGGGCACTCGGCGATCAGCCGGTGGGCGTCCGCGCACAGCTCCTCGAAGCGCGCGAACGCGGTGCGCGAGATGCCGATGCCGCCGGGGTGGCCGTCGTAGATGAAGATCGTGGCGGCGTCGGTCTGGGGATGGAAGTTGGTGGACAGCCCGCCGATGTCCCAGCGGTCGCACATGGCGATCAGCGGCAGCACGGCGATCTGCGCGTGCTCGGTGGCGTGCAGGGCGCCGAGCAGGACATCGAGTGGGACGGTGTCCGTGTCGGCTAGCTCGCCGGCGTCAAGCTCGAACCACAGCGCCTGCGTGGAGAAGCTCGTAGACGGCAGATCGAGCGCGGTGAGGTCCACGTGAGCGTGGTCTGACAGGCGCCGGCGCTGATAGGCAAGGACGGTGTCGGTCACGCTGACCTCACCGAATGACAACGTCACCCCGAGCGTCTGGCGGCGGTCGAGCAGGCGCACGATCTCTGTGTCGGTCTGGCGCTTGGGCTGGGTGTAGAAGTCGCCGTCGAACGGGGCGACGAGCGCGCGACGGCGCTCGAGGTCGAGCTCGCGGACCTCGTAGCTGCGCCCCAGGTGCATGTAGATTGCGCCCGCGTGGACCGTGGAGTGGGCGCGCGCAGCCTCGGTGGAGCCGAGCAGCTCGCCCGAGGACACGTCCACGATGGAAAACGTCTCGGGCGAGGCCGAGCGCAGCGAGACCTCGGCGGCCGGATAGGAGCCCGCGTCGCGGGGTACGTAGGCGCCGGCCAGCGGGCCGCCGCGGCGGCGCAGCGCGCCGGTCGACTCGAGCACCTCGGCGTGGGCCTCCCAGTGCGGCCCCAGGAACTCGGCGTCCGCGTCCGACAGCGGCCCCTCGTGGGCCGCGCACAGCAGGTGCCCGCGGTAGATCAGCTCGCTCTCGTGGTCGAGGATCGCGGCCTCCGCGGGGCGCTCGAGGAACTCGTCGGGGTGGCGGCAGAAGAACTGGTCGAGAGCGTCCTCGCCGGCGACGTAGGCCGCCAGGCCGCGCCCGCGCCGGCCGGCGCGCCCCCACATCTGTCGCAGCGAGGCGACGGTGCCGGGGAACGTGACCACGACGGCGGCGTCCAGCTCGCCGATGTCGATGCCCAGCTCGAGCGCGTCGGTGGTGATCACCGCGCGCAGCTCCCCGCGGGTCAGGCGGCCCTCCAGCTCGCGCCGCTGCTGGGGCGTGTAGCCGGCGCGGTAGGGGGCGATCTGCTCGGCGAGCTCTGGGGCCGTGTCCAGCAGGTCCTGCTTGACAAGCCGGCTGAGCACCTCGACGCCCTTGCGCGACTTCATGAAGCAGATACAGCGCGCCCCGTCGCGCACCAGTTGCGCGAGCATCTCGGCGGCCTCGCCCAGCGCCGAGCGGCGCGTCCCCAGCGCCTCATCGGTCAGGGGGGGGTTCCACATGGCGATTCGCCGAGCGGGTGCGGGGGAGCTGTCGCGCTCGATCAGCGCCACGTCCTCCAGGCCGGTCAGGCGCTCGGCCAGCTCGACGGGGTTTGCGATCGTGGCGGACGTGAGCAAAAAGCGCGGCTGGGTGCCGTAGGCGGCCGCTATGCGCCGCAGGCGGCGCAGCACGTTGGCCACGTGCGAGCCGAACACGCCGCGGTAGACGTGCGCCTCGTCGATGACCACCACGGCGAGGTTGGCGAACAGGTCGGCCCAGGCGGCGTGGTTGGGCAGGATGCCCACGTGCAGCATGTCGGGATTGGTCAGCACGACGTTGGCGCTCTTGCGGATCTGCGCGCGCGCCTCGCGCGGCGTGTCGCCGTCGTAGATCGCCGGGCGCACCCGCTTAGTCAGGCCGAAGGAGTGCAGCGCCCGCGCCTGGTCCTGGGCGAGCGCCTTGGTCGGATACACGTACAGCGCCCGCGCGCGCGCGTCGCGGCAGAGCACGTCCAGGGTTGGCAGGTTGAAGCACAGCGACTTGCCCGATGCGGTCCCCGTGGTGACGATCGTGGTGTTCTCCCAGGCGGACTCCAGGGCCTCGGCCTGATGGGCGTACAGGCGCTCGATCCCAAGCTCTGCCAGGGCCCCCAGGATGTCTGGGTGCAGCGAAGGCGGCAGGTCGACGAGCGACGCGCGGCCTGGCCCTTCGTTGGCTTCGCGCACCAGCCGGCCGTCCTCGCGTCCGGCGTCCAGCAGCGCGCTCCACGGCTCGATCTTGCGGTCTGGGGCCAAGACCCCTCAGTTGTATCGCTCCGGGGAACTGGGCACGCACAACTCGTGTGGCCAGTTGCGTGGACACTGGGGGCGAGCGCTTGAGATAGTGGGGCCATGTCAGGCTCTGCCGCCGAGCGCTGGGCGAAGGCTCGCTCGTTCCACCATTCGCTGTATCCGCCCGATCGAATCGCGGCGGAGCGCGAGCACAGCGTGTCGGTGTGCCTGCCTGCGCGCGAGTGCGCGCAGACGGTCGGCGAGATCGTCACGGCGCTGCTCGAGCTGCTCGAGGTGGGCGCGATCGACGAGGTGGTCGTGGTGGACGCGGCCTCGCGCGACGGCACTGCCGCGGTCGCGCAGCGTGCGGGTGCGGTCGTCTATCAGGAGACCGATCTGCTGTCCGAGTACGGGCCTGTGCTGGGCAAGGGCGATGCGATGTGGCGAGCGTTGTCGGTGCTGCGCGGCGAGCTCATGTGCTTCCTGGACGCCGATACGGAAGGCTTCTCGGCGCATTTCGCGACTGGCCTGCTGGGACCGCTGGTATGCGAGCCCGGCGTATCTTTCGCCAAGGGCTTCTACAGGCGCCCGTTTGCGCAGGCCGACGATGGGGGCGGACGCGTCAATCATCTGACCGCGCGTCCCGCGATCGAGCTGTTCTACCCGGACCTCGCCGGCGTTCGCCAGCCGCTGGCCGGCGAGGTGGCGGCACGCCGGGACCTGCTCGAGGCACTGCCGTTTGCGACCGGCTATGGCGTGGAGGTGGCGATGCTGATCGACGCCTGGCGGGCGGTCGGGCTGGACGGGCTCGCCCAGGTGGACCTGGACGAGCACCGCAACCGCCACCAGCCGCTGTCCGCGCTCGCGCCGATGGCAAAGACGGTTCTCGCAACGATCGGCCATCGCCTGCAACTGGAAGGGCGCCTGGACGGGGTTGACGGCGCGCCGCTGGAGCGCCCGCCGATGGCCAGCGTGGGGGTCATGTGAGCGCGCGCATGCGCTGCCTGTATCTGGACCTTGATGGCACCCTGCTCGGGCGCGGCGCGTCGCTGCTGCACGACGGCGAGGGCGCGGTGACGATCGAGGGGGTGCGCGCGGTGCAGGCGTGCTTGCGCGCGGGCGTGGAGGTCGTGCTGATGTCTGGGCGCAGGCGCGCGCAGGTGTTCGAGGACGCGCGGCTGCTGGGCCAGGGCTCGTTCATCTTCGAGGCGGGCGCGTGCGTGGTGCTGGACGGCGAGGAGCACTGGCTGACGGGCGACCGGTGGAACGTCGGCCAGCAACCGGGCGAGCTGACGATCGCCGAGCAGATCGAGCGTTCGGGCGCGCCGGCGCTGTTGCTGGAGCGCTACGAGGGTCGCCTCGAGTACCACGAGCCGTGGCACGTCCAGCGCGAGGTGTCGCACCTGTTTCGCGGGCTGGTGGACGCCGTAGAGGTCGACCGTCTACTGGTCGAGCATGGCCATGAGAACCTGCGGCTGGTGGACAACGGGGTGGTCAACCGCCGTTCCCCCGCCCTGGCCGATCTCCCGCATGTGCACGGGTATCACCTCGTGCCTGCCAGTGCCTCCAAGGCGGGGGCTGTCGCCTTTCACCGCCGCGTCCGCGGGTATGCCCGGGAGGAGACATTCGCCGTGGGCGACTCGCGTGAGGACCTCGGGTGTGCGGTCGAGGTGGCGGTGTTCTGGCTGGTGGCCAACGGGCTGCGACGTGATCCGTCGATGCGCGAAGCACTTGAGGTCTACGACAACGCGCGTGTCGCCGAGGAGGCTAACGGCCGGGGCGTGTACGAGGCCGTCCTCAACACGCTGATGGCCTGAGCGCCCTGTCTGTCCCATTTATGATTGGCCGGTGTCCAGAGTTTCCGGCTCCGAACTGCGGTCCCGCGTTGACGCCGTCCCGTTTTGGTGGCACTCGATTGACCTGGGTGGTGGCGTCGTTACGCCCGGAGCTAAGACACCCGAGTCGCTTGAGAAGGAGCTTGCGTACCTACAGTTGGGCGACCTGCGGGGCAAGAGCGTGCTCGACATTGGTTCCTACGACGGCTATTTTGCCTTCGCCGCCGAGCGGCTGGGCGCCGATCGCGTGGTCGCCATGGATCACTACGTGTGGTCATTCGATCTCAGCGAATACCACAAGGTCAGAGACAGTTGCATCGAACGGAAAGTGCCTGTCCCAGCGCCTGAAGCCCTCTCCGACGTGTGGCGCCCGGCCGAGCTGCCGGGGAGGCGCGCCTTCGATCTTGCCTACGAGGCACTCGACAGCAACGTCGAGGTGGTCGTCGGGGACCTGCTCGATTGCGATCTCGAGGCACTCGGAACCTTTGACGTGGTTCTCTACCTCGGCGTGCTGTACCACATGCGTCACCCGCTGCTCGCACTCGAACGCCTCGTGCAGGTGACGTGCGGGGTGGCGATCATCGAGACGCAGGCCGAGCACTTCCGCGCGGCGGGACGGCTGCCGATGGGCCGGTTCATCGAGGGAGACGAGCTCAATTCGGACCCGACCAACTGGTGGATCTTCAATGAAGCCGCGTTGCCGTCACTGTGTCGCGCGGCAGGATTCGATCGGGCTGAACTGTCGCGCGCACCACCGCTGTGGCAGCGTCGCGCCCTCGCGGCGCTGAAGGGGTCTGCGCCCTACCGTGCGTACGTGCGGGCTTTTCCATAGAGACTCACGGGTCAGCCGCCACCAGCAAGGCGTCGCCACAGCCGCCGCCAGAAGCCGGGCCGTGGACGGGCCCGCCAGCGCGCGGGCGGCGGGACGGTGGCGCGCACCAGCGCGACCCAGTCGTCGAGCGGCAGCTCGCCGGAGATCAGGCGCCCGAGCGCTCCGGTGACGGGCGCGGCGACGCCGGCCTGCTCAAGGGCGCGCGCGAGCAGCGGCACCGACTCGAGTGCCTCGACCGCCTGGCCGATCCGCGCGGGGATCTCGGCGGCGGGCACGCCCGCGGCCAGCAGCTCGCCCGCGCGGCGGTTGCGGCTCTCGCGCGCAAGCGCGGTGGCAACGAGGTCGCCGGCGCCGGCCAGCCCGATCATCGACTCCGGTCGCGCGCCCAGCTGCTCGGCGTAGCGCCACACCTCGGCGAAGATGTGCCCGGCGGCGGCGCCGGCCGCGTTGAGGCCCTGCGCCTCGGTGGCGCCGGCGGCGAGCGCGGCGGCGTTCTTGGCGGCGCCGGCGAGCTCCACGCCGACGGGATCGTTGGACTGCTCGCAAACGACGCCGGCGCGGGTGAACACCTGCGCGAGCGAGCGCGCGAGCTCCTCGTCGCTGGAGGCCGCCACGAGCCCCGCCCCCGCGTGCACCATCTCCTGGGCGTGCGCGGGGCCGCCGACGCTGGCCACGCGGTCGGCGCCGAACCTCGCGCTGAGCACGGTCGTGGGCGGCTGACCCAGCGGTGCGACCAGCCCCTTGGCGACCGATACCACCGCTGTGCGCCGGTCCAGCCCGCTCGCCCCCAGCCTGTCGATCACCTCGCCGAGCCCGCGCGAGGGAACAGCCAGGAACACGTAGTCCGCGCGCGCCACGCCCTGCGAGGCGGGCTCGATGCGCAATTGCGCCGGCAGCTGAACACCGGGAAGGTATTTGCGGTTCTCGCGCTCTGCCTCCAGCGTGGCGGCCTGCTCGGCGGTATGCGTCTGCAATGTGGTGCGCAGCCCGCCCCGGACCAGCAGCACCGCCAGCGCGGTGCCGAACGAGCCTCCACCGATCACCGTCGCCCGCTTTGCGCCCGGTGTGGGCAGTGAGCGCCCGCGCGTGACCCGAGCAGCCGGGCTGGGAGTAGGCTCGGCCTCTGTCATGACTCGGCCTCGGTCATCAGATGGGCGAGACTAGCGATCCGCAAGCCCGCCCCCCGGCGTGGCGCAACTGGACCGGCGACCAGTCCTGCCGGCCGGTCACCATCGAGCGGCCAGGCTCGCTGCAGGAGCTCTCGGCGGCGATCGCCCGCGCGAGCGCGCGAGGACTGCGAGTGCGTGTGGCTGGAGCGGGGCACTCGTTCAGCGACATCGCGTGCACCGATGGGACGATGGTGTCGCTCGAGCGCATGGCGGCCATACTCGACGTCGACCGCTCCGCCGGGCTGGTGCGTGTGCAGGCCGGCATCACGATCCACGAGCTGAGCAGGGCGTTGGACGAGCACGGACTGGCTCTGGAGAACCTTGGCGACATCGACGTCCAGAGCATCGCCGGCGCGATCTCCACGGCGACCCACGGCACGGGCGCGCGCCTGCCCAACATCCCCGCCCAGGTGGTCGCGCTGACGCTCGTGCTCGCGGACGGATCCACGCTGGAGTGCGCGCCCGAGCGCGACCCCGAGACGTTTCGCGCGGCGCGCGTCGGGCTGGGCTGCCTCGGCGTCATCGCGGAGGTCACGCTGCGTTGCGTGCCTACGTTCACGCTCCACGGCAGCGACGCCCCCGCGCCGCTGTCGCAGACGCTCGAGCGCTTCGACGAGCTGGTGAGCGCCAACGACCACTTCGAGCTCTTCGTGTTTCCGCACGCCAGTACAGCGCTCACGCGCACCAACAACCGCACCGAGCGCCCGCCGCGGCCGCGCAGCCGCGCAGTTGCGTACGCCAACGACGTGCTGCTCACCAATCGAGCGTTCGAGCTGTGCTGTCGGCTCGGACGCCGTTTCCCAAGCCGCATACCGCAGATCAACCGCCTGGTGACGCGCCTGGCGGGCAGCTCCGAGCGCGTGGACCGCTCATATGAGATCTTCGCGAGCCCGCGCCTGGTGCGTTTCACCGAGATGGAGTACGCGCTGCCGCGCGAGCACACGGTGGCGGCCGTGCGTGAGGTGATGGAGCTGGTGGCGCGGGAGGGTTTTGCGGTGCCGTTCCCGATCGAGGTCAGGACGGCCGCGGGCGATGACGCGCTGCTGAGCACCGCCGCGGGGCGCGACACGGGCTTCGTGGCCGTGCACACGTTCGAGGGGATGGCCTGGGAGCCTTACTTCCGCGCCGTCGAGGCGATCATGGACGGGCTCGGCGGCAGGCCGCACTGGGGCAAGCGCCACTTCCAGACGGCCGCCACCCTGAGACCCCGCTATCCCGACTGGGACCGCTTCCAGGCAGTGCGCGCGCGCCTGGATCCCGAGGGGCGCTTCGCGAACGCGTGGACCGAGCGGGTGCTTGGATCTGTGATCGCCTCCGCTCGAGCGCTCGATGGCTGAGCCCGCGCTGTCGCGCGATCGTGCGGCGATGGATGCCCCGGTGGCGCCCCCTGCGCTCACGGGGGACGGCGAATACGAGCGTCTGGAGCGCGCGACCGCCGGACTGCAGGCTCCGTTCGCGGTCGTCGACCTCGACGCGCTGTGGGCGAACGCTGCCGACCTCGAACGCCGTGCCGCTCCCAAGCCGATCCGGCTGGCCAGCAAGTCGGTGCGCTGCCGCGCGCTGCAGGAGCGCGTCCTGGCCCGTGCAGGCTTTCGCGGCACGCTCGCGTTCACGCTGCCCGAGGCGCTGTGGCTCGCCCGCGAGGGAGGCGACAATCTGCTCGTCGCCTACCCCAGCGCCGACTGCGACGCGCTGCGGGCGCTTGCCGAGGACGGGGCGGCGGAGCGTGTGACGGTGATGGTGGACTGCGTTGAGCATCTGCAGCTGATCGAGCGCGCGCTCGCCGGTTCGAAGCGGGCGGCGCCCATTCGCGTGTGCGTCGACGTGGACGCCGGCTGGCCGCTGCTGGGCGGGCGTATCCGCGTCGGCGCCAAGCGCTCTCCCGTATGCACGCCCTAGGCCGCCGCGCTCGCGCGTGCGATCGTCGCTTGTGACGGGCTGGCGCTGGTGGGGATCATGGCCTACGAGGCGCAGATCGCGGGGCTTGGCGACGCGCCGCCCGGACGGCCGCTGCGCGCCGCAGCGATCCGTGCCATGCAGTCGCGCTCTGCACGCGAGCTCTGCAAGCGCCGCGCCGCGATCGTGACGGCTGTCGAAGAGGTCGCCGCGCGGGCGGGGACGACCCTTGAGCTGGTCAACGGCGGAGGCACGGGCAGCCTCGAGCGCACCGCTGCCGAGCCCGCCGTCACCGAGGTGAGCGCGGGCTCGGGCCTGTATGGGCCGACGCTGTTCGACGCCTACCGTGCGTTCTCCCCGCGTCCTGCCGCCCTGTTCGCCCTGCCGGTCGTGCGCCGACCGAGCCCGCGCGTCGCTACGGCGCTGGGCGGCGGCTATCTCGCGTCGGGCCCCGCGGACGCCGCGCGCCTGCCCCAGCCCCATCTGCCGGCCGGGCTGCGCATGGACCGCCTGGAGGGCGCCGGCGAGGTCCAGACCCCGCTGCTCGGCGCCGCCGCCGAGTGCCTCGAGATCGGCGATCGCGTGTACATGAGACACGCCAAGGCGGGCGAGCTGTGCGAGCGTTTCGCCGGCCTGTACCTGATCGAAGGCGATCGCATCGTCGATCAAGCCCCCACCTACCGCGGCGAGGGACAATGCTTCCTGTGAGCACCCCCAATACCAGCCTGGACGCCAGCGCGCTCGAAGAGATCATCCGCGATGTGGTCGAGACGCTCGCGCCGCTCGACCGTACGCCGTGCTCGCCCGGCGAGCGCCAAGCGGCCGAATGGCTTGCTGCACGCCTGCGTTCGCTGCGTGGCGTGCACGCGGTGGAGCTCGAGGACGAGCCCTCGTGGGGAACGTTCCCGCCCACGGCCGTCGGGCTTGGTGTTCTCGGCATGGCCGCCGCCGCCCTGGCGCTGCGTGGCAGACGCGCGAGCGCGGCGCTGGTCGCAGCGGCCGCCTTTGCCGGGATCGTCGACGAGGCCCAGAACGGACCCAGGATCGTGCGCCGGCTGGTGCGTCGCCGCCGCACGACCGTCAACCTGCTCGCCCGCATCGCAGACGAGGGCGGCCCGCAGGCGGGAACGCTGGTCGTGCTCGCCCACCACGACGCCCCGCAGAGCGGCGTGCTGTTTCGCCAGACAGTGCAGCGTTGGATTTACAAGCGCGCTCCCCAGCTGCTCGAACGTGGCAAGACCCCGCCACCGCAGTGGTGGGTGGGCCTGGCGGGGCCGCTTTCCACGCTCGCTGCCGCTGCCAGTGGGTGGCGCCGCTTTGCCCGAGCCGGTCTGATCGTGGGCGGCATCGGCACAGCGCTGGTGGCCGATATCTGGCGCAACGCGACCGTTCCGGGGGCCAACGACAACCTCTCCGGCGTGGCCGTGCTCGTCGCGCTGGCCGAGCTGCTGAGCGAGAGTCCCATCCCTGACGTGCGCCTGCTGCTGGTCTCCTGCGGAGCCGAGGAGACGCTGCAGGACGGGATCCGAGCGTTCATCTCGCGCCACCGGCACGAGCTCGATCCGCAGCGCACCTGGTTCGTGAACCTCGACACGGTCGGCTCGCCCCATCTGATCATGCTCGAGGGGGAGGGGCCGGTGTGGATGGAGGATTACACCGGACCGTGGTTGCGCGACATGCTCGCTGCGCAGGCCGAGCACCTTGGAATCAGCCTCGAGCGGGGCTTTCGCGCGCGCTCGTCCACTGACAGCGTGATCCCCAGCCGCGCCGGCTATGCGACCGCGACGCTGTTGTCGATGACCGACTGGCGCAGCCCCGCCAACTACCACCTGCCAAGTGACGTGCCAGCGAACCTCGACTATGGGTCTGTCGCCGACGCTACGCGACTGGTGTATGAGCTGGCGCGGATGCTCGCGCTCCGAATCGCCTGATATTGGGCGCAGATGACGGAGCGCAGTTGATATGCCATATTATCTGTCATGAGAACTACGCTTGAGCTGGATGACGGCCTGATGGACGCGCTGATGGCGCGGTCGCAAGGAAAGTCCAAGACGAAGGCTGTCGAAGCCGCGATCGCGGACTATCTGGGCAGAGACGCCGCCCGCGGGATGCGCGAGCTGCGTGGCAAGGTCACTTTCGAGGATCCAGACGGCTGGCGGAAGGCGAGGCGAGCCGAGGTAGAGCGCAGGCAGCGATCGAGCCTGTGATCCTGCCGGACACCTCCATCTGGGTGGAGTATCTGCGCGCCCAGCCGTCTGCGCAAAGCCAGAGCAAGAGGGCCGCGCCGGCCGACGAGCTCGAGCCGCTGATCAAACAACAGCAGACAGTGACTTGCGGACCCGTCGTGGCAGAGCTGCTCGCGGGCGCTCGCGGGCAACAGCGCGACGAGCTGGCCGCACAGCTCGGTGCTCAGCCCTGGATCGACCTCAAGCGCGGCGACTGGCTGGCGATAGGTCACACCGCGGCCAAGCTCCAAGAACGCGGACAGACGGTCCCCCTCATAGACGTTCAGATTGCCATGTGCGCCGTCCGAGCAGAGGTCGAGCTATGGACGCTCGATCGCGACTGCGAGTGCATTGTCGAGGCGCTCGATGGTCTGCGAGTGCGGGTGTTCGAGTAGAGCGTGCGTCCCTGCAGTCTTCAGATCACCTGCGCTAGCCTCCTGCCCGCGGCCACCAGCGCTCGCGTGTGACTCGCCTGGATGATCAGTTGCAGGTCGAGCATGCGCGCGTCGAAGCTATTCAGTGCGTTCTCGTCCGTGACCGCATAGGCTGGCACGCCGCCCTGGCGGGCTCTGGTTGCGATCTCGAACGTGACGCTGCCCGCCAGCGTTTGCTCGTCCAGGCGACGCGCCCCCACGATCACCGCGCGCGCTGAGCGCATACGCGCATCGAAGTCCAGCGCGTCCAGCAGCTGACGAACATCGCCCGTCCGCTCGCCCGGGTAAACCATCCGTCCGTCGTCCGCGCCGGCCCCTTGCTCGCAATCGCTCGCATCCAGCAGGCATGCGTCCGGCTCGGGCCGTCCCCCCGCCTGCAGGCCGCGCCCGAGCGCAGCGACCACGCGCGATGCGTCAAGCGACGAGCCGAAGGGGCCGCTCACGATCAGCGCGCGCTGCGGGATCTCGGGGATGGTCACGGTCAGGCATCCTTTCAGCAATGGCGCCCGCCAAACGCGAGCACGTCGTGATCGAGGCCTGCGGCCATGAGCTGCGCGTGAGCTCTCCCGGCAAGCTGTTCTTCCCGGCCGCCGGCCTGACCAAGCTGGACCTCGCCAACTACTACCTGGAGTGCGCCGACGCGGTCGTGCGCGGCCTGCGTGAGCGCCCCACCGTGATGAAGCGCTGGGTCGACGGCGTCGACGGCGAGCCGTTCTTCCAAAAGCGCGTGCCCGACAGCGCTCCCGAGTGGCTGCAGACCGCCACCGTCACCTTCCCCAGCGGCCGCCATGCGCGCGAGCTCGTGCCCAACGACGCCGCCCATCTCATCTGGGGCGTCAACCTCGGCGTGATCGACTGGAACCCGTGGCCCGTGCGCCGCACAGACCTCGACCATCCAGACGAGCTGCGCGTCGACCTTGACCCCGGGCCCGACGTGCCGTTCTCCGAGGTGCGCGAGGTGGCGCTCGGTGTGCGCGAGGTGCTCGACGAGCACGGCCTGCGCGGCTTTCCCAAGACCTCCGGCTCGCGCGGCATCCACATCTACGTGCGCATCGCGCCCGAAGAGGGCTTTCAGGAAGTGCGCCGCGCCGCGCTCGCGCTCGCGCGCGAGGTTGAGCGGCGGATGCCCGGGCGGGCCACCAGCCGCTGGTGGAAGGAGGAACGCGAGGGCGTGTTCATCGACTACAACCAGAACGCCCGAGACCGCACCGTCGCCTCTGCGTATTCAGTCAGAGCCGTCCCCGACGCACGCGTGTCCTGCCCGTTGGAGTGGAACGAGGTCGCAGACGTCGAGCCCGGTGAGCTGACCATGACGACGGTTCCCGCACGGTTGCGCGAGCGCGGCGACCCGTCCGCCGCCATCGACGAGCATCCCGGGAGCCTCGACCGCTTGCTCGAGCTGGCCGCCCGTGACGAGCGCGAAGGTCTCGGCGACGCGCCCTGGCCGCCGCACTTTCGCAAGCAGAAGGACGAGCCCAAGCGGGTGCAGCCCAGCCGCGCGCGCAAGGACGCAGGGTGAGCCTGCCGCTGACGCCGCCTGTGAAGCCCCAGCTTGCGCTCTCGCGCAAGGCGCTGCCCACCGGCGAGGAGTGGGTCTATGAGGTCAAGCTCGACGGCTTTCGCTGCCTCGCGTTCGTGGATGGAGACGACACCTTCCTGCAGTCGCGCAACGGCAGGCCGCTCGGGCGCTATTTCCCCGAGCTGGTGTTCCCGCCCGGTCGCTACGTGCTCGACGGGGAGATCGTCGTGCGCGACGCCGACGGGCGCGAGGACTTCGACGCGCTCGGCCAGCGCATCCACCCGGCCGTCTCGCGCGTCCAGCTGCTGGCCGGCGAGACGCCCGCCGTGTTTGTCGCCTTCGACCTGCTTGCGCACGACGACGAGGCGTTGCTGGAGGTCGCGTTCAGCGAGCGCCGCCGCGCGCTGGAGCGGCTGCTCGGCGACCACGCCTTCGGCGATGCCCCAATCGAGCTGATGCGGATGGCCGCGACGGCCGACGACGCCGCGGGCTGGCTCGAGCACGCCGAGGGCGCGATCGCCAAGCAGCGCTCCGCCGCCTATCTCCCAGGAGAGCGCAAGGGCATGGTCAAGGTCAAGCGTGTGCGCACTATCGACGCCGTCGTCGTCGGCTGGCGCCCCGGCAAGGAGCCAGACACGGTCGGTGCGTTGATACTCGGCCTCTACGATGGCCCGCAGTTGCGCGTGGTCGGACACTGTTCCGGCCTAACAGCCGCCGCGAAGCGGCAACTCATAAAAACTCTCGCGCCCTATGAGTCCGGAGAGCGCGGGTCCGCGGATCCCAGCCGCTGGAGTGCCGGCAAGGACCTCGAGTGGGTAGGGCTGCGCCCCGAGCTGGTCGTCGAGATCGACTTCGACCATGTCTCCGCCCAGCGCATCCGCCACGGCGCCAAGCTGCGCCGCTGGCGCGAGGACAAGGCGCCCTCCGAGTGCACGTTTGAGCAGCTGTTCAGCTGAGCGGCCGGCCGTGCGCGCGAGCGTCGTCTAGGCTCCGTCAGTGTGAGCGGGGAGAGCGCCAGCACGGCCACGGTCGCCGAGGAGGAGTACCTGCAGATCCTGTTCTGGCTGCAGGAGGCCGGGCTGCCGATGACCGGCGCCAACGTCGCGCGTGCCATGCAGCTGTCCGCGCCCACCGTCCACGAGATGATCGGGCGCCTGGAGCGCGACGGCTACATCACCCGCGGCTCCGACCGCGCCATCGCGTTCACCGCCGACGGCGCCGAGCACGCCGAGGGCATCGTGCGCCGCCATCGGCTAATCGAGCGCTTCCTCACCGACGTCCTCGGCGTGCCCTGGGACGAGGTTCACGAGGAGGCCGAGCGCCTCGAGCACGCCATGTCGCCCGTGCTGGAGGAGCGCATGCTGGCGGCGATCGGCGACGCCAAGACCTGCCCGCACGGGCACCCCATCGTCGCCGGTGCGCGGCTTGCCGGCGTCCCGCTAGCGGATGTCGAGGTTGGGGCGAAGGTCCGCATCCTACGCTTCGAGAACGAGGCCGAGGACCTGCTGCACTACCTCAAGGCCTCAGGTGTCGAGCCGGGGATGGAGGCAGTCCTGGCCGAGCGCGGCCCCGAGCACGTCGAGCTGCAGACCGGCGACGGTCAGCGCATAGGGTTGACCAGCAGCGTCGCCGAGACCGTCTCTGTGATCGCCGACCCCTCGCCGCCGCCGCGCACCGCGCTGCCCGAGCAGTTGGTGCTGGGGCAGCGCTACGGGCGCTAAAGCGAGCGGTACGCTTGCGCCAGCCGCGCCACGCCCGTCCTGATCTGCTCTGGCGTCACGCCCGAGTAGGCCAGGCGCAGGGTGTTCTTGCCGCCCTCCAGCAGGAAGTCACTGCCCTTCACAAACGCCACGCCGCGCTCTGCTGCTGCGTGGTGCAGGGCGTCCACGTCGGTGCCCTCGGGCAGGGTCACCCACATGAAATAGCCGCCCTGGGGCGCCACGAAGCGGGCCTCCGGCAGATCGCTTTGCAGTGCCTCGCCGAGCGTCGCAGCACGCTCCGCCAGTGCCGTGCGCACGGTCTCGATCGAGCGCCCGATCGCGCCCGACGCGCAGAACTCGTACACGATCGCCTCCGACACCATGCCGGGGGAGATGTAGGTGTTGGTCGCGCGCCTGGCGATCCCAGCGATCAGGTCGGGCGGGCCCACCAGGTAGCCCACGCGCACGCCCGGGCAGACCGTCTTGGTGAACGACGACGCGTACACCACCCGATCGCCGTCCAGCGACAGCATCGTCGGCGCGGGCTCGCCGGTGAAGCGCAGGTCCGCGTACGGGTTGTCCTCGAGCACCAGGAAGCCGTGCTGCGCCGCCAGCGCCAGCAGCGCTTCGCGCTTGCCCAGCGACAGGGTGTAGCCGGCCGGGTTCTGGAAGTTGGGGATCACGTGGGCGAGCTTCGGCCGTGCGCCGCCCTGCAGCAGGCGCCCCAGGGCGTCCGTGTCGATGCCGTCCTGCTGCAGCTCCACCGGGTGCACGCGCGCGCCGCGCTCGCGTAGCGTCAGCAGCGTGCGGTCATACGTGGGGCTCTCCACGATCACCTCGTCGCCCTCGCGCACCAGATGGTCGAACAGGAATGCGTCCGCCTGCAGCGAGCCGTTGGTCAGCAGCACGCGCTCGGGCTCCACGCCGTGGCGGTCCGCTATCCAGGCGCGCAGGCGCGGGTAGCCGACCGCGGTGCCGTATGCGGTCGTGCCCTCGGGGTCTGAGTCGAACGCGCGCACAGCAGCGTCACGCAGGCCCTCCACGTCGATGATGTCCAGCGACGGCACGCCGCGGGCGAAGGAGATCGTTGGTCCGGTTGCTGTTGGCATAGCGGCGTAGCTTAGGCGTCCGAGCAGTGCGTCGTATTCATGGGTCAGCTCGCGCGCGGCGCGCTCGAGGCGATCGCGGAAGCGCAGGAGCTCGGCTGTGGCTGGTCGCTGGGGCGCGGCGGGCGGCTGGGGTACGGCGGGCGGCTGGGGCGTGGAGGGCGGCTGAGGTGGCCCTGGCGACTCGAGTGCCTCGTCGACTATCCGGCCCCAGGCGGTGGAGGTCTGCAGAACCGCCGTGGGCGCGCGCTCGGGATCTTCGCCGCGTCCGATCTCGTTCAGCGTTTGCTCCAGCTCGGCGAGCTTGCGCTCGAGCTCGCCCAGCGTCTTTGCCACGTCCGCGTCCATCGCTGGCCAAGCGTACCCGCGATGGAAAGGCTACGCATGCTGGTGCGGCGCGCGTTTGGCCTGCTGTGGGGGCCCGTAGAAGGGCGGATGATGGGACGGACAGTAGTCACGCGAGCCGGGCGCCTGCGCATTGCCCAGGCGAATCCATACGCCGGTGCCATCGCTGAGCCGAATGCACGGCGGGCCGCTCCTCGGTGAAATCCTTCCATGTGCAAACACAGCGTCTCGTACGCTCAACTTCGCCAGTGGGACCCCTTCGATCGAAGAGATTCCCGCAATCTGTGCCAGTGCTAGGAGCCCGGCTGTCGAGAAGTCTGATTCGAACAGGAACTTTTCATTGAGGTCTATTTGCCGGACGCCCGCGCGATGCATCGCGCGAAATGACGCCAGTATGTCGCCGTCGCGTTCTGGCTTGCCCACGAGAAAGCCTCCGTTTGCAAAGAAGTTAATGCTGTCGCGCTGTTGCAGCGTCACCGCCTGCGAGCCCGGCAGTGTCACTTTCAAGTCTCCACCCAAGCCAAAGCTGGTCCCAAGCGTATTGGCCACGGCGATCGTCACCAGCACTGCGATAGCGGCGATGCGTGCGGTACGCCCGAGCCACACGATCCAGCCCGTTCCGATCACTGCGAGATATGTGAGCATAGGCTCGCTGTAGCGGGTGTCGTGTACGAACGTCTCGGTGATCGCAAG
Organism: uncultured Solirubrobacteraceae bacterium; assembly: GCA_963745375.1. GTDB lineage: Bacteria > Actinomycetota > Thermoleophilia > Solirubrobacterales > Solirubrobacteraceae > Palsa-744. The sequence goes on along the minus strand of CAVUXA010000008.1, from coordinate 210,436 downwards.
CCAGGCGACGAAGGCGCCCACGAGAAGCTCCGGTGCGATGTCGCTGACCGGCTGTCTGCGGGCCAGCCGGGCGATCATCCAGATCCAACCGGTCGCGGCGAACGCGAACAGCGGAGCCCACAGCTGGAAGTTGATGAAGTTCCAGATGTACCATGTGAAGTTGTCAAGTGAGTAACGCGCTGGCGCTATGTCTCTCGTGTAGTGCTCGTTCGCGGTGTTGACACCCTGCGTGACGAGCCCGTTGACGGTGCTGTATTGATCGATGTACCAAGGCAAGGCGATAGCAAGGAGCACGGCGCTGAAGGCCAGCACCCCCCGCCAGCGCACCTCGCCCTCGTCTAGGAACGCCAGCACCGCTCGCACGGCCGCCACGGCGAGTATTCCGGCGACGTAGAATATGAGGGGCTCCTTGGTCAGCAGCCCAAGGCCGACGGCGAGCCCCGCCAGCGCGGACATGCCGACGCGGGAGAAGCCTTCACTGGCGATGATCAGCCAGATCGACACAGCCGCCATCGCCGTCTCGGGTGCATCCACCATGAACACGTGGAACTGCGCGATGACCAGCGGGGAGCCGAGCGCGAAGCCGACCGCCAGAAGCCCTGCTGGCGGGCCAAATGCGCGCTTGCCGATCTGATAGCAGCCAAGTGCGAGCAGGGGCACGAACACGAGGTTCTCGGCGAGTATCGGCGGCGCCACGGCGATGCCGCCGACGGCAAGCCCCAGCGCCCCGATCAGATAGGTGAACGGAGGGTACGGTTTTGAGATTGTGAACGCTGTTCCAAGGTGTCCTGCTCGCAATGCCGAATAGACATCCTGCACCAGGTGGAGGTGCAGCCCCGCGTCGAACACGGGGATGCTGCGGTCGATCGACAGCCACCAGCAGGTGATCGCCACGAACAGCGTCGTGGTGGCGATCGCGCCCCATGCCGGGGCTGTCCAGGAAGGAGCTCGTACGCGGGCCCGCGTAAGGACGGCATCTATCGGCAGGCGCCGAAGGCTGATCTCCGTTGCCATCGACCTAACTTAGCCCCTGCGCCCAGAGGTAGCAACAATTCAAACATTTTGTTTCTAGCAAATCGCCGCCCCGTAGCTAGGCGCAGGCGTGGCGCGGTGTGTGCGGGTCAGGCTGCGCCTACAGACGCCCCGCCGAGCGTCTCAACGGCGATTTGCGCGACATCTGTCGGGGTGCGGCCCACGCGCACGCCGTTTGCTTCGAGCGCCTGTGCCTTGGCGGCCGCTGTGCCCGCGCCGCCCGACACGATCGCCCCGGCGTGGCCCATCTGCTTGCCCGCGGGCGCGGTGAAGCCGGCGATGTAGGCGACCACCGGCTTGCTCATGTTGGCGGCGATGTACTCGGCCGCCTCCTCCTCTGCCGAACCGCCGATCTCGCCGGAGAGCACCACCAGCTCGGTCTGGTCGTCGGCCTCGAACAGCTCGAGGATGTCCACGAAGGAGCTGCCCGGGACCGGATCTCCGCCGATGCCCACGATCGAGCTGCAGCCGAAGCCGGCCTGGGCGATCTCGTTGCCGATCTGGTAGGTGAGCGTGCCCGAGCGCGACACCACGCCGACGTTGCCCTCGCTGAAGAACGACGCGGGGATGATGCCCACGTTGGCCTTGCCCGGCGACAGGATGCCGGGGCAGTTGGGGCCGACCAGCCGCGTGCCGGCATGGTCGCGCTTGAGCGTGTTGTACACGCGCAGCTCGTCGTGGGCGGGGATGCCCTCGGTGATCGCGATCACGAGCGACACGCCCGCGGCGGCCGCCTCGAGGATGGCGTCCGCGGCGAAGCGCGGCGGCACGAAGATCATCGCCGTGTTGGGCTGGGACTCGGCCATGGCCTGCTGCCAGCTGTCGAACACGGGGATTCCCTCGACATCCTGGCCGCCCTTGCCGGGCGTCACGCCGCCGACGACGTTGGTGCCGTAGCGGCGGTTGTTGAGCGTGTGGAAGGAGCCCTCCCGGCCGGTGATGCCAGCCACGCACAGGCGCGTGCCCTCGTCGACCAGGACCGCCATCAGGCGCCCGCTCCCACGGGCTGTCCGGCGGCCAGCGCGACGACCTTCTCGGCCGCCTCATTCATGGTGCGCGCGGCGTACACGTTGGGCAGCGCGGCCTCCTGCAACAGTCGCCGTCCCTCCACGTCGTTGGTTCCGTCCAGGCGCACGACGAACGGAACCGAAGGTTTGATGTCCTCGAACGCGGCGATCAGCCCTCGCGCGACCTCGTCGCAGCGGGTGATGCCGCCGAAGATGTTGAACAGCACGGCCTTGACCGCGTCGTTGGCCAGGATCAGGCCGACCGCCTGCTTGATCTTCTCCGCGTCCGAGCCGCCGCCCGCGTCGAGGAAGTTGGCCGGCGAGCCGCCCGCCCCGGCGACCACATCGAGTGTGGACATGACCAGGCCGGCGCCGTTGCCGAGGATGCCGATGTCGCCGTCCAGCGCGACGTACTGAACGCCCTGTTCCTTGCCGCGGCGCTCGATCGGGTCTTCGTTCTCGCTGTCTGACAGCGACTGGCTGTCCGGGTGGCGGTAGAGGGCGTTGCCGTCCAGCGACACCTTCGCGTCCAGCGCGCGCACCTCCCTGTCAGGCGTGACGATCAGCGGGTTGATCTCCGCGAGCGTGGCGTCCTCGGTCAGCCACACCTCATACAGCGCCATCAGCGCGTCGGCCACGCCGTCGATGACGTCCGCGTCGGCCTTGCCGTCGGTGGCGATCTGCACGGCATCCTCGCGCGACAGGCCCGCCAGCGCGTCGACATGGTGGCGGATCAGCTTGTCGGGCGTCTTCTCGGCGACCTCTTCGATGTCCACGCCGCCCTCGGTGCTGAACATCACCAGCGGCTGCTTGGCCGAGCGGTCGAGCAGCACCGACGCGTAGTACTCGCTGGCGATGTCAGACGCGTGCTCGATCCACAGCTTGCGCACGGTGTGCCCGCGAATGTCCATGCCGAGGATGTTGCCGGAGTGCTCGCGCACCTCATCGGCGTCGGACGCCAGCTTGACGCCGCCCGCCTTGCCGCGCCCGCCGATCAGCACCTGCGCCTTGACCACCACCGGGTAGCCCACGCGCTCGGCCGCCGCCACGGCATCCTCCACGTTGTCCACGACCTCGCCCGAGGAGACCTTCAGGCCGTGGCGGGCAAACAGCTGCTTGCCTTGGTACTCCAGCAGGTCCATTGCGGCGCGGGACTCTAACGAAAGCCGGGCGATCGCGTGGCGCAAGCGACGAGTCCGCTCTCGCGCCACGCGGCCGGGGCGCACTGGGCGATTGCGTGCAGACAGCCGAGAGAGACGCCAGACGGCGTCGATGGGGCCTTGCAAGGCATAATGCCGCGGCGATGCCGATCCCGAAGAACGTATCTTTCGTCACATTCGACGTGTATGGCACGCTGATCGACTGGGAGACGGGGATCTACGAGGCGTTCGCCAAGGAGGCCGCGCGCGACGGCTTCGAGATCGACCGCTCGGTGCTGATCCCGATGTTCCACGAGATCGAGCGCGAAATCGAGGGGGGCTCCTACGAGCTGTACGCGGAGGTGCTGCGGCGCACGGCCATCGAGATCGCCAAACGCCTGGAATGGCAGCTGGAGCCCTCGCGGTCGGGCTTCCTACCCGACTCGGTGCAGCGCTGGGGCCCGTTCAAGGAGACCAACATCCAGCTGGTCAAGCTCGCCAAGAAATTCAAGCTGGGGCTGCTTGCGAACGTCGACGACAAGCTGCTGGGGCAGACCCGCCGCCACATCCCGACCGACTTCGACCTCGTGGTGACCGCCCAGCAGGTGCGCTCGTACAAGCCCGAGCTGCCTCACTTCACCGAGTGCGCGCGGCGCATGGGCGGCAAGCGCGGCTGGGTGCACGTGACGGCCAGCCACTACCACGACGTGGTGCCGTGCCTGAAGCAGCGCGTGCCCGTCATCTGGGTCAACCGCAACAAGGAGACCCTCGAGCCCTCCCAGAAGAAGCCCACCGCCGAGGTGCACAGCCTCAAAGAGGCCGCCAAACTGCTCGGCATTACCTGACGGGGATCGGGAGCCCACCCACCCGCGTGCGGGCCGTCGCGCTGCATCCGGACGTGCTCGTGGTCACGAGCGCACTGCTGCAGACGAACTGCGTGATCGTCCGTGGCGGTGTCGATGAGGATGAAGCCGCCGTACCGGCGGCGGCGGGGTCGGCGGGTGAGCGTGAGAGCGCTCGTTTGCACGCCGAGACGTTCGTGATCGACTCGCCGGTCCTGCCAGATGAGCTCGACGCGCTGCCTGCCCTGCTCGAGCAGGCCGGCTTTCCACCTCCCAGCGGCCTGCTGGCCACGCACGGCGACTGGGACCACCTGCTGGGCCGCCTGGCGTTCCCCGCCGTTGCCCTGGGTGTGGCCGAGAGCACCGCCGCGCGACTGGCCGCCGGTCCCGGCGCCGTCCAGCGCGAGCTGCGCTGCTTCGACGAAGAGCTCCACATCGAGCGCCGGCGCCCTCTGGCGCTCGGATCGCTCCAGGCGCTGCCCGTGCCGGGCCGCTGCGAGGTGGGCGGCGAGGAGCTGGAGCTGCATCCGGCCGACGGGCACACGGTCGACGGGATGGCTGTATGGATCCCGTGGGCGAAGGCTCTCGTGGCAGGCGACTATCTCTCTACGATCGAGCTGCCCACGCTTGGCGAGGGGGGGCGCATCGACGCCTACATCGCCACCCTGGAGCGCCTATGTGAGCTCGCGCGGCAGGCCGATCACGTCATCCCAGGTCACGGACCGATCATCGACGGCGCGCGCTCTCTCGTCGTTCTCGACGAGGACATCGTCTACCTGCGGGCGCTCGCCGAGTCGGGCATCGAAGCTGGGCTGCCAGCCGGACGTCGCGGCAGGGCTCAGCGGGCTGTGCACGCCGAGACGGCCGGCAGGTGCCCCCGTTGACGGCTGTGCCGCGATCGACGGCTCCCGCCCGGGCCGCGCGCCGTCAGCGTCAGCGGCGCGCTCGAGCGTCTGCAGGACTCGCTCTGCGAAGCTGCTCCACGTGAAGCCGGCAGCACGCTCGCGTGCCTGGCGGCCGAGCTCGGCCCGTCGGCGTGCGTCGCTGAGAAGGGCGCTCAATACGGCCGATATGTCAGAGACGCTGCGCGGGTCGGCGTAGGCGACCGCGTCGCCTCCGACCTCGGGCAGCGAGGAGAGAGTGGAAGTGAGCACCGCGGCGCCCGCGGCCATCGCCTCGAGCACGGGTAGGCCAAAGCCCTCTCCCAGGGACGGGTAGCAGAACACGGCGCAGCGGCGGTACAGCTCGGCCAGGGCCGCGTCGGTGACGTGTCCCAGCGTGACGCAGCCCTCGAGCGAGCGCAGAGCCGCAAGCGTCTCATCGGTCTCCCACCCTCGCGCACCGACCACCACGAGCGGGTGCGCTTCCCTGAGCGCTGACGGCAGCCGTCGATAGGCCTCAGCCAGGCGCGGAAGGTTCTTGCGCGGCTCCAGCGTGCCCACCACCAAGACGAATCCCGGCGCCGGCAGGGCGGCACGCTCGGGTGCGGCGAGCGGGGCGACGTCGAGCGCCCGCGTGGCGCCGAGTTGTGCGACGACGGTCCGCGCAGCCGTGTCCGGGTAGCGCTCGTTGAGGGCCGCGGCGGTCGCATGCGAGATCGCTATGAACGCCGCCGAACGGCGCACCGCCAGCCCGATGGTGGCGCGCTCGATCGCAGCCGAGCGCCGGTTCGGTCGCATCGTCGGATCGAAAGCGACCAGGTCGTAGACGATGGGCACCCCCGGGATCGACAGCAGCCAGGTCGTCAGGTAGCTGTTGCTCGAAGAGAAAGGCATCGCACTCGCGGTTGGAGCGGATCGCCGCACGTACGTTCCACCACGGGTCCGCGTCGGGCAGCAGCTCCCACGTGAAGCGGTCGTCCAGCGTCTCCTCCCACGGCTGGCGCGCATAGCAGCGATAGCGGTAGTCGTCCGGCCGTCGCGCGAGCTCTCGCAACAGCTCGCGAACGACACGGCCTCGTCCTGCCGGAACCTCGCTCGCTGCGCGTGCGTCGATGCCGATGGTCAGCTCAAGCGATGATCTCCCGCCGCTCGAGCGCGGCTTCCAACCAGGTCGCCGCGCGCCTGCGACATGAGCCCGCCCGGCGAGAGCCCGCCTGCGCGGCAGCGGAACGATGCGCTCGTGTTGCGGCTGCCACATGACAGGACAGCGTCGCTGACGTGTACATCATTTTCAAATAATGCCAGTACTTTGTTTCCGACTTAGGGCCCGGCCCTTCCGGGATAGGCCCTTATACCGGGCGTTACTGGCCCTCGGCGCTCCTGATCGTCGCGATCGGCGCGCCCGCCTGTATCGGTGCGCCCTCCGAGATCGGCAGCTCGACGATCGTGCCCGACTTGTGCGCGGTGATCTCGTTCTCCATCTTCATCGCCTCGATGATGCACAGCAGTTGGCCCTCTTTGACCTCGTCGCCCGGTTTGACGAGCACCTTCCACATGTTGCCCTGCAAAGGGGAAGAAAGGGTGTCCGGCCCGCCGCCGCTCGAAGACTTGCTGGCCGATCTGCGATCGGTGCCGCGCTTGGGCGCTTTGCGCGCGCCCGCCGCGGGTCCGCTGCCGTTCATCGCGGGGCCAGCGCCGCCGGCGCCACCCGCGAACGGGGGTCCGACGACGCGTACGTCGAAGCGCCTGCCGGAGACCTCGACGGCGTAGGTCTGCTCGACCTTCTCGGTGTCCTCCGCGCCGTCAGGCGTCGGGATGGGCGCGACCGGGCCGTCGCCGACGGGGAACGCGAGCGTCTTCAGCCACTTCCTGTCCTCCAGCAGGTCCCGGCAGGTCTCGCCCTTTGCCCACTGCTCGCTGGCGAGCAGCGCCTGGTGGAAGGGGATCAGCGTCTTCAACCCGCCGAGCTCGAATTCGCCGAGCGCGCGCAGCATGCGCTTGGTGGCCTGCTCGCGGTCGGCGTCCCAGACGATCAGCTTGGCGACCATGGGGTCATACATGGGCGAGACTACGCCGCCTTCCTCCACTCCGGAGTCGACGCGCACGCCGGGGCCGCTGGGCTCGCGATAGACACCGATCCTGCCTGGCGCGGGGGCGAAGTTCTTGGAGGCGTCCTCGGCGTTGATGCGGCACTCGATCGCGTGCCCGCGCAGCTCGACGTCCACCTGCGCGTAGGAGAGCTCCTCGCCGGCGGCCGCGCGGATGCCTTCCTTGACGATGTCGATGCCGGTGGTCATCTCGGTGACGCAGTGCTCGACCTGTACGCGCGTGTTCATCTCCAGGAAGAAGTACTCCGGCTCGCTGTCGGTGCCCTCGCCTGAGCTGAACAGCCCCTCGATCGTGCCGGCGCCGACGTAGTCGACGGCCTTGGCCGCGTTGACGCCGATCTGGCCGATGCGCTCGCGCATCTGCGGGTCGACGACCCATTCGGGCGCGGGGGACTCCTCGATGACCTTTTGGTGGCGGCGCTGGATCGAGCAGTCGCGCTCGCCGAGATGGATGACGTTGCCGTGGCGGTCGGCCAGCACCTGCACCTCGACGTGGCGGGGGTCGTGCAGGTAACGCTCCAGGTACACGGTGGGGTCGGAGAAGAACTTCTCTCCCTCGCGGCTGGCGCCCGCGAAGGCACCCTCGAGCTCCTCCTCGGAGAGGGCCACGCGAAAGCCCTTGCCCCCGCCGCCGCCCGCCGCCTTGACGGCCACGGGGAAGCCGATCTCCTGCTTGGCGATCTTCAGGGCGTCGGCCGCCGTCGCCACCGCCTCGGTGGTGCCCGGCACAATCGGCACGCCCGCCGCCTGCATCAGCTCGCGCGCCCTCGTCTTGGAGCCCATCGCCTCGATTGCGCTCGCCGGCGGCCCGATGAACACCACGCCCGCGTCCTCGCAGGCCTGTGCGAACGGGGCGTTCTCCGCCAGGAACCCGTACCCCGGGTGGATCGCCTGTGCGCCCGAGCGGCGAACCGCGTCGAGGATCTTCTCCACGTTCAGGTAGTTCTCAGCGGCAGGACCGTCGCCCAGGTTATAGGCCTCCGAGGCCCTTCTGACATGCGGGGCGTCCCGATCGAGCTCTGAGTATATGGCCACGCTGGTCACGCCCAGCTCGTCGAGCGCGCGCACTATGCGGACCGCGATCTCACCGCGGTTGGCGATCAGGACCTTCGAGAACATGGCGGAAAGCGGAGATTAGTTTCTTTTGGGGGGCGACGTTGCCTGGCGAGCGCCGGCGACGGGCTCTACGGCGGCCCTGTGCTCAGGAGGCGCCGGGGCGGGCCATGTGAGCGAGGACCTCGCGGACGAGCATGCGCTCTCGCGGCTGTAGGCCGATGCGCCAGGCGATCGCGCCATAGGCCCCCAGTCCGAGCGCGATCGTCGCCAGGAGTTCAACTGCGCTGTCGATCGGCAGCACGGCTCGGGCGAGCAGCTCGAACGCCGCCAGCAGCGCTCCTGCGCCCAGCGCGGTGCCATAGCCCTCCCTCAGCATCTGCGTTGCCGTGACCTCGAATGCCCTGCAGACCACGAGCAGGAACACGGGGAGCATGATCAGGTAGGACAGCGTAGTGCCGAGAACGATGCCTTCCAGGCCGAGTTTGGGGGTGAGGGCAAGCGAGATGGCCAGGTTGAGCGCGGCGAGCACGCAGGCATAGACGGCCACGGCCCGCACCCGACCGACGGCGATGAGCATCGCCAGGCCGACGCTCGGACACGACGCAACCAGCCAGTAGGAGACGAAGATCGTCATAGAGTCGGCGCTCAAGACGAAGCGCTGGCCCAGCCACACGCGCAGGATCGGGGCCGCGAGGGTCATCAACGTCACGGTCAGCGGCGTCATCACGATGGCCACATAGCGGGTACCGCGCATCAGCAGCTCGCGCAGGCGCCAGGCATCGCCGCGCGCCGCGTACAGGGAGGCGGCCGGCATGACGATCAGCAGCATCGTGGCCTGCAGCTGGCGCAGGAGGTTGTGCGCCCGCACCGGCCCTTCGTACAGCGCCACGGTCGACACCGGGCGAAAGGCGGCCAGGATCGTGCGGTCCGCCGAGTAGATCACCAGGTCGGCGATGCCGGTGACCAGCAGCAGGGACGACAGCGACAGGAACGAGCGCGTGTAGGAGAGCGACAGCGCCGAGGGCCGCGGTCGCAGCGGCAGGCGCACGAGCAGCAGCGCGCAAGTCGACCACAGCCCGACGAGCAGCGGGACCGCGCCGCCGATCCCGGCGAGCACCCATAGGCGCGCCGACAGGGCCACAGCGATCGCGACGAGCGCCCCGAACGTCAGGAACGCCGCGCATTCGGCGGCTGAGGAGACCACGAACAGCCCACTCCCGCGCAGGGCGTCCTGCGCGGCCTTGGCCGGCCAGCCCGCTACGTTGATCGCGCCGATGGCCAGCAGCCCCAGTCGCGCTTCGGTGCGCAGGTGCTCGGCGATCGCGAAGACTCCGAGCAGGGCGTCGCCCCCGAAGACGATCAGCGCTCCGGCAAGCAAGCCCGCAACGGTGTACACGGCCAGGGCTGTGGTGATCGCGCGGTCGCGCTCGCGACGATCGCGTGCCGTGGCCATCGCTCTGATCGCGGCTGTCTCGACGTTGGCTTGGGCGAACAGCAGATAGGTGGGGATCGAGACGAGCAGGCCGTATACCGCGAATTCGCCAAGGGTGAGCGTGCGTGCAAGCAGCGTGATCACGCCCAACGTCGTGAACACCGAGACGGTCATCGCCACCTGCTGGGCGACTGAGCCTCTGGCGAGACGGTGCTCGTCGGACCCGCTCCCGCCGGACATGTTGGGCGCAACCTCGACCGGCGCCGACATGACCGTGATCGTAGTTGCTCAGATCGATATCTGTGAACCGTAGGATGTGTCCCATGGTCGACTCTCGCCCCACTTGCCGGGTGTCGACTGTCAGTGTCGGCATTCCCACCTACAACCGTGCCGCGACGCTCGGGCGCGCAATTGAGTCAGTGCTCGCCCAGACCCATCGAGATCTTCGAGTTGGTGATCTCCGATAACGGCTCAGACGACGAGACCCAGGAGATGTGCGAACGCTACGCAGCGGCAGATCATCGTGTTCGCTACATGCGAAAGCCGCGCAACGTCGGGCCTACTGCCAACTTCAACACACTGTTTCGGGAATGTCGTGGAGACTATGTGCAGCTGCTCTCAGACGACGACTGGCTCGACCACGATTATGTGCAACTGTGCCTGTCCGAGCTCAGGGACACAGGTCGCGCGCTGGTCGCTGGCACGGCCAAGTACTACGACGCTGACGGAAATCATGTCGCCGACGGTGTGAACATGCAGCTTGCACAAGGAACGGGCGAGGAGCGCGTGCTCGCCTATCTGACCCAAGTGAGAGACAACGGCACGATCTACGGCCTGATCCGAAGGAAGGCGCTCACCCACGCCGCACCGCTTTTGAACGTGCTCGGCAACGACTGGCTGCTCGTTGGCGCGATTGCCTACCAGGGCCCCGTGTGCACGTTGGCGACGACGGCGGTCAACCGCATGCTCGGCGGGACGAGCAAGGACGTGGCGTCGATTGCGGTGACCTTTGACAAGCCCGCGCTGCAGGCACGACTACCGCACATCGTCATGGCCTGGCACACGTTCGCCCAGCTGGGGTGGCGCGCCGCCGTATACCGCGACCTTCCGCTGCCAAGACGCCTGGCCTTTGGGCTTGCGGGGGCGCTGCGTGTGATCGACTGGAGGTCGCTCGCCTGGCACCTGACCGCGCCGTCGGCGTTCACCCTGCAGCGGCGCCCGCGCGGCAGGCGCCTTGCGGGAGCGTACTTCGACCTTACACGGCGATACGGGGCGGGCGGGCAGGCTTAGCCCCCAGCGCCGGCAGCATCTCGCGCAGCTCCTGAGCGGTCAGCCAGTGGGTGTTGGTGTCGCTGGCGTAGCGAAAGCTCTCCTGAACGGGAAGCCCGGCCGTGTATGGCTCTGTGCGCCAGGTGGGGAACTCTGGATAGATCATGTAACTGTCGGGCAGCTCGCGCGCGTGCCTGGACTCGTCCTCGGTGAGCATCACCTCGTGCAGCTTCTCACCGGGGCGGATTCCCGTGACCGCCCGTGCCACTCCCGGGGCGATCGCCTCGGCGATGTCAACCACACGCATGCTGGGGATCTTGGGCACGAACACCTCGCCCCCCTCGATCATCGCGATCCGGCTGAGCACGAAGTCGATCGCCTGCGGCAGCGTTATCCAAAAGCGCGTCATGCGTTCGTCGGTGATCGTGAGTCGATTTTCCTCGGCCTGTCGCAAAAAGATCGGCACGACGCTTCCGCGACTGCCGACTACGTTGCCGTAGCGCACGGTGGCAAAACGCGCTATCGAGTAGGTCGCGTACGCGTTTGCCTGGGTGACGATCTTCTCGGCGCAGAGCTTGGACGCGCCGTAGAGGTTCACCGGATTGACCGCCTTGTCGCTAGACAGCAGCAGGGTGTAGGGAATGTCGTTGTGAATGGCCGCTGTCGCGACGTTCTCGGCGCCGAGAACATTGGTCTGAATCGCCTCGAAGGGGTTGTACTCACACGCCGGCACCTGCTTGAGCGCGGCCGCGTGGATCATCAGATCGCAGCCCTTGGTCGCCAGGATCAGGCGTTCTCGATCGCGGACGTCACCTATGAAGAAACGCAGTCGTTCATCGTCGGAGAAACGTTGCCGAAGCTCGCTCTGCTTGAGCTCGTCGCGGCTGAACAGACGGATCGCTGTGGGTTCGAAGTCGCGCAGCAGCCGCTCTACGCAGTTGGAGCCGAACGAACCTGTTCCGCCGGTGATCAGGATGGTCTTGTTATCGAGGTTCATTGTGGGTAGAAATCAGCGCCGATGCAGCAGCGAATCCATGCTACGGACTCGGTCGTGCGCCGATCCACCATCAATCTGTGGGGGAGCTCGCGAACTCAGCCGCCGCAGGGCTTGCGGGTGGGTGAGGACCTCGTGATCGCGCTGGCCCAAGAGCATGGCGCTGCGCTCGCTCACGGTGTCGCGCTCGATGACTATCTCGGCGTCAGCACTCGCATTGCGGTCGACGCCCAGGCGCGCGAGTGGCAGCGGCGCTGGCGGGCCCGCAGAGCCCGAGCACTGACGGTCGAAGGTGTGGATCTGACATGCATCTGGGAGTTGGAGATGCTGGCGCAGTGTTTCCAACCCGCGGCGCGTCTGGCGCACTCCCTGCCGAGCGCACTGGAAGCCCATCGTCCAAGCAGCCTTGTGCTCCGTCATGTGGACTCGGGCACGGGGCAGCTCGTACGGGCGGTGGCCGGCTCGGCAGGGGTAACGGTCACTGAGGATTCGGCGACGGCGCCCGTGTACGAAACCGTTCGCGTCAGTCCGTCATACCTTGCGAGTGCGGCCAGCGCGATTGGTCTGAGGCCCCGTGCGCGCGGCGAGGTGGTGTGCATCCCTTACTGGTCTGTCTATCCAGCGATTGCCTCGATCGCAGGCAGGCACGATCGGCTGCGACCGGTCGCCGCGCGGGTGCTGCTGCCCGGTCTGGGGCGTCGCGGCGCCGCCATGGCGGCAGCACGAGGCGGTTGGATGGGCCTGCCCGGGAGGCGGGCGCGGGGTGCCTCGCGCGCAGCGGTTACAGCTGCGCTGGACTCCGTCGGCGCCGGTCCGACGATGGGTGACCCCGTCGATGCAGCGATCGATGCACACGCTCTGCAAACGCTCAGACGACTCGCGCCTGACACGCTTGCACACGTCAGGCATGCACGCCGAGGGCTCGCCGCAAGTGGGATCCGCCTCGGCCTGCTGTCGTATGACAGCGAGGAGCATGCGCGGATGCTGCTCGGCGCACTGCAAAGCGCGGGGATTCCCACGCTGCTGGTCCAGCACGGCTTTCCGGCCCGTCAGGGGGACCCGGACATGCGCATGGCCGACCACCTGGCGATCTGGTGCGAGCACGAGCGCACGATCGCGCCTGAACGCGATCGTGCCACCGTGACCGTCACCGGCAATCCAGGTGCGGTGCACCTGGCAGATCGCAGACCCGCGCGTCCTGCGCACGCGAGACGCTCCCTGGTCTTGGTCGACTATCCAGGACGGCTGACGGCGCGTCTGGACAGCCGGATCGGCATGAGACACCTGGCGGTCGCGCTACGTGCGCTTGCGGTCACCCGTCCAGGAACGCTTGCGGTGATCAGGCCCCACCCGGCCGACCTGGGTCCCGCAAGCTACGTGGGCCTGGCGACGGCACACCCCGAGCTCGATGTGCAGGTGGATGCGCGCACAGCGATCGAGCCGCTGCTGGCGAGCGTCGACCTCTGCATCGGGGCGCTCTCGACGGCCACCCTGCAGGCATGCGTGCACGGTGTGCCCACCGTCTTCCTCGACGTTGGCGGGGTGCAGCGGCCATGGCCGTTCGACGGGGGCGCAATACCCAGATGCACAGACGCAGACGGCTTGGCACACGCCATCGCAACCGCCCTTGGGTCTCGCGAGGTCGCCGGGCGCGAGGTCGCACTCGATGCCCTCGGAGTGCGCTCCGATGCGGTAGAGCGTGTGGTCGACCTGATTGCCGAGCTCGCTCGGTAAGGGGCAATGGGCGTGGACGCGGACAGCCGTGATGTGGGCAGGCTTGCACTGGGTACCGCCCAGCTGGGCATGCCCTATGGGGTGGCCAACCGCTCCGGGCAGCCCTCGCATGCCGAGACGACCGCCATGCTCGACATGGCGCTGGACATGGGCATCACCTGCTTTGACACCGCAGCCGGCTACGGCGACGCGGAGTCGCGTCTCGGTCGCCATCTGCGCCAGCGTGCACTCGAGCGACGCGTCAACGTGGTCACGAAGCTGACAGTTGGAGACATTGGCGACGAGGTCGCCCTGCGGGCAGCGGTCGCGCAATGCGCTCGGCGTCTCGGGATGACGCCCGCTGCGATCCTGATCCACGATCCCGATCTTCTGGAACATTGGCCGGTTCACCTCACGGACGCACTGCAGGCATGCGTTGCGGACGGCTTGACGGGCGCGATCGGAGCGTCGGTCTACCATCCCGGACAGTTCGCAGCGGCACTGGAGCATCCCGTGATCGAGGTCGTCCAGGCGCCCTTCAACGTGTTCGACCGGCGTCTGGAGCAGGCCGGCATGCTCCAGCGGGCGAGTCGACGAGGCGTACGCGTCATGCTGCGCAGCGTGTTCCTCCAGGGCCTGCTCCTGCTCGATCCAGGCCGCTGCCCACCCGGCCTGGGCTTCGCGCGCTCGCGGATGGCTCGCTGGCACGCGCTGTGCGCATCGCACGAGATGCAACCGTGCAGTGCGGCGCTGCGATTTGTCATGCAGCGGACAGCCGACGAGACGATCGTCGTCGGCTGCGAGTCGCGAGAACAGCTCGCGCAGCTTCTCGCCGCGGCCAGCGCGCCCGATCTGCCCGCTGGGTTGGTTGCGGACCTGGAAGGGCTCGCGACGACGCAGACGCGGCTGCTCGATCCCACCCTCTGGCCGGCATGAAACGCAGGTTGGTTGCGGTGCTGCCATGTCGATGCGACAGCAGGCGGCTGTGGGGCAAGCCGCTTCAGCGAATTTCCGAGCATCTATCGATCTGCGAGTATCTTGTTGGCTGCCTGCAACGCCTGCCGTGTGTTGGCGAGGTGCGCCTTGCGATCGCAGAAGGGGCGGGCGCGGACGCGCTCATAGACCTTGCGCAGCGTTGCGGACTTGCCTACCTCGTGGGCTCTGAAGAGGACGTTCTCGGACGGGTGATCGCCTGTGCACGCCAGGCTGGTGCGACCGACGTGCTGCGCAAGACCAGCGAGGATCCGTTCCTGCACGCCGCGATGGTCGAGCCCGCGTGGACCGCCCATGTCGCGCACACCAACGACGTGACCGCCGTGGACCTCGTTCCGGAGGGCACCGGCTTTGAGATATTCACGATCTCTGCGCTCGCTCGCTCGCATGAGCTCGGGGACGGCTCAGACCGTGAGCACATCGCCAACTACGCTCGCTTTCACCAGGCCGAGTTTGCGGTCGAGATCCTCCGCCCCGAGCCTGAGTGCCAGCGCCTGGACCTGCGTCTGACGGTGGATAACCCCGAGGATCTCATCCTCTGCCGTGCCGTTCACCGCGCGCTCGCGCGTGAAGGTCACTGCGTTGCCCTACGCGAGATAGTCGACTACCTAGACGGTCATCCCGAGCTGACCGAGATGGTCAGCCCCTTCGTGCATCCGCAGCCAACATGGCTGGGTGTCTCGCTGGGAGCCGGCCGTGCCTGACAACCTGGAGCGCATCGGCGAGCTCGAGCGAACCTACGTCGAGCAGGTGCTGGCGAGCGGATTTGCCACCTCCAGCGGGGCCGCCATGACGTCGCGCCTGGAGGCCGCGTTCGCCGAGCTCGTGGGTGTCCGATACGCGATCGCCTTCGTCAATGGCACCGCCACCCTGCACGCCGCGCTGGCAGCCGCCGGAGTTGGGCCAGGCGATCAGGTGATCGTGCCGCCGCTGACAATGGCGAGCACCACCCTCGCGGTCCTCCACGCCGGAGCGGTGCCCGTGTTCGCAGACGTGGATCCTCACACCTTCAACCTCGATCCGGCGAGCGCTGCGGCGCGTATCACCCCACGCACGCGGGCGATCGTGCCCGTCGCGCTGTACGGCCTTCCTCCCGATCTGCCCGCCCTCGTCGCTCTGGCCAAAGAACGCGGGCTGCGCGTGATCGAGGACGACGCCCAGGCGCTGTTGGCTCGCATCGATGGCCGCCCGCTTGGTGCGATCGGCGACGCGGGCAGCTTCAGCCTGCAGTCGAGCAAGCAGTTGACCAGCGGCGAGGGGGGCTTGGTGACGACCGACGATGGGGAGTTCGCTGAGCGCGTTCGTCGCTTCAACAGCCTGGGCTATGCCGCGGTCGGCGCGGGTCGCGCCGCGATCGCCAAGGACGCGATCCAGGATCCCCAATACGCCCGCCACGTCAGCCTCGGCTTCAACTACCGCATGCCCGAGCTGTGTGCGGCCGTCGCTCTCGCCCAGGTTCAGCGTGCCGGAGAGCTGCTCGAGCGCAGGGTTGCTGTCGCACGCCTGTTCACGGAGGCCCTGGAGGGCGTGGACTGGCTGGTGGCGCAGGCGACCCCAGCAGGTGCGACGCATGCCTACTGGACCTTCGCGTTGCGCCTGGCCGACCCTGCAATCGGCTGGCATCAGCTGCGACAGGCGTTCTTGGCGCAGGGTGGAGATCCGTTCTATGGCGCATGGCGGCTGACCTACCGCGAGCCGCTGTTCGCCGATGGATGTCCGGTGGATCGCGACGCCCAGGAGGAACATGGTCAGGGCTACGGGCCGGGACTGTGTCCCGTGGCGGAGGAGCTGCAGCCGCGCCTGATCCAGCTGAAGACCAACTACTGGTGCTGGGAGCGCGCCGAGCGCCAGGCGGAGATACTGCGGCGCACCGTCCTTCGCGTCCACGCGGGTTGAGTGGAGGCGCAGCGCAGGCGAGACCGGCGGGTCGAGCAGATCCCGGTCGAGCCCGTCGAGGATCTGGAGACGCTCATCTACGAGCGCCACAGAGGTAGACCTCGTCGACATAGCCGCGTCGAGTCCAGGACGGCTGTCGCAGGACTCGCGAGAACCCGCCGAGCCGGTCGGTCAGCTGGCCTACGACCAGCTGCGCCACACCCTGGACCGGCGTTGCTGCCTCCTGGTTGCTGCTGACGAATACACCCGACAGGTGCTCCTGCATCCACGTGAGATACCCCAGCGCGGACGCCTCGCTCATCTCGGGCAGGCTGTCCTGGTTGAAGACGACGTCCACAGCGCTCGGGGCCTCCTCGTGCAGAGCATGCGTAGGCAGTATGCGCACTTTCGCGCCGCGGACCTCCTCGCCGTAGAGGCCGATCGCCTCGGCGCCCAGCACCCCGCCCAGGAAATACGCCTGGAAGGCGTTCATGAGCGGAAGATCGACGATCGTGTAGCTGCCGCTCCAGTGGTGGCACATGCGCGTGAACCACATGGCGGCGCCGCCAAAACCGGCGCCGATCTCCACCACATCGACATCCTCGGGCGGGCGTCGGAGATGCGCCTCGATCGCCATGCGCAGGAGCGCCGCCGCATACGGGTGTTGGCCGATCTCTCGTGTGATCAGCCTGCCGCCGATGACGATGCCATACGGAGCGCCGACGCGTGGGTAGTCGAGCGAGATCCCGAGCGTGGCCTCGATCGCATCTGGCAATGCGTCGATGCCCGCGAAGAGCACGCGTCCGGAGATGCCTTGCTCGGGGCATTCCGCGGTGGTCGCACCGATCGCTTCTGCCAACGAGACGAGCCGGTCGTAGGTCATCAGCGCCCAGTAGCGGGCGGCCAGGGGATCCTCGTAGTCGATCGGCGTGGATATTCCGGCCAGGAACGGCCGCCTGAACATCCAACGCAGCTGCTCGTTGACCGCGGCTGGATCGCCCGCCTCCAGCGAAGCCGCGAGCGTTCTGTAGTTCGTGCCGATCTTCTGCACCCAGATGGGCGAAAGATCGGCCCGGTGGTCTCGAGCGAGAGCGTATGCGCGAACGATCCGCTCGCACAACCGGGTGGTCGAGGCGGTTGCTGGTGCGGGGGAGGCGAAGCTGATCGGTCGGCTGGGGATCGCCGCAGCAGAGTCGACCAGCCACTGCGGGTGCGCGAGCAGCTTCAGCGGCGAAGCCACTCCGAGGTGCGAGCCAAGGCGCAGACCGTGGCGCATCGCGCTGCCGGCGGGCCCGTTGATCGCGAGGCGCGCTTGCAGCAGGCGGTGCAGCACATGCTCGCGCATCGAGATCGGTCCCACGTACGGCTCGAGCGGTGGCCGCGACCGGGGGCTTCGCCATTGCCCAGGCACGCAGACCTCCGCGTCAGGCCGTCGGCGCGTCGCGCAGCAGGCCGTATATCAGCGAGTCGTGAAATGCGCCCGCGTGGTAGCAATGCTTGCGCAGCGTGCCCTCGAGCTCGAAGCCGAGCGTCTCGAGCAGCTTTGCCTTGGAGCTGTCGTAGGAGAAGACCTCCACCCAAAGGCGTTGCAGGTTGAGCTCGTCGAAGGCATATGCGATCAGGGTCCTGGCGGCGTCGGGTGCGAGGGTGTCGTCGATGTAGGCCAGCTGCCAGCCGATGTAGATCGACAGCTCCGCGGTGGAGCTCACCCAATCGATGTAACACAGGCCACAGGTGCCGATCAGCTCGCGCTCGGCCGCTCGCTCGATCGCGAACATGACGGTGTCGCGCGGGCGCCCGCGCTGGGCGCACAGACGCTCGAACCACGCGAGCTGGTCGTCCATGGCGAGCTCGTGGCGCTCGCGAAAGAATCGCCGCAGCTCGGGCGCGTTGCGCCAGTCGCGCAGCTGATGGAGATCCTCGCGCTCCACGGCGCGAAGCCCGACCTGCTCGCCCTTCAGCATGGGGCCGCGAGGTCATCGGCTGTGAGCGCCTGGCCCTGCGCCATCGTGTGCGCGAGCGAACGGCCCACCACCTCCTGCAGGCATGTCGGTGCGAGCGCGCCGGGCTGGGCTGGACGCAGGCACACGAGGTCGGCCTCGGTCAAGGAAGCCCCCGCGGGTATGTCGTGCGCCGCCCGCACGCAGCGAC
This sequence comes from uncultured Solirubrobacteraceae bacterium, assembly GCA_963745375.1. Classification (GTDB taxonomy): domain Bacteria; phylum Actinomycetota; class Thermoleophilia; order Solirubrobacterales; family Solirubrobacteraceae; genus Palsa-744. The sequence goes on along the minus strand of CAVUXA010000008.1, from coordinate 191,944 downwards.
GCTGGACGATCGCGGTCTCGCGCTCGTTGTCCTCCACGCGCTTGTGCCCATCGCCGAGCGACTGCTCGAGCTCGCGCACGCGGGCGACCATGTCCGACCAGGACGCGGGGGTCATCGCGAAGGCGTGGTCAGGGCCCACGCGCGCGTTGTCGTCGGTGAAGTGCTTCTCGATCACGCGGGCCCCCAGGGCAACAGCTCCGAGCGCGCAGGCGTGCCCCGGCGTGTGGTCGGACAGCCCCAGGATCAGGCCCGGCCAGCGCTCGGCGAACGTGAGGAGCACACGCAGGTTGACGAAACGGAAGTTCTCAACGCTGCCGGTGTAGTTGGTGTTGCACTGCATCAGCACGAGGTCGGCGCTCTCGGCGAGCACTGTCGCGACGGCGCGCTCGACGTCGTCGATGTCGGCAGCGCCGGCGGCGAGGAGCACGGGTTTTCCCGTGGCGGCCACACGGCGAATCAGTTCTTGCCAGTCGATATCGCCCGAGCCGATCTTCAGTGCGGGCGCCACCTGCGCGAGCAGCTCGACCGCCTCGAGGTCATAGGGGGTGCTGAGGAAGGCGACTCGCGCCTCCCGCGCCGCTGCTGCCAGCTGCTCGGTCCAGCCTCGGTCTAGCTCGTAGCGGCGGTAGGTGTCGAAGACCGACTCCGGCCAGGCGGCCTGGTGGCCGAGGGCGCTGCCAAGCCGGCGAAAGCCGTGATCGCTAACGATCTCCTGGGCGAGGAAGTGCTGGAACTTGACCGCGTCCGCGCCGGCGGCGGCCGCCAGGTGGATCAGCTCGAGCGCGCGGTCCAGGTCGCCGTCGTGGTTGGAGGCGACGTCGGCGATGAAGTAGGTCGGGTGGTCGCGGCCGATCGCGCGTGAGCCGATGCTGATCTGCGTGCTGCAGCTCATGTGAGTACGGCAGCGTGATGTTCGCGAGCGATCGCCGCGACGGTCTGGGCTAGCCCGGGCAGCGTGCGGCCGAGCAGGCTCTGCGCCCGCGTGACGTCGAGGCCAAGGCTCTCGGCGCGGCGTGGGCGCAGGTCGCGCACCGACCCCGAGCGAACCTGCTGGAGGTCGATGTCGAGCTCTCGCGCGAGCGCCAGGACGAACGCGCGCTTGCTGCTCACCTGCGAGGAGGCGACGTTGATGAGATTCCTAGCTCCAGAGTCCAGGAGATCGAGGGTCGCTGCGGCGCACGCGCGGGCGTGCATGCTGGATGTGAAGAAGTCGTCGAACAGCGTCAGCGGGCGGTGGCTCTCGATCGCGTCCAGCGCCCACTCGGCGAATGTGGGGCGGCCGGGCCAGCGCCTCAATCCGACTATGTTCGTCCGAATCACCAATGCCGATCGATTGGTCAGCGCGAGCCTCTCACCGGCGTACTTGCTGCGCGCGTACTCGTTCAGGAGCGTCACCTCGGCGTCCTCGGCGTGCGCGATCGGCCCGTCGCCAGTGAAGTAGTGGTCGGTCGATATCTGGACGAGCCTGGTGTCGAGCGCTTGCGCGAGTCGCGCGAGCTGTCCGGGGATGCGGGCGTTGAGGATGTAGGCGAGCCCGGGGTTGTCCTCGCACAGAGCGTGGTCAGTGAGAGCCACGCAGTTGACGATCGTCGTGGGAGACGCCTCGTAGACGATCGCCTCGAGCGCGGACGCGTTGGTGATATCGACGTCGAGGTCTGATCCGGAGCGGGCCGCGCCCCAGCAGGGCACGCCGCGGATGTTGGCCTCGGCCATGAAGGCTTGCCCGAGCAGGCCGGTCGCTCCGAGGACCAGCAGCCGCTGTTGGCTTTGGGGGTCTGGCCCAGACCGCGATGGTGCCTCGCTGCGGGGCAGCGCGCCAGATCGGGCTGGTGGGTGCATCGGCAGATCGAACAGGCTTGTGTCGGCACGGTCAAGCCGTCCGCGTGCTTGCGTGCGCCCGGACGGCGCGACGACCGTGTTCGCCGCGCAACACCTGAGGTTGATCGACATCAGAGGAGCGGGCGGGCGATCGCCGGATGGGCGGATCGTCTCTGACTCCACCGGGCCGTGCCGGTGGGGGCTATGCGGCGGTTGCCGCGATCATCCCCGCGCCGACCGTGCCGTTGCTGGCCTCGTCGATCAGGATGAAGCTGCCGGTGCGACGGTTGCTCGTGTAGGGGTCGAATGCCAGGGGAACGCTGGTGCGCAGGCGCACGCGGCCGATGTCGTTCAGTCTGAGCTCCGCGCCCGAGGCAGCGTTCCTGCGCGCCAGCGTGTGCACGTCTACGGTGTCTTGGATCCCGTCCACGATCGCCGTAGCGGTGCGCGAGGTCTGCTTGAGCAGGTAGCGCCCGCCCGCGCGCAGCGGCGCGTCGGCCATCCAGCACACGTCCGCCGCCAGCTCGCGCGAGACGGCCGGCTCCTGCTCGGGATGGCAGATCAGCTCGCCGCGCGACACGTCCAGCTCGTCCTCCAGGCGCAGCGTCAGCGACATCGGCGCGACCGCCTCCTCGAGCTCGCCGTCGTATGTCTCGATCGCCGCGATTCGGGTGCGCCCCGCGCCCGGCAGCACGCTGACCTCGTCGCCCCTGCGCAGCGCTCCGCTCGCCAATTGGCCCGCGTAGCCGCGATAGTCGCGCTCTTCCTGCGAGCCGCTCGACGGCCGGATCACCCACTGCACCGGAAAGCGCGCTGGTCGCTTGTGCGGGTGATCGTAGGCGACGTCGACCTCCTCCAGGTACTCGAGCAGCGCCGGGCCCTCATACCAGCCCATCGCCGGCGAGCGCCACACCACGTTGTCGCCGTTGAGCGCCGACAGCGGCATGTAGGACGTCTCGGTGCGCCGCGGGTTCTTGCCGCCGCGAAGCTTGCGCGCAAACGCCTCGAACTCCTCGGCGAGCTCCTCATAGCGGGCCTGGGAGTAGTCGACCAGGTCCATCTTGTTGATCGCCACCACCATGTGCGGGATGCCCAGCAGCGCGCTGATGAACGCGTGGCGCTTGGACTGCTCGAGCACGCCCCTGCGTGCGTCGATCAGCACCACTGCGACGTCCGCTGTGGACGCGCCCGTGACCATGTTGCGCGTGTACTGGCGATGGCCCGGGCAGTCGGCGATGATAAAGCGGCGCTTGGCCGTCGCGAAGTAGCGGTAGGCCACGTCGATCGTGATGCCCTGCTCGCGCTCTGCGCGCAGGCCGTCGGTCAGCAGCGCCAGATCCAGCGTGCCCTCGCCGCCGCGGCGCTCTGACGCCTGGGCGATGTGTGCGAGCTGGTCCTCGAAGACCTGCTTGGAGTCGTACAGCAGACGGCCGATCAGCGTGCTCTTGCCGTCATCGACCGAGCCCGCCGTGGTGAAGCGCAGCAGGTCGAGGGTCACCGGTCTAGCGCCTGAGATGGTCGTGAGTCGAGCCAGACAAGGACGCAGCGAGCGTGGCGTACCGGACCGGGAGATACTCGCTAGCGCTCGCATCCCCGAACCGGCCAGCACGCGAGCGAGCGAGGACGCCGTATGGCGAAGCGCTCACGATCATCTCAGAAATAGCCGGCCTTCTTGCGGTCCTCCATCGCCGCCTCTGAGACGCGGTCATCCGCGCGGGTCTCGCCGCGCTCGGTGATCCGCGTGGCCGCGATCTCCAGCACCACTTCCTCCAGCGTCGCCGCCAGCGAGCGCACGCCGCCGGTGCAGCTCATGTCGCCCACCGTCCTGTAGCGGACAGTCTCCTTGAAGATCTCCTCGCCGTCGATCAGCTCGGTGCCCTCGCGCCAGGCGTACAGCATGCCGTCGCGCTTGAACACGTCGCGCTCGTGGGCGAAGTAGATCGACGGGACCTCCAGCTGCTCTGAGTCGATGTACTCCCACACGTCCAGCTCAGTCCAGTTGGACAGCGGGAACACGCGCACGTGCTCGCCCTTGTTAATGCGCCCGTTGTACAGGTTCCACAGCTCCGGGCGCTGGTTCTTGGGGTCCCACTGGCCGAAGTCATCGCGGAAGGACATGATCCGCTCCTTCGCGCGCGCGCGCTCCTCGTCGCGACGAGCTCCGCCGAAAGCCGCGTCGAAGCCGTGCTCGGCAATCGCGTCCAGCAGCGTAACCGTCTGTAGTTTGTTGCGCGACGCGCGCGGACCGGTCTCCTCGACCACACGGCCCTTGTCGATCGACTCCTGCACGCTCGCCACGATCAGCCGCTCGCCCAGCTCCGCCACGCGGCGGTCGCGGTACTCGATCACCTCTCCGAAGTTGTGGCCCGTGTCCACGTGCATCAGCGGAAACGGGAATGGCGCCGGACGAAACGCCTTCTCGGCCAGGCGAAGCAGCACGATAGAGTCCTTGCCGCCGCTGAACAGCAGCACCGGGCGCTCGAATTCCGCGGCCACCTCGCGCATCACGTGGATCGCCTCTGACTCCAGCGCGCGCAGGTGTGACAGCTGTGGGCGGGTCGCCACTGACATGGCTACTCGATCACCTCGACGTGCAGACCGCACTCGGTCTTCGAGGTGCCTGCCCAACGGCCCTCGCGTCCGTGTCCCGGCTGGGTGCACGGGGCGCAGCCGATCGACTCGTAGCCCTGGTCGTGCAGTGGGTTGTAGGGCAGGTCGCGCTCGTGGATGCGCCGCCACAGGTCCTTGTCGCTCCAGTGCGCAAGCGGGTTGTACTTCCACAGGCCGCGCCGCTCGTCGCGCTCGATCAGTTGCGTGTTTGCCCGTGTGGGGCCCTGCTCGCGGCGGATGCCCGTGATCCAGCCCTGCGCACCGGCCAAGGCGCTTTCCAGCGCGGCCACCTTCGCCACCGAGCAGCAGTGCTCGGGCCCGCTCCATGGATTGTCCGGGTTGCTCGCGTCCTGGACCTCGATCTGCACGCCGAAGCGCTCCTCGAACGCCCGCCACGTGGCAAGCGTCTCCGGGAAGAGCACTCCCGTGTCGATCGTCACGATGCGCACCGCCTTGCCGGGGGCGGTGGGGGTCATCTCCTCATTGAGGCGCAGCAGCTCGTCCAGCAGCACCGACTCCTCCTTCTGGAACGAGCACAAAAGGACAGCCCGCTCGCCGTGGCGCGCGGCCTCGCGCAGCGTGTGCGTCAGGCTGAGAGCCGGGTCCAGCCCGGGGGTCGATGTCGCCATGTCACGCTCCATTGTCCGCTCTGGTGGTGTCTCCAGTGGTGCCATCTCGTCTCGCCACGTCCTCTCTTATCGGTCGTCGCAACCCTCATCGCGATCCGTGCGTTGCATCCTTCGCCTCTGTTTCGCCTCTATACCGCGCACTCGCCCTCGCCGCGAATCACTTCGAACGGGACGTTGCGGTTCCAGTCGATGAACTGGCCCATCGTCTCCAGCCCGAAGTCCACGGGCAGCGACAGATCCTTGACGAGCCCCTCCAGCTCGCCCGTTCCGACACGCTCCACGAAGTCGTTCCACTCCTCGCCGTCCTGACGGGCGCTCTGGTAGTGGCCGATCCAGCGCTCGATCGCGTCCGGGACCCGCTTGGCTGGGAGGCGCAGCTTCAGGCGCGTGCCGAACTTGACGTCGCCGCCTTCGAACACGCCTCCCACATGGGGGATGTAGGCGGGGATCGTGTGCTCGCCCACTTTGATCGACGCGCCCGTGAAGCCGATGCTGCCCACGTGGTGCTGGCCGCAGCCGTTGGGGCAACCGCTGATCTTGACGTTCAGCCTGCGCGTGATCTCGTCTGTGATGTCCATCGCTTCGATGCGCTCCTGCACAGCCTGGTTGAGGCCCATCGAGCTCGTGATCCCGAGCTTGCACGAGTCGGTGCCCGGGCAGGACACCACGTCGTTGATCTCGCGCGATCCCGCATCGCCAAGGCCCAGCGCCGACAGCGCCCGCCAGACGTCGTACACGGTCTCCTCGCGTACCCAGCGCAGCACGAAGTTCTGCTGCACGGTCGTGCGCGCATAGCCGCCCGCGTAGGAGCGCATGATCGCCGCAAGGCCCCTGAACTGCTCGGGGGTGAGGTCGCCGCGGATGACCTTCGCCTCGACCGTCACGAAGCCCTCCTGCTTCTGTTCGCGCACGTTAGCGGCCCGGAAGCGCTCGAACTCAGACGCGTCGCCGTTGGGGCTGCCGTAGGACTGCGGCGGCGCGGGCGCGCTCTCGCGCTCGTCGTCGACGAACAGGCGGTGCTCGATCGAGAAGTCACGTTCGCCCACCCACTCGCCGCGCAGCTCCTCCTCGACCTGACTGCGCAGCTCGTCGATGCCGTACTTGTCCACGAACACCTTGATGCGCGCACGCGCGCGGTTGACGCGCAGCCACTCCTGGCGGTCGAAGATCCTGAACACCGCCTCTGCGATCTTCAGATACTCGCCGTTGTCGAGCTCGGCGAACTCGTACAACACGGGCGCAACCCGCGGCATGATCGACGTGCCCCCGCCGACGAGGATCTGTACGCCGCGCACCTGTCCGCGCCCATCGATCTGCTTGATTCGCGCGCGAAAGGCAATGTCGTGGATTTCTGAGATCGCGCGCCCCTGCTCGCTGGCGTCGAACGCCGTCTTGATCTTGCGCGGCATTGCCTGGGTGGTGGGGTGGCGCACGAAGTAGCGCACGTACGCGCCCGCGTAGGGGGTCAGGTCAAACAGCTCGTCATGGGCCACGCCCGCCCACGGATCGCCGGTCACGTTTCTGACCGTGTTGCCACAGCCCTCGCGGCTGGACAGCCCCGCCTCGCCCAGCTCGCGGATCGCCTTCTCGGCGTCGGGCAGCGGGATGTGGTGCATCTGGATGTTCTGACGCGTGGTTATGTGCCCCTTATTCAGCGGCACGTACTTCTCGACCACGTCGGCGAACTTCTCCATCTGCTCGGGCGTCACGCCGCCGAAGGGCAGCTTCACGCGGATCATCTGCACGTCGGGCTGGCGCTGGCCGTAGACGCCCTGCTTAAGGCGGAACTTGATGAACTCGTCCTCGGGGGTGCCCCCCGCGAGGAACTTGCCCGCCTCGGTCTTGAAGTCGTCGTACTCCCGTTGCAGGATCGGGATCACGTGCCCGGGCACGTTCTGCAGGACCTCCGGGTCCTCCAGCGTGCCGGCCGCGCCAACCGGGTTGCGTCCTGTCGTCGGGATCGAAACTGGCTCCATGTGCGAAGTCCTCCTGGTCCCGGACGCCTGTCCGGGCTGCATTGAACGATTTCAGCGCGCTGATGGGCGCGACGGGGAAGGATATTGGGCTAAAGCCTAGCGGCTTTCAGGTATTTATCCAGGGAGAGGGAGCCAGGGCTCGGGAGCGGCCGTCTGCGGGTCGCGCGAGACGCCCTCCAGCAGCGCTGCGCGGCGCCAGCTGTCGCCGCCCGACGGGGCGGTCCCAGGGTGGCTGTCGGACGCCGTGGCTCGCATGAAGTGCTCGATCGCCGCCACTATCGCCGCAGCCTCCTCCCGCGAGGCGCTGGGGTCGATCAATCGCGGTCGGCTCACAGCGGGATGTTGCCGTGCTTGCGCTTCGGTCCGGGCTCGCGCTTGCTCTGCAGCGTGCGCAGCGCCGTGATCAGCTTCGGGCGCGTCTCGTGCGGCACGATCACGTCGTCGATGTAGCCGCGCTCTGCCGCCGTGTACGGGTTGGCAAAGCGCGCCTTGTAGTCCTCCATCAGCTTCTTGCGCCGCTCCTCGGGGGTCGGGCTGCCCGAGATGTCGCGACGGTAGATGATGTTGACCGCGCCCTCGGGGCCCATCACGGCCACCTCCGCGGTCGGCCAGGCGAAGTTGAAGTCCGCGCCCAGATGCTTGGAGGACATCACGTCGTAGGCGCCGCCATAGGCCTTGCGTGTGATGATCGTGACCTTCGGCACGGTCGCCTCGGCGAACGCGTACAGGAGCTTGGCGCCGTGGCGGATGATCCCGCCCCACTCCTGCGCGGTCCCGGGCAGGAAGCCGGGCACGTCGCAGAATGTCAGCAGCGGGATGTTGAACGCGTCGCACGTGCGCACGAAGCGCGCGGCCTTCTCGGAGGCGGCGATGTCGAGCACGCCCGCCAGCTGGGCCGGCTGGTTGCCGACGATACCCACCGTGTAGCCGTCCAGGCGCGAGAATCCGCAGACGATGTTCTTGGCGAAGTGCTCGTGCACCTCGAAGAACTCCTCGTCGTCGACGATCCGCCTGACTACGTCGCGCATGTCATAGGGCTTGTTGGGGTTGTCGGGGACAACGTGGTCGAGCTCGGGGTCCATCCGCTCGGGGTCGTCGCTGGGCTCCACGCGCGGCGTGCTCTGCAGGTTGTTCTGGGGCAGGAAGCTGAGCAGGTAGCGGCAGTCCTCGAGGCACGCGTCCTCGTCCTCTGAGGCGAACTGGGCGACGCCCGACTTGGTGTTGTGCGACATCGCGCCGCCGAGCTCCTCGAAGCCAACTTCCTCGCCGGTGACCGTCTTGATCACGTCGGGGCCGGTGATGAACATGTGCGAGGTCTCCTTGACCATGAAGATGAAGTCGGTAATGGCAGGGGAATAAACGGCGCCGCCCGCGCACGGCCCCATCACCAGGCTGATCTGCGGGATCACCCCCGAGCAGCGCACGTTGCGCAGGAACACGTCGCCGTAGGAGCCGAGCGAGACGACACCCTCCTGGATGCGCGCGCCGCCGGAGTCGTTGATGCCGATCACCGGGCAGCCGATCTTGGCGGCCAGGTCCATGACCTTGCACATCTTCTCGCCCATCACCTCGCCCAGCGAGCCGCCGAACACGGTGAAGTCCTGGCTGAACACGCACACCGTGCGTCCGTCGATCGTGCCATGGCCGATGACGACCGCGTCGCCCCACGGCCGGTTCTTCTGCATGTCGAAGTCGTACGTGCGGTGGCGCACGAATGTGTCGAGCTCCTGGAAGGAGTCGGGGTCGAGCAGCTTCTCGATGCGCTCGCGCGCGGTGTACTTGCCGCGCGCATGCTGCTTCTCCTCGGCCTCAGGGGCGGAGTGCAACGCCGCTACGCGCAGCTCCTGCAACTGCGCGAGCTTCTCCTCGTAGGTCTCCGGCGCCTTCTGGCGCGGTGGCTTGCGGTGCCCATGCGAGGCCGCGAGCAGAGCTGCGTCGGCCTGACGGTCGTGGGAGCTGGTTGCCATTGGACGCGGAATCCTATCCGCGCGGCGATGTTTCTAGGCTCGTGAGAACGGCCGGTGGTGTGCTGCGCCGAGCCGGTCGAGCACCGACGTGAGCGCCGCGGTCACCTGCTCGGCCGCGACTTCCTCGGCCGCTTTCAGATCTGCGGAGATGTCGGCGGCAGGGTCGAGCGGCGTCTCGACTTGGATCTCGTGCTTGTAGGGCGCCCGAGCCTCAACGGTGGAGGGCATGGAGAACAGGTCGGCGGCGGTCATCGTCTCGGGCGACAGTGCCTGCCTGACGGTTGCAAAGGGATCCGGCTGTTGCGGGGCCGTCTCGCGGTCGCCGTGTTCCTCCACGCCCTGGCGCTTGCGGCGACCGCCGAACAGCCGCGAGAAGAAGCCGCGAGGCGGCTCTGCTCGAGGCTGTCGCTCGTCCAGCATCGGAGCGGGCTCGACGATCACCTCGGCCGTCGCGCTTGGCGTAGGCTCCGGGGCCGCCTCGGATTCGAGCTCGATCGTCGTGTCGGCCTCCGGGTCCGGCGCAGGCTCGGGTGCGGCCTCGGGGGCATGCTCGGCCTCGGCCGGAACAGGCGCCGCGAACTGTCTGGTGGCGGTCAGCGTCACCTTGGTTCCCCAGCCCGACGGCTTGATTCGCACCGTGCCCGCAGTGTCCTGCGCCTCCCACTCGACGGCGTGCTCGGGCTCGACTCGGGTGATGCGAATATCGCCGAAGTCCCCCAGGTGTCGAGCCAGCGCATCCGGGTTGCTGAGCTCGGTCCACAGCTCGGGTGGCGACTTGACCAGGGTGCGCTCTACCTCCGAGGAGATCATCGCCGACACTTTCGAGCGATCTGCCGCTACTCCTTCTACGCGGCTGTGGGCGCGCCCGCGGGGTGCACGAGCCCCCGCTCGTGCAACAGCTCGGCCAACTGCACCGCGTTGGTCGCGGCGCCCTTGCGCAGGTTGTCGGACACGATCCACATGTCCAGTGCCCGCTCGTGGCCGGGGTCGCGGCGAATGCGCCCGACGAACACCTCGTCCTTGCCGCTGGCGTCGATTGCCAGCGGATAGAGCGCCGCGCCGGGCTCATCGAGCACGGTCACCCCGGGGGCGGCCGCGAGCAGCTCGCGGGCTCGCTCGGGCGAGAGATCGTCGCGGGTCTGCACGTTGACCGCCTCTGAGTGGCCGTTGACTACCGGCACTCGTACGCACGTGGCGCTGGTGCGGATCGCGGGGTCTTCGAGGATCTTGCGCGTCTCGTTGATCAGCTTGCGCTCCTCGTCGGTGTGATCGTCGCCCTCTGCGAATGAGCCGGCGTGGGGAAGCGCGTTGAACGCGATCTGGTGAGCGTATGTGCCCGGCGGCTCGATCTCGCGCTCATGCAGCAGCGCGTGTGCTTGGTCGAGCAGCTCGTCGACCGCCGCCTTGCCCGTACCGGAAACCGCCTGATAGGTGCTGACCACAAGACGCTCGATGCCGGCGGCGTCATAGATCGGCTTGAGCACGACAACCATCTGCATGGTCGAGCAGTTGGGGTTGGCGATGATGCCGTGGTGGTCGGTGAGCGCGTCCGGGTTGACCTCCGCGACCACCAGCGGCACGTCGTCATGCATGCGCCAGCGCGAGGAGTTGTCGATCACGACCGCCCCCGCCTGCGCGAACCTGGGCGCCCACTCGCCCGACGTGGCGCCGCCCGCGGAGAACAGCGCGAGGTCGAAGCCCTGGATCGACTCCTCGCTGAGGCCCTGCACGACCAGGCCGCCGTCCAGCTCTCGGCCGACCGAGCGTGCGGACGCGAAAGGCACGATCTCGCGCGCCGGAAACTCCCGCTCGCGCAGGAGTTGCAGCATCAACGTGCCCACCTGTCCGGTGGCGCCGACGACGGCGACTCGATAGCCCTCGCTCATATGCCCCAGGGTACCGGGCTACGGCTTGATGACCATGAAGAGGATGGTGACCAGCACAAGCGCGCTCAGAAGCGAGCCGACCGCCGACAGTCGGCGCACGAGCGCGCGATACTCGTCGCTCATTTCGATCGTCGCTGCGGCAGGGCTCTCGGCGCCGGCCGTGGCCACTACCCCGGTGTCAGCGGTGGCGCCCGCCAGATCGCGCTGCGCGATCGCCTCGGCGTGTTTGGCCGTCGGGATCATCACCGATCCGACCAATGCGCCGATCACGATCGCTGCCGCCAGGCCCCACTGGACGAAGAACTCACTCCAGTGGTGGCCGTCGCTGGCCAGGAAGATCCCAGCTGCCACCACCACCAGCAGCCCAGGGTTGATCAGCATGCGCTCGATCGTGTACTCGATGCGGTGCAGAACCGGCAGGCTGCGCGGATCGCGACGGGCGCCCACGGCGAACATGATCGGATAGGCGAACGTCACGCCGAAGGCGACCACGACGGCCATCACGTGGAGCGCCAGGATCACTTCGTAGGCGGACGTGGCCGTGAGAACGACGACCATGGCTGGAGACAGTAGCCGCGGCGTCGGCGGAAGCGGCGCAGGCCTTTGCGCCCCAGTCGACGCTCGTTGCATCCCTTGCGAGCCCCATCGACTACCACTTGCCGATGGATTCGAGCAATGCGTCTGGTTCCCGCTCGCCGGCGATCGACATCGTCAAGGGGCTGGCGATCGTGTCTGTCATATGCCTGCATACGTTCTCGATCTCCACGCTGCACCGGATCGGCGCTCTGTTCTTCATCTGGCAGGCGGTACCTGTGTTCGTCTTCATGATGGGCGTCAATGGCGCTCGATCGTTCGGGCGCCGAGGCCGACGATCCCTGCGCGAGCTCTACTCCTGGGACTATCTTGCCTCGCGTGTCGATCGGGTGTTCGTTCCCTTCCTCTTGGCCTTCCTTGCCACCAGCCTGATCGGTACGCTCACCGCTGAACGCCGCAGCCCATCCACGCTGCTGGCCGAGCTCACGACGGGCCAACTGCCGATAGGCGGTCCGGGCAACTACTTCATAACGCTGCTATTCGAGCTCACGCTCGTGTTTCCGCTGATCTATTGGGGATTGCGACGTCAGCCCTTGGTGACAGTGATCGTGTGCCTGGCGGTCAACGCGACCTTCGAGCTGCTCGCGCCGCCTGTCGGAGTCCTGAAGGACGATTCCTACCTGTACGAGGCCGCGGTGGTCCGTTACCTGTTCCTGGTGGCTCTGGGCGGCGCTGTGGCCAGCATGTCTGCTCGCCGGCTTGGCCGTGACTGGTGGATGTGGGGCGGCGCCCTCATCGGCGTGGCCTTCCTGACGCTCTCCCAGTTCGATGCTTCGGCAATTCCATGGGGCCTCCCGGGCTGGGAAAACTCGGACTTCGCGGCCGCGTTCTACCCAGCGATGCTCGTCATGCTGGCGATGTTGGCGCTCGCGCGCGTCTCGTCGGGCGCACTCTCACGCGGCCTGGTCGAGGTTGGACGTGCCTCCTACCACATCTTCCTACTGCAGATCATCTGGTTCGGGCTGGGCGTGTGGGGCAAGAACTCGCTGCTGGCGCTGCTGGGCAATCTGGCTGTGACGCTCCTCGCCGGCCTGGTCTTCTACAGGCTCATGGCGCGCCTGCCGCTGCCCACCGCCGCGGGGCTGTTGGCCAAACGCCGCGGGACGCACATCAGGCGCAACCTGCGCCTCACCTCGTGAGCGCCTGTCAGAACGTCGGCGCGTAGGAGCCGAACACGTCCTGCATCGCCCCACACACCTCGCCCAGCGACGCCCGGTCCTTGAGTGCCTGGCGGATGGCCGGCAGCAGGTTGTCTTCACCGCGAGCCGCGTCACGGAGCTCCTCCAGCCGGCGCTGCACGAGCTCCTGGTCGCGCTGCGCCTTGAACTTGGCCAGGCGCTCCAGTTGTTCGCGCTCTGACTCGGGGTCCACGCGCAGCAGGTCCGGGACCTCGACCTCCTCTTCCTGGAAGGCGTTGACGCCCACCACGACGTCCTGGCCGATGCGGTAGCGCTCCTGGTAGCCCCACGCGGACTCGTCGATCTCGCCGGTGATGAACTCGATCGCGTTGACCGAGCCGCCGAGCGCGTCGACCTTGGCGATCAGCTCGTTGGCTCGCGCTTCGATCTCGTCGGTAAGGGACTCGACGAAGTAGGAGCCCGCGAACGGGTCAACGGTGTCGGCCGCGCCGGACTCGTTGGCGAGGATCTGCTGGGTGCGCACCGCGATTTTGGCGGCGCGCTCTGAGGGCAACGCGAGCGCCTCGTCAAAGCCGTTGGTGTGCAGCGACTGCGTGCCGCCGCACACCGCCGCGAAGCCCTGCAAGGCGACGCGCACGATGTTGTTCTCGGGCTGTTGGGCGGTCAGCGTGACGCCGCCGGTCTGGGTGTGGAAGCGCAGCATCGTGGCCTTGGGGTTGGTCGCGCCGAAGCGCTCGCGCATGATGTGCGCCCACATCCGCCGCGCGGCGCGGAACTTGGCGACCTCCTGGAAGACGTTGTTGTGGCCGTTGAAGAAGAACGCCAGGCGCGGCGCGAACTCGTCCACGTTCAGACCCTTGTCGATCGCGGCCTGCACGTAGGCGATGCCCGAGGACAGCGTGAAGGCGACCTCCTGCACGGCCGAGCAGCCCTTCTCGCGGAAGTGGTAGCCGGAGATCGAGATCGTGTTCCATTTGGGCACCCGCTCGTGGCAGTACTGGAACAGGTCGGTGGTCAGGCGCATGGTGGGCGCGGGCGGGTAGATGTAGTTGCCGCGCGCGATGTACTCCTTGAGCACGTCGTTCTGGGTGGTGCCGCGCAGCTGCTGGGAGGGCACGCCCTGCTCCTCGCCGACAAGCTCGTACAGCAGCAGCAGGCAGGCGGCGGGGGCGTTGATCGTCATCGAGGTCGAAACCTGGTCCAGCGGGATGCCGTCGAAGGCGGTGCGCATGTCGTCGATCGTGTCGATCGCGACGCCCGTGCGCCCGACCTCGCCCAGGCAGCGGGGGTTGTCGGAGTCAAGGCCCAGCTGGGTGGGCAGGTCGAAGGCCATCGACAGCCCGGTGGTGCCCTTGGACAGCAGGTAGCGGTAGCGCTCGTTTGACTCCTTGGCCGACGCGTAGCCGGCGTACTGGCGCATCGTCCAGGTCTGCTTGCGATACATCTCGCGGTGCACGCCGCGCGTGTAGGGAAACTCGCCCGGCTCGCCCAGGTCCAGCTGCGCGGGCAGGTCATCCTCGCCGTAGAGCTCTGAGATCTCGATACCGGAGTCGGTGAAGCGGCGCGGGTCGTCGGGGCCGACGATCGGCGCGACCGTCAGGCGCTCCTCCATAGCCGCCTCGGCGGCGCGCTCCTGCGCGGCGTGCTCCTCGGTGGTTGACATGACAGGAAGGATAGTCGCGCCAATCGCATAAGCTTCCGCGTGATGGCCACATGCCTGGTAACGGGGGGAGCAGGCTTTCTCGGATCGCACCTGTGCGACGAGCTGCTCGCGCGCGGCAACCGCGTGATCTGCGTCGACAACTTCGAGACGGGCTCGCTGGCCAACATCGAGCACATCCGCGACCCCGAGCGCTTCCTGCACATCGGCATCGACATCATCGAGCCCTACTTCGTGGACGAGCCGATCGACTTCGTCTACCACCTCGCCTCGCCGGCATCGCCGATCGACTACCTGCGCCTGCCCCTGCACACGCTCAAGGTCGGCTCCTACGGCACCCACCACACGCTCGGGCTGGCCAAGGCCAAGCGCGCGCGCTTCTTGATCGCGTCCACCAGCGAGGTCTACGGCGACCCGCTCGAGCACCCGCAGTCAGAGAGCTACTGGGGCCACGTCAACCCGATCGGCCCACGCGGCGTATACGACGAGGCCAAGCGCTACGCGGAGGCGCTGACGATGGCCTATCACCGCCAGCAGGGTGTGGATACCGCAATAGTTCGGATATTCAATACATTTGGGGCGAAGATGAGACCCCACGACGGCCGCGCGATCCCCACGTTCCTGCGCCAGGCGCTGACCAACCGCCCGATCACGGTGTTCGGCGACGGCAGCCAGACGCGCTCGTTCTGCTACGTCTCAGACCTGATCCGCGGCATCATCGCGCTGGCGGAGTCCGGCTTCCATAACCCGGTCAACATCGGCAACCCCGACGAGTTCACGTTGCTCGAATTGGCGGAGACCGTCAAAGAGCTGACCGACTCGACCTCGGAGATCATCTACGAGGCGTTGCCGACGGATGACCCCAAGCAGCGCAGGCCCGACATCTCGCTCGCGCGCGAGCTGCTCGGCTGGTCGCCGGAGGTGTCGCTGCGCGACGGCCTGCGCATGACGATCGAGCAGTCAGGCGTGGAGGTGCTCATCGGCGGAGGCTCCTACTGACCGCCGTCGCGCGCGGGCGCCGGGCGGTTACGTTCGGCCTGGGTGGTTGGTCATGTTCGGCCTGGGCGGTCGCGTTCAAGGCACCCGCTAACCGCTCCGTGTGCGAGGCTGAGGTGTTGTGAGCAGCACTATGGGACCACGCTCGAGCGCGACGTCCAGCCCATCGGCCCCACGCGTGGACGCCTCGAAGCAGCCCCCGCTGCCGGCGCGGACGGCAATCACGGGCGGCACTGGCGGGGCGATCCTCTCGGAGGCGACCAAGCGGCGCGAGATCTCCGACCGCGACATCCGCCGCAAGCGACCCCCGGTCCTGTCGCTGCTGCTGCGGATGGGCACTGCGATCCGGGTGGCCCGTGTGGTGTCGCTGCTGGCGCTGGACTTCGCGGGTGTGGCCCTGGCGATCTTCACCGCGCTCGTGCTCAAGGCGGTCGTGTTCGACCGCGTGCAGCTCACGCCGGCGCTGCATGAAACCGAACGGATCCTGCCGTTCGCCTACCTACTCACGGCGCTGCTGTTCGCGCGCTCGGGCTTGTATGCCCAGCGGGCGGTGCGCCCGGGGCTGTCGCGCATCGTGGGCTCGCTCTTCCAGGTGGCGTTCGTGGCGCTGATCTTCGCGGTGGTCAATGGCGAACACTTCTCCAGCTACTACCTGTTCTACGGCTCGCTGGTGTTTGCGATCTTCTACATCTCGTCCCTGCGCGCGGGCTATGAGATGGCCACGGCGGCGACGCTGCGTGCGGCCGGCTATCGCCGCCGCACGGTGCTGGTGGGCCGGGGCAGGCACGTGGGCGACGTGGCCAGCGCGCTCACGGACTCGCCGCATTCGATGATCGAGCTGGTCGGCTTCCTCTCCCCCCAGCCGCTCGCGGCCAACGGCGTACGTCCGCTGGGGACGCTGGCGGACCTGCAGCAGGTCCTGGCAGACGAGCGGGTGGACGAGGTGATCATCGCCGATCCGGACTTCCCCCAGGTCGATGCGGTCGAGCTGGTCGACCAGTGCCACAGGCGCGGGGTGCGGGTGCGCCTGGCGCCGTCGACAATGGAGATCCTGATCCAGCGCGCGGAGTTCGTCCCGGGGCAGTCGGTGCCCCTGTTCGAACTGGGCCCGCCGGTGTTCGAGGGCATCGACTTCGCGCTCAAGCGCGCGTTTGACATCGTCGGCTCGACGCTGCTGCTCGTGCTGCTCAGCCCGCTGCTGCTGGCGATCACGCTGGCCGTGCGGCTGACCTCGCGCGGGCCGATCCTGTTCCACTCCACACGCCGCGGCATCGGCCAGCGCCCATTCGCGTGCCTGAAGTTCCGCACGATGCACACCGACGCCGAACAGCATCAGGCCGACCTGGAAGAGCTCAACGAGGCCAGCGGAGCGCTATTCAAGATCCGCAACGACCCGCGCCTGACACCCGTCGGGCGCCTGCTGCGGCGCTTCTCCCTAGACGAGCTGCCCCAACTGGTCAACGTGCTGCGCGGCGACATGTCGCTCGTGGGGCCGCGCCCGCTGCCCGAGCGCGACTATGAGATGCTCGCCGACTGGCATCGCAAGCGCTACCTGGTGCTCCCGGGCATCACCGGCCTGTGGCAGGTGTCCGGCCGCTCGGAGCTTGACTTCGACGAGCTGGTGCACCTGGACTTCATCTACCTCGAGCACTGGTCGCTGGCGCTCGATCTGACGATCCTGCTGAAGACGATTCCGGCTGTGATTACGCGGCGCGGGGCGTACTAACTGTGCGTCCAGCCTGCCGTCTTGCCGCGGTAGCAAGAGCCGCGCGGTTCACTCTTCTGTGAGCAGCCCCGTGGCGCGCGAGCGGATCGCCTTGGCGAAGGCCATGAAGCTCAGGTCGGGAGCCGGCTCGTGGATGACGGTGACTGGGTCAGCAGTGGCCGTAACAAAGCAGGCTGCGTCGTAAAGGCGCTCGAGGACCAGGCGGCGGCAGAGAATCTCATAGCGCTTCTTGTACGAAGCATCCAGGAAGGCCGGATCGACCTCGAAGAACGGCTGCTTGACGCGCACAGGCCTGATGGCGCCGGGGGCCTCCTCGAGCAGAAACAGATATCCGAGCCAAGGACGTACCGTTCCGAACCGACCCTCGCGGTAGGCCGTCCAGATGTCCACGGCGTTTCCGATTGCCTCCTCACTGCGATTGTTGTAATTGTTGCCGAACGAAGGGCCGACCTGGCTCCTTGAACTCGATCGCGGCTGCCAGCGCATCGCCGTGAACGACAACGAGGTCCCACTTCTTCTCTGGTCGAAAATAACCAGGGAGCTCGACGGCCGAGCCGCGGCTGACGCTGGAGGGCGCAAAGCCAGCATCGATAAATATCGACTCCATGAGCTCGGCCATTGCATCCATATGTGCGCCACCTGTGACGGCTCCCCGCAGACCGGCATCGACCCGACCCGACTCTTGCTGCTTGTGCGACTGCCCCTCGCGGACGACCCAGTACTGTCGAACCGCCGCCTCAAATGCCTTCTGATTCATGCCGCAGGGTAGATTCGCGGCCTCAGGGAGAGCTCCTACGCCGGGAGCTCATCCAGGTCATACGCAGCGAGCGACGCAGCGGTCGCGCGCTCGACGTCACGGGCAACAAAGGACCGAGCCAATTCTTGCGCGGTGCGACTCGTGAGCATATCGAGCCGAGGAACGCGAATACGACGTAGGTACTGAGCCTGGAAGCGGAGGTACCCGCCGCGCATCTTCACTGCATAGCATTCAATGAACATCTGGGCAATACCGGACAGAAGTAGCCCCCCGAGAACCTCCGGGTCCCAGCGCTCGCTTGCGACCCAGTAGAGGTTGTGATGCGGGTAGAGCCCGCCGGGGTCGAGCACCGGATGCATTTCCGCCTTGATGTCGGGGATCAACAGCTTCGGCGTATCCGTGAGCAAATGGCTGACCCGATCGATCGTGCGATACCACTGCTGCGGTCGTCGGCCGGCGACGTTGCGTTTGAAAAGGGTTGCGCCATTTGCTTCGAAGTACTCCCGGAGCCGGGGGTACGCGTCGAGCGAGACGAGCGCTCCCGTATCGCCGCGCCACGGATTTACGAGGTAGTGACCGGACCAGCGCAGCTGCCCGCTCTGAGTGTCCCGCGCCATCGCCAGGGGCAACATTCGATCCTTCTCTGCCAGCGTCGGATCCTTGACCACGAATACTCGATCCGCGCCGGTTGCGACCCCTATGCCGACGCGGGTGCCCGTGCTGCCGTCCTCCAAGGCGGGCAAGCTCCGCTCCAGACGGGCCACTAGCGCGAGCCTCTCCGGCGAGCCGGTGGGCCATGACGAAACGCCGCCGAACCACGTCGGCAGACGGGCCGCCTCGAAGGTTGGGTCGCTGAGCCTGCGGTCGTTCTTGCTGCTTGCCCATATACGAACACGACGAGCGCTCGCCTCGTCAAAGCTCTGATGTGCCGTGGCGACGATCGCCGGTCCCTGCGGCTCGCGACGAAGGATCGTCACCGACGGGTAGGCGCTCACCTCCTCGTCAAAGGCATTGACATCGTGCATCTCGATGATCGCCTCGACAGAGAATCGGGCAGCGACCATGCTGCGCAGGCGCTGTCCGTATTGGTTGCGCATCCAACGGTCCGCGCAGATGAAACCAAGAGCCCCGTCGGCGCGCAGCGCGTTCAAACCAACCTCGAAGAATCCGACGTAGACATCGGATCGTCCGCCCATCGTCTTGCAGACACGCCGGTATGCCTCGCTGCGGGCCGCCGGTACCGCCTCCAAGCGTATGTAGGGAGGATTGCCGATCACGAAGTCCGCTGTGCCCACCTCGTGGTGGCCTAGGAGAAAGTCGTCGTGGACAACCCAGCGTTTGGCCAGGGCTCGCGATTCTTTGGCCATCCAGCCGTCCGCGACGAGACGTTCCTCGACCAAACGGCGGCTTTCCGCGACGTTGGCGGGCTGTAGGTCGCACGCGCGGATCGCGCCTGCCGCGTCGGATATCTGCCTGCCATGCAGTCGACAGGAACGGGATAGCCGCTCGACCATCGGGCCTAGGAAGGCTCCCGAGCCGCACGCGGGCTCGATCGCACGCTGTGCAGCCAGATCGCGCTCGCTGGTGTAGCCGGCCAAATCTAGAATTAGCTCGACAATCCAGCGCCGCGTAAACACCGCGCCGTACTCATGTCCCTCTTCGAGGGTAGACACTGCCAGCGAGGCTGCGTGGGCTTCACCGCCGAGCAATTGCTGTTGCGCAAGGGCCATCCGGCGAGCCTACAGACGCCTTGTGACGGTTCGTCCCCGCCCTGTCAGCTAAGGCCGTCGATACCCGCCGCCCCGGCCGGCCGCCGCCGCCGTATGCGGGGCCCGCCGCGTGCCTCCCCCGCGCAGGCCATTGCCCGCTCGTACACCCCCCAAGTGGCGCGAGCGGCGTCCTGCCAGCTCCACGAGGGCGGCGGCGGAGCGGGGCGCGTGGCGGCCTGGGCGGCTGCGATAAGTCCGGCCATGTCGCCGGGCGCGACGAACGTGGCGCGCCTGCCGAGCACCTCGCGCAGGGCGGGCGCTTCGCAGGCGACCACGGGCGTGCCACAGGCGAGCGCCTCGACGGCGGGCAGGCCGAAGCCCTCGTCCTCGGAGGACAGCACGAGCGCGTGCGCGCCGCTGTACAGCGCGGCGAGGTGCTCGTCGGAGACCTGGCCGGTGAGGATCACGTCGGGCAGCTCATGCGCCCAGCGGCTGGTGGGACCGACGAGCACGAGCGGCAGCTCGCGCGGCGTGGCGGCGAGCTTGGCGATGTGCTTGGCGGGGTCGGGGTGCTTGAGCCCGCCGACCCACATGAGGTAGCGCTGGGGCAGCGAAAAACGCCGATGCACCTCTGCGACCTCGCCGGCGGGACGCGGACACATGGCGAGGTCGGCTGCCTCGGGGATGACGACGACGCGCTCGCGCTCCAGGCGCAGGTGGTCGACGGCATCGCGCGCGACCGTCTCGGTGGGGACGATCACGCGCGCAGCACGCTGCACGGCGAGATGGCGCAGGCGCAGGCGCAGGCCCGCGCGAAGGTGTTCGCTGCGGCGCTTGACCGCGGACAGGTCGTGTAGCGTGACGACGGTCGGGCAGGGGCTGCGCAGCATCGCTCCGTCCATCCAGGGCGAATGAAAGACCTGGGCGCTGCGCGAGTGGGCGCTGGTGGATGGACGCGGGATCTCGAGCACCTCGTCGCCGGCGGGCGCGGTGCTGCGCAGCGCCGCCAGCAGGCAGCGCGCGTAGCGGCCAATGCCGTGGGGGTCTGAGGCGGGGCTGCTGTCAAACGCGACCTTCACGCGTCGTTGCTCGCCTTCCCCGGTCCCCATGCGTGCACGAGGGCAACATAGTCGCTTTGTCCAGAATTGGATAGAGATGACAGCTCGACTGCACACCCGGGGCGCGGCCGAACCCGCCGCGAGCCGTGTGGCGCCCTGGCTCGCATTAGCCTACGGCGATGCCGTCGCGTGACTACCACGAAGCGCTCTGGCAGACGCTGCCGGAGGGGCTTGAGCCGAGCGACTTCGACCTGCGCCGTCGCTTCTTGCTGGCGCACGTGGAGGCGGGCGAGCGCGTGCTGGACGTGGGCTGCGCGGAGGGGCGCTTCGCGGCCGAGCTGGCGCGCGCGGGCGCTGACGTGGTGGGCATGGACGTGGCCGAGGAGCCGCTGCGACGCGCGCGCGCGCGCCACCCCGAGCTGGATCTACGCCTGGTCGACGAGGAGGGGCCGTGGGACCTGGAGGACGCGAGCTTCGACGTGGTGTGGGCAGGCGAGGTGATCGAGCACGTGGGCGACACTGCGGCCTGGCTGTCGCAGGTACGCCGCGTGCTGCGCTCGGGCGGGCGTCTGCTGCTGAGCACGCCTGACCACGGTCTGCTGCTGCGCCTGCGCCTGGCCTGCTCGACGCGCGCGTTCGCAGGGCACTTCGATCCGCGCGGCGAGCACCTGCGCTTCTACATGCGCGCCACGCTGGTGGGCCTGCTGGAGGACTTCGGCTTCGAGGACGTGGAGGTGCGCGCGGCGGGCGGGCTGCCGGCGGCACGGCGGCTGCTGCTCGCGCGGGCTATCCGCTCGCGCTTTTAGAGCCGCTGGCGCGCAGCGCTTCGATGTAGTCGTTGTGGATTTCGATCGCTTCGCGTTCGCCGCGGGTGATGGCTTCGGGGGCGATCGATTCGGGGTTGAGGTAGATCGCGGCCTGCAGCTCCTTCAGGGCCGCCTGGGAGTTGCCGGCGGACAGGTCGTATTTGCCCAGGGCGACCCACGTCTGCGGGTTGGAGGGTTGCAGGCGCACGGCGCGCTGCAGCGTGGCGCGGGCGATCGCGGGCTGGCCGGCGGTCTGCTGGATGCTGGCGAGCGTCAGCAGCGCTTCGGCCGACAGGGGGTCGCGCGCGACGGCCGTGTCGGCGGTCGCTTGCGCACGGCGCGGGCTGCTGGCGAGCAGCGCGAGCGCTTCCTGGCGGGCGTCTTCAGAGCGCTGGGGCTGCCACTGCGACCAGGCGGCGAGCAGCGCGAGCACGAGCGCCGCGCCGGCGAGCCCAAGGCGATACGGGCTGGAGCGACCGCGCAAGCCCGATGCCCTGTCGGCGGTGTCCTCTGTTCCGCCTGTGCCCTCCAGGGTGTGTCCACTCCGCGCGGCCGTGCTCGCCAGCGGCCCGCGCCCAGCCAGCCATCCAGCGCACAGCAGCGCGACGCAGGCGTCTCCGGGCACGTACCAGGTCCAGTCGATGAAGGAGTGCACGCCGAAGACGACGACGAGGCAGAGCATGCTGAGCATGCCGATGCGCTCGGGCGAGTAGCTCGCGCGCCGGTCGAGCGGGTGCGTGGAGCGGCGAGCGGCGAGGCTCCAGGCGAGCAGCAGCGCGAGCGCGATCGCGAGGCCGACGAGTCCGAGGTCGGCGAGCGTCTGCACGGCGAAGCCGTGCGCGTGCTTGACTTCGAGCGTCTCGGTGCGAAACCGCAGTCGCGCGGTCTGATAGCCGTCGGCTCCGACGCCGAGCAGTGGGTGCGCGTCGTAGATCTGCAGCGCCTCCTTCCAGTAGCGCGCGCGCACGCTTGCGACGGCGGTCAGGCGCCCGGGGGTGTTGGGCGGCGTCTTGGCGTTGGGGTTGGTGAGCACGGAGACGGCGCGGGAGATGCTCCCGGTGAAGCCGCGACTGCTGTGCGCGAGCGCGCCGGCGAAGCCGATGAGCGCGAGCGCGATCAGCGCGAGCAGCAGCGCGCCGACCCGTCGGCGCAGCAGCAGCGAGGGCGCGCGGCGCGCGTCGAGGAAGCCGATGGCGATGCCGGCGACGGTGAGCGCGATGACCATGGCGAGCACGAGCGCCCCCAGCTGGTGCCCGGCGCTGGTGCGCTGCGCCAGCGCGACGCCTTCGGCGCTGAGCGCGTGCTTGGAGAAGTCGAATGCGGCGACCGCGGCGGCGCAGGCGCCGGCGACGATCAGCACGGCGGCGCCGCGCAGGCGCAGCGGCACGAGGCAGAACCACAGGACCAGGCCAATGGCCAGCGCGACGAGGGCGCCGCGCGAGTAGGCCAGCACGAGCGTCAGCGCCAGCAGGCCGGCGGCGGGATAGGCGAGCGCGCTGACAAGCGCGTGCCCGCTGCGCCGCGCGCCCAGCCACATGCAGCAGATCACGCCCATGGCGGCTGTGAGCCCGAGCGCGTTCCAGTAGCCGTACGGTTCCTCCAGGCGGGCGAAGGTGTCAGACGGCGCGAGGCTGCCGGGGAAGATCTTGGTGAGCAGCGCGTAGGTGCAGACGACGACGGACGCGAGGGCGATTCCACCGAGGACCGTGGGCCAGCGCTCAGGCGCGACGCGCACAAGCGCTACAGCGGCGGCGAACACGCCGCTGTAGGCGAGCAGGCGACCGGAGTCCTGCCAGCTGTGGTCGGGCTGCACCGACCACACGACAGATAGCGCGGACAGCGCGGCGAAGACGAGCAGCAGCCCGGCGGGCCACAGCCCGTACGCGCGCCGGCGGGCGGGGGCGAGCGCGACGACCGCCCCGACCGCCAACCCGGCGCAGACGGTGAGGACCATCTCGACGGCGGTCATCGATTCGAGGTTGAGCCCGCCTTTGGCGTAGAAGGTGATCAGGCAGAAGATGGCGGCGATGAGCAGCGTGGGCCACCACAGCACGGGGTGCCCCGCGCCCTGCATGCGCAGGCGTGTGGGCAGGCGCGCGCGCGATGCCCTGCGTGCGTGCTCACTCCCCGGCGGCGGCGGTGGCGGCCCGGGCGCCGACGCGAGGTCGGGCGCGGGGGCGGGCTCAGTGGGAGCGACGTGCGCGGACACGGTTTCGCAGGGCGCTGCCGCCGATCGCGAGCAGGCAGGCGAGCAGGAGGGCGAGCGTGGCGATCAGTGGCGTGGGCAGTGAGCTCAGCGCGGAGGCGATGCTGGCGTGCACGACGCCGGGGCGAACGAGCTGGCCGTCCACCTGGACGGGCGCGGAGCCGGCGTGGGTGGCGTGCGTGATCGCCTTCTGCTGTTCGGGTGTGGGCGCGATCGGCACAGGGACGGCTTCGCCGCCGCCGCCGGCGCCGGAGCGCCGTCCGCCGGCGGCGACGAGCTGGGCTTGGCGGATCTGCTGGGAGCAGCCGCTGTACTCTTCGGTGTCAGCGGCGATCTCTTTGAGCGCCTGGTCGTATGCGCTCTGGCTGAAGCCGCTCAGCGACTGTCCGTGGGTGCAGCGGAGGATG
Source organism: uncultured Solirubrobacteraceae bacterium (assembly GCA_963745375.1). GTDB lineage: Bacteria > Actinomycetota > Thermoleophilia > Solirubrobacterales > Solirubrobacteraceae > Palsa-744. The sequence continues at coordinate 168,000 of CAVUXA010000008.1, read as the reverse complement.
ATCGTTTCGCCGATGTCGGCGCCGGCGCTGGGCGCGAGCGCGAGCAGCGCGATGGCGGCCAGCGAGAACGAGAGAGCGAGCCGCGCGTGGATCGCTCGGCTGTGAAGGCGGGGGCGATGCATCGGCTGAACGGGCAACGCTACCAACGCTCCCGGGAGAGCCCCAGGCTGGCGAGCGCGTGCGAGAAGCCGTCAGCCCAGGCGGCGTGGTCGAAGGCGAGCACGTCGCGCGCGCCGGTGGCGCCCAGCTGCGCGCGCAGGGCGGCGTCACCGGCCAGCCGCTCGAGCGCGCGGGCGAGTGCGCGGGGATCGTTGGCGGGCACGACCAGGCCGTTGGCGCGGTCGCGCAGGAGGCCGCCGGCGGCGGCTCCGACGGCGTCGGTTGCGATGACGGCAAGCGCGCGGTTCATGGCCTCGTTGACAACCAACCCCCAGGGCTCGCGGAAGGTGCGGGTTGCGATGGACGGCACGACGAGGACGTGCGCGGCGGCATATACGTTGCGCAGCTCGCCGGGCGCGAGCGCGTCCATGCAGACGATCCCGCTCTGCGGCGGGCACTCGTCTGGGCGGGCGCCGACGAGCGCGAGCGCGGCAGCGGGCGGGCGCAGGCCGCTGGTGGTCCATGCGCTGATCAGCACGTGGGCGCCCTTCTCTCGAGCGGGACGGCCGACGAACAGGAACCTGACCTGAGCGTCGCGGGGCCAGCGCGGATCGCTGGGAGGTGCGACGGTTGGCGAGCGCCAGAACTCGTTGTCGACTGACTGCGGGGCGACATGTACGTTACGCGCGCCACGCGCGGCGACGTAGGCGCTGACGTGCGGGCCGTAGGTGACGACGGCGTCGGCGGAGCGGTACAGGCGCGCGAGCGGCAGGTAGCTGAGCGCGTGGGCGGCGCTGCGGGGGTGCGCCCACAGGGAGGCCCACAGGATCAGCGGCGTGCGGGCGCGGCGTGCGCCGGCCCAGGCGGCCAGCGGCGCGAGGCGCCCGCCGGTGGGGCAGACGACGGCGCGGTAGCGTCCGCTGCCGGCAAGCGCGTAGAGCTCGCGCGGGCGCACCTCACGGTGGGGAAAGGGCAGCTGGCCGGCGAAGCCGGCTCCTCCGTGGCGCGAGCGCCCGCCGAACAGCGCGACCTCGATGCCCTGGCGCTCGTGCAGGGCGGCGAACGCGCGGACACGGTAGGCGGGCGCGTGCCCGGTGACGAACAGGACGGGCTTCAAGCGAGGACGTGCTGATAGGCGGCGAGCGTCTGCTGGCCGCAGCGCTCCCAGGTGAAGTTGGCGGCGATGCTGGCGCGCGCGCGCTGGCCGACCTCGCGCAGGCGGCGGGGATCGGACAGCAGCTCGTCGATGCGTTGGGTGAGCCGCTCGATGTCGCCGGGGGGGACGAGCACGAAACCGTCGCCGGCGGCGGCGATCTCCTCGGGCCCGGGCTCGCCGCGGCAGCCGATGGCGGGCACGCCGGCGGCCATGGCCTCGATGTAGGCCACGCCGAAGGCCTCCTCGGTGGAGGGCATCACGAACAGGGTGCAGCGGCGCGCCTGCTCGACGGCGTGCGCGGGCTCGAGCTGGCCGCGGAAGTCGACGCGCGCGGCGACGCTGAGCCTGACGGCGAGCGCTTCCAGGGCTCCGCGCTCGGGGCCGTCGCCGATGATCACGTAGCGCAGGTGGGGGTGGCGCGGCTCGAGCACGGCGAGCGCGCGCAGGACGTCGGCGTGGCGCTTGCGCGCGACGAGATGACCGACGGTGACCAGCGATTGCGCGGTGGCCGCTCGATGCAGGCCGCCCGCTGCCCACGCGTCTGCGGGCGTGCGTTCCTCGGAGGCGGCGTACGCGTCGTGGCGCGGAACGCGCGGAGCGATCGGAAGGTCGGTTCCGAGGTGGACGACGCGCGTCTGGAGCGCGCCGTGTGCACGGGCGAGCTCGGCGATGCCGTGGCTGTTGGCGAGCACCAGGCTGGCGGCAGGGAGGCTGCGAGCGACGGCACGGGCGCCGGCATCGTTGCGGACGGCGGTGTAGAGGACGTCGCCGCCGTGTATGGAGATGATGATGGGGCGGGCGAGGCCCGCCCGTCGGGTCGCGTCGCCGGCAGGCACGGCGTTGTGGGCATGGACGAGGTCGAACGGGAACTTGCGGCGCAGCTGGCGCAGGGCGATGGCGAGCGCGGGGGCAGCCCAGGCTCCCCACGAGGCGTAGGAACGATCGCGCGGCGGCGAGACGTAGGGGACATAGCTGACGGGCAGACCGTCGCGGGTCTGCGCGCGCGGCTCGCGCAGCAGCTTGGCGACGGCGGCTGCGGCGGCGCGGGGCCCGGCGGCGAGGGCGGCGCGGGGGGGCACGAGGCGGTGCAGGACGAGCACGTGCACGTCGGCGCCGGCATCGCGCGCGGCGAGCGCCTGGCGGTGCGCCCAGATCCCCAGCACAGGATCGCGCTGGCTGGGATAGAACTCGGCCACGACGGCCACCCTGGGCGGGCGCTGGCCGGCCGCGGCAGCGACCTGAGGTGGGCTGGGGCCGGCTGCGACGGCGACCTCGGCGGGGCTCTGGCGCGGGCTGCTCACCAGTGGCGGTGGGTAGCGAGTGTGAGGGCGGCCTGGCGGGCGCTGAGATAAGGACGCTGCGCGAGGAACGAGCGCGCCTCGGCGATGGCGTCCTCGCGCGGATAGGCGGCTGCGACGGGCGCGGCGCTGTGGCGGATGGGGACGGCGTCGATGACGCCACAGCGCCAGCGGTGCTGGCGCGCGAGCGCGGCCCAGTGCGCGTCGAGTCCCCAGCCCATGCGCAGCTCGGGGAAGGGCAGCAGCACTGGGAAGGTGGCGCGGGCGAAGGCGGTGATGGGTCCGATCTCGACGAAGCGGGTCTCGCGCGCGACGCTGCGCCAGTGCCGGCGGGTGACTGGCCAGGCGGCGTGGGAGCTGAGGCGGTGGGCGGGCTGGGCGAGGACGAGCGAGAAGCGCTCGCACAGGAACAGGAAGCGGTCGAGGAAGCCGCTCGGCAACTGGACGTCGTCGTCGATGACGAGCAGCCAGTGGTAGTCATCAATTGAATTCCCACCCTCCCCAATCCCACCCTCCCGGGCGCGCAGCAGCAGGTTGAGGTTCTGGAACTTCCCGCGCGCGAGCGGCGGACGGGTACACACGTGCACGTCGTGGCGGGAGCGCAGCAGCTCGGCGCGCATGGCGCGGGCGAGCGCGCGATGCTCGGGGCGCTCGACGCCGAGCACAAGCACCCGGCGCAGCGGCGGCGCGTGGCGCGCGGCCAGCCCGAGGCGCAGGCGTCTGGCGCTGGCGCGTTCGAATCCGTCGATGGTCCGGTCTGCGAGCTCGCGCAGGCGGGCATCCGCTCCGCCGACGACGCCGCTGGTGCCCGACAGGAAGTCGTCAACGCCGGCTGGCAGGCCATTGGCGTGTGTCACGCCGCTCACCACCCCCGCTGACCCCGTGCCCGACGAGTCGTCGCCGGCCAGGGGCACGCCGGCAGTGGCAGAGAGGGGCGCATGTCTCCCTTCGGACACTCCTTCGCGTAGGCGCCCGGCGCTGTGGGCGACCAAGGTCAGGCCGGCAGGGCAGCGGCGGGCGAGCACGTGTCCGATGCAGCGAGCGAGCGTGTAGGCCTCGGCGGCGAGCGGCGGGGCCTGTGTGCGATAGGCGTCAAAGCGCCGGGCCGCGCGTCCGCGGGCATGGGCGGTGCGGGCGAGCGAACGCAGGCGCGCATCGTGTCCGGCGCGGCGGTGCTCAACGGCGGCGCCGGCCACGTACAGGACGCGCGCGCTGGGGGTGTTTGCGCGCAGGCGTTCCTGCCACTCCTGCTCGTCGCCGCCGTGCTCGAGCGAGACATCGAACGGGCCTACGCGCTGCAGGGCGCTGCGGCGGATGGCCATGTTGGCACCCCAGGCAAAGCGCGTTTCGGTGTCGCTGGGGCCGAGGTCGAGCGCGGTGATGGGCGGGTGCTCGCGCCCACAATTGCGGGGCGCATGGCCCTCCAGATGGACGGTGATCGGCCCGGTGAACACGTCGACGTCGGGGTGCCGCTGGGCGGCCGCCAGCAGGGCGCCGAGCCACCCGGGGGACACGCGGACGTCGTCGTCGACGAACACGACCAGCTGGCCGTGGGAGCGCTCGACGCCGGTATTGCGGGCGTGGTTGAGACCCAGCGGCCGAGGGTGGGGCTCGTAGCGGGCGCCGAAGCGCTGGGCCAGCTGGCGGACGGCCTGGGAGGCGCCGGCGTCGTCGACGACCAGCACATCGGCGCCCAGCTGGGCGGCGGCGGGAGCGATGGACGCCAGGGCGACCTCCAGGTAGGCGGGACGCCCGCGGGTGGGGATGACGACGGAGGCGGCAGTCATCTGCGTGATTGGTCTGGGTTCCTGACTGGTCTGGGCTTCCTGACCGGTCAGGATTTGCTGACTGGTTCAGGTTTCTGCACCAGTCTAGGTTTGCGGCTGGGTCGCCGACTGCCGGGTCGGCACTAGGCTGCGCCGGATGGTCCTGTTCCTGCACAACCGCTACCGCACGACCGGGGGCGAGGAGCGCGTGGTGGAGGACCTGCTGTGGCTGGTGCGCGAGCGCATGGGCGAGCAGGCTCAGCTGCTGGCGCGCGACTCGGCGCAGCTGGGCGCGCGCCAGGCGGCGCTGGGACTGATGCGCGGCGGACTGTCGCCGGCGGACGTTACGAGGGCGGTGCGGCTGACGGGCGCGCGTGTGGTGCATGCCCACAACCTGCAACCGGCGCTCGGCTGGCGGGCTTTGGCGGCCGCGCGGGCGGCGGGCGCGCGAGTGGTGCTGCACCTGCACCAATACAGGCTGGTGTGTGCAGTTGGCGTGTGCTTTACGCAGGGCGCGGAGTGCACGCGCTGTCATGGGCGTAACATGCTGCCGGGGGTGCTGCGCAACTGCCGCGCGAGCCGGCGCGAGGCGATTGCGTACGCGGCCTCGCTGGCGCTGTGGCAGCGGCGCGTGGTGGAGCAGGCGGATGCGGTGATCGTCCCGAGCGCGTTTGCGCGCGAGCGCCTGCGCGAGCTGGGCGCGCCGCTGGATTGGCAGCGCGTGCACGTGCTGGCCCCGCCGCTACCCATGCTCAGCGTCGCCGACTCGAGCATGCCCATCGGTGGCTTGCACGCGCTCCAGGGCGCGGATGCGGCCCGGGGTTCGGATCCGGTGCAAGGCTCGTATGCGCTGGTCGTATCGCGCCTGTCGCAAGAGAAGGGCGTGGACGTGGCGATCGACGCGTGCCGCATGGCCGGGCTCGCGCTGGTGGTGGCGGGCGATGGCCCCGAGCGCTCGGCGCTGGTCGAGCGGGCGGCGGGGGCGGACGTGCGTTTCGTGGGGCACGCGGGGGACGAGGAGCTGGCCCGCCTGCGCGCGGGCGCGGCGATCGCGCTGGCCCCGTCACGCTCGGCGGAGACATTTGGGCTGGCGGCTGCAGAGGCGATGGCGGCGGGCCTGCCGGTGGCGGCCAGCCGCGTGGGCGCGCTGGCGGAGCTGGTGGAGCCCGCGGGCCTGGTGCAGGCGGGCGACGCGGACGCGCTGGCCCACGCGATGGCGAGCCTGGCGGGGGACCGCTCGGCGGGCGAACGGGCGCGAGAGCGTGTGCGCGGCGTGTGCGCGCCGGAGGTGGTTGCGGGGGCGCTCGCTGCGATCTACGACGGACATGAGCGCGCGCCCGACGCGACTTAAGTCCGCGCCCGACGCGACTTGAGTCCGCGACCGACGCCATGCGAGCCGGTCCGGGGGCGTGCGCGAGCACGTAAGCTCCGGCCGGTGTCCAACGCAACCAGCGTCCCCGGGCGACCGTGATGCGGGCCCTGATCACGGGCATCACGGGCCAGGACGGCTCGTTCCTGGCGGAGCTGCTGCTCGAGCAGGGCTACGGCGTGATGGGCATGATCAGATGCGCGTCCGCCCGAGCGGAGCGGTCGCTGGGCTGCTCGGAGCACCTGCGCGGGCATGTCGAGCTGGTGGGCGGGGACCTACTCGATGCGTCCTCGCTGCGCGGGGCGGTCGCGCAGGTGCGCCCCGATGAGATCTACCACCTGGCGGCGCCGTCGTTCGTACCGGCCTCGTGGGAACGACCGCGCGAGACAGTGGCGGCGATCGCGGGCTCGTGCGCGGCGATCCTTCGAGGCGGTGCGCGAGCTGGACTGCGGAACGCGCGTGTTCGCGTCGGCGTCGGGCGCGATCTTCGGCGAGGCGCGGGAGAGCCCGCAGCGCGAGGACACGCCGTGCCGACCGACGACGCCGTATGCGATCGCGAAGCTGGCGGCGCACGAGCTGGTGGGCGCGATGCGCGTCCACGACGGGCTGCATGCGAGCTCGGGCGTCGTCTACAACCACGAGTCCGAGCGCAGGCCCGAACAGTTCGTCACCCGCAGGATCACCCGCGGCGCGGCGGCGATCGCGCTGGGCCAACAGCAGGAGCTGACGCTGGGCAATCTGGAGGCGGTCCGCGACTGGTCGTTTGCGGGCGACATCGTGCGCGGTGCATGGCTGATGCTCCAGCAGGAGCGCCCCGATGACTACGTGCTGGCGAGCGGCGTGGCCCACACGGTGGCCGAACTGGCGCAGATGGCGTTCGCGTGCGTGGACCTCGACTTCGAGCGCTACGTGCGCGTGGACTCCGAGCTGGTGCGCGCGCCGGAGAGCACTCCCAGCGTGGGCGACCCGACCAAGGCGCGCGAGCGATTGGGCTGGACCCCGCAGGTGAGCTTCGAGGAGTTGGTCGAGCGGATGGTCCGGGCGGACCTGCGCTCGCTGCAGGCCGCGCCCGCCCCGACCTGACGCGCGGGCGCTGCCCGTCCAACGCAGTGCCCCGTCCAAGGCAGCGCCTAGACTGGCGATCACTTGATGCCGACCGTTGGCGTGATCGGGTTGGGCTACGTGGGGCTGCCCCTGGCGGTGGCGTTCGCGCAGGAGGGCTGCGAGGTGATCGCGGTGGACTCGGATGCGCGCAAGGTGGCGGCGATCGAGGCGGGGGAGTCGTATGTGGAGGATGTGTTGTCCGATGAGCTGAGCGCGCTGGCCGGCCACATCAGCGCGACGACGCGCTATGCGCGGCTGGCGAAGGCGGATGCGGTGCTGGTGTGTGTGCCGACGCCGTTGACGAGCAATCGCGAGCCGGATCTGGGGCCGCTGATCGACGCGACGCGTGCGTTGGCGGAGGTGTTGCAGGCGGGCCAGCTGGTGGTGTTGGAGTCGACGACCTATCCGGGTACGACGCGCGAGCGGGTGGCGCCGCTGCTGGAGGAGTCGGGGTTGGCGGCGGGCCGCGACTTCCATCTGGCCTTCTCGCCCGAGCGGGTGGACCCGGGGCGCACGGATTTCACGCTGCGCAACACGCCCAAGGTTCTCGGGGGTCTGACGGAGGCGTGCGCGCAGCGCGCGCAGGAGCTGTATGGGCTGGTGTGCGACAGCGTGGTGTTGGTGTCAAGCCCTGAGGCGGCGGAGCTGACCAAGCTGCTAGAGAACATCTTTCGCTCGGTGAACATCGCGCTGGTGAACGAGCTTGCGATGTTGACCGACCGTATGGGGATCGACATCTGGGAGGTGGTGGATGCGGCGGCGACCAAGCCGTATGGGTTCATGCGCTTCGAGCCGGGGCCGGGGATGGGCGGCCACTGCCTGCCGGTGGACCCGTTCTACTTGAGCTGGCGCGCGCGAGAGTTCGACATGGCGACGGAGTTCATCGAGCTGGCGGGCAAGGTCAACCAGCAGATGCCCTACCACTGCGTGGCCAAGGCCCAGCGGGCGCTGAACGACAGGGGTATGTCGGTGAAAGGCGCGCGGGTGGCGGTGATCGGGGTCAGCTACAAGCCGGGCACGAGCGATGTTCGCGAATCGCCGGCGTTGAAGATCATCGGCCTGCTGCGCGACCTGGGCGCGCAGGTGCTCTACCACGACCCGCATGTGCCCGAGCTGGGCGAGCTCGCGCTGACAAGCACACCGCTCGAGCAGGCAGCGTCTGAAGCGGACCTGGCGATCATCGTGACTGCGCATCCCACGGTCGACCACGAACTGTTGGCCACGCGCGCTCGCCTCCTCTTGGACCTGCGCGGCGTGACGCGCAGCGCGAGCAGCGCGAACGTCGTGCGGCTGTGAAGGCGGCGGCTACCGGAGCCGCGCGGGGCCGGGTCGCGTGAGCGACGGGGTGGCGGTGAACCCCCTGCTGGGAGCGGGTGTGCAGGTGGGCGAGGACGTGTCTTTCGGTGCCTACGTGGTGGTGCACGACGGCACGGTCATCGGCGCGGGCTGCTGGATCGAGGACCACGCGGTGCTGGGCAAGCGTCCACGGCTAGCGCGCCACTCGAGCGCGCGAGGGGAGGTGGGGCCGCTGCGACTTGCAGATCGCGCGAGCGTGGGCACGGGCGCGGTGGTGTTTGCGGGCGCTGACATCGGCGCGGACGCGATCCTCGGCGACCAGTGCTACGTACGCGAGCGGGCGTCGATCGGCGAACGGTCGGTGATCGGGCGCGGAAGCGTGGTCGACAATGACGTGCGCCTAGGCGCGCGCGTGCGGGTGCAGACGAACGTGTACCTGACGGCCTTTACGGTGATCGAGGACGACGTGTTCGTGGGTCCGGGCGCGCTGACGACCAACGACCACACGATGGCGCGCCACGGACCGGAGACGCCGACGGTCGGCGCGACCCTGCGCCGCGCGTGTCGCGTGGGCGGTGGCGCGGTGCTGACCCCGGGTGTGGAGATCGGCGAGGAGGCGTTCGTGGCGGCTGGAGCTGTTGTCACCGCCGATGTCCCCGCCCGCGCGGTGGTCATGGGCGTGCCCGCGCGTGTGGTGCGCGAGGTGGGCGACGAGGATCTGCTTGAGCGCTGGCGGTAGTAGCGAAGCTACTTGCAAACAAGACTTGCAAGCTTGATAGGTCTACTTGAAATTCTTGCAAGTACGAACAAGCGTGGCTCGAACGCGCTCCTTGGTCTTCTCTCAGCCGCCGCTACGTGCGGCTATCACATTTGATCGACCTGCTCGCGCGTAAGCAGCGGGCTCATCGGGATCGCGACGTCGGTGCCCGCGGCTTGCTCGGTGCCCGGGTTCGAGGAGACCCGAAGGCCTTCTTGCGGGCGGAACTCGAGTTCCGTCCCGGTCCAACGCGAACATAGGTTCGATGGCTTCCAATGACTCAATCCCATCAGCCAGTCCGCTCCTCCCGCAATGGAGGGCTGGCTGGTTGTGATCCCGGGCATGTACGTGGCTGGCCTTGTGGCTAGCGTGCTTTACGGCGTACCAGCCAAGCTGCCAGGCGTGGCTCTCGGCTTGCCGGCACTCCTTCATCTCGAGCGTGCCGCTGCCGTGCTTGCCGTGATAGGTGTCGTGTCGATCTTCGCGTACATGACCTCGCTGGGCCACCTGCCGAGCCAGCTCGGCAATATCGGATATGCGGTGGTCGGCCGTCAACACGAGCTCGAACAGCACGTCGCTGAGCTCAGGCAGGGATTTGAAGAGCGCCTCGCGCCGCTGGAGCAAAGCAGACAGGCGGGCGACCAAACGCTTGAGCTGGTTCGCGGTGACCTGGCGAGGGTCGGTCGCCGTCTGGTCGTCCTCGAAACCGACTCGAACGAATAACTACACTGCTAGATGATGACCACCGATGCACAATCGTCGCCGTTCGAGGAACTGACGGCCCTGCTCGATGAGTACGGACGTCAGGCATCGGAATGGCGTGAGAGGCTGCCGACGCTGAGGGCCAGGACCGCCGCTACCGGTGTGATGCTGGATAGGCTCGCTCGAACCTGGCCGACCGACCCGCCGCCTCGTCGCGAATACGCAGATGTCGTACTCGCCGCGTCGAGCAAGGACTGGGCAGAAGATGTTGCAGATCGTCTCCGGGTGATATTGCCCGCGGGGACGAGAGTTGAGCTTGACCCGGGTTCCGAGTCTCCAAGAGACGCTCCCCTGTCATCTGAGTGCACTGTCAGCTGTCAGGTGTGGCTGGCTGGAGTGTTCGGGAAAAAGGCAACTGCGCAGGTGCGGACCGCGCTCGCGACCATGGAGGGCCTTAAGGTTGCCTACAGCGAGTCGCTCGATCTTGTCGTCGTCTCACCAAGCGGCTGACTCGCTGCCATGCGGATTCAGCCGGCGCTGCGAGCAGCCGCCACCACCTGATCGGCCTGCTCGCGTGTAAGCAGCGGGCTCATCGGGATCGCCAGGTGGGCGCGCGCGGCCTGCTCGGTGCCGGGCAGCTCCACGCCGGTAGCCCACTTGCGCATCGCCGCCTGGCGGTGCACCGGCGTGCGGTAGTACGGCTTGTGGCCGATGTCGGCAGCGGCCAGCGCGCTTTCCAGGTGCTCCACCTGCGGGTGGGCGACCACATACAGATGCCATGCGGGTGCGGCGCCATCGACCGCGCGCGGCAGGCTTGTCAGCGCGCCCAGCCCCGCCTCTTCGTAGTGGCGTCCCGCCTGGCGGCGTCCGTCCGCCCACGTGTCGAGGTGGGGAAGCTGAACGCGCAGGATCGTCGCCTGCAGCTCGTCCAGGCGCGAGTTGTAGCCGACCATCTCATAGGTCACCTTGTCGCGCGAGCCGTGAAAGCGCAGCACCCGCACGCGCTCTGCCAGCGCCTCGTCGGATGTCGTGATCATCCCGCCATCGCCGAAACCCCCAAGGTTCTTGGACGGGAAGAACGAGAACGTCGCCGCAGTGCCCAGCGCGCCTGGGCGTCCCGCTGCCGAGCGCGAGCCGGCGGCCTGGGCAGCATCCTCCAACACAGGCACGCCCAGTGCCTCTATCTCGCGCACGGGCGCCACGTTGCCGAACAGATGGACCGCTATCACGGCCTTCGTCTGGGGGGTGAGCACCGCGCGTACCGCCTCTGCGGTCACGCAATAGGTGTCGGGATCGATGTCGCAAAACACGGGCCTAGCGCCTGTGGGAGGGATTGCCTCGGCCGACGCGTAGAACGTGAACGAGGGAACCACCACGTCATCGCCCGGCCCCACACCCATCGCGCGCAGCGCGATCGTGATCGCGTCAGTGCCGTTCGCCACGCCCACTGCGTGTCCCGCGCCGCAGTAGGACGCGAACTCGTCCTCGAACGCGCTCACCTCCGGCCCCAGGATGTAGCGCTCGGAGTCCAGCACCCGTGCGACCGCCGCGCGCAACTCATCGCGCAGCTCCTCGAGCGGCGTCGAGGTGTCGAACAGCGGCACGCCCATCGCGCTCAGTGCGGCTTCAGCAGCTCGAGGTCCGCGCGGGTCATCAGCCGGATCAGCTCCTCGAAGCTCGTCTGTGGCTTCCAGCCGAGGTCGCGCTCGGCCTTGGACGGGTCGCCGATCAGGTGGTCCACCTCCGCGGGGCGCACGAACGCCGCGTCGATCGTCACGTACTGCTCGAAGTCGCCCAGTCCCGCCTCGTCGAAGGCCACCTCGCAACACTCGCGCACCGAGTGCGCCTCGCCCGTCGCGATCACATAGTCCTGTGGGTCGTCGCGCTGGAGCATCAGCCACATCGCTTCCACGTAGTCCTTCGCATAACCCCAGTCGCGTTCCGCGTCCAGGTTGCCCAGCCGCAGCTCCTTCTCCAGCCCGTGCTTGATCGCCGCCGCGTGCCAGGTGATCTTGCGAGTTACAAACTCAAGCCCACGGCGACTTGACTCGTGGTTGAAAAGTATTCCACTTGTCGCGTGCAGGTCGTATGACTCCCGATAATTAACAGTAATAAAGTGGCCGTACGCCTTCGCCACGCCATACGGTGAACGGGGGTAAAAAGGCGTCTTCTCCGTTTGTGGTACCTCCAGCACCTTGCCGAACATCTCACTCGATGACGCCTGGTAGAAGCGTGCCTGCGGGCACACTTCGCGCATCGCCTCCAGCATGCGCGTTACGCCCACGCCCGTGAACTCCGCCGTCAGCGTTGGCTGGATCCACGACACCGCCACGAACGACATCGCAGCCAGGTTGTAGATCTCATCCGGCTGTGACGCGCGCAGCGCGTCTACCAGCGAGCGCTGGTCGAGCAGGTCGCCCTGGTGCAGTGTGATGCGGTTGCGGATGTGCTCGATGCGCTCGAACTTCTCCGTCGACGCGCGGCGCACCATGCCGTGCACGTCATAGCCCTTGTCGAGCAGGAGCTCCGCCAGGTAGGAGCCGTCCTGGCCGGTTACGCCGGTGATCAGCGCTGAAGGTCTGTCTGACATGAGCGCCGCAGCCTATCCGCAGTCGATGATGGGATGGTCGCTACGCTTCGCAGCCATCACGCCGAGGCCGACGCGGCGGATGCTTGCAGCGCATCCGTCGCCGGGGTCTTCTTGGCCGCGTGCGGAGCCCGAGCGGGCGGGGACGTCGGCGTGGCCGCTGCTCGCCGCGCACGCGATTTGGGCGCCTTGGAGGCTGTACGGGGAGCCGGTGTTGCGGTGTGCCGCTCGCCTGCCTGCCTGCCCGTGCCCCCGAGGGTATGCCCCTCAGGGTATGCCCCAGAGGGTGTGCCCTTTAGGCTGCGCAGCCAGCGCACCGTCGCAGCGATCCCGTCCTCCACCTCGATCCGCGCCTGCCAGCCCAGCAGCTTGCGCGCCTTCTCCACCGACGGCCAGCGGCGCTGGACGTCCACCGCGAACGTCGGCATGTGCTCGAGCTCAAACGCCTCCGGGTCCTCGCCGCATGTCTCCCACACGATGCGCGCGATCTGCGCCACCGTCAGCTCGCGCGACGCCGAGATGTTGAAGTCCTCGTTCAGGCCCGCCTGCGAGCTCATCGCCGTCACAACGCCGTCCGCGATGTCGTCCACGTGTGTCAGCGTGCGCGTCTGCTCGCCCGAGCCGAAGATCTGCAGGGGCCGTTGACCCGACAGCACCTTGTTGATCAGGTCCGGCACCGCGTGGGCGATGCCCGGTTCGGAGTCCGGCATCTCGCCCGGGCCGTACGCGTTGAACGGGCGGCAGATCGTGTACGGCAGGCCGTGCTCGTCGTGGGCCGCGCGGCAGTACACCTCGCCCGTCAGCTTCGAGAAACCGTACGCCGACAGCGGCACCGGGCAGTCGCGCAGGTACTCCTCCGGCGTCGGGAACAGCTGCGCGCGCTCGAACACCATCGACGACGACACGTACACGAAGCGCTCCACCTCCAGGTCCAGCGCAGCGCGGATCACCGCGTTGTACAGCGCGTTGTTCACTTCCGTCAGCGTGTGCGGCAGCTTGTGGAAGTTCGCGATTCCCCCCACGATCGCCGCCAGGTGGATCACGTGGCTGCAGCCCTTCGTCGCCGTGTGCGCCTGCGCCGGCACGCGCAGATCGCCCGTGTGCACCTCACAGCCCTCGCGCATCCACTGCGGCGCCTGGCGCTGGTCTGACACGCGCACCTCATACGCCGGGTCCGCCAGCAGCCGCCGCACCACCGCCGCGCCGATCGTGCCCGCGCCGCCCGTCACCAGCACGCGGCTCATCCGCGCTCACCCGGCCCGCGGCCGCTCCGCCGCCCACCGCCGCCTGAAACGCGGCTCACCGCTGCGCGCCCCGGTGGGTTGGTCTCAGCGCGGCCAGCTCCGACGCGTATGCAAACACCTGTGCCGCGCCCCAGCAGTTCCACGGGTCCACGATCAGGCAGTCCTGCGCCGCCCGCTCGGTGATCGTCGCCAGCGTGCGCTCGTCGCGAAAGTCCGAGTGGTTGGTCGCCATCACCACCACGTCCGCCCCCTCCACCGCCTCCACAAGCGATACCGTCGGCGTCGACACGCGCGGGTCGTGCGCCACCACGTCCGCCAGCTCGCGTTCCAGCAGGCGGATTAGCTTGTGCGCCAGCGAGTCGCGCTCGTCATCCGTGTCCGCCTTGAACGCCAGGCCCAGCACCGCCACCTTGCGGTCCGCCAGGCTGCCTAGCCTGCGCCTGGCGCCCTCCAGCAAGAACAGTGGCACCGACTCGTTCACCCGCGACACTGCCAGCAGCATGCCCGGCGCCGCCGAGCGCTCCTCCGAGAACGTGAAGTCCTTGCGCAGGCACGTCCCCGCCGTCAGCCCCGGCTGGGCGATCCCGCCGCGGGGATAGTCGCGGTTGATCAGCTCGATCACGTCAAACACGTTCGCGCCATAGCGCTCGCAGTCCATCATCAGCAGGTTCGGCAGCGCGAACGTCGCGTAGCGCAGGATGTTTGTCCAGATCTTCGCCAGCTCCGCCTGCACCGGCGTCGTCTGCACGATCGGCGCAGCAAACGCGCCGAACAGCTCGCCCGCCACCTCGCCCGAGCGCGCGCCCACGCCGCCCACGATGCACGGCAGCGTGTCGATCTCCTCCAAAAAGCGGCCCGCCGCGATGCGCTCCGGCGCATGCGCCACAAACACCTCCTCGCCGATCGCAAAGCCGCGGTGCTTGGCCAGGTAGCCCGCCACGAACTCCGTCGTGCCCGGCGCGATCGTCGAGCGCAGGATCAGGCAGTGCCCCCGCGTCAGCACGCCCAGCAGGTTGTCCAGCGCCGAGCGGATGTCGCGCATGTCGATCTCGATGTGCGAGAACGATGGAGTCCCCAGCGTGATCACGATGTGGCGCGCCTGCGCCGCGTCCGCCACGCGCTCCGACAGGGTCAGACGGAGGGCGGCGGGATCGTCATTCGCCGCCGACGCCGCCGTCACGCGCGTCAGTAGCTCCTGTGCGCCCGTCTCCTCGAACGGCATGCGCCCTTCGCGCACCGCGCCCAGGCGCGCCCGGTCGTTGTCGATGCCGATCACGCGCAGTCCCCGGTCGGCGAACGACAGCGCCAGCGGCAGGCCCACCCGGCCGAGGCCGATCACCGACACGTCTGCCGTGCCCTGCCAGGCGGTCATCCAGATACCAATTTGTCGACGCGGGACACCAGGCCAACAGGATATCCGCGGGCCGTCGTCGCCCAGCGCGCGACCCGTCCCAAAATCATCAAACAAGTCAAACGCGATGGTCCCGTCGCTCGCGCATGTATTGACCGGCAAAGCCGATGATGAACAGCGGGTTGTAGCGCGCGTAGCGACGCCACAGCCGCCGCGGCTCGCGCCACAGCCGGTAGACCCACTCCAGGCCGTTGCGCTGCATCCACGCCGGCGCCTGGCGCACCAGGCCCGCGTGGAAGTCGAATGCCGCGCCCACGCCCACCAGCAGCGGCGCCGACAGGCGCGGGCGCATCTGTGCCATCCAGCGCTCCTGCTTGGGCTGGCCCGTGCCCACCCACACCACAGCCGCGCCCGACGACTCGATGTCCGTGATTACGCTTTGCTCCTCCTGGACCGTCAGCTCGCGAAATGGCGGTGAGAAGCCGCCAACGATGCGCACGCCCGGGAAGCGCTCGCGCAGACGCTCTTCCAGCAACGTCAGGGCCTCGGGCGTGCGCCCCCCGTACAGGTACATCGGCGTGCCCGTCCGCGCCGCCCGCGCGCAGAACGCCGCCATCAGGTCTGGGCCGTACACGCGCGACGCGCGTGTACGGCCCAGCGCGCGCAGCGCCCATACCAGCGGCATGCCGTCCGGCACCGCCAGCGTCGCCTCCAGCACCGCCGCATGGGTCTCGCCGTCCTCCCGCGCCGACATCACCAGGTTGACCGCCGCCGCCGTCAGCCACCCGCGCTCGCCCGCCACGATCATCGCCTCCATCCAGCCGATCACCTCGTCGTAGTCAGAGACCGCCAGGGGGATGCCGAGGATCTCCGCGCGCTCGGGCAACACAGGGGCCATGCGCGGGCAGGATCGCAGAACTCGTCCAAGCGGTCGCATGTTGCGTCCGGTTTCCATAATCTGCCGGGATGAGTCCCCTGACCATCCGCCGCTACCGTGCCGAGCGGCTGTTGCGTCAGGAGTTCGAGCGGCTGCGCGCAAAGGTCATCGCCAGCGTGCGCGCGCGCCTGCGCGCCAGCGGGGTCAGCCTCGATCCCAGCGATCTCGAGTCCTGCTACGCCATCGCCTGGCAGGGCCTCTACGCCGTTCTGCTCGACGGTCAGCAGATCGACAATCCCGCCGGTTGGCTCACGCTCGTCACCTACCGTCGCGCCATTGACGAGCACCGCTCGCGTATGTCAGCCTTGCGAAGCCAGGCCGAGCACGGGGACGGTCCTAGCGCGGACGGGCGACGCGGGTCGCCCGAGGGGTTCGTGTGCAACGGCTGTCACGAGGGCGACCTTGCCGCAGAGTTGCACGACCGCACGCAGCTGCGCCAGCTGTTCGAGGGCCTGCGCGGCCGGCTCAGCGCGCGCGAGCGCGAGGCCGCCACCCTCTGCTATCTGCACGGCCTCTCGCGCGCCGACGCCGCTGCGCGCATGGGCGTCAGCGAGTCGCGCATGCGCAAGCTCATGGACGGGGCCGGCGCCGGGGAGCAGGGCGTCGCCCACAAGGTCGGCGCGCTTGTCGCCACCATCAGCGACGGTCGCTGGTGCGACGACCAGGCGTCGCTCATGCGCGCGCTCGCCTACGGCATCCTCGACCCCGACGGCCAGCGCTATCAGCTCGCGCTCGCCCACCACGACGACTGTCCCGCCTGCCGCGCCTACGTGCGCTCGCTGCGCGGCCTCGCCGTCGTGCTGCCGCCCGTGTTCCTGCCCTGGGGGCTGGGGGCCGACGCCATCGCTCGGGCCGTCGCGCACGGCGGCGGGGCGGGCGCCGCTGCCGGTGCAGGCGGGGGAGCCGGGGGAGCGGGTGTGGGCGGCGGAGCGGGTGTGGGCGGCGGAGCGGGTGTGGGCGGCGCCCTGTCGCTCTCTGGTGCGGCCAGCGCCGGCGGAGCGGCCGGCGGGGGTTGGCTGCTCGGAGGGGGCGCCCTCGCAGGCAAGCTTGCCGCCGGGTGTCTGTTCGCTCTTAGCGTTGGCGCCGGCTGCCTTGCGCTGTCCGGCGGTGCGCACCGCTCGCCTGCGCACGGGCGCAGGCATCGGAGCGCCGACGTCGCTGGTGCCGGTCACGCGGCGTCTTCATCTCTCTCGCCGTCCATCGGCTACCCCATCGATGCAGGCGCGCTCGCGCAGGCAGGCGCCGCGGGTGCGCACGGTGCTGGAGGCGCTTCTGTGCGTGCGCTCACGCCGGCCGTCGCTGCCAGCCGCGAGTTCGGCCCCGAGCAGGCGCTCTCCGGTGGGGGTGTGGCGTCTCCCCCGCCAGCCGCCCGCCGCGGTGCGCCCAGCGCGCGATCCGCGTCCGCCGCGCGAGCGCCTGAACACGACGTGAGCTCGACCGGCGGTGGCTTGAGCTCGACGACTGAACCAGGGCCCGCCGAAGGTCAAGGCGGCGGTCGGTCTCAGTCGGGCGCCAGCGCTACCTCCTCCAAGGCTGAACGGGAGTTCTCGCCGGGGTAAGTTTGTGCAGCGCTCGACGTCGCCGGTGGACTGCAACGGTCAGGTCGCCTGAGCCTGTGGTGACAATGCGATCGGTCAGGCCCGCGGGAAGACCCTCGCGAGCCGCCTGAACGCCAGCGGGTTCCCCCGCGGGCGCAGCCTGCCGGTGGCGATGGCCCTGACCGGGTCCAAGCGCTGGCCGACGATGTCCACCCAGTCCTGGTAGGCGACGCGCATGCGCAGGTCCGCCCGCGGGGCCTCGCCCTGATCGACGTGGCTGGAGCCGTTGTTCACGATCAGGTGCCAGGTGGGGACGTCGGGATCGGTGAACTCCCACTGCACTGTCATTGCCCGGCGCAGCCCGTGCTCTGGGTTGACCTGGCGGCGGATCGTGTCGAACAGCAGGGCCAGCGTCTCGGGATCGCGCTCGGTGGGCCCTTCGCGCACGCCCACCACGCCCGCTTTGGCCAGCGCGCGCCCGCGCTGGGAGAGCTCGATCGGCGACAGGCCCGACGGCAGCAGAGCTGGGCCGGGCAGCGAGTCGAGCGGCATGCCCGCAGAGCGCAGCTTGGTGGTCATGGAGGTCAGGCCTTCCACGCCGACCTCGTCGAGCGTGGAGCCGAACACCGTGATGTAGCTTTCGTCCCAGCCGGGCGGCATCAGCACCTGCGAGGTGTAGCGGGTGACCTCGTGCAGCAGGCGCGCCACCGCCTTGGGCACGCCAACCGGGTCTTCGCGCTTGAGGTCGGCCAGCAGCTTGACGCCGAAGCCGATGTGGCGCTGCTCGTCTGCCGCGATTTTCTCCATGCCCTCGCGAAATGCGGGCAGCACGTCGCGCTTCTCCAGGTAGCTGCAGATGAAGTGTTGGCCGGGCTGCGCGAGCGAGGCCTCGATGACGACGTGGTACAGCGTCACCGCGGCCGCCAATTTCGCCGGCGAGCGGTCGGCGCGCAGCTCATCGGCCATGCGGTCCAGGCGGTCGAAGATCTTGCGAAAGCCCGACGTCAGTTCCGGCTTGATCGCCTGCAGGCCGCTAGACATTGAGCCGTCGCCGATCCCGCACACCTCCTGCATGAAGCGCTTGAAGAACACCGCGTGGCGGGCCTCGTCGACCTGCTGGGTGGTCAGGAAGTACTTCTGCTCCTCCAGCGGCGCAGCGTCGATGTAGGGGGAGAGGTTGTCTGCGACCGCGTCCTCGCCCCAGAAGAACAGGCAGTAGTTCCACAGCGCCGCCTTGCGCTCGAACTCGGTGAACTCCTCCCGCCACTGGCGCGCATCCTCTGAGAAGTCCAGCTCGGTAGCGCTCCAGTTGCCGCGCTCCCAGCGTGCGTACAGGTCCGTGTAGGAGATCGCGTCCGCGGGCAAGCTAGCGAGATTGGCACCGGTCGAGGGCGGCGTGGGGGGCGTGGCGATGGCCATGTGGGCGTGCTCCTGTCGGTCTCGACTGTATGAATAACGAACGTTATCGTAATAACGATCGCTCTGTCAAGTAGGATTAACGATAATGAAGATCGAGGATCGCGACGTGAACGACCCGGGCGCGGACGCAGGCCCGAGTACAGCCCGCCTGACACGCGAGCAAAGCCGCGCCAACACCCGCGAGCGCCTGCTGGCGGCCGCCCGCAGGGTGTTCGCGCGCAGCGGCTTTCACGGCGCGTCGGTCGAGGAGATCGCCTCTGCCGCCGGCTTCTCCACGGGCGCGCTGTACTCCAACTTCGACGGCAAGGAGGACCTCTTCCTGGCGCTGATGGAGCGCGAGATAGAGGCGCACGCGCGCGAGATCGCCGAGGCGGTACGCGAGCGCGCGTCGATGTCCGAGCGGGCCACCGGCGGGGCGCGCCAGTGGATGACGATGATCGAGCGCGAGCCCGAGGTGGTGCTGCTGTTCATGGAGTTCTGGGCCTACGGCGTACGCGACGCGCAGGTGCGCCCCAAGGTGGCGGCGCGCTTTGCCCAAATGCGCGAGGTGCTCACCAAGCTGATCGCAGATGGCGTGCGCGACTTCGACCTGGAGCTAGAGCTGCCCGCCGAGCAGCTCGCGCTGGCGATCGACGCGCTCGCCGACGGCATCGCCCGCCAGAAGCTCACCGACCCCGACGCGGTGCCCGACGAGCTGATGGGCCGTGTGCTGTCGCTGCTGTTCGTTGCCGCCACGCGTCCGGCGGGCACGGTCCAGCATCGGAGTGACTAAGTGATAGCTCCTTCGCTGGCCACTACGGCATCGTGATCTGAAGGGCGGCAAAGATCTGCTTGATCCCGTGCACAAAGGTGGCCGCGTCTGGCTTGTCTTCCTCGATCGCGACAACCATGCCGATCACATGCCGGTTCTCGTCCATCACAATGGCGCCGCTGTCGCCTCGGGCGGCAAAGGTGTGGCCGCTGCTTCCGTAAGCCCACCAGCCAGAGGAATAGCGGGCTTGCACGTCCATCATGTAGTGCGTCGCGGCCGCCGGCATCAACTCGCCGTGCGTCTCGCTGGTTGCGGCACCATGCTTACGGACGCGGATGATCTCGGAATCATCGTCAACGACCCAGAGGTCTCGCGTGCCGGCTGGCGTCCCACAGGCCATCTGGTTCGTGCAGGTGATTGCCTCTCGTGGCTTGATGACCGCAGCATCCACGGCGATTGAAGGGAGGTAGAGCAGGGGTACTCGGCGTCGGACAGTACCCAGGTATTGTCCGCTGGCGCTGGGAGGCTCGGGTCCCGGCGGCGCAAACAAGACGGGCGCCCCCTCGGGCACCCCGTCGAACAGATGCCCGGCGGTGAGGATCAGGCGTTGATCCTCATCGCCATCCACGGGGTTGAGGTCGCGCACGAGCAGCCCAAAGGACCCTCGCCGCGTATAGCGGTGATCTCCGTACCCTCGGAGTGGATCGACAAAGATCCAGCATCCTGGGCCAAGTACGAGCGGTTGGCCTATGAGTAAGCCAGCACGGCCGGGCTGCCCGTGCGGACCACGACCGGAAGCTCGCGGAATGTCTCTGGCACCTCAGGAGACGCGCCCTCACGGACATCGACGACGAGTGTGTCCTGGCCGTCGATCTTACGGACGCGTACACCTAGAACACCGTTGTCGTCCATAAAACGGTGCACAAAGGCCTGCTGTATCTCCGTAAGGTTGCTCATGTCACGACTCTCCTTCGAGGAGGCGCCAACGTTGCAGATACGCACTGCGCCAAACCAAAACTATGCCACGTATCGGCTGAAACGCAAGCAGAACTAGAGGTCTCGAGTACGCGGCACGCACAGACACGCGTAGTGCAGGGTGAACGCGCGCCGCGCCAGCGCCGGCGCCAGGCGGTGCAGGGCAGACCGCAGCGCCCACTTGGCCGTGGCCGCCGAGCGGGCCGCGGGGGTGGTTGCGAAGAAGCGCTGAGCCGCAAGCGGCAACGCGTCCTCCAGCTCGCCGTCCAGCGATAGGTTCGCGCGCGCCACGATCGCGCGGGCAGCCCGGCGGTCCAGGCGCTGCAGATGCCCCACCTCTGCAGCATGCTCGCGCTTGTGCGCCCGGCGCGCAGACCAGTTGGCCTCCAGCGGCACCTCCACGACGACCGCTCGACAGGCGCGGGCGACCTCAGCCAGCAGCGCGGCGGGCTCGGGGACGTGCTCGAGCACGTGCGAGAGGATGCCCAGGTCATACGCGCCGTCGGGCGCGGGCACGTGCACGCCGTCGTAGCGCTCCACCGAGTCGATCTCGGGTCGCTCGCGCGCGATCGCCACGGCCGCGTCGGTGATCTCCACGCCCGCCAGCCGCCCGCCAAACCCGCGTCGGGCAAGCTCGCACAGCAGCGCGCCGTCGCCGCAGCCCACCTCCAGCGTGCTCAGCGGCCTCACGCCCCCCCGCGCACACAGCGCGATCACGTGGTCGGCCTTGCCCACCGCGCCCAGCGCGCGCCAGCGCGAGTACACGCGCGCGGCATCTGAGTCCTGCGAATAGGCCTCGTCGTAGAAGCGCACGAGCGCGCCGCTCTGCTGCAAGAGGTCAGCGTCCTCCACCCGGCGGATTATCGTTGGCGCGATGGCGAGCACGCTGAACGCTCCCCCGGCACCGCCAGCCTCGCCGCGCGCCCTCGCGGCGACGTTGCGCGACGCGCCGACTACAGTGCCCGCGCTCGCGGCGGTCGCGCTGTTCGTCGCGTGGGCCACCGACCAGGCCGGCTATCCGCTCACCCACTGGGGCCCCGGCGCCCTGATCGTGCTGGGGCTGCTCGTGGTCACGCTCGCCGCGGTCGGCCTGCGCCTGAGCGAGGTCCCGACGCCGGTCAGGATCGCCCTGGCGGCACTGGCCGCATACACGCTGCTCAGCTTCCTGTCGATCACATGGGCGGGAGTGCGCGGCGACGCCTGGGAAGGAGCCAACCGCACGCTGCTGTACCTGCTGGTGTTCGCGCTGTTCGCCTGCTGGCGCCAGCGGGGTGCGAGCGCGGCGATGCTGCTCGGCGCGTGGACGCTTGCGCTGATCGGCCTGGCGATCTTCGTCGCGCTGCACCTCGACGCGGCCACCAGCGCGAGCCTGCAAGGCCTGCTGCCGGGTGGGCGGCTGCTGTACCCGAGCGGATATCCCAACGCCAACGCCGCGCAGTGGCTGATGGCCTTCTGGCCGGCACTGCTCTTGGCACGCAGCGAGCGCCTGCCCTGGGGTCTGCGCGGCCTACTCGCCGGCGGCGCGGTGGCGCTCGGCGACGTGGCGCTGCTCAGCCAAAGTCGCGGCTCGCTATATGCCACGCCGATCATGCTTGTGCTGGTGTTCGCGCTGTTGCCCGGGCGCGTGCGCACGTTCGCACTGCTCGTGCCCATCGCCGCCGGCCTGGCCGCGTCGGCACCAGCGGTCCTGCGCGTGGGCGATCATCTGCATGGCGAAGCGGTCACACGCGCGGCCGTGCACAGCGCCATTGCGGCCACCTTCGCTGCAGTCGCTGCAGTCGCTGCAGTAGTCGCCCTGGGAGCCGCCCTGGAGGGGCGCTCGGCCATCTCGCAGAGGGCGCGCAGGCGGATCGGCACGGGCGTGCGCGCCACGGCCTTGGCGGCGCTCGTGGCCGTCGTGGTCGGCGGGCTGGCCGCCGCCGGCAACCCGATCACGCGCGTCGAACACGCTTGGAACAGCTTCAAGGGAGGCTACGCCGCGGACGCCACCGGCAGCCGCCTGGTCAGCGGGCTGGGCAGCAACCGCTACGACTTCTACAGGGTGGCGCTCGACGAGTTCGTGGCCCATCCCATCCTGGGTATCGGCGCCGACAACTTCCAGCAGCCCTACCTCCAACACGGACGCTCGCAGGAGACCCCCCATTACCCGCACAGCGTCGAGCTGCGCACGCTCAGCGAGACGGGGCTGGCGGGTGCGCTGCTCGCGCTCGTCGGGCTTGCAGCGGCGCTGTGGGCGGCCACCGGGGCCCTGCGCAGCGCCGATCCGCTCGCGCGCAGCGTCGCCGCGGCGGCGCTGGCCGGCTTTGCCTACTGGGCGGTCCATGGCTCCTTCGACTGGTTTTGGGAGTTCGCCGGCCTGGGCGCGCCGGCCTTCGCGCTGCTCGGCCTGGCCTGTGCGCTTGCCCCGCCGAGCAGAAGGCTGTCGTCGCCGGCTCACCAGTCGCCGGCGGGCGCCTGCAGAGCAGCTGCACCGGGGATGGCCGCGCGACGTCCATTCGCCGGCGTGCGTTTGCCGGGTGCCCGGCTGTTGGCGCTCGCGGGCGTGTGCGTGGCGCTCGCGGGCGCCTACTCGCTGGCCGTGCCCTGGCTGAGCCAGCTGGAGATCCAAAGTGCGGCGCATATCTGGACGCGCGCGCCACAGCAGGCATACGCGCGCCTCCACGACGCTGCGCAGCTGAACCCGCTTAGCGATACAGCAGATCTGGTGGCCGCGAGCATCGCGCTGCGCTACGGGGACCTGACGCGCGCCGAAGGTGCCTTTGCGGCGGCGCTGGCGCGGAGTCCTGACGACGCATACGCGACGCTCGAGCAGGGCGCGATCGCCTCAGCCAGAGGCCGACGAGCGCAGGCGCTGGCGCTGCTCGAGCGCGCCGTGGTGCTTGATCCGCGCGAACCGCTCGCGCGCCAAGCGCTGGAGTCGGTGCGGGCAGGGCGGCGTGTGAGCGTCGAGGACTTGAATCGCGCAATCCTGCTCAAAGCTCAACAACTCGCTTAATAGGGGGGTTTCTTTGCGCGAAACGCGGGCTTTTGCTCGACACCGACCCCCCCGTTCGCTAGCGTGCTTGGAATCGGTCCTGGTCAATCCGTCGACTTGAGCGTTGCGGTGCTCAAGGTGTCTATTGGGGCGAGCCCTCGCCGAGTAGACGGGTGGATAGATGGCATGGAGAGCGGGCAAGCCCCTCGGGTCCGGTTTGCACACACGTAAGGCAGGGACGCAATGAGACAGCACCGCAGCAACACAATTCCCATACTCACCTTGCTGGCGCTCGCGGGCTGCTGTCTCTTCGTCCCCGCTGTCGCCAGCGCGGGCTCGTTGCTGAGTGGCTATGGCGGGCCGGGCCAAGGTAGTCAGGAGATCCTTGGGGCGACGCTTGTCAACGGGCCCTCCGGCGGTGGTGGGGGCGGCGGCGGTGGTGGGCCCGCGGGCGGCGAAGCGTCGGGGCGCGGCACGGGCAGCGGTGGCGGACAAGGCACTTCGGGGGGGCAAGGCGGCGGCTTGACGGGCCGTGCGTCCGGCCAAGGAGCCCGTCGTTCGAGCCGCGGCGCAGAAAGCGGGAAACACGCCGCGACCGGTGGCGAAGCGTCCTGGGCAAACGGCTTTGGGGCGCACGGGGCGCTGTCGCTGCGCCCAGCCTCCCAGCCCGTTGGGGTCGCCGCACCGGCCCTCGGGCTGTCGGATGCAGATCTGGTGTACATATTCCTGATTTTGGGGGCGCTAGTGGCGACTGGGGTGCTGACTAGACAACTTGCGCGGCGGCCTCGACAAGGCAGCTAAAGCAATGCAACTCAGGACCCGAGTAACCAACTAGGGACGACAGGCCCTGGCCATATGGACAACCCGCCAATCACCCAGCAGACCTCTACCACGCTGCCGCTCGCAGGCGCGCGCACGCACGTTGCCCCCTCGCCGAGGACGCTGCGGACGGGCACGTTCCACGGGCCGCTGCAGTGGGTGCTGGAGGGTCCCGGCTGGAGCGTGCTGCGCCCGCTCGTCGACTTCGTGCTGCTGTGCGCGTCGGTGGTGGTCGTGCAGGGCGGGTTCGCCGCGACCCTAAACCCGACCCCGTCACACGCTCCGCTGCTCGCGTTGCCGCCGCTGGTGATGCTGGCGTTCTACCTGCGCGGTTTGTACCGCACGCGCCTGCGCGCCCTGCTGCTCGACGGTGTCGTGCCGGTCGTAAGCGCCGTGTCGGTCGCTGCTATGGCCGTCGCGATGCTCGGCCTGTTTGCCAACGGGCAGGTCCCCGCCCAGGACGATTGGCTGCGTGCATGGATGTTCTCGCTGGTCGGCGTGGGCTGCGGTCGCGTGCTGCTGTCCATCGCCCAACGCTGGGCGCGCTCGCGGCGGCTGGTGGGCAAGCCGGTTTTGATCATGGGCGCGGGCATGGTCGGAGCGCAAGTCGCTCGCCGGCTGGAGGGTCATCCCGAGTATGGCCTCGCGCCGATCGGCTTCCTCGACGATGAACCGCGCCCGCTCGCTGAGGTGGGCGGACGCGACGTGCCGGTCCTCGGCACGGCCGAGGACCTCGAGCAGACGGTGGTGCGCACCGGCGTCAGGCACCTGATCGTCGCCTTCTCCTCGGTGGCCGACGAGCGCGTGAGCCGCCTGATCCAGCAGTGCCAGGAGCTCGGTGTGGAGGTGTCGGTGATCCCGCGGATGTTCGACACGATCAACAGCCGCGCTGGCTATGACACGGTGGGAGGGCTGCCGCTGTTGTCGTTCAGCGCCGTCGATCCGAGGGGCGTGCAGTTCGCGATCAAGCACGCGATCGACAGCCTCTTCGCGGCGATCCTGCTGGTGGTGCTCTCGCCGGTTCTCCTGTGCGCCGCGGTGGCAGTGCGCCTGACGTTGTCCGGGCCGGCGCTGTTTGCCCAACGGCGGGTCGGTCGCGACGGCAAGGTCTTCAGCCTCTACAAGTTCCGTTCCATGTACGTCATGCCAGAGCGCGAAGCAATGCTTGGCGAGGACACGAGCGCGCTGCAGTTCCTGCTCGCCGGCGACATCGCGCCCGGCGGAATCGAGGGCGCCGATCGGCGCACCCCGGTGGGCCGTTTCTTGCGCCGCACCTCGCTGGATGAGCTGCCGCAGCTATTCAACGTCTTGCGCGGTGAGATGAGCCTCGTGGGGCCGCGCCCGGAGCGCCCCGAGTTCGTCGAGCTGTTCAGGCAGGACATCGTTCGCTACGGCGACCGGCACAGAGTCAAGTCGGGAATCACCGGCTGGGCGCAGGTGCACGGCCTGCGTGGGCAGACCTCGCTGGCTGAGCGCGTCGAATGGGACAACTACTACATCGCCAACTGGTCGCTAGGGCTGGACTTCAAGATCTTGGCTTTGACATTGGTCGCGCTGTTCCACAACGCCGAGTGATCAGATGCGTGCGCTCGCGTCCCTTCGGGGGCCGGCGCCGTATTCGCCGTACTGGTAGACGTGCACCTGCAGGCCACTCGTGCCCAGCACCGCCGGGAGTGCGATCGCGTAGCGGTTGAAGCGGTCCAGGATGAAGAACGCGCGGTAGCGCAGCAGCCCGCGCTGGAAGGCCTCCAGCTCCATGAAGTCGCCCACCGGGCCCGCTCCGCTTGCAACCACCTGCCTGCCGCGCCTGTGCAGCTTCAGCATGGCCAGGCTGACGCTGCCCAGCGGCGAGAACAGTGCGCGGGCGAGGGCGGCGAACGCGGGCTTGTGCGCGCCGCTAGCCGTGGCGACCCCGAGTTCTTCGTTGCTGGAGTCGCGCAGCTTGTACAGGATCGCCGACGCCACATAAGGGATCTGGGCCAGGGCGTGGAAGGTGTTGGTGATGTTGGCGGCCTGGACCTGCGCGGTGACGCACGGCTGTTCCTGCTGAATCCTGTGTCGCGGCCAGCAGCTGCTCCAGCCGAACTCGTTGAGCCACAGCGGCGTGGTGTCGCCGTTGGCCAACTGCACTTCGCGGATCGAGCGCAACGAGGCGAGGGTGAGGGTGTAGTAGTGAACGGCCAGGCCGTCGTAGTAGCCCTTGATGCCAGCTGCGTACATCGCTCGCAAGAACGCGCCGTTGGATCCCACCAGCGCGCCCGCGAGCACTGGCACGCCCGGGCTGGCCTGCTTGATCGCCGGGTATGCCGCGCGCACTAGCTGCGCATAGCGTTCGGCTTTGTGCGGGCCCGCGAGATAGTCTTCGTTGGCCTGGTCGGGCTCGTTCCAGATCTCGATCGCGGCCAGGTCGGCGCCGTAGCGGCTCGCCAGGAAGGCGACGAACGCGGCGAACGCGGATGGCTGCGTAGGCGGCCAGGCATTAGCTGGGCCGACTCGCCCCGGCACACAGCCGCGCAGCAGGGCGTCGGGCGCGGAGGAGGCCCAGCAGGGTGTGCTCTGTACGAGCACCATCACGCGCATGCCGTCCACGGTCGCGTCTGTGACCACCCGATCGGTGTACGCCAGCGCGTTCGGTTCGATCTGGCCCGGTGCCTGCGGTTCCATGACCGACCATGGCACTTCGATACGCACGACCTTGGCGTGCAACTGCCGGGCGAGGGCGATCGCGCTGTCGGCTTCGCCGGGGTGTGAGCCGCGCGTGACCTCGCCGATGCTCACCCCGCCCAGCAGCGACACGCGCGATTGCTGGGCGTATGGATCGTTGCCCGCCTGCCCTGCCGGCGTGAGCCACGCCAGCGCCGAGAGGGCCAGCCCGAGCGCGAGAGCTGGCTTTGCAAGGCGCCGGGCCATCCTCATACGATGATAGTCATGTCGCCAACGTGGATCTGGCTGCAGCTTGCGATCGTGGTGTTCGTGGTGATCGGGATGGTCATCGCGATCACCAAGCTCGTCTGACCACGCACGTAGGCGCGGGGTGGGCAACATCCCGCTCAGCGGCGAAGGCGCCAGTGTCGCGCCGGTCCGGCTGCCAACAGCCCGAGCTGTGGTCGCGCAGGGATCGCCGCGCCGTCCAGGATTGCCGCGGGCACCGCTTCTGTGAGCCATTCTGTCAGCGGTGCCAGGCCGGCCTGCTTGAGCTCGGCCGCCATCCCGAGCGTGCGCCCGGGGAGATCGTGGGCGTCGGAGGCAACGTTGTGGACCAGGCCCTCGCGCACCAGCCGCAGCGCAAAGCGCTGCGGCGAGCCACCGAAGCGGCCCACGAGCGAGCCGGCCGTGATCGATGTCAGCACGCCGCCGCGTACGAGCGTCGCGAGCATGTCGGGTTCGCGGTGAAAGACGGCGCAGCGCTCGGGGTGGGCCAGCAGCACGCGGTGACCGCAGCGTTGCAGCTCCTGCACCGTGTCGCACAGCGCGGGGGCCACCGGCGCGAAGGGGGGCTCCACGAGCAGCCACTCACCGCCGCCCAGCGCCAGCCGCGTCAGCTGTGACGGCTCGATCTCGGGAATGTAGGTCACGGCGATCTCGGCGCCTGCGCGCAATTGCAGGTCGACGTCCTCGGCCGCCAGCAGCGCGCGCAAGTCCTGCACCCGTGCAGCGATCGTGTCCGGGTCATTGGGGTAGCGTGCGCTCACGTGGGGCGTGGTCACGACTGTGCGCACGCCCGCGGCGACCGCCCGGCGCGCCATCGCCAGCGCGGCAGGCATCGACGCCGGCCCGTCATCGATTTCGGGCAGCAGGTGGCAGTGGAGGTCGATCACGATCCGTGCACACGTTAGATGTCGCACACCACGGTCTGCGGGGGCCCGGCCCGCGCCGCGCGGCGTGGGTATGATCCCCACCATGTTCAGCTCGATCGTCGTGGGGACCGATGGCTCAGACACTGCCACCAAGGCCGTAAGCCAAGCCGTCGAACTGGCGAGCGCGGTCGGCGCCAGGCTGGAGCTCGTCAGCGCGTATGAGCCCGTGCCCGCGCAGCGTCTGAACGAGGAACGCCGCCAGGCGCCCGAGGACCTGCAGTGGGCGATCAACCCGCGCGAGGATGTCGACGCCACGCTCGCGGCGGCCGCCGAGGTGGCACGCAAGGCGGGCATCGAGGTAGCCGTCTACGCACGCCAGGGCGACCCGGCCGACGCGATCCTCGACGTCGCCGAGGAGCGCGAGGCCGACCTGATCATCGTCGGCAACAAGGGCATGACTGGGGCCAAGCGCTTTCTGCTGGGCTCGGTGCCCAACAAGGTTTCACACCACGCTCCGTGCTCGGTGCTGATCATTCGCACGATCTGATCACTGCGGCTGTCGGCAAGGACGCACCCAGAGTGCGGCGGCTCCATGGGTCAGGTGGCCATCCACCACTCCCCCTCCAGGCGTGTGAGGAGGGCGTGCCCGGAGGTGACCGCACCCAGCAGGTCGCTGTTGCGGGTGAAGATCAGCGAGCGCGGACTGAAGCGAAACAGCGCGCCACGGTGGGCCAGCTCGGGCAGCAGGCGTCCTTCGACGCGCCCCTGCACCGCAGCGCCGCCGTGCGCGATCGCATGAGCGAGCAGGTTGTCCAGGACTGGCCCCTCGTGGCGGTCGTGCGCGGCCAGCTGTAGCAGCTGACACCCCTCTCCGGCCAGCGCGTAATAGACGTACCAGCCCAACACGCGGCCACGCTCGTTGCGCACCAGGCGCCGGTGGGGGGTGCCCCACGTGCGATTGTGATGCAGCTCGGCAAACAGCCATTCGAGCATCTGCTGGTCGTAGTCGGGCGCCAGGCGCAGCGAGCGCGTGATCAGCGGCATGTGCTCGAGCAGCAACTCGGGCGTGAGCAGCTCGTCGGTCGTGTCCGCGCTCACGGGCGCCGCGAAGTAGCGGCCGGCATGACTCGTGGGCATGTCCAGCGCCCGCAACAGCTGCCCGGTCAAAGGCTTGACGCGCTCGCGCAGGTGGACGTTGGAGTGCAGCACGCGGTTGCCCATGTAGCTGAAGGGGCGAAACACGCGCGCCCACACCATGCTGCTCGGATGCATCATCTGGCCGCCCACCAATTCGAAGATCTGGCGTATCTCGTCGGAGGCCCCGTCGGTGATCGTGAGGTCCTGTGGGCCGGTGAAGAAGCTGCGCTGCAGTCTCGCGCCGACCCCGTGCTTGCGCACGTCTGGATGGGCGATCAGTGGGCCGGCGGCGGCCATGCGGATGGGCTGTCCGTCAAAGCGCATGCGCCGCACGTGTGAGCCGACGAAGCCGAGGATCTCGCTGTCCTCGACATACACCAGGCTGGGGATCTCGGGGTCGGCCCAGGGATGCCCGAAGAGCGTCCGATCCAGCCACCTGGGCAGCTCCTGGGGCGGGATGCGCCAGTCGGATTTATCGACGAATTTGTACAGCTCGGCGACCTTGGGGATCTCCTCCTGGAGCATCGGCCGGATTTCGCTCACTGTGATACCTCCGTCGCGCCGATCAGCCGCGCGATCGTCTCGATTGTGCGGAAGTCGTCGATCTCCAGCGACTCCAGCGGGATCTCCCGGCCGAACTCCTGCTCGATCCCGAACAGCAGCGTGACCAGTCCCAGCGAGTCCAGCAGCGCAGTCTCGATGATGTCCGTGTCGGGCGACGGCGCGGCCATGTTGAGTGACTCCTCGAAGATCCGCTGGATGCGTGCGACGATCTCCTGCTCGGTCATCGCGCCACGTGCCCAGTTGGCTCAGACATTGGCTGTGGGTTGCGCTGCGAAGGTGTCCTTGAGCATGCGGCGGTCGGCCTTGCCGCTGACGTTCCTGGGCAGCTCGTCGAACTCCAGCCACCGCGTGGGGAGCATGTAGCTGGGCAGGCTGTCGGCCAGCGCGCGGCGCAGTGCGCGCACGTCCAGGTCTACGCCCGTCCGCGGGCTCCACGCGCAGCAGATCGCTGTCCCCTCAAAGCCGTCGCTGGGGACGGCCACCACGGCGCATTCGGCTACGCCGTCGATCGCGCTGAGCGCGGTCTCGATCTCACCCAGCTCGATGCGATAGCCGCGGCTCTTGATCTGCGAGTCCACCCGCCCGCTGTAGTGCAGGACGCCATCCTGGTCGAGACGCCCGAGGTCGCCTGTGCGGTACATGCGCCGCCCGGTTGCCGTGTCGCTGACAAAAGCTGCGCGCGTCTTCTCCTCGTCGTGCCAGTAGCCCGGGCTCAACCCCGCGCCCTCGATGTACAGCTCGCCGATCTCGCCCGCCGCCAAGGGCTGGCGCTGCTCGTCGAGCACATGGATCTCCTCGCCCGCGCACGGCCTGCCGATCGGGATCGCCACCGTCGTGTCCGCGGGCGCCTGCGCGACGGTGTGAAAGCTCGACGCGATCGTCGCCTCGGTGGGCCCGTAAAGATTCGTGTAGCTCGGCCCAGGCACGCGCGTCATCCAGTGTGCGAGCACCGCCGGCGCGAGTACCTCACCGCACCAGATCACCCGCTCGAGCGACGGGAAGTCGCCGTCCTCGATCGCGTTAGCGCTCATCATGTACGCGAACGTCGACGGGACCGAGAACCACTGTGTCAGCTGCGAATCGCGTATGAAGCTGGCCAGCTGTCGTGGCAGCAGCGTCTGTGGTGGTGGCAGGTGCAGCTCTGCGCCGCTGGACAGCGTGCCGTAGATGTCGAACGTGGACAGGTCGAAGTGCAGCGGCGGATGTCCTGAGATGCGATCGCCGGGGGCGTGCCCGAAGTAGCCAAGCGCCCAGTCGAGGAACGCGGCGACCATCGCGTGGGTGATCACCACGCCCTTGGGCGTACCCGTCGAGCCGGAGGTGAACAGGATGTGGGCTGGGTGCTCGGGGCGGGTCACGCTTGCCACCGCGCCCGCGTCCAGGTCAAACCACGACGTCGGGCCGAAGGCAGCGCGGGCGATCTCTGTGTCGACCGATCCCAGTTCGGCGTCGAGTTGCAGCTCGCCTGCCAGCCGGGCCGCGGCCGCCGCGACGAGGATCACGCGCGGCTGCGCTGAGTCGACGATCTTCTGCACCCTGCCAGCCGGGCTGGCCACGTCGACCGGCACGTACACGCCCCCCGCCTTGAGCGTCGCGAGCATGCTTACGATCGCGATCGGCGCCTTGGGCATCAGCAGCACGACACGGTCGCCCGGTCGTACGCCGCGGTCGATCAGCAAGCGCGCCATCCGGTTGCTGTCGCGCTCGAGCTCCCCATAGGCCAGACGTTCGTCGCCCATCACGATCGCGGTCGCCTGTGGCTGTGAGGCGCACGTCAGCGACACTCGCTCGTGCAACAGCGCGAGCGCGCTGTCCGATCGTGCCAGCGCGCTCAAGAGAGGCTGGCCCGTGCCCGCTCGAAGACCACGCCGATATGGTGCAACTCCTCCTCGGAAGCAGGGATGTCGAGGATGAAAGAGTGAAAGCCCAGCTGCACGTAGCGTGCGAGCTCAGCGCCCACCACCTCGTAGCTGCCGACCAGGTACGGGCAGAAAGTCGCATAGTTCTCAAACGGCCACAGCCAGTACGGGTCACCTTGCACGTCTGTCGTCTGCGCCATGTCAGACAGCTGGCGATGCCAGTGCGAGTCGGACACCTTCATGGCAAGCTTGTGGGCGATCTGGCCCTTGCGATCCTCGGGGAAACGTTCGCGCGCCACGCTCCACGCCTCCTGGTTGCGCGCACGCGTGACGATGCCCACCCGCATGCCCGAGCGCTCGCCCGCCTGGTCGACCTCTTCACCCGATCGCTTGGGGTACTTGACGGCCACCGCTCCGATCTGCGTGGCTGCCTGAAGGCCCGCTGGGGAGGAGCCTGAGATGAACAGCCCCGGTTGCAAGGCGGCCGGCAGGGGCGGGCTCATGCTCAGGTTTGCAACCGTGTAGCGGCTGCCCTCGTAGGTGACGGTCTCGCCTGCCAGCAGGCGCGTGATTATCTGGGCGTACTCCACGGTGCGCGCGTAACGCTCGTCGTGGGGCGTATCGTCGCCGAGCGCCAGCAGGTCATTGCGAAAGCCGCCTGCGACCATGTTCAAGTACAGCCGTCGACTGTACAGAAAGCCAAGCGAAGTGACCATCTTGGCCGCTGAGTAAGGATGCATGTAGGCGGCCTGGACGGCCACCAGAGGGGCCAGCCGCTGCGTGTTCTCGATCACTATCTGGGACACCAGCCAAGGGTCGAGAATCGCATTGTCGGTGTACACGAGTATTCCCTCGCAGCCCGCCGCCTCGCTCCAGCGCGCCGTCTCGATCACATGCCTGGCGTACTGATCGGGGGTGCTGTCGCGCGACTGGGGACAGGTGGAGAAGATCGCCAGGTCGTCTGTCATCTTACGCTCGAAGCCGCGAGTCTACAGCGGCTCAGCGCTTGCGTACAAGGACGTTCTCCAGGCACAGCGCCTGAATTCCGGTTGCGAGAAACGTCTCGATGGCCTCTATCGGCGTGTTGACGATCGCCTGGCCTTTCACATTGAAGCTCGTGTTGAGAACCATCTCGCGACCGGTATGCCTGCCGACCGCGCGCAGCAGCTCGTGAAACTCGCCGTTGTCGTCACCGGACACCGTCTGCACGCGCGCCGAGCCGTCCACGTGCGTGATCGCGGGCAGCCCCGCGCGATGCTCGGGGCGGACGTCTACGTTGACGGTCATATAGGGCAGCAGCGTGCCTGCGGGCACCTCAAACCATCTGTCCACCTGCTCGGCCGATACGGCCGGCGCGAACGGACGGAAGGACTCGCGCATCTTGACCAGCGCGTTGACGCGGTCGCGCATGTCGGGCCGCCCGGGGTCGGCAAGGATGCTGCGGTGCCCGAGCGCCCGCGGGCCGAACTCCATGCGCCCGCGATACCACGCCACCACCTCGCCAGCCGCGATCAGCTGTGCCGTCGCCTCGCACGCGTCTGCGAGCGAGGGCATGCGCATGACCGCCACCGAGTCGTCGAGGGTGCTCAGCGCCTGCTCGATTCGCTCGATTGGATGGGCGGGGCCGTAGAAGGGGGTGGGCGAGCGGCGGTTGACGACCTCGCCGGCCAGCGCGCAGCGGTGCAGCGCCGCCCCCAGCGCTGAGCCGTCGTCGGCGGCGGCCGGCTGCACGTAGATCTCATCGAACGCTCCGCACGCCAGCAGCTTGCCGTTGGCCGTTGTGTTCAGGGCTACGCCCCCCGCCAGGGCGAGGCGGCGCAGCCCCAGCTGCTGGCCGAAATACGTGCAGATGTGCAGGAACGCTCTGTCCAGGCAGGCCTGCAGCCCGGCGGCCACGTCCATGTGCTCAGGGGTGATCTCCGTCTCGGGCTCGCGCGCTGCGATCAGGCGCTCCGACAGGTGACGACGCGTGGCGAGGTGGTTCTCGCGCTCCTCGCGCGTGCGGTTGAGCTTGAGCGGGGGGATGCTCCA
Organism: uncultured Solirubrobacteraceae bacterium; assembly: GCA_963745375.1. GTDB lineage: Bacteria > Actinomycetota > Thermoleophilia > Solirubrobacterales > Solirubrobacteraceae > Palsa-744. The sequence continues at coordinate 134,470 of CAVUXA010000008.1, read as the reverse complement.
GCCGCCATCGTCGCCCAGCACGACGGCCTCGTCGAAGAACGCGCGCGAGCGCTCAGGGTCGCCGTAGGGCGCGAGGCCCATGATCTTGTACTCGTCGGAGTTGAAGTCGAAGCCGAGGTGCAGGGTGATCACCGAGTAGAGAATCCCCAGCGAGTCGGCCGCCGAGATGCGGTAGATCGGCTCGAGGTGTGCGCTCTCGGCGCGGTAGACGGTCGCTCCGTGGACCTCGCCCATGCCGTCGATCACGAGCACCAAGCACTCGTCCCAGCCGCAGGTGAAGTACGCGGATGCGGCGTGCGCGAGGTGGTGCTCGACGTGCCCAATCCGCTCGGCCGGGAACTCGCCCAGCGCGGCTTTCACCCGCGCCACGAAAGCCTCGCGGCAGAGCACGTCGCAGTAGAGCTCGCTGGAGATCGGCTCAAGCGAGTACAGCGCCCGGTAGGGCGCGTAGTCGAAGGAGTGAACGATCTCGTCCACGTCTGACAGCGTTAGGCCGGCCTGCGCCAGGCACGCGTCGATCGCGCCCAGCGGGAAGTTGCCGGTGTGCTTTTCCCTGCTGATCCGCTCCTCGGCCACGCCCACCGCGAACTCACCGTCGATGACCAGCGCAGCGGCCGAGTCGTGACCCTGGGATATGCGATATTCGCGCTCCTGCAGGCGCGGCCAGTGGCGACGCTTGAAATCCACCGTGCCCTCGATGCCGCTCACGCCGATGACCTTCATCGGTCTTGCTTGAGCGATGACGTGGCGGCTGTGGGCAAGCCTGCAGCCTATTGCCCGTTGTGGGCGACTGGAGTTGCCGGCGGGCGACATCGCCATCGCTGTGTACGCTCGTGACGGTGAGCGTTGCGGCAGGCCAGATCCCTGGGCAGACCGCGCACGCGAGCACGCTGCTGATGATCGAGCAGGGAGGACGCGGCGGAGTTGGCGACTACACCGGCCAGTTGACGCGGGCGCTGGCCGCGCAGGGGTGGCAGATCGCGCTAGCCACCGCCGACGATCATCTTTACGAGCCCGCCGCGGGGGTGACGATCCACAGCGTGTTTCACTACGTGCGCGGGCACGGGCACATAGCGGGCGTCGTGCGCCGGCTGGGCCTTGGCCCTGTGGCCAACGGGCTGCGCTTCCTGGCGTCGATACCGCGGCTGGTGCGCCTCAGCCGCCGGGTCGACGTTGTCCACTGCCAGGGCTGGGAGTTCGATCCGCTGGGGCTGCTTGCCACGATCTGCATGCGCGCCGCTGGAGCTACGGTAGTGCAGACGCCCCACAACACGTTTGCGCGTGTCGGGGCGGCGGGCTCGGGCCGCCCATGGCGTCGCTGGACCGATGGCAGGGAGCGCCCGGGCGCAGGGCGCCGCTGGACCGACCTGCTGCTCGCGCTTGTCTGCGCACGCACAATCGTCCACGCGCAGGCCGACCTGGCCCGCGTACCGCAGGCCACGGCCGCGCGCGTCGTGGTGATCCCCCACGGCGAGTACGGCTCGCTGGCGCGCGCCGGCGGTGCGGCCGACCGCGACGAGGCCAGAGCAGAGCTTGGCCTGGCGCCCGACGCGCCGGTCACGCTCCTGTTCGGCCAGCTGCGCCCGGACAAGGGCCTGGGTGACCTGCTGGCCGCGCTGCTGCGCGTGCCCGAGCTTTACCTGTTGGTGGCCGGCCAGGAGGACGGCGCGCTGGCCGCAGCGCGCACGCAGCTGGCAGACCCGCACCTAGCCGGGCGCGTGATCGTGCGCGAGGGGTTCTTGGAGATGTCTGAGGCGGCCAAGGTGTTCGCCGCAACCGACACGGTCGCGCTGCCCTACACGGTGGCCAGTCAGAGTGGCGTCCTGCTGCTCGCCTACGGGTTCAGCCGGCCGGTAGTCGTATATCCCGTAGGCGGCCTCGTCGAGGCGGTGCGCGACGGCGAGACGGGCTGGATCTGCGCGCGCCCGGATGTGGACGCCCTCGCCGACGCGCTGGCGGCGGCGGTGGCGGCCGGCTGGCCGGAGTGCGCCCGGCGCGGTCGCGCCGGGCATGAGCTCGCCTCTGAGCGCTTTGCCTGGCCGGTGATCGCGCGGCGCACGGCAGAGCTCTATCGCGAAGCCCTCATCTGAAGAGATGCTATGACTGCGCGCGTGAACGGGCACCGCGTCGTTTCGATCCAGACGACCGACGAACGCGGCGGCGCCGAGTACGCCAACGTCGACCTGCTCGATGCCCTGCGCGCCCGGGGACACGATGTTGTGCTGCTGACCAACATGCCCGACATCGCCGCTGACACCCGCGTTCGCGCCCGCGCGATCGACATCGGGCCAAAGCTCGCCCGGCGCAGCGTCGCACTCGTGGTGTTGCAGGCGCCACGCACGCTCGTGCGCCTTGCGCGCGCGCTGCGCGCCGAGCGCCCGGTGGGCTGCATCCTGCTGCACTTCAAGAAGGAGCAGCTGTTGTGCTCGCTGTTGCCGCGCCGGCTGACCGGCGAGATCGTGTGGGCGGAGTGGGGGCCAGTTCCGGTGCCCATGCGTCGCTGGCCGGCGCGGATGCTCTATGCACTGGCAGCGCAACGTGCCAGCCAGATCCTCGCGGTGTCGGAGGGCACGCGTCAGACGGTTATCGCGATGGGAGTTCCTGCCGACAAGGTGAAGGTGGTTCCCAATCTTGTAGACGTCAACAGCGTGGCCTTCGATCGCGCCGGACGCGAGCGGCTACGCAGCGCGTGGGGGATCGGTGAGGACGCCTTCGTGGTTGGCTGCATCTCGCGCTTTCAGCGGCGCAAGCGCAACGACGTGGCGATCGACGCGATGGCCCATATGGAGGGCGACTGCGTGCTCGTGTTTGCGGGCGAGGGCGAGGAGGAGGCGGCCCTGCGCCGGCGTGCGGCACGGTTCGGCGAGCGCGTGCGCTTCGTGCCCAACGTGCGCGGCCAGGTCGAGTCGTTTCTGTCGGCATGCGACGTGCTCGTGTTCGCGCCCAGCCCGACCGAGGGCGCACCGCGGGTGATCGTGATGGCACAGCTGGTTGGGCTGCCGGTGATCGCAACTGATTCCGAGGGGGCCGAGGGCCTAATCCCGCCCGGTGGCGGCACGATCGTGTCCCCCTCGCACGACCCCGTCGCCCTAGCCGCGACGCTCCAGGACTACCGCGACGAGCGGGAGCGCGGCAAGAGAGAGGGCCAGGTCGCCCGCGAGGTGACGCTCGAGAGCCATGATCCGGAGCGGACCCTACGCTCGGTCAAACAAGCGCTCGGGCTGGAGTCGTTGGTGGCGACCGCCTCGGCAAACGGGTCGTATGAGGGCTCCTCAGCGCAACACCGCGACACAGGCGGGCCGCTGAAGATCGTCAGCGTGATGACGACCGACGCCAGTGGGGGAGCTGAGTTCGCGGCCGTCGAGATGCTCGAAGCGCTGCGTCAGCGCGGTCACGATGCGGTGATGCTCAGCGATATGCCGGGGATCGGTCGCGACACGCAGGTGCCGGTCGTGGCGATCGACACCGGCCCCAAGCTGTCCACGCGCACGTGGACTCGGCTGGCCCTGCGCTGGCCCGTGCTGCTCAGGCGCTTCTCCCACGCGCTGGAGGAGCAGATGCCCTACGACATCCTGCTCGTCCACTACAAGAAGGAGCAGCTGATGGCCGGCATGCTGGCACGGCGCCATCGCGCGACGACGGTTTGGGCCGAGTGGGGGCCAGTCCCGATCCCGCTGCGCAGCGGCGTTCCCCAGCGCGCCTACCTAGCCGCGGCGCGGCGGGCGGCGCTCGTGATGGCCGTCTCGCAGGGCACGCTTCGCTCGGTCGCCGAGGTGGGTGTACCCGAGGACAAGCTGGTGGTCGTGCCCAACGTGATGCGCAGCGATGACATCAGGTACACGCAGGAGGGACGGCGGCGGGTGCGAGAGGAACTCGGGATCCCGGCGGACGCTTTCGTCGTGGGCTGCGTGTCACGGTTTCACCGTAAGAAGCGCAACGACGTGGTCGTCGACGCAGTCAGGGAGCTGCACGATCCGCGCGTGCACCTGATCCTCGCCGGTGACGGCGAAACCGAGAGCCAGCTGCGCGACCTCGCGGCCCCGCTGGGCGAGCGCGCGCATTTCATCGCCACGCCCGGCGGCGAGATCGCCGACGTAGTGTCGGCGTTTGATGTGTCGGTGTTCTGTCCGAGCCCGACCGAGGGGGCTCCGCGGGCTGTGATCCTCGGCATGCTCGCCTCGCGTCCGTGCCTATCGACCGGCGCGGAGGGTGTCTCGGACATGATCTCCGACGAGATCGGCGGGATCTGCTCTCCGGAGAACTCCCCGGGTGCCCTGGTCGAGCTGATTCGTCGCTACCTCGATGACCCCGACAGGGTGGCGCGCGAGGGCGCAGCGGCGCGTGCGCACGCCGAGGCCACCTACGCGGCGTCCGTGGTCGCGCAGATGATCGAGGGGCTCTTGCGCGATGCGATCGCTTCGGCCGCGCGCTAGCGCTGCGCCCTCATTCGCGAACGGCGCATGATCAGGTCCCTGCTCAAACGTATGCCCAGCGGCTGGCAGGACCGCTTGCGCCGTCTGTCGCGGTTGCGCTGGTTTGAGAAGGCGCGCATCGTGCGCGGTTACGGAGCCTCGCTGCGAGCCGACCCGCTGGGGGTAGCCGGCTATGTCCTGTGGGACCCCGAGGTGGGCGACTTCTCCTATGAGCTCGACAACGAGGACGAGCTCGTGGGTTTCCTCGCGCAGATGCTGCGCGTGGATGACGAGACGATCGCTGGGTACCTGGCCGAGGCGCACGCCGCGCGGGAGCTCACCAGCGACCTGTCAGCGCGCGTGCGCCGCCGGACGGACCAGAAGCGGCGGGTCGGTCTGACCCATCGCGTGGCCTGGTATGCGATCGCCCGCGCGACCAAGCCCGCGCTGGTCGTAGAAACGGGCATCAAGCACGGGCTGGGCGCACTGGTGATGCTGGTCGCGCTGGCGCGCAACGCCCAGGAGGGCAGGGCCGGGCGGCTGATCTCCTTCGACCCCGACCCCTTCAGCGGCTGGGCTGTGCCCGAGCATCTGCGCGGCAGCTGGCAGCCGGTGTTCAAGACGAGCTTCGATGCGCTCGACTATGTCCTTGAAGGCCAAGAGGTTGACCTGTTCATCTGTGACACTCCCCCCGACCATGACACCGAGGCATTCGAGATGAGGGCCGCGCTGCGCCACGCCGCACCGGGGATCGTCCTGATCGCGGGCAACGGCGATCGCACGACGGTCCTGCCCGAGCTGGTAGCAGAGCACGGCGGTGAGTACTACTTCTTCGACGAGCGTCCCCGCCACCCGGTCTATCCGGGCGCCGGCCTGGGGGTGGGGGTCGGGCTGCGGCCATGAGGCGGGCGGTGATCCTCGCGGGCGGCACAGGCACCCGTCTGCGGCCCTACACGACCGTGCTGCCCAAGCCGCTGATGCCCGTCGGCGATCGGCCGGTGCTTGACATCGTGGTGCGCCAACTCAAGGCGCACGGCTTTGAACGGATCACTATGGCCACCGGCTATCTGGCCGAGCTGATCGAGGCCTTCTTTCGCGAGGGCGCCGGCTACGGGGTGGCGATCGACTACTTCCGCGAGCACGAGCCGCTCGGCACGGTGGGCGCACTGGCGCTGATCGAAGGGCTGGACGAAGACGACGTGCTGGTGATGAACGGCGACGTGCTCACCGACATCGACTATCGCGCACTGCTGGAGCTGCACGCGGCAAGCGACGCGGCGGCGACGATCGCCACCAAGGAGCGCCAGATCCAAGTCTCGCTGGGCGTGCTGCGCTTCGGCGACGACGGCGACCCGACGCGCCTGACGGGCTATGACGAGAAGCCGCAGATCGACTACATAGCGAGCATGGGCGTCTACTGCTTCGCGCCGCGCGCGCTGAAGTTCATCGAGCCGGGCGAGCGCCTGGACTTCCCCGACCTGATTCTGCGCCTGATCGCCGCTGGGGAGGTCGTGCGGGCGTGGCCGAGCGACGACTACTGGTTGGACATCGGGCGCCACGACGATTACGAGCAGGCCCAAGAGGAGTTCCAGGCGGTGCGCCACCGACTGATCCCGTCGGAGTGACTTGGGCTAGGCGAGCGTCCGGCGCACGGCTTGGACAACCGTTTCCACGGCCGCCTCGTCCATCGCCGGGCTGAGCGGTAGCGCGCAGTGCCTGTCGGCTGCTTCGCTGGCGCGCGCCAGCCCGTCAGACGGCGCGAACTGCCGGTACTCGGTGAACGTGTGCAGCGCCGGATACCAGGTGGTCTGGATCCCGCTGTCTTTGAGCGTGTCGCGAAAGCGGTCGCGCGTGCGGCGGTCAGACACGAGCACCGGGAAGGCGAAGTGCGAGGAGCGCTCCACGGCCCGATCGTCGAAGACGAGCTGGATGCCGGGGACCTCGACCAGCCGCTCGCGATAAGCGCGGACGATCGCCCGCCGGGCGGCGATCGAGTCGTCCAGCCGCGCCAGGCGGCTGAGCCCAAGCGCCGCACGGGGCTCGTCCAAGCGGTAGTTGAAGCCGATGTCGACGACGTCATAGGAGGGGTCGTGGCCGCGATGGCGGTCCCACGTGCTGCTGGTCAAAGCGTGCGAGCGCAGCAGGCGCACTCGCTGCGCGAGCTCGTCGTCGGCGCTCGTGACCATGCCGCCCTCGCCCACGCACAGCTGCTTCTTGGAGAAGAAGCTGAAGGCGCCGAGGTCGCCGACCGTGCCGACCTGGTGGCCCAGATCGTCGACGCACGCCCCGATCGCCTGTGCGCAGTCCTCGATCAGCGCCAGCCCATGCTCGTCGCACAGCGCGCGCAGCGCGGCCATGTCAGCGGGGTAGCCGCAGAAGTGCACGGCCACGATCGCCTTCGTGCGTGGCGTGATGCGCCGGGCGGCATCGGCGGGGTCAATGTTGAACTCGTCGGCGCTGGACACGTCGCACAGTACGGGCGTGGCGCCCGCATAGCGCGGTGCGCTGGCGCTGGCCACGAAAGTGAACGCGGGCACGATCACCTCGTCCCCAGGGCCGACCCCAGCGGCCAGGCAGGACAGGTGAAGCGCGGCCGTGCCGCTGGACACGGTCACGGCGTGGGGTGTGCCGACGAACTCGGCCAGCGCCTGCTCGAAGGCGCCGGTGCGCGGGCCCATCGTCAGCCAGCCCGACTGTAGGCAGTCCATGACCGCCTGTACGTCCTGCTCGGGGACGCTGACGTCGGTCAGCGGCACCTGCCAGTTCATCGCGCCACCTGCACGATCGTCAACACTGCGCTCATGGCTCGATCGCCTCGGCCAGCGCGGTCACGACCCGGTCCTGGTCGTCGTTTGACATGTGCGGGTAGAAGGGCAGCGTCAGCTCCGTGCGTGAGGCCAGCTCGGTAATCGGCAGCGACACGTCGGGGAAGCGCTTGCGGTAGGCGCTGAAGCGGTGGATCGAGGGGTAGAAGATGCTCGTCTGGATGCCGCGCTCGCGCATGCTGGCGCTGACCTGCGCCTGTTGGCCGTCGCGCTCGATCATGATCGGGATCACGTAGCAGGAGGAGCCGGGCACGTCTGCGTCCTCGAAGGGCACGATGATCCCCTCGACCTGACTGAGCAGCGAGCGGTAGCGCAACGTCAGCTCGCGCCGGCGCGAGATTTCCTGCTCCAGGCGCCCCAGGCGCGAGAGCAGCAGCGCCGAGCGCGGCTCGTCCAGGCGGTAGTTGAAGCCCAGGCCGGTCACGTCATAGGTATCGGTGCGCCCGCTGTGACGATCCCAGGTGCCGCTGGTCATCGCGTGCGAGCGGCGCGAGCACACGAAGGCGGCCACATCGTCGTCGTCGGTGCACACCAGCCCGCCCTCGCCGACAGACAGGACCTTGTTGGAGAAGAAGCTAAACGCGCCTGCCAGGCCCCACGTGCCGAGTTTGCGCCCGGCGAGCGTCGCGCTGGGCGCGTGCGCGACATCCTCGATCAGGGCGATGCTGCGTTCGTCGCAGATTGCCTTCAGTCGATCGACGGCTGCGGGGTAGCCGGCGTAGTGCACGGCGCACACCGCCTTGGTCTTGGGTGTCAGGCGCCGCTGCACATCCTGCGGGTCGAGGCTTGGGTCCTTGCGCGAGACGATCTCCGCAAAGACGGGCGTGGCACCGCAGTAGAGCGCCGCTGCGGCGGTGGCGGTGAACGTAAAGGACGGCACGATCACCTCATCGCCCGGGCCCACGCCGGCGGCCAGGTAGGCCAAGTGCAGCGCGGCGGTGCAGCTGGACACAGCGATCGCATGGCGCGCGCCCAGGTGCGCCGCAAAGGCCTCCTCGAAGGCGGCCGTGCGTGGGCCCAGCGTCAACCAGCCCGAGCGCAGTGTCTCGGCGACTGCCTGCAGGTCCTGTGGCTGCAGCTGCAGGTCGAACAGCGGAAGCTCGGGGAAGGTCTGGGTCGTGGCCATAGTGTGGTCGCTTGCCCCAGCAGACGCGGTGCGCTTTAGGGGATGTTCTTGTAGCGCGCGTCGAACGGGTCGCCGAAGGCCTGCTCGTCGAGCGCGGCGATGATCTCGGCGATGCCGTCGGGCACCGTCATGAGCGTCTCGAAGCCGAGCTCAGCGCGAATCGTGTCGAAGCTCACCTTGTAATCGCGCGGATCCTCATCGCGGCGCACATACGAAACTCTTCCGCGGTCGACCTGCCTGCCGATCTCCTCCACCAGATCGAGCTTGCGGTAGTTCTCGCCCGAGCGGCCCGCGTTGAAGACCTTGCCGGCGACCTTCTCCGGCGGCGCAGCCAGGACAGTGGCAACCGCGCGCCCGGCGTCGCGCACGTGGATGTAGGGGCGCCAGAACTGCTCGCCGAAGACCTCCAGGTCGCGGTCGGCCCACAGTTCGCGCGTGAACTCGTTGACGGTCAGGTCGAAGCGCATCCGCCTGGCGACCCCGTAGACGGTCGCAAAGCGCAGGCAGGTCGGCTTGACGGTCGAGCCGGCCGCGCCTGCGAGGATCAGCTGCTCCATGCCGACCTTCTGCTCGGCATAAAGCGACACTGGGCGCAGGTCGCCGTCCTCGGTGATCGGCACGGTTGGGTCGGGCATGCGCCCGTAGTTAGAGCAGGTGGAGGCGAACACCAGCTGCGCCACCCCGGCCTCGCCGGCGTCGGCGACCAGTCCGCGCGTGGCCTGCACGTTGACCTCGTCAGATACCTCAGGGTCGCGTGCGCACGCCGGGTCGCCGACGATCGCCGCCAGGTGGACGACCGCATCGGCGCCCGCGAGGGCGCTCCTGCGCGCCTGCGCGTCGCGGATGTCGGCGCGAATCACCTGCACGCCGGCCCGCTCCTGCTCGGCGGCGATGTCCTGCTGGCCATGCAGCAGTGAGTCCAGCACGCGCACCTCGTTGCCGGCCTCGCGCAGGGTCTGCACGAGCGGCGCCCCGATGTAGCCGCTGCCACCCGTCACCAAGATCGTCTTGCCCATTTGCGTCCCTTCCCTGTAGTCATGTCGGCTTGTCGTGCATCGGCAGCGGACGTTCGCCACCTTAGGGCACGACGCGGGCCCTTTAGGGCACGCGCGACGCCGAGTAGGATCCGTCGCGATGACCCGCGCCGTCGGCAGCGAACCGATCCGGGTCCTGTTCGCCAACAACTTCGACATGGCGCGCGCCCGCGCGGGGTGGCGTGCGGGCATCTACCCGGCCCATCACCTGTACGGCACGGCGCGTCTCGGCGACGAGTTCGAAGTCGTGGATATCCCCCTCGGCGACGAGGGCCGCTCGGCCAAGCTGACGCAGCTGACGCGCCACCGGCTCGGCGACGTGGGCCAGCAGGCATTCGCCTTCAGGCACCGCCGGCCGGGCGCGGTCATGTACGGCTGGTTCGCCCACGACTTCTACGCCCTGGCGGCGCTGCGCGCAGCGCGGATGTTCTCGACGCCGATCGTCGGGGTCTTCCACGCCGCACCCAGCAACTCCATGACCGGCCTCGCCCTGCGCGGCTATGACCGTGCGATCGCCCTGTCTCAGTACACCCGCGACGGTCTGATCGAGGCCGGCGTGGCGCCCGAGCTGATCACCGTGCTGCACTGGGCCCCAGATCTCGACTTCGCAGGCTTCGGCCCGCGCGCGCCTGCCGCCGCCGACGCCCAGGTGGTGGCCACCGGCAAGACCGGGCGCGACCTGCGCACGCTGCTGGACGCACTGGCGGCGACGGGCCTGCCCGCCACGATTTACGGCGATCGCCGGGCGCTCGCGCCGGTCCCCGAGGCGGTTACCGTCAAGCCCGAGCCGCCGCGCGACAGCTCGCGTTCGGCGCCGCTGACCTACGAGCACACCGTCGTCGACTTGCGCTCGGCGGCCGTGGTGGCGATACCCCTGTCCACCCGCTACCCGCTCAACGGCCTGACCGAGGTGGTCGACGCGCTCGCTTGCGGGCGGCCGATGATCCTCACGCGAGCTCCCTACTTCGACTTCGACATCGAGCGCATCGGCTGCGGCTGGTGGGTGCAGCCGGGCGACGTGCGGGGGTGGAGCGAGCTGCTTGCGCAGGCGATGTCCGACCGCGAGCGCCTCGACGCGATGGGCGCGGCGGGTTTTGCCTGGGCGCAGGAGAACCTGAATGTCGATCTGTTCACGGCGGCGTTGCGCCCGATCCTGTGCGCGGCAGCCGCTACATCCAGTCCGGGCGCCACTGCAGGTGGTAGCGCAGCTCGCGCGAGCGGTGGCGGATGAGCTGGGCGGGTACGCCGCCGACGACCGCGAACGGCTCCACGTCTTTGGTTACCACGGCGTTGGCCGCCACGACAGCGCCTTCGCCGACCGTCACCCCGCCGAGCAAGACCGCGCCCTCGGCTATCCAGGCCCGGTCGCCGACGACGATCGGCGAGTACTGGTGCTTGAAGTCGGGGTCGTCGACGATGTGCTTGGCGGTCTGCAGCCGCGCGTAGCTTGAGATGTTGACGTCTTTGCCGATCGCGATCCCGCCGCGAGCGTCGAGCACGCAGCGCCGGCCAATCGCCGTGTTGCGCCCGATCTGCAGGTTCTCCGGTGCGATCACCTCGCTGCCCAGCATGATCACGCCGCTGCGATGGTCCTCGAATCGCACGCCGCTGAGCGCATACCAAGCCATACGCGCCCGGGCGAACGGCACGCGACAGACGACGCTCGTGAGCACCCAGTGAGACGGCGGTGGCAGCGTTTGCCGAATTCGTCGGGCCGCCCTCCTGGCCAGCCCCCGACGGCGCATCACACACCCGCCTCGATGGCCACGGCCTCAGCGCCCCCGCCGCGCCCGGTCAGCATGCGCAGCTCGTCGCGGTTGATGATCCGCAGCGCGAGCAGGCCGCCCGCGTACCACAGCAGGCCGATCGTGCCGGCCGGTATGAAGCCGAGCGGCCGGGCGAGGACCATCACGCCGGTCATCGCCGCGGCGAGCGCCACAGTGCGCACGATCCTCGCCGCCTTCGGCCGCAGACGCATCGTCCGCAGGCAGGTCGAGAGCATCAGGACCATCGTAATGGCCTCCGTGGCGACCGTCGCCCAGGCCGATCCCCAAGCGCCGTAGGGAGGGATCAGCACCAGGTTGAGCACCACGTTGGCGATGGCGCCGATCGTCGTGTAGATCGCAAAGCGCCACTGCAGGCCGAGCAGCACGGACAGGCTGCCCGCCATGGTGCCGAAGCAGATCAACACGAAGGCAACCATGATGATCACCAGCAGGCCGTCCGCGCGGGCGAATTCCGGCCCGTACATGAGGTGGATGATCGGCCCCGACAGCGCCAGCGTGCCGGCCAGGATGGGCAACCCGATGGCCGCCATCACGTCCATGCACACCTGCACCAGGCGGCGCATGCGTGCGGGGTCGCTGGCCTGGATCGCCGACAGCACGGGGAAGAACGACCCCATGACGGCCGCCGGTAGGAACATCAGCGGGCTGAGGAACTGGTAGGCCGAGCCGTACAGCCCCGTTTCCCTGGCGCCCGCGATCTGCAAGAGCAGCACGGAGTCGATCTGGTAGTAGACGGTGATCATCACCGTGGCCACGCCCAGCGGTATCGCCTGTCGCAGCAGCTGGCGCCACAGTCGCAGCCCAGCTCGCCAGGCGATATGCACCGCGCGCCGGCTGACGGCGATCTGCAGGGCGGCGATGAAGAACAGCAGCAGCGTGTTGGCCAGCGCGAAGGCCACCACCGAGGCGCCGGTCAGGTGCAAGGTCAGCACGGCTCCCAACCAGATGAAGTACTGCAGCACCGTAAACGACAGCCCGATGCCGGCGCGAAGGCGCGACTGGAAGACGGCCAGCAGCGAGGCCGCGCAGTTGGCCAGCATCTGCGCGGTCATGATGTAGGCGACCGTGTGGCTGTGGCCGGTGCTGCGCAACAGGAACGGAATCGAGATCGCACAGGCGCCGGCAACGGTGGCGGACACCGCGATGCGCACCCACACCAGCGCCCCCACCCATTCGGGCCTCGCGCTCGGGTTCGGCGGCCATGTGGCGCGTGGCCACGGTCGAGAAGCCAAGGTCGGTGAGCACGCCGAACAGGCCTGTGTAGCTGCCGACGCCGCTCCACACGCCGTAGCCGGCGGTCTTCAGCGTGCGCGCAGTGAGGGCCACGGTGACGATGCCGATGGCATACGTGGTGAAGCGGGCGCCAACCTGGATGGCCACGTTGGAGGCCATCAACGTGGCCCCGGCCGAGCCCGCGTCGCCGGCGGCGCCTCCGTGCAAGATCCTGCGCGGCAGGCGCAGGGCCCCTGTGACCAGGTTCGTCATACTTCCTGCAGTCTTGCGTGTCCTGCGTACCGATCCGCCCGCGCTGGACGCGACGGCGACGGCGACGGTGGCCTGCTGGGTGCGTCGGCGATGAGGATCCTGACCGTCGGCCTGCGCTATCCGCCTCACCATCTCGGTGGCTATGAGCTGATCTGCGAGGGGGTCGTGCACGCGGCGGCCAGGCGTGGCCACGACGTGCTCGTGCTGACCTCCGACCTGCGCCTGCCCGGCGTGGTCGCAGCCGACGAGCCGGCGGTGCGGCGCAGCCTGCGCTCCTACCTGGACGCGGCCGGCCAGCAGCCGGCGGCGCTGCGTCCCATCCAGCGCCTGGCCCTGGAGCGGGCGAACGCGGTGGTCTTCGAGCGGACGCTGCGCGACTTCGCCCCCGATGTGGTCGCCTGGTGGGGTATGGGCGGGATGTCGCTGTCGCTGATCGAGCGCCTGCGCCGGCACGGCGTTCCGTCGGTGTTCGTGATCCAGGACGACTGGCTGTCATACGGCTTTCAGGTCGACAGCTGGACGCGCATGAGTGCGCGCCTGCGACCTCTCGCGCCGGTGCTCGAAGCCGCTCGCCGGCATCCCGATGCGCTACTGCCTGGAGTGCGCGGGACGCTTCCTGTTCAACTCCCAGCACACTAGGGCGGCGGCGGCCTGCGCGGGCCTGCGCCCACCCGACAGCGATGTGGTGACCTCAGGCGTGCAGCCCCGCTACCTGACGGCGGCGCCGCTTGGGCCGTGGCGGTGGCGGCTGTTGTGCGTGGGGCGTCTGGTGCCAGAGAAGGGCGTGGACGTGGCGGTGGCAGCGCTCGCGCAGCTGCCGGCGCAGGCGACCCTGACGATCGCGGGCTCGGGCAACCACGCCTACGAGGCGAGCCTGGCAGAGCAGGCGCAGGCGCTGGGCGCGGGCGAGCGCGTGAAGCTGCTGGGGTCGGTCGACGCCGCGGCGTTGCCCGCCCTCTACGCAGCGGCCGACGCAGTGCTGTTCCCGATCCGCTGGGAGGAGCCCTGGGGCCTGGTGCCGCTGGAGGCGATGGGCATGGGCCGCCCGCTGGTGGCGGTCGCCAGGGGCGGTGCGCGCACCTACCTGCGCGACGAAGACAACGCGCTGCTGATCGAGCCCGACGACCCCCACGCTGTGGCCAGCGCCGTGCGGCGCCTGGCCGGGGACGAGCGGCTGAGGGCCAGGCTGCGCGAGGGGGGCCTGCGCATCGCCGCCGAGCACACCGCCGAGCGCTACGAGCAGCGAGTGGTTGACGAGCTCGAGCGGACCGCGCGCGTCGGCCGGCGCGCGCTGGCCACAGCCGGGGCGGGGTCACACGTCAGCGCAGCAGATCCTCCCGAGCGAAGGTCAGCTTGACGGCCGGCCGGCAGGCGACCGGCCGGTAGCCGTCTGCGCGCAGACGGTCGATCAGCGCGCGTGCTCCCCTGACCGAGCCGTTGTGGTGCAGCTGGACGGCGAACACCTTGACGCCCAGCGCGCGCAGGTCGACGGCGGGCAGCAGCTCGTACTCGGCCCCCTCCACGTCGAGCTTGAGCAGGTCGATGCGCTCGTCGCCGAGCTCATCCATCAGCGACACGAGCGCGCGCCCTGGCATTTCCACGAAGGCCGACGATTCATACAGCCCGGCTGCAGACACCGACTGGCTGGAGGCGTCGTGGGTGATCTGCAGACGCAACGGACCGTCGCTGACTGCGATCGCGGCTTCATGGACGGAGAAGCGCGGCTCCGCGCGCGCCTCATCGGCGGCGCGGCTGACGTAGTCGCTGACCGGCTCGAAGGCCCTGACAGTGACCCCGAAGCGTCGGATCAGCTCCAGGTCGAAGCTGATGTCGCCGCCGACCCCCACGCTGTAGCACAGCCACGTCGGCTCGATCAGCCCCGCGGGGATGCGCCAGCCACCATAGGCGCTGCCCAGCTCTAGCACCTCTGGAGCGTCCGTCAGCGCGATGGCTTCCAGGCGACGCTCAAACCAGCGGCGGCGCACAGCGTTGCGCACCTTCGCCGGTCTGAGCTTTCTGATGTCCATGGCCCGGCAGCGTATCGGGGGCCTTGGCTGCCGGCGTTATACTCGCGCCCGGCTTGCGCGTTCTGGTGGTCCTTCCGTTCACCCCCGACCGTGAGGGTGGCGCTGCCGAGCGCTGCGCCGTCGCGCTGTTGCAGGGACTCCAGGCCCAGGGGGTTGACTGTCGCGTGCTGGCTCCCCACAACCGGTCGGCGCCGCTCCCCGCGCCGGTCGACCCGCCGCTGGAGCTGGTCCCCGTGGAGCCCTCGCCTTGGCGGGGGCGCTGGAGCAGAATTGCCAACCCCGGTGGCGCCCTGATCGGCGGCGCGTTCGCCAGGCGCCTACGCGAGCTGGCCGCAGACGCCGACGTGGTGCATCTGGTCGACCTGCGCACCGCCAGTGCGCTGGCGATGCTCGAGCGACCTACGCTGCTGCAGCTGGACTGCCTGTTCTCGCGCGACCGCCCGTTCAGCGGTGTGCGAACCGTTGACGACCGCAACGCTCTAGAGAGCCTTCGAGCCGAGCGGCGGGCGCTGCGCCGGGCGGACTGGATGCTGGTCAACTCACCCGAGGTCGCCGACGGGCTGCCCGCGCGAATCCCCGCGTCACACCGCGGCATCGCGCCGCTGGCGCTCGATCCGGCGCACTATTCGCAGCGGGCCTCGCTCGAGCACCCGGTTGCTGGGCTGATCGGCACCGCCAGATGGCCGCCCACCACGCGCGCGGTCGCGCGCCTGCTCGCGCGCGTCTGGCCGCTCGTGCGCGAGCGTCGCCCGGACGCCAGGCTGCTGCTGGCCGGAGTGGGCATGGAGCCGGCCACATTCGCCGTCGACGCTGAGTTGCCCGGCGTGGAGTGGCGCGGGCGGGTGTCATCGGCTGGTGGCTTCTTGCGCGAGCTGGGCGTGCTGCTCTACCCGCTCACGACGGGCAGCGGCACCAAGGTCAAGGTGCTGGAGGCGATGGCGCTGGGCATCCCCGTAGTCAGCACCCGCGAGGGCGTCGAGGGTTTGCTCGATCGCGGCGGGGTCGTGGTCGAGGACGACGACGAGGCGATCGCGGCAGCCACAGTGGCCCTGCTCGACGACCTCGACGCGCGCCGCCGGGCGGGCGCGGCCGCGCGCGAGAACTTCCTGGCCCACCACACTCCGGCGGCCGCGGCGGCAGCGGCCATAAGGGTCTATGAGCGCATGCTCGCCGAGTTATGATGGCTCTGCAGGGCGTGGTCAGCGGCTCAAGCGGGTACCTGTGGCGGACGATATGAATGCGGTGGCAACAACCGTGGACGTGACCTACCATCTGCCGATCTCGCCTGGTGCGCTGCCATGAGCGCCGGTCAGCGCTGGGACCAGATGCGCGAGAGCGACGGCTTCGCCGGGATGATGAGGGTCCTGCGCGACCGCTGGCCGTTGATGGGCGGGGTTGTCCTGATCTGCGTGGTTGTGGCCGCCTACCGCCACGAGCACAGCCCCAAGAACTACGTCGCGACCGCCAACGTGGTCTTCCAGACCGGCACGCTGGCGCAAACGGCCCTGCAGGTGCAGTCGTCGGCCGGCCCCGAACCAGTGCGCGAAGCCGACACCGAGGTGCTGGTCGCGCATTCGTCGGAAGTCGCCGAAGGCGTACGCAGGCAGATGAAAGGCAGCCTTTCGACAGCGGATCTGCTCGACGACGTCAAGGTTGAAGCCGAGCCCGACGCGAACGTCCTCAACATCATCGCAACCACCAGCGTCCCCAGCCAGTCGGCGCATCTGGCCAACGACTTCGCCGAAGAATACATCGCGTTCAGGGCCCGGTCGCAGCTGACGGACATCGCCAGGGTCCAGAACAGGCTCCGTGGACAGCTGGAATCGCTGCCGGTCGGCTCAGCCGAACGGGCCAACCTGCAACAGTCCATTCAGCGTCTGAGCGAGCTGCGCGCGGTGGCTGGCGGCGGGGCGAGCATCATCGGACGCGCCACGCCGCCCACGACCCCGTCGGGCTCGAGCCTGTCGACGTCGGTCGTCGTAGGGCTGCTAATCGGCGTCGCCCTGGCCTTCTCGCTCGTGTTCCTGGCGGAGTCGCTGGATCGCAGGATCAAGACCATCGAGGAATTCGAGTCCGAGTACCGCCTGCCCGCCCTGACCGGCGTGGCGGGTTCGTCGTTCCGCTTCCATCGCGCAAGCGAGCGCGGGACGCTGCTGGAGCCCTATCGCATCCTGCGCAGCGCACTGGACTTTGCGGCGGTCACGCGACAGCTGGACACGCTGATGGTCACCAGCGCCATACCGGGGGAGGGCAAGACGACGGTATCCATCGACCTCGCCCATGCGATCGCGCTGACCGGCCGCAGTGTGGTGCTGGTCGAGCTCGACCTGCGCAGGCCCACCTTCGCCGAGCAATTTGGCCTGCGCTCGCGCGACGGCCTGACCACAGCGCTGACCCGCGACGTGCCACTGGCGGAGCTGGTGGTGACGCCGCTGACGGATGTGCCGAACCTGTCGGTGATTCCAGCAGGGCCCCTTCCCTACAACCCGTCGGAGATCCTCAGCTCCGAGCGGATCACCGAGATGATCTCCTCGCTGCAGAGTGCCTATGACATGGTCATCCTCGACGCGCCTCCGTTGAACCCGGTAGCCGACGCCCAGGTTCTGCTCGGCCACCAGGTCGTGCACGCCTCGATCGTGATCGCGCGCGTGAACAAGACCAGCCGCGACGACGTCAGGCGGGCACGGGCGATCCTCGACCGCCAGGTCGTCGAACCCGTGGGCATCGTGGTCACCGGATTGCGCGAAACAGGTGGCTACGGGTACGGATACGGATACGCGCCCCATGCCGGTGACGAGCCCTCGCTGCATGTGAGCGTCGACTCGGTGTCAGCGCCCTCGGGCGTGCCCAGCTCCGGGTCCTCGCGCTGAGGGCCAGCGAGGCCTGAACGATGGGCGCCCGGCGGCTGCAACTTCCGGCGCTGGACCGCCGCGAGCTGCTGCTCGGAGCGGGAGCTGCGGCGCTCACCGCGCTGATCGCCCTCGGGGGCGTCCACAAGCTCGGGGCGGCCGGGCTGCTCGCCCCCCTGGCGGTCGTGGCGGTGGTTGCGCTGGTGGCGCGCCCGCTGTTTGCCAGCTGCCTGGTGGTCGGGCTGACGATCCTCTGCGAGGGTCCGTCCTTCGGGATCCTCAAATTCACCTCGCACCTCTACATCAACGTCTACAAGTACGCCACGCTCCTGGACCTGCTGGTGGTGATGGCAATCCTCGCGGTGGCCATCGAGCTCGTGCGCAGCGGCCGAGGCCTGTGGGTCCCGGGACCGCTCAAGCCGGCCATCGTGTTCCTGGCGCTGGCGATGCTCGACGGTGCGATCGTGGGACACGCCGCGGGCGCGAGCATACGCTACGCGCTGGGCTCGGAGGCCTCGCTGTTCTTCTTGCTGCTATTGCCGCTGGCGGTCGCCAACCTCAAGCTCGACAGCAGTCGCATCATGTGGCTGCTCGGCGCCCTGGGCGTGCTCGCGGTGTGCAAGGCCGGACTTGGCCTGGTGGAGATCGCTGGCCACTATGGCTCGTCGATCGAAGGCACCGCCACCCTGACCTACTACGAACCGGCTGCCAACTGGCTGATCCTGATCGCGATCCTGTCGGCGCTGGCCGCGGTGGTGATGCGCGCGGGGCTGCCACTGTGGATGAAGCTGGCGACGCCGCTGCTGTTCGCGTGCCTGCTGCTCTCCTACCGCCGGTCGTTTTGGATCGCGGCTGTGCTGGGCATCGCGCTGGTGCTCGTGGTGGGGACCTCCCCCGGGGGACGGCGGGTGCTCCTGCAGGTGCTCGCCGGGGTCGTCGCGTCGATCTGGCTGATCGGCTCGATCCACTTCCAATCCCAGTTGCCGATCGTCAAACGGGCCGCCTCGCTGGCCCCGTCCAAGCTAGAAGCCAACGGCGAGGATCGCTACCGACTCGACGAGCGCGCGAACGTCCTCGGTGCGATACGCGAACATCCCTTCACGGGTCTCGGCGTCACCGTGCCATGGCAGGCGACTGTGCGGCCGCTGCCGGTCGAACACGAAGAAGGACGCCAGTACGTTCACTTCGCTGCGCTGTGGTACTGGCTGAAGCTGGGGATCCTGGGGCTGGCTGCGTACGTCGCGGTGATCGCGGGCACCATGACGCTGGCCTGGCAGACCTGGCGGCGCAGCCGCCAGCCATTGGCGCGTGCGTTCGGCCTGGCCTCGCTTGCGGGCATGGCCGGCCTGGCGGCCATGGACACGACCGCCAGCTTCACCGGGGTGGATCCACGCTTCACCGTGCTGTTTGCCGCGCAGGTCGGGCTGCTGGCCCAGCTTGCCTATCGTCGCGCGGAGCAAGTGGCGCCGAGCGCCGGCCCGAACAACGACCGCCCAGCGACCACTACGATCGCCGGGCGGAGTTAGTGATTGCGGAGCGGTTCTCCCGCTCAGCTGCTGGCCAGGAACGCCTCCACGGCAGTCGTGTAGGCGCCCTTTGCCTGCAGTTCGTGCTGCACGGCCCCGAAGTAGTATTCGAGGCTGTTGTTGTTGGATTCGCTGGCGGGTCTTTGGTCACGGATCTGGTAGAGCAGCACCAAGCCGAGACGCCCAGGCAGAGCTTGGTGCATTTCGCTGATCGTGCGCGTCAGGTCTTCGGCGGCTTCCTGGTAGGTCATGCACTGGTTCCAGCCGAAGTTTTCGCTCAGGCAGCGTCCGTTGTCAGTTGACAGTCCCCACTCGGTAACGTCGATCGGGATCGTCGATGGAGCGCCCTGGGCGGCCGTCTGTGACACGACCGCTTCGAACTTCGCCCGCCAGTTGGGCCCGTAGGGGTGAACGGTCCAGCCGGCGACCAGCTGCCCAAGTTCGGGCACTGCCTTGAACATGTTTTCGATCCACAGTGAGCCGGCGTTGCCGGGGTCTCCCTGCGCCAGCAGGCCGACCTTGGGGTTGGTCGCCTTGATCGCCCGGGCTGCTTCGGCGAAGCGCAGGGCGTAGGTCTGCGCGCGCGTCGCATAGCCGGACGGGCTGTTGTCGGAGTACTGGTAGCTGAAGCTCGTCTCGTTGCCGAACTCGATCGTCTGGATCGCGTACTGGCCACCTGTGTGGGTCGACCAGAAGCTTCCGCCGGCGCCGAACGCGCTGGCCCACGCCGCCAAATTCTGGTCCTGGGCGGCTGTTGGCAGGGTGCCGTAGAAGTCGGCGAGCGGTGCCACGCGGATGCCTTTTTCGGCGTACGCTTCGATCACCGGTTCGAATTCGTGGACGGACTCGCCGATCGAGACGTCCACCCGTACGACCTTGGCGCCGAGCAGGGCCGCTCCGGGCAGTTCCCAGATGGCAGCCGAGCCGGAGTTGATCCCCGGTTGGAACGTCGCGCTGGAGCCTTCATGCGGTTCTTCATTGGGCGCTTCGTGTTCTTCTTTTCGTTCTTCTTTGGGTTCTTTGGGCGCTTCGTGTTCTTCTTTTCGTTCTTCTTTGGCTTCCTCGGGCGCGGGGTAGCTGACCGTGACTTCCTGGGCCCAGGCGCTGCCTTCGATGTTCGTGCGCGCGCTGTAGCGGACGGTCTGACCGGGGACCGCCGGCGGGGTGGTAGTGGTGCCGGTCACCTCGGAATACTGGTCGGGCCGTCCGGGCACCTTGGTGACGAACACGTAGTCGCTAACGCCTGTTGTTGCGTTCCAGCTGAGCGTCTGTCCGGAGACGACTATGTGAGGGGCGGCGAGCACGTTGAGGACTTCCCCTTCGTGTGCGGGGTAGGTAATCCACACTTCCTGGGCCCACGCGCTTCCTTCGACATTCGTGCGCGCGCTATAGCGGACGGTCTGGCCGGGCACGGCCGGCGGGGTAGTAGTGGTGCCCGTGACCGAGGAGTAGCGGTCGGGCTGTCCGGGTACCTTGGTCACGAACACGTAGCTGCTGACGCCGGTGGTCGCGTTCCAGTTGAGCGTGTGTCCCGACATCGTTATGTGCGGGGCGGCCTTGGGGTCGGACGGCGGACTCGGTTTGGGCGCCGGCGGGGTCGGTTCGGGTGTGCCTGGCGGGGTCGGTTCCTTCGCGCCGCTCGGGGCGGGTGAGCCCACCGGGGCGTAGGTGATCGACTGTTCGGTCGACCACAACGACCACGACACGGCGGTGCGGACGCGGTAGCGGACCGTTGCGCCCGGAACCGGCGGAGGCGTGAACGCGGTGCCGTGGACGATCGAGTACTGAAAGCCCTGCCTGGGCACAATCCGCACCAGCACGTAGGCTTCAATGTTGCGGTTATGGTTCCATTGGAGCGTCTGTCCGGAGACGGTCAGGGCAGGCGGCGCGCCTGGGCTGGAGTCAAACGCCGCGCTTTTGGCGTTGCCGGTCCTGCCGTCCTTCGCCACCCGCGCGAGCCGTTGTTCGGCCCTGGCCAGCGCACTGCCGGCGCGTTGAAGGGCGTGGCGGGTTGCTGCGCAGCGGCCCCCGTGGGTCCGCTCGGCGAGCTGGCAGCGCTCGACCTTGTTGGTGTCTGATACGAGATTGCGTTCTGCCTGCCTGGTCAACGCCGCGGCGCGCATCAGGGCTTGTGGAGGCCGGCTGGCGGCTGGGGCGCCTTCATGATGGCCTGCAGAGGCTGCGGTGGCGGTCGCGCTCGACGCGAGCGCAATTGCGCTGAGGATCAGCCAGATGGCAAACAGGGACCTGCCATGCGGCCGATACGAGCGGGCGGTGCTCATTCAATTCTCCTTCGGTAGCCGGGCTGTCTCGGGGAGACCCATGGCTTTGCGAGCCCGTCTCGCGACGGGTGTGCCTTTGTCGGAATGGCCAGACGTCCGCGACGAAACCTGCGGAGCTCCGGCCGCCTTGAGAACTGCAAGAGATGTTTCGGGCCTACACGCGCGCGCCGTAAGTGGCCCGCCGCGTCATGGACACATGTCCAGAGCGCCAGCGACGATGCGTGGCGAGGTCTCGGGCCGTCGTCGTGGGGGTCGCGTCGCTGGGTTTGCCCGGTCGCCGGGCGTGCCCGGTCAGCCGGCTAGGCGGCCAATAGCCGGCGCAGGGCTTCGATCGAATAGCGCGCCACGACGAGATCGCGCCCGCGGCGCGCGATCTGCGGTGCGCCGTCGCGCAGGACTTGCACGAGCGCCGCGGCGAACGACTGGCCGTCGATGGCGAGGAGGCAGTGCTCGCCATCGCGCACCTCCAGGCCGGCCGCGGCGCGGGTGGTGGCGATGACGGGCAAGCCGTAGGCGAGCGCCTCGACGAACTTCAGCGGCGAGCCGCCGCCCTGCAGCAGGGGCACGACGGCGCAGGAGGCGCCCGCGTAGGCGCTGTGCAGGTCCTCGACGAAGCCAAGCGCCTGCACGCGCGGGTCGTCGCTGGGCCGCTGCTGCAGGCCCGCGCCGACCAGCGTCAGACGGGCGTCGGGCAGCTGTGCCCACACCCGCGGGAAGACCTCGTCCAGCAGGAAACGCAGGCCGATGCGATTGGGCTCGTAGTGGAAGCTTGCGACAAACAGGGCGCGCCGTTGGCCCACCGCAGGTGTCACGGGGGCGATGGCGGCCGTGTCGACCACGTTGGGCACGTAGCGCAGCGCCGCGCCCGGACACAGCTCGTGCGCGGCTGCCATGTCAGCCTGGCTGACCATCCAGGACTCGCTGGAGCGGGCCAGCAGTGAGCGCTCGAAGGAACGAAGCTCGGAGCGCCGGCGCTTGCCGGGGTCGAGCTCGTGGCGAAAGCTCGACTCGAGGTTGTGCGCGTTGTAGATGACCGGGCGCCTGCTGGCGAGATCGGCCAGCGCAGCAGCGGCGATCGGGCCGTCTGCCACGACCCGCCCGCGACCGGGCTCGTCTGCCAGCCGAGCGCCCGCAGCGGCAAGCTCGTGCGAGATTCCCCGCGCGAAGCCAGCGGGGACGCCGCGCAGCCGGGCGCGCGCGTAGGCGCGCAGCCGGTAGGGGCCGCGCGAGGGCACCACCTCGCACAGCTCCACGCCAGGGATCGCCCGGAAGGACGCGTCTGGCTCGTGCGCGCCGAAGCGCACGTACGCCAGAGTTAGGCCGTCGTTTTCGGCAAGCGCGCGGGCGACGCCGTAGGTGCGCACCGCCTGGCCGGAGCTCAGCACGGGCGTGTGCGTTGTTACGAGCAGGTCCGTCACAGCGCGGCGATCGCGACGGCGATCTCCTCCAGGCGCCGCTCCCAGGAGTTAGATGTGGCGGCCCGAGAGCGCTCGGCGCGGCGCTGCGGGCTGTCGTGCTCGAGCTCGTGCTCGATCAGTTCGGCGATGCCCTGGGCGTCTGGCGCGCAGGCGACGCCGGCGACCCCGGCGAGGGCGGGCAGCGGCGTGGCGATCACCGCCAGGCCGGCCGCCAGGTACTCGTAGACCTTCATCGGGAAGATGCTCTCGGTCAGCTCGTTGCGGGCATAGGGGATCAGCCCCACGTCTGCGCCCCGCAGTACGTCAGGCAGCTGCGCGTAGGTGCGCCGGCCGAGCAGGTGGATGTTGGGCTGGGACTGGAGCACGGATACGTCCGTGCGCGGATCGCCGGGGCCGATCGGGCCGACCAGCGCAAACGACCACCGCGGTCGCATGCGCGCCAGCTCGACCAGCAGCGCCATATCCAGCTTGATCGAGACGATCGCGCCCGTGAATACGATCCGCGGGGGGGGCAGCGCGGCCATTGCCGGATCGGGCGCACCGGCACCAAGCGCGCGCGCGAACAGCTCCGTGTCGGCCACGTTGGGCGCGTCGAGCACGTTGTCAGAGAAGGCGCGCAGCCGTTGCGCCAGGGCGGGCGCGCTGGCCAGCACGAGGTCCGCGCGGGCCGCGAAGCGTGCCTCGGCCGCGCGGAAGCTGGCCGTGTCGATGCGCTCCTGGGCGGCGATGTCATCGACGCAGTGATAGACGACCAGCGAAGGGTCCAGCGCGGCGATCAGCTCCTCGGCCTGGGGCACGTAGCCCCACAGGATCGGTCGCTGCAAGCCGAGGCGGCGGGCGGCGCGGCGCACCAGCCAGGGCAGCAGGCGGGCATTGAGCGCGCGTGCCACGCGCGAGCCGTGCAGCGGCAGCACCAGGGGCGACAGCACGTACAGGCCGTCGGCCTGACGCGGCGGGCCCAGGCCGCGCCGCAACCGCCGCCAGATGCGTGTGAGGTCGCGTCCGGCCAGCTGGGGCCGGCGCAGGCCGAGCGACTCGATGAACAGCACGCGGTTGGCGTGGGCTAGGCGTGCCATCAGGTGGTGCTGGTTGGTCCACAGGTCGGTGTCCCAGTCGGCGAAGCCCACGCAAACGATGTCGCGGCCGTGGAGGCGTGGATGCTCGCCCATCGGGCGCCATGATCCCAGGCTGGATAGGCTCGCGACAGTGAGGCGCAGCGTGCAAGCCGACCCCGCAGGTGTGGCGGTCGACCGTGACCGCGACCAGTTGCGCACTGCGCGCCTGCTGTTTGACTGCGAGCTGGCCAGTGGCGCACTCGTTCCCGCGCAGCTGCGTGCTCGGGCGGTCCGGCGCGCGACGCGCGTGCGCAGCGTCCCGTCCCGCCCAGTGCGCGTTGCGGAGCAGGTTCGCTACAAGTTCGGCAGGCTTGACTTCGAAACGGGCGTGATGCGGCCTCTGCTTGGCGCCAGGCGGGCGCTGCTCGGCGAGGACGGTGCGGCGCGACCGCGCTTTCTTATACGCGTGGACGAGTTTCCCCACTACCTGGCCTGGGACGAGCCCGACCGCTGGGGCACTGACGCGTTTGCGCGCTTCCACGAGATCCTCGCTGGTGCCGGCGTTCCGTATCTGGTGGCCGTGCTGCCGCGCCTGTCGCGCAGGCCCAGCTCGCCCACGTCCAGCGGCTCGCGGGCGCTGGCAGACGACGAGGTGGAGATGCTCGAGCGCATCTCCGCAGAGGGCGTGGCCTTCGGCCTGCACGGACGCGATCACCGCACCCGCCACTCCTCGCCCCACCACCGCTCAGAGCTGTGCGGGCTCAGCGAGCGCGAGACCGAGGAGCTGCTCGAGCTGGCGCTCGGCGAGCTCGCGCCGCACGGAATCTGCCCGCAGGTATTCGTGCCGCCGTTCAATCGCTTCGACGCCGCGCAGTTCGCTGTGCTTGCCCGTCGCTTTGCGGTCGTGTGCGGTGGCCCGGAGGCGATCGGCACGATGGGCTTTCAGCGATCGCCCCAGTGGCGCGACCAAGCCGTGTACCTGCCCTCCTATCGTCCTTTCTATGGCAGCGCCACCGAGGTGCTGCCGGCCGTCGAGCGGGCGATCGAGCGCGCGGTTGGGCTGTGGCTGCCGATCGTCTTGCACTGGGGCTGGGAGATGAGCGATGACTGGGCGGGCCTGCGCAGGTTGGTCGAGCGCGTGGCCCCCTACGCGGCCAGCTGGGAGGCCTTTCAGGCCGCGGTGTCGCGCAGCGGCTCATGACAGGCTCCGATCTTCAGTCACTGCGCGAGCGTTTCCCCCGCGTCGCCGTGGTGCACGATTGGCTGACGATTCCTGGAGGCTCCGAGCAGGTGGTGCTCGAGCTGCTCGAGCTGTTCCCACAAGCCGAGCTGTTCACCTCTATCTATGACCCCGCGCCGTGGCCTGCGCTGATCACCGCCCGCAGGGTCCACAGCTCGTTCCTGAACCGTGTTCCCGGCGCCGCGCGCCACTACCCCAAGCTGCTGCCGCTGATGAACCGGGCGTTTCGCTCCTTCGATCTGTCCGGTTTTGATCTAGTGCTCTCCAGCAGCCACGCGTGCGCCAAGAACGTCCGCACTCCCCCCGGCGCACTGCACGTGTGCTATTGCCACACGCCCATGCGCTACGCCTGGGACGAGGGCTTTATGGCGAGCGAGGATGTGGGACCGGCCGTGCGTTTGCTGTTGCCGCCGCTGCTGGCGTGGCTGCGTCGCCAGGACCTCGCGGGCGCGCGCGGCCCGGACGTGTTCGTCGCCAACTCGCGCCATGTGGCCGAGCGCATCAGCCGCCACTATGGCCGCAGCGCCGAGGTGGTCAACCCTCCGGTCGACGTTGCGCACTTCCTCGCGCTGGAGCGCAGCCCGCGCGATTACTACCTGGCCTTCGGCCGGGTCGTGCCATACAAGCGCGTCGATCTGGCCGTGGCGGCCTGCGCGGGCCTGACTAGGCCCCTGAAGGTGGCCGGCGATGGCAGGGCGCTCCAGTCAGTTCGCGCGCAGCTGGCCGTGCAGCCCGGCGGCGAGGCCATCGAGCTGCTGGGCAACGTCTCTGCTGACGAGCGCGATCGCCTATTGGGCGGCGCCCGCGCGCTGTTGTTCCCTGGCGAGGAGGACTTCGGCATCGTGCCCGTCGAGGCGCAGGCCGCGGGCGTGCCTGTTATTGCCTACGGCGTGGGTGGCGCCGGCGAGACGGTCGTCGACGGTCGCACGGGTGTGCTGTTCGGCGAGCAGACCGCCGGCGCCCTGGCAGGCGCGATCGAGCGCTTTGAGGCCCTCACGCTCGACGAGCGCGAGACGCGCGAGAATGCGGGGCGCTTCGGTCGCGAGCGCTTTCGCGCAGAGATGGCGGACGTGATCGAGCGCGCCGCCCACGCACGTGGCATGTCGCCGGCGGCGTGAGATCAGCGGCCTGCGCGCCGCCCAGGAAGGGCGCGTGTGCCAACGTATGTGGCACAAATGCGCACCGCGACCATCCCGTGCTGGAGATAGCGCCGGCGCACATGCGCCGCGCCGCGCCGGTGGTGCTCGCCTGTCTTGCGGGAGGGCTTATGGTCACAGGCCGCGCGTTTGCGACGCCGGTCACGGCCACGAGTCCCACCAGTGAACCCGCTGCCACGGGCATGCCGGCCGCGGGCCCGGGTGCGAGCCCGCTCAACGAACCCGCTGCGAGTGTCACAACGGTGACGGTGACAGGCATCAGCCCTAACAACGGGCCGGTGGAGGGCGGCACGCGGGTGACGATCAGCGGCAATGGGTTCGTGGCAGGCTCAACGGTGCGATTCGGCTCTGCGCCGGCCACCGTGCTGAGCGTCCATTCCTCTGAATCGATGACGGTGGCAAGCCCTCGCGGCGGGGCGACAGAAGTGGTCGATGTGACGGTTTCCAACCGCAACGGCAACTCAGCGCAGGTGGCGAAGGGCCAGTTTGCCTATGATTCGACTCCGGCAGGGCCGTGGTTGGGCCTGGATGGCAACAGCGTCAGCAACCCTGCCAATCAGAACTGGCTCGGCCCGGTCAACGAGTTCTCCAAACAGGGCATCGCCTACGATCGTTCGTTCGAGCTGACGGCGGGACAGTTGCCGAGTCAGGTCGAAAAGACGTCGGCAAGATCTCCTTCAGAGTTCGAAGACCGGCTGAACTACGACTATGAATACGGCATGGTGCCGGTGAGCGTGGTCGAGTATGGCGGCTATGACCGCAAGGGCTTTCGTTTCGTGTCAGACCCCGAATTCCCGCAATCGCGCAGCCCGGCTGAAGAACGGCAGGGAAGGAACACGATCAGCGGATATGTGAGCGCCTTCGTGAGGTCGGCGGTGGCGATCCGCAGGTTGACAGCTCAACGCTATCCCGGGATGCAGGTGCTGTTCGAACCGATGAACGAGCCATGGGGATACACGACGCCCCAGCACAACGCGGCCGAATACGCCAACGTGATCGCCCAACTGCTGCCCGCCGCCAAGGCCGCGGGCATCCCCTTGAATCAGATCTACGTGGCCGCCACTGGCAAGGGCTGCGCGCGCAACGGCGAATGTGTGACCAACGGGTGGGTGTCGAACATGTATACGGCCCAGCCAAAGCTGCAAAGCGAAATCCAGGGCTGGTACTTTCATCCCTACGGACCGGCGAGCGGAGTTGAAGAAGACGACGACGCGGGGATCCAGTCGCTGCCGCTGGTCCAGGCGACGATGACCTCCGGACAGAACAACATCATCGTCTCCGAGGTTGGCTACTGCGCTGGTGACATCAATCAAGGAGGCGAATGCCCAGGCTCGGGTGAAAGCAGCGCGCAAGCCGCTGAACACCTGACCGAGATGCTCGCCAACGCGCGGCCCTATCGCGAAGCTGGTTGGATGAGGGCGCTGATGGTATATGCGCGCGGCGCTGGCGGCTGGGCGATGCAGTCATTCCCAAGCAAGAAGCTGACCAAGCAGGGCACCGCGCTGCTGACTTTCGCACAGCGCTACGGGCAGACGCGCTCTCTGCTCGCGGAAGTCGACCCGGCTGCGTATGGCCCAATCGCCACCGCGACTTACAGCGCTGGCCGCGCGCTGGGTGGCTTGTGGGGTGCGCTTACCGAAGTGGGCGCGTTCATCCGCTGAGGCCAAATGTCCGCTCGGCCTCGTCGGCTACGTGGCGGGCGATCGCCAGCGACGACGTGGCTGCGGGGGAGGGGGCGTTGCGAACGTGCAGGGCGCGGTCGGTGGCCGAGAAGATGAAGTCGTCGACCAGCCGGCCGTCGCGGCCGAGCGCCTGGGCGCGCACCCCAGCGAAGGCCGGCTCGACGTCGCTGGCGCGCAGCTCGGGCACATAGCGCGCGGCCGCGCGCACGAAGGCCGAGCGCAGGGCCGCGTGGCGAAGCTCGGTCACGCCGGTGGCCCACCAGCGAGCGAGCATTCTCCACGTGCCTGGCCAGGCGAGTGTGTCGATCAAGTCCCGGCGGCGCACCGTGCCCAGGCTGTAAGCGTCGCGCGCGCCGGCGAGTAGCGCGGTGGGACCGATCAGCACATCGCCGTCAATGTGCTTTGTCAGGTGCACGCCGAGAAACGGCAGCGAGGGGTCGGGCACGGGATAGATCAACGAGCGCACCAGCTGGCGACGCTCAGGCACCAGGCGCAGATAGGCGCCGCGAAACGGCACGATCCGCGGGTCCGCGTCGGCACCCGCGGCGATAGCCAAGCGATCGGCCCACGCGCCCGCGCAGAAGACAGCGTGGCCGGCCTCGGTGGCGCCGCGCGAATGGGTCAGGCGAAGCGTCCTTGTGCCCACGTGCACGGCCTCCACACGGCATCCGGTGGCGATGCTGCCGCCGGCCTCGATCACGTCATCGGCGTATGCGCGGGCGACCTGGGCGAAGTCGACGATGCCCGTACCAGGGCTGTGCAGAGCGGCGATGCCCCGCGCGTGAGGCTCGATCTGCTCGATCTCTGAGGCGTCGACGCGACGCAGCCCGGGTACGCGATTGGCCCGGGCGCGGCGCTCGAGCTCGTCCAGGCGCGAGAGCTCGGAGCGGTCGGTTGCGACGATCAGCTTGCCGCAGCGCTCGTGGGCGATTCCGCGCTGCTGACAATAATCGTAGAGCTCACGGGCACCCTCCACGCACAGGCGGGCCTTCAGCGAGCCGGGCTGGTAGTAGACGCCCGCGTGGATGACGCCGGAGTTATGGCCGGTCTGGTGTGAGCCTAGCTCGCTCTCGCCCTCGAGCACGCAGACCGAGCTGTGCGGCCGGCGCCGCAAGAGCTCGCGCGCGACAGCCAGCCCTAGGATGCCCCCACCCACCACTGCCAGATCGCAGCGCTCGGGAGCATCGGCGCGGTGCCAGTCGCCAGTCGCCATGCTGGTTATTTGGTCACCGCTCCCGGGCCGCCGGGTGCGGTGGCTGCGGCCGCGTCAACCAGGCCGGCCCCGTACATGCGTTCGTCACCGCCGCCGCCGAGCCTGCGCGCGGTGGCGCGCAGCCGCGCGGTGATCAGCACTGGGGTGGGATGGCGCCCGAGCACACCGCTGGCGATGATCAGGGCGGCGGTGGCCGCGACGTGGGGGGTGGCCATCGACGTGCCTTCATAGCCGCTGGGGATGCCGAACCTCCTGGGCGAGCTGCCGGTAAAGGTCACCTGGAAGATGTCGCGGCCGGGGGGCTGTTCGGGGTGGCAGTTGGGATCGCCGGGAAGGTCTGCGTCGGCGCCGCCGCCCGGGGCGACGAGCGTGAGGCTGCTGCCGTCGTTGGAGTAGCTGGCCAGGCAGCCGTGTTCGGTGGTGGCTCCGACCGAGACCACATCGGGTGCGCGGGCGGGATAGGCGATCGCCGTGTGGCCCTCGTTGCCGGCGGCGGCGACCACGAGCACGCGATGGCGGTGGGCGAAGCGCAGGGCGGCGATCAGCTCGGGGATGTCTGAGGCGGTTATGCCGGGGGAAAACTCGAGGCTCAAGTTGATCACCTGGGCGCCGTGGCGGACGGCGAAGTAGACGCCTTGCGCGATCGTGGACGCTTCGCCTTCTCCCTCGCTGTCGAGCACGCGCACGGGCATTATGCGCGCGGCGAATGCCAGCCCCGTGAGCCCGAAGTGGTTGTCGGTGGCCTCGGCGATGACGCCGGCGACGAACGTGCCATGGCCGTTGCGGTCGTTGGGGAAGCGGTTGTGCGCAACGAAGTCATAGCCTCCAACGAACGTGAAGCGGCTGAAGTCGGGCGAGCGCCGGAAGCGACCGCGCCTGGCGTAGGCGACTCCCGTGTCGAGCACGGCGACGGTCACGCCCTTGCCGCCGGGGTGGCCGTCGGCGGCCACGTTGGCCCATGCTTCGGGGGCGTTGACGCCAAACGGCCCGGCGAAGTTCCACTGCAGTTCCTGCCAGCCGCCGGGTTTGTGCGAGGCGCCTTCGTCGTTGGGGATCAGCCCGCCGGCGATGTGTGCACGGTAGTCGGGCACCGCCCACTGCACGTCGCGCTGGGAGCGCAGGCGGCGCAGCGCGGAGGCGACGCTGACGCCGGGCGCCAGGCGCAGCACGCGCGTGCTGGCGCTGAGCCCTACGGGGTCGTCCGCTCCGGCTGCCCGGGCGCTCGCCACACGAGCGCTGGGCGGACTGGGGCCGTACCCGACGACCACCTCGTTGGGTGCATAGGAGGCATGAGAGCCCATCGCGCTCGCGTCCTGTGCGCCCGGCGACGCGGCGGACGCGGAGGCACCCACGGGCATGGCGTCGACGGCGAGCGCCGCGATGCTGGCAAGCAGGCAGGCGCTGAGGATCGTCCAGCGTCGCGCGCGGGGGCAGGACGCGTGGCAGGGAGCGCGGAAGGGCATGGTGGCTTGGTAATGATGATGTGGCGGGCGGGGCGGGGAGGCACTGTGGCACATACCGAGACGACACCCATGAGCGAGCACTTCTTTCCACGAGACGAGTACTTCATGCGCCTGGCCCTGCGTGAGGCGCAACGAGCGTCAGAACACGAGGACGTGCCGATCGGCGCGGTGGTGGCGCGCGAGGGCGAGGTGGTCGCGGCGGCCCACAACGAGCGCGAGCTGCGCCGGGACCCGACCGCCCACGCGGAGATCCTCGCGCTGCGCGAGGCAGCACGCGTCGCGGGCACCTGGCGGGTGCTCGATGCGGTCCTGTATGTGACGCTGGAGCCCTGTGCGATGTGCGCGGGCGCGATCGTGCTGGCGCGCATTCCGCGTGTGGTGTACGGCGCGAGCGACCCCAAGGCGGGGGCATGCGGGAGCGTGCTGGACGTGCTGGGCGAGCCACGGCTCAATCACCGGCCGGACGTGGCCGACGGGCTGCTGGCGGGGGAGTGCGGGGAGATGCTCAGCGCATTCTTTGCATCGCGACGGTAGGCAGGGATCGCTAGCCTTGACGGTGTCTACCCCGGAGGGGTGGCAGAGCGGTTGAATGCGGCGGTCTCGAAAACCGTTGTGCGCCTGATTGGCGTACCGAGAGTTCGAATCTCTCCCCCTCCGTTTTGAGTTCGATCCCCAGATTCCGCCTGTTTGCAGGGGATGTAGTCGCTGCAAGCTGGACTCAGCTGTGCCGGCGAGTCCGCAGGAGGATGCCTGAAACCGCCCGAGCGGCACATGGACTGGCGCGCAACTGGCGCGCAAACGGCGAAGTTGGTTGAGGGTTTGCGGAGTTGTAAACCGGTCCCACCGCCGAGGCTGACAACGCGCACGACTCCTCAGCGAGTTTCTGAGATGCTGACTCTCGAGCCCCATTCGCAGTGCAGGATCCGCCAGCCATCGATCCGCGCGTGGGCCTCGTCGATTTCGCAGCTCTGGATTGCGTTGTCGCCCGAGGTCATCGAGCCTCGGCTGCTGAGCGGCGGCTCCTCACCAGTCTTCGGCGCCCGCGCGCGAGCCGCTGGTTTGTAGAAGGCGCCGCCGGCCCGAGCCGGATCGCCGTTGCGCACACGCCACTGTGCCGGAGAGACGCGATAACGCGCACCGAACGCCGCCGCAAACGCGGGTGCCGAGCGATAGCCGCAGAGCCGCGATGACGCAGATCTCGTACTTGGTCTCGGCCAGCAGCTTCTCGGCGCGCGCCATCCGTAGATCGCTCGTGATCTCCCGCCAGCTCGTGTCGCACGCGCTCAGGCAGTACCCAGCGCGCTGTGCTTTCTATATGAGCCGCAGCACGCCGCTCTCCATGAGCGATCTGATGTGCCGCTCGATCGAGGCCGCGAGCTCCGGGTCCTCTACGAGGATGCCGGCCTCCAGATTGTTGTGGAGCGCACGGTAAGTGAGATTGGCCGAGCCGACAAGGGCGCGGCGACCGTCGATGACCAGCACCTTTGCGTGCAACACCCCGGTACCTTGGCGCTGATCGCTGGGCCAGTGCCAGCGGTGGATGCCCGCCACCTCGCCAAAGGGCGTTGAGCTTGGGCCTGAGTAGGAGCCACTGCTGTCCTCCTCAGTCTCGAACACGACGTCGATCGCGCACCCACGTGCCACGGCGTCCTCCAATGCGCTGGCAACGTCGCTGAGCGTGTGTGCGGCGAAGCTCACGATCAGGATCCGCTGCGCGGCACTGCTCATGAGTTCTTGCAGCGCCGCGGCGGTCAGTCGCTGCGCGCCGCTGCTGCCCGGGCCGGTCCACACCACGCGCGAGCGCGTCATGTCGCTGCGTTGGCGCAAGACGAGCGCAGTCTGTAGAGCGACTGCCACCCCTGTGCCGGTGAGGCCTGGAGTACTCCGCCAAGCGTCTGCGAGGCAGCTGACCGCGTGTTGGCTGGCGGGTGGGGATCCCGAAACTGCCGCTGCGAGGGAGGCTGCAGGTTGGTCATGTCCGTCACACGCTTGCACCAACGCTTGGATCTGAGTGTCGCTGAGGCGCTGGACAACGGCTTGGATCGCTTCCGCGGCGCTCACGGCAGCGCGAAGTAGCCGATGTCGTAGGCCATCGTTGCAATCAGCGTGGAGCGGTCTAGGAAACGATTGCCTCGCTCACAGGATGTCTCCGAGGCGAACTGACAGGCATGACAGGCGGCTGCGTGCACGGAGCTGTCGCTGCGAGGGTCGTGCTCTGCGCACAGCGGATCTGAGGAACACAACCGCGCGCGCTCGAGCGACTGAGCGATCAGTGGTCCGAGCTGGTCGGGCTCGCCGAGTGCCACTAGCCCACCGAGCGTTCCCTCGCTGTCGGGCGCCGCGGTGTAGAGCAACACGCCTGCCATCGGCTCTGAGTCGCCCTCGTCGCTTGAGTAGATGCGCTCGCGGATCGAGGACGCGGTATAGCCGCACTCGAGCGCGAGCTCGCGGATCAACGCATGCGCGAAGCTATGCAGCAGGACGTAGCGCACTCCCGGCCAGCCTTCCGCTGGGTTGAGGTTGCGGCGCTCCCGCCATGCGCGGTTACCTTCGCTGATCCGCTTGGCATTTTCGCTGTCGCGATAGATCTGCTCCCACGCGAGTAGCTGTGGCTCGGCGAAGCGCAGGAAGATCCCCTCCCCCCGCACCTCGTTGCAGGGGAGCCACCGGGGCGCCTCGCGTGCAAGTCCGACCACTCGATTGGTCTCGCCCGCGAGGTCGTCGGGAGCGTTCAGGCGCGTAAAGCCACGCAGTGCGCTGACCACACGCAGACGCTCGACGAGTACTACCTCGCTCAACTGCTCTGCGAACAACGCTGGGGCGCCGACTGCGCGCAGCCGAAAGTCGGGCGTCTCCGGTGCTGAAGCCGGTGAGCTGAGCACCTCCCACTCCGGTCTACACAGGTCCTCGGCCTGCTCGGCGGTCTCAGGCGCGGCGCGGCGGTGCTCGATCGCCTCGAGCACCGCGTTCTCGCCGAGGGAGGCCGCCATCGCACCGACGCGGTGCAGCGATGGCACATTCGCCAGTGCAAATCGCAGGGCCTCTTGGCCGGCCGGCAGCGTTTCCAAGACATCCCACGCTTCCTCCACGGTCTGGGCCAGCTCGCCCTCATGGGTGGGGATCGAGAGGGCTGACATCTGCACTGGGAACCACGCGTTGCTGGCACCCAGGATCAGCGTCTGCGGTAGCTGCTCGCAGGGCTGGCTGATACTGAGGTGAGGGTGGCGCCCGCGGCAATGCGGCGGCAGATACTGCTGCGCCTGTTGCCCGAACGCAAACGACAGACGCCGTCGGCGCCCGCAAGTCTCACATGACAGCTGAACGTCACCGGCGCGTCCGCTGCTACCGACCTCGCGTAGCCGCAGTGTGCTGTTGCACGGCGTTGAGCCATGAATGAACTCAAACCAGGGGAAGTCGTCGAGGTGGCCGCTTGCGCAGGCGATCAGATAGCGCGCGGGAAACGCCGACGGCGGTCGTTTGCTTTTCGATCTCTGGCAGCCAGCGTGCACGTAGGTGCTGCGCTCCGGGCGCCAACGGTCCTCGCGGAATTCGAACACGCCGCTCTCGATGGGAGATAGCAGTCCACAGATAGAGCAGCGCAGCCACCGCGGAAACGGCGTCACTGGGACGCCGACGTTGTCACCCTCTGAGCTTGCAACCGGGGGACTTATCAGGCGTTGCACCTGTCCGCCGACAGTGGCGCGCACTGCAGCCAGCAGTCGCGACTCGACGATCGGCCGCCCCAGCTCGGGCCACTCGTCTAGCCCGAGCACGAGCGCTGTGATCTCAGGCAACTCGACGGTCGCACCAACGCCATAGGTGTGCAGCAGTTGGCTGGGACGCAGCTCCCCGATTCTGTTGCGCTGGATCATGCTGCGTTGTCCGATCTAGCGTCGGGCGGTGCGTGTTCTGGGGTCTCCCATGCTTCCGGTTCGCCTGCCAGTTCTCTGCGCAGAACCAGCGGCACAGGCGGCTCGACGTTGCGCATCGAATTGGGCACCGTCCAGTCTGACTGGCCCTCCATCTCAGGAGGCTTCAGCAGTGACACATCCGTGTCACTGGCTCCACGTCGCTGATAGACGAGGGTGCGCTGGCCGACATCTGCTTCCTCACGCCACTTGTGCAGCAGCACGGTAATTCGCTCGCTAAGCATCTCGCTCGCGAGGTGCCCGATCTGTCCGGCGGCGCGCTCGCCGATCAGCTGGCGCGCTCTTTGAGCGCGAAGGGCCGCGGGATCGACCAGGCGTGCGCCGCTGTTCGCGTTCCACTCGGCGCCGCCAAGACGCAAGAGCGATGCGAGCACGCCGATCAGGCCACGGTCCAGCGCGCGTGGCGCGAACGGCGTGACCGACAGCGCCTCAACCTGCTTATAGAGAGTGCGGTGATAGTGGCAGAAGGTCTCGTAATGAGACAGGTCGCGTGGCCGCGCCCAGTTGTAGACGGTGATCACGAGCCCTGGACGCTCACGCCCCACGCGACTGGTGGCCTGGATGTACTCGCTCGTGCTGCGCGGCTGTCCGGCGACGACCATCGCTCCCAGGCGCGGCACGTCGACCCCGACGGAGATCATGTTGGTGGCGAGCAGCACGTCTATCGACGCACGGGTGAATTGCTCTTTGTTTGCGCGCTCCTCGGCCGCCGGTTTGACTCTAGAGGTGCGCTGCACGCCCAGCTGATCGAGGACCTGAGGAATCTCTGATGCCGTCTTGCGTGATGTCAGCTCCTCGATCGTCAGCCATCCGCGGTTCTCGGCGTTTGGTTTGAACAGACGGCTCTGCACGTCGTCCTCGACCAGCCGTCGCATGCCCCCGAGCTCGCGCAGCGAGTTGAAGTAGCCGATCAGCGTCATGTATGCGTCGGCATCTTCGCTGGGCTGGCGGCCGAGCACGGTCCATGCGGCGCTCAGCTGTGCGACGTAAACGCGGATCAGAACCTGCTTGTAGCGGCGCCCGGGCGCGCAGATACCGACGTAGCGCCTACCCGGTCGCTGCTGCTCGTCGGCCGGTTGGTCACGTTGCAATGCGAAGAAGGAGTCGCGCGCGTCGAGCCCTGGAGGAGGGAACACCTTCAGCTCTCGATCGAACAGGCGCTTGACCTGATCTTTGGCACGGCGGATCGTCGCGGTGGAGGCGATGATCTTCGGGTGTACCACCTGGTCCTCGATCCGCCAGCTCGCCAGTGCGTCGACGGCCGTCTCATACAGCCCCACGAGGCTGCCGAGCGGGCCGCTGATGAGGTGGAGCTCGTCCTGGATGATCAAGTCGGGCGGGCGTAGCGGCTCACACGCGGTCACGCTCACCGCGTCGAGCCCGTTCTGTGCGCGATGGCTGCCGGGGTGTTGTTGTTCGCTTGGCGTGAGGTAGCCGTGGCGCATGCAGTAGCGCGAGACCTGGCCGAAAAGCGCCTGGGTGCGTCCCTCCCAAGGCATGCGCGCGAGCTTGTCCACCGTTGCGATGATCAGCGAGGGCAGCAGCCTGTAGACCTCCTCGTCCACCACCACCACCGGCAAGCCCTCGCCGGGGCTGCTGCGTGGTATGAACGGGCATGCGCCGCTCTCATCCGAGCAGAACACGAGTGTGCGCGTGTGGTCTTTGTCGACGGTGATGTCGCGCCCCCCGCTCAACGCCGAGCCGCACCACGGGCAGCGCGACAGTTGCAGCGGCGAGGAGCCGCGGCCGGGCCGTCCGCGTTCGCGTGCCTCTTTCACCCAGCGAGCCGCATCCTCAGTGGTATTGGGAGTGGAGCCTCGCCCCACCCACAGCCCCACGCGCATCGGTGTTTTGCCCCAGCGGCGCTGCTCTGGCGTGCGCCCATCACCGTAGAGCTTGCGCCGGCGTATCTCACACGCGCATAGCAGTGCCGCGGCGCGCTGGAACTGCTGCAGCGTGAGCAGCCGCAGGGTGTAGCGCATGAGCGCTGCCACGCCGTCGCGTCCATCACGTCCTGCCACTGTGCCCTGCAGCCGCCGAATCGCGATCGTGAACGCGATCAACCCTAGGTATGCCTCGGTCTTGCCGCCGCCTGTGGGGAAGAACAGGAGGTCCAACAGCGCCTCTGAGGATCGCTCGGGGTGGCGGGGGTCGGCCAGCGCGGGGAGATTCAAGAGCACGAACGCCAGCTGAAATGGCCGCCACGATCGCCGCTGTGCCACGTCGGCGCGCTCCACCGCGTCGTGCAGCTTCAGGGCCGGGTCTTTGCGGCGCAACTCAGCCGCGACGGTGTGCACACGCTGCTGCCACATCGCGTGGTTGGCGAAGCGAAACGCCTCAGCTACATCTGGCTCGCGGGCGATCGCGGCGATGCCGTCGCGGATCCGTGCCGCAGCTTCGCTGGCCTCCTGCAGGTGGCGCTCGGCGGCTGCCTGATGGCGCTGCAGATCTCCCTCGCCGGCGTTCAGGCGACTCCTCTGCAGCTCGATCCAGCCCTCGTAGGCATCGACGAGCGGCGCGAGCATCGCTGGAAGCTCGCCGTCGTCGGCTTCGCCCAAGGTGCGCATGTCGAGTGCGCCGGCCGCTCGTTGGAACGGCTCGCCGATGCTGGGGTCTGCGAAGTCCCCGACGCTCGGCGCTTCGGTGCGGGGTACGTCCTGTACCGGCATCGCCGCGGTTTCCAGCTTGACGCCGCGCTCTGGTGTGTCGGTGTCGTGGGTGGCCTGTACGGAGATGCCATGCCCGGTGGCCAGCTCCACGCAGGATCGGTAGAGCATCTCCAGCCCCAACAGCTCCTCGCGGTCGATCTGCGGCGTCAGCGCGTCCGTGTCGATCGGGCTCCGCACGAAGACCGCCGAGCCCTCGCTACCCTGCACGGTCAGCTTGGCCTGGTAGCACCAACTGTGCGGTGACTGACCGTCGGAGGCTTGCTGCTCGTTGACGAGAAACAGCGTCACCAAGCGCTGCCCCGCGCGCTCGCGCACGAGTCCGCGCACGATCACCTCGGGCTCGTCCCCATCGGGGGCGAAGGCCTTGATCGGCCCCGGCTTGGGAAGCTCGACCCTACATGTGCCCCCGCATTGGCGTCGCCGCCACGTGCGTGCAGCGTGTCCGTCCTTGGTGAGCGTCTCATCGCTCAGCGCGCGCGAATAAGCGCCCCAGGACGTCTTCACGAGCAGCGCCTTGCAGTCCCCAG
Source organism: uncultured Solirubrobacteraceae bacterium (assembly GCA_963745375.1). Taxonomy (GTDB): domain Bacteria; phylum Actinomycetota; class Thermoleophilia; order Solirubrobacterales; family Solirubrobacteraceae; genus Palsa-744. Next base: position 96,764 of record CAVUXA010000008.1, on the reverse strand, counting down.
CCACGCAGAAGGTGAGCCCAAACGCCGACGGCACGAGCTGGTCGATCGCCGGCGGACGATCTTCCGCAGCGCCCTCCCAACCAGTGTCCGCATACTCGCTGCTGTTGCCCAGCGGATCTTCCGGCTGCTGGTCGGCGGCGATCGAATCGCTGTTGTCCTCCGTCGCCCGGTCTGGGCGCGGCACCGCTTCCTGGAGGAAGCGCGGCGCCAGCAGGCCGAGCAGGTAGACGTTTGCGGGCGACTCGCTCAGCTCCTCTTCCTTGCCTCCTCGGGGGCCGATCAAGTCTTCGCGAATCAGCTCCTCGATCTCGTCGCGCAGCTGCTGAGCTGTCTTCTTGATGCTCGAATCAGACACCGCCGAAGTCCATCGTCATCGCTCCAGCGGGCGAAGCTTTGCGTGTCGCTTTCTTCTTCTTGTGCAGCCCCATTTGGACCTCTTCCGCATAGCGGGCATGGTTGAGTTCCAGCAGTCTGTCAAGAACCTCCTGGCGAGGGACCGGCGCGAACGTGAAGCGGGTCCCGAACTTCGTGTCGTGGAAGTCGTGCCCGAGGTCTACATCGGCCCAGTTGTATGCGGTGGCCACTGCAAGATCGAGTTCCACGTGCAGCTCACGTAGGCGAGCGATGTCGTCCGCGTGCTCGTCTGGGTCGTGGACGCGGTTGTAGATCGTGGTCAGCCCCTCCTGGCGCTCCAGCATCAGCGCGCTGCGGTGGGCGTGGAGGGCGGCGCCCAGCTCGCCCATTGCCGAGGTGAGGATTGGTTGTACGAATGTTTCGAAGCAGTCGGTGGGGATGTAGCGAATCCGTGTCTCAAGCGTGGATCCATGGGTTACGGCCCACCACCAATGAATGCTACTCGATAGGACCGCGAAGCGACCGTGCTCCTCGTAGCAGAGGACCACGGTCGTGTGTGAATACACGCTCGTGTTCTCCACTATTACAGGCATCATTGCCTTGCTGGTCTGGGCCACCAAGATGCAACTCGTGAGTCCGTCTACAGCTCGGTACAACTCTGGCCGGCTGCGCTCGAACTGCCACCAGCGCTTACGCGCGGCGGCCGAATATGAGTTGAGTTCACGCTCAGGGCGCACAAGCCGCTCGACTCGCTCGAAGGGAACCACATACTCTCTCGCCTGCTCCTCCGACCAGTCACGAAAATCAATCACCCAGCGTGCAGGCGAGCAGTCCGGCCGACGGCTGAGATCCTCGCCGACGAGATATGGCTTTACAACCTCGGCATTGCGGGGGTCTGCGGCGATCATCGCTGCGGCCTCCACAGGTGAGAGCACGAAACCCATGCCGAGCACGTTGGAGCCCTGGAACGACTGACCGGCGTTGCACGCAAGCCGATGCGCATTCCCGCTCACGCGGCTACGCATCGCCAACGACGGTGTTATGCCGCTCACCTTCACACGGTCGAGTATGTGATCTGACTGCCAAGGTCGATGCCGCGCCCACACTGTGGCCATCTCGAGGTGCGCTCCGCCCGGCCACGGCTCGCTCGCGACGGCACGATAGATCGTCATGCCGCTGTCGACGAGGCGGTCGAGGCCGACCTCGCGCGTGTCGCCCTGGGCGAGCGTGTTGGTTGCGATCAGGCCGAAATCGCCGTCGGGGCGCAGCAGGCTTGCCGCACGGAGGTAGAAGTAGGCGACTAGGTCGGAGCTACCCCGCATGCCGTCGGCGATCCAGCGGACGAGGTAGTCGCGGTACTGCGTGCCGAGCGTTCCGGTGATTTTCTGCCCGCCCTGATACGGCGGGTTGCCGAGGATCGCATCAAACCCATCGTGTCGCACGACCTCGGGGAACTCGATCGCCCAGTGGAAAGGTTTGCGGTCGGTGAAGTCGACCTGGGCGACGTTGCCGATCGCGCGCTTGCGCTCTACGAGCCAGTCTTTGGCGAGTTTTTGCAGCGAAGCGCGTGCCAGCGCACGCTCGGCGTCGGCTGCGTTCGGGTCGAGCACCGTGCCGAACAGCCTGCCAGCGTCGCTTGAAGTGAAGGCATCGCCGTCCTCGCGCTGTGAGAGCGCAGCGCCCACGATCAGATCGCCGAGCAGGCGGGCGTCCGCGAGTGCCGCGTCGGAGCGGGCCAGCAGCGCGGCCTTGCGTTGGGCATCGAGAGCGTCGCGCACGACGAAGCCCTCCAGCTCCTCACGCAAATCCAACGCCTGACGCAGCGCTCGGTCGATTTCGTGGACGTCGAGGTTGAGGCTTGCCTGGCGGTGCCAGCTGCGGTCGAGGTGCAGTACGTGGAGTTGTCGGGGGTCGGTGATGCCGAGCAGCGAGTCGCCCGTGCGCAGGGCATGGTCGAGGAACGAGAACGGCCGGTCCTTGGCCAAGGTGAGTAGCCACAGCGACAGCTTTGCCATCTCGACCGCCATTGGGTTTCGGTCGACTCCGTAGAGACAGCGCTCGGCGATCAGCCTGTGCGCCAGCATCTCCAGTTCCAGCGGGTCGGCGGGCAAAGGCTCCTCGCTATGCGGGCCGTGCAGTTTCCATGCCTGCTGCAGCTGCGCTGCGAGATAGCGGCAGGCGGCCACCAGGAACGCGCCGGAGCCCATTGCGATGTCGGCGATCTTGAGGTCGAGCAGCTCGGCGGCCGGTCGCAGCTTCCACTCGGACTTGTTGGACAGCTCGGCTGGTCCGGGGCGGTAGACGATCGGGTCGAGCGCATGCTGCACGACCTCCTCTGCGAGCTGGCGCGGGGTGTAGTAGGTGCCGGAGTCGCGGCGGTCCAGCGCCTGGGTGACAAACAGCGATCCCGCCGGCAGCACGAGCGGGTCGCCGCGCAGGTCGGCGCGCAGCAGGGCGTCGTAGGGGGCGATGCGCACGAGCAGCCCCTCGTCGCCGCCACAGGCCGCACGCAGCCGTGCGCGTTGTTCGTCTGTTAGCTCGACCCCCAGATCCTTTGCGATCGCCTTCACAGAGCGTCCCGTGGCCTTTGCGAGTTCGCCGTAGAGCAGCTCGTCTCCCTGCTCGGCCCACTGCTCGATCGTGCCGAGTCGCAGCTCGGGCTCGAGGCGCCCGTTCAGCGCTAGCGCGTGCTCGGTCAGACGCATGGCCGTGTGGTCGAGCAGCCCCTCATACACATGCCCGATCTGCTCGACGTCGAGTGCGCTGTAGGACAGCAGCACGCGGGCGCCCTGCTGTTCCAGCGCCTGCAGCGAGTCGAGCAGGTGCAGCATCGTCCGGTCATCGACCGGCAGCGGCTGTGCCTGTGCGTCCTGCCAACGCGTGCCCGTCTTACGGCCCTCGAGGAACGGATAGCGGTCGGGGTCGAACAGGCCTCCGCCGTAGGCGGGCAGGCGCAACGCATCGTGCTCGATGCCGCTGTGTACGGCACGGAACAGCGCGAGCACGCGATGCCAAGCAGCCTGCGACCGTTCGAGCGGGTCCTCGCCGTCGCGGTCGGCGCGCTCCTGCAGCTGGGCGCGCAACGTGCTTGCGGCCAGCGTCTCGGCGTAGAGCTGGTCCTCGATCGGCAGCAGCTTGCGCTCCTCGGCCACGAACAGGAATACGAGTCGCATCATCACTGTGACCGCGCCGCGGTAGACCTCTTCACTGCTGAGGTCTGAAAGCAGCTCTCCATGTCGCTCGCGGTCCTCGTGATCGAGCGTTGCGATCAGCAGCTCCACCGCGCGGCGCACCTGCGAGCCGAGTTGGTCGGCGACCTCCTGCTGACGTTCGGCGCTTTCGCTGAGCAGCGTACGCAGGCTCTGCTGCGCTGGCAGGACGAAGAAGCGTTGCGCGCCGAGCAGCGTGGTGAATGCGCGCAGCGTGACGGGCTCCTCGAGCCAGATCTCAGAACGCCAGCTGCACGTGCCGCGGGCCTGCTCGGCGCGTGCCCACACGAGCGTCCACACGCTGCCGTTGGTGACGAGCGCCAGCTCGATGCCGCTGCTACGTGCAAGCTCGCACGCTCGATCGATTGGGCTCGCCACCCACGCATCGCCGCCGAGCGGCCGGTCGAGGTCGGTGTCGTTTGCGTGTACGTGGACCAACATCACCGCCGGTTCGCCATCGCTTGTGCGGTCGCGCACCACGAAGCTCGGGCTGACCGTCACGCCGTGCTCGGCCACGCGGTGATGCAGGTCGTCGGGGCCGGCTTCGCTCACTCCATCGCCCAGCTCCAGCAGCTCTCTGAGCACCCACGTGATCCAGCGATACTGAAGGGTGGGCTCGCCGCGCCACTCGTCGTAGACGAGGCGGAGAGAGCTGGCTGCGGACGGCGTCTCCTGGATGCCATCAGGCAGCGCGCGCTTCAGCACCGGCACCGTCAAGAACGGACCGCTGCGCTCAACCAGCGACAACCATTCGGCATGCCGGTCCTCGACGCGCGTTCGCTTGGGCGCCATCAGAGCGTGGCTCCTTGTGGAACCAGCAGCGTCACAGCGGCGGGGAACAGCCAGCGGCTGGGGTCCGCGTAGCGTTTGCCGATCGCCGCCTGTTCGGCCGCGATCTCCTGGGGGATCCGATCGACACGTTCGCGCAAAGCATCCAGATCGCGTGCGACTTGAGCACGATCGCCGTTGTTCAACTCGAGGCCGGTTATCAACTGCAATTGCCCATCGTGCTCACCGAAGGCCTCGCGCTCGATCGTGGCAGCCAGCTCTGTGAGCGTAGCCGCCACATGCTCCTGCTCCTCACGCGCGTGTCGCTCGAGCGTTGTCTGTAGTCGCCGTGTGCGCTCGGACGCACGCGCCTCGAGGGCCGCGCGAAGCGCGTCGGTTGCGGCAGCGAAGCTGGGGATGAGCCGATCGCTGAGCGTGGAGGGCAACGCCTCGGTGCTTGCAAGCTCAAGCGCTGCTTCGGTCTGCTCGACACCTAGACGCTCGGGACGCTCGCCTACGAGCTTGACCGCAGCGGCGATCAGCTCCTCATGCAGACGGTGTCCCGTTGCGCCGGTGATCACCAACCGGCCGTGAGCGACGGCGACTGGTGCTTCCAGGGATGAGCTGGCATAGCGGAGCGTGACGCGGTGTAGGTGGTTGCCGGTGCCCCACACCTCGGCGCGCAGCAGCGCCAGCGACAGCCGCACGAGCGGGTGGCCGAGGTGCGCGAGCACGATATCGGTGCGGCTACGCGCGAGGTCGTGGTCGAAGGTGATCGGCCGGCGGAGGTCCTTGTGAGCGGGGTGCTCGAGACCGATTGCGGCGCGCCCCCAGCTCTCGGTGAGGGCGGGCACGGTCCAGGTGCCGGGCTCCGCGCTCGGCACGAGCGCGGGCTGTTTCGCCAGTGATAGGGCGGTTTGCACGAGCCGCTGGACACGCTCGGCGGTCAGGTGCAGCTTGTGGCGGCTGCCATCCAACTCGTCGCGGAGCGTCGCCAGGCGTTCCTGCAGCCGTCGTTGTGTGGTGAGAACCGCGGCGCGTGGGTCGGGGCCGAGCAGCGGCCGCTCGTCGAGCGAGCTTCTGCGCCCCAGCATCGCTTCCTCGATCTGCGCGGCGATCACCGGGCCGGCGCTGCCCAAGTCCAGCCGGATCTGCTCAACCTTCTGCACCACGCGGGCAAGGAAGTCGATGTCACCCTCCAGCGAGCCGCGCCCCTCCGTCTCCCAGCCGGCGCTCACGAGATGATGCACGAGCACCTCTGGCGCGGTCTGACCATGACGGTCGATGCGCCCGTTGCGCTGCTCCATGCGGTTGGGGTTCCATGGGATCTCAGCGTGCACCAGCAGGTGGCAGTGGCGCTGCAGCGAGATGCCCTCGGAGGCCGCGTCGGTGGCGAGCAGCACGCGGACCGGGAACGCGTCGGGCGGCTCCTGCCACTGGCTCTTGATGCGCTCGCGCTCGTCCTCGCGTGTGCCGCCGTCGAGCAGGGCTACGCGCGATCCCGCTATGCCGCGAGCTGCGAGACGCTCTTGCAGATAGCGCTGGGTGGCGCGGTACTCGGTGAACACGATTACGCGCTCGTCGCTGAACTTCGCCCCCGGCCGTACCTGCTCGCATACCCAGTCGAGCAGGCGGGCGGTCCGGGCGTCCTCGCTCGAGGCAGCACGCTCAGCCCAGGCGAGCATGCGTGCAAGCAGCTCGTTCTCCTCCCCGGAAGGCGCACTGGCTTCGGTTGCAGCAACCGCCTGCAGTGCCTCCCGTGCGGCGTCGCCGACTCCATCCTCATCGCGCTCCTGCGAGAGCGATGTCTCCACCTCGTCGAAAAGTCTCTGCAGCACGGTCGGCGGCGGGGCGGCGGTCGCAGCAGCGGTGCGGTTGAGCGTTTCACGATGGACCTCCAGCGTGCGCAGGAACGCCGCCGGAGACGAGAACAGCCGCTTCTTGAGCAGCGTGACGACGAAGTCGGTGGCGGTGCTGGCGAGTGCCTCGCCCTTCAGCCGCCGGGCGCGCGCAGCGGCATAAGTCGCCAGGTCGCTATGGACGCTGCGCTCGCTATCGGGATGCTCCACCTCAAGCATCACAACCCTGCGACGCGGAAAACGCGGCGCATCATCCGCATCGGTGAGGTCCTGCTTGAGACGGCGCACCGTCACCTCGCGCACCGTCTCACGTGCGGGCTTGATCCCGCGTGCGAAGCGATGCGGGTCTAGCAGCTCCAGCAACGCAGCAAACGAATTGTCATAGCCGTTGTGGGGTGTTGCTGACAGGAACAGACGGTGTTCGCAGTGGGGCGAGAGCGTGCGGATCGCCTGGGTACGCAGCGTGTCCCGCGCCCACCGCCCGTCGCCGCCGGCGGGCGCACAGTTGTGCACCTCGTCGACGATCAGTACGTCGTAGCGGCGCGGAATCTCGGGGTGCGGCGGCAGTACCTCGCGCAGCAGCCGCATGCCGAGCTCGCCCTTGAGCCAATCGATGGAAACGATTAGCCGCGGATAGTGCGCGAACGGGTTGGCACCGACGCCGCGCGTACGTCGCAGCTCACCCAGCAACGCGCGGTCGACGATCCGAAACTCAAGGCCGAACTTCTCCCGCATCTCGTCGCGCCACTGCAGTTGCAGCGCGGCTGGGCAGACGACCAGCGCTGTGCGGGCACGATGGCGCAGCAACAGCTCTTGAACTACGAGGCCCGCCTCGATCGTCTTGCCAAGGCCGACATCATCTGCGATAAGCAGCGTGGCACGGGGGGAGTTGATCGCACGAACAACCGGCTCGAGCTGATAGTCCTCGATCACAATGCCGCTGCGAAACGGCGCTTGCAGGGCCCGCTGATCGGCGCTCGTGACGGCGCCCCAACGCACGGCGTCTAGGAAGGCATCCAGCTCGTCTGGCTGATCTATCGCGTTCGCGGACAGTGCCGGAAGCTCGGCGCGCTCTCTGAGGAGGGTGCCTGGCTCGATCTCCCAGATAACCTGCAACTCCTCCCCGGTGGCGTCGTCGTCGACCGATACAAGCGACACGAGATGCTGAACAGTTCGATCATCCAGCGCCGCTTGTGAGTCGCGCAGAACCTCGCCGACGACCCACATGCGGCCTCGCACTCGCACCAGCTGGCCGGGATCTGGCGCTGGCGGAATGCCAACGACGGACTCAAGACCGGCAGCGCTCACGCGAGCCTCCGTGAGCGGACTGTGTGCGGCATTCATTGCCAGCCTAGCCGCTTGGTCGGTAGGGGGAGCTCGTACGCTCAGCGTCGTGCTCTCGCGTCCTGGGGATGGATCCTCTGCGGTGTCAAGACAAGCCGTGGCCGACGGCACAGGCCGTTAGGGCAGGATCTCGACGAACCCGTCCGTTCCATGCACGCGGATCCGCTGGCCATCCCGGATCAGCCGGGTGGCGTGCTCGACCCCCACGACGGCCGGCAAGCCGTACTCCCGTGCGATCACTGCGCCGTGGGTCATCAAGCCCCCAACCTCGGTCACCAGACCCTCGATCGCGACGAACAGGGGCGACCAGCTGGGGTCCGTGTATGTCGTGACCAGGATGTCGCCAGGTTCGAGCTCGGCCTCCGCCATGTCCAGGATGACGCGGGCCCGTCCCTCGATGGTCCCGCCGGAAACCGGTAGGCCGATCAGCGCGCCGGTCGGCGCGTCGTCGCGCTTGTACGCGCCGGCGATGACCTCGCCATCCGACGTGAGCACCCGGGGCGGGGTGAGCGCTTGAAATGACCTCAACGCCTGCTTGCGCTGGGAGATGAGCTGGTCATCCACCTCGTTCGTGCGCACGACGTCGTGGAGCTCCTGAAAGGAGAGGTAGAAGATGTCCTCCCGCTCACGAAGCACGTCGGTCTGGACGAGGCGCTCGGCCTCTTCCAGCAAGGCTTGCTTGTAAACGAAATAGCGGCTGACTATGCCGTACTTCGGATACTCCCGGTACCCGATGAAGGTCCGGACACGGTCGATCATCCGCTTGGTTTCTTCGGCCTTGCGCGCCCCGTCCGGCAGGGCCCGCAGGCGCTCCAGCAGCTCTTGCTCCTTCTCGCACGCCTCCCGGCGCCCCTGCTCGAAGCGCCGCGCGCCGGCGCCCCGCTCGAGGTTCTTGACGTTGCCTAGGATCATGGGAATGAGCGTGCTGGGGCGTTCGCTCCAACGCGGCCTCGTGATGTCGATCTCGCCGACGCAGCGCATGCCGTACTTGTCCAGGAAGGCGAGAATCGCGTCCCGCGCTTCCCGCCCGCCCCCAAGTTTGGGCAGCTCGTCCAGGAAGCCATCGTCCTCGACGTGCTCCAGAAAGGCCACCACGTTCGGATAGGGGCGGATCACGTCCGCGACATCAAGGAGCGCCAGCCCCATCTCCGACGTGACGTTGTGAGGGACGGACTGCGTGAGCGTGTCGGCCGCGTTCTTCTCGCCCAGCCACGCCTCCAGCTGCTCGTTCAGCCACCACGTGGCCTCCATCGCCGACATGAACACCTGATGGCTTCGCGGATCGAACAAGAGCCGTCTGAGCTCCTGGATGTCCGCCAGGATGAAGTCCAACAGCTCCGGTCCGGATTTCCCTTGGATGTCGCGTCTCAAGGCGGCGATGGAAGCCTGGCTTCGCCCGATCAGTTCGGTGACGATGTCCGGATCGGTCTCGATCGAGGCGGGCGGTTCACTAGCCGGCGGCCCGCCGGGGCGGGTGGGGTCTTCATTGGTCATCGACGGGATGAAGTCGCCGCGTTCGAGGATGCTCTGCAGCGCGTCTCCAATCAGCGGATCGGATCTCCCCAGGGCCTCCAGTACGCCTGCGCGGCTTCTTGGCGAAGCCAGGCGCTCGGTGACGTCGACGAACAGCCTCCCGCCGGCCTCATACATCGGCACGAGGGCAGTCAGCTGCCACACGGACAGCCCCAGGGGCTTCATGGGGTCGGTCATCATCTGCTGATGACCGACAGAGACGTAGACGTGGTTCTCTCGGTCGCCGGCTGCGGGTATGGGGAACAGCGTGGTGATCGGCCGGCTCTGGACGATCTGAAAGCCATCGTCGACCAGGCACCACTCGATGTCTTGGGGACTGCCGAAGTGCGCTTCGATCCGCCGGCCCAGTTGCGCGAGCCGCACGACCTGCCCATCGGTCAGCGCCGGCTGCTCCTGACGCTCTGGCTCGATCGCCTGTTCATGCGTCCCACCTGCCGGCGAGGGGTGAATGGCAAGCCGCTTGGTGGCGAGCTCCTTGGCGACGACCTCGCCGTCGCGCACCTTGTAGACGTCGGGGTTCACCCGACCGGAGACCAGGGCCTCGCCGAGGCCGAAGCTGGCCTCCACGGAGGCGACCTTCCGATTGGACGTGACAGGGTCTGCCGTGAAAAGGATGCCGGCCGCATGCGGGAAGACCATCTGCTGCACGACCACGGCCATGTGAGCCTTCCGCTCGCCAAACCCGTTGCGCAGGCGGTAGGTCACGGCTCGCTCGGTGAACAGCGACGCCCAGCACCGGCTGACGTTCTGGAGGATCGCGGCCGGCCTCACGACGTTCAGGTACGTGTTGTGCTGACCTGCAAAGGAGGTCGTCGGCAAGTCCTCTGCCGTCGCGCTCGATCGGACGGCGTAGGCGGCTTGCTCCCCGAGACGGGCGAGCGCGAGGGTGATCGCCGCGGCCACATCGTCGGGGATGGCGATCCCTTCGAGGGTCCGGCGGGTCTCCGCGCTGAGCTTGCGGATCGCGTTCCGGTCGCGCGGGTCAAGGCGCGACAACCGATCGAGCAGATCGTCGATCGAAGGGGCCTCCGCCATGATCGTCCGGAAGGCGTTCGTCGTCACACAAAAGCCAGGCGGCACGGGGATGTCTTCGATTTGCGCAAGCTCCCCCAGGCGTGCGCCCTTGCCGCCAACGACCGCAACCTGCGTCTCGTCGATCTCTTGGAAACCCAACACGTAGCAGTCGGTCTGGAGTGTGTCGATCCCCGTCGGATTGCCTCCAGCGATCGCCGGCGCATGCTCCTCCGTACCCATCGCGTTGCTCCCTTCGTCGTTTGCGACGGGCGAGTATGGAGCACATCTGGGGCTTGAAACAAGCCCCCCTTGCAGCGATACTATGGATGTGGCGGGGGGCGCAGGCGCGCCTCCAGCCCTGGGAAGCGGCCAGTCCAGAGCCGCCGCTTGCGATCAGGCGGCCAACGCCTCGCCCTCCTCGACCTCCGCCTTGTCGGCGGGGGTCATCGCGACAGCCGGGCGCGGAGCGGGGCTGCGCAGGAGCATGCCCGCAGCGAGCGCGCCGGCGAGCGCGAACAGCGCGCCGATGGCGAATGCGAGGTCGAAGCCGCTGGTCAGCGCGTGGGCGGCGCTCACGCCGGTCTGCGCGCGAGTCTGCGCGTTGGCGATCGTGCTCAGCACCGCCAGCCCCAGCGCGCCGCCCATCAGCCGCGAGGTGTTCAGCAGCCCCGAGCCAAGGCCGCTCTGCTGGGGTGGCAGTGAGTGCATCGCGACGATCGTCGCCGGCACCAGCGACATGCCGAAGCCGATCGCCGCGAGCGTCGCCCCGGGGAGCACGCTCGCCGGATACGAGCCGCCGGGCGCGACCCCCACGAGCAGAGCCATGCCGGCGGTCGCGCACAGCATGCCGAGCGTGATCAGCGCCCGCACGCCGAAGCGGGCGACGAGCCGCGGCGCGAACGTCGACGCGATGAAGATCGACACGGTCATCGGCAGGAACGACAGCCCCGCGTCGATCGCGTCGTAGTGCAGCACCTGCTGGAGGTACAGCGTGAGGAAGAACCACACCGGGAAGAACGCCGCGTAAAGCAGCGTCACGACAGCGTTCGCCGCCCGCAGCTGCCCGGTGCGAAGGGCGCCGAGGGGGATCAGCGGGTCGCGCGCCACGCGTCCCTCCACGTACACGAACGCGAGCAGCAGCGCGAGTCCGCTCGCGAGCGGGCCGAGCACGCCTGCCGAGCCCCAGCCGAGCGTGTCGGTACGCACGATCCCGAACGTCAAGCTCACGAGGCTCGCGGTGATCAGCACCGCGCCCGCCACGTCGAAGTGGCGCCCGGTGCGCTCGCTCTCGGAGGCCGCGATCACGCGCAGGCCGATCGCGATCACGATCGCGCCAAGCGGCAGGTTCACTGCGAAGATCGCCGGCCAGCCCAAGCCCTGTGTGAGCAGCCCGCCGAGCAGCACACCCGAGGACGCTCCCAGTGCGCCCATCGCCCCCCACATGCCAACCGCGCGGTTGCGCGCCGGTCCAGCGGGGAACGAGCTCGTCACGATCGACAACGTCGCCGGCGAGAGAATCGCGCCGCCGAAGCCCTGCAGCGCTCGCGCGCCCAGCAGCAGGCCGCGCGTGTCCGCCAGCGCGCACACGAGCGAGGAGAGCGAGAACAGCGCGGTGCCCACCAGGAACACGCGCCCGCGCCCCAGCAGGTCCGCGCAGCGACCGCCGAGCATTAGAAAGCCCGCGAAGGTGAGCGTGTACGCGTTGACCACCCACTGCAGGCCGGAGGTGGAGAAGCCGAGGCCGTCGTGGATCGCCGGCAGCGCCACGTTGACGATCGACACGTCGAGGATCACCATGAACTGCGCCAGGCAGACGACGGGTAGTACGGCTTTGTGGGCGAATGTCGTCGCGTTCGACTCGGCGGTTTGCTTGGCTGTGGGTATGCTCGTAGTTGCGCTCATGAGTTCAGTGTGAGAGGTTTTTATCCAGGTAGTAGAGGATCGTTTATCCTGGTAGAGAACATGCCAGCCTCAGTGCAGGACATGCCGGCCTTGATAGCCACCGCAGACGGCAACGCCCGGCGGGGGGCGGTTCGTGAGAAAGCCCGCTCGCGCGAGCGCCGGCGCGAGGAGCTGGCCCATTTCCTGCGCAGCCGCCGTGCGAGCCTCAAACCGGAGGACGTCGGCCTGCCCAATGGCGGGCGGCGGCGAACCCCCGGCCTGCGCCGCGAGGAGGTCGCGCAGCTCGCCGGCGTGGGCGCCACGTGGTACACATGGCTCGAGCAGGGGCGCGACGTGCGCGCGTCGCTCGATGTGCTCGAGGCGCTCTCGCGGGCGCTGCGCCTCGACCGAGCCGAGCGCACCCACCTCGTGCTGCTCGGCCGCGGCGAGGAGCCGCCGCCGTGCAACAGCCCCGCCGAGCGAGTGTCCCCGTCGCTGCGCCGCCTGATCGCCAACCTCGGGCCGAACCCCGCGTTCATCCTCGGGCGCCGCTGGGACTACCTCGCGTGGAACCACGCGGCGGTCGTGCTGCTCGGCGACCTCGGCCGCATCCCCCGCGGCCGGCGCAATCACGCGTGGCTCACGTTCACCGACCCCGCCCGGCGCGAGATGTTCACCGACTGGAAGGCCAGCTCGCGGCTGCTCGTCGCCAAGCTGAGAGCCGACAGCGCCCGCCACATGGGTGACCCCGAGTTCGAGGCGCTGATCGCCGCCCTACGCAGCAGCAGCCGCCACTTCGCCGACGCGTGGGAGCGCCATGAGGTCTCCCAAAGCGGCTCCGCGCGCAAGGATCTGCGCCACCCGATCGCCGGGCTCATGTCGTTCACCCACGCCGTCTTTCACCCCAGCGACGACGTCGAGCAGCGGCTCATCCTTTACACGCCGCTGCCCGACCATGACACGCCGGCGAAGCTCGCGGGGTTGATGGCGGGCGGGGTCGAGGCGGGAGAGGCCACGTGAGCTGCTCGGCCGGGTCATCGTGCGCGCTCGTGCGAACGCGATCGCGACGCTCACCGCGAGCGCTTTCTCGGACAACACCGCTGCGCCGACGCTCCTGAGAAGCGCTGGCTTCATTACAACCCGTCGCGGCTACGGCGTCAGCGAACTGCAACTCGAGCTCACGCGGGAAGCTGCTGGGCGATCGCGGACCCGTGATAGCTGACTTCTGGGAGCCGGCGTAGCTTGCTCAGGAGCCACTGACGCTGGCTAAGTGTATACTTAGGTCCGGAACAATGGTCGAGATCCATTAATTGGGCACACGATCGAGTGCCGGCACCGCATTTCGTTGCTCTACTTGGGGAAACGATCACTTGAACGAGTTCTTTGCGATTCCTCGCCAATGGCTGTCTGTTACCGGGGAGATTGCGCGCTTCGCCAGCACGATCGTGGGCGACGTATACGGCGGGCGCGTGTTTCGCTTCTTCGGCGAGACGCTGCGCCAGGCAGGCATCCTGATCATCTTCTCCACGCTGGTGATCTGGAGCCTGGTGTTCTTCATCGGCCTGGGTACCTGTGGGATCGAGGCGGCGTACTTCAACCAGTCCATCGGCACGCCCAACTACGCGGGCCTGTTCGCCGGCCTTTGCAACCTGCGCGAGGCGGTTCCTTACGCCTTCGGCTACATGCTGGCGGCGAAGGTGGGCACGGGCATCGTGGCCGAGCTGGGCGCGATGCGGATCTCAGAGGAGATCGACGCGCTGGAGGTGATGGGCATCGACTCGGTGGCGTTTCTGTGCGCTACGCGCCTGCTGGCCGCATGGATCGCTTTGCCGTTCATGTACCTGGCCGCGATCGGGGTCGCCTACCTGGGCTCCTACATCGCGATCGTGGATCAGATCGGCTATGTCTCTCAGGGCGGCTACTTGCTGATCTTCTGGCAGTTCCAGAACGCGCCCGATCTGATCTTCAGTTTGATCAAGGGGATGACCATGGCCACGGTGATCGTGCTGGTCGCCTGCTACTACGGCTATACGGCTAGCGGTGGCCCGGTGGGGGTGGGCAGGGCTACGGCCAAGTCGATGGTCCTGAACCTCGTGCTGATCCACATCATCGGCATGCTCGGCAGCCAGGTCTTCTGGGGTGGCAACGCGCGAGCCCCGATCGGAGGGTAGACGGCGGGTACGCTGCGCGTTGTGCGCCGAGGTATTTCGATCCGCAGACTGCTGCTGGGCGTTGTTGGGGTGCTGGCAGTCGTGGTCGTCGTGCTCAACTGGACCTACGGGCGCCTACCTGCCGAGCCCAGGCCAACCGGCTCGTTCGTGCAAATCGGCAAGCTGAGGATCCACTACATCGAACATCCTGGAGCGGGGACGCCCGTCGTGCTGATCCACGGCCTGCCAGGGACGGCCGAGGACTGGGAAGACGTCACGCCGCTGCTGGCGGGCCATCGCACGATTGCGATCGACCGTCCCGGCTTTGGCTATTCCAGCGGCGGCTATGTGCCCTTCGACCGCCAGCTGGAAATCATTCACGAACTCCTGACAAAGCTCCATGTCACACGGCCGATCCTGGTAGGCCATTCCTATGGCGGGACGATCTCGCTCGGGTTCGCCGAGCGCTATCCGAGCGACGCTCGTGGCCTCGTGCTCGTCGACGCGGCAGCCGCCGGTCAGAAGATCGGTGACCTCACCGACGTGCAGGCACACGCGGTGAAGTTTCTGCAGCTACCGATCATCAGACAGGTAGCCAACGCAACGTTTGGCCAACTGCTCCTCACGGCGTCGGTGAACATGGGCGACAGCGAAGCGTTCCATCCGCTGCCGGTTGTGGCCGCACACCGCCACCGCTTGCTGGCGATCAACATGACCCACGGCAATTTGGAGGCGTGGGCCGGCGAGACACTTGCAGCAAATGGCGTAATCGCGCAGATCGACAAGCACCTCGGCGAGATCCGCGCGCCAGCCATCGTGATTCAAGGTGACGATGATGAGTTGGTCAAGCCGATCTACGGGCGTCGCCTCGCGGCCGAGCTGCCTAACTCTCGCCTCGTGATGGTTTACGGAGGGCACATGCAGCCCTACGACCATCCGGCGACGATCGCCGCCGCGGTCGCGAGCATCGAGGAGGGCTAGGCGGTGGCCAAGTACATCGGAGCGATCGATCAGGGGACGACCAGCACCCGCTTCATTCTGTTCGACAAGGATGGCAGGATCGCGGCGGTAGACCAGCGCGAGCACGAGCAGATCAACCCGAGGGCCGGCTGGGTGGAGCACGACGCGGGCGAGATCTGGCGGCGCACGCGTGAGGTGATCGACGGGGCGCTGGCGAAGTCCGCTGCGCAGGCGGGCGATGTGGCGGCGATCGGGATCACCAACCAGCGCGAGAGCACGGTGGTGTGGGACCGCGAGAGCGGCGCGCCGATCCACAACTCGATCGTCTGGCAGGACACGCGCACCGACCAGCTCGTGCGTGAGCTCGCGGGCGATCACGGCTCCGACCGCCTGCGCGAGCGCGTGGGCCTGCCGCTGTCGACGTACTTCTCGGGTCCCAAGGTGGCGTGGCTGCTGGAGAACGTGCACGGCGCGCGCGAGCGCGCGGAGAACGGCGAGCTGGCGTTCGGGACGATGGACACGTGGGTGCTGTGGAACCTGACGGGAGGTGCCAAGGGCGGCGTGCACGTGACCGACGTGACCAACGCCAGCCGCACGATGCTGATGGACCTGGAGAGCCTCGACTGGCACGAGCCGAGCCTCGAGCTGATGGGCATTTCGCGCTCGATGCTGCCGGAGATCCGCTCCTCCAGCGAGGTCTACGGCGAGGCGTCGGGCACGGCCGTGGGCGGGCGCCCGATCGCTGGCATCCTCGGCGACCAGCAGGCAGCGCTGTTCGGCCAGACCTGCTTTTCGCGCGGCGAGGCGAAGAACACGTATGGCACGGGGTCATTCCTGCTGTTGAACACAGGCGAGGAGATCGTGCGCTCGCACAAGCTGCTGACGACGCTCGGCTACAAGCTGGGCGAGGGCAGCCCCAGATATGTGCTGGAGGGCTCGATAGCGGTGACCGGCGCTCTGATCCAGTGGCTACGCGACCGCCTCAAGCTGATCAAGAGCGCCCCCGAAGTAGAGGATCTGGCGCGCACGGTGGATGACAATGGCGGTGTGTACTTTGTGCCGGCGTTCTCGGGGTTGTTCGCGCCCTACTGGCGCGACGATGCGCGCGGCGTGATCGTGGGGCTGACCGCCTATGCCAACCAGGGACATATCGCGCGCGCGGCGCTGGAGGCGACCGCGTGGCAGAGCCGCGAGGTGGTGGACGAGGCGAACACGGTCGCAGACGTGCCCCTCGGCGAGCTGAAGGTCGACGGCGGCATGACGGCGAACGAGCTGCTGATGCAGTTCCAGGCGGACGTGCTGGGCGTCCCGGTGGTGCGCCCGGCAGTGACAGAGACCACGGCGCTCGGCGCGGCCTTCGCGGCGGGGCTGGCGGTGGGTTTCTGGTCAGACCAGGACGAGCTGCGCGAGCGCTGGTCCGAGGACAAGCGCTGGGAGCCGCAGATGGACGAGGACCGGCGCGAACGCGAGTACCGCCAGTGGAAGAAGGCGGTCACACGCTCCTTCGACTGGGTCGAGCAGGAGTAGGGCGCAGCGCGGATCCACAAGGCCGTCGCGATGTCACGCGCGCCCACGGCTACGGCGTGGACCTGCGCCGGGGTCCCCGGGGAACCGTACCCGGGGACTCCCGGCGTGGTTGGCGCAGCGCTCCAAGGGGCGTGCGCCGCGCCTTCGCCCAGGAGAACCATCTGTGGGGATGGCTGGGCGGACGAAACACTACAAGGCTTTTAGTCCTGGGACTATGAACCCTGGACTTTGACCCTAGGACTACGACATGTTTCTCAGGTGCGGGAGGAGCCGGATCAGGTTCTAGCGGCGCTTGTCAGACGGCTGCGAGAGGACCGTAAGATCACACAGGAACAGTTGGCGTTTGATGCTGGCATCACGGCGTCGGCGCTGTCGCGGATCGAACGAGGGTTGAACAACCCAGGCTGGCTGACCGTCCGAGGGATCGCACGGGGCCTGGGCGTCAGCATGGTGGAGCTGGCGGCAGCGCTCGAGGAAGCCACGTCGGCCTGACACGATCGCGCGGTGTTGAGCGCAAGCCGCTCAGCCGCGTCCGCTGCGGATGCCCCGCCGCAGCATGTGCACTTGGCGCAGCTCCTGGACGGCGTCGTCGTCGCCAGTGAGACCGCCGCGCAGGTTGCCGTGCAGCAGCTGGGGCGTGAGGCGATGGCGGACGAGCTCACCTTCGATTGCGTCCGCACGCTCGGCCCCGGCACCGGGGCGCGATCCGACGATCCGCTCGAGCTGCCTGCCGCGGAACAAAAGACCGACGCCATCGTCCACCGCCCAGCCGCCTGGCAGCGTGCCGTCGCGCACGCCTGTCAGCCACACGGGCAGGCGCTCGGGCTCGCCGTCGGCGTGGACGGTCAGCGATCCCTTCGAGCAGACCCAGCCCGGCGATCGGTTCAGGCGGCCCGCTCGATCGCGTGATGCCGGCTCCAAACCAGCACATCGCCCCGGCGCTGAGCCCCGCCAGGACAATGCCCCGCTGCCAGGCGTCGACGAGCAGGCGGTCCAGGCCGTGGGCGTGCCAGATGGCCAACAGGTTGCGCATGGATCCGCCGCCCACGTAGACGATGTCCTGGGCGAGCACCGTCTCCTGCAGGGTGCGGGTGGACTCGCGCAGGCGAAACAGGGAAAGGTGTTCGGGCACGCAGGTGCGGTCTGTAAAGCGGGCCTTGAAGGCGTTGATCTGGCTGGTGGTGTCCCCGGACGCCGTCGGCAAGAAGAGGACGCGCGGCACGCTTTTCCGCGCGAGCGACAGAACGAAGTCGTCGAGCAGCGGGTTGTTCGGCTCCATCGTGAAGCCGCCGCCGCCCATCGCGAATATCAACCGCTCGTCGACAGGCGCTTGGCTGTCTTGGCTCACGCTGCGACCGGATCAGCTGCCGAGAGCAAGGGCGTCGACGGGTCGGCCTGCTGCAGGGCGCCCGCGTCTGCAAGGTGGGTAGCCCGCAGGCGCGTCTCCACCACGCCATCGCCTCCAGCCTGGACCAGGTAGGCGCTTCCGTCGGGACGTGAGCTGACCACCCGCAGCAGGTTGGTCGCGCGAAAGTGCAACGCCACGCCGTCCTCAACGGCGAAGCCGTCGCGCATGCCGTCGCCGACGAAACGGTGGTACTCGGCGCGGCGCTCGGGCTCGGCGTCGTAGTGCACGCAGTTGGAGTATGGCAGCAGCCCCAGCCCGCGAACGGGCCGGGGCGCGCCGTGAAAGGCGCTCAGCGCCTGCTCAAACCAGCACAACGATCCGGCTGAGGGACCGCACAGGACGACGCCCCTGCGCCACGCTTTGCGCAGGATCGCGTCGAGCCCGTGCGCGCGCCAGGCGCCGAGCATGCTGACGACGTTGCCGCCGCCGACATAGATGAGGTCCTGCCCGAGCAGATGGGTCGCGAGATGATCCTCGACCCCGCCTGTGCCTTGGTCGCGGCGAAACAGCGATACGTGGCTAGCTTCGCAGCCGGAGGAGAAACGGCGGTAGAAGCGCACCACGTAGTGGTCTGCGTCACCGGAGGCGGTTGGCAGGAAGCACACCCGGGGGCGATCGGCCTGGGTGAGCCCGAGCACGTAGTCGTCGAGCAGGGAGCCGTCTTTCTCCATCGAGAAGCCGCCCCCTCCGAGGGCGACGATCTGGGGGACTTTGGGCCGCATCGGTCAATTGGCGTAATAAGCAGAGGAGTCAAACGGTCCGAGTCAGTATCGGGCCGTTATGGTCGCCGCGGATATGGACTGGCGTCCGAGATTCGGCGCTGCTGCGATCGACATCCGGCCTATGATCCACCACCGGGCGCCGTATAACCATGGCTATCGCTGCGAGCGACGGAACACATCCCCCGACCGGCCCTACAGTGTCGGTCGTGGCAGATGAGCGCGCACAGCAGCCGGGCACCACCGCAGGCGCTGGCGCGGCGCCGGCGATCAGGCTGGCGGGCGTGCGCAAGCGCTTTGGCGAGATCGTGGCGGTCAACGGCCTGGACCTGGAGGTCCGCCCGGGCGTGTGCTTTGGCCTGCTCGGCCCAAACGGGGCGGGCAAGTCGACGACGATGCGGATGTTGACCGCGCAGACGCTGGCCGACGAGGGCAGCATCTCAGTGCTCGGCTACGAACTGCCGCGCGAGTCCAAGCAGTCGCGCCTGGAGATGGGCGTGGTGCCGCAGCTAGACAACCTGGACGTGGAGCTCACGTGCAGGCAGATCCTGACGGTGTTCGCGCGCCTGTACCGCGTGCCGCGGGCCGAGCGTGCGGCGGCGGTGGGGCGGGCGCTGCAGATCGCCAACCTGGTCCCCCGCGCGGACACGATCGTCAAGGAGCTGTCGGGTGGCATGCGCCGCCGGCTGCTGGTGGCGCGCGGGTTGATCCACCGCCCGCGGCTGGTGCTGCTGGACGAGCCCACGGTGGGCCTCGACCCGCAGGTGCGCCAGGAGCTATGGACGCTGATCGACGGGCTACGTGCGAGCGGCGTGACGGTGCTGATGAGCACGCACTACATCGAGGAGGCCGAGCGCTTGGCGGACACCGTGGCGGTGATGTCGCAGGGCAGGGTCATCGCGCAGGGGACGCCCGCAGAGCTGGTGCGCGCGCACGCGGGCGAGCAGGTGCTGGAGGTGTATGGCCCGCCCGAGCGCCTCGCGCAGGTCGGCGAGCTGGCGGCTCGCAACGGCTGGCAGAGCAGGCGCAGCGGCCCGGCGGTGGCGATCATGCGCGCGGAGACCCTCAACGGACTGGCGCCGGAGGGCGTGCGCCGCCCGGCCAACCTGGAGGACGCGTTCGTAACGCTGACGGGCGAGGACATCGAATGAGCGCGCGCGGGTCTGCCATCCCGCCTGTAGCCGAGCCGCTCGCCTCCCCGCAGGGCCCGGCGGGAGCCGGATCTGAAGCCCGCCCACCCGTCCGCCGCGTGGGCCGCCTGGAACCGGCGGCGCTCGCGGGGGTGATGAGCCGCGACGTGGCGATCTTCGGGCGCTACTGGAAGGCGACCACGTTCTCGTCGATCGTACAGCCGACGATCTACCTGCTCGCGTTTGGCCTGGGCCTGGGAGCGCTGGTCAAGCACCACGTCGGTCACCTGACCTACGTGCAGTACGTGGCCACGGGTGTGGTCGCGACAGCGGTGTTGTTCAGCTCGGCCTTCCCGGGCATGTTCAACACGTTCATCCGCTGGCAGTTCCAGCGCACCTACGACGCGATGCTGGCCGCGCCGGTCGACGTGGAGGAGCTGATCACCGCGGAGATCCTGTGGATCTCGGTGCGCGCGGGCGCCTATGGCCTGGCGCCGCTGTTGGTCGGCATCGCGTTCGGGGTAAAGCCGAACGCGGGCATGCTGCTCGTCCCGCTGATCGGCTTCGTCACCGGCTTTGGCTTTGCGGCGTTCGGCGTGACGGTGGCTGCGGTGGCCAAGACGATCGACAACTTCAACTACATAACCAGCGCGGTGCTCACGCCGCTGTTTTTGGTGGCGGGCACGTTCTTTCCGATCACATCGCTGCCGGCTGGCGTTCGCGCGGTGGCGCAGGTCAATCCGCTGTATCACTGCGTGCAGCTGGTGCGCGACGCGTCGCAGGGCGAATTCGTGAGCACCGACCTCGTGCACGCGGGCGTGCTGGTCGTCTTTGCGCTGCTGATGTGGCGACTGGCGATCAGGCAACTGGGCAGGCGCTTGATTGACTAAGGGCCCACGACCCGGTGAATGGTGGGTTGAGGTGGCCGGGCCGTGGATCGCAGACGCCGCACGCGAGCGCAGGCGTGCTGGTGGCACGTCGAGCATCGTGGGTGGCGTATGAGACCGCGGAATGGCCGCCTCAACCCCGGCAGATATCGGGTCGTGGGCCCTCACAACGAACGCACTCCAAACTTATAAATCTCAGACGTTCGCCAAAGCTCGCTCCTACAGCGGACGTCGATGCTCTCGCCATGAGCTATTCATGGGAGACACATTCAGCCGCATCACCTACAGCCGCAGCGGAGCCGGTCGGGCACACGCGGCAACGCAGCTGGTCACCTGTAGGCATCGAGTGGGGCCTGCGAGCCAGGGCTCGGGCACTGGTAGCGCGTCCGGAGCTGTTGGGCGTGATGGCCCTCGCGGCGGCGCTGAACCTGTGGGCGTTGTCACGCAACGGCTGGGCCAACGAATACTACGCGGCGGCTGTCAGGTCGATGAGCTCAAGCTGGCACGACTTCCTGTTCGCGTCGCTGGACAAGGGCGGCGTGATGACCGTCGACAAGCCACCGCTTTCGCTGTGGGTGCAGGCACTGTCGGTGCGCGTATTCGGCTTTCACTCGCTGAGCATCCTCGTGCCCCAGGCGCTGATGGGCGTGGCGAGCGTGGCGCTCGTGTACGACCTAGTGCGCAGGCGCTTCGGCCGCGTTGGCGGCTTCGTGGCGGGCCTCGCGTTGGCGCTGACGCCGATCACGGTTGCGGTCTCCCGGCACAACAACCCGGACGCGCTGCTGGTGCTGCTGTGCGTGGCCGCCTTGTGGTGCACCGTGCGCGCGCTGGACAGCCGCAGCACCCGCTGGCTGGTGGCCGCGGGCGTGTGCGTCGGCCTGGCGTTCGAGACGAAGATGCTCGTCGCGCTGGTCGTTGTGCCGGGCATCGCCGCCGCGTGGCTGTGGACGGCGCCGGCCGTGCGCCGACGCGTGCACGCGCTGGGCCAGCTGCTGATCGGCGGCGCGGCGATGCTGGTTGTGGGCGGCGCCTGGCCGCTGCTGGTGGAACTGACCCCGGCGAGCCAGCGCCCGTGGATATCAGGCACGAGCGACAACCGCATCCTGTCGTTGATCTTCGAATACAACGGCGTCGGTCGCGTGGACGGCCAGACGGGCGGGCCGGGCGGCGCGGGCGCGGGTGGGGGGACGATGTTCGGCGGCACACCCGGCCCGCTGCGGCTGCTCAACCAAGCGCTTGGCGGCCAGGCCGGCTGGCTGTTGGGCTTTGCGCTGGTGGCCGGCCTGTCGATCCTGCTGGCCAGTCGCCTGCGGCGCTCGGACGCGCGCAGTGGCTGGCTGCTGGCGGTGGGCGGCGCGTTTGTGACCACCGCCGTGCTGTTCAGCGCGGCCGGCGGCATCTTTCATCCCTACTACGTGTCGCTGCTCGCGCCGTTCGTCGCCGCGCTGGTCGGCGCGGGCGCGGCCCAGCTGCTCCGCGGCGGGCGCAGCGCGCGGGTCCTCGCCCCGCTGGCCGTGGCCGCGGGCGTCATCGTCGAGCTCGTGGTTCGTGGCGACTACGCCGGACAGCTGACCTGGCTGCCGGCTGTGCTGATCGTGGTGGGCGTGGTCGTGGCGGTCGCGCTGGCCGCGTTTGGCGATCGCCGCGTGCGCATGGCCGCACTCGGCGGGGCGCTGGCAGCGCCGCTGCTGGCGCCAGGCGTATGGGCGTTCGACACCCTTGGCCACGCCACGAGCGGCACGTTCCCGGAGGGCGGGCCGGCGTCGGTCGCGACGGGTGGCTTCGGCGGCCCGGGCGGCGCACGCGGTTTCGGTGGCCTGCGCGGATCGGCCGGCCCGGGCGGTCTCCCGGCGGGCGGCGTTGGCGGTCCCCCGGCGGGCGTCCAGGGCGGGCCTCCCGGGGGCGCGTTCCCGGGAGCGCCGGGCGGGTCGACGGGCATGCTCTTTGGCCCCGGTGCCGGTGGCGCGGTAGGCGGCCTCGGCCGTGGTGGCTTGCGCGCTGGCGGCGCGATCGGCGCGCCGATCGGCGGTCGCACGTCGCTGACGCCCTACCTCTCATACGTCAAGCAGCACGGCGGCGGCACGATCGCGGTGTCCAGCCAGTCGAGCGCTGCGTCGGCGATCCTGGCTGATGACGCGAGCGTGGCGGGCATCGGCGGCTTCTCGGGCCGCGAGAGCGACGTGTCGCTGTCGTGGCTTTCTCAGGAGGTGCGCACGGGCAAGATCCGCTGGGTGGTAGACGAAGGGTCCAGCGCGTTCGGCGGCGGCCTGCCGGGCGATACGCGCACGGGTGCACGCACAGCGATGGCGGCGGTAGCACAGGTGTGCGAGCGGGTCACGCTGTCGACGGCGTCGTCTGCCGGCGCAAGCGCTGGGCCCGGAGCGCGCGCGGGCTCCACACAATCGGGCGGACTGTATGACTGCCAGGGCCGCGCGGCCGCACTGGCGTCCGTGAGCGCGCGAGAATCTGACTCGTGACGATCCTCGTGGTGGACGACGACCGGGCGCTGCGTGAGGCGCTGCGGCGGGCGTTGATGCTGGCGGGCTATGAGGTACAGGTGGCCCAGGACGGCGAGCAGGCGCTGGAGCTGCTCGCGCAGACGGAGCCTGATGCGGTGGTGCTGGACGTGGGGCTGCCGGGCATCGACGGCCTGGAGGTGTGCAGGCGCGTGCGGTTGGGCAGCAGGGTGCCGATCCTGATCTTGACCGCGCGCGATGCGGTGGCGGATCGCATTGACGGCCTGGATGCGGGCGCGGACGACTACATGGTCAAGCCGTTTGACGTGGACGAGCTGAAGGCACGCCTGCGGGCGCTGCTGCGCCGCGCAAACCCGCAGAGCGAGGACCTCGACGCGCTGTCCTTCGCGGAGGTGCGCCTGGACCCCGATCGCCATGGGGCTCAGGTGGGCGACAGCTTCGTGGAGTTGACGCGGACCGAGTACCAGCTGCTGGAGCTGCTGATGCTCAACCCGCGCCGGGTGCTGTCGCACAGCGTGATCTATGACCGCGTGTGGGGCTATGACTTCGGACCGGCGTCCAACGCGCTGCGCGTGTACGTGGGCTACCTGCGCCGCAAGCTGGAGGGCGCGGGCGCGCGCCAGCTGATCCATACGGTGCGCGGCGTGGGCTACGCGCTGCGCGAGCCGTGAGCGCGACCGATCGAGCTGGCATGCGGGTTATGACGCTGCGCACGCGCATTGCGGCGGTGGCCAGCGTGTGCGTGGCGCTGGCTGTGCTCGCGGCCGCGATCGGCGCGTACGCGGCTGTGCGCTCGGACCTGCGTGGCGAAGTGGACAGCGCGCTGCGCGACCGCGCGCGGGGGTTGATGGGGCCTCATGGCGGCGGCGGCCCGGGAGGCGATGGCGGTCTCGGCCGACCGGGCGGCCCTGCGGGTCAGGGCGGGTTTCCCGGCAGCGTGCAACCGGAGCCGTTCGGGGCGGCGTCGGGCTACGTGCAGTTCATCTCGCCGCAGGGCACGATTTTCGTTCCGGGCGGGCAGGGGGCGTCGTCGGCGACGATCGCGCTGACGGCGCAGGACCGGACGATCGCGGCAAGCGCCAGTGGCAGCAGCCTGACGGACAGGAGCGTCAAGGGGACCCGGTTGCGCGTGCTGACAGTGGGCACCGGCGGGGGATCGGGTCATCAGGACGGCATGGCCGGCGCGGTGATGGTGGCCCAGCCGCTGACGCAGGTCGACCACGAGCTGGGCCACCTGCTGCTGATCCTCGTGCTGATCGGCGTGGGCGGCATCGTTCTGGCGGCATTGCTCGGGCGCTTTGGTGGCGCGCACGGCGCTCGCGCCGATCGCGCGCTTCACCGCGAACACGGAGACGCTCACGGGAAGCCTTGATTTGTCGCGGCGGCTGGAGGTGGCGGGCGGCGACGAGCTGGGCCGGCTGGCGGCGAGCTTCAACGCGACGCTGGACGCGCTGGAGCGCTCTGTGGCGGCCCAGCGCCACCTGATCGCGGACGCCAGCCACGAGCTGCGCACGCCGATCTCGTCGCTGCGCGCGAACATCCAGACGTTGGGCGAGGCCCAGCGGCTGGTGCCCGAGGAGCAAACAGCGCTGCGAGCGGACATCGTGGCGGAGCTCGACGAGCTGACCGCGCTGGTCGCGGATGTGGTCGAGCTGGCGCGCGGCGCGGCTCCGGAGGGCGCGCGCGACGAGGTGAGGCTGGACAAGGTGGTGCGCACGGCCGTGGACAGCGCGCGCAGGCGGGGGGAGATGGCGTTCGATCTGGACCTCGAGCAGACGCTCGTGAGCGGCCAGCCCGAACGGATCGCGCGCGCGGTGTCCAATCTGGTGGACAACGCGCGCAAGTGGAGCCCCGAGGGTGCAGCGGTGGAGATCGCGCTGAAGGACGGCGTGCTGAGCGTGCGCGACCACGGGCCGGGCTTTGCCCAGGAGGACCTGCCGTTTGTGTTCGACCGCTTCTACCGCGCGCAGGCCGCGCGCGGGCTGCCAGGCTCGGGTTTGGGCCTGGCGATCGTGCGCCAGACGGCCGAGGCGGGCGGCGGGTTCGTGAAGGCCGAGAACGCCCCGGGCGGGGGGGCGCTGCTGCGGGTGGGGTTTGGGCCGGCGACGGCGTTGACCCCGGCGGGGGATGGCCGATAGCCCCGCCGGACGCGCTGGTAGGCGAGCGTGCGCAGGTCCGTGCCTATGTCGAGGCCTACCGTCAGCTTGGAAGCCGAATGCTCAATGCTGTCGGCAAGGCACGCCCTGACCTGATCGTTTTCGATGAAGCGCACAATGTCGTCTTGCTGGGCGAGGTAAAGACACAGGGCGGCAAGGGCGAGGAGTCCGTACGCTGGCTCAAAGCAGCGCTGGACCAGGAGGCGATGAGTGCGCCGTTCAGCGAGTGGGTCGGGACGCTTGGCGTCGGTCGAGGTACGGCGGTGGCGTTCGTCGCGCAGCTTCGGTTGATGCTGCGAGACACCAAGCCGCTTGGTCTTCCGCGTGTGCACCATCTACCGACGTGGGCGCTAAGTGACGAGGATGCCGTACGTTTCTACCGCGCGGTTGGCGATGAGCTGGCACGCGTTAGGACGCCCCTCGGCCGCATCGCATCGGTACTGGGCGTCAGCCGCACTGAGCTCGCCCGATTGTTTGGCGTGCGTCGCCAGGCGATCGAACAATGGGAGGCGCGCGGTGTTCCCGGAGAGCGCCAGGAGAAGCTTGCGACGCTCGACGCGATCGCCGACTTGCTCACCGCGAAGCTCAAGCCGGACCGCATCGCAGGCGTAGTCCGGCGTCCTGCGGCGGCATATGGCGACCGGTCGAGACTCGAGGCGATCGTGGCCGGAGATGAGGCACTCGTGCTCGATGAGCTCAGCAATGCCTTCGACTGGGCCACACGGGGCCAATGCTCGTCAGCACGACCGTTCCCGACGATGTTTACGTCAACGCCGTGACGGACGCTGGACTACGGGCCGTGAGCCTGCCCACGACCTACCGTCTCGACGGCCGAGGCCGGATCATTCCCCACGGAGTCTGTCAGCCGATCGGGCAACTCGCCTGGGATGCAGGAGAGCGAGGGATCGTTTGCCGTTCGGCCACGAAAGGCGCCCCAGCACGTGGTGAGGAGCTTGCCTACTTCGGCCGCGGAAGGCTCCGCGTGAATGAGACCGAACCATTCGCCGATTGGTACTCGTGACTGTTGGGGTCCTTGAGCTTGCGCTACCGAGGCGCCGCCAGGGCAAGTACGCGGTAGCCGCTCTCGCGTTCGGGACAGCTGCCGGGTAGCTGCTACTCAATGGGATCCTGGAGCCAGAGCTCGCCGCCCGCTGCGATCGCGCCGTCGGGCTGCGGATGCTCATGCAGGAGCGCGTCGAGCGCGAGCACGAGGCGTCCGATGCCCTGGCGATTCAGCGCGAAACGTCGGGGAACGCAGATCAGGCCGTAGGTGGCTGTCCCACGGCGTAGGCTCTCGGCGAGCAGCGGCCTGTAATCGGCGAGGTCGCGAGTCACGATCGCCCGCTGCTCGTCGGGCAGGCAGGCGAAGTGCACGCGGTCGGGACGTCCGCGCAAGCCGGGGCGCTCGCCGACGGCGATCACGTCATGTCCGCGCTTGCGAAGCTGCCGGGCGATCTCGGGGGAGATGTGCTCGTCGAGCAGGAGCTTCACCCGGAGATCGCTGCCCGCGCTGCCCGCCAACTGCTCTCCTCGCGCTCGTTGAGCGCATGGACGCGAGCGATCAGGTCATCGATCTCGTCGCGGTTGGCGCCATAGTAATGCAGGGCGCTCTCGACCAGCCGAGGATCGATCTCCAGATAGGCGGCGGTGTCGGCGACCGAGCCGCCGTTGTCCTTGGCAACGTCGACGATCTCCCACACGTCCAGCCCAGTGCCTAGCACCGCTGGGCGTCGGCCCATGGCGCCGTCGACGAAGTGGATGTTGGGGTGCTCGTCCATCAGTACGCCCTCTTCGAGATAGCGCTCGGCGAGCGTGGTGTGCTTCTGTCCGAGCAGTTGCGCTCGTTCGCGCAGGCGCTCGAGCGTCCTCTTGGACGGTCGCATCGAGAGTTGTCCGCGGGCAGGCTCGGGCATGCGAATGCAGTGTAGTACGTTGTGTGCGGATCGGTCACCCAGGTCGATGGGGCCGATCCGACCTCGGCCGACGGCCTTGCCAGTTGTGGCCGCCTTCTTCCAGTTGTTGTCAAGCCAGCGATGGTCTTTCCCGGCTTTGCAGGACATTCGCACGGCTCGTCTAATACGACCGTTGATCTACCGCAACTTTTTCGCCTGCCCGGAGTCCCACGGGGTATAGCTCTGGGTGCCGGCACGGCTCTGGTCCGATTAGGGAGGTTCTTGCATGAGATTCCACGTCCGTATCTCGATCCTGACGTTCGTCGTAGCGGCGCTCGTCGTCTCGCTCGTCCCCGCGATTGCTCAGGCGGCCTCCCCGGGCTTTGGTGTCGAAAGCTTCTTTGCGGCTAACTGCAACGCTTTCTCCAAAGGCAAATGCAAAGCGGGCAAAACGCAGAAAGAAGAACTGGAAAACGCCGAAAAAGAAGGCTTCACCCAGGCTGGTGGGCATCCGAACTTCGGGATCACCGACTTCACCGTCAAAAACACAGAAGTCGGAGGCGAATTCGTCCCCAATGGCATTCTTCGGCACATTCGCGTCGACGTGGCTCCCGGCGTGAGCACGAACCCCCAGGCCGTGCCCAAGTGCTCGCTGAAGGATTTCGGCGAAGAAATTCCCGGAGCAGGGGTGTTTCCTGAACCGGAATGCCCTAACAGCACGGTCATCGGCAACAACAAAGTGGTGATCGTGGTCGAACCGGCGAAAGGCGTGTTTGCCGACATCCCCCTCGAAGGGGAAGTCTACAACCTAGAACAGACCAAAGGCCTGTCGTCGCTGTTCGGAGTCGCGATTCAGCTCCCGGAATTTCTGTTCACCGGTACCCCGCTGGAAAAACTGTCCAAAGAAATCCCGCTCTACGCACATACCCTCATCGAAGGCGGTGTGGAATACGGCAGCGACTATCATGACTTCTTCGAAATCAAAGTCTCGGAATCGCTGCCGCTCCTTAGCTCACGGCTGGTCTTCAAAGGCAACATCGGCAAAGGTGGCTTTTTGACCAACGCGACCAGCTGCACCGGCATCGGGCCGCAGACGACCACGAAAGTCACGCTGGAAGACAACAAAGGCGAAGCCGAAAGCAAGAACTACACGACCCCCATCGGCGACGCCGGTTGCAACCTCGTGCCATTCGCACCCGAATTCGCTCTTACGCCTGAAACCAAGGCATCCGACAAGACCGACGGTCTGACAGCGGAACTGTCGGTCCTGCACGATCCAAACCCAGAAAAAATCGACTCCTCCGACCTGAGGACGGCGACCCTGAAGCTGCCGGAAGGCGTGACCATGAACCCGTCGGCGGCTGCTGGCCTGGAAGGCTGCACACCCGAACAGATTGGGATCGGCACGCGCAACGCGACCAAATGCCCGCCCAGCAGCAGGATCGGAACGGTCACGCTTGAAGTCCCAGGGCTCCCGCCGGAATCGCTAAAGGGCTATGTGTATCTGGGCAAGCCCGCGTCCGGCCCAATCACGGCGCCGCCGTACACGATCTACGTCGACGCGGAGTCGACATTTTACAACATCAAAGTGCGCGTGAAGGGGACCGTCGAACCCAACTCAACGACTGGGCAGCTGACGACCAACTTCACTGAAAACCCGGAACAGCCGTTCACCGACGTGATCCTCCACTTCAATGGAGGAGCGTTCGCACCGCTGGCCAACCCGCTCAAGTGCGAAATCGGTGCGACCAAGCTCGAACTAGGGCCGTTCGCGGGAACGGGCACCTTGACCAAGGAAGTCGCGTTTCCGACCGAAAGCTGCTCCTCGCCCCAGTTCGCTCCCACCCAGGCCACATCCACGCTGCCCCCAGCGGGTGGCGGAGACACGGCCTTCACGTTCACCCTGACCCGGCCCGAAGGGCAGCAGTACGTGGAAAAGCTAACCACCGTCCTGCCCCCCGGCCTGGTCGGCAAGATTCCGACCGTTGTGCAGTGCGCCGAAGCGCAGGCCAACGCCACGCAGGAATCGGGCGCGGGATGCCCAGAATCCAGCTGGATCGGCACGGTCCGCGTGACCGCGGGCTCCGGCCAACCGTATCCGTTCACGGGCAACGTGTACCTGACCGGCCCCTACCAGGGCGCCCCGTATGGGCTGGCGATCAAGGTGCCGACGGTGGCCGGGCCGTTCAACCTCGGCGAAGAAGTCACTCGGGCGAAGATCAACGTGGAACCGTATAGCGCCCGCGTGGTGGTGTCGAGCACGCTGCCGACGATCAAGGGCGGCATCCCGATCAGGATGCGATCCCTCAGTGTGAGTGTCAGCCGGCCCAACTACATCATCAACCCGACCAACTGCCAGCTGGAGTCCGTGGAATCCTCGGTCGTCTCCACGCTCGGCACGACCGCCAACCTGGCCAGTCCCTTCCAGGTCGAAGGGTGTGGCGGGCTTGCGTTCAAGCCATCGTTCTCGGCCAAGACGACGGGCAAAACGTCGAAAGCCAACGGAGCAAGCATTGAAACGACGATCAACCAGCCGGGCGGTCAGGCGAACATCAAATCGGTCCTGGTCACTTTGCCCAAGCAGCTGCCGTCGCGCTTGACGACGCTGCAGAAAGCATGTCCGGAAGCGACGTTCGCAGCCAACCCGTTCGCCTGTCCCGCTGGCTCGATGGTCGGCACCGCGCGCGCCAACACGCCGGTGCTGCCCACCAAAATGGCCGGGCCGGCGATCTTCGTGTCCCACGGCGGAGAGGCCTTCCCCGACCTCGACCTGGTGCTGCAGGCCGACGGCATCACGGTGATCGTGGTGGGCAACACGAAAATCACTAAAGGCATCACAACGACCAACTTCGCGACCACCCCGGATGTCCCGGTCACGAGCGTCACCGTGAGCCTGCCTACAGGTGCCAACTCGGCGCTTGCGGCCAACGGCAACCTGTGCGTTCCGACGTTGGTCATGCCCACCGTGATCACCGGTCAAAACGGCGCGCAGTTCAAACAGAACACCAAGATCGCGATCACTGGCTGCGGCGTGCAGGTGGTCGGTCGCAAGCTCGTCGGAAGGACGGCCTTCCTGACGATCAAGACGTTCGCCAAGGGACGCATCAGCGCGTCGGGCTCCGGCGTCGGCCGCACCTCGCGCACCCTCAACGCGCCAAGCAACGCGACCACCCTGAAGGTGTCGCTGAGCCGCGGGGCTCCGCACAGGACGAAGATCCGCGTCGGCTTCACTTCCAAACAGAAGGGCGTCGGCAACTCGAGCGCCACCGTCACCGTCGGTTAGCGCTACAGGGCCCCGGTGCGCCGCTGGCCGCCGGGGCCCTAATGCCCTAGATTGATGGCATGGATGTCGTCTCGGGTACGGATACCTCGGCGTTGGGGGACAGCGGCGGCCTGCTGGCGGGGGTGCGCAGGCTGAGCGTGCTCGCAGACGGAGCGGGCGACTCCGAGGCGATCTTCCGTGCACTCGCCCGCGAGCTGCTGTCCAACCCGGGCGCGCAGGAGGTCCACGTCCATCGTCTCGCGCCGCCCGACGGCGGCGAGGACATGGTCGCGGTCTATATGTTTGAGGGCGACGGGCGCCTGAGCTACCTGCAGCCGCGCGCCGAGCGCCCGCCGGGCGTCAACTGGGTGGCGAGCACTGGCCGCAGCTTCCTGGCGGCCGACGCGGACGAGCTCAACGCCAGCATTCCCCGCCTGGCCGTCACCGGCGCGACCAGCTGCGCGCTGCTCGTTCCGTTGTCCGAGCGCGGAGCGGTCGAGGCCGTGGTGGTGCTGGTCCGCCGCCGCGACGACGTCTTCTCGCCCGACGCGGTCGAGCTGTCGACCACGCTCGTCGACCAGGCGGCCACTGCGCTCGCGCTCGTGCGTGCGCGCGCCGAGGCGGGCACCGACCCGGTGACCGGCTGCATGAACCATCGCGCGATGCGTTGGCGCCTAGATGAGGAGATCGGCCGGGCCACGCGCACGGGCGGCCCACTGTCGTGCCTGCTGATCGACCTCGACGACTTCAAGGCGGTCAACGACCGCCACGGCCACCAGGCCGGCGACGCGATGCTGCGCGGCGTCGTCCAGAGCCTCGTGGGGGAGTTTCGCTCTTTCGATCGCGTCGCCCGTTACGGCGGCGACGAGTTCGTCGTAATCCTGCCCAACGCCGATCTCGACAGTGCGGCCGCGGCGGCCGCGCGCGCGCTCGCGCGGCTGCAGGCGGGCTTCCTGCATGAGGGAA
The DNA here is from genome assembly GCA_963745375.1 of uncultured Solirubrobacteraceae bacterium. GTDB lineage: Bacteria > Actinomycetota > Thermoleophilia > Solirubrobacterales > Solirubrobacteraceae > Palsa-744. The sequence continues at coordinate 65,268 of CAVUXA010000008.1, read as the reverse complement.
ACATGCGGCGCATATCGGCGTCGATCGGCGTCGCCCAGTGGCAAGCGCCGATGAACACCGACGAGCTGCTGGAGGCGTGCGACGCGGCCCTGCTGAGCTCCAAGCGCCAGGGCAAGGGGCGCGTTACGCGCGCTTCGGAGATGATCGGTTAGGGCCCACGAACGACCTCAACCCACCATATATCGTGACGTGGGTCCTTGATGGCTGCGCTGCGCGGGAGCGTGAAATGATCCGCCCGTGGACACCTCGACTCTCAAGAAGCTGCGGCCCAACAAGGTTCGCAGGGCCCTGCGGCGTCGCTGGTTCGAGCGCGAGGTGCCGCGCCGTCTGGAGTTTCGCGCCATCCCCGGCCTGGTCGACCTGGGCAGCGTACCGGGCGGCTGGACGTTTCCGACGCACCTGATCGAGGCGTCCTGGATGTGTTACATGGTCGGCGCCGGCGGAGACGTCGCGGTCGACCTCGACCTGATTCGTGGATACGGCGTGCGCGTACGCTCGTTCGACCCTGTGGAGCCATATGTAGTCAGGGCCCGCGAGGAGGCGGCAGGCGAGCTGCGTTTCAGCGCCCATCACGCAGGAATTGCGCTGAAGGACGGTCCGGTTTCGATGCAGACCACCCATCATCCTGGCAGTCAATCGGTGTCCGCTGCGTGGCTGTATGAGACCGACAACTTCGTCGATCTGCCCTGCCGATCGCTGCCCTCGCTGATGTCTGAGTTGGGCGACCCGGTCATCGACCTGCTCAAGCTCGACCTCGAGGGCTCCGAGTACGACGTTGTCCCGCGGCTGGACCTGAAAGCGCTCGGCGTGAAGGTCTTCTCCGTCCAGCTGCACCACAACGGCGCGGTGAGGCAGGCCTTCCACCTGATCGCTGGCGTGCGCGAGCAGGGGTATGACCTGGTCGCAAACCGGCCGGAGGTCAAGCTGACGTTCGTGCGCAGGGACTTGTTCTGAGAGCGGGTCCTGGCCACGACTCTGCGAAACTGCGGGTCGACGCTTGTCAATCCCCGGAGATCCCGTGAGGGTGCCCATGTCTGACGACAGCTTCGCCGCCAAGGACACGCTCGCAGTCGGTGAGCGCGAGTATGAGGTCTTCCGCCTGGACGCGCTGCAGGAGCGCTTTGACGTAGCGCGCCTGCCGTTCTCCTTGAAGGTGCTGCTGGAGAACCTGCTGCGCACCGAGGGCAACGGGTCGGTGACGGCCGCCGACGTCGAGGCGCTGGCCAGCTGGGACGCCAAGGCGCAGCCGAGCAAGGAGGTCGCGTTCACGCCCGCGCGCGTGCTGATGCAGGACTTCACGGGCGTGCCCGCGGTGGTCGACCTGGCGGCGATGCGCGACGCGATGGCGCAGATGGGCGGCAGCCCGGCGGCGATAAACCCCCTCGTGCCGGCGGAGCTCGTGATCGACCATTCGGTGCAGGTCGACGCGTTCGGCACGCGCGACTCCTTCCGCTTCAACGCCGAGCGCGAGTTCGAGCGCAACCAGGAGCGCTACGCGTTCCTGCGCTGGGGCCAGGGCGCCTTCGACGACTTCGCGGTGGTGCCGCCGGATACGGGGATCGTCCACCAGGTCAACCTCGAGTACCTCGCGCGGGTGGTCTTCGGGAACGAGCGCCCAGCGGGCGAGCTGCCCCAGGCGTATCCGGACACGCTGGTGGGCACCGACTCGCACACGACGATGGTCAACGGGCTGGGCGTGCTCGGCTGGGGGGTGGGCGGCATCGAGGCCGAGGCGGCCATGCTCGGCCAGCCGATGTCGATGCTGATCCCGCAGGTGCTCGGCTTCCAGCTGCGCGGGCAACTGTCGGAGGGCACGACGGCAACCGACCTCGTGCTGACGGTCACGCAGATGCTGCGCGAGCGCGGCGTGGTGGGCATGTTCGTGGAGTTCTACGGCGCCGGCCTGGCCGCCCTGCCGATAGCGGACCGGGCGACGATCGGCAACATGTCCCCGGAGTTCGGCTCGACCTGTGCGATCTTCCCGATCGACGCAGAGACGATCTCCTATCTGACGCTTACCGGCCGCCCGCCGGAGCAAATCGCGCTGGTGGAGGCCTACGCCAGGGCGCAGGGCCTGTGGCACGACGAGCACTCCGAGCAGCCGACCTTCTCGGACACGATCGAGCTGGACCTAGCCACAGTTGAGCCGAGCCTGGCGGGCCCCAAGCGCCCCCAGGATCGCGTCGCGCTGAGCCACGCGCGCGAGTCCTTCCGCGAGGCGTTGGGCGGCTATGTGACCGACTACGACGCCCGCGACGAGGCGGCCGCGGAGAGCTTTCCCTCCAGCGATCCGCCGGCCAACGGCAACGACCGCCCGCGGCCGCACGATGGCGGCCCCAGCTATATAGATGGACCCGCCCAGGGCGCGGTGACGGTCGAGACGGCCAGCGCGAGCGTCACCCGCTGCAAGCTCGCGGACGGCCGCGAGTTCGAGCTCGACCACGGCCACGTGGTGATCGCGGCGATCACCAGCTGCACCAACACGTCCAACCCGTCGGTGATGGTGGGCGCGGGTATCCTCGCGCGCAACGCGCTCGTCCGCGGCCTGCAGTCCAAGCCGTGGGTCAAGACGTCGCTGGCGCCGGGCTCGAAGGTGGTCACCGAATACCTCGACCGCGCTGGGCTGACCGAGCCGCTGGAGCAGTTGGGCTTCAACCTGGTGGGCTACGGCTGTACGACGTGCATCGGCAACTCGGGCCCGCTGGCGGCGGAGATCTCGGCGGCGGTGGCCGACGCGGACCTGGCGGTCGTGTCGGTGCTGTCGGGCAACCGCAACTTCGAGGGGCGCATCAACCCGGACGTGAAGATGAACTACCTGGCCTCGCCGCCGCTGTGCGTGGCCTACGCGCTGGCGGGCACGATGGACATCGACATCGTCAACGATCCGCTGGGACGCGACGAGCAGGGCGAGGACGTGTACCTGCGCGACATCTGGCCGTCGGCGCACGAGGTCGCCCAGACGGTGGGCGAGGCGGTACGCGCAGACATGTTCCGGCGCAGCTACAGCGAGGTGTTCGCGGGCGACGAGCGCTGGAACGGCCTGCAGGTGCCCAGCGGCGAGCGCTTCGCGTGGGACCCCGACTCGACGTACGTGCGCTTGCCTCCCTACTTCGCAGACATGCCCGCGCAGCCACCCGCCGTCCGCGACATCGACGATGCGCGCGCGCTGGCGCTGCTGGGAGACAGCGTGACCACCGACCACATCTCGCCGGCAGGCTCGATCAAGCGCGACAGCCCGGCGGGCGCCTACCTGCAAGAGCAGGGCGTGGAGCCGCGCGACTTCAACTCCTATGGCTCGCGGCGCGGCAACCACGAGGTAATGATGCGCGGCACGTTCGCGAACATCCGCCTGCGCAACCTGATCGGCGGCGGTCAGGCGCTGCCGGAAGGCGGCTTCACGCGCTACTTCGGCGTCAGCCACGACGCCCAGCCCGAGCAGATGCCGATCTACGACGCGGCCATGCGCTACATACGCGACGGCACCGACCTCGTGGTGCTGGCCGGCAAGGAGTACGGTTCGGGTTCCTCGCGCGACTGGGCGGCTAAGGGCACGAAGCTGTTGGGCGTGCGCGCGGTGATCGCGCAGAGCTTCGAGCGCATCCACCGCTCCAATTTGATTGGGATGGGAGTGTTGCCGCTTCAGTTCGCGGACGGGCAGAGTGCAAGCTCACTGGGTCTGACCGGTGAGGAGGTCTTCTCGGTGAGCGGCCTGGCCGCGGCGATGGGGAACGGGGGGCCGGCGGGTGGGCGGGCCCCTTCACACTTGCACGTGACTGCGCGCCGCGATGGCGCCGAGCCGGTGGAGTTCGACGCGCGCGTGCGCATCGACACGCCGCGCGAGGCTGAGTACTTCCGCCACGGCGGCATCCTGCAATACGTGCTGCGGAGTCTGCTGGCACGATGAGCGATCAGGAGGGGGCGACGCCGGTGGCAGGCCCCGGCGACCAGCAGGACGCGACCGCGGCCGGCGGTGCCGACGAGCAGAACGTGCCGCAGGTCCTGCTCGACCTGCTGTCCGCGCACGGGCCGTCGGGCTATGAGAGCGCGCCGGCTGGCGTGTGGCGTGGGGTGGCGAGCTCCTTCGCGCAGGTAAGCACCGACACGATCGGGACACCGCTGGCGCTGGTGTCGCCGCGACACGGCTATGACAGCGAGCCCAGGCGCCTGCTGGTGATGGGTCACATCGACGAGATCGGGCTGATCGTGACCCACATCGACGACGAGGGCTACCTGTGGTTTCGCACGGTCGGCGGCTGGGACGCGCAGGTGCTGGTCGGCCAGCGCATCGTCCTGGACACCGCCGCGGGCCCGCTGGCGGGCGTGGTGGGGCGCAAGCCGATTCACCTGCTGCGCGAGGAGGACCGCAAGAAGGTGGCAGACGTGCGCGAGATGCACATCGACGTGGGCGCGCGCGATGGGGCGCAGGCGCGCGAGCTCGTGCGCGTGGGCGACGTGGCGGTGATCGACGCCGAGCCGGTCAAGTTGCCCAATGGCCGCCTGACGGCGCGCGCGCTGGACAATCGCCTGGGCTCGTTCGTGTCCTTGGAGGTCGCGCGCCTGGTCGCGCAGGAGGGCGGCGGGCAATGGGAGCTCGCGTCGGTGGCGGCGGTGCAGGAGGAGATCACCTTCGGCGGCTCGCGCACGAGCGCCTTCTCGCTACAGCCCGACGCGGCGGTGGTGATCGACGTGACCCACGCCACGGACGCCCCCGGCATCGACGTCAAGGAGGCGGGCAAGCACGAGCTGGGCTCTGGCCCGGTCATCAGCCGCGGCTCGACGCTCGACCACACTCTGTTCGAGCTGCTGGTGGCGGCGGCGGAGGCGCAGGGCATTCGCTACACGATCGAGGCGTCGGCGCGCTCGACGGGGACCGACGCGGACGCGGTTCACCTCAGCCGCGGTGGCGTGCCGACGGGCCTGGTGTCGATCCCGATCCGCTACATGCACTCGCCAGTCGAGCTGGTCCAGCTGTCAGACGTGCACGCCACCGCACGCCTGATCGCGGCGATGGCGCTGGCGCTGGACGGCGAGACGTCCTTCGCGCGCGATTGCGCCTGACTGAAGTCGCGAGCGCTTCTGAGCCGCCGGCCCGCCGGTCACACCGGCGCTTGGCCGCGACGCGTCACTCCAGCCACATGCCGCTGGCGACCGGCACCTGTATCAGGCGCGGCCCGTCCTGTACGGCGATGTCAGATCGCAGTGCCTCGGTCAGCTCCTCGCGAGTGACCACCTCGCGCGCGGGGACGCCGTAGGCCCGCGCGACCGCTGCCACGTCCAACCCCGGCAGATCCAGGCCGGGGGCGCCGCTGGCCTGCTCCATCTGGGCAAACCACTTAAGGATCATGTACTCGTCGTTGCGCAGGACGAGGAAGGTGACGGGCACCTTGTAGGCGGCGGCGCTCCACAGTGCGGTGATGCCGTACTGCGCTGAGCCCTCGCCGAGCACGCACACGACGGGACGCTGGGGCTGGGCCAGTTGGACGCCGATCGCGGCGGCGATGCCGAAGCCCAGGCCTCCGCTGGCGCTGAAGTAGTAGCTGCCGGGCCGCGACAGGCGCAGCCGGTTGCGCAGCGCGATGGTGCTCGACGGAGTCTCCACGACCGCGATCGCGTCGGCCGGCCAAGCGTCGGCAAGCGCGGCCATCGCGGCGCTGCCGCTCAGCGGGTCGGTCTCGGCGGGCTCGCTGGGGAGCGGTCGCGGTTGCGGCGGCTCCCGGTTGGAGGGCTCGCCACCAGAGCCGGCGAGCAGCGCGACTAGCTCGGCCAGTGCCTGAGCGACGTCGCCGACGATCGCGCTGCCCATTGGCGCGCGCGCCGCCTCGGCGGGATCGCAGGTGATCTGCACGAGCGAGGCGCCCGGCGGCAGCAGGGCGCCGGGGATGTAGGGGTAGTAGGGAAAAACCGACGAGCCGACAACGAGCACGAGGTCGTGGCCGGTCAGGGACTCGCCGGCGGGGCCGATGGCGGGCGCCAACACGCCCTGGAAGCTCGGATGGTCCTCGGGAAAGCCGAGACGCCCACCACCGGGCGCGGGCGTGGCCCACACGGGCAGGCACTGCTGCTCGGCGAGCGCGACGGCCGCGTCCCAGCCACCGCTCGCATCAATGTCGGGGCCGGCTACCAGCACGGGAGCGCGGGCGTCGCGCAGCCTGGCCGCGAGCTCCTGCAGCGCTTGGGCGTCCGGTCTGCCGGCGCCTACCACCGTGCGCGCGAGCAGGTTGCATGCGGCATCGTCGTCGACCTGCGCGCCCCAGTCGTCCATCGGGATAGAAACGAATGCGGGCCCGCGCGGGGGCAGCGTGGCGTGGTGGATCGCCCGGGCGATCGCGTGGGGCACGTCCTGGGCGCGCGCGGGCTCGTGACTCCACTTGACGTACGGACGTGGGCCAAGCACGGCTTCGCGGTTGGTCAGGTTGGCCTCGATGGCGACGTGTGCGCGCACCTGCTGGCCGGCGGTGATCAGCAGCGGCGCGCGGTTGGCCTGCGCGTTGGAGATGCCGCCGACGGCGTTGCCCACGCCGGGAGCGGTGTGCAGGTTGACGTGGGTAGGCCGGCCGCTGGCCTGGGCAAAGCCGTCGGCCATGCCTACCACCACGAGCTCCTGCAGCCCGAGCACGTAGGAGAAGTCGTCGGGAAAGTCGGCCAGCATCGGCAGCTCGGTCGAGCCGGGGTTGCCGAAGATCCTCGTCATCCCGTGCGCACGCAGAAGATCGAAGGTGACCTCGCGGACGCTCGCCATCGAGCGGGCATCCTAGCGATCGTTCGATCCGGGCGAATCTGGGGTTGACAGCGGCGGACTGTGCTGCGAGTCTGGCGTCACGCCGTCAGGGGCATGGGTACGGCGCGAGTTGGCATGGACCGCCGGGACGCGAGACGTCCGCAATAGAGGCTTGGATGCCATCCGATTTCAAGACTTGTGGGGGAGGCAGAGATGAGCATCAAACGTATCGGGGCCATCGGGCTCGCGCTCGTGGCCGTGCTGGCGACGAGCTTGGCCGTGGCGGCGGGCGCGGGCGCGGCGGTGCCGGAACGCGGCAAATGCGCGAGCGGCACAGAATTCGAAAACAAAGGCTGCACCGTTTCGGGCGCTAAAAACAAATTCAAGTGGGTGCCGAACGTCAAAACGGCGTTCACGGCCACGTCGGGGGCGGCGACGCTCAGGTCGTTTACTCCGGAAGGCGCGGAACTTCCTGGCGTGGAATGCGTCAAGAGCAAAAGCAAGGGTAGCTTCATAGGTCCCAAAGGCAGCGAATTCACGATCACCTTCGAAAAATGCACCTCGACGAAAGAAAACTGCACGGGGGGTGCGAAAGCCAAAGCCGGGCAGATCGTGACGAACAAACTGGAAGGCACGCTCGGGTTCATCTCGCCGGGTGTGGTCGGAGAAGACATCAAAGCTGTTGGCGGCGGGGTGCTGGCGTCGTTCAAATGCGGCGCCAATACCGTCGAAACGGATGGCTCGGTGGTCGGCGAAATCGGGTCTGGCGTCTATAACACGGCGGCCGCGACAGAGACGCTGACGCTCAAGGAAGCGGGCGGCAAACAGGTGCCGACGAAACTGGAAGGACAGCCGGAAGACACGCTCAAATCGGAAATCAATGGGCTCGGTGCGGGCACGTTCCCGTTCGCAACGACGGAGTCCGTGACGGAGACCGTCAAACCAGGACTGGAGATCAAAACCGAAGAACCTTCGCTGCCCAAGTGGTGGGTCGAAGGCAAACTGCTGGTGGGCACGGAAGCGCTCGCGGAAACGACCACGGTGCCTCCAGCAGAACCGTTTGAATTGAACATGATGGGCAAAGGCATCGCGACGGAACCGTTCACGATCCGTTGCTCGAGCGTCAGGCTCGAAAATGCCAAGATCGAAGGACCGTCGAGCAGGAGCGAAGAACACGTGGTGTATGAAAACTGCATCGCGGTGGGCAAAACGGAATGCACGGTCGCGACGACCCCAACGCAGCCGTTGCAGGCGCACCTGGAAGGCCCGTCGGGTAACGAGAAATTGCGCTTCGCACCGCAGACCGGAAATGAAATCGCGAACTACGTGGTGACCGGCGCTCTCTGCAAAGTCAAAGGCGAATACGAGGCGGATGGGGAAATGATCTGTAACTACAAATTCGTGGAAACAGAAAGCCTCGAACATCCCCTCGAATTCACGAAAACGTCGGGCAGCAAAGTCAAGGTCCGAGTCAACCACGCAGCCAAAGAAACGTCGGTCCCGTTCACGGGCACGGACGACGTGCATCTGGCCTCAGGGAAGGAATGGTCGGCGTTCTGAGCGCAGGCTGGCGGCGAGGCTGACCTCGGCGCACGGCACGCGGGGCCCGTAGCGGCCCGGTCGCGGGCGAGACCGCCGGTCATCGAGGCCGGCGGTCTGCGCCACAGGCGTGCGGCCGCAGCGTTCGTGTCCCACTACAAGTGGCATGGATGCCGTCCAACCCAGACGTGAAGGGGAGAGAGATGAAGAGCATTAAGTTGGTCGGGCTGTGCTTGGTGGCCGTTCTGGCGATGAGCGCCATCGTGGCGGCGAGTGCGTCGGCGGTGGTGCCGGAACGCGGCAAATGTGCGACGGGCACGGAATTCGAAAACAAAGGCTGCACCGTTTCGGGCGCTAAAAACAAATTCAAGTGGGTGCCAAACGTCAAAACGGCGTTTACGGCTACGTCGGGGGCGGCGACGCTCAGGTCGTTTACTCCGGAAGGCGCGGAACTTCCTGGCGTGGAATGCGTCAAGAGCAAAAGCAAGGGCGACTTCCTGGGTCCCAAAGGCAGCGAATTCACGATCACGTTCGAAAAATGCACCTCGACGAAAGAAAACTGCACGGGGGGCGCGAAAGCGAAAGCCGGGCAGATCGTGACGAACAAACTGGAAGGCACGCTCGGGTTCGTCTCGCCGGGTGTGGTCGGAGAAGACGTCAAAGCTGTTGGTGGAGGGGTGTTGGCGTCGTTCAAATGCGGCGCCAATACCGTCGAAACGGATGGTTCGGTGGTCGGCGAAATCGGGTCTGGCGTCTATAACACGGCGGCCGCGACAGAGACGCTGACGCTCAAGGAAGCGGGCGGCAAACAGGTGCCGACCAAATTGGAAGGACAGCCGGAAGACACGCTGAAATCCGAAATCAATGGGCTCGGTGCGGGCACGTTCCCGTTCGCAACGACGGAGTCCGTGACGGAGACCGTCAAACCAGGCCTGGAGATCAAAACCGAAGAACCGCCCGCCGTTCCGAAGTGGTGGGTGGAAGGAAAACTGTTGGTGGGCTCGGAAGCCATCGCTGAAACGACCACCATGGTAGAACCGTTCAAACTGGAACTACATGGCGAAGGGGGATCCAACTCGTTCACGATCCGGTGCGCGGTGGTCAAAGTGAAAGGCGGTGCCATCGAAGCACCCAGCGCCAGGTCAGAAAAAGCGCTTGTGTACGAAGGCTGCGAAGTGGAAGGTAAACCCGAATGCGCGGTGGGCACGACCACCTCGAAACCGCTGAAAGCGAAACTGGAAGGCTCATCAGGCGCGGAGACGCTGAAATTCGAACCGGAAAATGCCAAAAAAGAGATCGCGAAGTGGCACGTCACTCAGGTCGCGGGCAAACCAGCGTGCGGCCAGGTGGGCTTCTACGAAGCCGACGGCACGATGATCTGCGGCTACCCGGCAGTTGAACTGGAATCGGCGGAACACCCGCTTGAATTCACCGCGAGCTCTGGCAGCAAAGTGGAAGTGGCGGGGCAGCCGGCGGGATTCATCGTGACGTACGAAGTGCACTTGGCGTCCAACAAGCTGTGGTCGGCGTTCTGAACGCGCATCAGGGTGAAGGCTGATCGCCGGTGCTGTGACCGGGGGGCGAGCGTCCCCCGGTCGCGCCGGTCCAGAGCGTGCGCTGCCTAGCGCTTTGGCAGCGGCAGCAGAATCGCAAGCTGGCGCGACTGTGCGAGCACGGTCCCATCCTGCGCCCAGATCACGCCGTCCTCCTCGAAGAAGCCTTCATGCACGACCCCGGTGCGAAAGCGCGCGAAGCACAGCTCACCAGGGTCGGGGTCGGCGACGCGCGGCAGGCTTGTGCGGAAGTGGACCGTGAGGTCGACAGTGGACTGGTTCCCGGGTCGTGCAGGCGCAGGAACGGCGGCGAGAAAAGCGCGTCGCTAAAGAACGCGAGCGACAGGGCGTCCACGGGCCGGGGCTCGGCCAGGCCGAGCCATCCGCCGATCTCCATCGGCTGCTCGGAGCCCTCGAAGGGAACGGCGCCGATGCGCGGCTGCAGGATCAGGTGGCGCGTGAACGGCGGCGCGGCTGGATGCAACAGCCTGCCGGACTCGCGCACCGGGTCGGGCGGGGCGACATCTGGCAGCGGAAGATCGGCGATCTCGGGCGCACTCCAGGGCACCGAGAAGGCCGCCAGCGCAAGCGCCAGCGGGGTGCCTTCGCGCTCTATGCGAGCCGACAGGGTGCTCAGCGAGCGCCCTGCCCGCTCGAGCGTCACACCGATGCGCACCGGCCCAGGGTCGGGCGCACGCAGGTAGTGGATCGTCAGCGAGCGCGGTGTGGCGGCCGACCTGCCGGCGGTTGTGCTGGCGAGGCCCTCGGTGAGCGCGCGCAGCAGCATCGCCGCCAGGTAGCCGCCGTGCGGCCCGCGTCCGGCGCGCCAGTCGCTGGACACCTTGGCAGCAAACACCGCCTCGGAGTCGGTGCTGCTCTGCAGGGCCACCGCGGTGTCGCGGTCGAAGGCGCCCGGGGCACGGGCGTCTCGGCGCATCCGACGCGGTCGGCGCGCCCGATGTGTCCCGCGTCGCTGGCGTGTGCGGCGCGGCCGCGCCCGCCTGGCGCTCAGCCACGCACGAGCCGCTTGTAGGTGATCCGGTGGGGGCGGTCGGCGGCCGCTCCAAGCAAGGCCCGGCGGTGCTCCTCGTAGGCTTCGAAGTTGCCCTCGAACCAGGTCACCTGCGAGTCGCCCTCGAACGCCAGCACGTGCGTGGCGATGCGATCGAGGAACCAGCGGTCGTGGGAGATGATCATCGCGCAGCCGGGGAATTCCAGCAGCGCGTTCTCGAGTGCGCGCAGGGTGTCCACGTCGAGATCGTTGGTGGGCTCGTCCAGCAGCAGCAGGTTGCCGCCGCTGCGCAGCAGCTTGGCCAGGTGCACGCGGTTGCGCTCGCCGCCCGACAGGTTGCCGATGCGCGCTTGCTGGTCAGAACCCTTGAAGTTGAAGCCTGCCGTGTACTGGCGCGAGTTGACCTCGCGATCGCCGACCTTGACGTTGTCGTGGCCTTCGGAGATCTCCTCCCACACGGTCTTGTGCGCATCCAGGGCGTCGCGCGACTGGTCAACGTAGGCGAGCTTTACGGTGTCGCCCAGCTCGATCGTGCCGGAGTCGGGGGAGTCCTGGCCGGTGATCATCCGAAACAGCGTCGTCTTGCCGGCGCCGTTGGCGCCGATCACCCCAACGATGCCCGCGCGGGGCAGGTCGAAGGACAGCGACTCGATCAGCAGGCGATCGCCAAAGCCCTTGGTCAGCTCGCTCGCCGTCAAGACCTTGTCGCCCAGGCGCGGCCCCGGCGGGATGTGGATCTGGACGTCCTCGAGCTTGACGTTGCGCTCCTGGGCCACCAGCTCCTCATAGCGTGCAAGACGCGCCTTGGACTTCGTCCGTTTGCCCTTGGGGTTGGTGCGCACCCACTCCAGCTCGGCCGCGATCGTGCGCTGGCGGCCCTTCTCCGAGCGCTCTTCCTGGGCAAGTCGCGCCTGCTTTTGCTCCAGCCAGCTGGAGTAGTTGCCCTGGTAGGGGATCCCCTTGCCACGGTCGAGCTCGAGGATCCATCCGGCCACGTTGTCGAGGAAATAGCGGTCGTGGGTGACCGCGACCACGGCACCGTTGTACTCGGCCAGGTGCTGCTCCAGCCACGCGACAGACTCGGCGTCCAGGTGGTTGGTCGGCTCGTCGAGCAGCAGCAGGTCGGGTGCACGCAGCAAAAGGCGGCACAGCGCCACGCGCCTGCGCTCGCCGCCGGAGAGCGTGCTCACCTCTGCGTCTGGCGGCGGCAGACGCAAGGCGTCCATCGCGTATTCCAAGTGGGTGTCCAGGTTCCAGGCGTCCGCGGCGTCGATCTTGGCCTGGATCTCCCCGAACTCCTCGGCTGTCTCGTCGGAGTAGTTGGCAGCCAGCTCGTTGAAGCGGTCGAGCAGCGCCTTGGTCTCGGCCACGCCGTCCTCGACGTTTGCCTTGACGTCCTTGCTCTCGTCCAAATGGGGCTCCTGCTCGAGCATGCCCACCGTCGCCCCGGGCGCGAGCGCGGCTTCGCCGCGGTACTCCTCATCAACGCCGGCCATGATCCGCAGAAGCGTGGACTTGCCCGCGCCGTTGTAGCCGAGCACGCCGATCTTCGCGCCGGGGTAGAACGCGAGCGAGACATCGTCCAGGACCGTCTTGTCGGGCGGGTGCAGCTTGGACAGCCGGTGCATCGTGAAGATGTATTGAGAGGACACTCCCACGCAGGATATGCGCTCTCCAGTGCCGCTAACGTTGTCGGGTCATGCCAAGCGCGGTTCTGGACATCGAGCAGCATCTGCTCCTGCTGGAGCTGGAGGCTCCGTTTGACAAGCGCGACGTGCAGCTCGCCCGTCGCAAGATGGCCAAGCGCTGGCATCCCGACGTAGCGCCCCAGGGCCGCCAGTTCGAGCACGAGCGCCACCTGAAGGCGATCAACGAGGCGGCCGATCAGCTCGAGCGCCTGGCTGAGGGCTCGCGCGGGGGGAAGGTGTCGCGCAACGCCGTCAAGGTCAGCGCCGCGGCGGCGCGGCGCGAGCGCGAGGAGGCGGGCAGGCGCGCGTATGAGGCCGAACAGCGCGCACGCGCAACCGCCAAGGATCGTGCCGAAAACGACCCGTTCGGCAGCCGCGTGCCCGACCACTCGGTCGTGCACCGCTACGCGCGCTGCCTGACCTACCCCGAGTGGGGGGTGGGCACGGTCGCCGGGATCTACTTCTCTTCAGATCCGCGCGGCGACGGTGAGGAAGTGCAGCAATGGGCGCGGGTGAAGTTCAGCCACGGCATCCGCACGGTGCCCGCCGGCAGCATGAAATTCGTGGACTTCTCAAAGCCCGACCCCGCCGAGGAGCGCGTCGAGCGCTTCATGCTGGCCGCCCAGCGCGCGATGGCCGAAGGCGAATACGAGCTGGCTGCCCAGCGCCTGATCTACGCGCGCGACGCCGAGCCGCGCAACGTGGCCGTGCTGCGCCTGATGACGCTCGCCTTCTGGAACGCGGGCAAGCTCGAAGAGGCCGCGAGGGCCGTGCGCGACTGGGCGCGCGTGGACGGCAGCCGGCCGGCCGCCCATCGCTTCGCGGCGAGGATCTACGAAGACATCGGCGCGATCGACCTGGCCGAGGAGGCCGCCGAGCGCGCCGCCGAGCGCGGGCCGACGGATGCCGGCGCGTGGGAGCGCCTCGGGCGCCTGCGCCTGGCGCTGATGGACCGCGAGGGAGCGCTCGAGGCCTTCAGACGGGCGCTGTCCTTGGGCGCGGGCGAGGACGTGCGCGATCTGGTCGTACAGGCGCTGGCGATCGAGCCGAGCATGGCGGCCGCCGCCAAGTAGACGCACTCGTGGCGTGCCGGCCGCTCCGACGTACCGAGTATGCGTCGCGTGCCGAGGAAGCCAAGGCAGGGTTCCCGCCCCGGCCGTTCAACCGCGTCGCCACGATTCCTTTCACCCGCTGGTCGAACCGTGAGACATGCTCTCGTCCTCTTTGTTGAAGAAGAGATATGGATTCTGCCAATTTTGGACCTTCCAATCTTCGGATTCAGTGTAGGGTGCCGCGCTATCCCAATGCGGGACTGTTACCCGGCCATTCGGACAATGTCAATGGCAGATAGAGGAGGAGGCACAGATATGGAGGTCCTGGACGAAATGCTCCCCGCGGTGGGCAAACACAAGGGTCGATTCCCGGCGGACATGCCCCGAGGTGTCATATTCACCCTGCTCTGTACACTCACCAGCTTGCTTGCGATCGGAGTGACCGCAGCGCAGGCGGCGACCCAGACCTTCAGCTACACAGGCGCCGAGCAGACCTTCACCGTCCCAGCAGGCGTCACGAGCGTGGACGTGACTGCCGTCGGCGGACACGGGGGCAGCGCGGCTGCCAGCGGCGGCGCCGCGGCACAGGTGAGCGGCGAGTTGGGCGTGACCCCCGGCGAGACGCTCTACGTCGAGGTCGGTGGCAACGGCGAAAACGGCAACCCCGGCGGCAACACCGTGGCGGCTGGCGGATTCAACGGCGGCGCCCCCGGAGGCGCGGGCGGTGGGGGAGCATCGGACGTGCGGACTGCCCCACGCGCGGAGGGCCTGTCGCCGGACAGCAGGCTGTTGCTCGCCGCTGGCGGAGGCGGCAGCGGGCAGAGCGGCTCGTGCACAGGCGGAGCTGGCGGCGCGGCCGAACAAGGAGGAGAAGCGGGATCCTGCGGTAACGGCGGCGGCGGGCCGGGCAGCCAGAACGCCGGCGGCGCAGGCGGCACCAACGGGTGCGGTACAGGCCAGGAAGGCCAGTTGGGACTGGGCGGTGAAGGGGGCGGCAATGGCTTTGGTGGCAACTTCTGCAATCTCGACACCGGCGGCGGAGGCGGAGGCGGCCTCTACGGTGGAGGCGGTGGCTGCGGTGCTTCTGCCGACAGCAGCGGTGGCGGTGGGGGTGGTTCCTCGCTGATTCCAGCCGGCGGCAGCGCGACGCTGGCTCCGGCGGGCGCGGCGCCGGAAGTACAGATCACCGTCCCGTCACCTCCTCCGACGGTCGTGACAGAACCGGCAACCGCGGTCGCGCAGAAATCGGCGACCTTGAACGCGACGGTCAATCCAGAAGGCAGCCAGGTGACAGCGTGCACGTTCGAATACGGCACGACGACCGGCTACGGGTCAAGCGCAGCGTGCGCCTCGCTTCCCGGCTCCGGCACGAGCCCGGTGCCGGTCTCGGCCGCGATCTCGGGGTTGAAGGCGAGCACCACCTATCACTTCCGCATCGCTGCGACCAACGGCGGCGGGTCGAGTAAGGGCGCCGATGTGAGCTTCACCACGGCTCCGCCCCAGGAAGAATTGCCGGAAATCGGCAGGTGCCTCAAATTGAAAAAACCGACCGGCAGGTACCTGAGCGTGAGTTGCACAGCCAAGAGCGTGGGCGAAGACAGCGGCTCCTACGAATGGGCCTTCGAACCCGGCAGCGCGCGATCCTTCACATTCAAGAACGGCGCAGCAACGCTCGAAACGGTGGGCGGTACGCAGGTCAAATGTCTCGGAAACACCTACGGCGGCGAATACACTGGTTCGAAAACCGCGACGGTGAGCTTGAAGCTGACCGGCTGCGAACCGACCAATCGCATCGGGGGCCACGGCCCGTTCGGCATAAAAAGGCTTTTTCGGCACAGCGGCCGCCGGCGGTCCGGTCAGGCGGTCAGCTGATCGGGGCTACCCCGGGGGCGCGGTGTAGACGAGCAGGGTGAGGCCGGGGGCCAGGAATCGTCATCAGCCCGGCCGGGCACAATTCACGGCATGTCGTGGATGCTTCGCCGCGCGAAGCCGATGTCGAACGAAGGAGACCGATGGCTATCGCTACGCGGGAGAAAATAGCATGAGCCTCCCGCTGGACGGCGTCACCGTCGTGACGGTCGAACAGGCCGTGGCCGCCCCGCTGGCGACCCGGAACCTGGCGGACCTCGGCGCCCGGGTGATCAAGGTGGAGCGGGTCGACGGGGGCGATTTCGCGCGCAGCTACGACCACGTGGTCCACGGCACCGGCGCGCATTTCGTCTGGCTCAACCGGGGCAAGGAGTCGATCGCCGTCGACCTGAAGACGAGCGAGGGATGCGCGGTCGTGCGGCGCCTGGCGGCGCAGGCGGATGTCTTCGTGCAGAACCTCGCGCCCGGGGCGGCCGAGCGGCTGGGGCTGCAGGCCCGGGAGCTGCGGTCGAGCCATTCTCAGCTGGTCGTGGCCAGCCTGTCCGGGTTCGGGCTGGGCGGCCCGATGGAGCAGCGTAAGGCCTACGACATGCTCATCCAGGCCGAGGCCGGGCTCATCGCGATCACGGGCACACCCGAGACCCCGGTCAAGACCGGCATCCCGACGGCGGACATCGCGTCGGGCATGTACTGCTCCCAGGCGATCCTGGCCGCCCTGCTGCGCCGGTGGCGCACCGGAGAGGGCGCCACCATCGAGGTGTCCATGCTCGAAGCCACCGTCGAATGGATGGGGTACGCGCTCTACACCCAGATGCACACCGGCCGTCAGCCGGCGAGGATGGGGCTGAGCCACAGCTCCATTGCCCCCTACGACGCGTTCCCGACCCGCGACGGCCAGATCCTGATCGGCGTGCAGAACGACAGCGGCTGGCGCACGCTGGTCACCGAGGTCCTGGGCGTTCCCGAGGCCGCCGATGACCCGAGGTTCGCCACCAACGTCCAGCGAGTGCGGCACCGGTCCGAATGCGACGCGCTCGTGGCGGCCCGGACGGCCCGGTGGTCCACCGCGGAACTGGACGCCCGGCTGGCCGCGGCCGGCATTCCCGCCGCGCAGGTCAAGCAGCTCGACCAGGTGGTCGGGCACCCGCAGTTGCGCGCCCGCGACCGCTGGCGGACGATCGGAACCGAACACGGGCCGGCCGAGGCGCTGCTGCCCCCCGCGACGTTCGCCGGCACCGAGGCACGCATGGGGGACGTTCCGGCGCTCGGTCAGCACACCCGCGCGCTGCTCATCGAGTCGGGCCTGGACGCCGCGGCCGCCGACGACGTCATCCGCCGCGGTGTCGCGCGGCAAGCGGCGGTTCCCGTCAGCGACTTATGCGGCGGTCATGACCCGGGCCCGGGGCCGGAGGGCCGGGCCTGGTCGGAGGCGATGCTGGCGGACCACCGCGCCTCGACCTGGCCGACGCGCCAGTAGATCAGGGCCGCCGCCCAGACCGCTACGAACAGCGCGGCGATGCAGAACCCGGCCAGGTTGATGTTGAAGTTGGCCATCAGGTCCCAGAAGGCACCGTGCAGGTGCATCTCGGTGGTCAAGATGCCCAGGATCTCGATGGTGCCGATGATGAAGGCGGCGCCGATGGACAGCGCGGTGATGACCAGGTTGTAGTAGACCTTGCGGACCGGACGGGCGAACGCCCAGCCGTACGCGAAGTTCATGAACGCCCCGTCGAGGGTGTCGAACAGCATCATGCCGCCGGAGAACAGGAACGGCAGGGCCAGCACGGCGAAGTAGGGCAGGCCCTGGATCGCGGCGTAGGCGGTGGCCGCGAGCAGGACGACCTCGGTGGCGGTGTCGAACCCGACGCCGAAGACCAGGCCCACGAAGTACAGCTGCCAGGTGTGGTTGATCGACCTCATGAACCGGCCGAAGAACCGGTACATCAGCCCGCGGGCCTGCAGCTGGGCCTCCAGCTGCCGCTCGTCGTAGGCGCCCGAGCGCATCTCGCGGAACACCTTGACGATGCCGGCCAGCACGATCAGGTTCAGCAGCGCGATCAGGTACAAGAAGCCAGCCGAGAGCAGGGTCCCGATCGTCCCGCCGGCGGTTTCGTAGACCGAGCTGGGGTCGACCACGGCGCCGAACACGGCCCGGGCCGCGATCGTGATGCCGACGCCGACCGCGACGATGACGGTGGAGTGGCCGAAGGAGAAGAAGAACCCGGTACCCAGCGGCCGCTTGCCGTCGGCCATCAGCTTGCGGGTGGTGTTGTCGATACAGGAGATGTGGTCGGCGTCGAACGCGTGCCGGAAACCCAGCAGCCACGCCGTGATCGCCACCCCGATCCCGACGCCCAGGCCCTTGCTGTCCCCATTCCCGGCGCCCTCACCCCGGTAGTCGAAGTGGTGCGGCATGACGTACAGGATGAAGATGGCCCAGCCGGCCACGTTAATGGCCAGGATGAACCCGAACATCGCGGCGAGCCGACCCCGCTCGCGGGCCGTCACCGCGGTCTGCAGCCCCCTGATCACCGAGACCGCCCTTCCGCCGAGGACTGGTGTTCGCGCAGGCCAGGCCAGGCGACCGGACTCGTCCCCGGAGGGGCTTGACCGTTGCGGGACAGTGCCGGGCTCGCACCGGACTTCGCTGGCTGGCTGCCGCCCAGGTGGCCCCTGGGGTCATGGGCACCGTATAAGCCGGCACCCGATACCGTCAAGGCTCACCAGATGATCAGATGTAACGCTCCGGAACTAAATGTGTGACTGCTGTTGCCGCGGCAGCCCAAATCTACGGAAGCAGGGCCGCGACCGGGCCGTCGGCCAGCTGGTAGCGGATCACTCGTCCGTCCCGCTCGGCCGAGACGACCTCGGCGGCGCGCAGGTAGCGCAGCGTCTGGGAGACGGTCGTGTCGTTGAGGCCGGTGGCCGCCGCGAGATCCGACACGCTGATCGGCCCCGCCGCCTTGATGGCGATCAGCAGCGTGAGCCTGGTCGGGTCGCCGAGGACGGCGAACGTCTTGGCACGGGCCTGCACGGCTTCGGCCGGGCTGATGGCGGCGATCGCCTGGCACACGCGTTCGCCGTCGATGATTCGGCGGCCGGAGCGTTCGGCAGGGAGCAGGTGCACGGGGCAACTATGTCACGGCCCGGGCCCTTGGTTCAGCGGCCTTCGAGGTCGCCTTCGGTCTCCAGGTAGGCCTGTCGCAGCGCGGCCAGCGTCTCGGGGTCCGGAGCGTCCCAGAGCTTGCGGTCCGCCGCCTCGAGCAGCCGTTCGGCGATGCCGTGCAGCGCCCAGGGATTGGCTCGATGAAAGAACTCGCGCATCTGCTCGTCGCGGACATAGGTCTCGGCGAGCTTCTCGTACATCCAGTCCTGCACCACGCCCGCTGTCGCGTCGTAACCGAACAGGTAGTCGACGGTGGCGGCGAGTTCGAACGCACCCTTGTAGCCATGCCGTTTCATCGCCTCGACCCAGCGCGGGTTGACGACCCGGGCGCGGAACACGCGCGCGGTCTCCTCGGCCAGCGACCGGGTGCGGATGGTATCGGGACGGGTGGCGTCGCCGATGTACGCGCGGGGCGCCTGGCCGGTGAGCGCCCGGACGGTCGCGATCATCCCGCCGTGGTACTGGAAGTAATCGTCGGAGTCGGCGATGTCGTGCTCGAGGGTATCGGTGTTGTGGGCGGCGACCGCGATCCGCCGGTACGCGCGCTCCATATCGCCGCGCGCCTCCCGGCCGTCCAGGCCGCGACCGTAGGCGAAACCGCCCCACACGGCGTACACCTCGGCCAGGTCGGCGTCGTCGCGCCAGTTGCGGGCGTCGATCACCGGCAGCAATCCGGCTCCGTAGGCGCCCGGCCGGGAGCCGAAGATGCGCGTGGTGGCGCGGCGCTCATCTTTGTGTATGGCGAGGTCGGCCTGGGCGTGGGCGCGGACGTAGTTCTGGTCGCCGGGCTCGTCCAGGCCGGCGACAAGCCTGACGGCATCGTCCAGCGCGGTCACTACGTGCGGGAACGCGTCGCGGAAGAAGCCGCTGATCCTTACGGTCACGTCGATGCGCGGCCGGGCGAGTTCGCCGAGCGGGATCGGCTCGATTGTGGTGAGCCGGCGGGACGCCTCGTCCCAGACCGGCCGCACGCCGAGCAGCGCGAGCACCTCGGCCACGTCGTCGCCCGAGGTACGCATGCTTGCGGTACCCCAGACGGACAGGCCGACCGAATCGGGGTAGGTCCCGGTGTCGGCCAGGTACCGCTCGAGCAGCGAGTCCGCCATCGCCTGGCCGGTCTCCCAGGCGAGCCGGGACGGCACGGCGCGCGGGTCGACAGAGTAGAAGTTGCGCCCGGTCGGCAGGACGTTCACCAGCCCGCGCAGCGGCGAGCCACTCGGCCCGGCCGGGACGAACCCGCCGTCGAGCGCGTGCAGGGTGCTGGCGATCTCGTTCGTCGTTTCCGCCAGCCGGGGCACGACCTCGGTCGCGGCGAACGTGAGCACGGCTTGGACTGCCGCCGATGCTTCGGTGCCCAGTGCGGCCGCGATGACCGTCGGGACGGCGGACGGAGCCCAGGCGGCTTCCTCCATGGCCTCGACGAGCGTCCGCGCCCGGGCCTCGATCGCATCGGTATCCGTGCGGTCGCCGTCACGCTCTCGGAGGCCGAGTGCTTCGCGCAGGCCGGGCAGGGCCTGGGCCCGGCCGCCCCACATCTGCCTGGCCCGCAGGATGGCCAGGACCAGGTCGACCCGGGCTTTACCGGCTGGGGCGGCGCCGAGCACGTGCAGCCCGTCGCGGATCTGGGCGTCCTTGATCTGGCACAGCCAGCCGTCCACGTGCAGCAGGAAGCCGTCGAACTCCGTGTCGTGCGGGCGTTCGTCCAGCCCGAGGTCGTGGTCGAGCTTGGCGGCCTGGATCAGCGTCCAGATCTGGGCGCGGATGGCAGGCAGCTTGGCCGGGTCCAGCGCCGCGATCTGCGCATGCTCGTCCATCAGCTGTTCCAGGCGCGCGATGTCGCCGTAGCTCTCGGCGCGGGCCATGGGCGGGACCAGGTGACCGATCAAGGTGGCGTGGGCGCGGCGCTTGGCCTGCGTGCCCTCGCCGGGGTCGTTGATCAGGAACGGGTAGATGAGCGGGATATCGCCGATCGCCGCGTCGCTCGCGCAGCGGGCTGACATGCCGCTCGTCTTGCCGGGCAGCCACTCCAGGTTGCCGTGCTTGCCGACGTGCACCACGGCGTGCGCGGCGAACTGATCCCGCAGCCAGCGGTAGGCGGCGAGGTAGTGGTGGCTCGGGGCCAGGTCGGGATCGTGGTAGATCGCGACCGGGTTCGCGCCGAACCCGCGGGGCGGCTGCACCATCACTGTGATGTTGCCCGCGCGCAGCGCGGCCAGCACGATCTCGCCGTCGGGATCCTGGCTGCGGTCGACGAACAGGTCGCCGGGCGGCGGGCCCCAGTGCTCGGTGACGGCTGCCTGGAGCTCGGCGTCCAGGGTGGCGAACCAGGCCCGGTAGTCAGCCGCGCTGATCCGCACCGGGTTACCGGCGAGTTGTTCCTCGGTCAGCCAGTTCTCGTCCTGGCCGCCGGCGGCGATGATCGCATGGATGAGGGCATCGCCGTTTTTTGCGGCTACGCCGGGGAGCTCGTCGCCGCCGATGTCGTAGCCGGCCTCGCGCCATCGCCTTTAGCAGTGCGATGACCGACTGCCGGGGTGTCCAGCCCGACCGCGTTGCCGATGCGGGCGTGCTTGGTCGGGTAGGCCGAGAGCATGATCACGATGCGTTTTCGGGTGGCCGGGATGTGCCGCAGCCGGGCGTGCTTGACCGCGAGGCCGGCCACCCGGGCGGCGCGCTCGGGATCGGGGACGTAGCTGATGAGGCCGTCCGGCCCCACCTCCTTGAACGAGAACGGGACCGTGATCAGCCGGCCGTCGAACTCGGGGATCGCGACCTGGGTGGCGGCGTCCAGCGGGGTCAGCCCCTCGTCGCTGCCGGCCCACCGGGCCCGCGACGAGGTCAGGCACAGGCCCTGCAGGATCGGGACGTCCAGGCTGGCCAGCGCGCCGACGTCCCAGGTCTCATCGGTACCTCCGGCGCCGGCCGTGGCGGGCACCAGCCCGCCGGCGGCCAGCACGGTCACCACGATCGCGTCGGCGGGTTTGAGGGTTTGGATGAGCTCCGGTTCGGCCGTGCGCAGCGAGGAGCAGAACACCGGCAGCGGCTGCCCGCCCGCCGCCTCGACGGCGTCGGCGAGGGCGTGCACGAAGCCGGTGTTGCCCGCCAGGTGATGGGCGCGGTAGTACAAGATGGCGACGACGGGTCCGTCTGGTGCCTGCTTCTCGGGCCGCTTCTCGGGCCGCTTCTCGGGCCGCTTCTCGGGCCGTTCGAGGATGCCCCACGTGGGTGTGGCGACGGGCGGCTCGAACCCCTCGCCGGTGAGCGCGATCGCATCCGACAGGAACCGGGCCAGCTGGAGCAGGTTGTCCGGCCCGCCGTGCGCGAGGTAGGCGTGCGCCTCGGCGACGACGCCGCCGGCCACGGTCGACAGCTGCATGAGCTCGGCGTCGGGCGTCACCTCACCGCCGAGCACGATCATCGGCACCCCGCTCGCCGCGACCGCGTCCAGGCCGTCTTCCCAGGCCTGCCGCCCGCCGAGGATGCGGACGACGACGGCGGTCGCGCCGTCCAGCAGCGGCGGCAGATCCTCGACCGCGAGGCGGGCTGGGTTGCCCAGCCGGTAGCCGGCGCCGCTGGCCCGGGCCGACAGCAGGTCGGTGTCCGAGGTGGAGAGCAGGACGATCACGCAGGCTCCTGTCTGAGGTCCGCTGGAAACGCGCAGCGTCCGGGCCCGCTGCCGGGACCGCCGATTCTAGACCGGGTAGTGCCCGCGGCGGCATCCTCCTCCGAGGATCTTCAAAAGCATCGGTCACGTGCGACCCACCGGCCACGGTCGGCGATTCAAAAATAGGTTCAATAAGATGGCCATTTGCTGCATGATAATGCTATAGCGGTTTGTTCGGGTGGTTCAGATCTTTCCTTCCGAACGGAGCGTGGTGCACGCGCCCGGACCCGTTCTGCGACTCTGGCGACGACGGCCAGGAGCCTGACAGCTGCCTGTGCAGATCCGGTCATGCCAGGCACGGGCCTTCAGCCCGCGCGCGGGTCGTTCAGATCACGATCAGCCGGACGGCCGGGTCAAGAAGACGCAGATCGCCGGGATCGGCGGTGACGACTTGCTGCCCCGTGCGGCGCGCGCAGATCACCACATGGGCATCGACGAGGTCAGATGTTCCGCTCGCCGCGAGCAGCCTGCCGACATTGGTCGCGTCCACTCGGCCGAGGTCGATAACGTCGGTTGCCGGCTGCCGGACCAGGCGCGCCAGCCGGGCCTGCCGGTCCGGCCTCCGGATCGCCTGGGCCAGTGCGGTCGCCGGAACGGTGACGCGGGCGCCTGTCTCACGTGCGCGGGCGAGGAGGACCACCACACGGCGGTCATTCCGGTCGAGGGCGATCAGGCCTCCCGCGTCGAGGGTTACGCCTGGCATCAGGCCGCCGACCTGCCCCCGCGCTGCGTGACACCGAGTACCTCATCAGCCCAGGCACGCTCGCTGTCGGAGAGCGCACCGCCGCTTTCCTGCAACGCCTCGGCGAGCAATGCCCCCCACCCTGCCACGTGCACGTCATAACTACACAGGTGGTCGTCCGCTTGACTCCGGAAGAGGAGCCGGGGCTGGTGGGCGGGCATCCAGGCGCAACTGGCGGATCTCCGCGGTCTTCAGCTCCGGCAGGCTCCGGTGCTGGGACGGGTTCATCCGCAGGAAGCCCGCCCGCAGGATCTGCAGCGTGTCCCCGTGGGAGACCAGAAGGATGTCGCGGCCCGAGTACCGCCGCTCCAGGTCCACGATGTAGGCGGTCGACCGGTCAAGCACGGCGGCCGCCGGCTCGACGTTGCCGCCGGCGTAGCAGGGGTTCACCTCATCGGCGGCCCAGACCCGCGCATAGTTGCCGGTCGCTGACCCTTCCCAGTCCCCGAAGCACCGCTCGCGGAGGGCTTCGGCGATGACCACCTCGGGCGTGCCAAGGTGCGCGCGCACGATCTCGGCCGTCTGCCTGGCGCGGGAGAAGTCCGATGAGCAGATGACCGTGTTCCCGGGCAGGCCGCAGCCCCGCGCCGCCGCGAGCGCCTGCTGGCGGCCAGGCTCCGATAGCCCGTAATCGCCGCGCCGGTCATTCGCGATGCAGCTTACGATGATGCCGCGCGCGTTCGCCTTGCTCTGCCCGTGCCGCATGATGCTGAATCGATTCGCCAGGCGGTCCACGCCGCTCAGGTGGTTCATGACGCGCCGACGCTACCACTGACGCTCAGGACGCCTTCCCATCGCTCACCGCGCAGTGCCGGATGATCTTCGGGTGGGCGGGCACTGGCCCGTCGAGGCCGCATACACCAAAAGCGTATACTTTTCTGATGGCTATGACGACGATCCGTGTGGAAGCCGAGGTCCGCGACCGGCTCGCAGCCCTGGCTGCGACGCATGGCCGGAGTCTCGGCGCTGAACTGCGGGCAATGCTCGACGAAATGATGTGGCAGGGTATCGAAGCCGGTTACCGAAGGCTGGCAGCCGACCCGGAGGAGATGGCGGCCTACCGCGCCGAGATCGCCGGATGGACATCGGTCGGCCTCGGCGACCTCGCCGCTACCGCCGCCGAGGAATACCCGGAGTACAACTCTTGACCAGCGGAGATGTTCTGCTGTGTGACCTCAACCCGGTAGCTGGCCGTGAGCAGGGCGGCATACGGCCGGTTTTGGTCGTGTCATACCACCGGTACTCCGTGATCCCCGGACTGTTCCTCGCGGTGCCGCTCACCAATCGCGATCGCGGACTTGACCAGCACATACGGGTTCCCGCAGATGAGTACACCGGGCTGAGGCAGGTCTCGTTCGCCATGACCGAGCAAGTCCGTGCCATCTCCGATCAGCGAGCCGGACGTCACCTGGGCAGCGTCAATACGGAGACACTGACGGCCGTAAGCCGGTACCTGCACCTGTTCATCGTCTGAGGCAACCGCCTCTGGCCTCCCGACACCTCTGCTGCGCTGCTCGTAGCGCACATGCCTCGGGGCGGGACGCGGCCAGAGGTGGTTCGCTGTGGCATCGGCGAGCCTCGCGGTCAAGGCACTATCATTCCTGGGTAAAGCCGAGGATTGCGGCAGCAACCGGGCCCGGCAGACCATCGTCCCCGGCCATGGACGGCTCACTTCAGCCGAGCGGTCGTTGCAGGTCACAGTCGCAACTGCCAGTACCTCAACATTCCGCCGTGCAAACGATAACGACACACATTGTCCGCCTAAGTTAGCTCCGCGGTGCTAATGGCCGCTGGGATGCCCTCTCTGAGAACCAGGTCGCTGACCGCGCCTGCCGCCGCAGCGCGCACGGCCGCAGGCTGGTACCTGCTCTGTCCATGACTTCAAGGACGCTGGAGGTCCTCGAACGTCACAGTGAGGCGAAGCGGCTCATCCAGTATCAGCGCCCGGCGGTGCACGGCGTGCGCGATGTACCGGCGGCCAGACCAGTCGAGGCGGTACTCCTCAATCTCGCTGATCCGCGCCCAGTCCTTCTCGAAATGGATGACCAGATATCCCGGAACCCAGCGGCGGCGTACTGGAGACGCAGCTCGTCGACGAGGTTGTGCTCCATCAGCATGCGTACGAGCTGGAAGCTGGCGTAGACGACGATGTCCCCGTCTAGCTGCTGCTTCAGCTTCGAGATCTCGTTTGCTGCGTCGCCCTTGAGTATGGTCGAGTTGTTCCAGGCGGGATCTTGGAGGGTCGAGGACACGACGTACTTGGGCAGGCTGTTCAACGTGTCCGCCAGGGCGCCGGTCCGCGATGGCCACCGCGTGGCGAAGAACTCGTAGCTGCGCCGGCCAAACAGCAGGGCCTGGGTCCCCAGCGCGTCGTCGAGTAGGACCTGGGCGGTCTCTTCGTGGGCGTCGGGTCGGCCGACCCAGCCGCCGTGCCGGAAGCCCTCGTCACCGGCCGGGTCCTGAATGACCCCGTTCGAGCGAGACGTTATCGCTGATGATGATCTTTCCCATATCGGTTCCCCTGATGGTGTTGCCGACTGCCGCTGAAGCAGGGACCGGCGCCGTAAAGCGGGCGGTTCTCGTCGCGGCTCAGTCCTGGCGGGTCAGCATGAACACCGGAAACTGCCGCGTGGTCCTGGCCTGGTGTTCGCCAAGAGTGGGATATTCCGCGACCAGCTTCGGCCACAGCTCGGCGCGGGCGGCGCCGGCCAGTTCGTCCGCCCGGACCGTGAAGGTCTGAGCACCCACCTCAACGGTGATCCTTGGGTTGGCCTTGAGGTTGTAGTACCAATGCGGGTGGGTGGGCGATCCTCCGCTGGAGGCGACGATCACGAAACGGCCGTCTCCCTGGGAGAAGCAGCCCAGCGGCGTAACGCGCTCGACCCGGGATCTGGCGCCGATGTGGTGGATGAGAATCAGCGTGGTGCCCGCCCAGGGCCCGCCGACGCGTCCCTGGTCCGCCCGAAACTCCTTGATGATCTTGGCGTTATAGTCGCTGTCTTCGTCCGGAGCCGGGTTCGTCATGAATCTCCAAAGCGCGTCACTGGCTGTGGTATTCGTTGTGGCGGCGGATCCACAGTTGGAACCCATCGTCCTCGTCGCGGCCTTTCGGTGCCCGGTCAAGGATCGTGTAGTAGCCCATCAGGAACTCGACCCCGCGGGCTCCGGCCGAATAGGTCTGGTAGACAGCCCCGTCGTCCAGAACGAAGACGCTGAAACCGAAACTCTCGGTCAGGTAACCGATGACGTCGGTGCCGGTCTCTCTCGCGTTACGGGCGGCGATCGGCGGCAGCTGGTCGAGCATCGGCGCGGCCCACTCGCGCGTCTGCTCCTGGCTGCTCGAGAAACCGAGATCGATGTTGAACTCACTGCTGGCCGACGACGCCCAAGGGAAGTTCCAGCCCATCCGCCGCTTGAACGCCTGCAGCGTCTCGAGTGGGGCCTGTGAGACGAACAGCATGGTCACATCGCGTGCGTTCAGGTGCGGGAGGACGCCGTTGACGCTGTCGGCGATCGATGAGCAGGTCGGGCAGCCAGCCGCATAGCTCGGGCCGAACATGAAGTGATAGATGAGCAGCTGACTGCGGCCATCGAAGAGTTCCGCCAGCGTGCGCGGGCCGTCGTCGGTGTCGAAGCGGTAGTCATTCTCGACCAGGACCCACGGCAGTTCGCGCCGCTGCCGCGCCAGCTCGTCGCCCAGCTGGGTGTGCTCCTTCTCGCGGGCAAGCAGCTCCTGGCGGGCAGCTGCCCACTCTTCCCGTGTTCCGGTCTTATGGCTGGTCATCGCCTTGTTTCTCCCTTTCCTTCGGTCACAGCAGCCTGGCCTGGCCCGTGCCGCCGATGACACCTCACATTGGTGGCGCGAGTCCAAGAACCGACGAGGGCGCCACGACGATCCAGATTCCGAACCCGACGATCGCCAGCGCCAGCGGCACGTCGATGGCGGCCTTCGCGGGCAGCAGCTTCTGGGTGACTGCGAGGACGGCGATCACCACCATCCAGGTCAGGCTCATCACGCCCAGCGCCGCCAGCATCGCCATCAGCCCGATGCTCGAGCCGACGCAGCAGACCCCGAACCGCAATCCCGAGCCGGCCTCCTCGCGGCAGGCCTGGCGGAAGCGCCGCTTGGGCGGCGTGAGCTCGTAGGCACCCGCCGCGATCACCACCGCGCCGGCGGCCAGCGACCCGTGCGGCCGGTACAACCCGTACACCGCAAGGCCCACCAGTGCCCACACCGCCAGGTAGGACCCGACGAACGAGGGCACCGCGCCCATACGACCGCTGGCCTGAGCCCGTCGCACCGCGGCCGGGACCGCGCCCGGCAGCATCATCGCGGCCATCATCGCCCCCCACACGCCCGCGAATACCCCGAACGAACCAAGCCGGGTGGCTATCCCCATGTCCATCCCGCTCATCCGCCAGACCGCGATCACCCAGCACGCCGCGGCGAGCCCGAGCGTCGCCGCCAGCGCGGTCGCCGTCACGGCTGATCGGGCGCCCGGCGCGGCAGCAGAACCGGAAGCCAGCGCCCCATCCGCCCGGCTTCTGGCAGCCTGACGGCGCCACCGCCCCCACCCGGAAAGGTCGCCCCCCGGCCCGGCGTTCACCGTCATCCCTTCCAGTGCCTACTCGGTGACCGGCGCTGCGTTCAGGAGCGCCGCGTTTTGGCGTTCGAGTGCCTTGGCGACGCCGGTGCGCCAGCCATCGGCCAAAGCCTGGGAGAAGGGGTCAGGGAAGATATCCTCCTCGCCGTCGTCGATCCCGTTGAAGATCGCCCGGGCGACCGATTCCGGGGAGGACTTGGGGACGTCGAGGTCCCGGACCATGTCGGTATCGACGGGGCCGCTGAGGACGGCATGCACCCGCACCCCCTGCCCGGCCAGCAGGATGCGCAGCGACTGGACCAGGTTGAACGCAGCCGCCTTCGAGACCGAATAGGCCGGCGTGAGCGGGATCGGGGCGAGGGCCGCTATCGTCCCGATGTGGACGATAGCTCCCCTGGAGCGAATCAGGGCCGGAAGGAACGCCTGGGTTACGTCGTAGGTGCCGTAGAAGTTGACGGCAAGGTGCCGTTCGAGTGCGGCCCGATCGCTCAGGTCGTCGTACAGGAACACGCCGGCGTTGTTGATGAGGATGTCCAGCGATTCGACCTGGCCGGCGGCTTCCCGGATCTGCTCTGGACTGGTGATGTCCAGGATCAGCGGCGTGACGCGCCCATCTGGGTGCTCCACCGGCTGGCGCGTGCCGGCGTACACCCGCGCCGCACCCCTGGCCAGCGCCTCCTCGACCAGCGCCCGGCCGATGCCGCGGCCGGCGCCGGTCACCAGGACCGTCTTGCCTTCGATTGTCATGTCTGCTCCTCGGTTCGGAGGGTTTCCGCACCGTCTGTGTCGGTGTCTGCCGATATAGACCAGCCGGATCCCCCTGGATCGTCGCGAGCCGACCGGTTAGCCGGCTCGTCCTGGTCGGCCCGTCCAGGGGCGGCGAGGCATTTTGAGCGCACACGAGAGTCTGGCCAGCAGCCGTAGCGCGCCCGTAGCGCGCTCGGGTCACGCGGATATGTCCAGCTAGCGGGCCAGGGAAGGCTCCGCGTCCGGCCCGAGCCTGGCGCGGACCGCCTCGGCGTAAGGGTGGTGGAGGGCGTCGAGAATGGCCACGGCCTCCTGCCAGGCCCTGCGCGCTAGCTGGGTTTGTCCGGCCGCGTGCCTGGTGTCGCCGAGGTGGGCGAGGACCGTGGCCTGGGAGTAGCGGTCGCCGAACTCCCGAAACAGGCCGAGCGCGCGCTGGTAACACGCCATGGCCGCGACATGATCGCCGCACTGGTACTCGGCGTAGCCCAGGGTGTCCCAGCTGGCAGCCTCGTAGAGGCGATGGCCGCGTTCGCGCAGCCGAGCCAGGCCCCGATAGCAGAACGCCCGGGCTTGCTGGCGCCGGCCGAGATGGGCGTAGCACCAGCCGATGGTAGCGAGAGTCCTGGCCTGCTCCACTTCGTCACCGATGGCCTGGAACAGATCCAGGGCCCGCTCGCAGTGGCCGAGCGTTTCGGCATAGCGTTCCTGGAGATCGGATACCCAAGCCAAAGTCAGGTGGACGATGGCCTGCCCGGCCCGGTCGCCGAGCCGCTGGTACAGTTCGAGGCTGTTCGCCAGGTGAACGCGGGCCAGGTCGTACCTGGCCAGCTGCGCGTGGGCCCCGGCCAGGACGCGGTGGGCGGCGGCCTGGCCGCGCACCTCGCCGAGGCGCGCTGCCGCATCCAGCGCGCTGCGCTGGATGGCGGCCAGCTCACACCAGTGTCCCCGGGAATCCAGGTGCTCCCCGATGGCCAAGGGGAGCTGCCAGGCGTGGCGGTCGAACCCGCTCTCGGCGGCCAGAGTGGCGGCGGCGAGCAGGACGGGGTGTTCGGCCTCGAACCAGGCCAGGGCCTGCCGTTGGCCAGTCAGGTGCTCGCTCATGACGCAAGGCTCCGGCGGGGCAATACCCAGTGACGCACGTGACGGATTGACGAGCCCGGCGGCGACATCAGCGGTGTGAAGGTAGTGATCCAGCACCCGGCCGAGGGCCTCCCGCCGGGCGGCATAGCTGTCTAGGGCGTGAGCCTGTTCGGCGGCGTAGGCGCGCAGCAGGTCATGGCAGGCATAGCGGCCGGGGGCAGGCTCGGCAATCAGGTGGGCGCGGGTAAGCTCCGCCAGCAGGCGGCGCGCGTGCGCCGTCTCGATACCGGCCAGGCTGGCGGCGGCGGACACTGAGATGTCGGGGCCGGGGTGGATACCCAGCAGCCGGAACAGCTGCGCCGCCGCCGGGCTGAGCTGCCGATACGACCAGGAGAATACCGAACGGACGCTGGCGGTCGGGTCGCCGGCATCCAGCGCGTCCAGTGGTCCGTCGGCGGCGTACAGCTCTTCGGCCAGGGCCGCAAGCGGGTGTTCGGGTCGGGCAGCGGCCCGGGCGGCGGTAATGGCCAACGCCAGCGGTAGCCGCGCGCACAGCCTGATGAGCTCATTCACGCCTTCCGGGTCCGCTTCAACCCGCCCGGCGGCCCCAAGCCGCCCGGCCAGCAGCTCGCGGGCCTCCTGCTCAGTGAGCAGGCCCAGGGGCAGCAACCGGGCCCCCTCGACAGCGGCCAGCCCGGCGAGCTGGCTGCGGCTAGTGATCACCACCAGGCAGCGAGCCGAACCCGGCAACAGCGGCCGCACCTGCGCCGCATCGCGCGCGTTATCGAGCACCACCAGCATCCGCTTTCCCGCCAGCACGCTGCGGTACAGCGCCACCTGGGCCTCTGCGTCGGCCGGGACGGCCTGCGGCGCCACCCCCAGCGCGCCCAGGAACCCCCGCACCACTCGTGCCGGGGGAACCGGGTCGCCGGAAGGGCTGAACCCGCGCAGGTCCGCATAGAGCTGCCCGTCCGGGAACATGTCGGCCACCTGGTGAGCGACGTGCACCGCCAGCGCGGTCTTGCCCACCCCGGCCGTCCCGCCGATGGCCGAGATCACCACCATGCCACCGGTCCCGCAGGCGGCCTGCTCCGCCAGGCCCGCCAGCACCTCTAGCTCACCGGAACGCCCGGCGAAACATGCCACCGACGCGGGCAACTGCCGTGGCACCACCCCCACCGCATCGGGCCTCCCGGCCGCCGCGTCCCGCTGCGCCGGTGCTGCCAGGAAGGGATCGCGGGCAAGGATCTGCTGATGCAGCCGCCTCAGCTCTTCGCCGGGTTCCACGCCCAGCTCATCGACCAGCATCCGGCGGGCTTGCTGGTAGGCGGCCAGCGCGTCGGCCTGACGGCCGCTGCGGTACAGGGCCAGCATCCTCAGCGCGGCGAACCGCTCCCGCAACGGCTCGGCCGTGCACCACCCGGCCAGCTCGCTGGCCAGCTCGGCGTGCCCGCCCAGCGCCAACCCAGCCTCGGCGCGCCACTGCGCCGCCTGCAGCCGCAGTTCGGAAAGGGGCGGGGCCTGCTCCCGCTGTAGCCGCTCACACCCGGCATCGGCGAACGGCGCCCCCCGCCACAACCCAAGCGCCTGCCCCAGCCCTCCGAACGCTGCCGCCCAGTCCTCAGCCCGCACGGCCGCCCCGCCATCGCGGCACAGCCGGGTAAACACCCGCAGGTCCAGCTCATCCTCGGCCACCTCCAGCCGGTACCCCGGCCGGGAGGTGACTATCTGGCGCCCTGCCGAGCCAAGCCGATACCGCAGGCGTTTCACATAGTTGCGGATCGTGTCCGCCGCCCGGCCCGGCGGTACCCCATCCCACATGATCTCGGCCAGCTCATCGGTGGGGACCAGCTCCCCGGCCCGCACCGCCAAAATCGCCAGCAGCGCCCGCTGCCTGGCCGCCGGGACCGCCATGGCTGCCTCGTCCACCCGCACCTGCAGAGACCCAAGCAAGCCAATCCACATCGGCGTTCCCGCGCCTCCCACGTCTGTCAGCCCCGCCGGGCGACCCCGCGGATCTAACGGCTCCTGAAGGCTACAGTCCCGCCTCCGGCATGACCGGGGACAGTCTACGGGACCCGAGGAGGCCGACACGGCGAGCGGGCGAGCCACTCATTCCCATGAGCGCGTCGTGGCCATGAAGGTGGCAAGCCAAACCAGCCATACTCGGCAGGGAGCGCTGTTCTTCCAGGTCATGGGTGTATCTGCGAATGCATCGACTCGCCGCCGTGCAAACGATAACTACTCACCGATTCATGTCGCGTGCACTGGTCATAGGTCATCCGGAACTTCATCGTCGGTAAGGTCAGCGACGAGACGACGGGCGAGGTCGTCATACCAGGACGTGATCCAGTCGCGCAGATCCGCGATCGTCGACGGCCCTGCACATCGAGACTGCCAGCCCGGTTGTGATGACTCCTTGCTCTCCGAGCAGCCGGAACGGCGTCGCCGTGTGGAGCGCCTGTTCATCGCCCCTGCGCGTCGGACCGGTGCTGGAGATAGCGAGCGATCTTCGCTGCTTTGCCGCAGTCGTCCATGCTGCACCAGCGGCGGCTGCTGTTCTTGCTCTGGTCGATGAACATGAACCGGCACGCGTGGCAGGACTTGATGCGGTCGGCCGGGCCGTGGGTTAGCAGCTCAACCGCCGCGGCGACGACAGACCACAACGGGGCAAGGGGACCGCTGCCTGGATCCCACCTCCACGCGAAGCCCTCCATGTCGCCTGTGAGCTGCCCGTGTGCGAGTGCTTCGACGTAGGTGAGCTGCATGCGCCGCAGGGCAGCCTCGGGTGGCGTTGAGTCGTCGGCGAGCGCGAGGAAGATCTCGTACATGTCGTCCCGGCACGCCTGCACCCGTGCGAATGCTGCGAGCACGGCCGCGCGTGGCGCGGTTTCGCCAGGCGGAGCGCTGGGATCGGCTAGGCCAGCACGGCTACTCCAGGTCGCGAAGTCTTCATAGCTGGACAGCCACTCGCTATCGGCCGGACCATGCCTGGGCCCGCCGCGGGTGTTGACGAAGTCCAGCGCCAGGTTGCCGCCAACTATCCGCAAGTCGGAGAGAGGTGATCGTGCTGCAGGAGTTTCCATCAAAACTGACAATACCAGAAAAACAGTCAAGTACGTGCTGGGTTGCAACGATTTCTATCTGTCTGTGTTACCATCAAAGAGTATTTTGAAGGAAACAAGAAGCGGAATGCAGGCAGACGATCACGAGCAGCGAGGAAACGTACCATGTTCAATTACGGTTACCTGACCTATCAGGCAGAGCGCACCAAGACCCAGGCCGAGCAGCGAGAGACTGATGCCCAGCTGGGTCAGCTTTCTGCGGCATTCGCCCAGTTGCTCCGTCCACTCACCAAGCCAGCGCGCGCCTTGCGCCGCCAGCCAGGTACCGGCGAGCCTGGCCTGCGACCGTGCATGCCAGCCGATAACGTGAGCTATCTGCCAGTATGAACAGCCACAGCAGTACCGCCAGCCCCGCGTAGCAGGCGAAAGCAGCCTGGGCAGCGCGCGGGCTGAGTGATGGCTTGCCAGCCGGGATGCCAGTCCCGGTCGGCTGGGCATCATCCTTGCTGACGCGTTTCCTGCCTTCGGGCAGCTCGCGGCGCACCGGCTCGTCCGCCGAGGCTCGCAGCGCCGGCGTACTCCGGGCTTCAGCGATGCGCGCATGCCGTGCTGCCTGCCGCTCGGGCCGCCGCGCTGCCTGCTTCACCTGATAGCTGTCGTACAGGTAGTCGAGTAGTCCCAGCGGGATGAGGATGACGAAGATCCACAGATCCGCGGTGACTGCGAGCACCGCGCCCAGCAGCATCCCTGCGATGAGCGCGACCAGCCCAGTCCACGAGCCGATGGAGCAGGTGATCGACTTCACCACCCGGCCGCCGTCTAGCGGTACCACCGGCAGCAGGTTGAAGAGATTGATCAACGCCATCCACGCAGCGGCAGCGGCAGCGGCGAAGGCCCCGTTGTGAGTGGCGAAGTACAGCAGCCCGGTCCCGGCCGCCAGCAAGGTCCCGGTGAGCGGCCCGGCCAGGGCAATGGTGGCCTCGGCCCGTCGGCTCGGGAAGTTGTCCTCGGCCACGGCGGCAGCACCGAGCAGCGGGATGAGGTAGATACCCCTGGTTCGCATACCGTAGGGCTTTATGCACCTCAGGTGACCGTATTCGAGGATTACGAGCATGCCGAGGATGATGACCGCGAACTGCCAGGTGAAGAGAAACGCATACGCCGCGAAGGAGGCGAGAGCCAGCAGCAGTTTGCCGGCCTTGACGACCACGAAGCCGCCTTTGACTAGCGCGCCGACAAGGCTCCTGCTGTCCTGGCGTCCTCTCAGCCGCCCGAGGATCATGACGTCGCCTTCTGGCCCGGCAGCGCCGCCAGGATGCCAGCCAGCGACTCAGGCACCCGGCCTGTCACCAGGTCACCTCCCGGGTCGACCAGGAACCCGCTAACGCCGATTTCCATGCAGCGAATCGTGCCTCCGGCTCTAGCTGAACTGGAAGCGGAGGCGGCGGTTTTGCCACCAGGGGATGGTGGTGTCGGCGCGCAGGTCGGACTGGCGCAGGACGGGTGAGTAGGCGCGTCGGCTGAGGGTGACGGTGATGGTATCGCCGTCGGTGGTGATGGTTCCGGCGGTGTCGAGGAAGCGCCGCTGGAGGGTGTCGGGGGTGGCGGTGGCGTAGCCGGGGCCGAGCCGGGTGCGGAACGCGGCGAGCAGGGCCTGGGCCAGGACGCACAGGACGACGTCGAGGTCGACGTTGAGGTTGACGGTGGAGGACAGGGCGTCGGCGCAGAACGCGCCGATGATCTCGGCGAGGCGCTGTTCGATGGTCATCCGGCGGGCGTACTGGCTGATCAGCGCCCTGGTCTTGATCTGGTCGTCGTTGGTGATGATGACGGTGGGGGCGTCGCGGCCCAGTCCGGTGACGATGAGCTGGCGGACGGTGCCGGGGTAGCTGGTCAGCGTGACGGCGGGGTCCTCGTGGACGCGGGGCCGGTTGTAGGGCCCGGGCCGGTCCAGGGTCACGGTCTTGTAGTCCGTGCCGGTCAGGCTGTTGATGTACCGCATCAGGGAGGCCGAGCGCATGCGCAAGGTGGCGAACTTGACGCCCCGGGCGTCGAGTTCGCCGAGGATGGCCTGGGTGGTGACCTTCTGGTCCATGATCAGCATCTTCGGGTCGGTCCCGGAGACGGCCTTCCAGTGGTCGCAGAACGCGATGGGCTCCCGGTTCTGGGTGGCCTTGGAGATGTCGGCGTTGGCGTAGACCAGGTTGTGGGTGCCGGTGTCCTGGGCGAAGAAGGTCAGCACCGAGCGGGCCCGCTGGGACCGGGACGGGACGTAGTGCTTTTCCAGTACCGGGTCCTGGCCCCAGTGCATGACGGCGTGGAAGTCCAGGTCGAAGATCGCCTCGGTGGCGGTGGCCAGCCCGGCGCTGATCATCTTGGCGTCCAGGGCGGCCAGGAGCCGCTGCTGGTGGTCGTGGGCGAGCCGGTAGGAGTAATCGGTGAGCGCGGATTTCTTCGGCAGCACGGCCAGCCCGGCGAACAGGGCGCTGGCCGGGTCGGTCAGCAGGTCATCGACGTGGGAGACCCGGCGGGTGCCGGTCAGCTTCAGCGCGAGCAGGGACAGCAGCCAGGACACCGCGGGGATGACCGAGGTGCCCGGATACCCGGCCTTGCCGGTCAGGGCGGGCAGGTCCAGGGCTACCAGGTCGGGCAGCGCGAGCAGCAGCCCGGCCAGCCGGGTCTCGGCGCGGGCGGGGACGGCGGCGAAGTCGATGACCGCGGCCCGGGGCAGGCCGGTGTCCCGGCCGGCGGTGGCCGGGCTGGCGCTGGCCTCGGGCGCGGGGCCGCGCAGCAGCCGGCCGAAGCCTTCCTCGGCGAGGATCTGCCCGACCCCGGTCCGGTTCAGCGGGGTCCCCTCGGCGCGCAGCCGGGCGCTGATCTCGTGCACCGACAGGCCTGCCCGGCGCAGCTCGAGGACCCGGGCGCGGGCGCGGTCTTTGGCGGGGGCGGTCTTGGGGCCGGGCCTGCCGGGCGGGGCGAACAGCTCCAGCCGCCCGGCCCGGAAGTCGCGCAGCAGGCTGGCCATGCTGGCGCGGGTGTAGCCGGCCCGGGCGCCGGCCTGCTCGACGGTCAGGTCCTCGGTGAAGTAGGCGCGCAGCGCCTCATACCGGCGCTGGTTCGGGAGCCGGGGGGCAGTGAAGTACTCCGCGCCGGGGGCCGGTTCCGCTGCCACGTGCCCGGTCTACCAGAACCACCCCGCGGGCGGCCGCAGGCCCGGACACGGCATGTCAGCCCCGTATCACCCTGATTGTCCTGGTCAGCCGGCTAGGAACGGGACGATCAGGTCGATACCTCTCAGGTAACTGTTTCATAACACTTCTGGCTGATCTGGACGGAAGACAGTGATATCAACCGCCGGATACTGTCCAGCAGGAACGCGGGAAGTCACATGTTCGCAGGTCATCACCGGCCGAGCGTCACCGTCTTCGCTCCAGGACGGCCGCGATGGAGGCTCAATTATCGAGCACGGAAGTCCGCGCTAACGCTTCGGCCCGGTCCTGGAAAGGCCAGGTGGGAAGCCCGTCCCGAGTGTCACGAAACAGAAAACGCTCATCGGCCCCGGGTGCTTGTCCAGCACATGCGCCTTGGCCGTTTCCTCAGCGTGGTAACGGAAGGACGTTGCCCCGAGCACTGATAGCGCCCGACGCTCGCCGTGCTGGCCGCAGGACGCGGCCGGCCGCCCGCCGGTGAGAACTCAAGCGCCCAGGCTCGTCCGGCGACTTCCGGACTTCCAACGCTGACTTTGCGCTATCGGACGCGCTTTATTCGCGATTCCCAGGTTCAGGCCGCCCAGCGTGATTACAGGGGCAGCCAGAACCGGATACTCGGTGCGGCTGTGAAGCCGCCCGAGCGACCGCTTCCAAACGCTCGTAATCGGCGTTATTGCGCTGTTATTCCCGGTCATGGGTTTATCTGCGAATGCATCCAGTCTCCGCCGTGCAAACGATAATGACACACTTGTTCGCCACGGCTCTGCGGCACCGCCAAGTGTCTCCTGCCTGCGCTTGTGAAACAGCAAGGCAAGCCACTGCAGGTGCTAGGCCATCTAGCAGGACACGCAAGTGACCAGCCGGACAGCCAGCGCTCACCGGCGCCGGCGCGGCGTGACGTGCGGCACCCCGGTCAGCCGTATGTCGCCTCGCTCTTTGATCAACTCCTTGACCTCAGCGTCCTGGAAGAAGCGGTGATGTTCCACGGCGAAGGAGTGCAATGGTGCCAACCTGTGCGCATGGGTGCGGGCCGCCCTCCCCAGGGTTGCCCGCGTCTCGGGGACCGGCTCGGGCGGGGTCCGCAAGAGAAGTTCTTCCTCGATCTCAGCCACCACGGCGGAGTGCTCGTTGAGGAAACTGTCGACCTTGCTGCGACTCACGTCCGTGACTTCGGCGATCGCGTTGCGGTCCGATTGTGTCGCCAGTGCCCGCCAGATGGGGATGTCGCCTGCCCGGACGATGAGCCGGTCGAGGACCGATATGCCCCTAGTCGGAGGCTGATAGCGCTGCATCGCCGACGACTTAGGCCGTGCCCCGGAGTCGATGGTGGCGACAAGCTTGCGGATCTCGGCGCCGCTAGCCCGCTTCGATACCAGCGCCCACGGACGGTAGAACCGGAAAGCGGCGAGCAGGAAGAGAACGCGATTGTCCTCGTCGTCGGCGGCATAGATCACCGCTGGCACGTGTGCCCGATCAAGCAGTCGCAGCGCGAACAGGCCGGTCTTTCTCGACTGCCGCCGGAAATCCAGGTCGACGAATGCGAGCCCGAACGTCCTCAGGTCATCGATGCGGTGCAGTTCGTCCGGTGTTCTGACCCCGGTCACAACGTGGTGCTTCGTTGCCGGATCTGACGCCAGGGCTACCGTCACGGTCTCCTGTGCCGCGATGTGGTCGTCCACAACGATGATCTTCATGCATCAGCCCGGCGAGAGGAATTCACGATCAGCCAGCCCATGACCATGAGCACGGTCGGCACACCAGTAAGCAACTGCCGTGGTTCCGCCTACAGTGTTGGCTGAGTGCCTGATGTCGCCCTTTCGCTCATTCAGCCAGGCACGGAGCATGCGTAGGCTGCTCCGCGGATCGCTTATGTCGTCCGCTGTCAGGCCGGTGCCGTCATCAGCGATCTCAATCCGGATCTCCGCGGGCCGTCCGCCGACCGAGCACCGGGCATCGACGGCGGATGCCCCGGCCTTGAGCGCGTTGCTTACCATA
Organism: uncultured Solirubrobacteraceae bacterium; assembly: GCA_963745375.1. Taxonomy (GTDB): domain Bacteria; phylum Actinomycetota; class Thermoleophilia; order Solirubrobacterales; family Solirubrobacteraceae; genus Palsa-744. The sequence continues at coordinate 27,565 of CAVUXA010000008.1, read as the reverse complement.
TCGGGCAGGACCCGCCGGGCGACCTGGTAGTCAGTCGCGGACAGCCGGACCCGCGCGGACTCGCCGTCCAGGACGCAGCGCACCCGGCGCGGGCTGCCCAGGGCGCGCAGTACCGAGCCCCACAGCTCGCCGACCGATCCGCCCGCGGGATCCTGCGCACGGCCGCCAACCAGCTGGCCCTTGAACTCGTCCACGACAACCAGCGCATTCCGGGTCAAGCTGCGGATCTCCTCCAGGTCGGGCTCGGGTTCCTCGACGTACTGGTTCAGGAACACGAGTGTGTTCTTCACCGAGCCATGTGCGTCGCCCCAGACATCCCAGCGCCACAGGGTCTCCGAGTTGCGCAGCGAGGTCACGGACGCTTTGAGCATGATGTCGAATACTGCCCACAGTGGGTAGTAGACCAGCGGCGAAGCGGAGAGCAGGATTCGCACGACCAACGGTACCTGGGTATCAGCGGCGTTCCACGGCAACAGGACGAACGCGATGAAGCCGGCGAAGATCGCAGGGATGGTGTACCTGAACACGCGCATCGCGCGGCCGGGCGGGGTATCGCGGTTGTACCAGCCCGGGTGGATAACCGCCTGGAGTACGGTTTCCCACCCGCTGCACACGGCCATCGCCAGGCCCAGTGAGCGGACGGCGGTCGGCCAGCCCGCCAGCGGAAACCAGCCGGCATAAAGCGATCCGGCCAGGAACGCGCCAAGGCCCTCGGCCAGCCCAGGTGCGTCAACGGCGGCGCGCCGGAAGGTTCCCAAGTGATCAACGAGCATTGTCGTTCCCGGCACCTTCGCGACCAGCTCGCGCCCCCCTGGGGTAATGCTCGCGAAGCCGAGGAGCAGGCCGGCGGTAGCCACCAAGAGCTGGGCGAACGCCCGAGGCAACTCGGCGGCCGGTGCCCACGCCAGGGTAACCCACATTCCCGCAAGTAGAGCCGCGCGGCTCCAGGAGCCGGCGAGCCACAGCCGCGAGTCCGCATTAAGCGCGGTATTGAACATTCCCTGCGGATCATCGGCTGTGCGCAACGGCCCACCTCATCATGTCTCACCTGGGTCAGGCGGCACATCCACACTGGCTTCGCGAGACCCCTGGCGCAAGCAAAATTTTGCATCGAATCGTGCGAATAACTGCTTGGAGCCCGTAACGCAGGCGGCCTACTTTCGCTGGTAAGTAGCCCGGCGAAGGCAGGGCCGCTGATCGTGATCTTTTCTGTCCGCCCGCGATCCAGAGGAGTCGGACCGTGGAACCTATTAGCTGCACCCTTGCCTTCAGAGTTACGGCGCTTCTCACCAGCCTGGCCACGGTCACCTTCCTGGGGATACCGCTGCGGGCCTTGTTGCGCCGGTCCGTTCCCGGTAGCGGATGGGCATGATAGCGGCCCCGCACCCGGCGAGGAGGCACCTAATGGAACCGGTCCTAGCAGTCGGCCTGCCCCATCACCGAGCCATCATTGCGCTGGATATCGAGCGTTCCACCAGCCGTCCCGACCCCGTCAAGGCCGAGCTGCGGAACAAGACCTACGAGATGTTCGACGCGGCGCTGTGCTCCGCGGGAATCCACAAACGCTATCGCGACCGGTTCATCGACCGCGGCGATGGTGTCTTGGCACTCATCCACCCAGTGGACCAGGCACCCAAGGTACTTCTGCTGAATCGCGCCATCCCCGCCTTCAACCGGCTCCTGACCGACCACAATGCGAGCCTTCCGCGCCCTAGCAGAATGCAACGGCAACTGCGGGCCCGCATCGTCGTGCACGCAGGAGAAGTCCACTACGACGCTAACGGATGTTTCGGTGAGGCACTGGACGTCGCGTTCCGCTTGCTCGACGCCGCTGGGGTCAAAAGAGCGCTCCGACAGGCGGCGGGCCCGCTGATCCTCGTTGTCTCAGGGAATATCTACAGCTCCGTCGTGCGTCATGGCTACGAAGGTATCGACCAGCATGCCTTCCACCCGCTCGTGCGCGTGCAAATCGCGGGCAACCGCCACGTGGGCTGGATTCATATCCCTGAAGAAGCCACCCAGCACCAGGTAACTGAAATGGCCGACTACCGACGGCCCGCCTGACACGGCGTCAAATTAGATCCGCCCGGCGACGATGACGCCTATCAGCTGCCATCGGATGACCCAAGCGGGAGTTACTGATGATGGCAGCGCGGCCCGCCGTGCAAACGATAATGACACACATTGTCCGCCTGGCTCCTGGAAGGAGCCGGCATGTACGACGAGGACAATGACGGCAGGTTCCCCCCGACGAGGCCCGGTCGAAATCCGCTACTCCCGCAGCAAACAGGGGGGAGCAGAGCGACCGCGAGCAGTGGCCGTAGCTGCCTGGAACGATTGTAGAACAGTGCGGCCCGGACGAATGGTATGTGTGCGTCGAGGTCCGCGAGCTGGCCGTCCTGCGCGACGGCCGATGGCCCCGCGCGGCGCGGCCAGCCGTAATCTCTACTACCGTGCTGCTTTAGGGATCGCTCGGGGGTCCGGCCGCGCACCGCATCCAGTGGTGCCGCCGCGGCGACGAGGCCCGGGGCGGCCGGGAACCGGGAGCGGGACCGTCATCCGTCCCGGTTTCCTAGGGCCCGCTGGTTACGGACCTTCGGCTCTTTTCGCGTCGGCCGGGCGGTGGCAACCGTAATGGTATGACCGCTATCGCGACCAGCTATGAGTCGCTGCTCAAGGTGCGCAAGGGTGCGGTGGACATCGTGGATGTCCCTGAGTTCGGGTTCGTGGCGGTGACCGGGACCGGTGAGCCCGGCGGCGCGGAGTTCACCGAGGCCGTGCAGGCGCTGTACAGGGTGAGCTACGGCGCGCATTTCCGGCTGAAGAAGCTCACCGGCGAGGCGCCGCGGGTCATGCCGCTGGAAGGGCTGTGGTGGGTGGACGACCCGGCCCAGCAGGACATCGTTGCCGCGGTGGCGCGGGGCGAGGTCACTATGGCCGACAGCGATCGCGGCAGCTGGCGGTGGCAGGCGCTGATCATGCAGCCGGACCCGATCGACGCGGAGCTGATCGCCGCCGCCACGGCGGAAGCGGCCGGCAAGAAGGACCTGCCCGGCCTGGCCCGCCTGGAGTACATCCGGTGGGCGGAGGGCCGGTGCGCGCAGCTGCTGCACATCGGGCCGTACGCCGCCGAAGCGCCGTCGATCGCGGCACTGCACGAGGCCATCGCGGAAGCAGGCTACCGCCCCCGTGGCCGCCACCACGAGATCTACCTCGGCGACCCGCGCCGCAGCGCGCCGGAGAAGCTGCGGACGATCATCCGGCATCCCGTCGAGCCGGCGTGAGGCCTGGCATGACCAGGATCACCGGCGAGATCGTCATCGACGCACCAGCGGACGTGGTCTTCGACTTCGTCGCCGACCAGCGGAACGAGCCGGCCTACAACCCGCACATGGTGCGATCCGCGAAGGTCACGCCGGGGCCGGTCGGGAAGGGCACCCAGTTCCGCTCGGCGGTCAGGTCCCGGGGCCGGCTCGCCGAGATGGCCATCGAGTACACCGGCTTCCAGCGGCCATCCCGGCTGGCCTCGACCACGAGGATGGCTCAGGCCGAGTTCAGCGGGACGCTCACGTTCGAGCCGGCTGGCGCTGGCACGCGGCTGCGGTGGTCATGGGACGCCCGGTTCACCTGGCCGCTGCGGCTGCTGGCACCGGTCCTCGCCCGGGTGGGCGGACGGCAGGAACGAGCGACGTGGGCAGGGCTCAAGCGGTACCTGGAGTCCTCCCAGCACGCGGCGGGCCCCGGCGCCGGGGAGCAGCCCGGCCCCGCACCCGCCGCGGCTGCGGACGGGAACGGCAGCCAGCCGCCCGGCCAGGGCCGGGCGGGCGCGGCGCTGCTGGCCGCGAGCGTGGCCGGGGTGGCGCTCGCCCCGCTTGCGCTGCGGCGGCTCGGCCGCGGCGGCAGCCTGCTGGTGGCAGCCGGCTGCGGGGCGCTGTTCGCCCGGGATGCCCAGATGACGCTGGCCGGCGCGCCCGCCCGGCTCCGCCCGCTGCCCCGGCTCCTGCTCCGCACCGAGGTGCCGGTGTCCGGCAGCGCCGCCGGGGCGGCACTGCTGGCCTGCTGGCAGCAGCGGCCGGGCGTGGCCCGGGTGGCCGCGGCAGCCGCCGCGGCGACGTTCGCCGTCCACGCCGTCCGCGAGGCCATCTACCTCAGCCCGGGTCACGGCAGCGAGGAGCCAGCCGCCCAGTAGAGTTCGGCGGCATGGGACGGCTGGACGGCCCGCTGGGACCGCTGAGTGCTGCTGGCGGGATTCCTCTGCGACGAGATCGCGTACCCCGGTCTTTGGCTACCAGACGCGATGTCGCGACGCTTACAGCGTCGAAACTCTGATCGCAGAGCGTAGTCGACCCGCCGATGACAGATCGCGCGCCTGCGCCGCGGGGCGGCACTGCTGGCCTGCTGGCAGCAGCGGCCGGGCATGGCCCGGGTGGCCGCGGCAGCCGCCGCGGCGACGTTCGCCGTCCACGCCGTCCGCGAGGCCATCTACCTCAGCCCGGGTCACGGCAGCGAGTAGCCAGCCGCCCAGTAGAGTTCGGCGACATGGGACAGCTGGGACGGCCTGCCGGGACCGCTGAGTGCTGCTGGTGGGATTTCCTCTACGACGAGATTGCGGACCCGGTCTTTGACTACCAGACGCGGTGTCGAGACGCTTACAGGGTCCACGCTCTGATCGCAGAGCGTAGTCGACAGGCCGATGGCAGATCGCGCGCCGACCCGCCTATCTCAAGCTAGTGCCGCGACCGGCAACGCCCCCTGTTGGATAGTTCCTGCTGGGAGGCGGAACAACACGCCCTGCCGAATCGGACGCGGTCGCAATCGCGCTCGTGAGCGGCTGTGGCTGCGTGCAGATCGTCTGGTTCTGGGCACGCCTGTGGGCCCGGGTGTTCGCTGCCCGGCGCGCGGGCGGCGATCGACATCGCGGCCGTCCCAGTCGGCGGGCATCGGGCGTCGCGCATGACCGCCATCACGTCCGGGTGGATCTGGGCGTGGGCCGGCCAGGGACGTCCGCCCGGACGGCAGGTAATGATCAGGTAGAAGCGGGGTCATTCGCAGGACGACAAGGGACCTTTGGCCCTACCCAGCCACGGCAAAAGGGGCCCTTCGCGGCGCGGCAGGGTGACCTGCGTCCCTACCCGGCCACGCTCAGCAGTCCGAGCCTGGCAGCAAGGAACGAAGTGAGCTTGTGATGGCTCCGGACTGGAGGAGGGGGTTGTGATGGTTCATGACATCTCCCACGACAAGGGCACGGACGCCGAGCCGAAGGCTCCTGCCGCGAGCGACCAGCTCGCCCGCGACCAGGCGGTGAAGCAGGTCGAGCGCAGGCGGCATTTCTGGATGAGGGCCACGATGGGCACGCTGTTCATGCTGATCCTGGCGGTCATCTGGGCCTTCGCGGAGTACCACAACGCGGGCGGCTGGCCGACCAGCGGGTTCAGCCAGAGCTCGGGCATCGCGAACGTGTGGAACTACTGGATCATCTACCCGGCCATCGCGTGGGTGCTGCTGACCGCGGGGGATGCCTGGTGGGTCTTCGGCCGCAAGCCGGTCTCCGAAGCCGAGATCCAGCGGGAGATGGAGCGCCAGGCTGGCCAGCGGCGCTGACCGCTGGCGGTGTAGCGCGCATCGGGAATGCGCAAGGAGGTGGTGGTCATGCACGCTCGCAAGGGCGTGGCTGAGGGGGCCGCCGTGGCTGCGGCGGCGGTGGCGGTTGCCGTCACCTACGGCATCTATGCCGTTCACCCGTGGCAGGGGTCCACGCCGCTCAATCAATTCCTCGCCGCGTTCGGCCGCGCCGACACGGCGGCCTGGCCGATGCAGATCGTGTGGTATCTGGCCGCCGTGGCCATGGTCGGGCTGGCGCTGTGGCCGGTGCGCCGGTCCTCCCAGCTGATCTGTGCTCTGGCCGCGGCGTACTTCGCCTGGATCGGGATCGGCTACTTCGCCTGGCTGAGCCCTGGCATCGGCCTGTCCGGGGTGTGGGCCGCGGTGTTCGCGCTGCAGGCGGTGCTGCTGGTGGTCGCGGGCATCGCGCGCCGCGACCTGGTGATCCGGCCCCGGCTGGACCTGTCCTCGGGGCTGGGCGCTGTCTTCATCGGCTACGCGCTGATCGGGTACCCGCTGGTCGGGGTGCTCGGCGGGCACGCGCTGCGCGTGGTGCCGCTATTCGGGGTCTCGCCGTGTGCGACAGTTACCTTCTTCTTCGGCCTGCTGCTGTGGGCCGTCCCGCCGGTGCCGAAGTACCTGCTGCTCATGCCGCTGGCCTGGGCGCTGAACGCCGCACCGCACAATATGGCCACAGGTGTCGCCGCGGACTACGGCATGCTCGCCGCGGCACTGGTCACCGCAGGATGGATCATCTGGCGGGACCGCGCCTCGGGGCCGGCCTGGCACACCGTGACCGCCGGGCTGCTGTTCGCCTTGATGATCGCCTGGTCCGGGCATGACAGCGTGCTGATCGGCCTAGCGGTTGTCCTGCTTGCCGTGATGCTCGTGCGGGCCATCACCGGCCACCTGCGGCGACCTCACGCCGGCCCGGTCTCCCCGCCCCAGCCGGGCAAGCTCAAGGTCAGCTAGCCACACAGCGGAGGCACCTGCCAAGCCGCGCACGAGGAACGGGGCAAACGCATAGCGGACACGGCATCAGCCTCGGTCTGCTGGGAATCCGCCAACGCCGCGCCGAACAGGGCGATCTGTGCAGTCACGCGCACGGCCGTCACGGCTGCTCGATGCCGGTTGTGCCGAAAAGAGGGCGTCTCGCATCGGGGAGGTTGACGAAGCGCGGCGGGACAGGCCGCCTGTCTTGGGCGCGCCTGGCCGGCCCGGCTTGGCTATTGGCGACCGCCGGGCCGGCGGCGGCTGCCAGCCGTTCCCCGCGCGGTGGATCTTCTGGGTGGGGACGTTCCGGTTGGACGCAGCCGGGTCGCGGGATGCAGCCTCCCGCGCCTGCCGATCTCACGCGACGGTGACGACGATCTTGCCGCGCGCGTGGCCCTGCTCCACGGTGCGCAGGCCCTCGGCCGTCTCGGCCAGGGGGTAGGTGCGGTCGACGACCGGCATGAGCTTGCCGTCCTCGATGAGCCCGGTCACGGCGAGCAGCTCCGCCCGGTTCTGCCGGGACGGGAGCGGGCGCAGCCGCTGCGAGACGAACGCGTTGGCCACCACCGCCCGCAAGATGCCAGCGACGGGCCCGAACACGTGGCCGGGCGAACCGCCGCCGTTGAGCACCAGGGTCCCGTTCGGGGTCAGCGCCCCGCGCAGCCGGGCCAGCGGGAGGCTGCTGACGTTGTCCAGGATCACGTCGTACCGGGTCCGCCCGCCGGTGAAGTCCTCCGTGGTGTAGTCGATGACGTGCGCGGCGCCGATCGAGCGCACCAGCTCGGCGTTGCGCGTGCTGCACACCCCGGTGACCTCGGCGCCCAGCGCCGCCGCGATCTGGACGGCGTAGGTGCCCACCCCGCCGCCGGCCCCGTTGATGAGCACCCGCTGGCCGGCCCTCACCTCGCCCACGTCGCGGATCCCGCGCAGGGCCGTCGTCGCCGCGATGGGGACCGCGGCCGCCTGCTCGAAGGTAAGGCCCGCCGGCTTGGGCACCACCAGGTCCGCCGCGGCGCACGCGTACTCCGCGAACGCGCCCCGGCAGAACCCGAGCACCTCGTCGCCGTTGCGCAGCCCGCGCACGTTCGCGCCGGCCGCCTCCACCACGCCCGCCGCGTCGATCCCGGCCACCCGGGCCTTCGGCCTGGTCAGCCCCACGCCCATGAGCCGCGCGACCAGCGGATCCCCTCGCAGGATGTGCCAGTCGGCCGGGTTAAGCGCAGCGGCGTGCACCCGGACCAGCACGTCGTCAGCCCCGACCTCGGGCAGGTCAGTGTCCGCCAGCCGCAGGACCTCCGGCGGGCCGAACCTGTCCTGGACGATAGCCTTCACCGGATCCTCCTCGTGCCATCACGCCGCGTCGTGGTGATCGATGCTAGACCGCCCCCCTGCGGGGCGGTGCCCTTCGATGACCGGGCAGGCATCCCCGCCCGGTGGACCCCACGATGCCGGCAAACAGCACATCCTGCGGGAGCAGATCGACGGCGCCGCAGTCCTGTGAAACGATCCGGCGCTGGCAGCGCGGCGGAACTCGTCCGCTCACAGCCTCACACACCGCCGTCAGCGCCATCCGGCACGTGACAAACCGTATCCGCCTTATGCACGGAGTACGGAGCGAGCGCTTCCCACGTCGTCGGTGGCAATCACGATCTTCCCGCCTGTGAACGTGGTGTAGGCGAGGTCGACGTTGACGTTAGCCTCGGCGAGCCGCCGGGTCAGCTCACCAAGGGCCGCAGGCCGGTCCTCGACGTCGATCACGAAGACCTCGCGGGCGTCGGCGATCCCCATTCCGGCGCGCTCAAGCGCCGCCCGGCATCCGGCCACGGCCTCATCGTCAAGGAGCATGTGCACGACACCCCTGCCCTCACCAGTGAAGGCCGCCAGGCCATGGATAGTAACACCCGCCTCGCCGGCAATCTCCCCCAGCCGGGCCAGCTCGCCCGGCCGGTGCTCGAGAATCACTGTCAGATCTGTGGGCATCGCCTCTTCGATCCTTCCACCGCGCCTGGCACCAGGGTAATCCGGTCATCACCCACCGGCTCAGCGCCACCATCACCGCCCCTGCCGGCGCGCTAATCACCGCAGGTTCCGCCGCGATGAGGTACCTCGTGACCACCGAGGCCCTGATGAGTGGGATCCGGGCTACGACGAGCACCGGCCCCGGCCTTGACCGGCCAAGCATAGCCTCATGGACACCGGAGCATCAGCCTGCTCGGACATCCGCGCTTGATGCTGATTACAGAGTGTGGCCGACTCGCGCTGGCAGCCCACGCGCGATCCGCCGATCTGTACTGGAACAATCGCTTCGGTACGGTCGGTTGGAGGCGCGCAGAATGGCATTTCTGTCGCGTTGGCCCCAAATCCCACGTTGCACTGATCTGGCTGGGAAAAGAGGCTACCGGCTCGCGCGGGCAGGGCGAAGGTCCCTGGCCCGCTCCCCCGATGGTGCCTGATGCTGGCGGGCGAACCAGGGGTGTGGCCGGTGGACAGGCTGACCGACGAAGACCAGCGCATGCTGTGGCCCGATGAGATCTGGCCGCAGGAGATCGGCGCGCTGGCCGTCCTGGACGGCGACCTGGCCGGCCCGGGCGGCCGCGTGCGGGTCGAGGCGGTCCGGGAGGTGATCGCCGCCCGGCTGCTGCGTCTGGTGCCGCGGTTCCGGCAACTGCTGTACGTGCCGCGGCCAGGGCTGGGCCGGCCGCTATGGGTAGACGCCCCGGCCTTCGACCTCGCCGATCATGTGAGGGTGGTCCCGGTCCCGGCTCCCGGTGACGAGGCTGCGCTGCTGCGCGCCGCTGAGCAGTTGCGGCGGGTCCGCCTGGACCGGTCCCGGCCGCTGTGGCAGATGTGGCTGCTGCCCGGGCTGCCGGAGGGCCGGGTCTGGCGCCGCGCTTTTTCCGGGTGCCAGAAGGTAGAAGGAAAGCCATGCTTGTCACAGACATCGGATACGCGCTCGCCGGATTGACCGCCGTGGGCATCATCTTCATCGGCGCACGATTTCTCCTTGCGCCCAGCACGGCTGCCGCAGGCTTCGGGATTGCCGCCTGGCACGATGGCGGGAAGGCCGATCCTTACCTGTCGGTCAAGGGCGTCCGCGACATCGCCTCGGGACTGATCGCCGTCATCCTGCTCGCCGCCAGGATGCCCCACGTCCTGGGCTGGTTCGAGCTGGCAGCCAGCACCATCCCGATCGGCGACGCCATCATCGTGCTGCGCAGCAACGGCCCGAAGGCCACCGCCTACGGCGTGCACGGCGCGACGGCCGTAGTGTTGCTGGCCACCGCCGCGCTCCTATTCACCTGACTACGTAGCTAGGCTGTGGAGTAATGGCCGAGACGGATGTGATCCGCACGCCTGACCAGCGGTTGCGGGTCTTTGTGAGTTCTACGCTGCAGGAACTGGCCGCTGAGCGGCAGGCAGTGCGGGACGCGGTGACCCGTCTGCGGCTGGTGCCGGTGATGTTCGAGCTGGGCGCCCGGCCGCATCCGCCGCGGCAGGTATACCGCTCCTACCTGGCGCAGAGCCAGGTGTTCGTGGGCGTGTACTGGCAGAGCTACGGCTGGGTCGCGCCGGGGGAGCAGGTATCCGGGCTGGAGGATGAGTACCTGCTGGCGGCGGGGCTGCCCAGGCTGATCTATGTGAAGTCGCCGGCGGCGGAGCGTGAGTCGCGGCTGGCGGAGATGCTGACCCGGATCAGGGATGCCGGTGACGTGTCCTATCAGCGCTTCTCTGCTGCCGCCGAGCTGCAGCGCCTGGTCGAGAACGACCTGGCCGTGCTGCTGAGCGAGCGGTTCGAGAGGGCGCCGGCGCGGGACGGCGCCGCGGACGGGGCGTCGCTGGCAGGGGCGGTGCCGGTGCCGGCGACGCCGCTTGTGGGCCGCGACGATGACGTTGCGGCGGTGGGCGACCTGGTGCGTGCCGAGGGCGTGCGCCTGGTGACCCTCACCGGGCCGGGCGGAGTCGGGAAGAGCAGGCTCGCGGTGGAGGTCGCGCAGCGGGTGGGTGCGGGCTTCGCGGACGGGGTGCGGTTCGTTGAGCTCGGCTCGGTCCGGGCGGCCGAGCTGGTGACGGCCGCGATCGCCGCCGCGCTGGGGCTGAGCACCTCGGGCGGCGCGCTGATCACCGACCTGAAGTCGTACCTGCGCGCCCGGCGGCTGGTGCTGGTGCTGGACAACTTCGAGCAGGTGATGGGGGCGGCTCCGCTGGTGGCTGAGCTGCTGGGCGCCGCTCCGGGCGTGGTGGCGCTGGTGACCAGCCGGATGGTGTTGCGGCTCAGCGGTGAGCACGAGTTCCCGGTGCCGCCGCTCCCGGTGCCGCCGATCGGGGCCGACGGGGATGCCGCGGAGGTGCAGCGATGCGCGTCGGTGCGCCTGTTCGTGGAGCGGGCGCAAGCCGCGTCCGCGGGTTTCGAGCTGACCAGCGGGAACGCCGGGGCGGTCGCTGAGATCTGCCGGCGGCTGGACGGGCTGCCGCTGGCCATCGAGCTGGCCGCGGCCAGGGTCAGGCTGCTGCCACCGCAGGCCCTGCTGGCCCGGCTCGACGACACGATGGGGCTGCTGACGGGCGGAGCGCGCGACCTGCCCGAGCGGCAGCAGACACTGCGAAACACCCTGGACTGGAGCTTCGGCCTGCTGTCTGCCCGCGAGCAGGCGCTGTTCGCCCGCCTAGGGGTGTTTGCAGGAACCTTCGACCTGCCCGCCGCAGAGGCCGTCGGCGCCGCCGGGCCGGCGGACCCGGGCCGGGCCGGGCACGTCATGGACACGCTGGGCTCGCTGGTGGACAGCAGCCTGGTGCAGCCGCAGGTGCGCGACGGCGAGCCGCGCTTCGGACTGCTGGAGACCATCCGGGAGTACGCGCTGGAGCGCCTGCGCGACGGCGCTGACTGGCGGGAGGCGCACGACCGGCACGCGGCCTACTTCCGGGCGCTCGCCGAGCCGGCTCCAGCCGAGCTGCAAGGTCCCGGACAGCTGGCGTGGCTGGACCGGCTCGAGACCGAGCACGGCAACCTCGGCGCCGCGATGTCCTGGCTGGTGGAACAGGACCAGCTCGAGCCGGCGATACAGCTGTCCTGGGCGACATGGAGGTTCTGGTGGCTGCGCGGCCACGCCGAGGAACTCGCCTCCTACGTGGACATCCTGGCCAAGAGCGAACACCTGCCGCCGCGGCAGCGTGCCCTGGCGCTGAGCGGCACCGGCTTCGGCCTCTTCGCGTCCGGGGACCAGGCCACAGCGCAGCCGCTCCTGGAGCAGAGCCTGCCGCTGTACCGCCAGGCCGGGGACATGCTGGGCGCAGCCACGACGGCAGCCATGCTGGGTCACCTCCTGGCATTGCAGCACCAGGACGCGCGGGCCAGCGAGCTGCTCGAACAGACGCTCGCCCCGCTGCAGGAGGCCGGCAACGACCGGCTCGCCGGACCCGTGCGTCTGCAGCACCTGCTGGACGTGGCGCTCGTGTGCAATTTCCTCGGCCAGATCCGGCTCAGCCAGGCAGATCACGACCGCGCAGCGCAGCTGTTCACCGAGGCCCTGAACGCGGCCCGCAGCGCGCAGGACCGGTTCACCATCCTCGTCTCGCTCTACGACCTGGCGCTCAGCAGCCAGGCACAGGGCGATCTGACCGGCGCGGCGGAACGCCTGCAGGAAGGGGTGTCGCAGTCGGCCGAGGCCAGGGACGAACCAAGCGTCGCCTACTACCTGGAGGCGCTCGCCGCGGTCGCCATCCGGCAGGACAACCTGGAGCGCGCCGTGCATCTGCTCGCCGCCGCAGGCGCGCTCCTGCAAGCCAAGGGCAGCGGCTGGCTGCACGCGCTCGTGCCCCGCGCCGCCCACGACGATGGTCTCCTGGCCGCGCTGCGCTCCCGCATGGGAGATGCGGCATTCGAGCAGGCCTGGACACGGGGACAGTCCCTGGGAGGCAGCCGCGCCGTTGAGTACGCGCTAGCGGAAGCATCACCTGAACCCACCCGCCCAGCCGGCCCGCCGAGAGCCGGCGATACCGGAGCCATCAGCTAGGCGCCCAAACCCGCCGCCAAACGCGTCCCCGGGACTGCCAGGCAGGACCGCCACCAGAAGGCCGATACGCCCGGCCGGACTTGGACCGCTCCGAAATGGCTGATCTGTACTCGCCAGCGCGTTGAGGCCAATGCGAGGGGAGCCGCAAATATTCGGCAGTATGCGCCTGAATAACCTTTCAGGCGGCCGTCTCGTCCGGTAACGCTAAGTTACTCTCGACGTGATTATCAGCCTTCCGAGGTTGGCTCCCGGGCGTGTCCCGAAGTTGGCTCCGGGGCCCTGTGCCTGGTCGGCCAGGCAGCCAGGACCTCAGCCTTTATGCGCGTGAGCTGAGCTGTTTGTCCATGGCCATGAGAAAGTTGGAGTCTTTCCGGATAAGTGCTCTCGCGGGGACAGAACCCCGTCCGGAAACCGTTTATCCGCAGCATGCGTCCGGGTGGCACCGTCGCGCCAGGATCGGCGTCCCGTACGGGACCAAGGGCCCCGGCCGGCCGGGACGGATAGTCCTTGCGTTCCTGACCGCCGGCGAAGATGGTGGACAGCGATCTGGAAAGGCCTACGGGCAGCGCGGTGTGCCGCGCCGGTCACGAGCGTGCGGGTGCTCGCGGACGGCGGCTCCCTGAGCGGCAGCTTCACAAGTCCAGGGCCAGCAGGTGCGCTCGTTGAGGCTCCGAGGCTAGGGGATGGTCGTCATGGAATTTATCTGGAAGGCCGCGAGCACGCCACAGCAGGCGCGCGCGGCAGGACAGGGCCGCAAGAGCCCAGGAGAAGGCCGCGAAGGCCCAGGCCGGGCTGGCCGAGGCTGAGACGAGGGTGGCTGAGGAGCAGGCCGCGGCAATCGGCAAGGCCTTGCAGGAGGACGAGGAGCACGGGCAAGCGGACCTGGAGGAGGTCGCCGAGAAAGAGGCCGAGGCCCTGCCGTGGGCGCGGCCAGCCGACCCCTGACGGCGGCATCAGGGCGGCATCAGGGCGGCGCCTGACCGGCGCAAGCGGCACGTGCGCTGCCCCGCCGCCGCCCCGGTAACCCAAGGCCGCTGCCCAGTTGCCGCCCGCGGCGGGCGTTGTCATCCGCGCGGGACGCTGCGCGAGAGGCCGCCGCGACATACGGCCGCATTCGCCAGGCTTCCCTTCTGCTCGTGCGGCCGCGACCATGGCACCCTGTCCCGGGCATGGCTGCATGCACGGCTGATGCGGAAGGATCATCTGGCCGACAGCGCTCATTAGATCCGGCGTGGCTTCCGGCCCGGACGGCAGGCGCCTTACCGCAGGCCGGCAGGTGCCCGCATGTCCTCGGCATGACTGACGGCACGCCCGGGACCGATGTAAGCGGCCGGCAGTTTCCGCCGGCGGGCACTCCGCAGGTGCCCGGCACCCGGGCGATCCAGCGACGCTCCGCGTTGAGGAGCGGCGGCGAAAGGCGCGAGATCCGCCGCTATGCGCGGCAGCTGCTCCATGACAGGTCCGCCTCAAGTCCGCGCAGAGCTGGCCGATCTGGGCGTGTCCGTGGCCGGCTATGAACTCCTGCTCATAGTCTCGCTCGAGCCCCGCGGGGTGGTGTTGTAGTCCTCGATACAGGTCGCGACCGCCGTCTTGGCCGCCGTACGTGTGCAGGCAGGACCGCGGCGCCGCTGGCATGTCTATGGGCTGGCGGCGTCCCCTGCCGGATGGGGTGCCGAGCCCGCGAGCGGGGTGTCGTCGAGGTATCTGATCTCGTAGACGCGCTCGGTGAACCTCCAGCCGTCCGAAGTGCGCTGGTAACGGTCGTGGTAGATGCCATAGTTCAGCTCCGACCTGCCATCGCGAAAGCGTGTGAGCTCCGACATGTAGGCCCGGCCGGACGCGGTGTCGCCGTCAAGCACGATCGTGCCCGGGTGCGTGGTTTGCACCATATAGTCCAGCAGAGCCTGCAGTTGCTCGCCCCCGGCGCGCATGTCCTCCCGGCCGACGGCCCCGGCGTAAGCGTGGGGGAGCCGCACCGTGCCGTCTTGGGTGAACAGTGACGCGAGACGGTCGTAGTCGTGCATCATTACCGCGTCGGTGAACTCGCCGCGCAGCGCCTCGATCTCAACGCGGTCGGCGATGGCCTGCAGGTCGCTCATCGGGTCCTCCTTCGTCTGTGCTCCGGTGCCCGCATCACCAGCATTGTCACCCGCTGAACCAAGTCGTCCCGATGCAGGAACCGGATGCCCGCCCGCAGTCTTCCTGTGGAGAGCAGGAGCCGGCGACGGCCGTCCGGCGCTGGATTCAGGCGAACTGCAACTCAAAGGCGTTGTCGCGTTGTGCCATCGCCCATCGGGGCGCGGACTGGTACTTCTGGCGCGGCACGCCAGCCATCGCCTGCGTGGCGGCGCAGCCTCCGTGCAGCTGGCACCTGCCCGAGGCCGGACAGGCCACCGGCGGGCCGTGCCCAGCGCTTGAGGCCAAATGGCTGCATCGACATCCGGTTGCACCCCGTAACCACGACAGCGATCAGGCACGCGCAAGTACCCGCCGTTATGAACGCACGGCCGTCTCCGCTGCAGCTGCCCGCTCTGTCACCGAATGGTTATTCTGCACTGGTGCTGACGGTGTTCCGGGCGGAGGCGGACGAGGAGGTGGCCGGGTCGTTCTTCGCGGCGGTACCGGGCCTGCCCGGGAGCGGGGCCCGGGTCCAGGCCGGTACCGCGGTGCGGGCGGCTGTTCATGGCCAGAGGGGTTTGTGGAGGCGGACGCTGAGAGGTCAGTGAGGATGGTTCGCGCACGCTCCGGATCACGGGGAACTGCGTTGCTGACCGGGGAGAGCAGGCTCGGAGCAGGCGCCGGCGAGCTGGCGCAGCGCGAGCTCGATCATGGGCAGCAACGGCTCTGGCGGGTCGGCGCGAAACCAGCGCCCCATGGCGACCCGTGTCGCCGCGGTGACCGCTCCGGCGAGAATCTGCGGCCCCATATCGGCTCCGGGATCGGCGCCGGTCCGCTCGGCGATCGCCGCGGCGAGCGCCTCCTGCATCTCGGCGTCGATCTTCAGGTACTCGCCGCGGATCGCGGGCGAGCTCACGACCAGCTTGATCGCGCTCATCAACTCCGGGTCAAGCGCCTGCCCGGCCTCCTGGTAGTGCTGCAGCACCGCGTTGACGATGGCATCCCACAGCGGCTCGCTGGCCGGCCGCTCAAGCAGCGACGCACCGATGTGCCGGGCTCGGTCCGCCGCGATCACGCAAATCGCCTCGTACTTGCTGGCGAAGTAGTTCCTGAAGGTCCGCAGGGATACGTCGGCCCGGGCGGTGATGTCCTCGATGGTGACGTTCTCCAGCCCGCGTTCCACAGCCAGCTGGAGTGCGGCCGAGCTCAGCGCGTGACGGGTCGCGAGCTTCTTACGTTCCCGCCTGCCGAGGAGCGGGCTGCCGTCGGTCACGACACGTAGTGTAGCGCCACCTTGCCAAACAGGCAATCTTGCCCTTAAGGCAAAATTGTGTATTGTTGCTGGCATGACTTCCGGGCACCGCGAAACAAGCATGATCACGAGCATCGTCAAGGCCGACGGCGCCGATCTCTACGTCGAGCGCGTCCCGGGACCGTGCTTGCGCCCGGGCCGTACCGGGATCTCATGCAGCGGCTGAGCGGGAACTGGGAATACCTGACCAGGTTCGAGATGCAGTCGTTCATCGGCTACCTGCCAGACCTAGACCTGATCGCCGCCAGCAGGATACCGGTCGCTCTCGCCGCCGGCACGGACACGATCGCGCTCGCCGAACGCGCTGACCTGCGCCACGATCCCTTCCACCGCCCGTGCACCGCGATCGCTGCCCGGCTGGGCGCCGAGTTCGCCGAGTTCCCCGGCGGTCACCTGGCTCCGATGGAACTCCCGGCGCCGTTCGCGGCCGGGCTGCGCGACGTCTTCGGGCGGCTCTAGCCATGCCCGCGCAACCGTCGGCACGCGCCGACCAAGTAGACATCGTGATCGCCGGCGGCGGACCGGTCGGACTCATGCTGGCCTGCGAGCTCCGGCTGAGCGGCACCGACCCGATCGTGCTGGAGCGACTGCCCGGGATCAACGAGACCCCCAAGGGCAACGGCCTGGTGGGCCAGATCGTGCCGATGCTGGACTACCGCGGCCTGCTCGATCGGCTCCGCCAGGAGGCCACCTTTGCCGGGCCGGTACCGCGCTTCTCGTTCGGTCCGCTGCAGCTGGACTTCTCCAGGCTAGGCACCAGCCCGGTGCACATCCTGACGGTGCCGCAACGCCGGCTGGAGAAGGTGCTGGAGGCGCGGCTCACCGAACTCGGCGGGACTGTCCGGCGCGGGCACGAACTGACGGCGCTGTCCCCGCATGACGACGCGGTCACCCTCGACGTCCGCGGTCCCGGCGGCGACTACCGGCTGCGCGCACGCTACCTCGTGGGCTGCGACGGCGCGCACAGCCTGGTACGCAAGCAGGCCGGGATCAGCTTCCCCGGCACCACCTCGCCGGAGATATCCCGCATCGGCACGGTGCGCCTGCCGACGGCGAAGCTCACCCGGCGCGGCGGCGTGGTGAAGGTACCGGGGATCGGCCGCCTGAAGCTCATGGGGCAAGTCCGCACCCCGCGAGGCACCTACTCGCTCGCGCCGCTGACCGCACTCGACAAGAACGCTACTGCCGGTGTCTTCATCGTCTACACCAGCGAGGACGACCCCACCGCCGACCTGAGCGCTCCGATGACCCTCGACGAACTGCGTGCCAGCGCCCGGCGGGTCCTCGGCGGCGACCTGCCAATGACCGATCCGCAGCGGCTGACCCGGCTTGTCGGGAACACCCGGCAAGCCGACCGCTACCAGGCTGGCCGCATCCTGCTGGCCGGCGACGCCGCCCACGTCTTCGGAGTATCGCTGAACACCGGCCTGCTCGACGCGGTCAACCTCGGCTGGAAGCTCGCCGCGCAGGTCCAGGGCCGGGCACCGGACGGCCTGCTGGAGTCCTACCACGCCGAGCGGCACCTCGCCGGACAGCACGCCATCCTGCACACCCGCGCCCAGAGGGCCCTGACCGCCATCGGCGAAGGCGGGACGGACAAGCCCGCCAAGGTGAGCCCGGAAGGGGCCGAAGCGCTACGCGAACTGTTCGGCGACGTACTCCAGCACCCCGAACCGCTACAACACATCCGCGAACTGCTCCGCCAGCCTGGGCAACTGCGTCACATCGGCGAGCTGATCGAGGGCTCCGATGTCCGATATCCGATGCCGGCCAGCAACGCCCAGCCACACCCGCTGTTCGGAAAGCTCGCGCCAGATCTCCAGCTGGAAACCCGTCACGGCCGCACCCGGGTCGCCGAGTTCATGCACGCGGCCCAGGGCGTCCTGCTCGACCTCACCGCCGATTCCGCAGTCGCCGAGGCGGCCCCAGACCAGGCCGACCTGATCACCGTCATCACCGCACACTGCCTGACCGAGCCCGCTCCGGCCGCAGCGCTGCTAATCCGGCCCGACGGCCACGTCGCCTGGGCTGCCGGACCCGGCACGCCCGACCCGGCCGCCGGGATGAACACGGCCCTGCGCACCTGGTTCAGCCCGCGCACGCCTCCCCAGACACGGCACTAGCATCCGCCGGGCCGGAAACGCCGGGCAGGCGCGCTTCAGGCGCACGTCGCCCGAGCATGCAAGGCCTCCATCTCCTGCACCGGCGGCGTGCAGGTCAGGCCCGGGTAAGGGTATGGCCGGTCTGCACTGAAGCGTCACCGCCAACTCCGTTCGATAGGGCCTTGAGTCGACCCTTGAGCGATCGCAGCTGCTCGCCGTCCAGGCACTACCTCGCTGCACGAGCCTACTGGCCAGAGATCCGCGCCGACGGAGGCTCTTATGGCGCGATGTTCTGGTTGATGTGGAAGAGGTTATCGGGATCGTATTTCCGCTTGACTTGAACCAGCCGATCATAGTTCTGGCGGTAGTTGGCCTGGATCTTGCCGTAATCGTCGTCCTGCATGAAGTTGATGTATCCGCCCGGCTCCGAATATGGAGCCATTGCCTGGTAGTAGTCGCGCACCCACCCGATCCGCTCTGCATCCTTCGAGGGGTCGTCCCACGAGGCGAGGAACACCATCCCGTACGTGGCCTCCCGGTAGGCGAAGGCCGTGTCGCCTGGGCCGACACGATGGCAAGCGCCGTTGATGGGGTAGAGGTGCATTGTCGCACTCACCTCGGGAACCCTGGACCCATGTTCGACATGAGCCGCGATCGCGGCCTCGGGCAGTTCCTTGACGAAGGCGCCCTTCCAGTAGGCCCGGATCCCCTTGGGATAGAGGCCGTCGAACGCACTGTTCAGCGCGGGATACGGCAGCGGGCCCGTCCCGTTGGCTACGACCGGCGCGACGTCCATGAACGGCTTGAGGACCTTCTCGGCCTGGTCGAGCGGGCCCGCCCAGTGCACCACGGCGAGCGCGAGGGTGTCCCCGTGCCGATCCTCGGGGATGAACGGCAGCGGCGGGGCGATCTGAAACCCTGGGAAGCCGCCGAATTGCTCGGGCGCATCCCGTATGAATTCGTCGAACATACCGAACAGCGACGCGGCGTCCTCGAGGTTGTAGAGGATCGGTCCCGCAAACACCTGGCCGACCTCGTGCAGGCGGAATTCGAGGGACGTCACCACGCCGAAGTTGCCGCCCCCGCCCCGAAGTCCCCAAAAGAGATCCTCGTTCTCACGCTCGCTGGCGGTGACGAATCTCCCATCCGCTGTGACAACGTCGGCTGAGATCAGGTTGTCGATCGACAGCCCGCAGCCACGTGCCAGGTAACCGATGCCACCACCCAGCGTCGAGGCCCGTGACGCCGGTGGTCGAGACGATGCCGCCGGTCGTCGCCAAGCCGAAGGCGTGCGTCGCGTGGTTGAAGTCGCCCCATGTCGCTCCAGCGCGGGCGTGCGTGGTCTTGTTCCCGGGGTCGACACGCACCGTGCGCATCGGCGTCATGTCGATGACCAGGCCGTCGTCGTTCGTGCCGAATCCCGGTGCGCTGTGCCCGCCGCCGCGAACGGAGAGGTCCAGGCCATTGTCCCGAGCGAAGTTGACGCCGGCGATGACGTCAGCGACCTGCTCCGCGCGAAGCACCGCTAGCGGGCGCTTGTCGAACATGCCGTTGTGTACGGCGCGCGCCTCGTCGTAACCCGCGTCATCGGCAGCTATCACGCGGCCTCGTACCTGGTCGCGCAGGTGCCCGACGGTGACGCCCGTTACCGACCCCTCGACCCTTGCGTCTGTCATGTTCATCTCTCCCTGCGCTCTCTAAGTCCTCGCTAAAGCCCGCCGCTGGCCGCGCGAGCCTCCCGCTCCGCTTCGACCTGAGACGCACCCCGACACCGTTCCGGTCGCCGGGCGCCCTCGAAGCCAAGACACGCGCCGACTGCAGACAACCCCGGAAACGGCTAGATCCCATCGAGGCTGCCGCACCGGCCTCCTGGGACAGCGAGACGGGGGTCGGTCATGGTCGATGCCGGATAGAACAGCGCGCCCACCAGGTTGGCCACCCCGTCCGGCTCCGTCGTCACTTTGCGCTTTTGCTTGACTAAACTGGCTGATCAGGGAAGTGTCTATACGTACATTGCGCACTGGGCGCGGTAGCCGGGGGGTGCGGCTATGTATGTGTCGCTGGAAACCCTGAAGCGGGCGGTCGGGCTCGTGGACAGCCTCGCCGAACTCGACGACCCTGCTGGCTTCGCCGGTATCGTGCTCCCCGACCTGGCCACGCTGGTGGGTTGCGATGTCATCACCTATAACGAGATCGAGCCAACCCTCGGCCAGACGCGCTACGCGGACTATCCGGCTGGTGCCCTGGACCCGGCGACCCAGCCGGTGTTCGCGGCGTATGTGTACGAGCACCCGCTGGTCAACCACTACCATGCCACCGGCAGCGGGGAGCCGGTGATGATCAGCGACTTTCTCACTCAGCAGCGATTCCACCGCCTCGGCCTGTACGCCGAGTTCTTCCGCGGCATACCCGTGGAACACCAGGTAGCCCTCAGCCTGCCGGGCCCCGAACAGCCGGTCATCGGCGTTGCCATGAGCCGGGCCCGCCACGACTTCTGCGACGAGGATCGTGCCCTGCTCAGCGTGCTCCGGGCCCCGCTGATGGCCGCCCTGCTCCGCGCTCGCAGACGCCTGCAGGCCCGGCAGATTTACACCGCCTTGGGCTACACCGAGCTTGCCGATCTCACCGAACGAGGAGATCCGAGATCCTGCGGCTAGTCGCTGATGGCCGCACAAACGCCTCCATCGCCCACGCGCTGGAGGTGAGCCCTCGGACCGTAGCAAAGCACCTCGAGCACATTTACCGCAAATTCGGGGTTAGCAGCCGTGCGGCAGCCGTCTCACGCATGACAACGCCAGGTAGCTCGATGAAACCCGCGCTGCCACGTGGGTGAGGCGCCCACTTTCCGTACGCTCGACACCGACGTCCTGGCCGATCACCTCTTCTCCACCTGGCCAGCCCGTATCTAGGCTTGGCGGGAGGCTTCAACGCAGCGGACCCCCTCGGCGCCGACGGTAGCCGCGTGCGGGGTGCGCGGCGGAAGCACCAGCCGGTCCCCGGACTGAGATCGGCATCGCCGCTGCGGCAGCGGCCGTACCGCTGGCAGCTGTTGATGACGCAGGTCACTCCCATGTGGCGTGACGCGGCGTTCCGGGTCAGCTCCGCCTGGATAATCACCAGGCGTCCGGCGGATTCCACGGCGATCAGATCACCGAACTACCCGGACAAATTCGGGGCCATGCCGGACAAAGGAGCTACGAGTCACGCTGCGCCTACCCCGATCAGGAACAGACCGTACTCTCATGCATGCCGACCGGACGAGACCGTCACCCGTGCGGAAGCCATCTGTGTTCCCGGGGGTGGCGGTCAACTTCAGGTTGTTGCAGCAGAGACCGGGTGTTGTGTGCGGGGTCTGCGGTCCTGGGCGGTTTCCTGGAGGTGTCTCGCTGGCGTGGTGGATACTCGAGGTAGCCGCGAGAGGGGAGCCCGTGCTATGCCGCCGGATCATGTCCATTTCAATGGCAGCGTCAACCTGGCCGATGCCGGGTCGGTGATGCGCGAGATCGTCTCGCGGGTCCCGTCGGGCCTGCGGCGCATTCCGGACGGGGAGACCGGGGACCGGGGTAACTGGATCTTCTTCCAGATGCAGAAGTTCCTGCAGTCGCCGTTGCTGGTTCCGGCGCGGCCGCTGGATGCCGCGGACGGGGATTATGAGCAGCTGCCGCAGCTGCGGCTGGCCGACGGGGTTGATCCGGCGCAGATGAGGTGGCCGGATCTGGGCTACGCCGAGGCCTACCTCGGGTCGTATGAGATCTTCTGCGCGCTGCGCGAGGAGGGCATGATCCCGGCCGGGGTCCGGTTCCAGGTCGAGTACCCGACGCCGCTGGCCTCGATCGGCGGCTACATCGTCCCGGAGCAGCAGCAGGCGCTGCTGGGCTCTTATGAGCAGGCGATGTTCGCCGACCTGGACCGGCTGCTGGCGGCGATCCCGCCCGGCGAGGTGGCCGTGCAGTGGGATGTCGCGGTGGAGTTCGGCGTCTTGGAGGAGAGCTTCGCGCCCGGCGGGGCGCAGGCCTTCGACGCGATCATCGCGGGCCTGGTGCGCTGCGTGGACGCGGTGCCCGCGGAGGTGCCGGCCGGGCTGCACCTGTGTTACGGGGATTACGGCCACCAGCATTTCAAGCAGCCTGAGTCACTGGCCCTGCAGGTCCGGGTGCTGAACGCGGTCACCGCGGCGGCCGGGCGGACGGTGAGCTTCGTCTCGTTCACCGTGCCGCAGTACCAGCGCGAGGAGAGTTATTTCGCGCCGCTGGCCGGGCTGGCCGCCGGTCCGGGCACCGAGCTCAATTTCGCGCTGGTGCCGTATCACCCGGCGGATCAGGCGCCGGGCACCACCGGTGATCAGGTGCGGCTCATCGACGCCGCGCTGGCGGCCAGCCCGGGCGGCAGCCGCGCCTGGGGCATCTGCACCGAATGCGGCATGGGCCGCGCGGGCCGGGAAGAGATCCCGGGACTGCTGGACCTGCACCGCGAGATCGTCGCTGCCGGCTAACGATCTCCTGGTCGTGCGCACATGGAGCGGGCACCCCCGCCGGCATCCACCGGCTTGCCGGCGGGAAGGTCGCTGAAAGCAGGCCGCCGGCGGCATGGCAGCGATGCAGCATCAAGTCGACGCATACATGCCCCGTGGCCTGTGTAATCTCCAACGTCTGCCAGATGCCGCACAAAGCCCGGTAGGTGAGCGGGCCCAAGATGGGGACGAAAGCAGGAAGCTCAGAATCGGCTCCTCTGCGCGCACCCGCGTGCGCCACCAAAATGATCACGAAGCGCCCGGAATCGGCAGGCAGGGAACCAGGGTGACCCGATGCTTCTGCTCACGCATTGTGATTGGCCCTCGACCTGGGCGAAGCGCACACTCCCGCCGATCTGTCGCCGATCCCAGCTCGTCCCCACGGCCGTGGGCGCAGTACCGAACGGGACGTTCTGTGCAGGCCATGGTGCGGTGGCTTCCGCCGCGAGAAGCGCGTGATCAGTACTGCCCCCACTGACGGCATCGGGAACGAACCACGCACGCCCGGACTCGGGCGGACGCTGGCCGGGTGATCCGCTCCGGCCAAAGCTGGCTCTTGCGCGATGGCCGTAACCAGCCTTAGTGGGCTCAGCATCAGCCTGCGGCCTGACCGGACGAAGAGGCGAAAGTTCCCCTTCATGTGCCTGGTGGCACTATCCGCGCGACCACGGCTGACGGCAACCACCGGCGCGGGCTCAGTGGCCGCGGCCAGCCGGTCTGCCCGGAGTTCGCCGTCCAGCCTGCGCGCTGCTTCGGTAATGGGTCGACGAGACGGCAGGCGCCGGATGCCCAGTGGCCCCTCTCTGCTGAGTTCGGCCGGGACACTGTGCCACGGTGGGGCGCGAGCCCTGAGCACCAGACGGTCACAGCAGGGGACCGAAGTCCCTGAACGGGTGACAGACGGCCCTAATGAACCGATGGCGGGAGAGAAAAAGTGAGCACACGGAAGAGTGCAGAACCCCCGTCAGAGGTTGCGAGAGGGGGAGCGAAGATGACACGCACCGATGTTCAACGTGACGCTCTGAGTCGTGAGCTTGGCGCCACCCACTACGAGTCTGCGCATGGCGAGGCCACCGCCGCCGGGTCCCGGGTAGCCCGGTTCCGCTCAGGGCCATGGGCCGGAGCACGGTGCCCGCGGCGTGGGCAGGCGGCACTATGGCCGATGGCAGCACCGGGTCAGGGACGTCATGACGAGGCCCGTGGTGACTGTTAACCTGCGCACCCCCTACAAGCGGATCGCCACCCTGCTGGCGCAGCACCAGATCAGCGGGATGCCGGTGCTGGTGTTGGGCCGCCATGTCGCCGGGGTGGTATCCGAGGCCGACCTGCTCGCCGCCCAGGAAAGGCGCCTGCGGGAGGCCCAGCTTGAATCAGGCGGCCACTTCCGCCGGCACGCCGACGCCAAGAAGCACCAGGGCCTGACCGCGGGAGAGCTGATGACCTCGCCGGCCATCACGATCCACCCGGACGCGCCCCTGCAGGCCGCCGCGAGGCTGATGATCAGCCGGCACATCAAGCGGCTGCCGGTGGTCGAGGCGGGCACCGCGTTCGGCGGCAGCGTCGGCGGCAAGCTGATCGGGATCGTGAGCCGCCGTGACCTGCTCGGCGTCTTCCTGCGCCCCGACGAGGACATCGCCGGGGACGTCCGCGAGATGCTCGCCCAGCTCCCTCAGGTGGACCCGGGCGAGGTAACCATAACGGTGCGCAACGGCATCGTGACCCTGGCAGGCCTGCTCGGGTCCGCCGAGGAGCATGACCTGATCCGGGTGGCGGGCCGGCTGGCCTGGGACGTTGATGGCGTGGTGGACGTAGTGAACAATCTCGGCACCACCCAGCCGGTGACCTCGCCCGCCCTGCGGCACGGCGAGGGGCCGCTCAAGCCCGACGAGTTCGTGGACATGCTGGCCAAGCCCGAGGAACTTGTCGGCATGCTGGCCAAGCCCGGGGAGTTCATCGCCAGCGCCTACGACTTCGCCGAGCACATGCTCAGCTCCCATCGGAAGCTCGCCGTGGGCATGGTGGAGGCGACCAAGCCGCTGTATGGCGGCACGGAAGGCACAGCGGCTGAGGAGGATGACACCGCGGCTGAGAAGGACGACACCAAGTAACGAGGCACGGAGAGCTGAGAGTTGTTGCCATTCGCCTTGACGTCGGCGTTCATCCCAGGCGTCGCCCGCGCCATGTAGCCAAACAGCGCGATCCTGTCGAGGCTTCGCAGATGCGTGTTCTGCGGTCCGGCAGGAGGAAGCGATGGGCAAGAAGGTGTGGGTCCCGCGACCGAGTTTCCGGGTCGGCGCATCGCTGCCGGAGGTCGGCCAGGTGCTGCGCCACCGCGAGCAGAAGTATTAACCACCAGGA
Organism: uncultured Solirubrobacteraceae bacterium; assembly: GCA_963745375.1. Lineage (GTDB taxonomy): Bacteria > Actinomycetota > Thermoleophilia > Solirubrobacterales > Solirubrobacteraceae > Palsa-744. Next base: position 2,560 of record CAVUXA010000008.1, on the reverse strand, counting down.
TCCTCCTCGGCTGGTCCAGGCCCGGCTCGCCACCGAGCTGCGGTCATGGCCGCGACCCAGATGCTCCGGGGCCGCGCGTCGCTGCCGGAGGTCGGCCAGGTGCTGCGCTACCGCGAGCAGAAGAATTAACCACCAGGATCGTTTCTCGGCTGGTCCAGGACCGGCTCGCCACCGGGCTGCGGGCATGCCGAGGCTCGCTGCGTGCGTCGGCACGGGGACAGATGAGCCGTTCGGCCCGTTAAGCAGGGAGGAATTCCCCTGTCTGGCGGCTCAGGGTGCGAGGAATATCGCAGCTGTGGCAAGGGGACAGCTCCGCGTTTATCTCGGCGCAGCGCCCGGTGTCGGGAAGACCTACGCGATGCTCGCCGAAGGCCAGCGGCGCAGGTCACGGGGCACGGACGTGGTCGTCGCGCTCCTTGAGGCTCACGGCCGCCGGCTGACTGCGGCGATGGCCGAGGGACTGGAGCTGGTGCCGCGGCGCTCGATGAGCTACCGCGGTGCGGCCTTCACCGAGATGGACCTGGACGCGGTGCTCGCTCGCCACCCCCAGGTCGCGCTGGTGGACGAGCTCGCCCACACCAACGTGCCCGGCTGCCGGAACCCCAAGCGGTGGCAGGATGTCGATGAATTGCTCGACGCGGGCATCGACGTCATCACCACCCTGAACATCCAGCACCTCGAGTCGCTCAGCGACGTGGCGAAACAGGTCACCGGCGTGGAGCAGCACGAGACCCTGCCCGATGAGATAGCGCGCCGCGCTGACCAGATCGAGCTGGTCGACATGACCCCCGAGGCGCTGCGGCGGCGGATGGTGCATGGCAATGTCTACCCGCCGGACCGGATCGAGGCCGCGCTCACTCATTACTTCCGGCCAGGGAACCTCACCGCACTGCGTGAGCTGGCCCTGCTCTGGCTGGCCGACCGGGTGGAGGAGGGCCTGCAGCGGTACCGTGCCGAGCACGGCATCGCCGCACCATGGGAGACCAGGGAGCGAATTGTCGTCGGCATCGCCGGCGAGAAGGACGATGAGGCCGTCATCCGGCGTGCCGCCAGGATCGCCGCCCGCACCCCCGGCAGCGACCTGCTCGCCGTGCATGTGAACTGTGACGACGGCCTGGCGATCGGCAATGCCGCGACGCTGGATGCCCAGCGGGCGCTTGTGGCGTTGCTCGGCGGCAGCTTCCAGCAGGTACCCGGTGACGACGTGGCCGAGACGCTGCTGCGGTTCGCCCGTGCCGAGAATGCCACCCAGATGGTTCTCGGTGCGAGCCGCCGCAGCCGGCTCCTCACCCTGCTCGCGGGCAAGAGCACCCCGACGAGGCTCGCGCGCCGGGCCGAGCACATCGACGTGCACCTAGTCAGCCGCAACGGTTCAAGCCGGCGCAAGCCGGCGCTCGCCTGGCTCCTGGCTGCGCTTCGCTCGCGCCGTGGGCGGGCCTCGCGTGCGAGCGCGGAGGCGGCAGCGCTCACCCGGCTCGCGGCCAGCGTGCTGCGCGGGCGCGGCGACCCGCCCGCCCTGCTTGAGGAGATACGCGAGATGTTCGGCCTGGCCGCGGTCAGCCTGCTGGAACGGCGGCACGATGACGCAGGCCCGTGCTGCGACGTCGTGGCCAGCGCAGGCGAACGGCCGCCAGAAGGTCCCGGAGCCGACGTGGAACTCCCGGTCAGCGAGACCTTCACGCTGGCCGGGCGGGGACGCGTGCTTGGCGCAGATGACACGAGGGTTCTGTCCGCCTGCGCGGTCCAGGTGGTGGCCGGCATTACCTGCCGCCGCCAAGACGAGCAGGACGCCCACGCCGCCCAGCACGAGGCTGACCTCCGTTCCCGCTCCGCCCTGTTCGCCGCCACCAGTCAGCACGCACGCGAACAGCTCGCCGCAGCCCAGGCGGCCCTGGCAGGCCTGGCTGATAACGGAGCCGCTGCCACACCGGACGATCGCGCCGCTTTGGTCGCCGCTGCGCGCCGCGCGGTGGACCGCATCGGCAGGCTCGTCACCGACCTCAGCGATCTCGGGCTGCACGCCGGGGTGCTGGAGACCTATCTCCGGCCAGTCGATCTTGACGACGTTATCGCCGCGGCCCTCGACGACCTGGGCCCGGGTGGCCACCACATCACCCTCAGCACGCCCGAGGGCCTGCCCGATGTGATCGCCGACGCGGAGCTCCTCACCCGCATCCTGACCAGCCTGATGGCCGACGCCCTGCATCGCAGCCCCGCTGACGTCCCGCCCGTCCTCACCGCCGTCGGCCTGGCACGCCACGTGGAGATCCGCATCGCGGACCAGGGGCCCGCCCCGCAACAGGGCGATGGCACAACGGCCTTGCGCTCAGGCTGGCCCGCGACCTCACCGAAGCGATGGGCGACACACTCCGCTGCGAGGAGACCCGTGGCGGCGGCCGCACCGTGATCCTCACGCTCCCCGCTGCCGCGCGCCGCCCGCCCGCTCCGCCAGCCTCCATATCCGCTGTCCCAGCAGCTAAAGCCGCCGACGCACCCTGATGCCCTCGCCCGATGCGGGCGAGGGCATCGATGGCTACCCGGTCGCCATCGGCTGTCACCG
>CAVUXA010000007.1:0-33778 GCA_963745375.1 uncultured Solirubrobacteraceae bacterium | reverse complement strand
CGACGCCGACATCGCCGACACCGAAGCCTACATCGAGGACGTAGTCGAGCGGATGCGCAACGTGTGGGAACCGTTCAAGACGATGGAGCCCAAGCAGATCGAGCACGACGAGACGACCTTCCGCGAGCTCAAGGAACGCTTCGGCTCGCCCTACGGCTTCGGCGAGTACTTCCGCGGCGGCATGGGCGCGGAAGCGGTCCGCGACCTGCTTCAGCAGGTCGACCTGCGAGGAGGAAAGGATCGAACTCAGGACCAGGTCAAGACCGGCAAAGGCCAGAAGCAGGCTCGCGCGGTCAAGCGCCTGAAAGTCGTGGCCGCGTTCATCGAGTCGGGCAACAAGCCCGAGAGGATGGTCCTCGACGGTGTGCCGGTGATCCCGCCGGACTGCGCCCGATGGTCCAGCTTGACGGCGGGCGCTTTGCAACTTCAGATCTCAACGACCTCTACCGCACGGTCATCAACCGCAACAACCGCCTCAAGCGGCTGCTCGAACTCGGCGCGCCGGAGATCATCGTCAACAACGAGAAGCGCATGTTCCAGGAGGCCGTCGACGCGCTGTTCGACAACGGCCGCCGCGGGTCCGGTAACCGGCCCGGCAACCGCCCGCTGAAGAGCCTGTCGGACATGCTCAAGGGCAAGCAGGGGCGCTTCCGCCAGAACCTGCTGGGCAAGCGCGTGGACTACTCAGGTCGCTCGGTGATCGTGGCCGGCCCCTACCTGAAGCTGCACCAGTGCGGGCTGCCCAAGATCATGGCGCTGGAACTGTTCAAGCCGTTCATCATGGCCCGCCTGGTCGAGCGCAAGTCCGCGCAGAACATCAAGGCGGCCAAGAAGATGGTCGACTCGATGATCGCCGAGGTCTGGGACGTGCTCGAAGAGGTCATCCACGAGCACCCGGTGCTGCTGAACCGCGCGCCGACCCTGCACCGCCTGGGCATCCAGGCGTTCGAGCCGCTGCTCGTCGAGGGCAAGGCGATCCAGGTGCACCCGCTGGTCTGCCACGCGTTCAACGCCGACTTCGACGGCGACCAGATGGCCGTGCACCTGCCGCTGTCGGCAGAGGCGCAGGCGGAGGCGCGCATCCTGATGCTGTCCTCCAACAACATCCTCTCGCCGGCGCACGGCGCGCCGCTGGCGACGCCCACCCAGGACATGATCCTGGGCGCCTACTACCTGACGTACGGCCCGGAAGCGGAGGAGCTGTCGAAGATCGACCGCGCCACGCACGACCCGCGCCCGCACGTGTACCGCACCGCTCAGGAGGCCGAGCTGTCCTACGAGGGCGGCATGGTCAAACTGCACGACCTGGCTGAGTTCCGCCCCTATGGGCGCGAGGGCGGCCATGTGCTCACGACGGTCGGGCGGATCATCTACAACGACCGCATCGAGCGTGCGCTGGCCGAGGCGCTGGGCGACGAGTGGGACGCGTCCAAGTACACCTTCGTCAACCAGTCGATGAAGAAGCGCGACACCACGCGTCTGATCGAGCTGCTCGTGCAGAGCTACGGCGCGACCACGATCTCGCTCGTGCTCGACGCGTTCAAGGATCTCGGCTTCAAGTACGCCACGCAGGCCGGCATCACGATCTCCAAGAACGACGTCGTGATCCCGCCCGAGAAGCAGGCGATCCTCGACAAGTACGACAAGCTGGTCGGTGACATCACCGACCAGTACGACGACGGTCTGATCACCCAGGAGGAGCGTCACGAGGCGGTCGTGGAGCAGTGGAACGCGGCCACCGACGAGGTCGCCGAGGCGATGATCGCGAACCTCGACACGCTCAACCCCATCTTCATGATGGCCAACTCGGGCGCCCGCGGGTCGTTCAAGCAGATCCGCCAGCTGGCGGGCATGCGTGGCCTGATGGCCAACCCGAAGGGCGAAATCATCGAGCGCCCGATCAAGGCCAACTTCATGGAGGGCCTGTCGGTGCTCGAGTACTTCATCTCCACGCACGGCGCGCGAAAGGGGCTGGCCGACACCGCCCTGCGCACCGCCGACTCGGGTTACCTGACCAGGCGGCTGGTCGACGTGGCCCAGGACGTGATCATCCGCGAGGCCGACTGCGGCACCGAGGAGTACATCGAGATCGCCGTCTTCAAGGACGGCGGCGAGCCCAACGACGGCCTCGTGGGGCGCATCGCGGCCAAGCCGATCACGACCAAGCGCGGTCGCATGCTGGCCGAGCAGGGCATCGAAATCGGCCGCGACGAGCTGGCCGACATCGTCCAGGCCCACGCCGACGAGCACGACAAGGGCGTGGATGTGACCGTGCCGGTGCGCTCGGTGCTCAAGTGCAAGGCGCCCAGCGGCGTATGCCAGGCCTGCTACGGCCGGGCGATGGCCACCGGCGCGCTCGCCCAGATCGGCGACGCAGTGGGCATCGTGGCCGCCCAGTCGATCGGCGAGCCGGGCACCCAGCTGACGATGCGCACCTTCCACACCGGCGGCGTGGCCGGAGCGGACATCACCCACGGCCTGCCCCGCGTGTTCGAGCTGTTCGAGGCGCGCCGCCCGAAGGGCATCGCCAAGATCGCAGAGCAGGACGGCACGGTGTCGATTGAGGAAACCGACAAGGCGCTCACGGTCGTCATCACCGACTCAGATGGCGAGGAGCACCGCCACGCCTTCCCGCGGCGCACGCGGCTGTTCGTGTCAGACGGCGAGAAGATCAAATCCGGCAAGCAGCTCAACGAGGGCTCGGTGTACCCGCACGAGCTGCTGGCCATCCGCGGGCGCACTGAGACCGAGCAGTACCTGGTCAAGGAGGTCCAGGAGGTCTACAAGTCCCAGGGCGTGGACATCAACGACAAGCACATCGAGCTGATCGTGCGTCAGATGCTCAAAAAGGTGCGCATCGAGCAGAAGGGCGACACCGACTACCTGCCGGGGCAGTTGTCGACCGCTTCGAGTTCTCAGAAGGTCAACGACGCGGTCGTCGCCGACGGCAGGGAAGCGGCGCTGCCCGAGGACATCATCCTCGGCATCACCAAGGCATCGTTGAACACCGACTCGTTCCTGTCGGCCGCGTCCTTCCAGGACACCAAGGTTCTCACCGACGCAGCATTGGAAGGCAAGATCGATCGCCTCAACGGCCTCAAGGAGAACGTGATCATCGGCAAGCTGATCCCCGCGGCGACCGGGCTCAAGCGCTACCGGCGGATCGAGATCGAACCGTCAGAACCGCTGCCCCGCGCGATCGACGACGTCGGCCTGCTCGACCAGGACGAGATCGCCGCCGAGCTGGGGCTGGCGGGCGGCGACGGCTTCAACGGCGGCTACGGGCACGAGCTCGACGCCGACCTCGCGTCGCTGGAGAAGATCGGCGCCGGCAGCACCGACCCGGGCTTCGTCGAGGAGCTCGCCGAGCTGGAGATCCCTGAGGAGCCGCTCGCGGAGGAGTAGGAGTCGCGCGTAGGCCGGGCGCTCATACGGGCGCTGGGCTCGCCCTTAATTCGCGCGCCCATGCAGCCAGCAGTTGTGCCTCGCGCTCGGTCAGACCGCGCTCGGTGCGGTCTGAACCAGCAGGGTCGGCGCTGAACGCTCGTGCGCCCAGTCGTGGCAGGCAGCGTTGAGCGCGTCTCGATCCACGCCGACGGCCGTCCGCCGGCGTAGGCGTCGATCGACTCGAGCTTCCAGTGGGCGTTTGAGCGACCGACCGCGCGGGGAAAGTGCAGGTGGGGCAGGCCGGCGGGTACCCCGAGCAGATGGGGGAGATGTTCGTTGGCGCGCTCCTCCAGCCGCTCGCCCAGACGACGTCGTACAGCGACGACAGCGAAAGCAGGTGCGCGGCGGCGGTGGACGAAAGGAAGTGGGGTGTGCCGTCGATCGAATGGAGCGATCCCTCGATCTCTGGACGCTGCGCCTGCTCGCGCGCGGGAATGCCGAACAGAGACAACACGCCGTCGATGTCGACCATGAGCAGCGGCCTATGGCGCTCTGGCATGGGCGTTTGCAGATCTTCGCCTGGGCGGGTGCCCTCTTTAGGTGGCATACAGGTCGGGGAGGGTACTCTGCTGCAGACGGCCGATCCGCCTAGCTGGCCCGAGCTAAGTCAAGAAGCAGGTGCCCATAGCCGATGGATCACACCGTCCCCCCTCTCCACACGATGACCCTAGATCTTGGAATACTCCTCGCCCTCGCCTGCGCGTTCGTCGCGAACCTGGGCTTCTTCTACAAGTACAAGGGCGCCAACTCGGTCGCCAGGGTGCAGGTGCTGCACCCGTTTCGCACCACCAGGAACCTGTACTCGTCCAAGTGGTTTGCCCTAGGCATGCTCACGGCGACGCTCAGCTGGGGCCTACACGTGGCGGCGCTGGCGCTGGCGCCGATGTCGGTCGTCCAGGTGTCGCTGGCGGCCGGCGTGGTGTTCATCGCGGTGATGGCCGAGCGGCTGTTCGGCTTTCACGTGGGCAAGCGCCAGTGGCTAGGCCTGGCGGCGATGGCCGGCGGTCTGGTGCTGCTGGGCGTGACACTGCCGGCGATGCACGGAGCACACGCGACCTTCTCGCCCGCGGCCATGATCGGTTTTGAGGCCAGTCTGTTCGGCATCGGCGGCTTGCTGCTGATGGGCCCGAGGATGGGCGGCCCGGCGGAGCACCACGGCGTGATGCTGGGGGCTGCCTCGGGGATCCTGTTCGGCGTGTCAGACACTGCGATCAAGGCGCTGACGGGGATAACGGGCGCCCACGGGATCGCCGGCCTGGTGCTGAGCCCCTGGCTGGGGGTGGCGGTGCTGGCATCGGTGTTCGCGTTCTTTGCGTCCGCGCGAGGGCTGCAGGACGGCGAGGCGGTCCCGGTGATCGCGGTGACAGGCACCGCGGCGAACATCGCAGGCATCGCAGGAGGCATCCTCGTATTCGGCGACCCGGTAGCCGGCAGCGCGTCCGGCGTGATCTTGCAGGCGCTGGCGTTCGTGCTGGTAGTGGTCGCCTCGGCGCTGATGCCCGCGCCGGTGCGCGCGACGGGCCTGGCCGCTCAGCGCGCCTAGCCATCGCGCGGCCCCTTGCCGGAGCACTTCACGCGACGGTAACGAGATCGGCTCGTCGGCGGGCCGTTGCGCTGCTAGGATCTGCCCCCGATGCCGACGACCTCGCAACTGGTGCGCAAGGGGCGCGTAGCGCCCAAGAAGAAGCTGGCGACCCCCGGACTGAAGTCCGGCAAAGGCCGCAAGAAGAAGGTCGCGGCGCCGCAGCGGCGCGGGGTGTGCACGCGTGTGCAGACGATCACCCCCAAGAAGCCTAACTCCGCCCTGCGCAAGGTCGCGCGCGTACGTATCTCCGGTTCGATAGAGGTGACCGCGTACATCCCTGGCGAGGGCCACAACCTGCAGGAGCACTCGGTTGTGCTCGTGCGCGGCGGCCGCGTCAAGGACCTGCCGGGCGTGCGCTACAAGGTTGTGCGTGGAACGCTTGACACGGCCGGCGTGAGCGACCGCAAGAAGGCGCGCTCACAGTACGGCGTCAAGAAGAAATAGCCACGACGAACTTCGCCGCCAGGAACGCAGACACACATGCCCCGCCGTGCAGCCGCCCAGATCCGCCCCGTTGAGGCGGACCCGATCTACCGCTCCAAGCTCGTCCAGCAGGTGATCAACAAGGTTATGCTCGACGGCAAGAAGTCGACGGCCGAGCGGATCGTCTATGACGCGCTGGCGCTGTTGGCAGAGCGCAGCGACAAAGAGCCGGTGGAGACGCTGGAGGCGTCAATCAAGTCGCTCACGCCCAGTCTTGAGGTCAAATCGCGCCGCGTGGGCGGCGCCACCTACCAGGTGCCCGTAGAGGTCGCGCCGCGGCGCGCACGCACGCTGGCAGTCCGCTGGCTGGTCGAGTTCGCGCGCCAGCGCCGCGAGAAGACAATGGCCCAGCGGTTGGCCAACGAGCTGATGGACGCCCAGTCCCAGCAGGGCGGCGCCTACAAGCGCAAGGACAACATCTACCGCATGGCCCAGGCTAACAAGGCCTTCGCCCACTACCGCTGGTAGCTGACGGCCCGCCGCAAGCGCGGCCGTGAAGATTTTCGTCTATGGCGCTTGAAGGAGAAACCTTCGGTACCTAATATTTCGGTACCGAATGTCTTCGGCTTCTACCCAAGCATCCGTCGACGCCACACACGGGCACGACCCGCACGCGTCGCTGAAGATCGAGCGCCACGTGTGGGTGATCTCCGGCGTGGTGATCCTGGGGATGATCATGTCGATCCTCGACACGACCATCGTCAACGTGGCGCTGCGCACGCTGGGGCACGAACTGCACAGCAACATCGCGCAGGTGCAGTGGGTGGTGACTGGCTACCTGCTGTCGCTCGGTGCCGTCATCCCCGTCACCGGCTGGGCTTCGCGGCGCTGGGGTGCCAGGCGCGTGTACCTGGTCTCGCTCGTGCTGTTCACCGCCGGTTCGGCCGCCTGTGGGCTGTCGAGCTCGCTGACCTCGCTGGTCGTCTTCCGGGTGCTGCAGGGCGTGGGTGGCGGCATGATCATGCCGGTCGCGCAGCTGATCATGGCCCAGATAGCCGGTCCCCAGCGGATGGGCCGAGTGATGGGCGTGGTCTCGATGCCCGCCATGCTCGCGCCGATATTTGGGCCGGTTGTCGGCGGGGCGATCCTCGAGCACCTGCACTGGTCGTGGATCTTCTTCGTCAACGTGCCCGTGGGCGTGGTCGCGTTCGCGCTCGCTTGGCGCATGCTCCCGCAGACCGACTCGGGCGAGGCGGGGCCACTGGACGTGGTGGGCCTCGCGCTGCTGCCCACCGGCGCGGCGGCGATCGTGTACGGCCTCGGCAAACTCGGCTCCGGCGCCAGCCTGGGCTCCACGACCGTGCTGGCGCCGCTGGTCGCAGGCGTGGTGTTGTCGATCGCGTTCACGCTGCACGCGCTGCGCGTCGAGCGAGCGGGCGGGCGGGCTCTACTCGACGTGCGCCTGTACGCCAACCGCGTGTTCTCGGGTGCCTCGTTCACCACCTTCGGCCTCGGCGCTGCGCTATTCGGGGCGATGGTCCTGGTGCCGCTGTACTACCAGGAAGTGCGCGGCGAGAGCATTATCAACACCGGCCTGCTGAACGCTCCCCAGGGCATCGGCGCGCTGGTGGCGATGCCGATCGCAGGGCGCCTCACCGATCGCTTCGGCGGCGGGCGGATCGCGCTGGTCGGGGTATCGCTGCTGTGCGTGAGCACGATCCCGCTGGCGTTCGTCGGCGCGCACAGCTCGATCGTCGGCCTGTCCGCGCTGCTGGTCGTGCGCGGTGTGAGCATTGGCCTGTCGTTCATGCCCGCCATGACTGCTGCGTTTGCGTCCATGCGCCCGGACCAGCTGTCGGACGCCACGCCGCAGATCAACGTGCTGATGCGCCTCGGCAGCGCGATCGGCGTGGCGATCCTCGCGGTCGTCCTGCAGCGCGCCTCCGGCGGCGCCAGCGTGCACCCGGCGCACGCCTTCGACACCGCCTATTGGTGGGGCTTGGGGATCGCCGTGGCGTCGCTGATTCCCTGCCTGATGCTGCTGCGCGCCGAGCGCCCGCGCGCCACAAAACCGGCGGTCGAGGAAGAGCGCGAGCGCGCGCAGGCCGAGCGGGCGGCCGTCGAGGTTGCCGGCGTCTGAGCGCCACGGCGAAAGATGACCATGGCAGCGCCCAGTCCGACCAAGACAAGCCAGAAGGCTGCCGTGCGCCCGCCCAAGGCTGCGCGCGAGGGCGACATGGATGCGCTCGGCCTGGCCTTTCGTCGTGTCTTTCGCAGCCTCAGCCGCCTGCGCGGGCGCGACACCCACCTGGGCGGCTCCGAGCTCAGCCACGCGCAGTTCGAGCTGTTGATCGAGCTGCACGAGCGGGGCGACCTGCCCGCCGGCGAGCTCGCAGCTGCGGCTCGGCTGACGCCCGCGACGGTCACGCAGATGCTCGACCACCTGGCGGCGCAGGGTCACGTCGAGCGGGTCCGCTCGCAGGCCGACCGCAGGGTCGTGCTGACGTGCCTCACTCCCGCCGGGCGGCTGCAGATCGAGGCCAAGCGCGCGGCCTGGAAGCAGCGCTGGGAGGGGGCCCTGCAGGACGTGCCCGCGAGCGAGCTGCGCGCGGCCACGCGGGTGCTCACGCGCCTTGGCGCGGTGTTCGAGGACGTGCCCGGCGACGACGATTGCAGGTCCTGAGCGCCACTAGGCCCTCTGCTATAGTCGGCACGCGTCGGAGGTACGCCGCTTGTGGTGGCATGCCTTTGGCAAACTGAAACATGATGGAGACCTCGAGCAGATAGCGACGCCCACCGGTCAATAGACGACCAGCAGCGCGCGTGGGCCCGAGGGCCCAATTTTTTTGCCCGCACCCGGGCACACGACCAGCTAGACCACAGCCACCCGCCAAGTCACGGAACCCACAGCGATGCCACGCAAGTTCTCCCTGCAAAACACCCGCAACATCGGGATCATGGCCCACATCGACGCGGGCAAGACGACGACGACCGAGCGCATCCTCTACTACACGGGGCGCACCTACAAGATCGGTGAGGTGCACGAGGGTGCTGCGGTGATGGACTGGATGGAGCAGGAGCAGGAGCGTGGGATCACGATCACCTCCGCGGCTACCACGGCCCAGTGGAAGGACCACCGCATCAACATCATCGACACGCCCGGGCACGTCGACTTCACGGTCGAGGTGGAGCGCTCCCTGCGCGTGCTCGACGGCGCGATCGCGCTGTTTGACTCGGTCGCGGGCGTGGAGCCGCAGTCTGAGACAGTCTGGCGCCAGGCCGACAAGTACCACGTGCCGCGCATCGCCTACATCAACAAGATGGACCGCACGGGCGCGGACTTCGACATGGGCGTGCAGACGATGATCGATCGCCTGGGCGCCCACCCGGTGCCGATCCAACTGCCGATCGGTGCCGAGGGCGACTTCCTTGGCGTGGTCGATCTGGTGGCGATGAAAGCGATCGTTTACAAGGACGAGATGGGCAAGGAACAGGAAGAGATCGAGATCCCCGAGCGGCTCGTCGACGCCGCGGCGGCAGCCCGCGAGCACCTACTCGAGGAGGTCTCCCACTACGACGACGCGCTGCTCGAACTGATGCTCGAGGAGGCCGAGGTGCCGCAGGAGACGCTCAAGCAGGCGATCCGCAAGGCGACGCTGTCGACCAAGCTGACGCCCGTGCTGTGCGGGTCGTCGTTCAAGAACAAGGGCGTGCAGCCGCTGCTGGACGCTGTGATCGACTACCTGCCCTCGCCGCTGGACGTGCCGCCGGTGACCGGCCACGAACTGATCAAAGGCGAGGAGCACGAGCGCGAGGTCGTGCGCCACGCCGACGACTCCGAGCCGTTCGCTGCGCTGGCCTTCAAGATCGCTGCCGACCCCTATGTCGGCAAGCTGACCTACTTCCGCGTGTACTCCGGGCATCTGCAGGCGGGCGGGCGCGTGCTCAACGTGTCCAGCGGGCGCACCGAGCGGATCGGGCGCATCCTGATGATGCACGCCAACGACCGCGAGGAGGTCGAGGAGGTCTTCGCGGGCGACATCGCCGCGGCGGTGGGGATCAAGCAGGTGATCACCGGCGACACGCTGGCCGCACCCGACGCGCCGATCCAGCTCGAGAAAATCGACTTTCCCGAGCCGGTCATCAAGGTGGCGGTCGAGCCCAAGACCAAGGCCGACCAGGAGAAGATGTCGACCGCGCTGGGGCGCCTGGCCGAGGAGGACCCCACCTTCCAGGTGCGCACCAACGAAGAAACCGGCCAGACCGAGATCTCGGGCATGGGCGAGCTTCACCTGGAAGTGCTGGTCGACCGCATGAAGCGCGAGTTCGGCGTGGAGGCCAACGTTGGGCGCCCGCAGGTCTCCTACCGCGAGACGGTGCGCGGCACGGTGCAGAAGATCGAAGGTAAGTTCGTGCGCCAGACTGGCGGCTCGGGCCAGTTCGGCGTGGTCTTCATCGACCTCGAGCCGGCCCCCGGCGAGGGCTTTGACTTCGTCAACAAGATTAAGGGCGGGGCGATTCCCTCCGAGTACATCCCGGCGGTTGAGAAGGGCATCGTTGAGGCGCTGGAGACGGGCGTCAAGGCGGGCTACCCGATGGTCGACGTGCGGGTGACGCTCGTGGACGGCAAGTACCACGACGTGGACTCCTCGGAGATCGCCTTCAAGGTAGCCGGCTCATACGCCATCAAGGAGGCGGCAAAACGCGCCAAGCCGGTGCTGCTGGAGCCGATCTTCTCCGTTGAGGTGGTCGCGCCCGAGGACTTCTTGGGCGACGTGATCGGCGACCTCTCGCGCCGGCGCGGTCGCATAGAGGGCCAGGAGCGCCGCGGCAACGCGCTGGCGGTGACCGCGCGTGTGCCACTGAGCGAGATGTTCGGCTATGCCACCGACCTGCGTTCCAACACGCAGGGCCGCGCGACATACACGATGCAGTTCGAGGCCTACGAGGAGGTCCCGCCGAACATCGCCGAGAAGGTCGTGGAAGCAAGAACGGGAGAGCCCGTACCGGCCTAGCAGCAGCCAGCAGTCATGAAGACCCGCATTCAGATAGATTTCTCAGGTTCGCCCTCTTAGGGTCGAACGTACAAGTCGATACAGGAGCGAACGAAAAGTGGCGAAGGAGAAGTTCGAGCGCGACAAGCCGCACGTCAACGTCGGGACCATCGGTCACATCGACCATGGCAAGACGACCCTGACCGCTGCGATCACGACCGTGCTGGCAGAGCACGGGGGCGCCGAAGCCCGCAGCTTTGAGGAGATCGACAACGCTCCCGAGGAGAAGGAACGCGGCATCACGATCGCCACCTCCCACGTGGAGTACCAGACGGAGAATCGTCATTACGCGCACGTGGACTGCCCCGGCCACGCTGACTACGTCAAGAACATGATCACGGGCGCAGCGCAGATGGACGGCGCGATCCTGGTTGTCTCGGCGGCCGATGGCCCGATGCCCCAGACGCGCGAGCACATCCTGCTCGCCCGTCAGGTGGGCGTGCCCTACATCGTGGTGTTCCTCAACAAGGCCGACATGGTCGACGACGAGGAGCTGCTGGAGCTGGTCGAGGTGGAGGTCCGCGAGCTGCTGTCCGAGTACGACTTCCCGGGCGATGACATCCCCTTCATCACCGGCTCGGCGCTGAAGGCGCTGGAAGGCGACGAGGGCTACAAGCAGAAGATCCTCGACTTGGCGGCGGCGCTGGACTCCTACATCCCGGAGCCGGTGCGCGAGCTGGACAAGCCGTTCCTGATGCCCGTCGAGGATGTCTTCTCGATCACTGGCCGCGGCACCGTGGCCACCGGGCGCGTCGAGCAGGGCATCGTCAAAACGGGCGACACGGTGGAGATCGTCGGCGTCCATGACACGACCTCCACGGTGGTCACCGGCGTGGAGATGTTCCGCAAGATCCTCGACGAGGGTCGCGCGGGCGACAACGTGGGCTGCCTGCTGCGTGGCACCAAGCGCGAGGAGATCGAGCGCGGTCAGGTGCTGTGCAAGCCCGGCTCGATCACCCCGCACACGAAGTTCAAGTCCGAGGTGTACGTGCTCAAGAAGGAGGAGGGTGGACGTCACACGCCCTTCTTCACGGGCTACAGGCCGCAGTTCTACTTCCGCACGACCGACGTCACCGGTGTGGCCAAGCTTCCCGAGGGCGTCGAGATGGTCATGCCCGGCGACAACGTTCAGATGGAGATCGAACTGATCCAGCCGATCGCCATGGACCAGGGCCTGCGGTTCGCCATCCGAGAGGGCGGGCGAACGGTCGGCTCGGGCGTGGTCAGCGAGATCATCGAGTAGCACCTGCGAGCCCCTCCGCGCGGAGGGGCTTCGCACATTGGCAGTCAGATACGAACTAAATTCGGCTCCGCCGCAGAGGCGAGAGGGCGTCCGGGAGGACCTATGGTCAACCCCCCCGCTCTTTTCCTCGCCGCTCTGCGCCGGCCGGAAAGGCACCCCAGGAATCACCCATGGCAGCGGCCAACCAGAACAAGATACGCATCCGCCTGAAGGCGTATGACACCTCGGCCATCGAGTCGGCGGCCAAGGAGATCGTCGAGACGGCCACCCGCACCGGCGCGAACGTGTCCGGGCCGGTACCGCTGCCGACCGAGAAGAACGTGTACTGCGTGATCCGCTCGCCGTTCAAGGACAAGGACTCGCGCGAGCACTTCGAGATCCGCACGCACAAGCGCCTGATCGACATCCACCAACCGACGCCCAAGACGGTCGACTCGCTGCAGCGCCTGGACCACCTGCCGGCAGGCGTCGACATCGAGATCCGCCTGGCCACCTGAACCGCTCGACCTCCAACCCGCTCACGTCACCCGTTCGCAAATGCCCGCCATCCTCGCCAAGAAGCTCGGCATGACCCAGGTCTTCCAGGAGGATGGCAGCGTGGCGCGCGTGACCGTGCTCGAGGCAGGACCGTGCCCGGTGACGGCGATCCGCACGAGCGAGCGCGACGGCTATGACGCAGTCCAGCTGGCCTTCGGCCAGGCCAAGGAGAAGCACGTGTCAAAGCCCGAGCTCGGCCATCTCAAGAAGGCTGACGCGCCGCCCATGCGCAGGCTGGCGGAGTTTCGCGGCGAGGCCCGCGAGCTCCAGCTCGGCGACAGCGTGACCGTGGACGCCTTCGAGGTGGGCACGCGCGTGAAGATCGCGGGCACGTCCAAGGGCAAGGGCTTTCAAGGGACCATCAAGCGCCACAACTTCGCCAGCGGCCCCAAGTCGCACGGCTCGCACAACGTGCGCGCGCCGGGCTCGATCGGCGCGTCGGCGTGGCCCGCGCGCGTGATGAAAGGCATCCGCGGACCGGGGCAGATGGGCGCCAAGCGCGTTACCCAGAAGGGCCTGGAGGTGGTCAGCGTGGACGCGAAGGAGAACCTGATGCTGGTGCGCGGCTCGGTGCCGGGGCCGCGGGGCTCGATAGTGGAGGTGCGCAGCGATGCCTGACGCCCCCATGCTCAGCCCCGCAGCCGATGCGGGCGCTGCCAGGAAGGTCAAGCTTGACGACGCTGCCTTCGGCGCGCGCTTCGCGCAGCCCCTCGTACACCAGAGCGTGCGCGCCGAGCAGGCGGCGCGGCGCCGCGGCACGGCGGCGACCAAAACTCGCGGCATGGTGTCGGGCGGAGGCGCCAAGCCGTGGCGCCAGAAGGGCACCGGCCGGGCACGCGCCGGCTCCAGCCGTTCGCCGATCTGGACCGGCGGAGGAACCGCGTTTGGGCCCCAGCCGCGCTCGTACACGTTCAAGGTCAACCGCAAGGAGCAGCGCGCTGCGCTGCGCAGCGCGCTCTCGCTGCACGCCCAGCGTGGCTCGCTGGCGATCCTCGACGCGGCTGCGTTCGCGGCGCCCAAGACCAGCCAGGCCTTTGATCTGCTCGAAGATTGGGAGCCGGTGACCGGTGCGACGCGCCCGGCGCTCGTGGTGCTCGCGCCCGACGAGTCCGCTGCGGCGCTGTCCTTTCGAAACCTCGCGCGCGTAGCCGTGCGCAGCCCCGAGGACGTGGGCGTGGCCGATCTCGTTGGCGCTGCCGCGCTGCTGGTGTCCGAGCAGGCGCTGGGCGCGCTGACCGCGCGCACGGGCAAGCCGCGCACCGGCGGGGAGGCGAAGTCCTGATGGAGCCCACCCAGGTGCTGATCCGTCCGGTTATCTCGGAGAAGACCTACCAGCTGGCGGCCGCCGACCGCTACACCTTCCGCGTCCACGCCGACGCCCACAAGACCAACGTGCGCCAGGCCGTGGAGGCGCTGTTCGACGTGCACGTGGTGGACGTGCGGACGCTCAGCGTCAAGTCCAAGCCCAAGCGCCGCGGCAGCACGCCCAAAGGCCGCACACGCAGATGGAAGAAGGCGATCGTGCAGATTCGCCCGGGCGAAAACATCCCGATATTCCAGGGCCTCCAGGCCGTAGAGAGCTAGCGGAGGAGCGAGAGCATGCCGATTCGCAAGCCAAAGCCGACGAGCCCGGGAAGGCGCTTTGTGTCCTATCCGGACTTCGCGGAGGTCACCAAGTCAAAGCCCGAGAAGACGCTCGTGGAAGGGCTCAAGAAGAGCGGCGGGCGCAACTCCAACGGGCGCAAGACCGCTCGCCACCGCGGCGGCGGGGCCAAGCGCGCGTATCGGCGAGTGGACTTCAAGCGCCGCAAGGACGGCGTGCCCGCGAAGGTGGCTGCGATCGAGTACGACCCCAACCGCTCGGCGTACATCGCGCTGCTGCACTACGTGGATGGTGAGAAGGCCTACATCCTGGCGCCCCAGCGCCTGAAAGTGGGCATGACGGTGGCCTCGGGCGAGGACGCGGACATCGCGGTCGCCAACTGCATGGCGCTGTCGCGGATGCCGGTGGGCACGGTGGTGCACAACATCGAGCTGTCGCCCGGGCGCGGCGGGCAGATGGCCCGCTCGGCCGGCGCGTCTGCGCAGCTGATGGCCAAGGACGGCGACATGGCCACGCTGCGCCTGCCGTCGGGCGAGATGCGCATGGTGCGAGCCGAGTGCAGGGCGACGGTGGGTACGCTCGGCAACGCCGAGCACCAGAACGTGAAGGTGGGCAAGGCGGGGCGCAAGCGCCACATGGGCGTGCGCCCGCAAACGCGCGGCGTGGCCATGAACCCGGTCGACCACCCGCACGGCGGCGGTGAGGGCTCGACGACCGCTGGCCGCCACCCGGTCACCCCGTGGGGCGTGCCCACGCTGGGCTACCGCACGCGCAAGAAGAACAAGACCTCCGACCGCTACATCGTGCGCGGCCGTCGACGCGGAAAGGGCCGTAGCCGATGAGCCGATCGTCCAAGAAGGGGCCGTGGGTGCAGGAGCGCCTGATGAAGCGCATCGAGGCGCTGAACGCCGAAAACAACAAAAAAATGCTGCGCACGTGGTCGCGCGCGTCGACAATCTTCCCCGAGATGGTCGGCCACACGATCGCGGTGCACGACGGCAAGAAACACGTGCCCGTGTTCATCAGCGAGTCGATGGTCGGCCACAAGCTCGGCGAGTTCGCCCCAACCCGTGTCTTTCGCGGACACGCAGGATCTGGTCGCGTCCGATGAGCGCCGAGGAGGAGACAGCCGGGCCGGCGGGGCAGGACCCGACGGGCGAGCAGTCCGGCGCGGCCGAGAAACCGCCCGCCAAAAAAGCTGCGGCCAAAGCCAAAAAACCGGCGAGCGAGAAAAGGGCCGCAGCCAAAGCGCCCGCTGCTGAGAAAAAACCGGCTGCCGAGAAGAAACCGGCTGGCGAGAAGGCTGGCGAGAAAAAACCCGCGCGCGCCAAAAAACCGGCAGCCAAGAAAGCCGCTGAGGAGAAGGCGCCCGACGCTGAACAGTCGGCGGCCAAGGAGCCAGTCGCCGAGAAGTCGGTCGCCGAGCAGCCCGCGCCCGCCAAACCCGCCCGCGCGCCCAGACAGGCGCCACGCCGTCGTGTGGTTCGCGCTCACGCGCGCTATGTGCGCACGTCTGCCCGCAAGGCCAGGCTGGTGTGCGTGCACCTGCGGGGCAAGACCGTAGGAGAGGCACGCGCTATCCTCGCGTTCACCCCTCGTGAGGTGGCGCGGGACTGGAGCAAGCTACTCGAGTCTGCTGTAGCCAACGCGGAAGCGAACCACGAGCTGCTCGAGGACGATCTGATCGTCCGAGAGGCGTATGCCGACGAGGGGCCGACGATCAAGCGCTTTCGGCCGCGCGCCATGGGTCGGGCGGCGCCGATACGCAAGCGCACCAGCCACCTGACGATCACGCTCACGCCGGGCCCCGAAAACGGCACGAACAAAAGACACCGCTAGAGAGACGAGAAATGGGACAGAAGGTTCATCCAGAGGCGATGCGCGTGGGCTACATCCACGACTGGAAGTCAAACTGGTTCAACGAGCGCAACTTCGCCGACTTTCTCGCCGAGGACGTGCGCGTGCGTGAGCACATCACCAACAAGCTCGCCCACGCTGGCCTGTCGGACATCACCATCCGCAAGGACGCCAACGAGCTGGAGGTCAACATCCACACGGCCCGTCCGGGCATCGTGATCGGCAAGTCGGGCACCGAAGTGGACGCGCTGCGCCGCGACCTGCACAAGCTGACTAAAAAGCAGATCAAGGTGAACATCCTGGAGATCAAGCGGCCCGAGCTCGACGCCAAGCTGGTCGCCCAGTCGATCGCCGAGCAGCTGCAGAACCGAGTGGCCTTCCGTCGCGCCATGAAGCGCGCGCTTACCAGCGCGATTCGCTCGGGCGCCAAGGGCGTAAAGGTGCAGGTGGCCGGTCGCCTGGGCGGCGCCGAGATGGCCCGTACGGAAAGCTATTCCGACGGACGTGTGCCGCTGCACACGATGCGTGCGGACATCGACTACGGCTTCTATGAGGCGCGCACCACGTTCGGGCGCATCGGCGTGAAGTGCTGGGTCAACAAGGGCGAGATCATGCCCGAGGGCTACACCGGCGCAGAGCTCACCGACATGACCGCACCGCCCCCGCCCAGCAACGACCGCGACAGCCGCGGAGGACGCGACGGGCGCGACGGGCGCGGACGGGGTCGTGGCGGCGGAGGTCCCGGTGGCGGCGGTCGCGGACGCGGTCCGGGCGGGCCAGGTGGCGGACGTGGGCCGGGCGGGCCAGGTGGCGGCCGCGGACCCGGCGGAGGCGGCCGTGGAGGCCGTCCCGGCGATGGTCGGACTGGTGGCGGAGGTGGCCGCTGATGCTGTCGCCCAAGCGAGTCAAGCATCGCAAGCAGCACCGCGGGCGCCGGCGCGGCAACTCGCGCGGGCAGCTGCACGTGCAGTTCGGCGAGTACGGCCTGAAGTCGCTCGAGCAGGGCTGGCTGACCAACCGCCAGATCGAGGCTGCTCGTGTGGCGATGACACGCAAGATCAAGCGTGGCGGCAAGGTCTGGATCAACGTGTTTCCCGACAAGCCCATCACCAAGAAGCCCGCCGAGACCCGCATGGGCTCGGGCAAGGGCTCGCCCGAAGGCTGGGTGGCCGTGGTCAAGCCCGGCCGCGTGATGTTCGAGCTGGCCGGCGTGCCCGAGCCGCTGGCTCGCGAAGCGATCCGCCTGGCCGCGCACAAGCTGCCCGTCAAGTCCAAGTTCGTGCTGCGTGAGGACTGATCGGCGGACGCGATGAAGGCAAGCGAGCTTCGAGACCTCGATGACGGCGAACTGGTCAAGCACGTGACCGAGATGCGCAAAGAGCTGTTCGGTCTGCGCTTCGCCAACGCGACCGGAGAACTCGACAACACCGCCGGTCTGGGCCGCGCCAAGCGCAACCTCGCGCGCGCGCTGACCGTGGCACGCCAACGCGAGTTCTCCTCCGGGCACGACCAGCGCAGTTGACCGACGACAACGACCACCCCACGGACACACACGACATGGCTGATACACCCGACGACGACACGCAGGACACCCCTGAGCCCGACGCGCCTGAGCAGCAGGAGGCCGAGGCGAGCGCCGGCGAGGAGCAGGCCGAGGCCGTCGACGCTGAGGCCACCGACGCCGAGGTCACCGACGCTCAGGCTCCCGAGGCCGGCGCCGACGGCGCGCCCGACGCGGCGCTCGCCGATACCCCCGCGGCCAGCGCCGAGCCCGCAGAGCAACTGCCCCCCAAGGAGCGCCGCCGCAGGGCCCGCTCCAAGCACTCCGGCACGGCGCGCCCCGCGCGCAGCCCCGAGGAGCGTCGCGCGGAGGCGCTGGAGGAGCGTCGCCGCAAGGCCACCCGCCGGCGCGCGCGGCGCCAGAGCGAACGCGCCAAGGCGGCCGAGCGCCGCGCGAGCAAGCCGCCGGCCGAGCCGCTTGCGCCCGTACACGCGCCCGTGCAGGGCAGCAGACGGGTGCGCCAGGGCGTTGTTGTTTCAGACAAGGCCGCTAAGACGATCACCGTGCGCATCGACGTCGCGCGCCGCCACCGCCGCTACGAGAAGATCGTGCGCAGCTCAAACACGGTGCACGCGCACGACGAGAGCAACGACGCCAACGTGGGCGACGTGGTGCGCGTGATCGAGAGCAGGCCGCTGTCGCGCACCAAGCGCTGGACGCTGGTCGATGTAGTGGAGCGCGCGAGATGATCCAAAACGAGACGAGATTGCGGGTCGCAGACAACTCGGGCGCGCGCGAGATCCTGTGCATCCGCGTCAAGGGCGGCTCGCGCCGTCGCTACGCGTTCGTAGGCGACGTGATTACAGCGACCGTCAAGCAGGCCAACCCGCAGGGCACGGTCAAAAAGGGCGACGTGGTGACCGCGGTGGTCGTGCGCACCAAGAAGCCGATCGGTCGCGACGACGGCACCTACATCGCCTTCGACGAGAACGCCGCGGTGATCATCGACGACCAGAACAACCCCCGCGGCACGCGCGTGTTCGGGCCGGTCGCGCGAGAACTGCGCGAGCGCAACTTCATGCGGATCGTCTCGCTGGCCCCCGAGGTGCTGTGATGGGCGCGCGAAGCACAGCAGGCGCCGCACGACCGCGGCGCACGCTGAAGATCTGCAGTGGTGACCACGTGAAGGTGATCTCCGGCAAGGACCGCGGTAAGACCGGCCGCGTTCTGCGCGTGGACCCCAAGCGCGAGCGCCTGTTCGTTGAGGGCCTGAACATGGTCAAGCGCCACACGCGCCCGCAGCAGAATCAGAGCAGCGGCCCCTACGGTGGCACCGGCAGCCAGTTGGGAGGGGTGATCGAGCGCGAGGGCCCCATTCACATCTCCAACGTAATGCTGCTCGACGCCAAGGGCAACCCCACCCGGGTGGGCATCCAGCGCCAGGACGGCAAGCGCGTGCGCGTGGCCAAGAGCAACGGCGCAGCGCTAGATTGAGCGAGCGACAGACCATGAATGCCACTGCCTCCACAGCCCGCCTGAAGACCCGCTACCTGGACAACATCCGCCCTGCGCTGATCGAGCGCTACGGCTACTCGTCGGTCATGCAGGCGCCGCGGATCGACAAGATCACCGTCAACATGGGAGTTGGGCTGGCCAAGACCGACTCCAAAGTGCTCAAGGCGGCCACCGAGCAACTGTCTGCGATTACCGGCCAGCACCCCAGCGTGCGTCGCGCCCGCAAGTCGATCGCCGCGTTCAAACTGCGCGACGGCCAACCCGTGGGTGTGGCTGTGACACTGCGCGCCGAGCGCAGCTATGAGTTCCTCGACCGCCTCGTGTCGATCGCCATCCCCCGGATCCGCGACTTCCGCGGTCTCAGTCCCCGCTCCTTCGACGGTCGCGGCAACTACTCGATGGGCGTCAAGGAGCAGATCATCTTTCCCGAGATCGACTACGACGCGATCGACCAGGTGCGCGGCCTGGACATCACGATCACCACCACAGCAGCCACCGACGCGGAGGCCTTCTCGCTGCTCACAGCGTTTGGCATGCCGTTCGCGCCCCAGTGGCGGCCAGCCGACTTCGAGCCGCTCGCGGTCGGCAATGGACAGAAAGGAAGCGACGACTGATGGCCAAGACCTCGATGCGCGTCAAGCAGGCGCGCCCGCCCAAGTTCAAAACCCGCGCATACACCCGCTGCACCCGCTGCGGCAGGCCGCGCGCGGTGTACAAGAAGTTCGGCGTATGCCGCATCTGCCTGCGCGAGCTCGCCCACAACGGCTACATCCCCGGGATGACCAAGTCCTCCTGGTAGCCAGACCGACCTTCACGATCACCCACAACACACAGACACCGATACAGATACAGACGCCATGTCCATGACAGACCCCATAGCCGACTTCCTCACGCGGGTACGCAACGCCATCCGCGCGGCCCACGAGACCGTGGACGTGCCCGCGTCCAAGCTCAAGGGAGAGCTCGCGCGGATCCTGCTCGAGCAGGGCTACATCGAGGCCTGGTCGATCGTGCCCGCACCCGACGGCGGGGCCGGCCAGACGCTGCAGATCCGCTTGAAGTACACAGACGAGCGGCGCTCGGCCATCTCGGGGCTGCGGCGGGTGTCGCGTCCAGGCCAGCGCACCTACGTGGACGCCAAGCACATCCCCAAGGTGCTCGGCGGTATGGGCACCGCGATCGTTTCCACCTCACGCGGCGTGATGACCGGTCACGACGCGCGCGCTGCCGGCATCGGCGGCGAGGTCTTGGCGCAGGTCTGGTAGGCGAGCGGGCGATGTCGAGAATAGGCAGACAGCCGATCCTTGTGCCCAGCGGTGTGACCGTGTCGATCGAGACGGAGTCCGTCCGCGTCAACGGCCCCAAGGGCGAACTGTCCGAGCGCATCCACAGGGACATCACGGTGGCGCAGGAGGGCGAGCAGCTGCTCGTCAGCCGGCCCACCGACCGCGGCGAACACCGCGCCCTGCACGGCCTCACGCGCTCGCTCGTGGCCAACATGGTGCAGGGTGTGACGGCGGGCTTTGAGAAGCGGCTGGAGATCCAGGGCGTGGGCTATCGCGCACAGCTGAAGGGCAAGAACCTCGAGCTGGCGGTCGGCTACTCGCACCCGGTGCCCATCCCCGCGCCCGACGGCATCGAATTCGAGGTCCCCCAGCCCACACGCGTCGTGGTCAAGGGCATCTCCAAGCAGCTGGTGGGCGAGACCGCGGCGATCATCCGCAAGCAGCGCCCGCCCGAGCCCTACAAGGGCAAGGGCATCCGCTACGAGGGCGAGTATGTCCCCAGGAAGGTCGGCAAGCGCGCATGAGCGTCCTGACCAAGGAGAACCGCCGGCTCAAGCGCCGCAGGCGCGTGCGCGCGAAGATCTCGGGGACGGCCCAGCGCCCGCGCATCTCGGTGTTTCGATCCAACCGCGGCATCTGCGCGCAGCTGATCGACGATCAGTCGGGCCGCACGCTGGCCGCCGTCAACTGGTTTGAGGCCGAGCTGCGCGCGCTCGGCAAAGCACAGCGCACGGAGCGCTCCGCCCAGGCGCTTGCAGAGCGCGCCAAGGCGGCAGGCGTGACAGAGGCGGTGTTCGACCGCGGCGGCTATCGCTACCACGGTCACGTGCGCGCGTTCGCTGAGGCTCTGCGCGAGGCCGGCATCACCGTCTAACCAAAACCGCTCGACTTCCTCCTACCGCTACCCTCTCCTGCTCATGTCCACATCCTCAGATCGCTCAGTCAACCCCGGTGGCCTAGACCTCCAAGAGCGCGTCGTCGAGATCAACCGCGTCGCCAAGGTCGTCAAGGGCGGGCGGCGCTTCTCGTTCACCGCGCTGGTCGTGGTCGGCGACGAACGCGAAGTCGTGGGCGTCGGCTACGGCAAGGCCAACGAGGTGCCGCTGGCGATCCAAAAGGGCGTCGAGCGGGCCAAGAAGGACCTCTTCCGCGTGCCCAAGCACGGCAGCACCATCACCCACCTGACCACCGGCGTGTTCGGCTCCGGCCGTGTGCTGCTCAAGCCCGCCTCGCCCGGGACCGGCGTGATCGCCGGCGGGGGCGTGCGCGCGGTGCTCGAGCTGGCGGGTATCCACGACATCCTGTCCAAGAGCCTGGGCACGCAGAACCCGATCAACCTCGTCAAGGCCACCGTGGCCGGGCTGCGCGGCCTGCGCACCCCCGAGGAGGTCGCCAAGCTGCGCGGGCTGACCATCAGCCAGGTCCTCGGCCTGGGCGGTCCCGAGCCGGCCGCCAACGGCCAGGGCGACGCGTCGGCCGGCCCCGTCGAGGGCGGCGAGGACAGCGACGACTCTCCGACGGAGCAGACCGCCAGCGCGCCCGACGCGCAGGTCGCCGCCTCGGCATCCGAGCCGGGAGCGTCCTGATGGCCACCACCCTCAGCGTCACCCAGCGCCGCTCGGCAAACGGCGCAAACAAGAAACAGCTAGACACGCTGCGCTCGCTCGGCCTGCGCCGCATCGGACACAACGTCCAGGTGCAGGACTGCAGCCAGGCGCGCGGCATGCTGCACGCGGTCCGTCATCTCGTCGAGGTCTCCGAGGAGCAGGCCAAGAAGTGAGCCCCGCGGCAGACAAGGACGCTCCGCGGGAGCCCATCGTCGGCCTGCACAGCCTCGCGCCCGCTCCCGGCAGCCGCCGGCCGCGCAAGCGCATCGGCCGCGGCGAAGGCTCGGGCACGGGCAAGACATCCGGTCGCGGGCAGAAGGGCGCCGGCGCGCGCTCGGGCAGCAAACGCAGGGCCGCATTCGAGGGCGGCCAGATGCCCATCCACATGCGCATGCGAAAGCTGCGCGGGCCGAACATGAAACAGTCGATGCCCTTCGAGCCGTTTCGCACCCACACCCAGCCCGTCAACGTGTCCTCGCTGGAGAGCCGCTTCGACGCTGGCGCGGAGGTCACCCTCGAGCTGATGGTCTCGAGCGGACTGGCCAGGAGCTCGGGCGTGCCCGTCAAGGTGCTCGCCAAGGGCGAGCTGTCCAAGGCGCTGACCGTGCACGCCCACGCCTTCAGCGCGGCCGCCCGCCAGCGCATCGAGGCCGCGGGCGGCGCCTGCAAGCTGATCGAGTCCTAGCCGCGCTGCTCGCGCGCGTCCAACCGGCTCGCGCAGCCCAACGCATCCTCTAGAATCCAGCGCTCCGCTCGCCGCACCGCACACTGTCCAGGCGCCGCGCGGTCAAACCCATGCTCTCCACGATCCTCAACGCCTTCAGAGTCGCGGACATTCGCAAGAAGCTCCTGTTCACGGCGGGCATGCTGCTGATCTATCGCCTCGGCTCGCACGTGCCGGTGCCGGGCGTCAACCTCACGGCGGTCAACAACCTGCAAAAGCAGTTCAGCGGCAGCGGAATCCTCAGCTACCTCAACCTCTTCTCGGGTGGCGGCCTCGGGCGGATCGCGATCTTCGCGCTGGGGATCATGCCCTACATCACGTCCTCGATCATCCTGCAGCTGCTGCAGGTGGCCGTCCCGTCGCTGGAGAAGCTCTCCAAGGAAGGCGAGGTCGGGCAGGCCCGCATCACCCAATACACGCGCTATCTGACCGTCGGCCTGTCCTTCGCCCAGTCGATCGGCTACGTGTTCCTGTTCCACAGCCTGCAGGCCAAAGCGGGCGAATCGGTGATCAAGCACTTCGACTTCGCGCACATCTTCTTGATCGTCATCTGCCTGACCGCCGGCTGCGTGCTGCTGATGTGGATCGGCGAGCTGATTACCCAGCGTGGCATCGGCAACGGCATCTCGCTGCTGATCTTCGCGTCGATCGTCTCGCGCATACCCGGCAGCATCCAGACCTGGTGGACCACCCAGGATCAGGTCTTCAAGGTGATGGCGCCGTTCCTGGTGCTCGTGGTCGTCGCCGCGATCGTGTTCGTGCAGGAAGGTCAGCGGCGCATACCCGTGCAGTACGCCAAGCGCGTGATCGGGCGGCGCATGACAGAAGGCGGCCAGACCTACCTGCCGCTGCGCGTCAACATGGCGGGCGTCATCCCGGTGATCTTTGCCGCCAGCCTGATGGCATTCCCGCCGACGGTCGGCCAGCTGGTCAAAACCCACTGGGGCACCAAGCTGTCTGATTTCTTCACGCCCAACGGCTGGCACTACATAGTCGGTCAGTCGCTGTTGATCCTCGTGTTCACCTACTTCTACACCGCGGTCACGTTCAACCCGGTCGACCAGGCCGACAACCTCAAGAAGTACGGCGGCTTCATCCCAGGGGTGCGCCCAGGGCGTCCCACGGCCGAATTCCTCGACCGTATCCTCGCCCGGCTGACGTTCCCAGGCGCGCTGTTCCTGGCTGCTGTTGCAGCGCTGCCGGCGATCATCTTCGCGCGCACCCACCAGCAGTTCCAGTTCGGCGGCACGTCGATCCTGATCGTGATCGGCGTGGCGATCGAAACGATGAAGCAGCTCGAGGCGCAGCTGATGATGCGTAGTTACGAGGGGTTCCTCAAGTAGCGCTTCGCCGTCCGTCTCTGGCGGCCGCGACTTCGCGGCGACCGCCAGAGACGGACGGCTTCGCTTTGCGATAGTCACGCAGCGTCTGCCACGGGCGCCGGCAAAGCCACGCCGGCGAACAGCCATATAGGCGAACACTGGCATTGGCACCTGCCGAGCGGATAGGCTGCTCCGGTTGTGTCGCAGTTGAACCTCATCTTGCTTGGGCCGCCGGGGGCCGGCAAGGGCACTCAGGCCGATCGGCTGCGCGACGACTTCGTGCTGCCGCATATATCGACCGGGGACATTCTGCGCGAGCAGGTCGCACAGGGGACCGAGCTGGGCAACGAGGCCAAGCGTTATATGGATGCGGGCGAGCTTGTGCCCGACGACGTGATCGTTGGGATGATCACCGACCGCATCGATGCTGGCGATGCGCGCGATGGCTTTCTGCTTGATGGCTTTCCCCGCAACGAGAAGCAGGCGGACGCGCTCAAGGACGCGCTTGACAAGCTCGGGCGGCGGCTGAGCGCCGTGCTGCTGATCGAGGTGCCAGACGACGATCTCGTGCGGCGTTTGGCCGGGCGGCGCGTGTGCGTGAAGAACCCCACCCACATCTACCACGTCGACTTTGACCCGCCCAAGCACGATGACGTGTGCGATCAGGATGGCGCGCGCTTGATGCAGCGCGACGACGATCGCGAGGAGACGATCCGCAACCGCCTGCACGTCTACCACTCCCAGACAGAGCCGCTGATCGACTACTACGACGAGGCGGGCCTGCTGCGCCGCTTCGACGGTCGGCGCAACCCAGACGAGGTCCACCGCCACATCCGCGCGACCATCGCAACGCTGCGCCTCGAGGACGAGTTCTAGCGGCCCGCACGAGACCGCGCGAGCAGTGTCTGGGTGGCGACGCATGGCAGTCCAGACACGTCGAGCGGCGTCGCCCGCAAGCTAAGCTCCCAGGGTGATCATCAAGAAGTCACCGGAGGAGATCGAGCAGATGGCTCGCGCCGGAGCGGTGCTCGTGGCGACGCTCGATTTGCTGCAGAGCAACATCCGTCCCGGGATCAGCACCGCCGAGCTCGACAAGATCGCCGAGCGCTTCATCCGCTCCCACGGCGGCGTCCCAACCTTCAAGGGCTATCGCGGCTTTCCCGGTTCCATCTGCGCGTCGCCCAACGCGATGATCGTGCACGGCATCCCCGGGCCCTACCGTCTCAAGCACGGCGACATCATCTCTATCGACGTGGGTGTGACGCTCGGTGGATGGGTCGCAGATGCCGCCCGCACGTTCGCCGTCGGCGAGGTCGGCGAGCCCATCCTTAACCTACTTGCCGCCACCGAGCAGTCGCTGTACGCGGGTGTCGCCCAATGCCGGGCGGGTAACCGCATGGGAGACGTTTCGCACGCCATCCAGTCGGTCGCCGAGGCCGCCAGGCTGTCGGTGGTGCGCTCGCTGGTCGGCCACGGGGTCGGGCGCAGCATGCACGAGGACCCGCAGGTGCCCAACGTGGGCAAGCCCGGCAAGGGCCCGCTGCTGGAGGAGGGCATGGTGCTGGCGGTCGAGCCGATGACCACCGCCGGACGCCCCGGCGTGCGCGTGGGCGGCGACGGCTGGGCGATCTTCTCCCAGGACTCCTCGCCGACGGCTCACTTCGAGTTCACGGTCGCAATCACCGCGGAGGGCCCGCGCGTCCTCACACCTTGGCATCTGCCGTCCGGTGAGCGCCAGGAGCCCGTCGGCTCGCCGGCCGTGCAGGAGATAGCGAGCGCAAGCTGAGGTTGCTAGGATGTGGAGTCCTGCCCGAGGGGCCGGCTTCTGGCCTGCTCCGGGGCAGATCCACGACCCGGTAGCGGCAGCCGCAACGGCAGCCAGAGCCGGGGCGCCGGAACCGAGCCGCCGAAAGGGATCCATGAAGGTACGACCGTCGGTCAAGCCGATGTGCGAGAAATGCAAGATCATCCGCCGCCATGGGGTGGTCCTCGTGATCTGCCAGAACAAGCGCCACAAGCAAAGGCAGGGCTGATCGACCGATGGCTCGCATCGCAGGCGTCAACCTGCCGCTGAACAAGCGCTCTGAAATCGGGCTGACCTACATCTACGGGATCGGCCGTTCGACCTCTGCCAAGCTGCTGACCCAGGTGGGCATCAGCCCCGACACCTACGTCCGCGACCTGACCGAGGACGAGGTGGTCAAGCTGCGCGACGCGATCGACGAGTCGCTGACCGTCGAGGGCGACCTGCGCCGCGAGCGCTCGCAGGACATCAAACGACTTCAGGACATCGCGTGCTATCGCGGGCTGCGCCATCGCCGCGGCCTGCCCGTGCGCGGGCAGAAGACCAAGACCAACGCGCGCACCCGCAAGGGGCCCAAGCGCATGCAGGTTGCGGGCAAGAAGAAGGCCGGCAAGAAGTAAATGCCTCCAGCACCCAAACGTGCCCGCGGCAGGCGCAAGCCGAAAAAGAACATCCCAGTGGGCCAGGCCCACATCAAGACCTCGTTCAACAACACGATCGTGTCGCTCACCGACACGGCCGGCAACGTGATCGCGTGGGAGTCGGCCGGCGGCGCGGGCTTCAAGGGCTCGCGCAAGTCCACCCCTTTTGCCGCCCAGGTGACCGCCGACGCGGCCGCCCGCAAGGGCCTCGAGCAGGGGCTGCAGAAGGTGGAGGTCTACGTCAAGGGCCCAGGCTCGGGTCGCGAGACGGCCATCCGCTCGCTGCAGGCAGCCGGTCTTGAGGTGACCGGCGTAAAGGACGTCACTCCCCAGGCCCACAACGGTTGTCGACCGCGCAAGCGGCGGCGTGTATAGGAGCCAGAACCGATGGCCAGAGACACCAGCCCGCAGTGCAAGCAGTGCCGCCGCGAGGGACAGAAGCTGTTCCTCAAGGGCGAGCGCTGCCTGACGGACAAGTGTGGCGTGGAGCGCCGCTCATACCCGCCGGGCGAGCACGGGCGCGGGCGCATGAAACAGAGCGAGTACCGGTTGCAGCTGCGCGAGAAGAAGAAGGCGCGCCGCTACTACGGTGTGCTCGAGCGCCAGTTTCGTGGCTACTACGAAAAGGCGTCGCGCCAGCCGGGCATCACCGGCGAGAACCTGCTCGCGCTGCTGGAGTGCAGGCTGGACAACGTGCTCGTGCGTCTGGGTTTTGCAGCTTCGCGCAGGCAGGGGCGACAGCTGATCCGCCACGGCCACTGGACGGTCAACGGCCGGCGGGTGGACATCCCCAGCTATCAGGTGCGCCCTGGCGACGTGATCGCGGTTAAGGCGGGCACGCCGGCCACCCAGGTGGTCAGGGATGCAACCGAGCTCACGGGACAGATCCCCGCATGGCTGCAGGCCGATCACGAGTCACTGACGGCCAAGGTGCTGCGCAGGCCGGAGCGTCGCGAGGTTGCCGCGCCGGTGCAGGAGCAGCTCATCGTCGAGCTGTACTCGAAGTAGTTAGGAGATTTTTGGATTGCCCGCTCGCGGCGTAGCCGTGGCGGGGGCAGCGTGGAGCCGGTGGCGCAAACTGACCGCCGGCGTGAGAACAAAACGACGTTAGGACTCTGATGCTCGACTTTCAAATCCCCCGGATCACCAGTGAGTCCGTGGAGCAGAACCGTGGCACGTTCACGATTGAACCGCTCGACCGCGGCTTTGGCTACACCTTCGGCAACTCGCTACGACGCGTACTGCTGTCCTCCCTCGCGGGCGCCGCGGTGACCAGTGTGCGCATCGAGGGCGTCGCGCACGAGTTCTCGACCATCCAGGGCGTCAAGGAGGACGTGACCGACGTGGTGCTCAACCTCAAGGGCGTCGTCTGCCGGATGCACTCGGACGCGGGCGAGGTGGAGGCGCCGCTGGTGGTCACCGGACCGGGCGACATCACGGCCAAGGACATCGACCTGCCGGCCGGCGTGGAGATCCTCAACCCCGATCTGCACATCGCCACCCTGGAGAAGAAGACCAAGCTGGAGCTGTACATGACGATCGGCCGCGGTCGCGGCTACCGGGCGGCCGAAGAAAACAAGTCCTCAGACCAGCCCATCGGCGTGATCCCGATCGACTCGATCTTCTCGCCGGTCCGGCGCGTGGCGTACGCCGTCGAGCAGGCGCGCGTGGGCCAGAAGACGGACTTCGACAAGCTCACGCTGGACATCGAGACGGACGGCTCGATCGACCCGCAGGCGGCGCTGCGCGAGGCCGCCGAGCTGCTGATCTCCCAGCTGGCCATCTTCACCGACGCAGACCGCATCCAGGAGCTGCGCGCGGCCCCCGGCGGGCAGCTGGACGGTCACGGCCTGGCCGTGGGCGGCGGAACCGGTGGCGCGCAGGCGCTGCAGGGCGAGGAGTGGGGCATCCTGATCGAGGAGCTCGAGCTGGGGGTGCGCTCCTACAACTGCCTCAAGCGTGCTGGCATCCAGACGGTGGGCGACCTCATCTCCAAGTCCGAGGCGGAGCTCAACGCGATCCCCAACTTCGGCAAGAAGTCGATCGACGAGGTCATCGAGACGTTGCACGCGAGAGGACTAGCGCTGCGCGCGGATTGAGCACGTTAAAGGCGGCCGACCACGGTCTGCCACTGGCGAGCCTCGGCTGGAGGCGGTGTAGTTGATCGATGCACGCCCGCAGCCGCAGGCTGCCGCGTGCATCCGACTCAACTACACTGCCGACCGATGAGACACCAGAAGACACGCAAC
The DNA here is from genome assembly GCA_963745375.1 of uncultured Solirubrobacteraceae bacterium. Taxonomy (GTDB): domain Bacteria; phylum Actinomycetota; class Thermoleophilia; order Solirubrobacterales; family Solirubrobacteraceae; genus Palsa-744. The sequence goes on along the minus strand of CAVUXA010000007.1, from coordinate 5,380 downwards.
AAGCTCAGCCGCGACTCGGCGCACCGCAAGGCGCTGCTGATGAACCTGTCCAAGGAGATCATCGAGCACGAGCGGATCAAGACCACCGAGGCGAAGGCCAAGGCGGTCAAGCCGGAGATCGAGAAACTGATCACGCTGGCCAAGCGCGGCGATCTGCACGCGCGTCGTCAGGCGCTGTCGACGCTGTCGCAGGACAAGTTCGCGGTGCACAAGCTGTTCACCGAGGTGGCGCCACGCTATGCGACGCGCCCGGGCGGCTACACGCGCATCCTCAAGCTCGGTCCGCGTCGCAGCGACGCGACCGAGATGGTGTTCATCGAGCTCGTCTAAAGGCAGCGCAGGCGCCGCGGCGCCGGAAGCGCGTGACCGCGCCGCGCGAGGATGGTCAGCAAGCTCACGATCGAGTACGACGGGACCGCCTTCGCCGGCTGGGCGCGTCAGCCGGGCAAGCGGACTGTCCAGGAGGAGCTCGAGCGGGCGCTGCGCACGGTGCTAGGCGAGACCGGCGTGGATGGCCGGCCGCTCAAACTGACGGTCGCCGGGCGCACCGACCGGGGCGTGCACGCGTGGGGGCAGGTGGCCAGCTATTCCCACGAGGCGCTCGACCCGCTGCGCTTGAACGGGCTGCTCGATGACGACGTGGCGGTGCTTGCGTGTGAGCCCGCACGCGAGGGCTTCGATGCGCGCCGCGACGCGACCAGCAGGACCTACTGCTACCGGGTGCTCGTGCGGCGCATCCGCTCGGTGTTCGAGCGCAACCGCGCCTACTGGTGGCCGCGGGCGCTGGAGCGAGCGCTGTTGGGCGAGTGCGCGGGAGCGCTGGTGGGCGGGCACGACTTCACCGCGTTCACACCCGCTGAAACAGAGCACTCGCACTTTCACTGCACCGTGTTGAGCGCGCAGTGGCGCGATCACGGCGACCTGCTGGAGCTGTGGATCGAGGCCGACAGGTTCCTGCGCCACATGAACCGGGTGCTGGTCGGCACCATGCTCGAGGTGGCCTCGGGTGCGCTCGCGCTGGAGGAATTCGTAGACCTGCTGGAGGGCCGGCCGCGGGCGCAGGCGGGCAGGACGGCGCCGGCGCATGGGTTGGCGTTGGCGCGCGTGAGCTACTCCGCATAACCGCCTCGTGACTGGAGAGACCCGCGCGGCCCCTTATGCTGGACACAGCGACAGTCATGCTCAACGTCCTCCTGACAAACGACGACGGGATCGAGGCCGACGGGCTGCAGGCGATGCGCCGCGCCCTGCTGCAGGTCGACGGCGTGCGCCTGGCGGTGATCGCGCCGGACGGCAATCGTTCGGCGATGGCCCGCTCGATCACCACCCGCAGGCCGCTGTGGGTGGCCGAGGTTCCATTCTCGGACGGCACGACGGGCTATGCGACGGACGGCACGCCGGTGGACTGCGTGAGGCTGGCGAGTCTGGGGTTGATTGAGGGCTTCGCGGCCGATCTGGTCGTGGCAGGCATCAACCATGGCGCGAACCTCGGCGATGACATCACCTATTCGGGCACGGTGGCAGCGGCTCTGGAGGGCGTGGTCCTGGGGCTGCCCGCGATCGCGGTCTCTCAGCAGTCGCGCGCGCGCCAGTTGGACTACCGCTTCGACGGCGGCTTCGGCTTTGACGTGGCGGCGCGTTTTGTGGCGGCGCTGGTGGAGCGCATCGAGGAGGTGCCGCTGCCGGCCAGGACGCTGCTGAACGTGAACGTGCCGGCGGGCGAGCCGGGCGGGGTGGAGGTGACGAGCCTTGGCAAGCGCATCTACCGTGACGAGCTGAAGCTCGACAGCGAGGAGGAGGAGGGCAGGCGCTACTGGATCTACGGCTCGGATCCGGGCTTTCACGATGAGCCGGGCACGGACCTGGCGGCGGTGGCGGCGGGGCGCATCGCGGTGACGCCGATCCACTTCGACCTGACCGACCGTCCGAGCCTGGACGCGCTGCGGCGCTTTGACCTGGAGGGCCTGCTGGCGCCGCTCGGCCACGACGCGGGGCCGTGAGCGCGGCCAAGGCCAACACCAACACGAGGGTCCCCGAGGCCAATACGCAGGTCCAGGGCGTGGCGACGCGCGCGCGACAGCTGCGCGAGCAGCTGGAACACCACGCCCACCGCTACTACGTCCTGGACAACCCGGAGATAGCGGACAACGCGTACGACCGCCTGCTGGACGAGCTGCGGGCAATCGAGCGCGACCACCCGGAGCTGGCGACGCCGGACTCGCCCACCCAGCGCGTGGGCGGCGAGCCGGTGGGGCGCCTGGAGAAGGTGCGCCATCTGGAGCAGATGCTGTCGCTGGGCAACGTGCGCTCGCAGGAGGAGCTGCGCGCGTGGGTGGAGCGGATGCGCAATCACCTGGCGCGCGAGGGCATTGCAGATCCGCAATTCACGTTCGTTGTGGAGCCGAAGATCGACGGCCTGGCGATCAGCCTGGTGTACCGCGACGGAGTGCTGGAGCGCGGCGCGACGCGCGGCAACGGCGAGGTGGGCGAGGACGTTACGCACAACCTGCGTACGATCGGCGCGATCCCGCTGCACGTGCGCGACGCGCCGGCGCTGGTGGAGGTGCGCGGCGAGGTGTACATGTCGCTGAAGGACTTCACGGCGCTGAACGAGCGCAGGGCGCAAGCGGGCGAGTCGACGTTCATGAACCCGCGCAACTCGGCGGCGGGCACGATCCGCCAGCTGGATCCGGCTGACGCGGCCAAGCGCCCGCTGTCGATCTGGTGCTACCAGGTGGGGGTGGCGCAGGGCCTGTCGTTCAAGACCCACTGGGAGGGCCTGCAGTGGCTGCGCGAGCACGGCTTTCGCGTGAACGACGGCATCAAGCGGCTGAGCGGCGAGGACGAGGTGATCGCCCAATGCCTGCAGTGGGAGCGGCGCAGGGGCGAGCTGGATTTTGAGATTGATGGGGTCGTCGTCAAGGTCGACGACCTGGAGTTGCAGCGTCGTTTGGGCTCCGTCGGGCGCGACCCGCGGTGGGCGGTGGCGTGGAAGTTCGCGCCCACGACGGCGGTGACGCGCCTGGCGAAGGTGATGTGGAACGTGGGCAAGTTCGGCGACCTGCGCCCGTATGCGGTGCTGGAACCGGTGTCGGTGGGCGGCGTGACGATCGGGATGGCGACGCTGCATAACGAGGAGGACATCGTGCGCAAGGACATCCGCGCGGGCGAGGACGTGATCGTGGTGCGCGCGGGCGACGTGATCCCGCAGGTGGTGTCCCCGGCGCCGCACATGGTCGAGGCCAGCGTCGCCCGCCGCTGCCCCGCCCGCCCAAGCGCTGCCCGTTTTGCGGCACGCCCCACGGTCGAGCCGACGGACAGCATTCTTTACGCATGCCCCAACCGCGATTGTCCGGCGCGAGCATGGCGACTGCTAGAGCATTTTGTCCAGCGCGGCGCGATGGACATGGATGGCCTGGGCGAGGAGCAGGTGGCGCTGTTGCGGGGGAAGAGGGCTGATGGGCACGGCGGGCGACTTCTACCGGCTGACAGGCGAGCGGCTGCTGAGCTGGAGGGCTTTGGCGAGCTGTCGGCGAGGAACCTGCTGGCTGCCCTCGAGGCGTCCAAGCGGCGACCGTTCGCGCGCGTGCTGTTCGCGCTGGGATCGAGGAGGAGGGGGAGGTGACGGGGCGCAACCCGGCCCAGCGCTTCCGCGACATCGATGCCCTGCTGGACGCGTCCGCCGAGCAGCTCGCCCAGACGCCTGGAGTGGGCGAGAAGATGGCCGACTCGATCCGCGCACAGCTCCACGACGAGCGCATGCGCGCGCTGATCGAAGGCCTGCGCGAGATCAGCCTTCGCTTTGCAGAGGCGGGCCGCCCCGTCGCAGGGACCGCTGCGGGCGAGACGCTGGTCTGACGGGATCGCTGCCGGGGCTCGCCCGCGAGCAGGCCACCGAGCGGATCCTGGCGGCGGGTGGGCGGGTGACGAGGTCGGTGTCGAAGAAGCCGACTACCCTGCTCAGGGCCGAGAGCCCGGGGTGGAGGCTGGAGAAGGCGCAGCGGCTGAGCATAGCAGTGATAAAACGAAGAAGCGCAACTGCTGGCCCTGCTGAGTGATTGCCGTTGCGGGTCGCGGCGCTGACGCCGAGCTGTCCCCGACCGAGACCAACGGAGCTTGAGTGCGACCTTCTGGTGTTTGGCATGGCAACGCGAAATCGAGTTTGGTGGCGCTCCTGGTCGGTCTGGTGGCGTCGCTGGTCATGGCCTCGGGAGCGCAAGCGTCGACAGGCACGGCCACGATCTCGGGCACCGTCAGCGAGTCGGGGACGCCCAAGGAAGGCATCAGAGTGGCGGCGTACTTTGCGGCCACCGGCGAGCCCGCCGGCTTGACCACCACCAACTCGAAAGGGGAATACACGGTTCCGGCGCTGGTGGCCGGTTCTTACAAGGTGGAGTTCTTCCCGGCCGGGGAAAGCGAATACGCGCTTCAGTACTTCGAAGAAAAGCACACGCTCGCCGAAGCAACCGAAGTGCCGCTCGCAGAAGGCCAAGCACGTCCTGGGGTGAACGCGAACCTGCGCAAGGGCGGCGTGATCACGGGAATGATCAGCGGCAACGGTGCGCCGGTGGGGAACGTCGAAGTCTTCGCGTTCGCCCAGGGCGGATATTCCGCCAGTGTGTTGAGCGAAGCGGACGGCGACTACACCGTCAAAGGCCTGCCCGCGGGCTCCTACCGCATCGAGTTCTATCCGATCGAAGGCGTCAACCTGGCGCCCCAGTACTTCGAACACGGTCTCGCGCCGTCTGAAGCCACCGCTGTTGCGGTCGAAGAAGAAAAAACCAACGTGATTGACGAGAACCTGCCGGCCGGCGGCGAGATCAAGGGCACGGTCACCGACTCGACAACGCACAAGCCCGTGGCCAACGCCACGGTGTTTGTCGGCAACGCCCGCGGCTCTGAATTCTTCCCCGCTTCCGCGGACGAACTCGGGTACGACGAATTTGCTGAAACGAACGCAAACGGAGAATACATCGTCCTAGGGCTGCCCAGCGGCAGCTACAACCTAGAATTCGAAGGCGAAGGCAACCGCTACATCCCCCAGTCGGATAATGGTGTGAACGTCACACAGGGGAGCACGGCATCGGGCGTGAACGTCGCCTTGGTCCCCAGGGCTCCTTACAACACGGCCGCTCCCGTGGCATCAGGGACGCCTGCGCTGGGCCAGACGCTTTCGTGCTCCAGTGGCTCGTGGTCGGGCATCTCCACGATCAGCTACGCCTACAAGTGGCTGCGCGACGGCAACGCAATCGCAGGGGCCACCTCGGACAGCTATGTGGTCCAGCCCGCCGACGAGGGGCACGGCCTCTCCTGCGAAGTCACGGCCACCAACTCCGCCGGGCACGCCACGGCCAAGAGCAACACGTTGAGCATTCCCCAG